>NZ_JBSHLB010000004.1:0-255667 GCF_053619935.1 Microbacterium sp. NPDC055455
TTTTCGGCGCCCGCCTCAGTTTTTTATCCCCCCCCGCCCCCCGCGCTCCCCCCCTCCCACCCGGTCTCCCCGCCGCCCCCCCCTGCGCGCCCCCCCCCCGTGGGGGGGCGGGCCGCTCCGTCGTGTCGGCGCCTACTTGACGCGCGCCTCCGCCTGCACGGGCGGCAGCGTGCCCTTGGGCTCGAAGAGCGCGCGGTGCAGGACGCCGGCGAGGAGACCTCCGACGATCGGGAAGACGATGAACACCCACAGCTGGAGCAGCGCATCCGGGCCGCCGTAGATCGCCGAGGCGATCGAGCGGGCCGGGTTCACCGACGTGTTGTCGATGGGGATCGAGATGAGGTGGATCAGGGTGAGCGTGAGGCCGATGGCGAGGGGTGCGAGCGGCGCCGTTCCGCGCGTGGGATTGGTGACCCCGAGGATGATGAGCACGAAGATCGCCGTCAGCACGATCTCCGCGACGATCGCCGCCCCCATGCCGAACCCGCCGGGCGAGCCGAACTCACCGGTGCCGAACCCGTTGGCGGCGAAGCCGCCGTCCTGCGCGTTCGCGAGCCAGTCGTCGGTGCCGAACAGGCCGATCAGCACGATGACGGTGGTGCCCAGCACCCCTCCGATCAGCTGCGCGACGATGTAGCCGATCGTCTTGTTCCATTCGAACCGCCCGGCCGCCGCGAGGCCGAGCGTGATGGCCGGGTTGAAGTGGCCGCCCGAGATCGGGCCCCACGCGTAGGCGCCCGCCACGACGGTGAGTCCGAACGCGAGGGAGACGCCGACGAAGGCGATGCCCAGCGGGTTGCTCTCCGACCCGGCCGGGAAGCTCGCCGCGAACAGCGCCGCGCCGACGCCGCCGAAGACGAGCAGAAACGTTCCCAGAGCCTCCGCGACGAGCCTGTTCACCGTGGTCGGCGGGATGGTGGTATCCGACATCTGCGGACTCCTTTCCTCGCCGCGAGGGTATCGGCATCCTCAGCGGTTTCCCAGGATCGGTGCGGAGTTTCCGCTCAGAGGCGCCCCGCCGCCTTGAGGGCGAGGTAGCGGTCGGCGATCCGCGGCGGCAGGTCCTCGGGCGTCGCGGCGATGGCCTCGCCGCCGGCGCGCGCGACGGCGGCCGCGACGACGGCGGCGTCGTGCGCGCTCCGCTCGACCGCGGCGGCGCGGTACACGTCGGCGGCGTCCGGCCGCTCGGGAAGCTCGCCGGGCTCGTCCGTCACGGTGCCGACCAGCACGTGGGCTGCCCGCGAGAGTGCGGGCAGCGACCCGAGGAAGCCGCGGGCGGCCTCGGGGGCGTCCTGCGCGGTCAGGAGCACGACGAGCGACGGGCGCGAGGTGAGCGCGCGCACGTGTGCGAACGCCGCATCCCAGTCGGTGTCGATCAGCTGCGGCTCGACCGGCGCCATCGCGTCGACCATCGCGGGCAGGAGGGAGGGGCCGTCGACCCGCGTGACGCGGGCGCGGACGGTGCGGTCGAACATGAGCAGATGCACGTGGTCGCCCGCCCGCGCGGCGAGGGCGGCCAGCAGGAGAGCGGACTCCATCGCGGCGTCCATCCGCACGCCGTCGCCGACACGTGCGGCGGCGGTGCGTCCGGTGTCGATCACGATGACGACGTGGCGATCGCGCTCGGGTCGCCACGTGCGCAGCATCGTGGTGCTGGACCTCGCGGTCGCCCGCCAGTCGATCGATCGCACGTCGTCGCCGCGGACGTACTCCCTCAGGCTGTCGAACTCCGTGCCCTGTCCGCGCACCTGCACGCTGGTGTTGCCGTCGAGCTCGCGCAGCCGCGCGAGCCGTGACGGCAGGTGGCGCCTCGCGGCGAACGGCGGCAGCACGCGCACCGCGCCCGCGGAGTCCAGCCGCGTCTGACGCCCTGCGAGCCGCAGCGGACCGTCCGAGCGCACGACGACGAAGCGCGACCGCAGCTCGCCGCGCCGACGGGGGAGGAGCGGGATGCCGACGGTGCGGGCCTCGCCGGGAGGGATGGCGATCGTCGGTCGCTCAGGCGGTGCCCCCGCGGTCGGCTGCCACGCGTCACGCACGCGGCCCCGCACGGCTCGATCGCCGGTGTTGCGCAGCACCAGCTCCGAGAGCACCGGCTGCCCGAGCAGCACGCGTCGCGGCAGCCGCCTGGTCACGGCGATCCGGCGCGGGTCGGGCGCGGCGGCGGCGTCGCCGAGGGCCGCTGCCAGGCACAGCACCACCCAGCCCGCCGCCGCGAGCCACGCGTCCATCCCCGCCGCCGAGAGCAGCACGACGGGCACGGCTCCGAGGGCCACGAGCAGCGGAAGGCGACCGGTGACGTACATCGGCGTCAGATCGGCACGCGCGTCTGCTGGACCACCGAGCCCAGCACCGCGTCGACCGAGACGCCCTCGAGCTCGGCGTCGGGGCGCAGGCGGATGCGGTGGCGCCACGTCGGCAGGAGCATCGTCTGCACGTGATCGGGCGTGATCGCGGGGTAGCCGCCGAGCCACGCCCACGCCTTGGCCGCCGCGAGCAGCGCGGTGGCGGCACGCGGGCTCACGCCCAGCTGCACCGACGGGCTGCTCCGCGTGGCCTGGGCGAGGTCGACGACGTAGCCGAGGACGTCGTCCGAGACGGTGACGGATGCCGCGGCCCGCTGCGCTGCGCGGAGCTCGTCGGCCGTGGCGGCCCGTCGCAGGCCGGCGGCGGCGAGATCGC
The DNA here is from genome assembly GCF_053619935.1 of Microbacterium sp. NPDC055455. Taxonomy (NCBI): domain Bacteria; kingdom Bacillati; phylum Actinomycetota; class Actinomycetes; order Micrococcales; family Microbacteriaceae; genus Microbacterium; species Microbacterium sp. NPDC055455. Next base: position 2,683 of record NZ_JBSHLB010000004.1, read on the forward strand.
GCGGATCGAAGCCGCCGGCGTGCCGACGGAGGACTGCCAGCTCGGCCTCGCGCGCCGGCACGTCCACGATGAGCTTGAGCAGGAACCGGTCCAGCTGCGCCTCGGGCAGCGTGTACGTGCCCTCGTGCTCGATCGGGTTCTGCGTCGCGGCGACGAGGAACGGATCGGGGAGGCGGCGCGTGACTCCGTCGGTCGAGACCTGACGCTCCTCCATCGCCTCCAGCAGCGCGGCCTGCGTCTTCGGCGGCGTCCGGTTGATCTCGTCGGCGAGCACGACGTGAGTGAACACCGGCCCCTCGCGGAACTCGAACTCTCCCGTCCGCGCGTCGTACACCAGCGAGCCCGACACGTCTCCGGGCATGAGGTCGGGGGTGAACTGGATGCGCTTGGTGTCCAGGCCCAGCGCGGTCGAGAACGCCCGCACGAGGAGCGTCTTCGCGACGCCGGGCACCCCCTCCAGCAGCACGTGCCCGCGCGCGAGGAGCGCGATGAGCAGACCGGTGACGGTGCCGTCCTGGCCGACCACCGCCTTGCCGACCTCGAGGCGCACGCGGTTCATCGCCTCCCGCAGTGCGGCGTCGTCGAAGCCGGCCGGCTCGGGCGACGTGGGCGGCGCCTCGGCGGCGGTGTCGGCGGCCGGCGGCCGGTGGCCTGCGGGGGTGTCCGTCATCGGGGGCTCCTTTCGGGGCGGACGGCCGCGCGGACGGCGTCCTCGAGTTGTCGCAGTCGTGAGCTCAGCGCGACGAGCTCGGCGTCGCTGCGGGGGATGTCGTCGATCAGGATGCCGCGCACCGCCGCACGGTCCAGCCCCACGCGGCCCGCGGCCGCGTCGGCGATCTCGGGCGCGGCCGCGCTCGCCGCGAGGCCCAGCAGCCCGGCGAGGCGCCGCAGCGCCCCGATCCGGAGCCGGTCCGCGGCGTGCAGCGGGTCCCGGGCCCGCGCGTACAGGCGGGCGCGGCCCTCGGTGGTCTCGGAGGCGCGCACCGTCACGGGCAGCCGCTCGGCCACGAGCGGGCCGAAGCGCCGGCCCCGCCAGACGCCGGCTGCGATCCCTGCCACCAGCAGCAGCACGATGACGGGACTGACCCAGGGGGGCGTGAGCTCGCCGAGCGACGGATCGGCATCCGCGATGTCGGTGTCGCCGAGTCCCGGCACGTACCAGACGACGAGCGCATGCCGCCCCATCAGGTTCACGGCGAGGGCGGCGTTGCCGTCGTCGGCGAGCCGCTCGTTGGTGAAGAGCGCGCGGCCGTCGACGGCGGCGACGCGGCCGCGGTCGGTCTCGTGCACGAGCAGGCCGTAGCCGCCGGCGGACGGGTAGCAGGACGCCGTGTCCGCGCCCGGCGTGTACACGCCCCAGGGCCGCACGGCGCCGGCACGGACGGCGTCCTCGACGTCGCAGTCCGGGCGCGCGGTCTCGTCGGACGCGACGCCGGCGGGAGCCGACCCCGGCAGCAGCAGATCCAGCGTGCGGGCGCGCGGCTCGATCAGCACCACGTCGCCGGCGGCGCCCGCGAGGGTGTTCACCGCTTCGTCCGAGAGCGCCGGCGTGTCGGGGAGCACGAGCGTCCCGGCGGACCGCTCGAGCGCCTGGATGGCCGCCTCGCGGTCGCGCGCGACCTCGACCTCGACGCCGTGGGCGCGCAGGATCTGCACGAGTGCGCGCGCGCCGGTCGGGCCGGCCGAGGAGGGGTCGAGCGCGCCGCGCTGGGCCCACTGGTTCACGGCTGAGACGGCCGCGCCCACCCCGCCGACGACGAGCAGCGCCAGGGCGATGGCGACCCACGCGCCCACGCGACGGCCGGGGCGGTGCCCGCCCGGGCTCTCGGCGTCCGCCGGGGGAGCGGCATCCGTCGTCCCCGGGCCGTCCGCGGCGCGGGCGGTGAGGGTCGCACTCACGCGGGGACCTCCTCGCGCAGCGCGGGACGTGCCGCGGTCACGGCGTCGTCGACGGACGCGACGAGACGGTAGAGGTCACCGGTCCCCGGCCGCCGGAGATAGCGGACGTCGTCGAACGCCGTCGCGGCGTCCTCGAGGCGATCGGCGAGCGAGGGGAACGCTCCCGCCGCCGCCCGCGCGAACGCGTGGACGGTCGCACCGGGCGGCGGATCGACGACGCCGCGCTCGAGGCAGCTCCGTGCCAGCGCGCGGAAGCGCAGCACGATCGCGGCGTCCCAATCCGACGCGCGGGCGCGCTCCTCGGCGGCGGCCCGCAGCTGCGCGGCGCTGCGCTGCTCGCGCTCGCCGAACAGCATCGGCGCGCGCGGCGCTGCGCGGCGGGAGACGCGGGGCATGCCCCACACCAGGAAGGCGGCGACGATGACGATCACGACGATCACCGCTGCCACGAGCGCGAAGGTCGTGCCCAGACCCCCCGTGAGGTCCGGGTTCAGCAGCGAGGCGATGAAGTCCCCGACGGCCCGCGCGATGCGGTCGATCGGCGTGGGTTCCGCGATGTCGTAGGCGGGGTCGGCGAGCTCGTCCTCGGCCCAGCGCCGCGCCTCGTCGCCGTCGGGGGTCAGTGGCGGCACGGCGTCGGCGAGGCGTGCGGACACGCGGAGCATCCCGGCGTTCAGGACCACGGCGACCCGCGGTCGGCGCCGTCCGGGGCGGCGCCGGGTGCGGTCCAGGTGGTCGGCGAGGCCTCCGGCTCGGCGGGCGTCCCGGGTCGTGCGGGATCCTGCCCGCCCGCACCGTCGGCGTCCGCGTCGGCGGGGCTCGCGGGAGCGTCGGAGAGCGCCACGGGCGGCGCCGGCTGCACGGGAGCCGCGGCGTACCCCGCGGGCTGCCCGTAGCCCGCGGGGGGCCCGTATACCGGGTGCGCCGGTGGGGGACCGTAGCCGGCGGGCGGGCCGTAGCCGGGCGTCGCGGCCCCGCGTGGTCCGAACACCGGCTGCGCGTAGCCGGGCGGGTATGCGGCGTAGCCGGGCGCGCCGTACGGTCCGGGCGCGATGCGCGGGGCGACGGCGCGCCCGACGTTCTCGCGGTAGGGATCCGGCAGACCGGCGGCCCCGGCATCCCGTCGCTCCACGTACGCCAGCAGATCGAGGTCGAGGCCCTCGCGGCGCATGCGGCAGTCGATGTAGATGAGCGCCGTCGCGGTGGACTGCACCACCACGGCGACGGACTGCAGCAGCAGGGTCAGCACCTGGGTCAGCAGCGTCGCCGCGAGGAAGCCGACGATGGCGGTCGGCTCGGGGTCGCCGGTCGGCGCGATGATCGTCGTGAGCCCCAGCGAGAGGAAGCTCATCGGGATGCTCACCACCTGCGCGACCGTGGCGAAGATGACGCTGATGACGAGGATGATCCCCAGCGCCGGCCAGAACCGGCCGCGCGTCAGCGTCCACGAGCGCGACAGCGCCTGCGGGATCGTGGCGTGCTCGACGATGATGGCGGCGGGCACGAGCAGCAGCTTGATCATGAGCCACCACGTGAGGGGGATCGCGGCGACGATCACGACGATCGTGAGCGCGATGGCCGCAGGCGGGGCCACGATCGCGACGCCGACGACCGCCAGCACCACGGCGGCGACGAGTGCGGCGACGGCCAGGACCACGAGCAGCGAGTAGCCGATGAGGCGCCACGCGATCGGCTTCACCTGCCGCCACAGCGCACCGAGGGTGAGCTTCTCGGCCACCGCCGCGTGCGTGACCTCCACCACGACGATGCCCTGCACGATCACGCTCAGCGCCCCGGCCGCCAGCGAGAGGACGATGCCCGCGACCGCGGTGAGCGCGATCGAGCCGGCCATCACGGTGTCGTACTCGTCGGTGCCCTCCTGCAGGGTGTCCAGGCGCGAGAACGACGCCCACATCACCAGCAGGACCCCGCCGAGCACCACGAGGTACGCGAGGGTCTGCACGACCAGCGCGAACCCGAGCAGCACCCGGGGATTCTGGCGCAGCGCGGCGAACGAGCGGCCCAGGATCGTCCCGAACGTCAGCGGGTGCAGCGGGATGATGCCGGGGCGGGACGCCGGCGTCCAAGCCGGGTACGCGGTCACGGTGGTCCTCTCTGGCGTGGGCGCCGCGCCGAGGGCGGTGCGGGTCGCCGTTGCCCCTATCGTTCCACATCACCCGGACGCCGCATCCGCTCCCACGGCCGGCGCGGCGCGGGGTCCCGCAGCGGCTCTCGGCGGGCGCTCAGGCGAGGTTCGGGCGGTCCGCGGTCGCTGTCGACTACTCTGTGGGGAGCGCATGGGGTCGGCGCTCGCCGTGGCCCGTGCCTGGACAGAAGGAACGAACCCGCGCGATGACTTCACGCATCCTGGTGGTCGACGATGACACCGCCCTCGCCGAGATGATCGGCATCGTGCTGCGCACGGAAGGATTCGAGACGGTCTTCTGCGCAGACGGCGCCCAGGCCGTCGAGGCCTGGCGGACCGAGCGTCCCGAGCTCATCCTGCTCGACCTCATGCTCCCGGGCATGGACGGCATCGAGATCTGCACGCGCATCCGTGCCGAGTCCGGCATCCCGATCATCATGCTGACCGCGCGGACCGACACCGCCGACGTCGTGAAGGGGCTCGAGTCGGGCGCGGACGACTACATCGTCAAGCCCTTCAACCCCAAGGAGCTCGTCGCGCGCATCCGCACGCGCCTGCGTCCCGCGTCCCAGCCCGCGAACGACACGCTGCGCATCGGCGACCTCACCGTCGACGTGGCCGCGCACGAGGTGCGCCGCGGCGACGGGCCCATCGCGCTGACGCCGCTCGAGTTCGAGCTGCTGGTCGCGCTCGCCTCGAAGCCGCAGCAGGTGTTCTCGCGCGAGATGCTGCTGGAGCAGGTGTGGGGCTATCACTACAAGGCCGACACGCGCCTGGTGAACGTGCACGTGCAGCGACTGCGCGCGAAGGTCGAGAAGGACCCCGACAACCCCAAGATCGTCACGACGGTGCGCGGCGTCGGCTACCGCGCCGGTGCCGTCGTCTGAGGTTCCCGTGACAGCGCCGACGACGGGCGTGACGGCCACGATGGCCCCCCTGACAGGGTGGCGCCTGTGGCGCGCATGGCCGGGGAACATCGCGGCGCTGTGGCGGCGCTCGCTGCGCTTCCGGACGATCCTGGTCACCATCGGCCTCACCGCGCTGGCGGTGGTCGTGGCGTGCGTCTGGATGGCACTGGCCATCCAGAACGACCTCTTCGCCTCCCGCAGGGATCAGGTGCTCATCGACGCGGAGCAGGCCCGCGCGGCCGCGCAGCGGACCCTGGACGCCGCGGTGCAGAGCGACGCGGTGCAGATGCAGAACGTCATGACGCTGGCGTTCACCGCGCTGCGCGACCAGTCCTCCGCGGACATGGTCGCCGCCTATCGCATCGGCCCGCCCGTGCCCAACGCCCCGCAGGACTTCTCCACCGCCGAAGGCGTGATCGACGAGCTGCTGACGGTGCCGATGCGCACCCTCGTGCGCACCACCCCGGACCGGCAGATCTGGCAGCCGGTCTCGCTGCCCGGCGGCGGCGAGACGAGTGCGCCCGGCATCGTCGTGGGGCAGCAGCTGAACATCGAGGGCGTCGCCTCGTACGAGCTCTACCTCGCCTACGACCTCGCCAACGCCCCGCAGACGCTCTCGTTCGTGCAGCGCACGCTGTGGATCGTCGGGATCGGCCTCGTGCTGCTCATCAGCGGCATCGCCTGGTTCGTCCTGCGCTCGGTCACGACCCCGATCAGCGAGGCGGCCGACACCAGCGCCAAGCTGGCCGCCGGTCAGCTGGACGTGAGGCTCGAGGTGCACGGCGAGGATGAGCTGGCCACGCTCGGCCGGTCGTTCAACGCGATGGCCGACAGCCTCGAGTCGCAGATCAAGGAGCTCGCCGAGCTGTCCCTCGTGCAGCAGCGGTTCGTCTCGGACGTGTCGCACGAGCTGCGCACGCCGATGACCACCATCCGGCTCGCGGCCGACATGATCAACGACCAGCGCGACGAGTTCGACCCCGCCACGGCCCGCGCGGCCGAGCTGCTGAACGCGCAGGTGCAGCGCTTCGAGACGCTCCTGACCGATCTCCTCGAGATCAGCCGCTACGACGCCGGCTCGGTGCAGCTCGAGCTCGAGCCGACGAGCCTGGCGCACCTCGCCGAGGACGTCATCGGCTCGATGCACCAGCTGGCCGAGCAGCACGGCAGCGACGTCCGACTGGTCGCGCCGGGCGGCTATTCGCCGGTCGACATGGATCCGCGCCGGGTGCGGCGCGTGGTGCGCAACCTGCTGGGCAACGCCATCGAGCACGGCGAGGGCCGCCCCATCGTCGTGACCGTCGACAGCAACCAGCAGGCGGTGGCCATCGGCGTGCGCGACTACGGGATGGGCATGAACCCCCAGGATGCCGAGCGGGTGTTCGACCGGTTCTGGCGCGCAGACCCGTCGCGCAAGCGGACGATCGGCGGAACGGGCCTCGGGCTGTCGATCGCGCTCGGTGACGCGAAGCTGCACGGCGGCGAGCTGGCGGTGTGGTCCGAGCCCGGCAAGGGCACCCACTTCGTGCTGACGCTGCCACGGAAGGACGCGGTGCTCGACGGGTCTTCGCCCATCTCCGTGGAGCCCGGCGACGACGCTGCGGCGCCCTTCGAGGACCTCGGCCTGACCGAGCCGATCGACCTGCCGCGGGCGGCGTCGCCGCGGCGCGCCGGCAGTGAAGCGGATGCCGCGACAACGGGAGGACCGGCATGACCCGGGCACGCGGCATCCTGTCGCTGCTCCTCGCCGCCTGCGCGCTCGTCGTCACCGGCTGCGCGGGCTTCCCGATGAGCGGGCCGGTCGAGTACGGGCTGGAGACCGGCGACACCGGCGCCGGGTCGCAGAACGTGACCTTCATCCCCAACCGGCCGCAGCCCGGTGCGTCCCCGGCGCAGATCGTGGAGGGCTTCATCGACGCCGGCTCCGGTCCCGGCGTGGGGGGCAACTGGGCGGTCGCCCGCGAGTTCCTCGCGCCGGCGCTCCGGGACACCTGGAAGCCCGAGGCGGGCGTCATCGTCGACGAGCGCGCGGAGCGCGACTACGTCGAGACGGGCGAGGGCGTCGTGGGCTTCGCCTTCGACGTCGTGGCCACCGTCGACAACATCGGCGCCTACGAGCGGGCGGAGCTCGCCCCGGGCGAGCAGGTCTTCCGTCTCGCGCAGCGCAGCGACGGCGAGTGGCGCATCACCGAGGCGCCGGACGGCATCTGGCTCGACGAGGCGCAGTTCCCCACCGTGTTCCACCGCTATCCGCTGATGTACTTCGATCCGGCCTGGGAGTACCTCGTGCCCGACGTGCGCTGGTTCCCCGTCACGACGGCCGCCAGCAGCATCGCCGGGGCGCTCGTGAACGGGCCCCCGAGCGAGTGGCTCGCCGCTTCGGTGACGACGGCGTTCCCCGACGACGTCACGGCGGTGCCGTCGGTGCCGATCGACGAGAACGGCGTGGCCGAGGTCGAGCTCAGCGAAGGAATCGTCGGCGCGAGCACCACGGCCCTTGACCGCATGCTGACGCAGCTCGAGGCGAGCCTGAGCGCGGCCGGGGCATCCGATGTCGTCATGAGCGTCGATTCGACCCCTGTCGACGCGCAGCCCGTCGCGGTGCGCTCGACGCGCGTCCCGGCCGCACCGCTGGTGCTCACCGAGGACGGCTTCGGCTTCCTCACCGGCGACGAGCTCGACAAGATCCCGGGCCTGTCGGCAGCCGTCGAGAACGCGGCGCCGACGAGCGTCCAGGTGGGCCCCGAGCGCAGCCTTGCGGCGGCGAAGCTGTCCTCGGGCGCCGTGGTGCGGCTCAGCGCTGCAGTGCCCGAGCCGGAGGTGCTCGACACGCGGGCCGACCTCGTCGACCCGACCATCGACCGGCTGGGGATCGTGTGGAGCGTGCCGCGCAGCGCGCCGGGTGCGGTGCGCGCCCACCTGCCCGGCGGCGACGTCGTCGAGGTCGCCGACGCCTGGGCCGAGGCGACCTCGATCGCCGGCATGGCCCTGTCCCGCGACGGCACGCGGATCGCTGCCACGGTGACCTCGGGCGGCCGCTCCATGCTGTGGGTGGCCGGGGTCCTGCGCAACGCGGACGGCGTGCCGGAAGCGCTCGGAACCCCGGTGCGGCTCGTCAGCGTGGGCGGCACGGGGCTCGGAGTCACCTGGATCGACGACGTCACGGTCGGCGTGCTGGGCGGCGGCGAGACGGAGTCCGTGGTGGTGGAGCAGGTCGTCGGTGCGCCGACCACGACCTCCACGGCGGCTGCGGGGATGAAGTCGATCGCCGGCGGCAGCGGGATCTCCAGCCTGCGCCTGCTCGCACTGGACGGCACGCTGTTCGTCAAGCGTGGCACGACCTGGCAGCCGACGGCGACCGGCATCCGCGTGCTCGCGACCCAGCAGGGCGCCCCCCAGTAGGGCTCCTCCCCAGGGCGCGGGTCGCGCGCGCCCTCCACCGGCCCCGGGATGGGCCGGTCGGGCCCGGCGCCGGCGCGCGAGGCTGATGCGGTGATGCGAGAGCTCTGGGTGCCGGTGCGGGCGGCATGCGCCGACGCGCTCGCCCTCGTGCTGCCGCTGTCGTGCGCCGGGTGCGACGAGCCCGACGTCGCGCTGTGCGAGCGCTGCCTCCTCGCCCTGACCCCCGACCCCCGCCGGCGCGTCGTCGAGGCGGACGGGGGCGACGTGCTCGTCTGGAGCGGACTGGCCTTCGAGGGCGTCGCGGCGCGCGTGCTGCGCGCGATCAAGGAGGACGGCCGCACCGGCCTCGCCCGGGCGCTGGTCCCCGCGCTGCAGGCGGCGCTGGTGCGCACCGGCGCTCCCGACGCCGTGCTCGTCCCCATGCCGACGTCGCGGGCGGCGTACCGCCGCCGCGGATTCCGGATGCCCGACGTCGTGGTCCGCCGCACCGGGCGGCGCGTGCGCAAGCTGCTCCGGGCGGTGCGCCGGACGGCCGATCAGCGCGGGCTCGATCGCGACCTGCGACGCCGCAACGTCGCGCACAGTCTGGCCGCGCGCGACGCCGCCGGGCTGCGGGTGATCGTGGTCGACGACGTCGTGACGACGGGTGCGAGCGTGGCCGAAGCCGTGCGCGCACTGCGCGCGGCGGGCGCCGACGTGGTCGGTGCGGTGACCATCGCGGCGACCCCGCGGCGCCACCGCGCGGGCGGATGAACGCGGCGTGGACGCATTCGAAACTCACAGGTGACAGACCCCCGACACCGGGATACCGTGGGGGGCACAAGGCGACTGATGGTCCGCCCTTGGCCGGGTGGACCGGAACAAGGAGGTCAGGGATGGAAACCAGCATCGTCGGCGTGGGAGTGGGTATCACCGATCGCTTCCGCAGTGTCGTCGAAGAGAAGGCGGCCCGTATCCAGAACCTCGCGCCGCGCGCACAGCGCGTGGACGTCAAGGTCACCCACCGCGCCTACCACAACGGGCGCATGGAAGACGAGACCGTCGAGCTCACCGTCAACGGCAAAGGACCGGTGATCCGGGCCGAGGCGACGGACGGCGACAAGTTCACCGCTCTCGACCTCGCTGTCGACAAGCTGTGCGAGCAGCTCCGGCGGGCGAAGGACAAGCGCGTCGACGCACGCAACCACCCCCGCGGCGCCAAGTTCGAGAAGGGGAGCGGCGCCATCCAGGGAATCGATGTGCAGCCGGCATCCGTCGACGTGCTCCGCGCCGTCGCAACCGGCGAGATCCCGATCGTCACGGGCAACGAGGAGGAGGAGGGCTACACGCCCGTCGTCATCCGCACCAAGGAGTTCCACCCCGAATGGATGTCGGTCGAGGAGGCCGTGGACCGCATGGAGCTGGTCGGCCACGACTTCTTCCTCTTCATCGACGCGCGCACGGACCACCCGAGCGTGGTGTATCGGCGCAAGGGCTGGGACTACGGCGTGATCTCGCTGACAACGCAGGCGCAGCCGGAGGAGCTCGCCTCCTGACCGGCTGACGGACAATGGGGTGCGGCCTTCTCGGCCGCACCCCTTCTGCTGTCCCGGGTCGGACGCACTCGACCCGGCGCGTCCGCAGCCGTTCCTCCGGAAGGACCACCGTGATCATCCGCAACGCCCGTCCGTGGGGCGCCGACGCCGCCGACGTCGTCATCGAAGGCGCCCGCATCGCCGCCATCCGACCGCATGACTCAGCCGCCGCGCCCGGTCCGCAGGACGTCGCCGGGCGCGGCCGACTGCTGCTGCCGTCGTTCAGCGACGTGCACGTGCACCTCGACTCGTCGCGCATCGGGCTGCCGTTCCGTCCGCATACGGGCGCGCCCGGGGTGTGGGGCATGATGCTCAACGATCGGCGGAACTGGCGGAACACCGACGTGCCGCACGCGGCGATCGTCGCGGGGACCCTCGAGCGGATGATCGCCAGGGGCACCACGCGGGTGCGCACGTACGCGCAGGTCGACGTGGACTGCAGGCTCGAGAAGTTCGACTCGGTGCTCGCGGCGAAGGAGAGGTTCCGCGACCACGCCGACGTCCAGATCATGACCTTCCCCCAGGCGGGGATCCTGCGTGAGGCCGGCACCGTGGAGTACCTCGAGGAGTCGCTCCGGCAGGGTGCCGACGTGATGGGCGGGATCGATCCGTGCCAGCTGGACCGCGACCCGGTCCGGCACCTCGACATCGTGTTCGGCCTGGCCGAGAGGTACCAGGTCGAGGTCGACATCCACCTGCACGAGCCCGGCGAGCTCGGCGTGTTCAGCACCGAGCTGGTCCTCGAGCGCACGCGCGCGCTGGGCATGCAGGGCAAGGTCACGCTCTCGCACGCCTACGGTCTCGGCTCGGTCTCGGAGGCGGTGAGCCGGCGCCTCATCGACGAGTTCGCCGAGCTCGACGTCGCGATGGCGACGGTCGCACCGTCGACCACGGGGCACCTGTCGCTCGTGGACCTCGTCGAGGCGGGCGTGCGCGTGGGGCTCGGCGAGGACGGCCAGCGCGACTACTGGAGCCCGTACGGGAACTGCGACATGCTGGACCGCACGTGGCAGCTCGCGTTCGTCAACGGCTTCCGGCGCGACGATCTCATCGAGCTGGCGCTCGCCGTGGCCACGATGGGCGGCGCGTCGATCATGCGCGGCTCCTCACCCCGTGTGGCGGGCGTCGGCGACCGGCCGGGCGTCGCGCCCGGCGACCGCGCCGACCTCGTGCTGGTCGACGGCGAGACGCCGACGAGCGCCGTGATGGACCGCGGAGCGGACCGCACGGTGATCCACGACGGTCGCGTCGTCGCGGACGGGCTCGAGCTCGCCGCCTGAGAATCCGCGGGCCGTCGCCATGGGGCGGCGTCAGTCGATGAAGCCGTCCAGGATGCTGCCGATGACGAGGCCGCCCAGGATGCCGCCCATGAGGTCGCCTCCGCCGCTGCGGCGGCCGCCACCCCAGCCCTGCTGGCCGTACCCCGGCGCACCCCACTGCTCGGGCTGGGGCCTCGCGGAATCGATGTCGCGCTGAGCGAGCTGCAGTGCCTCGCTGGCCAGGAACGCCGCACGGCGCGCGATCGCGAACGCCTGCTCCCGGTGGTCCTCGTCGATGGTCGTCACCGCCGACGCGGATGCGCCCAGGAGGCGATCGAGATCGAGGCGGATGCGCTCCGCCTCGGCGAACCGGGTGCGCGCGTCGGCGCCGATCCATCCGCGGTGCCCGGCGATGACGTCGCGGGAGACGGCGATCTGGCGGTCCGCGTCATCGATGGCGTGCCGCACGTGCTCGAGCGGCGGGATCGGGCGCGCGGCGCGCTCCCGCGCTGCGGCGATCGCGGCGTCGAGCCCGGCGTTCGCCTCCCGCAGTCGAGACAGCTGCTCGAACGGATCGGTGTTGACGCCTGCCGCCGGCAGTGCGGCCAGGGCGGCCTGCAGCTGGGCGATCGCGGCCTCCACGGCAGGCGAGTGCGGCTCCTTCAGCGCGGCGACGATGTCGCCCCGCGAGTCCTCGACGATCGCGGCGAGAGTGGACTCGGCGCGCAGCGCCTCCACCTCGAACGTCTCCACCGCGTCCAGCAGCGTCTCAGCGCGACGCACCGACTCGGTCGACGCCTCCAGGGCCATGTTGGCCTGCTCGCGCTGACCCGCCTCGCGGCGCCGCTCGGCGACGCTCGCGCTGTGCTCCGCGAACCCCAGCAGCTGCTCGGCCTCCGCCGGATTCGCCTCGATCTGGGCGAGTGCGTGCGAGGAGTACCGCACGGCGAGGCGCTCGACCGTCGACCGGGCGTCGGGGAGTCGCAGCCGCAGGCGCGCGGCATCCGCGCGCACCCGCGCGATGATCTCGGGTGCGCGGCGGGCGCGCTCGATGGACCCGGCGAGGGCTTCGGTGCGGTCGTCGAGCAGGTCTTCGGCCCACTCGCAGAGCTGCACGATGCGCGCATTGCGCGTGCGGAGCTCCTCCGGGGTGTCGGGGATCTCGTCGTGGTTCAGCTGGTGCAGATGGAAGGCCTCCTGCAGGTGCGTGCGCACCGACTCCAGCGCGTCGCGGAGCTCCTTGGTGGGGCCGGGGCCGAGCTCGGCATCGGCGAAGGCCAGCTCGTCCGTCGTCAGGCGGATGCGCTCGTCGGCGGCCACGAGGGCCTGCTGGGCGCGCCGCGCCAGATCGGCGTCCTGCGTGCTCAGTTCTTCCTGCTCGCGCTTGCGTCTGCCCCAGAATCCGGCCATGCAACGATCCTACGGGGGCGGCTGAGAGCGGGCCGAGGCGAGAGGCGCACGCGGAGGCATGTTCGCGCACAGCGTGCCGAACGGGGCCCGCCGCGGAGGGGCATCCGCTCACATTCTTGTATCACCGTCGCGGTGCCCGGCTCCAGCACTGCGGAGGGGTGCGTCCCTGCGCCCCCGGGGAAGGAAGAAACAGCATGATCCGCAAGATCTTCGGGGCCACCGCCCTGACCGCAGCACTCGTCTTCACCGGTGCGGGCGTCGCGTCCGCACACGAGTGCTACATCCCGGACAGGTCCGCGCATGGCGACGCCGGGGCGACCCATTCGCAGAACTGGGTGACCCTCGACATCTCCGAGCTGTACATGAGCGCGCACGAGTTCCTCGGCGGCGACCCGCTCACGCCCGAGCAGGTGCAGCAGGCCGTCGCGATGACGGCCGAGCGGGGCATCCCGACCACGCTGACGACATTCACCCGCGACACGCTGCCCAAGGGCAAGGCGCCTGAGGGGCACTCGACCGACGGGAAGGGCATCGACCACTACTTCCACGCCTACGAGGCGGACCTCGTCGAGATCTTCTTCACGGTGCAGGCCGGCGGCTGAGTCGCTGCGACGACGACGGCGGCGGGCGGGGCGCAATCGCCCCGCCCGCCGTGACGTGCCGGATGACGCTCCCACCCTGGGGGACGGCGCGTCGGGGATCAGCCGTCGCTGCGCTTGTGGCGCGGCTTGCGCTCCGGGCGGTCGCCGTACCCGCGGCCGGCGCCGCGCTCGCCGAAGCCGCGGTCGCCCGCACCCCGGTCGTCGCGACGGGGCCGGGACGCGGCATCCGTCCGCCGCTGAGGGCGCCCGGCGTCGGGGCGCAGCTCGATGAGCTGACCCGAGATGCGGGTGTCGGCGAGACGGTCGAGGGTCTCGCGTGAGAGGTTCGCCGGCAGCTCGACCAGCGAGAAGTCGGGCATGATCTTGATCGCGCCGAAGTCGTCGCGGCGCAGGCCGCCCTCGTTCGCCAGGGCGCCGACGATCTGGCGCGGCTCCACACGGTGGCGCTTGCCGACCGCGATGCGGTAGGTCGAGAGGCCCTCGCGGGGAGTCCGGCGCTCGCCGCGCTCGGGGCGGTCGCCGAAGGCGGGCCGATCGCCGCGATCCGGGCGGTCGGCGCGTTCGCGGCGCGGCGCCGGCTCGGGGTCGGGCTCGAGCAGGAGCGGGGTCTCGCCCTGCGCGACCACCGCGAGCGCGGCGGCCACGTCGACCTCGGGCACGTCGTGGTTGCGGACGTAGTGGGCGACGATGTCGCGGAAGCGCTCGATGCGGTCGGCCTCGTCGAGCGCGGCGGTGATGCGGTCGTCGAAGCGCGACAGCCGGGTGACGTTCACCTCGTCGACGCTGGGGAGCGGCATCTCGGTGAGCTCCTGGCGGGTCGCGCGCTCGATCATCTTGACCAGGCCGCGCTCGCGCGGGGTGACGAAGCTGATCGCGTCGCCGGTGCGCCCGGCGCGGCCGGTGCGGCCGATGCGGTGGACGTAGGACTCGGCGTCCGTCGGGATGTCGTAGTTCACGACGTGCGAGACGCGCTCGACGTCGAGGCCGCGGGCCGCCACGTCCGTCGCCACGAGGATGTCGAGCTTGCCCGACTTCAGCTGGTTGACCGTCTTCTCGCGCTGCGGCTGCGCGATGTCGCCGTTGATCGCGGCGGCGGAGTAGCCGCGGGCGCGCAGCTTCTCGGCGATCTCCTCGGTGACGCTCCGGGTGCGGCCGAAGACGATCATGCCGTCGAAGTTCTCGACCTCGAGGATGCGGGTGAGCGCGTCCATCTTCTGCTGCCAGGCGGTGATCAGGTAGCGCTGCGAGATGTTCGCCGACGTCTGGGTCTTGGACTTGACGGTGATCTCTTCGGGGTCGTTCAGGTACTGCTTCGACATCCGGCGGATCTGCGGCGGCATGGTCGCCGAGAAGAGGGCGACCTGCTTGGTCTTGGGCGTCTCGGCGAGGATCGTCTCGACATCCTCGGCGAAGCCCATCTTGAGCATCTCGTCGGCCTCGTCGAGCACGAGATACTGCAGAGCCGAGAGGTCGAGCGTCCCCTTCTCGAGGTGGTCGATGATGCGGCCGGGCGTTCCGACGACGATGTGCACGCCGCGTCGGAGTGCCGAGAGCTGCACGCCGTAGCCCTGTCCGCCGTAGACGGGAAGCACGTGCACGTCCTTCAGGTGGCCCGCGTACTTCTCGAACGCCTCGCACACCTGCAGCGCGAGCTCGCGCGTGGGGGCGAGCACGAGTGCCTGGGGGCTCTTCTGCGAGAGGTCGAGCCGGTCGACGATCGGCAGCGCGAACGCGGCGGTCTTGCCGGTTCCGGTCTGCGCCATGCCGACGACGTCACGGCCCGCCAGCAGGGTCGGGATGGTCGCCGCCTGGATCGCCGAGGGGGTCTCGTAGCCGATCCCGCGCAGCGCCTTGAGGACGGGCTGACTCAGCCCGAGGTCGGAGAACGTCATCGCGGCGGGCTCGGTCTGAGCCTCGTCTTCGATCTGATCGGCGTCGGTGTGCACAGTTCAGCGTACCGGGGCGCTCCTGGGAGGGGCCAGCGAGAGGGATGCCGCGCCCGCGGCTCGCCGGCCGCCTCGGCCCACACGACGGCGGCAGGTCGCGGCATCCGCTGCGTCATCTCACGCGATCGCCGTGCGGCGGGTGAGATCCGGCTGCCGCGGCGGCACGAGCCACGCCGCGAGGGTGATGCCCACCGGCAGTCCGATGCCGAGCACGGCGAGCCACAGCCAGGGTGTGTCTGCCACATCGAACGCCGAGGCGTTCGCGGTCGCGAGTCCCCACACCGACAGGTAGCCCGTCGCTGTGCCCACCGCCGAGCCGATCCCCACGATCACGGCCGCCTGCCATGCGTTGACATTGCGGCGCAGCATCCGTCCCCCGCCGATCGCGGTGAGGGTGGCGTCGTCGGGGCGGCGTTCGAAGCGAGCGAGCCCGAGCGTCACCGCCGAGGCTCCGAGCACGAGCACGACCGTCACGCCGACGATGAGCCAGAGCCACGGCTCGACCGGGTCCGGCCCGTCCTCGACGGAGACCGACAGGCCGGCACTCGCCGACACGCGCAGGTCGCGGCTCTCGCCCGTGAGCTCGTCCACCGTGACCTGGTCGAGGGGCTCGTCGTAGACCGCGACGAGCTGTCCGGGCACGGTGACGATCCCCAGAGCAGCGGCCGTCTCGGGCGTGACGATGAGCTCGAAGGCCTGCTGCCACCCCAGGTCCACCACCGCGGCATCGAGCCGGTGCTGGGCCGACGGATCCGCTGCGCTCGGCGGCGAGCCGGGCTCCGACCCGTTCCACGCCATGAGTGCCTGATACCCCTCGGGTGTCCATTCGGTGACGACGACCTCGCCCGAGCCGTCGACGTAGTCGGGCTCGGTGACGAGAATCCCGCCGTCTCGCACGACCTCGAGCGCCTCGGCGTCGACGCTCGTCCCGAGAATGGTGCCCAGATCGTCCGCCGCCACGATCCACAGTGACCCCGATGCCGCATCGTACGGCTGCAGGCAGTCGCCGGTGCACCCGTCGTACCCCTGCCGGGCGACCGCGAACTGCCGGGCATCGGGATCGACCGTCTCGCCGGTCGAGGGATCGACCTCGGGCCAGACGGTGCTGAAGGCCCACGCGACGGACGACGGGTCCGTCGGCGCCACGAGCTCCTCCGCCGCATCGACGAGGCGGTCGGAATCGTCGGTGCCGTTCTGCCAGGTGTGCACGACGACGGCCCCCTCGGGCGCCATGTACCAGTGCCACCGCGCGTTGGAGGCGGCGGTGAGCGCGGTGATGGAGAGGACGAAGGATGCCGCGAACACGCACGCGCCGATCACCGCGAACGCCGGGACGACGCGGGAGGGAGTGGCGGCCGCGTCGCGGCTGGCGAGCCGAGGGGCCAGGCCCAGGCGCGACAGCGCCCGCGAGATCTGCACGAGGATCCAGTGCGACGGGATGAGGACGCCGATCTGGAAGACCAGCGGACCCAGGACGACCGCGTACAGCGCCGCGAAGAAGAGCGGGCTCTGCTGGTCGCCGTCCTCGCCGAGGGCGACGGTCGCCGCCACGTACACCGCACCGAAGACGAGCCCGGCCAGTCCCGTCGCCATCACGAGGATTCCCCACAACGGTCGCCGGGGGCGCAGGAGCGCCGGTCGCCGCGCCCCGCGCAATGCCGACAGGGCGTCGCCCTTCGTCGCCGCTCGCGCGGGTGCGACCGCGGCGAGCGTGCCGACCAGCACGGCGAAGAGGGCGATCGGGACGATGAGCAGCCACGGCACCTGCAGGCCGAAGTTGCCCCAGGACGTGCCACGCGCGCCCCGGTCGGTGAGGGCGAGGGCCGCGGCGGCGCCCGCCACACCCACTGCGACGCCGACCGCGCCCCCGATCACGCCGAGCACGGTGCCCTGGAACACCACGATGCGGAACACGTCGGCGCGCGACGCGCCGACGCTCGAGGCCATGGCGAGCGCCCGCTGCTGCCGGCGCGCGGCGACCGAGAACGCCGCTCCCGCGAGCAGCACCACGATGTAGCCGCTGAGGACGGCGCCGATGCCGCCGACGAGGATGATGCTCCACAGCTCGGCCCCACCCGGGCGCCACTCGCTGCGGCGCGCGTCGGCGGGCGGGTCCATCACCAGGTCGCGGGCATAGGCGACGAAGCCCGCGTGGTTCAGCTCCTCCAGCTCGGCGACATCCGGCTGCCACCCCTCGACGTACCAGCGCACGAACGGATCGTCGCCGGCGACCGCCGCCGCGGCGGCCGGGAGGAAGAGCACCTCCACCGACGCCTGCGCGCTCGCCGGACGCATCGTGCCGGTGATCTCCATCGTGCGCTCCGCGTCGACGAAGACGACGTCATCGCCGATCCGCGCGCCGAGTCTCTCCAGCGCTCCCGGGCTCACCATGATCTGGTCGGCGGATGCCGGTGCCCGGCCCTCGAGCGGGATGTACACGCCCTCGAACACCGGATCCCACACGTCGCCGACGACCGTCTCGAGCCATCCGACGCCTCCCGCGGTCTCGACGGCGACGGACGACGACGGGACGACTTCTCGCACCGTCGCACCGGCGGGGATGAAAGCGCCGGGGTCGGTGGCGTTCGGCAGCACCTCGTTCTCCGGCATCCCGGTCTCGGGATCGGTCTCGACGGAGTGGTCCCAGGGGACGTCCACCGCCTGCGACCGGGTCGGGTCGGGCCCGCCGACCGCTTCGATCCAGGCGTCGTTGCCGCCGAGCTCGAGCTCCGCGCTCTGAGCGGGACTGGGGACGTGACTCTGCCAGAAGACCGCGCCGCCGGTGAGCCCGGCCACCGGAAGCGCGACGAGCAGCAGGACGAGCGTGCTCGACCCCTTCGTCCGGCGCACCTGGCGCCGCGCGAGACGCAGGTCGGCGCGAAGGCTCGACCATCCGCGGCGCCGCGGGGGAGCGGCAGCGGGCCCCTGACGTGGTGCGGCCTGGGGCGGGGCCTCGAGCAGCGTCACCGCGCGGCCAGCAGGGTCTCGGCGCCGTCGTGGCGGGATTCGTCGACGATCCGCCCGTCGCGGAGGAACACGATGCGGTCCGCCCACGCGGCGTGCCGGGCCTCGTGCGTGACGAGGATGCCGGCCGCGCCGGCATCCACCCGCGCCCGCAGCATCCGCAGCACCATCTCGCCCGTCACCGAGTCGAGCGCACCCGTCGGCTCGTCGGCGAGGATCAGCCGTCGCCCGCCGACGACGGCGCGCGCGATCGCGACGCGCTGCTGCTGACCGCCCGACAGATCGTCGGGGTAGGAGTGCAGCTTGTCGTCGAGGCCGACCGAGGCGAGAGCATCCCGACCCGCACGGCGCGCCGCCCTGGCCCGGAAGCCGTCGAGCTCGAGCGGCAGCGTCACGTTCTCGAGCGCCGTGAGGGTCGGGATGAGATTGAAGTCCTGGAACACGAAGCCGAGCGAGCGGCGGCGGAGCGCGGCGAGGCTGCGGGGCGACTGCCGGCTGAGGTAGGCCCCGTCCACGACGACCTCGCCCGTGGTGGGAGTGGCAAGGCCTCCGGCGATGGACAGCAGCGTCGACTTGCCCGATCCGGACGCTCCCATGATCGCGACGAGCTCGCCCGCGGCGACCTCGAGATCCACCCCTGAGAGCGCCGAGACGGCCGTCTCACCCGCGCCGTACTGCTGCGTGACGCCGATGAGGCGCAGCACCGCGGTCACCGGTTGACCTCGGCCGCAACGGCGGGCGACCCGGCTCCGCGTGTCGGCTCGCCCTCGGCCCGGTCGACGACCCGGTCTTTCGCGGGCCGCCCGCGCTTGGGCCGATCGGTGGACAGCGCGAGGGCCATCGCGTGATCCGGATGCAGCGCCAGCCGCTGCTCGGTGTGGTCGAGCCAGCGCACCTCGGCCTCGGCGGCGAAGATCATCGAGTCCACCACGAGCGACCAGGCGAGCTCCTCCGGCGTGAACGGGGATGCGCCGTCGGCGGATGCCCCGGCGTACTTCGCGCGGTTGAGCTCCTGCAGCTGACGCAGCGACGCGCGTCGCTGCGTCTGGATGATCGCGCCCACGTCGACCCCCGGCAGGGTGGCGGCGACGGCGAGCTTGATCGCGAGCTCGTCCCGCGTGCCCTGCCCGCGCTCGACCGGCGAGGCGAGCCAGTCGGAGACCTCGGCGGATCCGGCATCCGTGATCTGCCAGTAGACGTGCCCCTGCTCGTCGACGTCGTCCTTCTCGACGAGCCCGTCACGCTCGAGGCGGTCGAGCGTGTTGTAGATCTGGCCGACGTTGAGCGGCCAGGTCGAGCCGGTGCGGCGGTCGAACTCCGCCCGCAGCTGGTAGCCGTAGCACGGCCCCTGGTCGAGGATCGCCAACAGGCTCTGTCGCACCGACACCATCGTCTCCGATCTGCATACCGAGTATGTACATGCTGAGTATATGCATACTCGGAATGTGCCACGCCGGATGCCGCGCCACCCAGCGCACATCAAGGTCACGGGTGGATAACATAGGCAGGTATGCCTGGGGCCATGCACCCCGGGCGGCAACGGCGCCTGTGCGCCGCACCCCGAAGCCTGAAGATGGAGACACTCCGTGGCCAACCCCCTCGAGAAACTGCTTCGCGCCGGTGAGGGTCGCATCCTCCGGCGGCTCCAGCAGGTCGTGAAGGCCGTCGGCGCCCTCGAAGAGGACTACGAGCACCTCACAGACGAAGAGCTGCGGGGAGAGACGGCGGAGCTGCGCGCTCGCCACGAGGCCGGCGAGACGCTGGACCAGCTCATGCCCGAGGCGTTCGCCGCGGTGCGCGAGGCCGCCAAGCGCACGCTGGGCCAGCGCGCCTACGACGTCCAGATCATGGGCGGTGCCGCCCTCCACCTCGGCAACATCGCCGAGATGAAGACCGGTGAGGGCAAGACGCTCACCGCCGCCTTCCCGGTGTACCTCAACGCCATCGCCGGCAAGGGCGTGCACGTGGTCACCGTCAACGACTTCCTCGCCTCGTACCAGTCGGAGCTCATGGGCCGCATCTACCGCGCGCTCGGCATGACCACGGGCACGATCGTCGCCGGGCAGACCCCCGAGGTGCGCCGCCAGCAGTACGGCTGCGACATCACCTACGGCACGAACAACGAGTTCGGCTTCGACTACCTCCGCGACAACATGGCGTGGCGCAAAGAGGACCTCGTGCAGCGGGGCCACTTCTTCGCCATCGTCGACGAGGTCGACTCGATCCTCATCGACGAGGCCCGCACGCCGCTCATCATCTCCGGCCCCTCGTCGGGCGAGGCGAACCGCTGGTTCGTCGAGTTCGCGAAGATCGCCAAGACCCTCGACCCGGGCGTGGACTACGAGGTCGACGAGAAGAAGCGCACGATCGGCGTGCTCGAGCCCGGCATCGAGAAGGTCGAGGACTACCTCGGCATCGACAACCTCTACGAGTCCGCGAACACCCCGCTCATCTCGTTCCTGAACAACTCGATCAAGGCGCTGGCGCTCTTCAAGCGCGACACCGACTACGTCGTGATGAACGACGAGGTCATGATCGTCGACGAGCACACCGGGCGCATCCTGGTGGGCCGTCGCTACAACGAGGGCATCCACCAGGCCATCGAGGCGAAGGAGGGCGTGCCGGTCAAGGCCGAGAACCAGACGCTCGCGACCGTCACGCTGCAGAACTACTTCCGCCTCTACGACAAGCTCGCCGGCATGACCGGCACGGCCGAGACCGAAGCGGCCGAGTTCATGTCGACCTACCAGCTCGGCGTCGTGCAGATCCCCACGAACAAGCCGATGATCCGCAAGGACCAGCCTGACCTCGTCTACAAGAACGAGACGGCCAAGTTCGCCCAGGTCGTCGAGGACATCGCCGCGCGCCACGAGCTCGGACAGCCCGTGCTCGTGGGCACGGTGAGTGTCGAGAAGAGCGAGTACCTCTCGCGCCTGCTGGCCAAGAAGGGGATCAAGCACGAGGTCCTCAACGCCAAGAACCACGCACGCGAGGCCGAGATCGTCGCCCGCGCCGGGCGCCTGGGCGCCGTGACGGTGGCGACGAACATGGCCGGCCGCGGCACCGACATCATGCTCGGCGGCAACGCCGAGTTCCTGGCGGTGCAGGAGATGAGGGCGAAGGGCCTGGACCCGGTCGAGACGCCGGACGACTACGAGGCCGAGTGGGACGCCGTGTACGAGGCCACCCGCGACCGCGTCGCGGAGGAGGGCACGAAGGTCGTCGAGGCCGGCGGCCTGTATGTCCTCGGCACCGAGCGTCACGAGTCGCGCCGCATCGACAACCAGCTGCGCGGCCGCTCCGGGCGTCAGGGCGACCCCGGCGAGAGCCGCTTCTACCTGTCGCTGACCGACGACCTGATGCGCCTGTTCCAGTCCGGCGCCGCCGAGGCGATCATCGCGCGCACGAACTTCCCCGACGACGTGGCGATCGAGTCGGGCATGGTCACGCGCGCGATCAAGTCCGCCCAGAGCCAGGTCGAGGCGCGCAACGCCGAGATCCGCAAGAACGTCCTCAAGTACGACGACGTGCTGAACCGTCAGCGCGAGGCCATCTACTCCGACCGCCGGCACATCCTGCAGGGCGACGACATCGCCGACCGCGTGCAGCACTTCATCGAGGACGCGATCAATGCCGTCATCGAGGACCACACCGGGTCCGGTCACAGCGAGAACTGGGACTTCGACGCGCTGTGGACCGAGCTGAAGACGCTGTACCCGGTGGGGGTGACGATCGACGAGGTCGTCGCCGAGGCCGCCGGGCGCAAGGGCGGCATCACCGCGGAGGGGCTCAAGCGCGAGATCCTCTCCGACGCCCGCATCGCGTACGACAAGCGCGAGCAGACCCTCGGCGAGGCCGCGACGCGCGAGCTCGAGCGCCGCGTGGTGCTGCAGGTGCTCGACCGCCGCTGGCGCGACCACCTGTACGAGATGGACTACCTCAAGGACGGCATCGGCCTGCGGGCCATGGCCCAGCGCGACCCGCTGATCGAGTACCAGCGCGAGGGCTACCAGATGTTCCAGGCGATGATGGGCCAGATCAAGGAGGAGTCGGTCGGCTACCTCTACAACCTCGAGGTCGAGGTGCGGCGTCAGGGCGAGGCCGGCGCCGAGCAGGTCACGCAGGTCGAGGCCAAGGGCCTCGGTGCGCAGCCGGTCGACAACCAGCGCCTGCAGTACTCGGCATCCAACGACGCCGGCGAGGTCGAGGTGCGCAACGACCGCGGACAGGTGCAGCAGGGCGCGACCAGCCGCCTGCGTCAGGCGGCCGCGGCCGCCGGTGCGCCCGGTCAGCAGGAGGCTCCCGCGGAGGCCCCGCGAGGGGCGTTCGGCCAGCGCACGGATGCCGCGGCCGCCGCGCCGCAGCAGGCGCCGCAGAACCGCGCGCAGCGCCGCGCCGCCGAGCAGCGCAAGAAGTAGGACCCGTCACGACCGCCGCGTGGCCCGTGGACCCCGGGCCACGCGGCGTCGATTGGCCCTCGTCGGCCGCGGATATCCTGGGGCGATGAGTCCCCTCCGTCGCCTCGACCAGTCGAGCAAGCTCCAGAACGTCCTCTACGAGATCCGGGGACAGGCACTGGCAGAGGCCGACCGGCTCGAGAACGAGGGTCACACGATCCTGAAGCTCAACACGGGCAACCCCGCGGTGTTCGGCTTCGAGGCACCGTTCCAGATCGTCCGCGACATGATCGAGGCGGTGCCCCACGCGCACGGCTACAGCGACTCGAAGGGCATCATGTCCGCGCGCCGCGCCGTGGTGTCGCGCTACGAGCAGGTGCCGGGCTTCCCGCAGTTCGACCCCGACGACGTGTACCTCGGCAACGGCGTGTCCGAGCTCATCACCATGACGATGCAGGCGCTCCTCGACGAGGGCGACGAGGTCCTGATCCCCGCTCCCGACTATCCGCTGTGGACGGCGATGACGAGTCTGGCCGACGGCACACCGGTGCACTACCGGTGCGATCCCGACGACGAGTGGCAGCCGGACCTCGACGACATCCGGGCGAAGGTGACGCCCCGCACCAAGGCGATCGTCGTGATCAACCCGAACAATCCCACGGGCGCCGTCTACTCCCGCGAGGTGCTGGAGGGCATCGTCGAGATCGCGCGCGAGAACTCGCTGCTGCTGCTCTCCGACGAGATCTACGACCGGATCCTGTTCGACGACGCGCAGCACATCCCGCTCGCGACGCTGGCGCCCGACCTGCTGTGCCTGACGTTCAACGGTCTCTCCAAGACCTACCGCGTCGCCGGCTACCGCTCGGGCTGGCTCGTGATCACCGGTCCCAAGAAGCACGCGGCCGGATTCCTCGAGGGCATCCAGCTGCTCGCGTCGACCCGCCTGTGCCCGAACGTCCCCGCGCAGCACGCCGTGCAGGCGGCGCTGTCGGGTGTTCAGTCCATCGACGCGCTCATCGCGCCGGAGGGACGCCTCCACGAGCAGCGCGACGCCGCGTGGGAGGGACTGGAGCGGATCCCCGGCGTCACCTGCCTCAAGCCCAAGGGGGCACTCTACGCGTTCCCGAGGCTGGACCCGAACGTGCACGAGATCCACGACGACGCACGCCTGGTCTACGACTTCCTCGTCGCCGAGCACGTGCTGCTGGTGCAGGGGACCGGGTTCAACTGGCCCACGCCCGACCACCTGCGCATCGTCACGCTCCCGGAGGCGCGCGTGCTCACCGAGGCCGTCGAGCGGCTGGGCAACTTCCTCGCGTCGTACAAGCAGTGAGCGGGAGACGGATGCCGCGGCCCGCGGCATCCGTCAACCCCCTGACCCGTGCCCCGCTGGTGTCGTAGCGTCCTGGGCATGTCCATCGAACTGAACCAGCCGGCGCTGCGCCACGCGCGTGCGCTGATCCGGGACGGCAAGGTCGTGCGCGACGAGCGGGACGACTGGTCCGAGGCGGCCCCCAGCGCCGAGGAGGAGAACGCCTTCATCGAGACGGAGGGGTGGACCGAGTACTCGCACTGGCACCTCGGGGTCGATCGGAGCGAGAACCACGACACCAAGAAGGCCTACTCGTTCCCGTTCGGCGACTTCGCCAAGGTGCACCGCTCCGGTGTGATCTCCGCCGAGAGCCGCGCGGGCCAGTACGACCACGACGAGATCCGCGATGCGCTGAAGTCGCTCCTCGACCTCATCGACAAGGACGCCGAGGACTGAGCAGCGACCGGCCGCCCGCGCTCTGCGGGGGCGTCCGGTCTCACAGCAGGGCGAGGGACGTCGCGCGCCAGCGGCCGTCCATGCCCTCCAGGCGCACGGCGAGGGCACGGGTGCGCGCTGGGCCGCGCACGACGAGGACCGCCTCGACGATCCCGTCGGCGGGAGAGGACTCGTGCACCGACATGATCGTGTGGACGGGCCGACGCGCGGGCACGCCGCGCGCGCTGCGCGCACGCGCGGCCAGGTTCGCGCGGGTCACCAGCTTGCGGTAGGCGTCCTCGGTGAGCCAGCGGGCGAGCTGGTCCACCTCGCGCACGCCGGCGAAGACCTCCAGGACGCCGACCGTCAGGTTGCGCAGGAACGGCTCGGGGGAGGGCAGTGCGGTGGAGGGCGTGCGCTGCGGAGCGAAGAACTCCGCGAGCTCGGTGGTGCGGGATGCGAGGGGGAGGCGGGCACGACCCGCGGGCGACATTGCCATCGGTGCCTATCTGACATGGGGGATGTGTCTTTGCGATTAGAACATACGGCGAACTCCCAGGAAAACCCGGAAAGCCCAGGTTGTGGATAACTCATCCCTCGTGCGGGCGGATCTGCCCTACTCTCGCGGAGTGCGCTGGGACCGGTTCTTCGACGACCTCGAGGATCAGCTCGCATCCGAATGGGAGGCCGAGCGCCATGCCCTGGACACCGAGGCGGAGCGGCTGCGTCTGTCCCGTGTGGCGCTCGCCGAACGGCTGACACTGCTGGCCGCGGATGCCGCCTCGGCGTACGGGTTCGACCTTGTCGACGGGACGACCCTGCGGGCGGCTGTCATCGGCGTCGGCGCCGGCTGGGCCGCACTGCGGCCCGCCGAGGGCGGCGGAGCCGTCATCGTGCCGTTCGCATCCATCCTCGCGATCGGGGCGCCGCACGCCGACCTGCTCCGCTCCGCGCGGCCGGGCCCCGCCCGCTCGGCGCTGGCCGACCGGCTGACCTTCGGCTTCGTCCTGCGCGACCTCGTGCGCCGGCGTGCCGGGGTCGCGGTGCACCTGACGAGCGGGCGCGTCCTGACGGGCACCATCGACAGAGCGGGCGCCGATCACCTCGACTTGGCCCTGCACGAGCCGGGGACGCCACGGCGTGCCGACGAGGTCTCGGGCTACCGCCTGATCCCCTTCGCCGCCGTGGCGTGGATCCGGGCGGACACGGCTCCGGCGCTGCCCTGATCCTCCCGGGATCAGTCGGGGTTGCGGACGATCCCGCCGCCCCACAGCTCGGGGAAGCTGGCTGTCTGGGATTGGTGCCACAGGGCGATGCGGCGCGCTTCTTCGGCCTGGTCGTCCAGGTAGTCTCCCACGCTCGCAGCCTCGATCCGCCAGCGGCCCGGCGCGCCCACCCGCACGCCCCGCAGCCGTCCCTCGAGCACGAGCGCCATGACCTCGTCGACGGAGACGCCGAGCACCTCGCCCACCTGTGCGGGGGCGAGAAGACGCACGGCGGACGTCGGGTCATCGGGCATGCCCCCATTATCGCCCCGCGGTGTCCGGGAGGGCCGGAGCGGGAAGGCCCTGTGGATAACGATCGACGCCGTTTCGCCGGCTCGGCGACGATGGACGCATGACCGCCGCAAGCGATCCCGTCCGCACACCGCGTCGAGCCTTCTGGGGCGATGCCCGGTTCTTCCTCGGCGTGCTGCTGGTGGCCGCCTCCGTCGCCGGCGTCTGGCTCGTCGTGACGGCGGCGCGGCAGACCGTCCCCGTCTACGCCGCCGCCCACACCCTCGTCCCCGGGCAGGTCATCGAGCCCGGCGACCTCGAGGTCGTCGATGTCGCCCTCGGCGCGCTCGCCGGCGCGTACCTCCCGGCCGAGCACTCCGCCGGCGCCCTCGTGGCGACACGCACCGTCGAGGCCGGCGAGCTCGTGCCGGCGGCATCCGTCGGCGAGGCCCGGTCGGCCCGCACCACCAACGTCGTCGTCCGCAGCGCCGTGGACGTGCCCGCCTCCGTCGGGGCCGGCGCCGTCGTCGAGGTCTGGGCCGCACCGATCCGCGAGGACGGCGGGTACGACGAGCCACGGGTGCTCGTGGCCGACGCCACGGTCGTCTCGGTGACGCGGGACGACTCCATGATCGGCGGGGGAGCGGCCGCGCTCGAGCTCGTCATCCCGCGTGCCGACGTGCCGGCGACGCTCGCCGCGATGGCCGACGAGTCCGCGCTCTCCATCGTCCCGGCTACGGGGGCGGGCTCGTGAAGGTCGTTGTGGCCGTCGAGGACGCCGCCGCGCTCGTCGCAGGACTGCGTCGCGAGGGCGTCGACGTGATCGCGGAGCTTCCCGAGGACGCGCCGCTGCTGGCCGCCGCCGACGGCTTGCGGGGAGCCGAGGCCGAGGGCGTGCTGCGCGCGCTCGCGGAGGCCGACGCGCTGATCCTGGCGGTCTCACGTCGCACCATGTCACCCACGGTCGTGGCGCTCTGCGACCGCGCGGGCACGCGCGTCGTGCCGCTCGTCGTCGACGCCGTCGGTGAGCGTCTGGCCGCGGCGTGCGGGCTCGAAGCGCCGCTGGAGCGGCACATCGAGCCGTGGCGCATCGCCGACGCGCTGTCGGCCGCGCCCGTGGGCGCTGCGCCGGAGGCGCCGGAGCGGCCGCGGGTGATCGTGGTCTGGGGCGCCGCGGGCGCACCCGGACGGTCCACCGTCGCCACCGAGCTCGCCGTCGAGCTGGCGCGGGGCGGCCGCCACGTCGCGCTCGTCGACGCCGACACGCACGCGCCGTCGCTGGCTCTCACGCTCGGGCTGGCCGACGAGGGGCCCGGCTTCGCGGCCGCGTGCCGCCAGGCGGAGCTCGGCGGGCTCGACGCGAGCGAGCTCGAGCGCATCGCGACACCGCTCGGACGCTCGGGCGTCGACGTGCTCACCGGCATCAACCGCCCGTCCCGCTGGCCCGATCTGAGCGAGCGTCGCGTGGCGGCGGCGCTGGCCGCCTGCCGAGAGTGGGCGGACTACACGGTGGTCGACGTCGCCTCATCGCTCGAGCGCGACGAGGAGATCGTGAGCGACCTCGACGGCCCGCGCCGCAACGCCGCAGCGCTCGCCGCGCTGCGCGCGGCCGATCTCGTCGTCGCGGTCGCCGCGGCCGACCCGGTCGGGATCGCGCGCTTCCTCCGCGGTCACTCCGACCTGCGCGCGACCGTCGGCGCCACCCCGATCGCCGTCGTCGCGAACCGGCTGCGCCCGGGCACGCTCGGGATCGACGCGCGCGGCCAGGTCCGCCGCACGCTCGACCGCTTCGCCGGAATCCGCGACGTCTGGTTCCTGCCCCAGGATCCGCGCTCGGCGGACGCGGCGATCCTCGCGGGCCGGCCGATCGCCGAGGTCGCACCGAAGTCGCCGCTGGTCCTGGGCCTGCGGCGATTCGCCGGAGAGGCCGTCGTGCCCACTCCCGCGGCAGGAGCGCCCGAGAGGACGCCGGGGCGCGGCATCCGTCGCTCCCGCGGCGCCGGCTCGGCGCGAGCTGCCGCGGCGCACCGACGGTCCGACGCGCGCGCTCTAGGCTAGGTCCGTGTCGACCCTCAGCGATCTCGTCTACGCCCAGGGCCGCTCCAGCGAGGACGACGTGGAGTGGCTTCATCGTCTTGCGGGGGACGGCCAGCTCCTCGCCGACCTGGCGTCGGCCGACATCGTGCTGTGGGTGCCCACGTCGGACGACTCGTTCGTCGCCGTCGCCCACACCCGCCCGAGCGGCGCGGCGACCCTCTTCTACCGCGACATCGTGGGCGACCGCGTGCGCCCGCAGTGGCGCACGCAGGTGCGGGAGGCGTTCCACAGCGGCCGCATCGTCGACTCCGCCTCGCCGGACTGGTTCGAGGAGACCCCCACCCGCGTGCGCGCCGTGCCGGTGGCCCGCCAGCAGGGCGGTCAGCTGAGCGTGGTGGGAGTGCTGACCCGTCACACCAACCTCGGCGAGGCGCGCACGCCCTCCCGCCAGCAGATCACGTTCAACGAATGCGCCGACGACCTGTTCGGCATGATCGCCTCGGGTGACTTCCCGGACCTGTCGGCGCCGACGTCGCCGCGCCGCGGCGCTCCGCGCGCCTCCGACGGTCTGATCCGTCTCGACGTCGACGGGGTCACGACGTTCGCGAGCCCGAACGCCCTGTCGGCGTTCAACCGGCTGGGCTTCGAGGACGAGCTCGAAGGCGAGTCGCTCGTGGAGGTCGTGACGCAGATCCTCCCCGGCAAGCGTCAGTTCGACGAGTCGCTCCCGGTCGTGGTGACCGGGCGCGCGCCCTGGCGCACCGACCTCGAGGCGCGCGGCGTCACCGTGTCGCTGCGCACGATCCCGCTTCGCGATCACGGCACGCGCATCGGCGCCATCGTGCTCTGCCGCGACGTGACCGAGATCCGCCACCAGGAGCAGGAGCTCATCACCAAGGACGCGACGATCCGCGAGATCCACCACCGCGTCAAGAACAACCTGCAGACCGTCGCCTCGCTGCTGCGCATCCAGGCGCGCCGCTCGCACTCCGAGGAGGCGCGCGAGGCGCTCACCCAGGCGATGCGCCGCGTGTCGGCGATCGCGGTCGTGCACGACACCCTCTCGGAGGGACTGGCGCAGAACGTCGACTTCGACGAGGTGTTCGCGCGGGTGCTCAAGCTCGTCGCCGAGGTGGCCGCCGCTCCCAACACCCGTGCCAAGACCCATTCGTCCGGCCGGTTCGGAACGCTGCCGAGCGAGTACGCGACGCCGCTCGCGCTGGCGCTGACCGAGCTGGTGACCAACGCGGTCGAGCACGGCCTGGCAGGTCAGGAGGGCGACGTCGAGATCGTCGCCGAGCGCGACGAGGAGCGGCTCGAGGTGCGGGTGCGCGACACCGGGTCGGGGCTGCCCGAAGGGCAGGTCGGGCGGGGCCTGGGCACCCAGATCGTCCGCACCCTCATCCAGGGCGAGCTCGGCGGCACCATCGACTGGCACACCATCATGGGCAGCGGCACCGAGGTGACGATCGAGATCCCGCTGCGGTACATCGTCGACGCGGGCCGGAGCAGTACGGGCGCCGGCGAGCGCTGACGCGGCTCCGGTCGCGACGGGGGCAGCGAGGTAGGAGCCGGACCGCCGGGCTTGGGTAACCGAGCGCGCACAGGAGAGCGGATGCCGCGGCTGCGGCATCCGCTCGATTCGGGCGCTGTGTCAGCTGGCGCGGCGCGCGCGGGCGGCCCGGCGCTTCAGGGCGCGGCGCTCGTCCTCGGAGAGACCGCCCCACACGCCCGAGTCCTGTCCGGTCTCGAGGGCGTACTGCAGGCAGATCTCGGTGACGGTGCAGCGTGCGCACACCGACTTGGCCTTCTCGATCTGATCGACGGCAGGTCCGGTGTTCCCGACGGGGAAGAACAGCTCGGGGTCGACGGTCAGGCAGGCGGCCTTGTCGCGCCAGTCCATGGTGGTGCTCCTTGTGAGAGGGGGTGGGGCTTGGGATCCGTTCGGGTCGGATACCCTGTGGGATGTGCGAGATCACTCGCCCCACGTCGCTGTGGGAGCACACGGCTTCACCAATCGTCCCATAGCGGTTTACCTGAATCAAGGGTTGATCGGCGGGTTTATGTGGAACCGGCTGAGTGTTCCCCCTCTGACCTGGAGGTTTCGCACAAACGCCTGACGTGTGGAAGAGGAGTCGACGGAGAATGCGGACAAACCTGTCCGGAAGGATCGCGGCGGTGCTCGTGGGTCTGGAGGGTCTCGGCATCGCGGCGCTGACCGTCGGGGAGATCGCGGCGATCGTCGGCGGCGACACCGGCTCGATCGAGAGCGCGATCGCGCTCGTCGTGCTCACCCTCGTCGGCGCCGTGGCGGTGCTGGCGTTCGCGGCCGCCATCTGGCGGGGGCAGTCGTGGGGGCGCTCCGGCGGCATCGTCACGCAGCTGCTGATCCTCGCCGTCGCGCTCGGCGCCGCGACCGGGGCGTTCGCGGTCCCCGGGCTCGCCCTGGCCCTCGCCGTGCCGGCCGTCGTGGTGCTGGTGCTGCTCGTGCTGGCCGTGCGGGATGCCGGACGCCAGGCGCGAGGCGCCGATGGAGCGGACGGCGACGCGCCGGGAGCGGCCTCGCGCTGACCCGCGATCGCGCCGATGCGCGTCGCGCTGATCCGGTCTCAGACTCCGAGCGTCGTCCGCAGGCGCGACACGTGCCCGGTGGCGCGCACGTTGTACAGCGCGTGCGCGATCCGGCCCTCCTCGTCGATGACGAACGTCGAGCGGATGACGCCCATGAACGTCTTGCCGTAGTTCACCTTCTCGCCCCACACCGCGTACTTCTCGTGCACCGCGTGGTCCGGGTCGCTCAGCAGACCGTAGGTGAGGCCATCGCGCTCGCGGAACCGCCGGAGCTTCTCGGGCTGGTCCCGCGAGACACCGAGGACGGTGTAGCCGGCGGCCTGCAGCGGTGCGAGGCTGTCGCGGAAGTCGCACGCCTCCTTGGTGCAGCCGGGCGTCATCGCCTCGGGGTAGAAGAAGAGGATGACCCGGCCGCCGCGGAGGTCCTCGAGGTCCACGGCACGGTCGTCCTGGTCGACGAGGGTGAAGGCGGGGGCGAGGGAGCCGGGTTCGAGGCGCGTCGTGGTCACCTGTCCACTCTAGGCGGCGGCCCGTCGTGCCTCAGGCGCCGGGCTCCTGCGCCTTCTTCGCGAACGTCTCCAGCAGCCGCTGCAGCGAATCGAGTCGCGCCGGGCCGCCGGGACCGAGTCGCCCCTCGTCGACCGCTTCGACGATCGCGCAGTCGGGGGCATCCCGGAGGTGCGTGCAGCCGCGAGGGCACTCCTCGGCCACCTCGGCGAGGTCGGTGAAGGCGCGGAGGATGTTCGCCGGGTCGACGTGCCCGAGTCCGAACGAGCGCACCCCGGGGGTGTCGATGACCCAGCCGCTGCCGCTCTCGCCGCGGTAGCGCAGCGACACCGTGGAGCTGGAGGTGTGGCGCCCGCGCCCGGTCACGACGTTGACGTGCCCGGTGGCGCGCCGCGCATCGGGGACGAGCGCGTTCACGAGCGTGGACTTGCCCACGCCGGAATGCCCGACGAACACGGTCGAGTGGCCGGCCAGGGCCGCGCCGATCCGGTCCAGCGGCATCTCCTCCTTTCCGCTGGCGAACACCTCGAGGTCGAGGCCCTCGAAGTGGGCGAGGAACGCGGCAGGGTCGGCGAGGTCGGTCTTGGTGACGACGAGGAGAGGGCGGATGCCGGCATCCAGCGCGGCCACCAGGTAGCGGTCGACGAGCCGCGGGCGGGGTTCGGGGTCGGCGGCGGCGACGACCACGAGCATCTGGTCGGCGTTGGCGACGACGACGCGCTCGACCTGGTCGGTGTCGTCGGCGCTGCGCCGCAGCAGCGACGTGCGCTCTTCGATGCCCACGATGCGCGCCAGGGTGCCGTCGTCGCCCGACGCGTCGCCCACCACGCGCGCGCGGTCGCCCGTGACGATCGGGGTCTTGCGCAGCTCGCGCGCCCGGGTGGCGAGCACCGTGCGCTCGTCGGGCAGGTCCTCGTCGACGAGCACGGTGTACCTGCCGCGGTCCACGCCGAGCACGCGCGCGATCCGCGCGTCGCTGTGCGCCGGGCGCCGCTTGGTGCGCGGGCGGTTCGCCTTCGGGTTCGGGCGCACCCGCACGTCGGCCTCGTCGAACTCCGGCTCGTCGTCCTCGTCGAGGTCGTCGAGCCAGCTCATGCCGTCGTCCTGGGTCGGTTCACCGTGTCATCCCGATCGCTGTGCGGGCCCTGCGCGCGCCGTCTCACGACGCGCGCATCGTCTCCTCCGGCCGGCCGCCGTCGGCGTGCCGGCCCTCGAGCATCCGCTGCCAGATGTGGGGGAACTCGGGCATCGTCTTGGCCGTCGTGCCGATGTCGTCGACCTCGACGCCCGGGACGGCGAGGCCGATGAGCGCTCCTGTGGTCGCCATGCGGTGGTCGTGGTACGCGTGCCAGGTGCCGCCGTGCAGCGGCCGCGGTGTGATGCGGATGCCGTCGGCGAGCTCCTCCGCCTCTCCGCCGAGGCGCCGCAGCTCGGACACGAGGGCCGCGATGCGATCGGTCTCATGGCCGCGGATGTGGCCGATCCCGTGCAGCGTGGACGGCGACTCCGCGAAGGCGGCGAGGCCGAAGATCGTCGGGGTGAGCTCGCCCGCGGCCGACAGGTCCAGATCGACGCCCTGGATGGCCGGGCCGGCGGTGACGGTCAGCGCGCCGCCGCGGCGGACGACGCGGGCACCCATGAGGGAGAGGATCTCGGTGAGCATCGCGCCGGGCTGCGTGGAGTGCGCCGGCCAGCCGGTGACCGACACCGAGCCGCCCGCGACCATCGCCGCCGCGAGGAACGGCGCCGCGTTGGAGAGGTCGGGCTCGATCGCCACGTCCTTGCCGCGGATCGGGCCCGCGGGCACGATCCACTCGCCCACGCCGGGGCGCTCGACGTGCACGCCGCGATGCCCGAGCGCCTCGACCGTCATGTCGATGTGGGGGATGCTGGGCAGGCGGCTGCCGGCGTGCTTGAGCTGGAGGCCGACGTCGAACCGGGGCGCGGCCAGCAGCAGCCCCGAGACGAACTGACTGGACGCGCCGGCGTCGATCGTCACCTCGCCGCCGCGCACGTGACCGTGCCCGCGCACGATGAAGGGCAGGGCCCAGCGGCCGCCGTCGTCGATGTCGACGCCGACGTCGCGCAGTGCGGTGATCATCGCCCCCATCGGCCGGTGCAGCGCGCTCTCGTGCGCGGTGAGGGTCACGTCGCCGCGCCCGAAGCCGGCGAGGCCGGCGACGAACCGCATGACGGTGCCCGCCTGCCCGCAATCCACCTCGGTGTCGCCGCGGAGCGGCCACACGGGCGTCACCTCGATGTCGGGGCCGTACATGCCCGTGCCCTCGACGCGCTCGATGCCGACGCCGAGCGAGCGCAGCGCGTCGATCATCCGGGCGGAGTCGTCGGAGTGCAGCGGTGCGATCAGCCTGCTCGGCGCGTCGGCGAGCGAGGCCAGCACGAGCTCGCGATTGGTCAGCGACTTGGACCCGGGAACGGTCACCGTCGCGTGCAGCGGACCGTCCGCGACGGGGGCACGCCAGTGGCCGCGCTCGATCGGCGCGGAGGTGGGGGAATACCCGTCGACTGTCATCGGGTTCTACCCTACTGAACGGCTTCTGATCCGCCGCGTAATGCGGGGCCAGCCGTCGTGAGTCCACCCACCGAGCGGAGCCGGATGTTCGCCACTCTCGACCGCCTCGACATCGAGGCACCCTCACCCGACGTCTCGGGCGGTCCGCAACCCGCCACCGTAGACTGGCGCGTGATGAGCGACTCGATCGACCACGCCGGTCAGACCGACCAGGTGCAGGACCCGCGCGCGCAGTTCGAAGAGCAGGCGCTGCCCTTCATGGACCAGCTGTACGCGGCGGCCATGCGCATGACACGCAACCCCGCGGATGCCGCCGACCTGGTGCAGGAGACCTTCGTCAAGGCGTTCGCGTCGTGGAAGACCTTCACCCAGGGCACCAACCTCAAGGCGTGGCTCTACCGCATCCTCACCAACACGTACATCAACACCTATCGCAAGAAGCAGCGCGAGCCCTACCAGGGCACGATCGACGAGCTCGAGGACTGGCAGCTCGGCGGCGCCGAGTCGACCACCGCGACGAGCACCCGCTCCGCCGAGGCGGAGGCGATCGACCGCATGCCGGCCTCGGTCGTCAAGGACGCGCTGCAGTCCATCCCGGAGGACTTCCGGCTGGCGGTGTACCTCGCAGACGTCGAGGGCTTCGCCTACCAGGAGATCGCCGACATCATGAAGACCCCGATCGGCACGGTCATGAGCCGCCTGCACCGCGGCAGGCGCATGCTTCGTGAGCTGCTGGCCGACTACGCAACAGAGCGCGGCATCACCACCGCCGCCACAAGGAGCACGAAATGACCGACTGCGGCTGCGAGAAGGCGCGGCGCGACCTCGAGGAGTACCTGCGCAACGAGGTCTGCAAGACCGAGCACAGCGACATCGCCGAGCACCTGGAGCACTGCGCGGGATGCCGCGACGAGGCGCTG
Source organism: Microbacterium sp. NPDC055455 (assembly GCF_053619935.1). Classification (NCBI taxonomy): domain Bacteria; kingdom Bacillati; phylum Actinomycetota; class Actinomycetes; order Micrococcales; family Microbacteriaceae; genus Microbacterium; species Microbacterium sp. NPDC055455. Next base: position 37,001 of record NZ_JBSHLB010000004.1, read on the forward strand.
GTCGCGCGCACGCTGACCGAGGTGGTCGCACGCGCCTGCAAGGAGACGGCTCCCGAGGAGCTGCGTGACCAGGTGCTGGCCCGACTGCGGGCGGTCCAGGCCGCGCACTGACGGACGGCGCGAGCAGTTATCGCCCGAGGTCCGGTCAGGAGGCTGGTGCGGGCGTGAAGACCGTGAGCGCCGCCGGCACGACATCCACCGACAGCGGAAGAGCGCCGATCGGGTCGCCGTCCGCGTACGCGGTGACACCGGGCGACGACAGGCGCACCGACCTCGCGCGGCGTACCGAGACCTCGGGCACCGTGGTGTGCGTGCCGCGATACACGCGCGGCAGGAGCCGGAGCAGGCGCAGCCGTCCGGCGGGCCGCACCAGCAGGACGTCGAGCAGACCGTCGGCGGGATCGGCGTCCGGGCAGATCGGGATGCCGCTGCCGTAGGTGCGACCGTTGCCGACGGTCGCCATCACGAGGTCGCCGCGGATCTGCTCGCGGGTGCCGTCGGCGAGTTCGACGTCGACCTCGTACGGGATGCCGGCGAGGGTGAGGAACTCGACGAGGATCGCGATGTCGTAGCGCGAGCCGCCTCTGGGCCAGCGCATCGCGTTGGCGCGGTCGTTGACCTTGGAGTCGAAGCCGCTTGCCAGGACCGTCCCGAAGTACTGCGTCGATCCGTCGCCGCGGGTCACGCGCGCGAGATCCACCCGCCGCGTGAGGCCACCGGCGATCGCGTCGGCGGCCGCCCGCGCGTCGAGCTCGCGCAGCCCGAGCATCGCCGCGAAGTCGTTGCCCGTGCCCGAGGGCACGATGCCGAGCGGGACGCCGGTGCCGGCCACCTCCTGGATGGCGAGGTTGACGGTCCCGTCGCCCCCGACGACGGCGACCGCGTCGACGCCGGCGTCCAGGGCCGCCCGCAGCAGGGCGGATGACTCGGCGGCGCTGCCGCCGCTCAGGACCGTCGTCTGCACCCCGTGCGTGCGGAGGCGCTCGGCGGCGGTGCTCGTCGCGCCGGTGTGCGCGCCGGCGCGGGCCGCCGGGTTGACCAGGAGCGCGACCTTCATGCGCCGGTGTCGCTGCGCGGGGCGACGAGCGCGCCCGGGTTCATGATGCCGCGGGGGTCCAGTACGGCCTTGACGGCGCGCAGCAGCTCGACGCCGAGCGGGCCGATCTCCGTCGCGAGGTAGGGGCGATGGTCCCGGCCGACGGCGTGATGGTGCGTGATGGTGCCGTTCGCGTGGCCGATCGCCCGGGATGCGGCATCCTTCGCCGTCTTCCACTGCGCCTGGGGATCCTCGCCGAGCGCGGCGATGACGGTGAGGTAGAGCGACGCACCCGCCGGGTACACGTGCGAGATGTGGCACAGCACGACCGGCTTGGTGCCCGAGGCGGTGAGGCTCGCGCTCAGGGCATCGGTCACCGCCCGCTTGAGCGCCGGCAGGTTCGCCCACGTCGTCGCCGTCTCGAGCGTCTCGGCCAGCACGCCGGTGTCCATGAGCGTGTCGCGCAGCGCGGGGGAGGAGAAGCGCCCGCGCTCCCATGAGCGGGCCGGATCCTCGCCGCGCGAGGTCGCACCGTGAGCGGCGAAGACCGTGTCCAGCGCATCGCGCGCGGCTTCCGCCTCTTCGAGGGTCGCCCCCTCGAAGGTGGCGATGGCGAGGCATCCGCGCATCCGGGTGAGGTGCCCGCCCATCGCCGCGTTCACGCGCGTCTCGGTCTCATCGCTCAGCCGCAGCACGGTGGGTCGGATGCCGCGCTGCGTGGCTTCGCGGAGCGCCGCCGTCCCCGTCGCGAAGTCGGGGAACGACCACGCCCGGTACGCCGTGGCCCCCGGAAGCGGGCGGATGCGCACGGTGACTTCGGTGAGCACCCCGAAGGCCCCTTCGGATCCGAGGAAGAGCTCCCGCAGATCGGGACCGGCGGCGCTCGCCGGAGAGCGGCCCAGATCGAGGTCGCCCGCCGGCGTCGCGATCCGCAGGGCGTGCACGAGATCGTCGAAGCGGCCGTAGCCGCGCGAGGCCTGACCGCTCGACCGCGTCGCCGCGAAGCCGCCGAGCGAGGCGTACGGGAAGCTCTGCGGGAAGTGGCCGAGCGTGAAGCCGCGGGCACCGAGCAGCTCCTCCGCCTGCGGACCCGTGGTGCCCGCGCCGAAGCAGGCCAGCAGCGACACCTCGTCGAGCGCGAGGAGGGCGGCGGTGCGCGACAGGTCGAGCGCGATGACCGCGGCGTGCTCGCCGCGCTCCGGCTCGACGCCTCCGACGACCGACGTGCCTCCGCCGAACGGGACGACGGCGATGCCGCGGTCGTCGCACACTCTCAGCACCGCGGCGATCTGGTCGTGATCGGCGGGGGATACGACGGCGTCGGGCGCGTTCTGCAGTCCGTCCATCCGGCGGTGGAGGAGGTCGGGTGTGCTCTTGCCGCCCAGGTGCAGCAGCCGCACGGCGTCGGCGCGCGACGCGTGATGCACCCCCACCACGTCCGCGAGCGCGCCGAGGTCGGCGTCGGAGATGAGGGACGGGGTCAGCTCGGGGACCTGCCGACGGGGGACGGGGTGCGCCTTGCCGGGGAGCAGCGTCGCCACGATCGCCTTCGCCGCCGCGGGGAGCCGGGCGGGTTGGGAGCCCCACGCGTCCCAGTCGCCACGGGGGCGGGGCGCCGGACGGGCGATCGGGCTCGCGGGGGTCGCGGAGTCGGTGTGCGCCGTCGCAGCCATGGCGACAGTATGACACATTCTGTATGGTTGTCACATGGCCGACGGAGTGTCCGACACCGAGAGCGCGATCCTCGACGCCGCGCTGGCGGAAGTGCTGGAGCACGGGATCCGGCGGACGACGGCATCCGACATCGCCCGCCGCTGCGGGATCTCCCGTCAGACGCTCTACCGGTACTGGCCCGACGCCCAGGCGGTGTTCGCGGCGCTCGTTACCCGGGAGCTGCTTGCCACGCTGCCCGCCGGCCGGGAGCGGGCCGATGATCTCGAGGCTCTCGTGGCCCTGCTCGTCGGGACCGCCGACCGGGTCCGCCGGCTGCCGCTGGTGGACCGCCTGCGCGACACCGATCCCGAGCTGTTCGCGCGCTACATCCTCGACCGGCTCGGCACGAGCCAGCGCGCCATCCACGGCGAGACCGCGCGGCGCATCGCCGACGGCCAGCGCCGTGGGTTCGTGCGCGACGGAGACCCGGATAAGCAGGCTGCGATGCTGCTCCTCATCGCGCAGTCCGCGGTGCAGTCGGCGCCGCTGGTGGCCGAGTGGCTTCCCGACGAGGCGTGGCGCACCGAGCTCGCGCACGCGGTGCACGGCTACCTCTCGCCCCGGGGTGCGCGATGACGCCGCTCATCCTCGGCCGGACGCCCTCCCCCTCGGCGCTCACGGCATCGCGCCGCGCGAAGGAGCTCGACGCGCTCTCCGGGAGTCGCGAGATCGACGTCCTGGTGATCGGCGGCGGCATCACCGGTGCCGGCATCGCCCTGGATGCCGCGAGCCGAGGGCTTCGCACGGTGCTGGTCGAGCGCGGTGACCTCGCCCACGGCACCAGCCGCTGGAGCTCGAAGCTCGTGCACGGGGGCCTCAGATACCTCGCGTCCGGTCAGATCGGCATCGCGCGCGAGAGCGCGCTGGAGCGGCACATCCTCATGACGCGGACCGCTCCCCACCTCACGCGCGCCCTCGCGCAGGTGGTGCCGCTGCACGAGCCGGGGCACCTTGCGCGCGGCGCCTACCTCGGACTCGGCTACGAACTCGGCAACGGGCTGCGGCGGACCGTCGGCACGCCGGGCGCCCTGCTGCCCGGGCCGGGAGCGATCGGGCCGGGGACGACGCGGCGACTGGCGCCCGCGGTCCGCGCCGATGGACTTCGCGGCGGCGTGCGCGGCTGGGACGGCCAGCTCATCGATGACGCACGGCTGGTCGTGGCGGTGGCGCGGACGGCCGCCGGGTACGGCGCATCCGTCCTCACCCGCGTCGAGGCGACCTCGGCGACCGGCGGCGACGCCCGCCTCCGCGACCTCGTGACCGGCACGGAGCTGACCCTGCGCGCGCGGGCCGTGGTGAGCGCGACCGGCGTGTGGGCGGGCGGGCTCGATCCCGACGTGCGCCTGCAACCCAGTCGTGGCACGCACCTCGTGGTGTCGACCGAGCGCCTGGGCGGCTCGGACGTCTCGCTCACGGTGCCCATCCCGGGCTCGACGAGCCGCTTCGTGTTCACGCTGCCCGCACCGCACGGACGCACCTACATCGGTCTCACCGACGTCCCGGTGGACGGGCCGGTCCCCGAGATCGCACACGCCACCGACGCGGAGATCGAGATGCTCCTCGGCACGGTCAACACCGTCCTGGCCGACCCGCTCGAGCGCACCGACGTCCTCGCGACGTTCGCGGGGCTGCGACCGCTTCTGGCAGGCGAGCCCGGCGACACCAGCGACCTCTCGCGCCGGCACGCGATCATCGAGTCCGCGACGGGGGTGCTGAGCATCGTCGGCGGCAAGCTCACCACGTACCGGCGCATGGCCGAGGACGCCGTCGATGCCGTCATCCGGCGTGACCCGTCCCTCCCCGCGCGGCCCTCGCGGACCGCTGCGATCCCTCTCGTCGGCGCGTGGCCGCGGCATCGGCTGGCGGAGATCGCGGCGCCGGCGCGCCTCGTGCGGCGGTATGGCGCCGAGGCGCCGTATGCGGCCGCGCTCCCGGACGGCTCCGGCGCGGCGCGCGGGGTGACGGCCCAGGAACTCCAATGGGGCGTCATGGTCGAGGGTGCGATGAGCGTCGACGACCTGCTCGACCGACGCACGCGCCTGGGGCTCGTCGAGTCTGACCGGATCGAGTCGACGGATGCCGCAGCCGCCGCGTTCGCCCGCGCCGGCGTCGACCCGCTCTGACGGCATGCGCCGGACGAACGGGGGGCGTCGCCGTCTCCCCGTCCGTCCGGTGATCAGGGATCAGTTCTTGCCACCGCCGTGGCCGACCGGGGCTCCGAACGAGAACGAGCCCGCCACCATGGCGAAGGCCCCGCTGGTCTCATCGGTGATCGTGATGCCTGACCACGCGCCGGCGGTGAGAGTCGCCGTCTGTCCGTTCGGGCAGTCCAGAACGGTGTCGGCAGCCGGGATCGACAGTGTCAGGGAGCCCACGAGCTGGCCGTTCTTGGTCGCCGTGAACTCGCCGCTCTGCGTGACCTCGCTGTCGATCGTGGTCTTCTTCGGGTCGGCGGGGTTGGAGCCGCCGTTGTTGATGCACTGGTACGTCGCGGTCAGATGGGCCGAGGCCGTCACCGTCTCCACGGATCCGGACTCGAGGCCCGCCTCCTTGAACTCCACGACGAGGCTCGTCCCGTCCAGCGACGCGCTGGTGTGGTTGCCGATGAAGTGGGCGTTGCCCGCGTAGGCGGGCGACCCGACGAGCAGCACCGCAGCCGCGGCAGCCGCCAGGGCGATGGAGATGCGCTTGATGGACATGATTGCTTCCTCCCGGGTTCCACGGGTGGATGGTGCGGTCGTCCCCGGTGAGCGCAGGTGAGGAACCCCTGTCACTGTAGGTCCGGCGGATGCCCAGGCGACATCGAGCGTTCTCCCTAGGGCAGGCGCAGACCGGCCCTGAACCTCCCCGCTCAGCTGAGGGGCGTCCAGGGCCGGTCGGCGCAGCCGGCCTTAGAGCGTCAGCGCCTTCTGCATGATCTTCGCCTGCTCGGCGGCGTGCACCTTCGGCGACCCGGTCGCCGTCGAGGCGGCGGACGAGCGGGAGACGCGGCTGATGGTGCGACCGCCGAGGTGCTTCACCAGCTCCAGCGCGATGAACGGCCACGCGCCCTGGTTCTCGGGCTCGTCCTGCACCCACACCAGCTCGGCGTCCGGGTAGGAGTCGATGACGGCGTTCAGCTCGGTGACGGGAGCGGGGTAGAACTGCTCGAGGCGCACGAGCGCGATCTCGGGATTGGGGTTCTTCTCGAGCTCCGCCCGCAGGTCCCAGTGGATCTTGCCGGCGTGCAGCAGCACCCGCTTCACGGCCGACTTGTCGATCCCGCGCTCGTCGTCCAGCACGGGCTCGAAGCGGCCGGTCAGGAAGTCGTCGACCGGGCTCGTCGCACCCCGCAGGCGCAGCATGGCCTTCGGCGTGAACACGACCAGCGGACGACGCGGGCGCGCGTACGCCTGGCGCCGCAGCAGGTGGAAGTACGAGGCCGGGGTCGACGGGCGGGCAACGGTCATGTTGTCCTGCGCGCACATCTGGAGGTAGCGCTCGATGCGTGCGGACGAGTGGTCGGGGCCCTGGCCCTCGTAGCCGTGGGGGAGCAGCAGAACGACGCTCGACTGCTGGCCCCACTTCTGCTCGGCCGAGGAGATGAACTCGTCGATCACCGACTGCGCCCCGTTGGCGAAGTCGCCGAACTGGGCCTCCCACAGCACGAGCGAGTCGGCGCGCTCCACGGAGTACCCGTACTCGAACGCCATCGCCGCGTACTCGCTGAGGAACGAGTCGTAGACGTAGAACTTGCCCTGGTCGCCCGACAGATTGGCGAGCGGGATCCACTCCTGCCCGTTGGCCCGGTCGTGCAGGACGGCGTGGCGCTGCACGAACGTGCCGCGGCGGGAGTCCTGGCCGGCCAGGCGCACGTTCGTCTTCTCCAGCAGGAGCGACCCGAAGGCCAGCAGCTCGCCGAAGCCCCAGTCGATCGAGCCGTTGCGGCTCATGTCGAGCCGCTTGTCGAGCAGCTGCTGGAGCTTGTTGTGGACGGTGAAGCCCTCCGGCTTGTTGACGAACGTGTCGCCGATGAGGTTCACGATCTCGCGCGCGACCCCGGTCGTCTCCGGCTCGCCGGCGACGGCGACGGTGACCTCATCGGGGACGACGACGGGCGAGGAGCCGGTCTCCGCGGCGTGCGTCTCGGCGAAGGCGACCTCGAGGCGGCTCTGGAAGTCCTGCTTGGCCTTCTCGTACTCCTCCTCGGTGATGTCGCCGCGGCCGACGAGGGCCTCGGTGTACAGCCGGCGGACCGAGCGCTTCGCCTCGATGAGGTTCGTCATGAGCGGCTGCGTCATCGACGGGTCGTCGCCCTCGTTGTGACCGCGGCGGCGGTAGCAGACGAGGTCGATGACGACATCACGGTGGAACCGCTCGCGGTAGGCGAAGGCCAGCTGCGCGACCCGGGTGACGCCCTCGGGGTCGTCGCCGTTCACGTGGAAGATCGGCGCCTGGATCGTCTTGGCGACGTCGGTGGCGTAGACCGAGGTGCGGGCGTCGACCGGGGTGGTCGTGAAGCCGACCTGGTTGTTCACCACGACGTGCACGGTGCCGCCGGTGCGGTAGGCGCGCAGCTGGGACATCTGCAGGGTCTCGACCACGACGCCCTGGCCGGCGAAGGCCGCATCGCCGTGGACCAGGATCGGGAGCCAGGTGAAGCTGCCGATGGGCTTGCGGTCCTGCTTGGCCCGCACGATGCCCTCCAGCACGCCGTCGACGGTCTCGAGGTGCGACGGGTTGGCGGCGAGGTAGACGGGGAGCTCCGCCTGGTTGTCGGCGACGAAGGTGCCCTCGGTGCCGAGATGGTACTTCACGTCGCCCGAGCCGCTCTTGGACCCGATGGCGACCGAGCCCTCGAACTCGCGGAACACCTGCCCGTAGGTCTTGCCGGCGATGTTGGTCAGGACGTTCAGGCGGCCGCGGTGCGCCATGCCGATCGCGGCGCCGTCCAGGCCCGCCTCGGCGGCGCCCTGGAGGATCTCGTCCAGGAGCGGGATCAGCGACTCGCCGCCCTCGAGGCTGAAGCGCTTCTGCCCGACGTACTTGGTCTGCAGGAACGTCTCGAACGCCTCGGCCTGGTTGAGCTTGTCGAGGATGCGCAGCTGCTCGTCGTGGCCCGGCTTCTGGTACTTGACCTCGACGTTCTGCTGGAACCACGCGCGCTGCACCGGGTCCTGGATGTGCATGTACTCGATGCCGATCGTGCGGCAGTATGAGTCGCGGAGCACGCCCAGGATGTCGCGCAGCTTCATCTGGCGCTTGCCGCCGAAGCCGCCCGTGACGAACTCGCGGTCCAGGTCCCAGAAGGTCAGTCCGTGGCTCTCGATCTCGAGGTCGGGGTGGGTGCGCTGGACGTACTCGAGCGGGTCGATGTCGGCCATCAGGTGACCGCGCACGCGGAAGGAGTTGATGAGCTCCTGGACGCGCGCCTGCTTGTCGACGCGCTCGGCGAGGTCGACGTTGATGTCGGGCGCCCAGTGGATCGGCGCATAGGGGATGCGCAGCGCCGAGAAGATGTCCTCGTAGAAGCCGCGCTGCCCGATGAGCAGCTCGTGCACCTTCTTGAGGAACTCGCCCGACCCGGCGCCCTGGATCACGCGGTGGTCGTAGGTGCTCGTGAGCGTGATCGTCTTGCCGATCGCGAGCTCGTTGAGCGTCTTGTCGCTCGCGCCCTGGAACTCGGCGGGGTACTCGAGGGCGCCGGCGCCCACGATGCAGCCCTGACCCTTCATCAGGCGCGGCACGGAGTGGACCGTGCCGATGCCGCCGGGGTTGGTCAGCGAGATCGTCGTCCCCTGGAAGTCGGCCGCGGTCAGCTTGTTGCCGCGAGCACGGCCGACCAGGTCCTCGTACGTGGTCAGGTACTCGTTGAACGAGAGCTGCTCGGCGCGCTTGATGCTGGGCACGAGCAGGGCACGGCTGCCGTCGGGACGGGGGAGGTCGATCGCGATGCCGAGGTTGATGTGCGCCGGCGCAACCACGGAGGGCTTGCCGTCGACTTCGGCGTAGAAGACGTTCTGGCTCGGGAACTCCTTGAGCGTCTGGATGATCGCCCAGCCGATGAGGTGGGTGAAGCTCACCTTGCCGCCGCGCGTGCGGGCCATGTGGTTGTTGATGACGATGCGGTTGTCGATCATCAGCTTCGCCGGGACGGTGCGCACGCTGGTGGCCGTGGGCACCGTGAGCGACTCGTCCATGTTCGCCGCAAGCGTCTTGGGCAGGCCCTTCAGCGCCGTGACGACGTCGGCCTCGGCCTCGCCGTCCGCCGACGACGGCTGCGCCTTGGGCGCCTGCGCCGGAATCGGCTGCGGGGCGGCGGGCCTCGCCGTCGTGCGCGCCACCGGCTGGTTGCCGATGACGGGGATGGGCGCCGTCACCGGGCGGGGCTCCGCCGCCGGCTGCGGCGCCGCGGGAGCGGCGGCAGGCGCCGGTGCCGCGGGTGCCGGAGCAGCAGCGGCCGCGGGTGCCGTGGCCGCCGCGGCCTGCGCGGGTGCGGCCGGCGCCGCAGCGGGGGCCGTCGGTGCCGCGCCGTCGGCGGGGTGGTAGGCCTCGAGAACGGGCCACCATGCCTTGTCGACGGAGTTCCGGTCGATCTTGAACTGTTCGTACAGCTCCTCGACGAGCCACTCGTTGGCTCCGAACTCACCCTCGTTCGAAACCCCGACGCCCGTCACCTGGCTCGACACGCTGAATCGCCTGCTTTCATCGGTGAAGTTCTGGGATACGCGTGGGGCTCAGAGCCGGCGCACGCGTGGGGTTAAGCCTAGCCCAGTCCGCGCGGGCGGTCCCGGTCCCCGCCCGTGCGGAAGCCGAAAGAATGCGAACGATTACCCGCACAGGAAGTGTCACTACCCTTGGCGGTCATGGAGTTCTACGGCGAAGCCCCCGACGTCGACCTGACCTATTCCGACGTCTTCCTCGTCCCGCGCCGGTCCGCCGTCGCCAGCAGGCTCGACGTCGACCTCGCCCCCCACGACGGGACGACCGCGACGATCCCGCTCGTCTCGTCCAACATGAACTCCGTCACCGGCGCGCGCCTGGCCGCCACGCTCGCGCGGCGGGGCGGACTCGGCGTGCTCCCGCAGGACATGCCGCTGCAGGAGCTGGACGCCGCTATCCGCTGGGTCAAGGCGCAGCCCGTCACCTGGGACACGCCGCTGGTCCTCCCGCCGGACGCGACCGTCGCCGACGCCGCGCGGCTGCTCCCGCCCACCGACGGGCACGGCATCGTGGTGGCAGAGGTCGCGGCCGGCCGGATCGACGCCGACGACGTCCTCGGCATCGTGCCGGCGGCGCGCCTGGGCACCGCGCTGCCCGATGCGCGTCTCGGCGACCTCGCGCGCGGGCGCGCCGCGTCCGTCGACGCCGATGACATCGAGAGCGCCCGCCACGCGTTCGACGTGATCGTCGCCGCGGACGCCGAGCTGGTGGCGGTCCTGCACCACGGACACCTCGTCGGCACGCTGTCGCGCCGCAGCGCCCTGCGCTCGACGCTCTACCGCCCGGCCGTGGACGCCTCCGGCCGCCTGATCGTCGCTGCGGCGGTCGGCATCAACGGAGACGTCGCGGCCAAGGCGCGAGCCCTGGCCGGCGCCGGCGTCGACGTCCTCGTGCTCGACACCGCCCACGGCCATCAGGAGGGGATGCTGCAGGCGCTGCGCACCGTCGCCGACCTCGACCTCGGCCTGCCGATCGCGGCCGGGAACATCGTCACCGCCGAGGGCGTCCACGACCTCGTGACCGCCGGCGCCACGATCCTGAAGGTCGGGGTGGGCCCGGGGGCCATGTGCACGACGCGGATGATGACCGCCGTCGGCCGCCCGCAGTTCTCGGCGGTCCTCGAGACGGCCGAGGCCGCCCGCATGATGGGCGCGCACGTGTGGGCCGACGGCGGTGTGCGCTACCCCCGCGACGTCGCGCTGGCGCTCGCGGCGGGCGCGGCATCCGTCATGATCGGATCGTGGTTCGCGGGCACCATCGAGGCGCCCGGCGAGCTTCAGGTCGATGAGGCCGGCCGCGCCTTCAAGGAGTCGTGGGGCATGGCCTCGACCAAGGCCGTGCATGAGCGCTTCGGACGCCTCGACCCGTACGAGCTGGCCCGCAAGGAGCTCTTCGCGGAGGGCATCTCGTCGTCACGCATCTACCTGGACCCGCTGCGCCCGGGCCTGGAGGACCTGCTCGACATGATCACCTCGGGAGTGCGGTCGTCCTTCACCTACGCCGGCGCGGCGACGGTGGCGCAGTTCCACGACCGCGCGCGGGTGGGACTGCAGTCGGCGGCGGGGTACGAGGAGGGCAAGGCGCTTCCCGTCAGCTGGTGAGGGATGACGGATGCCGCGGCCTGCGGCATCCGTCCCGGCCTCAGCGTTCGCCGCTGCTCCCGCCGGTGTGCGCCGACTCGTCGTCGTCGTCCGCGTGCTGCAGGCGGATGCGCCTGCCCTCCTCGACGTCCTTCTTCTCCTTCTGCGCGGCCTTGTCGCTCTTGCGGGTGTCGCGGGGCGGCAGCTGGATGTCCTCCTCCGCCTCGATCCCGGCCTGCAGCTGGCGCCCGCGTTCGAGCTCGGCATCGAACTCGGCTCCGAACAGCAGCGCGATGTTGGCGATCCACAGCCACAGCAGGAAGACGATCACCCCCGCGAGCGAGCCGTACGTGCGGTCGTAGTTCGAGAAGTTCGCCACATAGATGCCGAACGCCGCCGACGCCACCACGAGCGTGAGGATCGCCAGCAGCGACCCCAAGCTGATCCAGCGGAACTTCGGCTGCTTCGCGTTGGGCGTCGCGTAGTAGAGGATCGCCACCATCAGCACGACGACGAGGGCGAGCACCGGCCACTTCACGATCGACCACACCGTGGTGGCCACCTCGCCGAGGCCCAGCGCCGAGCCCACGGCGTCTGCCACCGGGCCGGAGACGACGAGGATGACGAGCGCCACCACGATCAGCGCCACCCCGATGACCGTGACCAGCAGCTGGGCCGGCTTCAGCTTCCAGAAGGGCCGGCCCTCCGGGATCTCGTAGATCCGGTTCATCGCGCGGCTGAACGCCCCGACGTAGCCCGATGCCGACCAGATCGCCAGCAGCAGGCCGAGCACGAGGCCCCATCCGGCGGCGGGGGACTCGGCCGCCTGCTCGAGCGGGCCGCGCAGCGCGTCGGCCGCCTCGGGTGACACGCTCTCGACCACGCCGATGATCGCGCCGGTCGCCTCACCGCTGCCGGCGAGGAGCCCGAAGATCGAGAAGACGGCGACGAGCCCGGGGAAGATCGCCAGGACCGAGTAGAACGTCAGCGCGGCGGCGATGTCGGTGCACTCGTCGGCTGAGAACTCCCTGGCCGTCTTGACGAAGACGTACTTCCAGGAGCGCTTCTCGATCTCGCGGGGCGTGTCGGGCTTGTCGGGGTGCTCGGGTGGCGGAGCGTTGCGGGGGTCCGTCTGCCGGTCGGCGCTCGTGTCAGTCATCCCCACAGCCTGCGCAGTCCCGCGCCCGGTCGCGGAGGGGGTTGACACGGGCGCCCGCCGACCGCAGGGGCCCGTCGTCGTGAGCGATCCGCGGCCGCGCCCGGACCCCTGTCGTAGACTTGGCGGCACGATGGACGACCCCCCCAGTTGCAGACGATCGCCCCACCGACCCGACTCCCGGATGCACCGGCCTGACTCCTGGCCGAACAGGGGGTGCGCGTGATGGATTACGTCATGCTGGGCGTGGGGCTCCTGCTCACCATCGGCACCGGGCTGTTCGTCGCGAGCGAGTTCGCGCTGGTGAACCTCGACCGCGCCGACCTCGAGGCCCGTCAGGCGGCCGGCGAGTCGCGGCTCTCGATGACCATCGGCGCGCTGCGCATCACGTCGACGCATCTGTCCAGTGCGCAGCTGGGCATCACGCTGACCACGCTGCTCACCGGCTACACGATGGAGCCGGCGATCTCGAACCTGCTCGCTCCGGTCTTCGACGCGTGGGGCATCCCGGAGGGCGTGTCGCGGCCCCTCGCCGCGGTCATCGGCGTCTCGATCGCGACCGTGTTCTCGATGATCATCGGCGAGCTGGTCCCCAAGAACTTCGCCCTGGCGATCCCGAGGCAGACCGCGAAGCTGGTCATGCCCTTCCAGGTGGGGTTCACGACGGTGTTCCGCCCGGCGATCGTCGTGCTCAACGGCAGCGCGAACGGCGTGCTGCGGGCGATGGGCGTCGAGCCCAAGGAGGAGCTCTCGGGCGCGCGGACGGCCGAGGAGCTGTCGAGCCTCGTGCGCCGCTCCGCCAGCGCCGGCGTGCTGGAGGAGGACACCGCGTCGCTGCTCGACCGCAGCCTCACCTTCGCGCGCCTGAGCGCGGCCGACGTCATGACGCCCCGCCCGAGCATCCATGCGCTGGCCGCGGACGACTCCGCGGAGGACGTCATCCAGCTCGCGCGCCGCACCGGGCACAGCCGCTTCCCCGTCTACGGCGAGTCGATGGACGACATCACCGGCATCGTGCACCTCAAGGCCGCCGTCGGCGTGCCGCGGGAGCGCCGCGCGGACGTGCCCGCCGCCGCGCTGGCGACCGAGCCGCTGCGGTTCCCCGAGGCGGTGCACCTCGACGTCCTCGTCGCCGAGCTGCGCGCTCGCGGCTACCAGATGGCCGTCGTGGTCGACGAGTACGGCGGCACCGCGGGCGTGGTGACGCTGGAGGACCTGGTCGAGGAGATCGTCGGCGAGGTGCTCGACGAGCACGACCGGCGCCGCGCGGGCATCGTCCGCGTCGATGACACCGTGGTGTTCCCCGGCGAGCTGCGCCCCGACGAGGTGCGCGATCGCACCGGCATCCGCATCCCCGAGGGCGACGTCTACGACACCGTGGGCGGCTACATCATGAGCGTCCTCGAGCGCATCCCCGCCGTCGGCGACACCGTCGAGATCGAGGACGGCACCCTCGAGGTGCAGCGCATGGCCGGACGCCGCGTGGAGCGGGTGCGGTTCGTCCCGACGCCGATGCCGCACGCGGCGGCGACGACGGAAGGGGGTGAGCGTCGATGAACGACTGGGCCGGAATCGCATGGCTCGTGGTGCTGCTCATCGCCAACGCCTTCTTCGTCGGCGCCGAGTTCGCCGTCATCTCCGCCCGCCGCTCGCAGATCGAGCCGTTGGCAGAGAAGGGGTCCCGCTCGGCCAAGACCGCGCTGTACGCGATGGAGCACGCGACGCTGATGCTCGCGACCAGCCAGCTGGGCATCACGATCTGCTCGCTGCTGATCCTGAACGTGTCCGAGCCCGCCATCCACCACCTGCTCGCCGAGCCGCTCGGGCTCACCGGCTGGTCGGAGGCCGTCGTCGACGGCGTCGCGTTCGCGATCGCCCTGCTGCTGGTGTCGTACCTGCACGTCGTGTTCGGCGAGATGGTGCCGAAGAACCTCGCGTTCTCGGTGCCCGACCGCGCCGTGCTCATGCTCGCCACGCCGCTCGTGTGGGTGTCCAAGCTCTTCCACCCGGTGATCGTGACCCTGAACTGGGTCGCGAACCACATCGTGCGGCTGTTCCGCGTCGAGCCGAAGGATGAGGCCGCCTCGACGTTCACGCTCGAGGAGGTCGCGACGATCGTCAATCAGTCGCGCATCGAGGGCGTGCTGGACGACGCGGCCGGAACGGTCGCCGCCGCCGTCGAGTTCACCGACAAGAAGGCCGCCGAGGTGGCGGTGCCGCTGTCGCAGCTCGTGACGCTCCCCGAGCGGACGACGCCCGATGAGATCGAGCGCGCCGTGGCCAAGCACGGCTTCTCGCGCTACGTGATCGTCGACGGCGAGGGTGCACCGCTGGGCTACGTGCACCTCAAGGACATCCTGCGGGCGGCGGAGGGGCCGGATGCCGCCACCGACGTCGCGCGCCCCATCACGACCCGTCGCGTCCACCACATGGTGCCCGTGCTCGAGACCACCGACCTGGAGGACGCCCTGGCCGTCATGCGCCGGGCCGGCCGCCATCTCGCGCAGGTGCGCAACGAGGCCGGCGAGACCACCGCGGTGCTCTTCCTGGAGGACATCATCGAGGAGCTCATCGGCGAGGTGCAGGACGCGACCCGTCGTCGCGGGTTCTGACGCGCGGCGGAGCCCCGGGTATCCCGGGGCTGCGCCGTCGCCGTCAGGAGGCCGGCCGCGCCCGGAGGTACTGCGCGGGCCAGTAGTCGATGTCGGCGCCGAGCTCGGTGGCGGCCCGCAGGCCGTAGTGAGGATCGCGGAGCCACTCGCGTCCGGCCATGACGGCGTCGGCCGCCCCCTCCTCCAGCACCCGCTCCGCATGGGCGGCGTCGTCGATCATGCCGACGGCGTTCACCGGCACACCCGCCTCGCGGCGCACGCGCGCCGCGAGGCCCACCTGGTAGCCGGGGCCCGTCGTGAGCCGCTGGTGCGAGACGAGGCCGCCGCTGGAGATGTCGAAGAAGTCCGCGCCGCGCTCGGCGGCCCAGCGCGCCACCGTGACGGTGTCGTCGGCGTCCCAGCCGCCGGGCGCCCAGTCGGTGGCGGAGAACCTCACGATGAGCGGAACGCCGGGTGCGGCATCCGTCACCGCCTCCAGCACGCGGAGAAGGAGCCGCGCGCGATTGCGCAGCGAGCCGCCGTACTCGTCGTCGCGGAGGTTGGACAGCGGCGAGAGGAACTGGTGCAGCAGGTAGCCGTGGGCCGCGTGCAGCTCGAGCACCTGGAATCCCGCGTCGACGGCGCGGCGGGCCGCCGAGGCGAAGGCGGCGACGATGCGGTCGATGCCCGCGAGGTCGAGGGCGACGGGCACCGCGTAGCCGTCGTAGGCGTCCGCCGAGGGTGCGACGGTGGTCCAGCCGCCCTCCTCGGCCGGCACCGAGCCGCGGCGTCCGGAGAACGGCGACCAGGTGGAGGCCTTGCGCCCCGCGTGCGCGAGCTGGACGCCGGCCACCGCCCCACGGCGACGGATGGCCGCCACGATCGGCGCCCACGCGTCGCGCTGCTCGTCGGTCCACAGTCCGACGTCCTCGGGCGAGATGCGCCCTTCGGGCGACACCGCGGTCGCCTCCGCCACGATCAGCCCCGCCCCTCCCGACGCGAACTGCGCGAGATGCGTGTGGTGCCATTCCTGCGGCACGCCGTCCACCGCGCTGTACTGGCACATGGGCGACACCCACAGGCGGTTGCGGATCGTGACGTCGCGGAGGGTGATCGGGGAGAACAGTCGGGGCATGGGGTCTTCCGGGCCGGGTTCGGGGGAGCGGTACTGTGACGGCATGGAGCGGTCTCACTCGCTGCGGGCATGGTCGCAGGCCGACGCCGCGCGGGCCCTGCGGCGGCCGACGGGCGCCGATGACAAGTATTCCCGAGGCGTGCTGGGCATGCGCACCGGGTCCGAGGCGTATCCCGGTGCCGCGGTGCTGGGCGTCGAGGCCGCCTGGCGCACCGGCCTCGGCATGGTGCGCTACCTCGGCCCCGAGCACCCGACGTCGCTCGTGCTCGCCCGCCGGCCCGAGACCGTGACCGCGGACGGCCGCGTGCAGGCGTGGGTGATCGGATCGGGGACGGATGCCGCCGTCCGCACCGAGTCCGACACCGCGGCGCTGCGCGGCCTGCTGTCCGACACCGATCCCGTCGTCGTCGACGCCGGGGCCCTCGATCTCGCCGCCGAGGCCACCGCGCCGCGCATCCTGACGCCGCACGACCGTGAGCACGCCCGGCTGCGTGCGGCCCTCGGGCTCGGCCACACGCCGACGGACCGGGTCGTGGCTGCGCGCGAGACCGCGGCGGCGACCGGCGCCGTCGTGCTGCTCAAAGGGGCCGTGACCGTCGTGGCCGCTCCCGACGGGTGGGCGGCGACGGTCGAGGCCGGCACCCCGTGGCTCGCGACGGCGGGCACCGGCGACGTGCTCGCGGGCGTCATCGGGGCGCTCGTGGCGGGGGCGATGGCGCACGACCAGACGGCGGATGCCGCCTCCCTCGCCGCGCTCGCGGCCTCCGGCGCCTGGCTGCACGGCCGTGCGGGGGCGATCGCCGCCGCCGGCGCGGGCTCGACCGCCGGTGGCCCGGCGTCCTCGGGCGGCGGGCCGATCACGGCGCTCGACGTGGCCGAGGCGCTGCCGCGCGTGGTCGCCGAGGCGCTCGCGGCCTGACCCGCGCCCCGTTCGCGTGACGGGGCAGCCGTGGGGCGTCCCTAGGATGGAGGGCGTGTCTGGGCGGGCGGTGGTGTGGATCGCGTTCGTCCTGGTCCACGCCGTCGTGGTCTGGCTGGGGTTCGCCGACGATCGCGCCGCCTCGTGGGACGTCGATCAGCTGTACCGGTGGTGGGCAGGGCTCGCGCTCACCGGGGAGGCGTTCCCGGGGATCACCGCGGACTGGATCTACCCCGTCCTCGCCCAGCTGCCGATCCTGACCGCCGGCGCCGTCGCCGGGCTGCTCGACTACGTCTTCGCGTGGGGCCTGCTCGTCACGGCGCTCGACGCCGCCGCGTTCGGCATCCTCGTCGGGCGGGGCCGCTCCCGCGGCCGGATGGCGGCCGCATGGTTCTGGCTGGCGGCGATCCTCGCCCTCGGCGGCGTCGGGATGTTCCGCCTGGACGCGGTCACGGTGCCCCTCGCGGTCGCCGGCGCGCTGTGGCTCGTCGGCCGCCCATGGCTCGGATCGGCGCTGCTCGCCGTGGCCACGTGGATCAAGGTGTGGCCGGCCGCGCTGCTCGCCGCGGCCGTCATCGCGGCGCGGCGACGGCTCGCGGTCCTCAGCGCGGCGGCGGCGGTGTCCGCCACCGTGGCGCTCGCCGTCTTCGTCGCGGGCGGCGGGGCACACCTTCTCGGCTTCGTCGGCGACCAGACGTCGCGCGGGCTGCAGATCGAGGCACCGGTGAGCACTGTGTACATGGTGATGGCCGCCGCGGGCGTGCCGGGCGTCGAGGTGGTCTACGACTTCGACCTCATCACCTTCCAGGTCGACGGCCCGGGCGTGGAGGGGGTCATCGCCGTGATGACGCCCATCCTCGTCGTGGGCATGCTCGCGATCGCGGCGGCGGGCGCGCTGAAGGCGTGGCGGGGCGCGAGCTTCGTCGCGCTGTTCCCCGCCCTCGCCGCGGCCCTGGTGCTCGGCTTCATCGTCCTCAACAAGGTCGGCTCGCCCCAGTACATGACGTGGCTGGTCGCACCGCTCGTCCTGGGCCTCGTGCTCGATCGCCGCCGCTGGTGGGCACCGGCTGCCCTCACGCTGGCGATCCTCGCCCTCACGCAGCTGATCTTCCCGTTCTGGTACGACGCGCTGCTCGTCCTCGCGCCGGCCGGGGTCGGGCTCCTCGTCGCGCGCAACCTGCTCCTGCTCGCGCTCTTCGCGTGGGTCGTGGTCCGACTCGTGCGGGTGCGCGTGCGGCCGGCCGTGCGCCGCCGCGTGACAGAGTAGACGTGGGCCGGCTGCGCCGGCCGTCGCCGGCGCAGCGCGCAGGCCGGCCTCGGCGCCTGCCGCCCGCCATCCTCATCCCCTGAACCGGAGGTCCCCATGCTCGTCGCCTTCTCCGTCGCCCCGAGCGGCACCGGCCGCGCCGACGGCTCGGTGCACGATGCGGTCGCCGCCGCGGTGCGCGTCGTCCGTGACAGCGGGCTGCCGCACCGCACGACGTCGATGTTCACCGAGATCGAGGGGGAGTGGGACGAGGTCTTCGGGGTCGTCAAGCGCGCCTGCGACGCGGTGGCGCCCTACGGCTCGCGCGTCTCGCTCGTGCTCAAGGCCGATATCCGCCCCGGGTACTCGGGCGAGCTGGACGGCAAGATCGAGCGCCTCGAGCGCGCGCTGCAGCGCGACGACGCCGACTGAGGCGATGGACCTCCCGCTCGGCGACCGGTCGCGACGCCCCGACGACGCGACCGACCCCGCGATCCCCGTCGCCGCCACGGTCGTGCTGCTGCGCGACGGCGTGGAGCGGGCCGGCCTCGAGGTGCTCATGCTCGAGCGACCCGACCGCGGCTCGTTCGCGGGGGCGTGGGTGTTCCCGGGCGGAAAGCTCGAGGATGCCGACCGCGGACCCGACCCCGCCGAGCCCGAGGAGGCGGCGGCCCGGCGTGCAGGCGTGCGGGAGACGCGCGAAGAGACGGGGCTGTCGGTGGATCGCGACGCCCTCGTGACGCTGTCGTGCTGGGACCCGCCACCGGGTCTCGCACTGCGGATCCGCACGTGGTTCTTCGTGGCGACGGCCGCGACCGGCGTGCTGACACCCGCGGCGGACGAGGCCGTCGCGGCGGAGTGGATCCGCCCGTCCGAGGCGCTGGCCCGTCACGGGCGCGGGGCCTTCACGCTGTATCCGCCGACGTGGGTGACGCTCCACGGCCTGGCCGAGCACGACGACACCGCGTCGGTCGTCGGCGCGGCGCGCCTCGGCGGCGTGCAGCGCTTCGAGACGGTCGCGCGCCGCGGCGGCGACGGCCCCGTGCTGCTGTGGCAGGGCGACGACGACTACGATCCGGATGCCTCGGCCGAGGCATCCGGATCGCGTCATCGCCTCGAGATCGGGGCGCTGCCGTGGCGCTACCAGCGCACCGGCTGAGCGGTCGTCACGGCTCCAGCACCCCGGCGACGCGCACGAGGTCCGCGAACGTGAAGTCGCCGGCGACCGCGCTCGGAAGCGTCGGGGTGAAGCCGACGTTGAGCAGCGACAGGGCGTCGCGGCGGAGCATGGTCACGAACGTGTCCGCCACGATCTTCGCCCCCAACGGCCCGAGGTGCTCGCCGCCCGTCGCGACCATCGCCTCCCGCAGGATGTAGTACCACAGCGGCGTCTTCTCGAGCAGGAGTCCGCCCTGCTGCTGCAGGACGGCCACCTCGTCGGCGGGGAGCCCGCCCGTGAGCTCGGCCGCACTGAGCACGGGCACGCCGAGCGCCGCCGCCGTGGCCTGCCCGCTGGGGAGCCCGAGCACGAGACCGCGCAGCAGATTGCGGGTCGCGAGGATGCTCATGAGCGCGTTCGTGCCGCTGCCGTCGAGATCCTCGAGCGCGCTCGCGAGCACGCTGTCGATCTTGCGCGCGTTGTTGAACACCGGTACGGCGAAGCCCGTCTCGAAGAACGCGTTGAAGTCGACCACCCAGTTCGAGCGCACCGGCAGGTGCGGTTCGTGGATGAACGCGAACACGTCCGACATCGGCTTGGTGCGCAGCTCGAAGTTCAGCCAGTAGTCGTCGCGGATCATGCTGTGGCCGAACCGGTACGCGGCGACGGAGAACTCCACCGGCATCTGGAACGCGCCGCCGATCGGAGCCGACACACCGGCGATCGCCGCGTCGACGGCCGCCTGGCCGCAGACGCGGGGCAGGAAGTCGTTGAGCACCGCCCACTGGTAGTGCAGCGTCGCCTGCCGCTTGGCCTCGACGAAGACGTCGCCGGGGAATCCGGACGCGACCAGGGAGTCGACGATCGCGTTGTGGAACCGCAGCATCGCGTGGTGCAGCTGCGACACGATGAGGTTCTCGTTGTTGCGCGGGTCGCCGATGATCGCTGTGAGGGCCGAGGTGCGGGGAACGTCGCAGTCGGTGTGCTCGACCATGCCGGCCGCGCCGGCAGCCCCGCCGGCACCGCCGACGCCGCTGGACAGGTTCGTGCCGATGAGCATGCGGAATGCGGAGGCCGGCTCGCCGGGCGCCGGTGCGGCGTACAGGAAGGCATCCACCGCCGGTCCTCGCCCGTACACGCTGTCGAGGTCGAGCATCGGCGAGCGCATGTTGTTGATGACGCCCGCGTCGACCAGCGTCGGCGAGTCGAGGGCCGACGACACGTCGAGGGTGATGTCGTGGTCGACGAACTGCCCGACGTAGGTGAAACCCGACGGGGTCGCGGAGTCGGACGCCGTCTCGCGTCCGCTGTTGGCCATCAGGTTGCCCAGCTGCGTCAGCAGATCCCGCGAGGTGTCGTCGAGGGGCAGCCGGCTGGCCTTGCGCACCCTGGTCTTGGTCAGGTAGCCGAACTTGTCGGCGGCGGAGGAGAACACCTCGTGCGCGGGGAAGTACCCGAGCGAGAACTTCGCGCCGTGGAACCTCCCGTGCTCGGGCCGCACCGCCTCCAGCGAGGAGCGGATGTCCACCGGCAGCCGCGGTGCCCGCCGCTCGCCGGGCGACCGCTCCCGGGTGCCGTTCACGCCGAGCTGTTCGCGGAGAAAGGGCTGGGCCGCGAAGGCGTCTTCGGGCGACTCGGCGCCCGGCTTGGTGTCAGTGCTCATGATTCCCTCCTTGGGACTTTGCCCATTGGGAGAGGAGCGCCTCGCGGACGGTGATACCGCGGCGACGTGAATCAGGACTCGAGCAGCCGGCGCAGGTGGGTCCCCACCGCGTGCGTCTCGATGAGGAACCCGTCGTGGCCGAAGTCGCTCGAGAGCACGACGGCGCGGTCTCCGTCGAGCGTGTTGCGGATGCCGCGGGCGATGCGGTGCTGCCCGTCGATCGGGAAGAGGCGGTCGCTGTCGATGCCGAGCACGAGCGCCGTCGCGGTGACGCGGGCGAGCGCGTCCTCGACACCGCCGCGGTCGCGCCCGACGTCGTGCGAGTTCATCGCCTCCACGAGCGTGATGTACGCGTTCGCGTCGAAGCGCCGCGTGAACTTGTTGCCGTGGAAGTCGAGGTACGACTCCACGGCGAACCGGCCGCCGCGCCCGAGCGGGCTGACGCCGGACTGCCACGACCGCTGGAACCGCTGGTTCAGCTCGGTGGGGGAGCGGTAGTTCAGCAGCGCCATCCGGCGGGCCAGCGCGAGGCCGCGCGTCGGCCCGTCCCCGTCGGCGGCGTCGTAGTACTCGCCGCTCTGGAACCGCGGGTCGATGCGGATGGCCTCCAGCTGCACCGAGTTCAGCGCGATCTGGTCGGCGGTGTTGACCGGCGGCGACGACAGGATCCCCACGCGCGCGACGCGCTCGGGCAGCGACACCGCCCACTCCAGGGCGTGCATGCCGCCCATCGATCCGCCGACGACGGCCGCCCAGACGTCGATCCCCAGCGCATCCGCGAGGCGCACCTGGGCCGCCACCTGGTCGCGGATCGTCAGGTACGGGAAGCGCGAGGCCCACTCGTAGCCGTCGGGACCGATGGATGCGGGACCCGTCGAGCCCTGGCATCCGCCCAGCATGTTCGGTGCGACGACGAACCAGCGATCGGTGTCTATCGGGCCGCCCGGGGCCACGATGTCGTCCCACCAGCCGGAGGTCGGGTGCCCCGCCCCGGCCGGCCCGCGGACGTGGCTGTCGCCGGTGAGCGCGTGGAGCACCAGTACGGCGTTGTCGCGGGTGGCGTTCAGCTCGCCCCACGTCTCGTACGCGAGCCGGTAGGCGGGCAGCTCGCGGCCGCCCTCGGTGCGGAACGCCCCGAAGGCGGCGAAGTGCCGGTCGCCCGGCGGGTCGCCGTCGCGCCAGGCGCCGGTGGCGGGCGGGCGCCCGCCCAGCAGGCGGGCGTCGGCCTCCGTCACGGGCGCGCTCGGCACCGTGTCCTCGGAGGTCTGCCAGTCCATCGGTCCATTCTCGCGTGCCGGGTCGCGGGCAGGCCGCGTGTTACGGGCGGGATGACGGATGCCCCGTCCCGGCGCCGCGCGCCGGGACGGGGCATCCGCGTCCCGAGGAGGGGGTCAGGCGCGAGCGGCCTCCGAGACGCGGCGTGCGGCCGCGAGAGCCTGCTCGAGGTCGGCCTTGAGGTCGTCGATGTTCTCGAGGCCCACCGAGAGGCGCACCAGGCCAGGGGTGACCCCGGCGGTGAGCTGCTGCTCGGGCGTGAGCTGCGAGTGCGTCGTCGAGGCCGGGTGGATGACGAGCGAGCGCACGTCGCCGATGTTGGCCAGGTGGCTGAACAGCGTCAGCGAGTTGACGAACTCGCGGCCGGCCTCGACGCCGCCCTTCAGCTCGAACGACAGCACCGCGCCGACGCCCTTCGGGGCGTACGTGTTCGCGGCGGCGTACCACGGCGAGGTGGGCAGGCCCGAGTAGTTCACCGACGCGACGTCGCCGTGGTTCTCGAGCCACTCCGCGATCTCCTGCGCGTTCTGCACGTGACGCTCGACGCGCAGCGACAGCGTCTCGATGCCCTGGATCAGCAGCCACGCGCTGTTCGGCGAGATGGCCGAGCCGAGGTCGCGGAGCAGCTGCACGCGCGCCTTGATGATGTAGGCCAGGCCGTCGCCGACCGCGGCGGTGTACGACGCGCCATGGTACGAGGGGTCCGGAACCGTGAGGCCGGGGAACTTCTCGACGTTCTTGGACCACGCGAAGGTGCCGCCGTCGACGATCACGCCGCCGATGGTCGTGCCGTGGCCGCCGAGGAACTTGGTGGCCGAGTGCACCACGATGTCGGCGCCGTGCTCGAACGGCTTGATGAGGTACGGCGTCGCGATCGTGTTGTCGACGATGAGCGGCACGCCGCTCTCGTGGGCGATGTCGGCGACGGTGCGGATGTCGAGCACGTTGATCTTCGGGTTGCCGATGGTCTCGGCGAAGAACAGCTTCGTGTTGGGGCGCACCGCGCGGCGCCACTCCTCGGCGTCGTCCTGGTTCTCGACGAACGTGGTCTCGATGCCGAGCTTGGCGAGGGTGTACTTGAAGAGGTTGTACGTGCCGCCGTAGATCGAGCTCGACGAGACGATGTGGTCGCCGGCCTCGGCGATGTTCAGCACCGCGAAGGTCGCCGCCGCCTGGCCGCTGGCGAGGAGCAGAGCGCCGGTGCCGCCCTCGAGCGCGGCGAGGCGCTCCTCGACGACCGCCTGCGTCGGGTTCTGGATGCGCGTGTAGATGTTGCCGAACTCGGCCAGCGCGAAGAGGTTCGCCGCGTGGTCGGCGTTGTCGAAGACGTACGACGTGGTCTGGTAGATCGGCGTCGCACGAGCCTTGGTCACCGGGTCGGGCTGGGCCCCCGAGTGGATCTGCTTGGTCTCGAAACGCCAGTTCTCGGGTGCGGACATGGCTTGCTCCTGCGGGTTCGGATGCCGGGAGCAGGCGCCCCCAGCCGGGTTCGACAGTACGGAGAACCGCGGTTGTCGACAACGCGGGGGAAATGTGACGTAACGCGCTCACCGCCCCCTCCTCCCCGGACCGCCCGCAAGTGAACGGGGCTGGGGACTGTGGGTAGCGTGGAGGTCATGGCGAACAGACGTGCTGTGGTGACCGGGGCGAGCTCGGGGATCGGGGAGGCGGCCGTCCGCGCGCTGCGCGCGACCGGCTGGGACGTGGTGGGGGTGGCGCGGCGGGCCGACCGCCTCGCGGCGCTCGAGGACGAGACGGGCGCCGTCGCGTTCGCCGCCGATCTGACGACGGATGCCGATGTCGAGGCGCTCGCGGCGTTCCTCGACGGCTCCGGCCCGGTGCACGCGCTGGTGCACGTCGCCGGGGGCGCCCGCGGCACGGACCGGGTCGAGGACGGGCGCGTCGAGGACTGGCAGTGGATGTTCGAGGCCAACGTGCTGTCCGCCCAGCGCCTCGTGGCGGCCCTGCTGCCGCAGCTGCGCCGGGCCGCGGCATCCGACGGTCACGCCGACACGCTCTTCGTGACCTCGACGGCCGCCCAGCACGCCTACGCAGGCGGCGCCGGCTACAACGCGGCGAAGGCGGCCGAGGCGATGCTCGCGCACGCGCTGCGCCTCGAGCTCAACGGAGAGCCGATCCGCGTGGTCGAGATCGCGCCGGGGATGGTGCACACGCCCGAGTTCACGCTCAACCGCCTGGGCGGTGACACCGTCGCCGCCGAGCGCGTGTACGAAGGCGTGCGCGAGCCCCTCACGGCAGACGACGTGGCCGACGTGATCGCGTACGCGCTCAACGCTCCCGGCCACGTGAATCTGGACTTGGTGACCATGCGCCCCGTCGCGCAGTCGGCACAGCACCTGCTCGCGCGCGGTCCGCTGCGTCCGCGCGGCGTGGACGCACCGTGACGCTCGACCGCGGCACGGTCGTCACCTACCCGGACGGGGCGACCGTCTTGCACGGAACGGTGGTGCACGTCGCCCCGGCCGGCGACGGGCGCACCGCCGTCATCCTCGACCGCACCGCGTTCCACCCGGTCGACACGGCATGGCCCGACCAGCCCGCAGACAGAGGCGTCCTCCGCATCGGCGGCGTCGAGCTCCCGGTCGTCGACGCGGTGGTGGGCGCCGCGCAGGGCGAGCAGCTCCTCCTCGGCGCCGACGTCCCCGTGCGCACCGGGACCGAGGGGTGGAGCTTCGTCGTCGCCCACGTCGTCGCCGGTGACGGGGTCGCCCCCGGCGCGAGCGTCGAGGTGGAGGCGGATGCCGCCTACCGCGCCGCCCTCTCGCGCGGCCACACCGCGTGCCACCTCGCCTCCCTGGCGCTGGACGCGGCGCTCGCGGACGCGTGGCGCAAGCCGGCACCGCTGGACGCGCTCGGTGCACCGGCCTTCGACGCACTGGCCATCCAGGAGTCGCGCATCCTCCCCGAGGGGTCCCGCGACGTCTACCGCATCGGCAAGTCGCTGCGTCGCAAGGGCTTCGACCCCGCGGCGCTGGAGGACCTCGGGTCGCTCGCCGCCCGGGTGGACGCCCTGCTGGCCGAGTGGGTCGCAGCCGACGGCGCCGTGCGCATCGTCCGCGACGGCGAGGCGCTCGCCGACCGGCGGACGTGGGTGTGTCAGCTCCCCGGCGCCGAGGTCCGCATCCCCTGCGGCGGGACGCACGTCGCCTCCCTCGCCGAGCTCGCCTCGGTGTCGGTCTCGTTCGCGACGACCGCGACAGACGGCGGACTCGAGCTCGTGATGACCACCGCGGCCGAGCGTGCCTGACATGGCGATGACCCTCCCCGAGCTCGCCGGCGCGGGGCTCATCGACGCCGGCTGGTCGGCGGCGCTCGAGCCGGTCGCCCCCGACATCGCGGCGCTCGGCGACCGCCTGCGGGCGGAGGTCGCCGCCGGACGCCCCTACCTGCCGTCCGGCGACCGCGTCCTGCGGGCCTTCCAGCGCCCGCTCGCCGACGTCAAGGTGCTCATCGTCGGGCAGGACCCGTACCCGACGCCGGGGCATCCGATCGGCCTCTCGTTCGCCGTGGACGCGCACGTGCGTCCGCTGCCCAGGAGCCTCGCCAACATCTACCAGGAGCTGGAGGCCGACCTCGGCATCCCCCGGGCGCCCCACGGCGACCTGTCGGCCTGGAGCGACCAGGGCGTCATGCTCCTCAACCGCGTCCTGACGGTCGCCCCGGGGGCACCGGCGTCGCACCGCGGCTGGGGGTGGGAGAAGGTGACCGAGCACGCCATCCGCACGCTCGTCGCCCGTGACAGGCCGCTCGTGGCGATCCTGTGGGGGAGGGATGCCGCGAACCTGCGGCCTCTGCTCGGGGACACACCCGTCATCGAATCGGCGCACCCGTCCCCGCTCTCTGCGAGCCGGGGCTTCTTCGGCTCCAGGCCGTTCTCGCGAGCGAACGAGCTGCTCGCGATCCAGGGTGCCGAGCCGGTGGACTGGCGGCTGCCCGCGTAGGCTCGTCCCGCTGCCCAGGGCCGGCCGCACACATCAGGAGGGCGCATGCTCGAGGAGGAATACGAGAAGGACCGCCGACGGCTGCCGCGCCATCTGCAGCGCCAGCCGGAGCCCGAGCTGCCCTTCACGTTCCGGATCCGTCCCGTGGAGGACCGGGACATCCCCGACATCCGCGAGATCTACAACTACTACGTCACCAACTCGGTGGTGACCTTCGATGAAGACACCTGGTCGGTCTCGAAGTGGCGCAAGAAACGCGACCACCTCCGCAGGCTCGGGCTGCCGTTCCTCGTCGCCGAGTCCCCGTCCGGTCAGATCCTGGGCTACGCGCTGGTCCAGCCGATGTCGAGCAAGTCCGCCTACCGCTTCTCGGTGGAGAACTCCATCTACCTCGGCCAGGCCGCGACCGGCAAGGGGCTCGGCCGCGCACTGCTTCACGCCCTCATCGAGGCCTGCGAAGAGGTCGGCATCCGCCAGA
This sequence comes from Microbacterium sp. NPDC055455, assembly GCF_053619935.1. Classification (NCBI taxonomy): domain Bacteria; kingdom Bacillati; phylum Actinomycetota; class Actinomycetes; order Micrococcales; family Microbacteriaceae; genus Microbacterium; species Microbacterium sp. NPDC055455. The sequence continues at coordinate 63,616 of NZ_JBSHLB010000004.1, forward strand.
TGGTCGCCGTGATCAGCGACAAGGGGGCCGAGGGCTCGGTCGCGCTGCACGAGAAGCTGGGGTTCGTCGAGGTCGGGCGCATGGGCCGGGTGGGCTTCAAGTTCGACCGCTGGCTGGGCACCATCTACCTGCAGAAGTCGCTCAATCCGAAGAAGGGGGCGGGCAAGAAGCCCGGCACCCCCAAGAAGGGATTGTTCGGGCGCTGATCCTCAGCGTCCGGGCAGCTCCGGTCCCGGCCGCTGCCTGCTCCAGTCGCGGACGGCGTCGATGAGCTCGCGCCACGCCCCGACGACCTGGTCGTCGAAGAGCTCTGCCTCGCGCGGGTCGGATCCCGCCCAGCTGGCGCGGATCAGCCACACGAAGCCGTCCGGCACGGGCGGTCGGCCGCGGTCCTCCGCCGACAGGACCGGGGGTTCCTCCGGGCCGCTCGTCGTCGCCGTCGGGGCCGTGTGCGCGCCCTCCTCCGGCGCCCAGGGCGGGGGGACGTCGTCCCACGGGCAGCGCTCGATGAGCGAGCGCCATTCCGGCGCCTCCGCGGCGGGAGGCTGCGCCGACCAGCGTCGCGTCATGCCGGCGATGCCGCCGGTGCGGGCCACGTCGACCTCGAGCGCGGGGTCGGGTGCGCCCCCGTCAGCATCGCGTGGTCGGGTCGTCTTGATCATCCGCGATCACCCCGACGCTCGTCCACCCGGCGCGGACGGCGTCGACCTCCTCCGAGTCCTCACCGTACTCCGTGCTCGCCGCCGTGACCGTGGCCCGTGCGAACGTCGTGAAGTCGGCGGTGGCGGGCACCGTGCCCGATGTGAGCGTGCGGTACCAGACGAGGCCGGCGCGGTCCCACGCCCGCCCGCCCAGGGCGGTGGCGGTGAGGTAGAAGGCGTGGTTGGGGATGCCGGAGTTGATGTGCACGCCGCCGTTGTCGTCTCGGGTCACGACGAAGTCGCGCATGTGGGCCGGCTGCGGGTCCTTGCCCAGCACGTCGTCGTCGTACGCCGTGCCGGGGGCGGCGAGCGATCGGAGCGCCGTTCCCTGCACGGCATCCGTGAAGATGCCTTCGCCGATCAGCCAGCTCGCGGTCTCGACGGTCTGGGCTTCGCGGTGCTGCTCGGCGAGCGCACCGAAGACGTCGGCGACGGATTCGTTGAGCGCGCCGGACTGGCCGCGGTAGAGCAGCCCGCCCTCGTCCTCGATGACGCCGTGGGCGAGCTCGTGGGCGATGACGCTCAGCGAGCCGGTGAACCCCGCGAAGATCTCGCCGTCGCCGTCGCCGAACACCATCCGCTCGCCGTTCCAGAAGGCGTTGTCGTAGTCGCGGCCGTAGTGCACGGTGGCCAGAAGCGAACCGCCCGCACCGTCGATGCCGTCGCGCCGGTACGCGTCCCACCAGAAGTCGAACGTCGCTCCGAGGCCGTCGAAGGCCTCGTCGACGGACGCGTCGCCGGTCGCCGGGTCGTCCTCGCCGCGCACCCGCACGCCCGGCAGCACCTCGCGCTCCTGCGCGTCGGAGATCTCGCGATCCGGCGCGGGCGTGGTCTCGGCGACCAGCGTTCCCGGCTCCTCGATCGACAGGCGCAGCCGGGAGCGGGCCGGCCGGTAGTCGCGCGGGGCGGCGAGGGTGGCGCGGGCGGCCTGCGCGGCCCTGGCCCAGCCCTCCTCCCGCACGGCGGCGATGCGGGCGAGGAGATAGGGCGGGACGATTCCGGGAGCCATGCTCCGAACCTAACGCCGCCCGCCGACGCCCAGCGTCAGGCCGGGCTCACATCCCGCCCGGGGGCGTCGATGACGGGGATCGAGGCCAGCAGCCGCCGGGTGTACGAGACCTGCGGCTGCAGCAGCACCTTCTCGGTCGGTCCCTCCTCGACGATGCGGCCGTCCTTCATCACGACCACCTCGTCGCACAGGTTCTGCACCACGCCGATGTCGTGCGACACCAGCAGCAGGGTGAGCCCGTCGCGGGCGCGCAGCTCGCCGAGCAGCTCGAGGATCTGCGCGCGCACCGTCACGTCCAGGGCCGACAGCGGCTCGTCGCCGACGAGCAGCCGCGGCCGGTGCACGATCGCCCGTGCCAGGGCGATGCGCTGCCGCTGGCCGCCCGAGAACTCGTGGGGGAAGCGGTCGGCCATCGCGGCATCCAGTCCCACGTCCTCCAGCACGTCGCGCACGCGCGCGCGCCGGTCCCCGTCGACGCCGAGCGCCCACAGCGGCTCGCCGACGATGCGGCCGACGCTCATCCGGGGGTCGAGAGAGGCGTAGGGGTCCTGGAAGACGATGCCGGTCTGCCGGCGCAGCCAGTGCAGCGATCGCGCCGAGGCGTTCGCGTCCACCGCCTGCCCGTCGAACTCGACGGTCCCCGCGGTGGGCGCGTCCAGCGCCAGCAGCAGGCGCACGAGGGTGGACTTGCCCGAGCCGGACTCGCCGATGACCCCCACGGCGGATCCCTCCCGCACGTCGATGTCGGCATCCTCCAGGCCCGTGGTGAAGGTGCGCGCGCCGAACAGCCGGCTCTTCGGCGCGGGGTAGCGGCGGGTCAGCCCGCGACCGCTGATCAGCACGTTCACGGCGCACCCCCCGGGCGCCACAGCGTGGCGGTCGCATCGCGCAGCAGCTCCTGGGTGACCACGGATGCCGGGGCGGAGAGCAGCTGAGCCACGGGCGCCGCCTCGACGACGCGCCCGCGCTCGAGCACGACGCCGTGCGTCGCGATCTGCGACAGCACGGCGAGGTCGTGCGTGATGAACACCAGCGACATGCCGTCGTCGCGCACGAGCCCCAGGAGCAGGTCGAGGATCTCGGCCTGGATCGTGACGTCCAGCGCGGTGGTCGGCTCGTCGGCGATCAGCAGCCGCGGCCGGCACGCGAGCGCCATCGCGATCGCGACACGCTGCCGCTGGCCCCCCGACAGCTGATGCGGGTACCGCGAGACGATGCGGCCGGGGTCGGGGAGCGCGACCCGGGAGGCCTCGGCGACGGCGCGGGCTGCGGCATCCCGCTTCGACAGGCCCTCGTGGATCCGCACCGACTCGGCGATCTGGCGTCCCACGGTGCGGATGGGGTTGAGCGCGGTACGGGGCTCCTGGAACACGATCCCGATCTCGTCGCCGCGGAGCTCGGCGAGCTCGGCGTCGTCGAGCCCGAGGATCTCGCGGCCGTTCCAGCGGATGCTGCCCGACGCGGTCGCGCCGTCGGGCAGGAGCCCGAGGATCGCGAGGGCCGTGAGCGACTTGCCCGATCCGGACTCGCCGATGAGTCCCACGCGCGCGCCGTCGGGGACGCCGAACGAGACGCCGTCCACCACGACGCGGCCGCCGATCTCGATGCTGAGGTCCTGCACGTCGAGGGTCACGACACGACCTCCGGGATGTGCAGGCGTGCGCGTCGGGTGGCGAAGGGGCTGCGGGACAGGGTCGGGTCGGTCGCCTCGCGCAGGCCGTCGCCGAGGAGGTTCAGCCCGAGCACGGTGAGGGTGATGGCAAGACCCGGCCACACCACCGACAGCGGATGCACCGTGATGAACTGCTGCAGCTCGGCCAGCAGCAGCCCCCACGAGGGCTCGGTGACCGGCGCACCGAAGCCCAGGTACGACAGCCCCGCCTCGGCGAGCACCGCCACCGCCATGCCCCACGACAGCTGCACGATGAACACCGGGGCGACGTTGGGCAGGAGGTGGCGCCACAGGTTCTGCGCGGGCGTCAGTCCGCTCGCGCGGCCGGCGAGCACGAAGTCGCTGTGCAGAACCCGCCGCAGCTCCGGCCGCGTCACGCGGGCGATGTTGACGCCGAAGCCGATGCCGACCGCCCAGATCACGACCCACAGCGACCCGCCCCAGACGGCGGAGATCATCATGGCGATGATGAGCACGGGGAACGCGATCAGGATGTCGACCAGGACGGCGACCGACTCGCGCACCCACCGGGCGGTGAGCGCACCGAGGGCCGCGAGCGCGATGCCGATGACGGTGGCCACCGCTCCCGCGCCCACGGCGACCAGCACGGTGGTGCGGGCGCCGGCCATGAGGAGGCTGAGGATGTCGCGCCCCGACCCGTCGGTCCCCAGGAGGTGCGGCCATCCGGGCGGCGCCCAGCGGCCGGAGATGTCGACCTGCTGGGGATCGAACGGCGTCCACACCTGCGCGACGACGGCGGTCGCCGCGACGACGCCGACCACGATGAGGCCGAACCGTCCGGTCGACAGCGCCCACAGCCGCCGCAGCCACGCCCAGCGCGACCGGCGGCGCCGGGGCGGGGCCTCGGGTGCGGCATCCGCGTCGGGAGCCCCTGCGCTCGTCGAGGGGATCATGCCGCCTCCCGCTGCCGCGGGTCGATGAAGCGGTGCACCAGGTCGACGGCGAAGCCGACGACGAGCACGAAGCCGGTGAGCGCCAGCAGCTCGCCCTGAACCATCGGAAGGTCGCGCGCGGCGACGTCGGAGACCAGCATGCGGCCGATGCCGGGGAGGGAGAACAGCTGCTCGATCACCACCGCGCCCACGATGATGCCCGCGACCTGCAGGCCGAGCACGGTGATCACCGACAGCCCCACGACGGGCAGTCCGTGGCGGATGAGCGCCTGGTCCCTGGTGAGGCCCTTCGCGGCGGCCGTGCGGACGAAGTCCTGACCGACGGCCTGGAGCGTCGCGCTGCGCACGAAGCGCAGCAGCATCGCGCCCTCGACGATGCCGATCGTCAGCGCGGGGAGGATCAGCGCGCGCAGCGCGGCGGCCGGGTCCTCCCACCCGGCCCGCGGGAAGCCCTGCGCCGGAAGCCAGCCGAGCCACACCGCGAAGACGACGACGAGCATCATCCCCGCCCACACCACGGGCACGGCGGCGAGCGCCTGGGCGCCGACGCTGAGCGCGGTGCCGTCGGCGCGGCCGCGGCGCATCGCCGAGAGCACGCCCAGCGGCACGCTGATCACGACGGCGATGAGGAGCGACAGCACCCCGAGCGGCACCGTCACCTCGGCCTTCTGCGCGAGCTGGTCCACGACGCTCGACCCGGTCAGGAGGGACGTGCCCAGGTCGCCCCGGAACAGGCCGCCGATCCAGTCCAGGTACTGCGCGGGCAGCGGCCTGTCCAGCCCGAGGCGCGCGCGGATGGCGCCCTGCTGCTCAGGCGTCGAGCCGACCCCGGCGATGACCGAGGCGACGTCGCCGGGGAGCACGCGGAGCGTCACGAAGATCAGCACGCTGGCGACGAGAAGCCCGAGCAGGAGCAGGGCGAATCGGGTCAGCGTGTAGCGGATCACCCGTTGCTCTTGCCGATCTCGGTGACGTTGAGGCGCTCGTTCACGTTGATCGAGGGCATACCGGTGATGTTAGTGCCGACCGCGATGACCGAGGCGCCGTTGTACAGCCAGTCCGCCGCGTGGTCCTCGGCCACGATCCGCGCGGCCTCCTGCAGCAGGTCGGCGGCCTCTGTCTCATCGGTCGCCGCGAGGGACCGGGCGTAGAGCTCCTGCACCTCGGGGTTGTCGTACGTGAAGTAGTAGTCCGGGTTCGCCCAGTTCTCGAAGTCGCGGGCCTCGGTGTGCAGCACGAAGCTCAGGTCGTAGTCCTGGTTCGTGTACACGTCGGTCAGCCACGTCGTGAAGTCCACCGACTCGACCTCGAGCGTGATGCCGACCTCGTCGAGATCCGACACGAGGATCTGCGGGATGGTCGTCGAGTAGAAGTTCGGGATGGTCAGCGTCAGCTCGAGGTCCTCGGCGCCGGCCTCCTCGAGGAGCGCCCGCGCCGCTTCGGGATCGAACGGCGCGACGTCCGACAGGTCCTCGTAGCCCGGGTCGAGCTCGGGGATCGGCCCGTACTGGGCCTGCCCCGACGCCAGCGCCTCGATGATCGCGTCGTGGTCGATGGCCTGACGGATCGCCTGCCGCACGCGCTCGTCCTCGAGGGGGCTGCCCGGCGCCTGGTTGAACGCGAGCGTCCCCTTGTCGGTCGACCGGCCGAGCACGAGGGCGAAGTCGCCGTTCGCCTCGATCTGCTCGCGGAGGTTCGCGTCGAAGCCCGTCAGGACGTCGACCTCGCCGGCGAGGGCCGCGTTGAGGGCCGCCTGGTTGTCGGGGATGTAGTCGAAGACGACCTCGGCGGCGCCGGACGGCTCGTCCCAGTAGGCCTCGTTGCGGACGAACGTGATGCTGTCGCCCTGCCGCCAGTCGTCGAGCACGAACGGCCCGGTGCCGTTCGCCTCGGTCTGGTAGTCGACGGTGTCGCCTTCCTTGAGGATGATCCCCGCGCGACCGGTGAGGTTCCACAGCAGGCTCGAGTCCGGGGCGTCGAGGGTGAGCGTGACCTCCTGGCCCTCCGCCTCGATCGCCGTGACGCCCGAGAGACGGCCGGAGTCCCGCCACTCCGCGGTGTCGCGACGGGTGGTCAGCGACCACACGACGTCCTGCGGGGTGAGCGGCTGGCCGTCGTGGAAGGTGACGCCCTCCCGCAGCGTGAAGGTGTAGGTGAGACCGTCGGGGGAGACGGTCCAGTCGCCGGCCAGAGCCGGGACGATGTCCTGCTCCGGGGTGCGCGCGACCAGGCCCTGGTAGATGTTGTCGACGAGGATCTGGTCCAGGGCCGAGCCCGCCGTCTGCCGGATGTCGAGGTTGCCGGGCTCCAGCACGAGGCGGATCGCCACCGAGGCGTCGGGATCGGGGTCGCCGATCACCGTCGGGGTCGGCTCGGCTCCGCTGCCGCTGCACGCGGTCAGGGCGAGGAGGCCGGCGGCGAGCAGGGAGGTCGCGGCAAGGGCGGTGCGACGGAGCATGGAGGTCCTTTCGGGGAGGGTCCCGCGTGCTGTGGGGCGGGCCGTTCTGTGGGGACGGCCCGGGGGCGGATATCAGCCTAGGGATATCGCGTCGGCGCGCGGCAACCGCTACTCGGAACGCAATACAAGTGATATCGCTTCCCGAACCGGCCGATTCCCGCGGGGTCCTGCCGCGCCTCGCGCCGATCACGCGTCCAGCGCGCGCCTGCGGAGGAGGGCGGCGAGGTCCGCCGGGATGTCCTCCTGCACGTTGTGCCCCGCGGGGACGGAGACGACGGATGCCGCCGGCAGCCGCCGCGCGAAGACCTCGGCGTCGGCGTCGGTGACGTAGCCGCGGTCGCCCCGGATGAGTGTCGTCGGGGCGAGCACCGCGGCGAGGTCCTCCCAGCCGGATTCGCCGAGCACCGACGCGACGGCATCCGTCCCGCCGGCAGGAGGCACCGCGGACGGCGCGTCGACGGGTCCGTCGCCCGCGTGCGCGGCGGACGCGGCGTTCGCCAGGTGCGCGAAATGGTGCTTCCACTCGACGCGTCCGTCCGGACGCACCCGCGAGTTGTGGAACACGCCGCGCTCCGCCTTGCGGCGGGTGCCGCCGCCCAGGCCGAAGGCGAGAGCCCGGTCGACCAGCTCGTCGCGCGAGGCCCAGTCGACCGGACCGGCGAAGAACTCCCGGATCTGCGTGGGGCCGGCGTTCGCGTCCACGCCGGGCGTGATGTCGATGACGACCAGCTCGCGCACCAGATCCGGACGGGATGCCGCGACCGCGGCGGCCGTCAGCCCGCCCAGCGACTGCCCGACGAGCACCTGCGGCTCGGCGGTCCACGCGTCCATCCCCGCCGCGACGTCGGCGGCCAGCACCCGCGCGAGGTACGCCGCATCGTCGCGCCAGGACGAGTCGCCGTGGCCGGGCAGATCGATCGCCAGCGCGGGCAGCCCGAGCGCGAGGATCGTGGTGTCCCAGGTGTGCGCGTTCAGGCCGGCGCCGTGGAGCAGGGTCACCACGGGCGGCGTGTCCGGCGCGTCGGCGGGGGCGTAGTGCAGCGCGCTCAGGCGGCGGCCGCTCTCGAGCGTCAGGGTGAGGCGCCGGCCGCTGGGGAGCGGGGAATCGATGCCGGCCTCCGCCGCCTGCTCGGGAAGGAACGAGAACTCGTCGATGGGGTCGCTCACCCGCTCATCATGCCGCACCGCACGGGCGCCGGTCCGCGTGGTGTGCACGGCTGGGTAGTCTGGCGTCATGACGGCTGAACACCGCGTGCACCTCTCGCGAGCGGCGCGACCCGCCTACCAGGCCCTCTCGGCCTTCTCGAAGAGCGTGGGCGGCATCGCGGCCGAGAACGGCGTCGACGACCGGCTCAAGGAGCTGGTGCAGATCCACGCCTCGCAGCTCAACGGCTGCGCCTACTGCGTCCGCGTGCACGTCGAGCGTGCGACGGCGGCCGGCGTGTCCGCCGACGAGATCGCACAGCTGCCCGTGTGGCGGGACTCGGGCGTGTTCTCCGAGCGCGAGCGCGCGGGGCTCGAGCTCGCCGAGGCCTTCGTGTTCATCCACGACGACGGGATCCCCGACGACGTCTACGACCGCGTCGGCGGCGTGCTCACCGAGAAGGAGTACGTGGCCCTCAGCTGGATCCTCGTCTCCATCAACGCGTTCAACCGCATCGCGATCGCCGGCCGGTACAGCGTGCCGCCGCGCGACGACCTCGCCGGCGAAGACAAGGACGCCGCCGCGGGCGCGGCGTGGTGACCGACGACCCGGACGCCGTGGAGCCGGTGACCCCGGCGGGCTCCGGTCGCCTGGAGTTCTCCGATCCGGTCGTCCCCGGCGCCGTGAACCTCCGCGATGTCGGCGGGCTGCGGGCGGGGGAGACGACGACGCGCTACGGCGTCCTGTTCCGCTCGGGCAATCTCGCGCGTCTGGGCGGCAAGGGCAGGCGCGCGCTGGCAGGGCTCGGGCTGCGCCGCATCATCGACCTGCGCGCCGACGACGAGATCGCACGCGATCCGAGTCGCGTCTCGGGTCTGGACATCGTCACGCAGCGCGTACCGCTGTTCCTCGGCTCGGTCGAGTCGTTCTTCCGCGACGACCTCAGCCTCGACGAGATGTACCGCCGCATCGTCGACGACTCGGCCGAGGGCGTGGTCACGGTCGTACGCGGCATCCTCGCCGATCAGCCGGTTCTCGTGCACTGCACCGCGGGCAAGGACCGCACCGGCGTGACCGTCGCGCTCACGCTCTCGGCCGCCGGCGTCGACGTCGACGCCGTCGTCGCCGACTACGCGCGCACGGAGGGGCTGCTGCCGGCCCGGCGCAATCGCTATGTCGTGACGCTGCTGCGCTCGATGCACCCGCGGGCCGTGAACGTCGAGGACCTCGTCATGCGCTCGCCGGCGCCCGTCATGGAGGCGCTGCTCGTGAGCATCGCGGAGCGCTTCGGGTCGTCGGCGGAGTACCTGCGCGCGCACGGCCTCGCCGACGACGAGATCGCGGAGCTGCGCCGCGTGCTGCTGCGTCCCGACGCGTAGCGCGGGGCCGGGCGGTGATGTCATCGTGCGTCACTGAGGTAAGGCAACCCTTCATAAGCGGGTATAGTGGAGGTGTCATGTCGCACACCACCGCACACCCGTCCGCCACGCACAGCGCGTCGGCGTGCCGTGCGTCTCGCCACACGCGCGTCCAGCACCTCATCACGGCCGACGAGACCTCGCTGACCGAACTCGAGGCGCTGCTCGCGACGCTTCCGATCTGCTCGACGGGCCGGGTCTTCATCGAGATCCCGGATGCCTCGTGGCTCGCCGAGATCGCGGCGCCCAGCCGGATGGTCGTGACGTGGCTCGACCGGTCGCAGCGCTCCGGCGCGCCCGGCACCGGTCGCGGCTGCGGCTCGGGGGAGGCGCTGACGCGTGCGGTCACGGCCTGGTCCGACGAGATGCTCTGCGCCGAGGACGACCAGACCCGCATCCACCTGCTGGGCGGCTACCTCGGCACCGCAGACATCCTCGACCACCTCGTGGGGCTCGGCGTGCGCGCCGATGCCGTCCACACGCCCGCGCATTACGGCCTGACGACCGCCCGCTGAGCGTTCAGGCCCCGCGCGGCACGTAGTTGCCGTCGGCCAGGTCCGCCTCGATCTCGAACCGGTTGCGCAGCGGGTCCCGCCCGGCGAGCAGATACAGCAGCGGCATCAGGAAGCCGTACCGCCGCCACTGGCGCTTGTGCACGGCTTCGTGGCGCAGCAGCGCGTCGGTGACGCGCCCGTCCCCGGTGAGGAAGCAGCCGCCGACGCACACGCCGCCCCGAGGGAAGGACCATCGCGGCATCCCGCGGAAGACCCACAGGCCCTCGCGTCTCTCGATCGCGCCCGTGCTCCACAGCGTGCCCCAGATCCACCCCACGGTGCTGCCGTACCAGTAGCCGACGCGGCTGACCGGCGAGTCCAGCAGGAAGGCCGGGATGAACGCGTCCAGGCGGCGGCCGCGGATGACGGCACGCTCGGCGCGGGCGCGCCATCCGGGCGGCGGCGTGGCGATGGGGCTCACGCGAGCGCCCCGATCACCCGCAGGATCGCCCCGAGATCGTCGGTCGCGGCCGCGGCCGACGTGGGGGAGTAGCCCGCGAGGGAGGCTCCGACCAGCGGCACGCGCGCGCGCAGGCGGGCGAGCGCGACGGTGAGCTCCGCGACCGTGATCCCGAACGGCTCCGGGTGGGCGTTGCCGGCGATCTCGGCGGGATCCAGCGCGTCGATGTCGACGTGCACGTACACCGCGTCCGCGCCCGTGGCCGCGACGGCGTCGGCGAGCGCGTCGGCCTCCGCGAACCGGTCGACCGCGAGCGAGGTGATGCCGAAGTCCGCCACCGCCGTCAGCTCGGGATCGTCGAACGACCGTGCGCCGCCGATGACCACGCGACCCGGGACCACCGTCCCACCGGGCAGGGCGAGCCCCGGCACGCCGTCGCCGACGACGGCGCGCAGCACCATGCCGGCGAACGCCCCGGACGGCGAGGTCTCGGGCGAGTTGAGGTCGGGGTGAGCGTCGATCCACACCACCGCGAGCGCGGGAGCCCGGCGCGCGGCGTGCGCGATGGGTGCCAGGGCGATGCCGCAGTCCCCGCCGATCGTCAGCACCGGCTCGTCGGGAGCCGCCGAGCCGTGTGCTGCGAGGGCCTCCGCGACCATGCCGTGCACGCGCTGCAGCGCGCTCAAGCGGTGGATGCCGGTGCCGAGCGACTCGCCCGCCTCCATCGGCACATCCAGCACGGTGGTCGAGGCCCGGGGCAGGTCGCCGGCGATCGCCTGCGCCCCGTCGATGAGCTGCATCGCGCGCGAGGAGGGGCTTCCCTGCCACTGCGGGACCACGAGGTATCGCGTCATCCCCTCATCTTCGCGCACAGCCGCGGTCGCGGCATCCGCCCTCCGCCTTCTTCGCCGAGAAACCGCGATGTCGGCGAAAGTCCACGTTGTGGGCGACGAGAGCGTGGTCGTTCGCCGAGAAACCGCGATGTCGGCAAGAAATGGGGAAGGGCAGGGTGCCGCGGAGACCGCGGGGAACACGGGAGGGCGCCGGGTCCGTGGGGACCCGGCGCCCTCCGGCGCGTGGTGCGATCAGTTCTCGATCGCGGCCTGCTGCGGCGTCGCGCCGGACTTCAGGGCGGCCAGGCGCGCCTCGACCTCGGTCAGCTCGCCGACGTCCTCGAGGGCGTTGAACTGCGCGTCCAGGCTGGACGCCGCGAGCTCCTGCTTGCCGGCCGCGAGCGCCTCCTGGCGCCGCACCTTGTCCTCGAAGCGCCCGAGCTCGCTGGTCGGGTCGAGCACGTCGATCGACTTGACGGCGTCGTGCACCTTGTTCTGCGCCTCGGCGGTCTTCGCGCGCGCGAGCAGCTCGGAGCGCTTGGACCGCAGCTGCTCCAGCTTCTGCTTCATGCCGTTGAGGCCCTCTTTGAGCTTGTCGACGACCTCGTTCTGCGAGGCGATGGTGGGCGCGATCGCCTTGGCCTCGTTCTCCTCGCTGATCTGACGCTGCAGCGCGATCTTGGCGAGGTTGTCGAACTTGTCGGCGTCGGCCGTGTTGCCGACCCGGCGCAGCTCGTCGGCCTTGCGGCTGGCGGCCAGGGCCTTGTTGCCCCACTCGGTGGCCGCCTGCACGTCCTCCTGGTGGTCGCGCTCGAGCAGGCGCAGGTTGCCGATCGTCTCGGCGATGGCCGACTCGGCGTCGGCGATGGAGTTCGTGTAGTCGCGCACGAGCTGATCGAGCATCTTCTGCGGGTCCTCGGCAGAGTCGAGGAGTGCGTTGATGTTCGCCTTCATGAGGGTCGAGATGCGACCGAAGATGGACTGCTTCGCCATCGGATTTCCTTCCTGTCGGACTTCAGTTCTGGTCTGGATCGATGTCGGATGACGGATGCCGCTCCCCGCGGTGAACGGACGGCTGGACGGTGCGGGTCAGAAGCGGCCACCCCCTCGGCGCATGCGGGTTCCACCGCCGCCGAAGCTGCCCGGCCGGAATCCGCCGCCGCCCGAGCGACCGCCGCCGAGCATGCCGCCCAGCCCGCCGCCGAAGCCGCCGCCGCCCCCCGAGCGACTGCCGCCGAGCATGGAGTTGAGCACGATGCCGCCCAGCACGGCGCCGAGCATCCCGTTGTTCCCGCCGCTCTGCTGGCCGCCGCCGCCGAACATGCCGCCCATTCCGCCGCCGAAGGCGCCGACGTCGTTCTGGGCCAGCTGGATGGCGAGACCCGCGAGCTGGTCCGCCCGCTGCGCCTGCTGCATCGCCTGCTGCGGATCGACGGCCTGCAGGGCGTGGGCCCGTGCGAGCGAGGCGCCCGCTTCGGCGAGTCGCGTGCGGGCCTCGGCGCCGACGGCGCCGCGCCGCGCCGTGATGTAGTCCTCCGCGGCGGAGACCTGGGCCTGCGCCTGCGTCATCACCTGGGCGAGCATCTGGTGGGCGCGCTGTGCCTGTGCCTGGGCGTCGCGGACGCCCTGCACGAGCGAGTCGATCTGGGCGTCGGCCGCCTCCAGCGCCTGCAGCGCCGCGAGGGGGCGCTTGGCCGCACCGGTCAGCTGGGCGCGGGCGGTGTCGAGCTGCTGGCGCGTCGCGGCGATGACGGCCGCGATCCGGCCGTCGGCATCGGGCAGCGCTGACGCCGCGGCGATGTCGCTCTGCAGCTCGGTGAGAAGGGCGGCTGCGCTGCGCTCGCCCTCGGCGAGGTCGTTCGCGAGCTTCTCGATGGCGTCCTCGAGGAGGGTCGCCTGACCGACCGCCTCCTCCGCCGCACGGATGCCGACCGCCGCCTCGCCGCCGTCTCCGGCCCCGATCGCGGTCTGCGCCGCGGCGAGCTGCTCGTCGGCGAAGCCGAGCCGCTGCCGAGCCTGCTCGGGGTTGTCGGCGACGGTCGCGAGGGCCTCCGGCGCGTACGCCGAGCGAAGGGTCTGCAGACGCGCCGCCGCCTGATCGAGGGATGCCGCGGCTCGCGCCCGCTCGGCCTGCACGCGGGCCAGCGCCTCGGGGGCGTTCTGCTCGAGCTTCCGCAGCTCGTCGAACGCCGCCGCCTTCTCGTCCAGGAGCGCGTTCGAGGCCTCGCACAGCGCGATGATGCGCTCGTTCCAGGCCCGGGTGTCCTGCTCGGAGTCGGGCGTCGCGTCGTCGAGCTGCTGGCGGAGGCCGAACGCCTCGTCGAGGTTCTGCTTCGCGGTGGCCAGCGCGGTCTCGAACTCGACGGTCGCGGCATCTCCGAACTGCGCCTTGGCGAAGCCGAGCTCCTGGGCGCTGGTCTTGAGCGCGTCGTCCGTCTCGACCAGGAGCGACGCGGCCCGCTTCTCGAGGTCCTCGATGCTGACCTGCGGCGGCGCACCGGGGACCTGCGGCCCCGCCGTGCCGGAGCGCCGGCGCCGCAGGAACATCACCAGCAGCACGATGCCCACGACGACCGCGGCCGCGAGCAGCACCCACGTGAGCCATCCGCCGCCCCCCGGCACGTCGGAGGCGCCCGCCCCGGAGCCGCCGTCGGCGGCGTCCGTCATGCCGTCCGCCGCCGCATCGACCGCGCCGAGCCAGTCGTCGCGCTGCAGAGCGGGCTGGATGCGCTGGGTCTCGATCGTGGAGAGCTGCTCCTCGCTCAGCGGTCCGTTGGAGTAGCCGGACAGGTAGTACTGGCGGCCGTCGACCGAGACGGCGAGCAGGTACTGGGTGGTGCCGAGCCCGTTGTCGTCGGCGGTCTGGTTGGCCCACTGGCCGGCGTCGTCCGGATCGGTGAACTGGTCCACGTACACGACCCACAGGTCGAGTCCGGTGTCGGTCTTGAGCTGCTCGAGGCGCTGCTGCGCCTCGGTCTCTTCGTCCGTCGAGAGCACGTCGGCGTCGTCGAGGACGTACCCGGAGCCGAGCGTCACCGGGGGTGTCGCCGAGGCCGCCGCCCCGCCGATCGCTGTGGCCGCGACCACCGCAGCGGACGCGAGTGCCGCAGCCCATCGCCGTCGCATCGATCCCCCCTCTGGGACTCGGGTGACCCCCCGGCCGAGTCTATTCAGGCCCGGGCATACGAGGGTAGCCCGCACGGCGGGCGCAGGTTGTGTGTTCGCCGAGAGCACGCGGCGCGCCGGCGCAGACGGGCTACCCGCCGGCGGAGCGGGGAGGAGATCGGCTGCCGGGCGGGTCGCTGCGATACGCGCCCGCGGCGAGCGGGTAGCGTTTCGGATCCGGAGGACGAGGATGGACGATCGCTACGGCGCGGATGTGCTGGCCACGGGGTGGAAGGGCCACGGGGTGCGCGAGCTTCCCCGGGTCGCGGCATCCCGCGATCTCGTGGTCGAGGTCGCCGCCGACGGCTACTGCGGCGCGGTGGTCGGCGTGTCGGGCGGCATGGTCGAGCTGGAGGACCGCCGCGGTCGGAGGCGCGTGTTCCCGCTCGGGGCGGGATTCCTGATCGACGGCAGGGACATCGTGCTGGGGCCGCCCGCGCCGGCGCCGGCGGCCACGGGTCCTCGCCGCACCGCCTCGGGGTCGTTCGCCGCGCCGGACGCGCGGGCGAGGACCGCGCGGGCCAGTCGCATCCTCGTCGAGGGGCGGCACGACGCCGAGCTGGTGGAGCGGGTGTGGGGCGACGACCTGCGCGCCGAGGGCGTCGTCGTGGAGTATCTGCAGGGCATCGACCTGCTCGATGCCACGCTGGACGAGGAGCCGCCGTCGGCGCAGCGCCGGTACGGCGTGCTCGTGGACCACCTCGTGCCCGGCTCGAAGGAGTCCCGCATCGCCGACGCCGTCGCACGCGGCCGTCACGGCGCGCACGTGCTGATCGTCGGCCACCCCTGGATCGACGTCTGGCAGTGCGTCACGCCCCGCGCGGTCGGCATCGAGCGCTGGCCGGACGTGCCGCGGGGCATCGAGTTCAAGGTCGGCGTGTGCCGCGCCCTCGGCTGGCCCGCTCGCGACCAGGCCGACCTGGCGCAGGCCTGGCAGCGGATCCTCGCGTCGGTCACGACCTACCGCGACCTCGAGCCCGCCTTCCTCGGCCGCGTGGAGGAGCTCATCGACTTCGTCACGGTCGGCCCGGCCGACGCCTCTCGGTAGCCTGGAGGCGTGACCGACCCCGCGCCGCCGACCTCCGACGCCCGAACCTTCCGCGAGAAGCCGGTGTCGTTCGTGCGTCGCAGCGGCCGGATGTCGGAGGCGCAGGAGCGGGCGTGGAGCGAGCTCGCGCCCCGCTACGTCGTGACCGTCCCGAGGGACGTGGCGGCCACGAGCATCCTGCCCGGCTCAGAGATCGACCCCGCTGCGGTGTGGGGCCGCGAGGCGCCGCTGGTCGTCGAGATCGGCTCCGGCCAGGGCCACGCCATCGTGCACGCGGCGTCGTCGCGTCCCGACGAGGACTTCCTGGCGATCGAGGTCTTCAGGGCGGGGCTCGCGCGCACGATGCTCGACGCGGAGCGCGTCGGCGCGCGCAACCTGCGCCTGGTGGAGGCCAACGCTCCCGAGGTGCTCGAGCACCTGCTGCCCGCGGCATCCGTCGACGAGCTCTGGGTCTTCTTCCCCGACCCGTGGCACAAGAAGAAGCACACCAAGCGGCGCCTCGTCGCCGACGGGTTCGCCGAGCTCGCAGCGCGCGCGCTGAAGGACGGCGGCATGCTGCGCCTGGCGACCGACTGGGAGGACTACGCGCTGCAGATGCGCGAGGTCATGGGTGCGGCACCCGACTTCGAGCCGGCTTACGAGGGGGAGTGGGCGCCCCGGTTCGAGGGCCGCGTGCTCACCGCGTTCGAGCGCAAGGGCGCGCGCGTCGGGCGCGACATCCGCGATCTGTCCTACCGTCGGGTCCGACGGTCCGCCCGCCCGCTCGACGACTGATCCGGAGCCGCCCTCATGCCCGCACATCCCGACGCCGCACCCGCGCCGGTCGTCCCGGCGTGGTCGTGGCGCCTCGCCCCCGCCCTCCTCGTGTGCCTGGCCGCCCCCGCGTTCTTCGTGCTGCGGGTCCCGTGGGTCGGCTGGGTGCTGCTGGCCGCCGGGATGGCCGTCGCGGTGGCCATGGAGCGCGTCCCGGCGTCGCAGCAGGTGCGCCAGGGTGCCGGCGCGAGCGCACCGGCGACCCCGGAGGACGGCATCCGTCGCCCGTCCCTGGTGCGGGACCTCTCGCTCATCGCGGTGGGCATGCTGATCGTCAGCGTGATCCCGTTGAAGGCCGAGCTCGACAACCTCGCCATCCTCCGGTTCGCCCTTGCTCTCGGCGGCGCGGTGGCGGTGCCCTACGTGATCTCGCGATGGGTGTACCGTGACCGCGCCATCCGGTTCCCCTGGCGCGGCGGAGGCCGGTGGACGGCATTCCAGTGGACATGGCTGGTGGCCGTGCTGCTGCTGGGCTGGCTGATCCTGCCGTTCTACTTCATCACCTCGGGGGTGTACCTCAACTGGCCCGTGGTGGACACCCCCGATCTGATCGCACGCCTCTTCGTCGGCGTGGGCGCGGTCGGCATCTGGGACGAGCTCTTCTTCATCTGCACCTGCTTCGCGCTGCTGCGCCGGCACTTCCCGTTCTGGCAGGCCAACGTGCTGCAGGCCGTCGTGTTCGTGTCGTTCCTGTGGGAGCTGGGCTACCAGGCGTGGGGGCCGCTTCTCACGATCCCGTTCGCGCTCCTGCAGGGCTTCATCTTCATGAAGACGCGCTCGCTGGCCTACGTCGTCACGGTGCACCTGCTGTTCGACGCGGTCGTCTTCCTGGTGCTCGTGCACGCGCACAACCCGGGCATGCTGGACGGGCTCTTCCTCGTCTGAGCGTGCGTGCGGGGCGGTGCGGCTGCTCAGGGCCTGCCCAGGCCGGACGGGTAAGGTCGCAGACGGGTCCCGACCGGACCCCCGGACGACGGATCAGTACCCGGTGAGCGACAAGACTGGCCAGGAGTCGCAGTCATGTCGTGGGTCATCCTCATCCTCTCGGGCATCCTCGAAGCCGTGTGGGCCACCGCGCTCGGCAAGACCGAGGGCTTCACCAAGCTCTGGCCCACCGTCGTCTTCGGCGTCGCGCTCGTGGCCAGCATGGGCGGCCTCGCGTGGGCGATGCGCGACATCTCCACCGGCACCGCCTACGCCGTCTGGGTCGGGATCGGCGCGGCGCTCACCGTCGCGTACGCGATGATCACCGGTGCCGAGGCGTTCTCGGTCGTCAAGATGCTGCTCATCCTCGGCCTGGTCGGCTGCGTCGTGGGACTGAAGGTCGTCGGACACGAGTGATCGAAGGAGCGGATGCTGCGGCATCCGCTCCCATCTCCCGCCCCCTGTCCTTCACCCTCACGTTGACGTCGAGGCGAGTTCTGCCCGCCCCCTTGACGGCGCGGTCGGACAGGAGGACATTCGAGAGTGCGAACAGACAACAGGAACGAGGTACCCGAAAGGGAACCGGACACGGAAACCAGAAATCGCACTGACGATCCCCCCGGCGCTTCGGCACCGAGGGGATCATCGTTTTCTGCGCCGAGCGCGGAGCGCCGGGGCTCGCGCGAAGCCGGGGCCCCGGCGACGCGCCCCGCGGGCGGCCTCGTGCGGGCGGAGCACCGTTCGTCAGCCCCCGGTGCGCGGGTTCTGCCCCGACCCCGCGACCTCGGGCGGCGGAGCGGCATCGTCGCCCGGAATCGGGATGACGGCGAGCGGCACGCCAGGGGTGATGAGCAGATGGGCGGGCCGCATCGTGCCCTCGCCGTCGTTGACCTCGAGCCAGAAGAAGCCCTTCGCCAGGCCCGCCTCCACCTCGCGCAGGAGATCGTCCAACCGGCGGCCGCCCACGCTGTAGTGCTCGCCGTCGTAGTAGATGTCGATCCGCTTCATCCCGCTCCTGTCGTCCCTGGCCGTCTCGGCCGTCCCTGTTCGCGAATCGGCGCGAGGGGCCGTCGCCCGCGCGGGTGCGCGATCAGGCGATCACATCGTGCTCCTGCGGCTCCACGGCGATCGGCATGGCGGGCTCGGGGACGAGGTAGAGACCGGACGGCGAGTTCGCGGTGTGGGCGAGCGCGTCGATCCACGCGGGGTTGAGCTGCGGTTTCCGGCTGCCGTAGAACTTGTACACCAGCGCGCATCGGGGGTGGACCCAGATCGTCGTGCGCCCGTCGCCGATGCTGGCGTCGTCGCGCCATGTGAAGTGGAAGGGCTCTCCTCGCCGCAGCTTGGTGCCGATCACCAGCTGAAGGTGCGCGAGCGTACGGTCATCGAAGTCGACCTTCACAGCCCCTTCGTAGATCAGCTTTCCCATCGACTGCCTCCGCCCGGAGACTGCCGGCGAACGCAGCGCCGTGGGGGTCGCCTGTGGTGGACGTCGGTCAGCTCCACCGCTCATGCTCCTCCGGTCGGGGTGGTTTGGACACCCCTTGACACCCCGCGCAGGTGGCCAACGGTGTGCCGGCCGAAGAACACGAAAGGACCGGTCCGTGTGGACCGGTCCCTCACCGTGCGTGCCCCCGACAGGAATCGAACCTGCGACCTTTGGTACCGGAAACCAACGGAATAGGGTAGAATGAGAGGGTGAACCCCGGAAAATCAAGGGTTTCGGCTCACGTAGAACCCTATAGACGGCTACGAAATGGCTCACACGATGGCTTACGTAGATGGTAGGCTTAGACATAGAGAAGCCCCGCGGCTGTTGGAGCAACCCGGGGCGGTGGCCGACTGGATTGGAGTCGACGTGAGCAAGAGTACCGCAGACGAACAGCAGTACATCCGGGACCGTGTGAGCATCGACGCTCGCGGGTGCTGGAACTGGAACCTGTCGCGAAAGCAGGACGGTTACGGGCTGTGCTGGCGGCGCATCCCCGGTTGGCCCGACCGGGTAGCCCCCATGGCTCACCGTTTCTCCTACATGGTGTTCGTGGGGCCGATCCCGGAGGGCATGCAGCTCGACCACCTCTGCCGCAACCGCGGCTGTGTGAACCCCGCTCACCTGGAACCTGTGACGGCGCTGGAGAACTCGCTACGAGGAAGGCTCGCGCGGACGGGCCGCCCATTCACGGTCTACGAGCGCGGCGAGAATCTTTGGGCGGCGGCTGTTACGGTATCGACCCACCCGCGCCACCGGAAGGTGTTCAGCTCCACCAGCCGGGAGATCGCCATTGCAAAAGCTGAGGCGTTCATCGAATCCCTTGCAGCCGATAGGAGTGAGTAAATGAGCGAGCCACTCGAACCGATTCATTTCGACCCGCCGCTGACGGCGGATGAGGTGGAGGCGTTCATCGAAGCGATGCAGTCGCAGGGACGCCTTGAGCCTCCCGCCGCCGATGGGAGTGAGTAATGAGCGAGAACATCGCGTCGGGGTTCTTCCTCCTACTGTTCGCGGGTTGCTGCGTCCTGGGATGCCTCCACGCAGCCGGAATCATCCCGTGAGTAAGCCGTATCGGAGGGGTGATGGCCTCTGGGCGCAAGCCATCGAACTCCCCCCCACCCTCGACCCCACCACCGGGAAACTGAAACGACGCCGCAAAGTCGTGTCCCACAAGGACAAGGGCACCGTCATCAAACGCGCCCGGCAGATGCTCCTCCAACTCGAGGAACACGGCGACCTCCCCACCGACAACATGACCGTGGCCCAGTGGTTCGACTACTGGGTGAGGGAGATCGCCGCCAAGACGAGACGGCCTAAGACGCTCGCGTCGTACCAGTCGATCGTGAAGCAGCAGATCCTCCCTGCTATCGGCCACGTCCGCCTCGACAAACTCACCCCCACCACGATCCGCAAAGTCACCACCGCAATGGACACCGCCGGCCGGTCCTCCACGTATCAGCGGAACGCTCACAGCATCATGGCCGCAGCGTTCCGCGACGCCGAACGCGAAGGCCGCATCCGCCGCAACCCCACCGACCTCGTCCAAGCCCCCCGCAAAGCCGCCACCAACCTCCAAGCCCTCACCCTCGAAGAAGCCGTAGCCCTCCTCGAAGTGTTCTCCCAATCCCCCGAAGGAGCACTCTGGGCCACCTTCATCCTCACCGGAGCCAGACGTGGGGAAGTGCTCGGACTCGAATGGGACCGGGTCGGTGACGTCCTCGACCTGTCCTGGCAACTCCAGAGGATCACCGCGGGCGCCACACTCCCGGCAGGGTTCGAGTACCGGCACCTCACCAACGGGCTCTACCTCACCCGCCCCAAAACCCGGGCAGGGTGGCGTGTCGTCCCACTCGTCGACCCGCTCAAGTCAATCCTCGAACGCTACCGGGACACATCACCCTCCAACCCCCACGGGTTGCTGTTCACCCGCCCAGACGGGCAACCGTTCGACCCGGACTACATCACGAAGACGTGGCCGCTCATCCTCGACGCCGCCGGCATCGACAAGAAGATCCGCGTCCACGACCTGAGACACACCACCGTCGACCTCCTGTACGCGGCTGGTGTCCCCGAACCCGACATCCTCGAAATCGTCGGGCACTCGTCGCGGGCCATGTCGCGGGCGTACAAGTCCAAGGGCGACCTTGACCGGTTGCGGGCCTCGATGGTGCAGTTCTCCCGCAGCCTCGAACGCTAGGACTGCGCGTCCCGGTACTCCGCCACATGACGCTCGAGGCAGTCACGGACCATCTCGCTAACACCAGAGAACCCCTGCGCCGCAGCAACCACCTTCGACTGTTCCCAGAGCTCGTCAGGGATGCGAATGCCGCGGATGGTGGTAGCGGGCTGGTTCGGCATGCGGGACAGTCTGCCACCGTTCTCAGCCGTGTTCATACAGATCACCCTCCGTGTCTGTTGAACTGCCCACCTTACCGGAGGTGTTCATACACCTCAACCGAAAGTCGCTAGCCAGGTTGTGCTATCTACCACACCTGTGCATACAGATGTGGAATCCTCACACCATCCATACGGCCCGAGACCAAATCGTTATCAAAGTTTGTCCGCCACATGGGGGACAAAACCGGCCCGACCTCGGAAATCGTTCCCCCAAGTGTCGGCAGGTTCGCGTAGCCTCCCGTCAAGACCTTCCAGCCGGCACAGCACTAGCCCAGTAAGTGCACTCGCCCCGGACGGAGGGACCAGCTCTTTCTCGGGGGGAAAACATGTTTGAGGACGACGACGTCAAAGTCTGCGGGGTCGGAGACAAGGGGTGCCCGTTCGCGCGGGCGTGCCCGTTCGTGCGGATCGGGAAGCCGTGCATCGGCTTCGACCACGCTGTAGCGCTTACGCCTTACGTTGTGCCTGAAGATCAGCGTCAGCTCGTCGCATGAGCTCGTCGTAGGGGAGGCTCAGCAACTCGAGGATCTCCATGACGACGTTGAACTTCGGCATCGATGTGCCGTTGAGGTTGTCGAGGAGAGCGTGTTTCTTGACTGTGGTGAGGTGCGGGGCGATCGCGGACACGGAACCGTACTGCGCTTCAATCTCGATGCGTAGGCGCTTCAGTGCTGCCGCTACGCGTTCATCAGTCGTAGGCACCCGCTCGATGTTAGTGGCTTCGGCGTCCATGACGTGTCTCCATTCGGTGCGTCTGGAGATGAGGAGTCTGGTCTCCTGGCTCTGATACATCCACCAGAAAAATAGTTTTCACTCTTGCGGGTGGAGAAATCTCCACCTACAGTGGAGGTATGACAACCACCTCGACTCCCGCAGAGTCCTTCGTTCAGAAGGTGAATGCGTTCCTCGATGAGGAGGATCGTACTCCTGCGTGGCTGGCGCGTCGGGCAGGCATCCCATACAACACGCTCCGCCGGCAGCTTGACCAGCCGAACGTTCTCCCGTTCAACCGGGCCGTGACGCTCTCCGAAGTCACCGGGATCATCCCGGAGCCGTTCGGGGGTGAGTCATGACCTCGATCGCTTACGACTACGAAGGTGCCGCCGCTCAGGCCGGCGTCGCAGTCTCCAAGATCAAGACCGCCGTCCGTGAAGGCACCCTGGCCGCGAAGTATTGGGGCAAGGACGTCCTGATCCAGCACACCGAACTTGAGGCGTTCATCGACTCACTGCCCTCGGAGCGTGGTTGACATGCGCGGGTTCATTGCTGGTGTCGGCACCCTCGCCACCGCTTTCGGATTCTTCACCACCGTGTTCTCGATGGAGTGGGGTTGGTGGTCGTGGGTGATGGTGGGCGGGGTTGTGTTGCTGGTGGTCGATTCGGAGTTGGAGGAGTCGGCGTGGCGGCGTGTGGAGGCTCGTCCTTTGGCGCGGATCGACTCTGACCCGGATGGGGGCCTGTGATGGCTGACCTGGGTGTGATGTTGCACGGGTTGCGGTTGCGGGGAGAGTCCCACGCCGCAGACCTCATCGAACGGCTCATCGCGGAAACCGAGTGGGAGTACGCCACCGCGCTCCACACTCCCGCAGGCGACCTCTGGGACCACGAGATCGAGGACGAGGCGTCCGCCCGATTCCACTTCGAGCAGTGCGCCACGGGGAAGCACGACGGCGATCACGACCCGGACGTGTGTGTCCTGGTCCGACGTCGCAAGGCCATCGAGGCCGGCCCGTGGGAGTTGGTGTCCGATGTCTGAGCGTGAGTTCGCTTTCGGTCAGTACCTCGCGACCCTCGAGCCGATGGGTGAACTGGCAACCGAACTAGCGCAATGCATCTTCAACGCCGGATGGGAAGCAAGGGAGCAGTCATGAACCGATATGAGTGGGTACTCCTCGAGCACTACCCGGACGGTGGCGTCTGGCGGCACTTCCACCACACCGAGCGCGACGCGGAGCAGGCCCGATGCTTGTTGGAAGAGGCGCACCGCGGCCGAACTTATGAAATCCGGCGTGTGTCATGAACGTTCGTGACCTCCTGGCTGGTGCCCGTGTGTATCTGGTTCACAACACCCCGGAACACGCACACGACCGGGTCGCACCCCAACACGTCACCTACCTCGGAACCAACACGGTCGGTGCGGTCGTCGAATCCAGGGGGACGGTGCACACGATCCGTTGGGACGACCCGGACTGGTACATCGCGGACGTTCACACACTGTCGGCGTTCACGGTGGGGGACGGGGAACCCGACTTGAGGGGAACACCCCCAGAGCTCGAATAGCCCTCGATTCTGCTGCCGTTTCGACGGTGGCCTGGCTACCGCATTGCCTCCACACAGGTGGACACCCGCGTCACGGCGGAGCAATGCACGCAAGACCTCACAAATCGTTCTCTACGCCCCGGCCCCCACGGCTCGGCTCCGATGAGACGACACATACAACCCACACAAGCAACCCGCCTAGGGGCGCTGGTGAACCGGAGGGTAAGTGGTGCCGGGGATCTGGGGGTCGAAAGGGATTGAGCAGGACGACTTGACGGGTCGCCTGTTCAGAGCAGCGTCTACGGGCGCTGATACATGAAGTTTCGGATTCGTTGGAGCTATGCGTTGCCCGTTCGTCATTCCGCTGCGGCGGGGCGGGTAGTCAGCACACGACCGGTAGTGGCGTAGACGCGTCACTGCGACCGGTTAGGAACGGCCACGAATCCCGCCCTGGGACGGTACACCGCTGTGCGAGTCAGCGGCAGGGCACGGGAGGGTCAACCCGAAGGAGAAACACCCATGAAACGAACCATCACCGCCGTCCTGCTCGCCGCCGGACTCATCCTCGCCCCCACCACGGCGAACGCAGCAACCGCAAACCCCCGCGCCATCGTCATCACAACCTGGCCCGCGTACTCCACCACCGTGTCACCGAAGACACTCACCGCCCCGTGGTATCACAACGGCCGCAAGGTTCAGGTGTCGACGGTGAAGTGTGCGTCTGGGGTTGCGGATCAGGGCACGTTCTACCGGTGGACGCGGGTTGCTGGGGGGTACATGCCTGTGTGGGGTTCCCCGGTGTACCTCATCAAGTGCCGCTGATGACACGTGCCTACCGTGTCGTTCGTGGAGTCCTAGCCGCCGCAGCGCTGCTAGGACTCCTCCTTTTCGCCGCCTGGCACGCCCTCCTATGGCGAATGGGAGAGGTCGACCGCAAGGAGGGCGCAATGGTCAAGCCAAGAAGATTCCTCTCCTGGAGGTGGTGACCCATGAACGTTGATGAGGCTGACGAAATGTTGGCTGACGCGATCCGTGCACGGGACGAAGCCGCACGCCTCGTCACCCGCACCGAATCCGACCTTTGGGTTGCTGAACGTAACCGTGACACTGCGCAAGCCCATTTCGACGCGATGGTGCGGTGGGTTGCGGACAGGGAACGGGTACTCCGGGAACTCACCATCGCCCAGGAAGGCGGACACAAACCATGAACGAGTTCATCTCAGGACGAATCGCGGTCGTCGTCGAATCGGGAAACTGCGTCAGACTTCTGGACGCGGAGAGCCGCGAGGACATGCTCACTGACGCGCCCTGGCTGGGCGGCGAGGAGCTCGCGGCGTTGCGCGAGTTCTTCCGGGCTGAGGAGGACGAACGCCTCGGACGGTGGAGGTGGCCGGAGAACCCGGACTACGTCGTCTACCCCGATGAGTCGGGCAAGACGGAAGTCGTCGAAGTGCTATGCGAGTCGACCGGGATGAGCCTGAGTTCCACTAGAACCGGGAACGCGCCACACCGCGACGCACACGCGGATGCCGCCCGCGCGTACTTCGATGCTCACCCTGAGCCGAAGCCGTGGCACGAAGCGCAGATTGACGAGGTCTGGCTTCTCACGATCGATGGAGTCGAAGAGGCGTACCGAACCGAGATGGTGTCACACGTCCGGTTCTTCGCCATTCGCGCCGAGAACGGGATGACTTACGGAACTCGTTCGTCGGAGATCACTGCCGGGCGCCGCATCTACCCGGTGTCGTCGTGAACTGGAACGCCATGGTTACGGACGCGTCCAACCAGCTCCGCGCCGATCACGGGCTCGCACAAGCCGCAGCAGAGACCCGCGCATACGACCGAACCCGCATGGGCGTCTCCTACAAACAGGGGCACCGCCGCGGATGGTGGGACGCCATCGAATGGGTACTCGCTCAACAGCTCGAGTGGGACAACCTCACCGAGACGGAAGCGATCGAAGAACTCCGCAAGGGTCAGGGCTCAGTGTTCTGGCCCTTGTTTCGTGATGACCCGACCGTGCGCATCGACTGCGAACGAGACGGGCCGGTAGTCGTAACCGCTGAGGGGTACTGCCCTCACTGTGGATGGGAAGTGAAATGAGCGAGCTCGCAAAGGCTCTCGCCGCGTTCCACGCGGATCTGCCGAAGGTCGGGAAGGGATCAACCAACCCGGCCTTCAAATCGAAATACGCGGACCTTGCTGACATCGTGTCCGTGGTCCTCCCGGCGCTCGCGAAGAACGGGCTTGCGTGGATCACCACACCCCGCGTGTCGGATGACGGGTTCGTGCTCGAGTACGAACTGCGGCACACGTCGGGGGATGCGGTGACGGGTTCGTGGCCGCTCCCGGACCCGGAGAAGGCAACACCGCAGCAGATGGGTTCCGCTGTGACGTATGCGAAGCGGTACACGTTGTCAGCGGTGACGGGGATCGCGCCGGATGAGGACGACGACGGGAACGCCGCATCTGCTGGTCCTGGCGCCGCACCACGCCAGCGGACCACGCGTGTACCGGACCCGCAGGAGAAGATCGCCGCCGCCGTCCGGGCAATCGGGGACGCAGCGACCGCGGAGAAGCTGGACACCATCGAGGCCCACGCGAAGCAGATCGGTATCGCGGGGGTTGCGGAGGTGAAGCGGGCATTGGACGCGAAGCGCGCCGAGCTCGGGGCTTCCCTCGTCGACCATTGGCAGGCCGCTACCCCTGGGGAGTCGTGATGAATCCGCTTGAACGTCTCGGGGACGCCCTCGCAGAACTCGAAGAAGACCACAAGCCCATCGTGTTCCGGGACGAGGGGGACACGGACTGGACGGTGTTGTCGTTCGCCCCGTTCGACCGCCGCCGATTCCCGTCGTGGGGTGAGGCGTATCACCATGCGTACACGATCGCGCGTATCCCGTTCGCGGTCATCGAAGCCACCCAGGAATGCTCATGAACGCTCTCGAAGACGCCCGCGCCGCACTGGCGATGCTGGACGAACATCCGTGGATAGACGACACGACCGCCTCGTGGCTGAAGATCATGCGTCGAGAGGCCAAGGCCACGCGCGACGCGCTCCGTGCCCTGATCTCCGAGCACGAGCGCATCCGTGCGATCGCGGGCGACGGCCTCAACGAGATGGCGCGCGAGCGTGACGAGGCGCGCGCTGAGGTAGCACGCCTGACCGCCCCGCCCACCGACGACGAACGCGAGGCGCTGGCGAAGGCGCTGCTGTCGCCGCGGTGGTCGAACGGGGATTTCCTCGCGGGCATCACGTCTCGCACGGTTTCAATGCTTGTCGACGCGGTTCTCGCCGCTGGTTTCCGCCGACAGCGACCGATCACCGATGCATTCGTGGATCGTGTCTACGACTCCCTGAGCGCTGACGTTCGGCACTGGCTGGGGCTCGATGACCTCCGTGACGCTATGGAAGCCGCGAGGGACGCATCATGACCACCCCTATCAGTGATGCGGTTCGTTCTATGGCGTTTTCCACGTTCACGTGCGCGTGGTGCGGAACCAACCCCATGCGCGGCACAGCACCAGACGTTGACGGGACCATGCTCCCCACCTGCGGAACCCACGGAGACGACGATGACGACGACGACGAGTGAAGACCTAGACCTCCTCATCCTCAACGGGGACGGGCCAGCGTGCGAGTTCCGACACGGCGCCACCCTCCCCTGCACCGAGGAAGTCACCCACCGGGTTGTTGCGTGCAGACAGGAGGGGAACGTGTGTGCTGCAGCGGCGGAGTTGACCCGGTATCGGATGGAGAACGGGTCGACGTGTTCCGGGTGCCACCAACCCGCCTGCGACTGCTGGTACCTGAGGCCCATCTGATGGGCCGTGCCACCCCGATCCCCACGAAAACCCGCCGCCTCGTTGAAGAACGAAGCGGTTTCTTATGTGAGGGGTGCGGTGAGCGGGAAGCGACCGAACTGCACCACCGCAAATACCGGTCCCGTGGTGGTGGGCATGAGGTGTCGAACCTCATCCACCTGTGCGGGTGGGGAAACCACACCGGCTGTCACGGGACCGCGCACTCAGCTGAAGGGCACGAGCTCGGATGGTCCGTGAACTCGTGGTCGGACCCCGCGTTGACGCCCGTGCTGTGGCGCGGGGGCATGGCATGGCTTACACCGGACGGGCGCGTAGAACCCGCCGGCTTCGAGCCCAGTTTCTAGGAGGACGTTATGTCTTCAGAGTCATATTCGCGGTCGGGGGAGATGGCGTTGCTCAGCGTCGTCGAATCCCAACTCCGCTCCGAACACGGCCCGATCTTTAAGAACGCTGTACGTGTCGCTTACACCCGTTTCGGGCTCGAGGTTGACCGGATAGCGGAGATAGCCGGGTTGCCGGTGTTCACCGTGCAGCGAGCGTTGCTGGGTGATGCCGCACAACGCACCAACGACGACTAGGAGTGGGCTAGATGCCGCAAAAGACGAGCGATCACGAGCGGAAAAGCACTTTCGTGTACCTGGTTCACTGGCCCGACCTCGGCATCCTCAAGGTCGGGCGTTCCTTCGATGGCGCCCGGATAAGGCGGCATGAGCGTTCCGGTGCGAAGTTGATCCGAGTCGTCCGAGCTTCCGAATCGGTCGAGCGTGAATGGCGCGCGGAGGTTGCGTCCCGGTTCCCGCCAGCGTTTCGGACTTGGCAGGAGTCGGTGCCGGTGTTGGGGGCCGGCGGGATCGGCTATTCCGAGTGTTTCCGGCTCCCGGAGCTCGGGCTTCACTCATTTCTCAAAGAGGTTGGCTGGTAATGGCATCAGGGCGCATGCTCTCACCCGACTTCTGGACGGACGCGGCGATGATCGAATTGCCGATCCCGGTCCGGCTGTTTTACATCGGGACATGGAACTTCGCCTGCTCTGCGGGCCATCTCAAGGACGACCCGCTTCAGCTTCGCTTGCAGGTTCTCCCCGCAGACAACATCGACGGCGCTGACTTTGTGCAGCAGCTCGTCGACTCCGGGCGCATGGAGCGGTTCGTCTTGTTGGACGGATCGCGATGGCTGCTAATCCGGCGGATGGCCCGGTGGCAGAAACAAGACAAGCGGTTCCAGTCCAGATGCCCAGCGTGCCGAGAAGCGGAACACGACGAAACTCCCGGGAGAGTACGAGAGAACCCGCAATCCCCCCGACTCTCCGCGCAAGGGGGAGGGGGAGAGGGAAGGGGAAATAAGGGGGAGAGGGCTGACGCCCCCACCCCCTATTGCTCTGCTCATCCGAATGGGACGGAGCGTCCGTGTGGGCCGTGCAGGACGGCGCGTCTCGCGTTCGAGTCCGCACAGGTTGAGGCGAAGAAGAAGGCGACCACGCTCCCGGAGGTGCGGCGCCCGAAGACGTGCACGGTACACGCGGAATACCCGCTGCCATGCGACAGGTGCGCGGCAGACGCCACAGATAGGAGTGAATGATGGGCGAGCGCTGGTTGTTCGGTAGAAGGCTACGGGAGGCCGCGAAAGCGTGGCGCACCTACCGCGAGGTGGCCCAGCTCAGCGACGAGCGACCCCCTGTGCTGTTTGAGGCGGGTTTCAGTATGGGCGTGGCGGCGGCTCAGGAGGCTTTGGTGCGTAAATCGCTTGAGATTGAGGCCGACTTCCTCGATGACATCGGGGAGCACGATGAAGCTAAGGCGGTGCGGGCACGCATTCCGCTATGTGCCGAAGAATTGGAGGCAGGCAAGTGAGCGCGCGCATCAAATACAGGATCACCGTCCACGACGAGACCGGTGCGGCGGTCGTGGGGTTCAACGCATCGTCGAAATGGAGGGCGCTGCGGTGGCTGATCTTCGGTTCCTGATCGAGCGAGCTCGGGAGCGCGCCGACGTCCTCATGGAAGTGTGGGGAGATGACGCGGAGGTTCGTGACGACGCGCGCCTCATCCGCGACCTTGCGAACGCCCTCGATGCGCAGGCGACCTAGCAACCTCAAGCAATCCCGAAACGGCTCTCACCTAATGGTGGGGGCCGTTTCTCATACCCCTAACGGAGACCCACAATGACGAGTCCCCACACCTGCCCCCCCAACCACAAACACGGGACCACAGGAACCTGCTACCAGAAACACCGCTGCCGCTGCGACCACTGCAAAGCACACCGCGCGAAGCAGGAACGGGAACGCGAAGCAAGAGCACGCGCCGGCCAAACCCAACAATTCGTCAACGCGATCATTGTCGTCCCCCGAATCATGCAACTCATGCGTGAGGACTGGACCTACACCGACATCGAAACCGTGTCCGGTGTGTCCGTCCCCACCCTCGGACGCATCATGCGAGGCGTCACCAAACGGATCGAACGAGAAACGGCTGACGCGATCCTCGGCACCAACCCGAACATGCGGCACCGTGCCCCCGAACCCCGCAAGGTCGACGCGACCGGAACCACCCGCCGCATCCGCGCACTCGTCGCAGTCGGCTGGTCATTCTGGGCGATCTCCGCCAAAGCCGGACGCGCCACCACATGGGCGCGGAACGTCACCCACTCAACCGTCGTCACCACCACCACCCGGAACACCATCAACCGCATCTACGACGAACTGTGGAACACCCAACCACCCCAGACCACACCTGGGGAACGGCAGTCGTACCACCGGGCACGGCTCCTCGCGAAGAAGCACGGGTGGGCGTCACCGTTGGCGTGGGATGACGACACGATCGACGACCCCGGCGCGGAACCCGAACTCCCCACGGAGGAGGAACTGTGGGCTTCCGTCGTGGACTCGGCTATCGCGGGGGAACAGCCCGTACTCACCTATGAGCAGCGCGTCGAGGTCGTGACCGAGCTGAACAAGCGGCGCTGGTCCGCGGCGAGGATCGCAGAACACATCGGGTGTTCAACGAAGACGGTGGAACGCATCAGGAAGCGGCACGAACTGCCGATCTACCTCGTCACCCGGGACGTCTACCGGGATGTTGCGTGAATGGTCCTTTTCCGTGTCCGTCATGCCCCCTCGTGTTCACGGGTTCGGGGACTGTACACGGACAGCATGGGTGCCCTCCCGGGCTATGGGAACTACTCGAACACCTACAGGAACACGAAGCCGATGGGAGTGAGCAATGAGCGATCTGCGAACTGAGTTATACGACCCGCCTGAAAACCACTTGCGCATCGAAATCTCCATCGCGGAGATCCGGGCCGAGGACTACTCCGCATTCGACGAGGAACTGTGGGCGGTCATCCGCCGCTACTCGCAGTGGGGCTCGAGCATCAGCGTTGGCAAACCCCGCCAGCGGGGTCGCGTCGTCAGCGACGGGGAGCGCAGCGATGACTCGTAGTAGACGTACCGCACGCCAGGCCGGAACCAGCTTCGAAACATGGCTAGTCGAGTACTGGCGGGAAGCGTTCGGCACCCGCACCATCGAACGCCGCGCACGTAAAGGCATCCGCGACGAAGGAGACATTGCGGGACTCCACTGCCACGCCGGCCCCGTCGTCATCGAAGTCAAGAACGTCGCCCGCCTGAACCTTTCCGGGTGGGTAGACGAAGCGGAAGTGGAACGCGGGAACGCTGACGCAGCAATCGCCGCAGTCGTTCACAAACGTCGGGGTTATGGGCGCGGGTCAATGGGCGACCAGTACGTCACCCTCCGCCTCGAGGACTTCACCATCCTCCTCGGCGGGCAACCACACCCCCACTGCCCCTGCCCCATCGACCACGACGAAGACAACACAGGAGACGAGAACTAATGGCAGGCGAAACGATCATCACGGTAGTTGGGAATCTGACCGCGGACCCCGAACTGCGGTACACGCAGAACGGCCTACCCGTCGCGAACTTCACCATCGCATCCACCCCCCGCAACTTCGACAAGACCCGCAACGAGTACGTGGACGGGGACGCACTGTTCCTCCGCGCGTCGGTGTGGCGAGAGTTCGCAGAGCACGTCGCCGGGTCGCTGACGAAGGGTTCCCGCGTGATCGCGACGGGGCGGCTGAAGCAGCGGACCTACCAGGATCGTGAGGGCCAGTCGAAGACGGCTATCGAGCTTGAGGTTGACGAGATCGGCCCGTCGCTGCGCTACGCAACCGCTCAGGTGACCCGTGCGGCTGGCGGCGGGTACGCAGCGGCTCAGGTCGCACAGAACACCGCGCAGGACGACTCATGGTCGACCCCCGGCGCGTACGGCGACGACACCCCGTTCTAGGAGGGCAGTGATGGACACGGATGTGATGGCTCGTGAGCGGTGGGACGCGATGCTTGCCGCTGGGGAAGAGATCGATGAGGGGCCTACTGCGTGGGCGGCTTACAAGACCGGGTTTCGGCACGCAATCGAACAGTTGGGGGGGCGCGATGTCGTCGAAGAAGTATGACTACACGAAGCCGTCCAAGTTGGAACGCGCATGGCTTGACTACGTCCTCAACCCGGCACCGGAACCCCGCCCCCACGTGTGCGGGAAATGCCGCAACCCATACACCGGAGGGCGCGAGGACTGCCCGAACAACGCACGATGACATGCCCACCAACCCACAAGCACGGGCAGACACACACCTGCTACAACACGCATGGTTGCAGGTGCGCGTCATGCCGACACGCGAAAGCCTCTAAACGGCGCGGCTATGACCGCCGCACGCGCGTGATGACCGGCCGGGACGTGTATGTCCCAGCCGTTGGGACGGTGCGCCGGCTCCGCGCCCTCGCCACCCTCGGGTGGTCCACCTACGAGATCGCGCGCATCACCGGACTCCACTACCGACCGGTCGGGAAGATCCGCGAGGGCCGAACAAAGTGGGTGCGGCAATCCACGTGGCGGACCATCCGGGACCTCTACGACGGCACCCCGCCCACTCCGCGGGATGACCGCGAGGGTCGCATCACGCGCACTCTCGCGACGAAAAAGGGTTGGCCCGGAGTCTTCGCGTGGGACGACGCGGACGACCCGAAGGAACGACCGAAGGGAGCTTTGCATGTCTGACACGGTCCAGGACTTGAGGAGCAAGCTACGCGAGGCTCACAACGGGCTCGCAAAAGCACAGCAGGCCCAGAAACGTGCCGAGCAACTATCTGAGGTGGCGCGTGATCTCGGAGGGGGCCTACTTAGCTTCGGGGGATCAGGAAACCAAGCGGCTAGGCGGCGAGTTCAGGGAGCACAGGGCAGGGCGTTCCAGGCGCACGCGGAAGCTGAAGAACGCATCCGGTACTGGACGGGGCGGATCAGTT
Source organism: Microbacterium sp. NPDC055455 (assembly GCF_053619935.1). Classification (NCBI taxonomy): domain Bacteria; kingdom Bacillati; phylum Actinomycetota; class Actinomycetes; order Micrococcales; family Microbacteriaceae; genus Microbacterium; species Microbacterium sp. NPDC055455. Next base: position 95,962 of record NZ_JBSHLB010000004.1, read on the forward strand.
CGCTTGAGCGCCGCATTCAGGAAGCCGCCCGCATCCGCCTCACTGCGGATGACCTGAAGGGTGCCACCCACGTGCGCAGCGCGACCACATGGCACAAGGTTGTCCGCGTCAACGCGCAATCCGTGACAGTCGCTACCCCGTTTTCGTGGACGAGCCGCATCCCTATCGACCAGATCCGCGAGTTCCGCATCATCACGGAGGTGCCTTCTAGTGAGTAACGAATTGCTGGACGCAGTGGATGAGCTGACGAAACCGGTGGTGTTGCATCACACTGTCGCGGATTCCCGGTTCACGTGCATCGTGTACGACACCCCCCTGTTGGACCGGTTGCAGGAGGAGATCCGGTTCTCCCTCAGCCGTGAGGGGTCGAAGTCGCTTCCGAATCAACGCATCCCCTTGAACTCGGGTGCGTTGATGTTGTTTATGCGGATCAGTAGCCAGGTGGCGGACTGGGCGCACGGAGCCCGGGGGGTTGTGTATAAGGGTGACCCGTCGCGGACGCTTAGGGCGTGGTATGTGGCGTGGTCGCAGACGCAACGGGAACCGGGGGAGATCAACGCGCGGGTGAAGTTGCTGCACGGGTGGGCTGCGTCTATCCGTAGGGAACTGGAACCACCCCGGCAACGCGAGCTTCCCGACGCATGCCCGGCGTGCGGCGCCGACGAGTACTGGCGCGACGGTGAACGGCTACCGAAGCCGCTAGTCCTCGAGATCCCACGGAACCCGGACCTGTCCCTGATTGACGAGTCCACCGCTGCTTGTCGCGCGTGCGACAAGAGGTGGGGAGCAAGAGAACTCGCCTACGAACTCGAAACCACCAACCAAACCGAACGGAATAAATGATGAGCCGATTGGATCACCGCGGCGCCCCAGTGAGAACCGGACCACTAGTTCGCCCTCTGCCCAACCCGACCAAGGAGACAGAAATGCCCAACCCCACCGAACTTACCGAGAAGACGCGTATCTACGACTTCGGAACTCATTCCGTCACGCTCACTGATGTACGAGAACTCATCGTGAGCGCCAGCGGAAACCATCGCATCAGGACCGGTGATGGCAACCTCCACATCATCGCGCCGGGCTGGTTCGCAGTCCACATCGACGACGGCGGTAAGGGGTGGACGGTATGAGCGCTGAGCGCGCGGTCACGGCTCAGGCGAACGCTTTGGCCGCAGATGTCATGGCCCCCGCGGCGTACTCCCTCGCCGACCTTAGCCCCGCATTTCGGGACGACATCCGCGAAATGATCATCGAGGCAATCGAGAAGACACGCCGGGAAGTCGTCGACTGGCTCGAAGCGCACGACGGCGTCAACTGCGACACTCAGCGCCTATACCGCATGGCCCGCGAGCACTACGGCCTGACGAATCACGTGGACAACACTTAGGTATTGCGTAGACCGTTCGTTCGTGCTACCATTCGGCTAGGTCGATTTCGCGCGCAAAAAATCGGCCCCCTTTCCTCCCCACCGTCCTCCGGGCCTGGTGGGGATTTTCTTTGAAGCCTCCCGGCGCAGCGACGATCTCGCACGGTCGGTTCGAGGATGGCCCGCCCAGGAGCGGGCCGGCATACACAAACGCAGGCTTGTAAGCCGCGATCAGGGGCGCACACCCGCGCTGGCCTGCTATCGACCCGGAGCCGCCATGTGGCGTGGTCGGGCACCCTTCTCTTTCCGTCGCTTCCCCTGCGTCGGGGGAGCCCAGCACACGGGGGTAACCGTGGGACTCGAAGAACGACTCGCAACACCACCCAAAACCCGCCCCACTGGGAAATCCGTCATGGACGTGTGGGTTGACACCCGCCCCGAATCCCAGCAAGCCGCGATCCGCGCCGCCGCGATCAACCCCGAATGGGGACACGTCGCCCTCCTCGGAGAGCTGGTCGCTGAGGGTGCCCCCGAACTGTCCGACACCGCGTTCAGACAGTGGCGGAAAAAGGTGGGTCTCCCGTGAACCTTGAGCAACGGTTGGCGATCAGCCCGCGCGTGCGTAACCGTATCCTGATTCTCGACGTTGAGCGGGTGTCGGGGTTGACGGAGCAGGCGTGGTGGGAACGCCGCGACTTGCAGAAACGGTACATCCACCACGAGTCCGTCACCCGGGAGCCGCGCACGACGATCGTGTGTGCGAAGTGGTACGACTCGCCCGACGTCATCCGGTTCGCTGAATGGGACAAGGGCGGACGGGCGCGGTTCCTGAAGAACGTTCACGCGCTCATGGCATCCGCGGACATCATCGTGGGCCACAACCTCGACAACGCGGACATCCCGTGGCTTGAAGGAGACCTGTACTTCCCCCGCATCGGACACCGGCACGTCCCAAACCTTCCCCCGCTGCCCCCGTTCAAAACCGTGGACACGTTGAAGGTTGCGCGCCGGTTCAAGTCCGGCGTGGCGTTCAAGTCCCTCAACGCGCTCTGCGAAATCCTCGGCATCCCCGCGAAAACGGACGTTTACGACCGTGCCGCAATGGACCGGGCCGTCGCAGGGTCGGTTGAGGACCGGGAACGACTCACCGAATACTGCGCCGGGGACGTGATCGCCACACAGGGGTTGTACGACTGGCTGCGACCCCACATCAAGAACCACCCCGCGCTGTTCGTTGACGGTGAGGACAAGCTCACTGTGTGCAACCGGTGTGGTGGGGAAACCGAGCTCACCGCGAAGCGCTACGTCGCTTCAGTGCTGTCCTACTCGATGCGTAAGTGCCTTACTTGTGGAGGTTACTCGCGTATCTCGATCGAGCCGGAACGGATGTCTATCGTCCGTGGCGTCTAGGAGTGCAGTTTGGACGAGGAGCGATCCGCCGAGGCGCGCGCCCGGAAAGCGGCCTACGACCGCGAGTACTACCTGAAGAACAAGGAACGCCGGGCCGCGCAGAAGCGGGCTCACTATCTCAACAACCTCGATAAGTACCGCGAATACTCGGTACGTAACCGAGAGTCGCAACTGCGCCGTAACGCCGAGCGCCGCAAGGCCAACCCCGAAGAGCACCGGGAGCAGCAGAGCCGTCGTCGAGCGGCCATGTACGGAGCCGGCAGCTACCGAGTGTCCAACGCAGCCCTTGAGCGAGAGCGCAGACGCTCGCGGAATGTTTGCCAGTACTGCCACGAGCAGCAGGGCGAGCATTGGGACCACCGCGTTCCACTAATCCGCGGTGGGGCGCATGGGATAGGCAACCTGACCCTGGCTTGCGGATTCTGCAATCACCAGAAGCACGCCAAGACCGTCATGGAGTGGCGGCTGTGGCGTCGGCGGGCGGGCCTTCCCGACCTCCACCTCTGATCTTCCATCCGCCAAACCCCCGGCACAGAACACTACGGGCCTCGAGCCTGACCCTTTGGAACGCGGGGACGAGGGCGGCGGATCGGACTTACTTTATCTGGGTATACACCTCCCGTATACCCAGATAAAGGAACCCACTTCACATCTACCGCGAATGGCGGTGCGTCATGGACAACTGCGACCACGGGTCATACGCGGTCCTGATGTTCGGGGAACGCGAATGCCTCACCTGTGGGCACATCGAACTACCGGGTTCGGGTGTCCCACTCCTTCACGACAGTGGACACGCGCACATTCGGACTCAACGCTCGCTCGAGTAGGGCACGTTCAGTGTCATCCCCGCACCACGACAGGAGACCCATCTTGGCGTCGTCGCCGTACCGTTGCACTTGTCGGCGTGCGGCACGGATGGCCCGGTCGACTTGTTCGGGTGTGGTGCCCCACGTGGCGCGACGTTCGGGTGTCGTGACGATGAAGGCGACCTTGTCGGCGTACATCTTGGACATGCGCTAACCCTACCAAACTGGTGGGTTTAGCGTCAATCACCGAATGGCGGTGCGTCATGGATGACGGATTCGTTGCCTGCGACCAATGCGGACCCAACGTCCGCGCCTACGTCTACGTCACCCTCATAAACGGCGCCGAACTCACATACTGCGGGTCGCACGGTAAACAACACCGTAACGCGCTCGAAGCCGCAGGTGCCACGGTCGACGACTTCACCGACTACGTCGGGTACGTGTGATGTGGCGCCTCATCGTCGGGGCGTTCCTCACCTGCATCCTCGCCGCGTTCGTCATCTGCTGGCTCGCTATCGCAGCACCCGGGTTCCTCCCGTTGCTGTTGTTGTTGCCGGTGTTCCACGCTACGGCGTTGCCGTCGTGGGAAGACGAACTCAAAGCCTGGCTGAAAGAAGGACTCTGATGTGCTGCTGCAACTGCAACAAGGCCCAGACGTTCACGATCACCGTGCACGCCCCGGAAGGTCTCGACGAAGAGACGATCGCTCGGATCGCGGCGGAGCGCGCCGGCTCACTGTGGCGGGACTGAGGCGGCATGGGTTCCAGGGCTGAGGATCTGACCGAGTCGCAGGCAAGCCCACAGGCTGAAACCCATGCGGGTTTAGCTTGTACCGCAACCCTCGTACTCGATTACGACTCCCTTGACTGTTACCTGCCCGATGGTCACGCCGGCCCCCACAAAGGACGCGGTGAGGGTGGCGGTTTCTGGTGGCAGTACGAAAGGCCCACTCGATGACGTCTGACACTCTCCGCGCCATCGACGAAGCCATCCAAGCGCACATCGCCACCCACTACGAAGGCGCACTCGTGGACAGCTGGATCGTAGTCACACACAGCCAGACGATCGCGGCACATGACGTGTCCAACTATCGGATCGTCACCCACGACACCCAGCCATATCACGTCGATGCGGGACTGCTCGCCACGGGCAAGAAGATCATCGACGACTCGTGGGACGACTCCTTCGACGACGAAGACTAACCCCCCTCTCTCTGATCCCTTTCGACCCCGTGAGGTGCACATGCGTGTGTGCTCCGTCCACGGCTGCGGAGAACTCTACCCAGCCAACGAAGGCAGCAAGTGCCCACAGCACAGGAAAGCAGCCATGAGGCAGAGGGACACCACGCGGGAGCGGTACACCAACACCCGACCTCACAAGAACTTCCGTGCACAGGTGCTGGCGCGCGACCCCATCTGCGTCCTATGCGACCTCGCCCCATCAGTCATAGCGGATCACTACCCGCTCGGACGCGACGAGCTCATCGCTCGCAGCCTCAACCCCAACGACCCAGCCGCAGGGCGCGGACTGTGCAAGCGATGCGACTCGCGTCAGACAGCACACCGTCAACCCGGAGGCTGGAACGCCGAACAGATGTACTAAGGCGCGCAAAGAAGGGTGGGGGAGGGGCCTCAAGGCGGCATCTCCAAAGGCCCGCCGGGGAGGGCGAAAAAGCCCGTGGCAGGTTCAAACCTCGCCTGAGCGCCCCTTTTCGTAGGGGTGTTCGATTGTTCCGTGGTCGCGTGATGCGGCCGAGCGTGATGCTTAGGACGTGATTCTGCATGACTTCTGGTGGTGCTCGTGCCCGTAGTGGCCCGCCTGCTGATCCGAACGCTTTGCGGCGGGATCGGAAGGATGACAAGGAGTGGGTGACTCTTCCTGCGGAGGGGTTCACTGGTGTGGTGCCGGCGTTTCCGCTGGTGGATGCGCTTGAGGCTGAGGTTGAGTTGTGGGCGTCGCTGTGGGAGAAGCCGCAGGCGTTCATGTGGTCTCAGTTGGGTCTTGAGATGCAGGTTGCGACGTATGTCCGCAACTTCTTGAAGGCGACTGCGCATGATGCCGCGGTGGGTTGGATGACTCCGGTGCTGCGGCAGGAGGCCGAGCTGGGGTTGTCGACCGTTGGCATGGGGCAGTTGCGGTGGAAGATCGCGTCGGATGAGCTCGCTGAGCGGCGTGAGGATGCGCCGCAGCGGTCGTCGTCGATGAAGAACCGGTTGAAGGCCGTCAATGGAGGCGACTGACACTTTGGGTGTCGTTGCGGCGTGGATTGAGGCTCACTGTGTCATCCCGGATGGTGATGATGTGGGGCGCCCGTTCATGTTGGGCGACGAGCAGTTCGCTTTCGTGGTGAACCATTACCGGATTCGTGCCGACGTTGATCGGCGCAAGATTGTGAAGCCGGTTGACGCGTTCGTGTATCGGCGGTCGCAGCTGGTCCGCGCTCAGAAGTGGGGTAAGTCTCCGCTGGTGGCGGGGTTCGTGTGCGCTGAGGGTGTTGGCCCTACGGTGTTCGACCGTCGCGCTGAGGGTGGCGAGGTTTACGACTGCCGGAACTTCGGTTGCGGGTGCGGGTGGGGTACGTCGCGGGGCGTGTTCGAGGAGTACGTGTACGAGCCGGGTGAGCCTATGGGGCGCCCGTGGGCTACACCGCTGATTCAGATCACGGCGACGACTGAGGATCAGACGGCGAACACGTATGACGCGTTGCGGCCGATGATTGACAAGGGTCCGCTGGCTGATCTGATTCCGAAGACGGGTGAGGAGTTCATCCGCCTGCCCGGTGGCGGCCGGATCGACGCTGTGACGTCGAAGGCGACCTCGAGGCTGGGTCAGCGCATCACTTTCACGGCTCAGGATGAGACCGGGTTGTGGTTGGAGTCGAACGGCGGGTGGAAGCTCGCGAAGACTCAGCGGCGTGGTCTGGCGGGTATGGGTGGTCGTTCGATTGAGACGACAAACTCGTGGAACCCGGCTGAGAATTCGACGGCGCAGCAGACGTTTGAGTCGAAGGCGAAGGACATCAATAAGGACTTCCAGCAGCCGCCGGCTGACCTGGACTTCCGCAAGAAGGCCGATCGTCGCCGGATCTTCGAGTTCAACTATCGTGCGGCGCCGTGGGTGTCGATCAATGCGATTGAGGCTGAGGCTGCGGAGCTGATTGAGACGGACCCGGCTGACGCGGAGCGGTTCTTCGGTAACCGTGTCGTGTCGGGTTCGGGTTCGTGGTTTGACATGCCGAAGTGGGATGCGAAGAAGGCTCCCGTGGAGGTGAAGCCGCGGACGCGGGTGTGTCTGGGATTCGACGGGTCGGACAATAACGACTTCACCGGTATCCGGTTGGAGACGTTGGATCAGTACCAGTTCACCCCGACGTATGGGGATTCTGGGCGGCTGACGTTGTGGGAGCCGGGGGACTTCAACGGGCGTATCCCGAAGTCTGAGGTGAACGCGGCGGTTGATGAGCTCGCTAACCGGTTCGAGATTGTGCGGGCGTACTGCGACGTCATGTTCTGGGAGTCGGAGATTGACCAGTGGGCGGCGTCTTACGGCGAGAAGGTGTTCATTGGGTGGCGCACTAACCGTGTGACGCAGATGCACGCCGCGCTCGAGCGGTTCCGCGGTGACGTGTACAACCCGGATTCCCCGTTCAGGCATGACGGTGACCCGGCGACGACCACGCATGTTCGTAATGCGATTGTGCGGTCTCGTGCGTTGAATCCGCTCACGAAGGAGCGGCAGTACATCCTCGGGAAGCCCGAGGAGCATCAGAAGTTCGACTATGCGATGTCGTCGGTTCTCGCGCATGAAGCGGTCATGGATGCGATCGCGGATGGTGCCCTGGCTGCGAAGCCGGACAACTTCATTTACTACTGAGCCTTTGGAGGGCGCATGGACGCGGATGCGGCCCGGAAACTGACTCAGCGGATCTACACCCGCCTGAACAACCGTCGCCCTGACATTGAGCGGGCGGAGAACTACTACGAGGGCGATCAGCCGTTGAACTTCGCCACTGAAGAGTGGAAGAAGGCCAACGCGTCCCGGTATGCGGACTTCTCCGACAACTGGTGTGGCACGGTCGTGAACGCTGAGGCGGAGCGCCTGAAGCCCATCGGTGTCACAAACATGGCGAAGTCGGCGGCGTCGAAGCTGTGGGACGCGTTGCAGATGAACGAGTTCGATGCTCAGTTCTCGCAGGGTGCGGTGACGGCGCTGACCGCTAAGCGGTGTTTCGTGATCGTGTGGGGCGACTCTGACGGGGAGCCGATCGTCACGTTTGAGCACCCCTCGAGCGTGGAGATTGAGTACGACTGGGAGAACCCGCGTCTGCGGACGGCTGCGTTGAAGACGTGGGTTGACGAGGACGACGAGTACGCGACCCTGTACACCGCTGATGAAGTGTACAAGTGGAAGCGTTCGCGCACGACGCCCGCTGTCGACCTGGATTCGATGTCGGAGCAGCAGCGGCAGGAGTACGCGGCGTCTGGTGGGTGGGAGCCGCGTGAGGGCACCAAGGATGAGGAGTGGCCCATCCGCAACCCGCTCGGCGTGGTGCCGGTGGTGGAGATCCAGAACCGTCCGACGCTGAAGGGCGACCCGCTGTCGGAGATTCAGGGTGTCATGCCGATGCAGGACGCCATCAATCTCCTGTGGGCGTACCTGTTCCTTGCCGCGGATTACGCGTCGATGGACGCGCGTGTGATTCTCGGGGCTGAGCCGCCGAAGATGCCGGTTCTCGACAAGGACGGGAACCTTCTCGGCACCCGTCCCGTTGAGATGAAGGATCTTCGCGAGAAGCGACTGCTCACAATCACGGGCGAGCACTCCCGGATCGACGCGTGGGAGGCGGCGAAGCTCGATATCTTCACGGACACGATCGAGATTGCGGTTGGGCACATTGCGGCGCAGACTCGCACACCCCCGCACTACCTTGTCGCGAACAAGGGGATCTCGAACCTGTCGGGTGATGCGCTGAAGTCGGCTGAGATCGGATTGAACAAGAAGGCCGGCGAGTTCATCACGTTCACTGACCCGCAGTTGCGGGAGGTGCTGCGTCTCGTGGCGCTGGTGAAGGGCGACACGAAGACGGCGCAGGCTACCCGCCTGGCGAAGATCGTTTGGGAGTCGCCTGAGATCCGGTCGGAGGCGCAGCTCGCGGATGCTCTGCTGAAGAAGTCGCAGATGGGCTACCCGTTCGAGTACCTGCTGGAACTGGACGGGCGGTCGCCTGCGGAGATTCGCCGGATTATGAAGTTGCGTCAGAAGGAACTTGACGAGGCTCTGGGCGCTGGTGCTCAGATGGCGGTTCAGGGGGCCATCGATGACGGCTCTGACGAGACTGGCGAGTGAACGGCAGGCGCGACTTGTAGCGACGTCTGAGGGGGCGTCGCGGTTGGTTCTGCGGTTGTTCAACCGGACCCGTGGCGGTGACCTTGACCAGGGTTGGGATGTGATCGCCCCGCAGGTTGAGCGGGTTGTGTCGTTGGCGCAGATTGCGGCGGCTCGTCAGGCTTCGGCGTATGTGCGGGAGGCTGGCGGGCTGCTGGGCGCCGACATGGAGCCGGCGGCTCTGGTGCCGGAAGCGTTCGGTGGTGCGACCCGTGAGGGGCGCAGTATCGGCCCGGAACTGTATGCGGCGGTGACGACCACGAAGACGCTTATCGGGCGTGGTGTGGGTGTTGGGCAGGCGTTCCGTACTGGTGCGGCGTTCATGTCCGTTATGGCGTCCACGTTGGTGCGGGATGCTGGGCGGGCCGCTGACGGCACGTTGAGTGTGGGCAGGGGTGCCCGGTATTCGGTGCGTGTGATCCAGCCGGGGGCGTGCTCGAGGTGCGCGATCCTCGCGGGGGTGAAGGGTTACCGGGCTGATTTTGACCGGCACCCTGGGTGTAAGTGCACGTCGATGTGGCTGTTCGATGACGAGGTGCCTGACGGGTTCCACCGGGACACGGGCGACTATTTCGAGTCGCTGACACTTGCGGAGCAGGAGCGGGTGTTCACGAAGGCTGGTGCTGAGGCGATCCGGCTGGGTGCTGACCCCGTGAAGGTCGTCAACGCGCGTCGCGGCATGTTCACCTACGCGAAGAAGCACCCGGACGGGACGTTCGCGCCGGCACGGTTGCGGCCCATCCAGATCGGCACCTCAAAGGACGGCAAACCGTTGATGGTGTACGCCACGCAGGAGGGCACAACGTCGCGTGGTGTGTGGGGACGCTCACAAGTGTTGAACGCGAACCGCGCCGGCAATGACCGGTACCGCCGCACCTCCACCCTCCGGTTGATGCCTGAGCAGATCATGTCGATGTCTTCGACCCCGGAGCGTGCCCGCGAACTGTTGCAGCGGTACGGCTACCTGTACTGAGTTTCCCGCGTGAAGCGGTGAATCACCCCGCATGGGGTGTCTAGGCGACCTGTGACGGGTCGCCTTTTTCTATCCCATCCGAGGAGTGATTCCAACATGACCGATGCCGAGACCGTTGAGACGACGGAAGCGGAAATCACTGAGACCGAAGAGGTTGCTGAGACCACTGATGAGGTGGTTGACGAGGACCCTACTGCCGGTCTGAAGAAGGCTCTGGCTGCGGAGCGTAAGGCACGCCGGGACGCGGAGAAGAAGGCCCGCGATCTTGAGGCTGCACGTGCGGACGCGAGCAAGGAGCCGGCTGAGCAGGCACTCGAGCAGGCGAAGCGTGAGGCACGTGAGGAAGCGCAGAACGCTTTCAACGATCGCATCAAGCGCGCCGAACTGAAGGCCGCACTTGCGGGCAAGGTCAATGACCCGGCGCTCGCACTCAAGGTGATCGACACGTCAGAGATTGACATCGACGCCAACGGAGAGGTTGACGCGCAATCCGTGACGGACGCGATCGAAGCCGCTATCGCCCAGTACCCCGTGCTGCGTTCCGCCGACGTGAAGAAGTTCACCGGCACCGCGGACCAGGGGACGAAGGGTAAGGCGGCGCAGCCTCCCCAGCTCACTCGCGAACAACTCAAGTCCCTGTCGCCTGAACAGATTCTCGAGGCCGAGGCCAAGGGCCAGCTTTCGAGTCTCCTGGGCGGCAAGGCGTAATCCAAGAGAGGGCCAGACATGGCTATCACGAATTTCGTGCCCGACCTTTGGTCGGCAAAGATCCTCGTTGCGCTTCGCAAGAAGGCGGTCGCCGCCGGTCTCGTGAACCGTGACTACGAGGGCGAGATCAAGCGGATGGGTGACTCCGTCAAGATCACGTCGATCAACGACGTCACCATCGGTTCGTACACCGCGCACTCGGACATCACCTGGGAAGACATCGACGACGCGACCCGTTCGCTGCTCATCGACCAGGCGAAGTACTTCGCGTTCGAGCTCGACGACATCGAGCGTGCACAGGCCGTCAACGGCGGTGCGGTGATGAACGGTGCGATCGACAACGCCACCTACCAGCTCCGCGACACGCTGGACACGTTCCTGCTGTCGACCCTCGCGGCCGGCGTGCAGGGCACGTCGAACGACCTCGGCACCGTCGCGATCCACACCACGGCCCGCAACCTGTACGACTCGTTCGTGGACCTCGCCGTCAAGCTTGACGAGTCGAACGTCCCCGAGGAGGGCCGCTGGGCTGTCCTGAAGCCGTCGCTTCACGGGCGTCTCCTGAAGCTCGACGAGTTCATCCAGGCGGGTGACTCCGCTTCCCCGATGGCTCGCCTCAACGGCTTCATCGGTGAGATCGCGGGTCTGTCGCTGTTCAAGTCGAACAACATGCCCACGGTGACGGACGCTGCGGCGACCGGTGGTGCGGTCATCGCTGGTCACGGCATCGCCGCGACTGTCGCTGAGCAGATCGTGTCGGTTGAGGCTGTGCGTCGCGAGAACCGCTTCGCGGACGGCGTCAAGGGCCTGCACGTGTACGGCGCCAAGGTGGTCCGCCCGACCGCTCTCGCGACCGTCGAGTTCGACGCCACGGCGTAACACACATAGGAGGATCACGTGGAAGCGTTCACCAACTCTGACGCTGTCGCCGCCCGACTCAACCGCACTTTCACGAGTGCGGAGGACGAGTGGGTGACGACGCTGCTGGTGGACGCTTCCGCGTACCTCCGGTCGGTGATCGGGCAGGACGTTTACCCGGTCACCACTTCGACGTTCACGGCGTGGCCGGATGCTGGGCGGGTTGATCTACCTCAGTATCCGGTCGTGTCCGTGGATGCTGTTGAGCGGGATGACGTGGCTGTGGAGTACACGTACCGTCCCGGATACGTCACCGTGTCGTGTGATGACCCGGTGGATGTGACGTTCACGTGGGGTGTGGACACGGCACCGGAGATCCTGGTGTCCCTGTCGGCGGTGCTCGTGTCGCAGGCGATCATGTCTGTGGAGACGGGGACGGGGCTCACGTTCGGTGGGTTGTCGTCGATCGCGTTGGATGATTTCCGGGCTGCGTTCGCTGATGGTGGGGCGTCGTCGGGGATGGTGCTCCCGGTCCCGCAGCAGAAGCTCATTCGCCGGCAGTTCGGTCGGGGTGACGTTGATGTGGTGGAGACCCGGTGAGCCTGCTGGGTGGAGCGCGGTCGTTCGGGCGTGCACGGACTGAGGCGCGGTTCACGGAGACGCTGTCCGCGTACACGGTGGCGTTGAGTACCGAACCTGACGAGAACGGTGAGTACCAGGAGACCGAGACTGTCGTGTATTCGGGGGTTTCGGGTGAGGTGCGGTTCCCGACGTTGACGGTGCGGGAGCGGGAGCAGGGCGCCCAGTTCCCGGCTGTGCAGGACGTGGTTGTGAAGGTCGCTGTTGGTGCTACCCCGAATGTGGCGGTGGGCACGATGTGGCGGGTGACGGCTTCGACGTCGGATGCGTCGCTGGTGGGTCGCACGTTCCGCACGAAGGGTCTTCCGCAGGCGGGGAATGTGACCGCGCACCGGTACCCGGTGGAGGCGAGCTGACGTGACGGACGGTATCAGCTTCGATTTCTCTGAGCTGGATCGTCTCGCCGCCGACCTGGGCAAAGTTGCGGACAGTATCGAACCGTTCGTGAAAGCGGCGCTCAACGTGACGTCGCTGAACATCAAGCGGGCGGCGCAGGCGAAGGTGAGTGCACGCCGGCACTTCAAGCAGGCGGCGCGGGCGATCACGTTCGATGTGGAGTCCCGCCGTGGCGGGTTCTTCTCAGAGATCGGGTACGACAAGCGCCGTGGTGCTGGGGCGCTCCTCGGAAACCTTGTCGAGTTCGGTGCCCCCAACTCCCCGAACGCGCTCACCCCTGGCCACGAGTTGGCGTCGGCGCTGCGGGAGAACCAAGAGGACTTCATCCGTGGTGTTGAGCGGGCTGAGGAAGACGCACGTCGGAAAGCGGGTCTGTGATGAAGAAGCACACGGACGCGTTGAAGGCGAAGACGCAGGAGATCCCGGCGTTTGCGTCGAAGACGTTCATCACCCTCGCCCCATCGGGGACGGTTGCGCCGTACATCGTGTGGCATCCGGCGCAGGGGGAGAACGAGCAGACGGCGGTGACCGGGCCGAAGGTTCGACGCAACCCCCGCTTCACGGGGCACATCATCGGCCGGCACGCGAACGAGGTGCAGTCCCTCATGGACGCGCTTGAGGAACTGCTGGTCCCGGACGGTCGGGGCATCACCCTGACGGTGACGGGCGACAGGTCAAAGCCGGTGTGGTTCTCGTCCCCGCTTCCCATTCAGGTCCAGTCCGATCCGCTCCCCGCTGTTGTGTACGGCGTGGTTGAGGTGGGTTGGGCTGCTGACCCCGAGTAACAGATCTTCCGCCCCGTGGCGGAGAACACCGGACCCCAACCGGGTCCATTGAGCCCGCCCACGGGCGATTACCCAAAGGAGAGCCGACATGGCCGCAGAAGATGTCCCGGGCAGTGTCAATTGGGACGACAACCTCCGCATCACGTGGACCGCGCTGGCAGACGACCCCAAGTCGGCTGCTGACCTGGCCGCTGGTGTGGACCTCACCTACTCGCTGAAGTCGTTCGCTCGGACGATCAACGAGGCCCGCATCGAGGACCCCCGCCTGACCCTCAAGCAGATCCTTGAGAAGCCGGGCAAGGTCTCCGAGTCTGTCGAGATTCAGGGCGTGTTCGGTGCCGCTGACGACGTGATCTCGGACACGCTCGTGCAGGGCACGCAGGGTCACCTCACGGTGCGTTACTCGGTGCCGAACGCGACCGCGTGGACTGCCGCTCAGGTGGTCGACGTCATCACCGTTGAGTGCGGCAAGCAGCGGAAGGACTCGCCCGTTGAGAACGGTGTGCAGACCTTCACGCAGACGCTGTTCGTGATCGACATCACGGAGGACAACGTCGCGATCGCGGCGTAACTAGACCCCGGCCTGGGTGGTTCCTCCACCGTCCACCCAGGCCGGTTCACTCCACGGTGGAGGTAGGTGGAGAAGACTCTTGAGTGTCAAGGATTTGATTGCGAAGGCGCGGGCTGAGCTCGACACGGCGGCGCCCGTGGTGGTGCCTGTTGAGGTTGGTGGGGAACTGGTCGATATCGGTTTCCGTCCCGTTCTCGGTACCGTGTGGGCTGACCTGATGGCGGTTCACCCGCCCCGCCCTGGTGCTGTGCTCGACGGCAACGTGGGGTTCAACTCGGACGCGGTCGCGAAGGATTACCCGCTGGACCGGGTCACGGTCGATGGAGAGCCGGTCGACGCGGAGACGTGGGCCGACCTGATGGGCGTGCTGACGTCGCCGGGCATCAAGCTCGTTGCGGCGGCACTGTGGGGGTTGAACCAGAACGACCCGCAGCGTCGGGCTGCTGAACTGGGAAAAGCCCGAGCGGGCGCGGCAAAGAGGAAGCGGCGCTCGCCCGCGAACTAGGCGTGTCCCCGCGCCGGCTGATGGGCTGGGAGCCTGCCACGGTCACTCTCTATGAGTACGACGGGGACAGGCTGATCCGGTCTGTGACGGTGCAGGAACCGGAGTGGTCCCCGGACGATGTCGCGTTGGTGATCGCGTCCCGTCGCGATGAGCGGGTGAAGCGTGGCCCGCACGGGTACCCGCTCGAGGTCGCGATGGACCCTGAGAACCAGTTCGCGTTTGAGCCGGGGAAGCCTCGCCGCGATTGGGCGATGAAAGCGCTTCAGGACGCGCAGGAGACGTACTTCCAGGTCAATAAGGACGCTCGCGGCGACCGGTCGCTGGTGTGGGACGTGACCCTGCGTAAACCAGGCTGACGCCGGCCAGCACCGCGACTACGGCGAGGCCGAGTAGCCACGGCACGAACCCGCCCACGGCGAGCAGTATGCCACCGCCAACTATCCCTACCGCTATGAGCAGGGCGCCCCCGATCCGCATGGGCGTGACGCTACGGCACACACCCGGAGGTGTCAATTGGCAGACCGGCAGACAAAGGTCACCCTGTCGCTGCGAATGCAGCAGTACGTGGACGGGATGAATAAGGCCCGTCAGGCGACGAAGGAAACGGCGGCTGAGGCCGACAAGCTCGCCAAGACGAAGCAGCAGTTCGACATGCTGGGTCGGGCGTCGCTGGCCGCTGGTGCGCTTATTGCGGTGGGCCTGGGGTCTGCGGTGGCGAAGTTCGCTGAGTTCGATCAGGCGATGTCGAACGTGCAGGCGGCGACGCACGAGACGACTGAGAACATGGAGGCGTTGCGTGACGCGGCGCTTGAGGCTGGCGCTTCCACCGTGTTCTCCGCCACTGAGGCGGCCAACGCGATCGAGGAGCTGGCTAAGGCTGGTATCGCGACTGAGGACATCCTGTCGGGTGGTCTGGCGGGTGCGTTGGATCTTGCCGCGGCGGGTGGGCTTGGTGTTGCGGAGGCGGCGGGTATCGCCGCTACGACGATGCAGCAGTTCGGTGTCGCGGGCGATGAGGCGCAGCACGTCGCTGATCTTCTCGCGGCCGGTGCCGGTAAGGCGATGGGTGACGTGTCTGACATGGCTCAGGCGCTCAACCAGGCCGGTCTCGTCGCGAACCAGTTCGGGATCAGTGTTGAGGAAGCGACGGGTGGTCTGGCTGCTTTCGCGTCGCAGGGTCTCCTCGGGTCCGACGCGGGTACGTCGTTCCGCACGATGCTGCTGAGGCTTGCGAACCCCACTGAAGAGGTCAAAGACCTCATGGCGGCGATCGGGTTCGAGGCTTACGACGCGGCGGGAAACTTCGTCGGTCTTGCGGGTGTCGCGGGGGAGCTCGAGACGTCCCTGAAGGGGATGACGAACGAGCAGAAGCAGACGACCCTGGCGATGATCTTCGGCCAGGACGCGATCCGTGCCGCGACGATTCTCTACGAAGAGGGCGCGTCGGGGATTGAGGAGTGGACCGAGAAGGTTGACGATGCAGGGTACGCGGCGGAGACCGCGGCGACCCGCCTTGACAACCTCAAGGGTGATTGGGAGGCCCTGTCGGGCGCTGTTGACACGGCGATGATCTCGATGGGTGAGGCTGCGGACGGCCCCCTGCGGTTCTTTGTGCAGTCGCTCACGGCGCTGGTGGACAAGTTCAATGAGATGCCGGCGGCTAGTCAGCAGGCGGTGTTCTGGGTTGGTGCGGTCGGTGCGGCGGGGGCTACCGCGCTCGGGTCGTACCTGCTGCTGGTTCCGAAGATCGCTGAGTTCTCGGCGGCGCTTGATGTGTTGGGGCCGCGTGCGGCTACTGCGGCGCGGAACGTGGGACTGGTCGCGAAGGTTGGCGGCGGGGCGCTTGCGGGTATCGCTGTCGGTGCGGTGGCGCTGGACGCGCTGACTCAGGCGCTTCGGGAGATCGGCCCCTCTGCGGAGGAGACGGCGAACCAGATCAAGACCGCGACGGATGCGGTGTCGCTGCTGGACGTGGCGTTGCAGAAGCAGATCGGCGGCGGGTCGAACCTGAAGCTTGCTGAAGCTCAGATCAAGTCGCTGGGTGACGCGCTCGACAATTTCGCGAAGGGTCCGGGCGGAGCCAACAACCCGCTTTTCGGGAACACGAT
Source organism: Microbacterium sp. NPDC055455 (assembly GCF_053619935.1). NCBI lineage: Bacteria > Bacillati > Actinomycetota > Actinomycetes > Micrococcales > Microbacteriaceae > Microbacterium > Microbacterium sp. NPDC055455. The sequence continues at coordinate 112,472 of NZ_JBSHLB010000004.1, forward strand.
CTTCAACCTGGAACGGTTGGGGGACGAGCTTGCCAGTCTGGCTGAGTCGGATCTCCCGGCGGCGCAGCGGCAGTTCCGTGTGCTGGTCGAGGCCGGGGATCTGACGGAGAAGCAGCAGCGCACTCTTCTGGAGACGATGGGCGCGTTCAAGAGCGAGCTCACCGACCAGGCGACCGCGGCGAACGTTGCGGCGGACGCTCAGTCGTTGCTTGAGATGGCTCTGGGTGACTCTGAGGAGACCACCGAGGATAACGAGTCGGCTTTGCGGGCGTTGGCGGGTCAGGCTGCGGCGACGGGTGATGAGGTTGAGGATCTGGCGGACACGATCCGCGGGTTTGGTTCTGCGACGTTGAACACGCGTGACGCTCAGCGGTCGTTCGAGCAGGCTCTCGACGACCTGGCGGAGTCCGTGGAGGCGAATGGGGCAACGCTCGACATCACAACGCAGGCGGGCCGCGACAATGAAGCGGCGATCGACTCGCTGGCGACGACGACCCTTGAGTGGGCGGCGTCGGTGTACGAGCAGACCGCTTCGCAGGAGCAGGCGAACGGTGTGATTGCCGACGGTCGGTCTCGGCTTATCGAGATGCTGGGGCAGTTGGGGATCACGGGGCAGGCGGCGGAGGACTACGCCGATGACCTGGGGTTGATTCCGGGGAACATCGAGACCGCTGTTGCGGTGACCGGCGTTGAGGAGGCGGAGTCGGCTCTGAACGAGCTGGCCCGTGACCGGTATGCGGTGATTCGGGCGACGGTTGGTTCGCAGGGTGGTGTGGCGCCTCGTCAAGGTGTCGACATTGCGCGCGCGTCGGGTGGTGCCGTGTACGGGCCTGGCACTTCGACGTCGGATTCGGTGATCGCGGCGCTGTCGACCGGTGAGCATGTGCTGACCGCGGCGGACGTGGACGCGATGGGTGGTCAGCACGCGGTCTACGCGTTCCGCGAGTCGCTGCACGGCGGTGGTTCGTGGGGTGGCGGTGGTGGGGGCGGCAACGTGCAGGTTGACGTTCACCCGGCGCCGGGAATGTCTGAGGAACACATCGGGCGGATCGCTGCGGAGAAGACAGCGTTCATGATGCGGAGGGTCTGATGCTCGCGACGATCAACGGGCTCGAGTTCGTCGGAGACGGTGCCTCCGGGACGTACACGATCAGCGCCAACGGTCTGATCGGTTGGTTCGAGGGGGTGGGGGTCCGCAACGAGCAGATCCCCCGCCCGATCTCCGATGGTGTGTTCGATTCGCCCGGGTATTTGACGGGCCGGCTCATCACTTTGCAGGGGTTGGTGTTGGCGTCGTCGGATGCTGCGTTTGAGGCGGCGTTGGGGGCGTTGGGGGATATCCCGGTGCTGGATTTGACCGAGTTTGTGGTGACGACGGGGGCGGGGTCGAAGGCGGCGATGGTTCGTCGCGTCGATAAGCCCGATGTGTCGTTCGACGTGTGGGGTCGTTCGGCGGCGTACCGGTTGTCGTTGTTCGCCCCGGACCCTGCCCTGTACGTCCCGACTCCGTAGGAGGCCGCCTGTGTGGTCGTGGAACATTTATCACACGCAGACTGGTGTGCACGAGTTGGCGTTGCCGGAAGCTGCGGCGGGTTCGTTTGATACGCGGGTGACGGGTAAGGGGTCGGGGGACCACTCGTTTGTGCTGTATGGGGCGGGTATTTCGCAGGCGGATGTTCGGGAGTTCACGAAGGGGAACAAGTACACGATCACGCAGGAGTGGGATGGTGTGGTTTGTTTCGCTGGGGTGATTCAGGGGCGCCGGTATGTGAAGCGGTCGCGGGTTCTTCAGGTGCGGTCTGCGGAGTTGCGTGGGGCGTATCTGAACGACCGGATGCTGTTTGGTGTCCCGGAGTATGAGGTGAACCCGTCTGGGACGGTCCTGACTGTTCTGGGTAAGTCTCATGCGGGGGCGGCTCGGGCTGTGTTGGATGCGGCGACGAACCAGAACGCGGAGTGGGCGTTTCCGTTGGATCTTCCCTCGGATGGGTCTGGTGGGTTTTCGGCGTCGTGGACGTATGACGACCGGTTGAAGGTGGAGGACCATCTTCAGCAGATCGAGGATGACGGGGCTGAGGTGTTCCTGCGGCCGTATAAGTCGTCGGGGAATCTGCGGTGGCAGGCGCATGTTGGTGCCCCGGCCCTCACCATCGGCACGGCAACCACCCTTGACGTTGACGCTTCGGACAGTCCGATCCTCGATCTTGAGGTTGATGACGACTATGTGAAGCAGATGACGGGTGTCCTCGCGTTTGGTGAGGGTGGTCGTACTGCGATTTCAAAGTTCGCACCGACTGTGGGTACGGGTGCGACGGATATGGGTGTGCGGGACACGTGGGTTTCGTTCCCGGATATCACGTCGGAGTCGCGTTTGCAGGCTGCTGCGACCGCTACGTATAACGCGTTGAAGGTGCCGACGTCGGCGTGGGACTTCGGGTTGCATGTGTACCCGGATGGGCCTGCGTATGCGCTCCCGGGCCGGTTGCTGACGTTGTCGTCGTTGGGGGATGAGTTCATTCCTGATGGTGACCATGCGTTGCGGGTTGTGGGTTTGCGTGGCGGGGTTGGGTTCACGGTGACACCGGAGGTGCAAGTTGCCAGTTGATGACCCTTCGGACCCGACTGCTGAGGTTCGCCGGCTGCGGAAGCAGGTTGAGCGGTTGCTGGCGGGGAGGGGTTCGTCTGGGGGTGGGGATTCGTCGCACGCAGGGTCGGGCGCTGACAGTATCCAACTCGGCCCGGAGGCTGTTGCGGAAGGTGACAGCTCGGTCGCTTTGGGGGACAGCGCGTATGCCGCGCATCTGCGTAGCGTCGCCATCCTGAGCTTGACGACTCGCACGTACCAGATCGCGCTCGGCTCGGCGGCTCACGAGGTTCTCGTGAAGGGGTGGCTGACGCTGAATCAGTGGACCCCGTTCGATTCGGCGGACGTGATCGGTGTCGTTGGGACGGTCGCTGTGGACGACGACTACATGTACGTGAAGACGTCGTCAGGGTGGAAGCGCGTAGCCCTGTCGTCGTTCTGAGTCTTTGAGTTCAACAGGAGTGAGGACTGATTATGGCGGAGCTTTCGCAGTTGCCGGGGGTGCTGGACCTCACCATTTACCGGGGGGACAACACCAACTTTCAGGTGACGTTGACGGACACGGAAACGCAGGAACCGCTCGTTCTGCCGGAGGCGGGTTGGCGGGCGCAGGTTCGGGTGGTGCGGGCGTCGGAGGATGTTCTGTTCACGATCACTGTAGACGCTGCGGACGCGGCGACTGGTGTTGTGGGGTTGTCGATCGCTGGGTCTGACACGGGGTCTGTGACGGTGGATTCGGCGTTCTGGGATTTGGAGAACACGGACACTGACCGGACGTATCTGGCGGGGAAGGTTCGCTTGAAGGGTCAGGTGTCCCGATGAGCGATATCACCGTTGAGGTGACGGGGGAACCGTCGATCACGGTTGACGTGCAGGCGGTTGGCGCGCAGGGGCCAGCTGGTCCGGGTGCTGATCCGGCTGACATTCAGGATCAGATTGAGGCGTATGCGGCGCCGATCTCCCACGCGCACGCGCAGTCTGATGTGACGGGACTCGAGGCGACTCTGGCGGGGAAGGCTGACGGCTCGCACACGCACGCGCAGAGCGACGTGACGGGCCTGGCTGCGGCTCTCGCCGGGAAGTCCGACACGGGCCACACTCACACGTCGGCGGACATCAGCGACTTCGACGACGCGGTGCAGGCGATCGTGGACGCTTCCCCTGGTGGTGGTGCCGCGTGGGGTGGGATCACTGGAACCCTTGAGGACCAGACAGACCTCGCGACCGTGCTGGACGGGAAGTCGGATGATGGGCACACGCACGCACAGGCCGACGTTACCGGGCTGACCGCGGCTCTCGCCGGTAAGGCAGATAGCGCGCACACGCACACGGCTTCACAGATCAGCGACTTCAATACCGCTGCGGACGCACGGGTGACCGCTGGTATCACCGGGAAGCTTGACATCACAGATGCTCCTGAACTCATCAGGGACACCATTGCGGTGGCTCTTGTCGCCGGGACGAACGTGACCATCACGCCGAACGACGGCGCCGACACCATCACGATTGATGCGACCGGCGGCGGTGGTGGTTCGGCGCAGGAAGTCCGCCACGACTCCGACGCCACCTACTCCTACATGGGTTCCGCCACGGCAGGAACCGCGGAGGGATCGTCCGGGTGGACGGTAACCCGCATCACACTCAGCTCGCCTCCCGTGATCGAGGACGGCACCGGCACTTGGACTGGTCGCGCAGCGATCACCTACTCATAAGGGGCATCCTTGGCTACTATCACAGCGCAGGCGAGTGGCAACTGGTCGAACACGGCGACGTGGGTTGGCGGCGTCAAGCCAGGCGTAGGCGACACCGCGAGCTCGGGGAACTTCACCGTCACGATCGACGAGGACATCTCGGTTCAGACCCTCCAGATCCCAACAGGCGCGGTAGGGAAGTTCGCGGTCTCGTCCGTGCGCAACATCACTCTGTCTACCGGGCTGTCAGTGGGGGCGCATACCAGCGCAGCCGTCGCGGTGCTGGACTTCCTGGCGGGCTCCGGCGGATCGGTCCTAACCGTCACGGGCGGGGACATCATAGGCGACACCACCGCTGCGGGCTCGGAACCGTTCGCGGTCCAGATCGCCACTGCTGTGACCATCGTCGGGTCTGCGCTGGGCAGTGCCGGCAACGCGATAAACGTCGCTTCGGGCGGCGTCCTCACGCTGGTGACCGCAACAGGTGGCTCGAACGGGTACGGGGTCAGCGTGGCGTCCGGCGGTGTTGCCTTCGTCACGAATGCTGTCGGCGGCGGGAACGGGATTTCTGGGGTGAATGTCGCGTCGGGCGGCGTTGCTACGGTGACGCACGTCACCGGCGGCACCGGCTCCACGGCCTGCGGTCTCAATGTGCTGGCCGGGGGCAGCGGCTCCATCGCGGCGGGGGGCACCATCACCGCTTCGAGCACATCGGCGGCCGTCCGAAACGAGTCGACTGATGCGGTCCTGCTGCGGGCCGGCGTGACTGCAACCGATCACGAGAACGGGATGCGCGCGCTAGGCGAGGGACGGTTCGTCATCGACGACTCGGGCGACTTCATCAACCACGTGCGCACCGTCGCGTCAACGTCCTGGCCGACTGCTTCCTACGACAGCAGCGCCATGCTGACCACACAGGAGAGCGATGATCTCCCCGCGGCGGCTGACGTGCGCGATGGTGTCACGTTTGGCCCGTCTGGAATCCTCACCGGTACCCTCGCGGTTCCGCCTGCTGCGTCGGTTGCGGCCGGGGTTCCGGTGGATGACACGGTTGGGACTGCTGCGGTGAGTCTGGCGGATGTGGCTGCGGTGACGGGCGCGCAGATCGCGGCGGCGACTTCCGCGTAACCGGATGTATCAGGGCTCCTGGTGGGTGCTCTACGTGTTATGGGAAAGCCTATTGTGAACCGTAACGACAACCAGTACAGTACCGACATGGAGACCGTGACAATGCTGGATCTCGACACCACCCAGTTCGTTGCCCACTGGGTGCACATGGACGACGACACCATCTGCGACCGACACGAAGTCTGCAACCGCGACACCTACGCGCGTGGCGGCAGGCCGGACTTCGGTACATTCACGGAGTGACCCAACGTGGCGCCGTGACAGAGAACGACCTTCAGCTCATCGAGCAGGCCCGCGCAGCGAAGGACACTGCTGACGCGAACTGGCAGGCCGCGGTACTCGCCCTCGCGGAACGGTCCAGTATCCGTGAGGCCGCGAAGGCCGCTGGTATCAGCCCCGACACGATTGTCAGGTGGCGGCGACAAGACAACTGAACGCAATAGGCCGCGAAGCCCCCGGGTAATCCCCTCCCCATGAGGACCCGGGGGTTTTCGCTTGCCCGGGGGAGGTTCCCATGCCCACCTACAGCAACGGGTACATCCCCGAGAATCTGCTGGTCACGTTCGCGACCGGCTGGAACCGCACGGACGGCGACTGGAAGCACCAACTATCCCCGGGAACCTACGCGAAGTACCGGGCGTTGGTGGCGCGCAGCCCTGGGGGGAAGCTTCAGGTCACCCCCGGGTGGGGGGCGTACCGGCCGTACTACGCCCAAGTCATCGCCCGCCGCATCTTCGGGAACGGGGCGGCGGTCCCCGGCACGTCATCACACGGCGGCTACTGGGAGGGGCGGCAAACCCTAGCCATCGACTTCCACAACTGGGGCTCGATCTACGGGTGGGACCAGTCCCGTTGGTTCGCGGACTGCCGTGCCGTGGGCCTCACCCCCGGAATGATCATGCGTTCCCGCGGGTACCCGGACGAGCCCTGGCATGTGATCGACCTTGACCCGTGGGGTGCTGTCCCCGCCGGCACCGCAACCCCGTTGAAGGAGTGGGACGAAATGGCGACGAAGCAGGAAATCAAAGACGCGATCGTGGAGGTGTTGACCACGCACGGCGCCGGCCCCGGGAACCGTGGCGTGTACGACTCCCTCAAGTTCATTGCGTCGCTGATCGACGCGAAGGGCAACCAGGTCATTGCCGAGGTTGGCACCCCGGACGTGCAGGTGTTCCGTGACGCCGTGATCTCCGCCCTCACCGACTGGCGCGTGTTCGACCAGAACCGCAACGTGTTCGACCAGCTCAAGTTCCTTGCGAGCTCGGGGCAGGTGAACGTTCCCGCGTTGGCGGACCAGTTCATTGCGGCGCTTGTTCCCGCGCTGACCCCGCACCTGGGGGTGTTGACGGACCAGACCGTGCAGCAGGTTGCGGTTGCGGTTGCGGATGAGTGTGACAGGCGGGAGGACGGCGACCCTGAGCCGTTGCCGGAAGTGGAGTCGCAGGGGCCTCTTCCGGTTGACCCGAACCCTGCGGAACCGGCGGGGGGTTGGCCGACCGGGGGATACCTCGCAACCAACCGGCTCATCATCGACATTCAGAAGCTTCTCGGGATCACCGCTGACGGGCGGTACGGTCCCGCAACGTCGCAGGCTGTGGCGAAGTGGCAGGCGGCACGATGGCTCACCGCTGACGGGATCTGGGGTGTCACCTCGGACGGGCTCGGGTTCCCCCCCGCATGGTGGGTACACGGCGTCGACTACTCATTCGCACGCCCCGACATCCCCACCATGAAGAACCGGGGGATTCGCCTCGCGGGCCGGTACCTGTGGGCGCCGAAGTACACGGACGGCCGCACCAACAAGGGCATCGACCGCCCCGAATACGACACCCTGAAAGCCAACGGGATCATGCCGTTCTTCATCTATGAGGAGGACGGTAAGGAGTTGCGGGGCGGGTTCGACGCTGGTGTTCGGGTGGCGAAGGCCGCTGAGGGGTTCCTGGGGAAGTTGGGTCTTGCCGGGTTCCCGGTGTACTTCAACGTGGATTACGACGCGCCCGCCGCGGACATGCCCGGGATCCTGGAAGCACTCAAGGGCATCGCGTCTGTTATCGGGCTCGAGCGGACTGGCCTGTATGCCGGGTTTGGTCCGGTGAAGGCGGCGTTCGATGCGGGTCTGATCCGTTGGGGTTTCCAGACGTATGCGTGGTCGGGTGGGCGTTGGGATTCCCGCGCCCAGTTGCAGCAGTGGTCTAACGGGCAGTGGGGCGGAACGATCGACTTCACTCGTGCCGTCGCCCCCCAATTCGGACAGAACCCGGTGACCTGATGCCTACATGGTTCATCGAATGGGCCGAGTCGGTGAACCTTTGGGGAACCCTCCTCACCATCTCCGGCCTCGCCTCACTCATCACCGGGGCGGTCGTGTTCGTGAAGAAGGGGTGGCCGTGGCTGAAGTCGTTCGCCAAAGCCATCCTGAACACCGCGCAGATCATCGACTCCGTGAAGGAACTCCCAGAGTTCATCGCCCGCACGGACGCGACCCTCGCCGGCCAGGACACGAAGATCGCTGAGATTCACCACGAGGTGCATTACAACAACGGGTCTTCGGTGAAGGACGCTGTGCGCCGTGTGGAGACGGGTGTGGCGGGTTTGTATGGCGAGATCGCGGAGTTGAAGGAAGCGGATGCCGCGCTCCGCCGCGACATGGAAGACACCGAGGGTTCCGAGTGACCCCGCACGCACGAACGAACTTCGCCGCCCAGCCGGGCGGCGTTTCTGTTGGAGGAACTATGAAGGCCCTTTGGGATTCCCTTGTCCGCACCGTAGTGCCGATCGCGGTCGGCGCCGTCATCAGCTTCTTCGTCGCCCAGGGCATCGAACTGGACCCGGAGTTCGAGGGCGCCCTGTTCCTCGTGCTGACCGGCGCGCTTCAGGGTGTGTACTACGGCGCGGTTCGCCTCTTCGAGATTTACGTGTCCCCGAAGTTTGGGTGGCTGCTGGGTCTCGCGAAGGCTCCCGAGTACAAGGCGGGTGAGTGATGCGTCCGATGCCTCACGGGGTCACGAACCTCGTCCCGATGCCTCATCCCCGCACGAACAGTGTCCCGGTCCTGCCGTCCTGGCTCGAGTTCTTCCTGTCCTGGTTCTGAACCGGGTGCGCCCCTCTCACCTTCGGGTGGGAGGGGCGCTTTCGTCGTTTGTGCGGCTGTGGACGGCTACAGGATCAAAGGTGCACCGCGAGGTATCTCGGCTCACGCCCGGGCTTACGTAGCCTCACCACCCTGGAAAGGCTGAAGGCCCCGATCCCTTGTGTTTACTGGGATCGGGGCCTTCTCTTGATGTGCCCCCGACAGGAATCGAACCTGCGACCTTTGGTACCGGAAACCAACGCTCTATCCCCTGAGCTACGGAGGCGTGCCGATCGAGATTACCATCCCGGACGGGCGGCTCCCGCCAGTCACGGTGCCGGGACGGCGTCGTCGTGCGGGGCGTCGGCCACGATCGCAGGCTGATCCGCCATGCGCTCGATCGCGTCCGCGACGCGCCCGGCGAGGTAGGCGTGACCGTCCGTGGAGGGGTGGTCGCGGCCGACCGGCCCGGTGTCGATGACGTCGAGGTAGTTCGCCTGCGTGATCCAGTCCTCGGCGATGGGGGAGATGTACCACCACCCGCGGGCGGAGGCGAGCTCGCCGAGATCGGCGTCGATGCTCCGCGTGCTGCGCTCCACGGGCAGCACCTGCGGGGCCGGACCGAGGATCACGATGTCGGCGTCGGGATACCGGGCGTCCAGCGCGTCCCACGCGGCCTTCACGGCATCCCGGTACCCGTCCGGATACAGCCGGCGATCGTTGATGGACCCCTCGACGATGATCACGTCGGGATCGAGCGCCGGGTCGAGCGCGGCGATGCGCTCGCCGTAGGACGGCCCGTCGATCCCGGGCTTCAGGTAGCCGCTGCCGCGGACGCCGTCGACGACGGTCTCCACCCCGAGCTCGTCGGCGAGCCGGTACGCGAACCCGAGCGTCGGCGTCGTCGCCGCAGATCCGTACACCCACGAGTCGCCGAACACGAGCACGCGGGCGTCGTCGTCGAGCAGGAGGGGAGCGAGGGGGACGGATGCCGCGGCCGGCGCGTCGCCCTCCGAGACGGCCACCTGTGCGACGGGTTCGGGCGCCACACCCGGACGCACGAGGGCCACCGCGCACAGCGCGGCCACGGCGATCGCGGCGACCGACAGGGGGAGCCACAGCCGCCGTGCGCGGAAGCGGCCGGGCGCGTGCATGTGAAGAGGGTAAGTCATCTCCCCGGGAGTCTCGTCCACAGTGCCGGGAGCTGGGGAAAGGACAGGCGGATCCTGAGCCTCCGTGTCCTTCCTGGCCGCTCACCCGGGAACCTCCACAGCCCCGCGTCGAGGCGCCTCGCGGCATGCGAGGATACTTCGGTGCAACGCGTCGTGACCGCTGAGATGGACCTCGAACTGGGGGCATCCGTCGACCTCATCTTCCAGATCGCAGCCTCCCAGGCGGTGCCGGTCTCCAATGAGCAGCTGACGTTCACGCAGGGTGATCGCGTGTACACGCCGACCGAGATCGTCGACCAGTCCGGAAGCCGGCTGCACCGCCTCACGGGCGAGCCCGGGCGGCTCGAGATCCGCTACGAGGCGACCGTCGAAGGTCAGGCAGCGTCGAGCCGGACGAGCGACCTCGAGGCCATCACGTACCTGCGCCCCAGCCGGTACGCGCAGTCCGACGAGGTGTTCCAGCAGGCGCGCCGTCAGTTCAAGGGCCTCTCGGGTCACGACCTCATCGCGGCTGTGTCCGAGTTCGTCGCGTCCAGCACCACGTACACGCCCGGCCTCAGTCACGGCACCGACAGCGCCGTGACCACGCTCATGACGGGGCAGGGCGTGTGCCGGGACTACGCGCACGTCGTGATCGCGCTGCTGCGGGCGATGGACATGCCGGCCCGCTACGCCGCCTGCTACGCGCCGGGGCTGCGCCCGATGGACTTCCACGCCGTGGCGGAGGCCTATCTCGACGGCGCCTGGTACGTGATCGACGCGACGAGGCTCGCGAATCGCAGGTCGCTGGTGCGCATCGCCACCGGACGCGACGCCGCGGACTGCGCGTTCCTCAGCTACCACGGCGGCTACGTGGGGCTCGAGCGCCTGCGCGTGGACGCGTGGGTGGTGCCCGAGGCGGCGACGCTGGAGGGACTGGACACGCTTCCCGATGCCCTCCCCGAGGCGGCGGATCCCGCCTCCGACGACTTCGGCGCGCTCGTGCAGATCTCCTGAGAGCCCGGCCCGCCGACGGCCTTGCCGACGGCGGTGCCGCGCCGGACGGGGGCCGCCACCGGCCCAACTAGAATGATCCGGTTATGAACCCCGAAGCCCTCTCCGCCGCTCTGCTCGCCGTCGTCGCTCCGCTGGCGGAGGCCCGACGCCCCGGTGCGGCGGCGGGGCTCACCGCCGCCGACCTGCCGCTGGAGCGGCCGAAGAACCGCGACCACGGCGACTGGGCGTCCAACGCGGCGCTCAAGCTCGCGAAGGCCGTGGGTGCGAACCCGCGCGAGTTCGCCGCCGACATCGCCCGTGGCCTCGCCGAGGTCGAGGGTGTCGCGGGCGTCGAGGTGGCCGGTCCCGGGTTCATCAACATCCGGCTGGATGCCGCGGCCGCCGGCGCCCTCGCTAGGACGATCGTCGAGGCCGGCGCGGCGTTCGGCACGAACGAGTCGCAGCGCGGCAACACGATCAACCTCGAGTTCGTGAGCGCGAACCCGACCGGGCCGATGCACATCGGCCACACCCGCTGGGCCGCACTGGGCGACTCGATGGCGCGGCTGCTGCTCGCCAGCGGCGCGACGCTGGTCCGCGAGTTCTACGTCAACGACGCCGGCGCGCAGATGGAGCGGTTCGGGCGCTCGGTGCTCGCGGCCGTGAAGGGCGAGCCCACGCCCGAGGACGGCTACCCGGGCTCGTACATCGACGACCTCGCGCGGCGCGTGCTCGCCGCGGAGCCCGAGCTGCTGTCGCTGCCCGAGGAGGAGCAGCTCCGCGTGGCCCGCGATCGCGCGTACGACTTCCAGCTGGGCGACCTCCAGGTCTCGCTGGAGAGGTTCAACGTCCACTTCGACGTGTTCTTCAGCGAGCGCACGCTGCACGCCAAGGGCCCCAACGGCGAGCCGAGCCTCGTCGACGAGGCGGTCGACCGCCTTCGCGAGCAGGGACACGTGTTCGACGAGGACGGAGCGGTGTGGGTCCGCACCACCGACTTCGGCGACGACAAGGATCGCGTCATCCGCCGCACCAACGGCGAGTACACCTACTTCGCCGCCGACGCGGCGTACTACCTCAACAAGGGCGACCGCGGCTTCGCGCACAAGATCTACCTGCTGGGCGCCGACCATCACGGCTACGTCCACCGCCTGAAGGCGCTCGCGGGCGCCGCCGGCGACGACCCCGACAAGGACATCGAGGTGCTCATCGGGCAGCTCGTGTCGGTCAACGGGGCGCGGCTGTCCAAGCGGGCGGGCAACATCATCGAGCTCGACGACCTGCGCGACTGGATCGGCACCGATGCGCTGCGGTACTCGCTGGCGCGCTACCCCGCCGACTCGCCGCTGACCCTCGACCCCGAGATCCTGCGCAAGCGCACCAACGACAACCCGGTCTTCTACGTGCAGTACGCGCACGCCCGCACGCACAACGTCGGCCGCAACGCGCACGGCTCGGGCGTCGACCGCTCCGAGTTCGCTCCCGAGCTGCTCACGCACGAGACCGAGTCGGCGCTCCTGGGGGCGCTGCAGGAGTTCCCGCGCATCGTCGCGTTCGCCGCCGAGGTGCGCGAGCCGCACCGCGTCGCCCGCTACCTGGAGGAGCTGGCGGGCCTGTACCACCGCTGGTACGACAACTGCCGCGTCATCCCGCTCGGCGACGGGCCCGTCGAGCCGGTGCACCGCACGCGCCTGTGGCTCAACGACGCCACCGGACAGGTGCTGCGCAACGGCCTCGACCTCCTCGGCGTCGGCGCGCCCGAGCGGATGTAGCGATGAGCGCAGCGGACACGCGGCCCACCGAGCCCCTCCCGGAGCGGACGGCGGCGTCCGCGTCGCCCCGGCGCCGGCGCGGGTCCTGGCCCTGGTTCGTCGGCTTCGCCATCGTCGCACTGCTCGCGGTGGCCGCCTGGTTCGCCGCCGAGCTCATCGCCCGGCAGATCGTGGTCGGCGTGGTGCGCGACCAGGTGCGCACGCAGCTCGCGCTGCCCGACGACCAGGCGATCGACGTCGTCCTCGTCGAGCCGGTGCTGCCGCAGCTCATCGCGGGGACGCTGACCGAGCTCACCATCTCGTCGCAGGACGTGGTGCTGGGCAGCGTCGAGGGGGACATGTCGGTGGTCGCGCAGGGCGTGCCCGTGCGTGGCAGCGGCGGCATCGCCGGCGCCGAGGGCACGCTGGTGCTCGACGAGCAGCAGCTGAGGACGCTCATGTCCGGTGTCGAGGGATTCCCGGCCGACAGCCTCGGGCTCGCGGCCCCCGACATCACGGCGACCACGGACCTGACGATCTTCGGCGCGACGGTCGCCGTCGGCGCCGCACTCACCCCGTCCGCCGCCGAGGGCGATCTCGTGCTGACCCCCGCGTCCCTCCAGATCGGCGGTGCGGAGGTGTCGGCCGAGGAGCTCCAGGACCGCTTCGGCCGGATCGCCGACGGCGTGCTGCGCGACTGGGACGTCTGCGTCGCGGAGTACCTCCCCGCCGGGGTGACCCTGACGTCGGTCGCCGTCGAGGGCGAGACGCTCGTGGCCGGCTTCGACATCGACGGCGGCATCGCCTCCGACCCCGCGCTGCAGGAGAACGGCACCTGCGCCTGAGACGCCGGGCGTCACACGGCACGGGGGCCCGCAGCCGCGTGCCCTAGACTGCTAGCACTGCCAGGGGCGTGACTCCGCCGGCCCGGCATTCGCGCCGCACCCGGTCGCCCGGACGGCCACAGCGTCGAAGCCCCCACCGATTGGTCCACCGTGTCCGCCGACCCGCACACCCGCACCGTCGCTCCGGCCTGGCTCCATCCGCCCGCCGATGCGAACGGCCTTGCGCCCGCCGTGTGGCCCGCGGCGGCCCGCCGCGACGATGCGGGAATCCTGTCTCTCGGCGGCATCCCCGCCACGACGCTCCGCGAGCGCTTCGGAACGCCCGTGTACGTCCTGGACGAGGACGAGGTGCGCGCCACCGCGCGGCGGACGCTCGACGCGTTCCGCGCCGCGGCGGCGATGCACGGCGTGCAGGCGCGGGTCTACTACGCCGGCAAGGCGTTCCTCAGCACCGAGGTGGTGCGGTGGGTCACCGAAGAGGGGCTCGCGGTCGACGTGTGCACCGGCGGCGAGCTCGCCGTGGCGCTCGCGGCGGGGGCCGATCCCGCGCGTCTCGGCTTCCACGGCAACAACAAGTCGGTCGCCGAGCTCGAGCGCGCGGTCGATGTCGGGATCGGGTCGATCGTCATCGACAGTCTCATCGAGATCGAGCGGCTCGCGGCGATCGTCGAGCGCCGCGGCGGCACGCAGTCCGTGCTGGTCCGGGTCAACAGCGGCGTGCACGCCGAGACGCACGACTTCCTGGCCACGGCCCACGAGGACCAGAAGTTCGGCTTCACGCTCGAGGACGCCCCGGAGGCCGTCGCGCGCATCCGCGAGCTGCCCGGCCTGGAGTTCGTGGGACTGCACTGCCACATCGGCTCGCAGATCTTCGGCACCGCCGGCTTCGAGGAGTCGGCCGCCCGCATCGTCGAGCTGCACGCCCAGCTGCGTCAGGGCGGCGAGCTGCCCGTGCTCAACCTCGGCGGCGGCTTCGGCATCGCCTACACGTCGGTCGACGACCCGACGCCCATCGAGGTGCTGGCCCTGGGCATCGCCGAGGCCGTGGCGCGCGAGTGCGAGGTGCGCGGCATCCCGATGCCGAACCTCGCCTTCGAGCCGGGCCGGGCCATCGTCGGCCGCGCCGGTGTCACGCTGTACGAGGTCGGCACGACGAAGCCGGTCGCGCTCGAGAGCGGCGACGCGCGGCTCTACGTCAGCGTCGACGGAGGCATGAGCGACAACGCGCGTCCCGCCCTGTACGGGGCGCAGTTCTCGGCGCGCATCGCCTCGCGCACGAGCGAGGCCGAGCCGGCGCTCGCGCGCGTGGTCGGCAAGCACTGCGAGTCGGGCGACATCGTCGTGGAGGCCGAGTACCTTCCGGCCGACGTCGCCGCCGGTGATCTGCTGGCGGTGCCGGCCACCGGTGCCTACTGCTTCTCGCTCGCCAGCAACTACAACTACGTCCCCCGCCCGCCGGTCGTGGCGCTGCGCGGGGGAGAGGCGCGCGTCATCGTGCGCGGCGAGACGGTCGACGACCTGCTCGCCCGCGACGCGGGCCTCGAGACGGCCGTGTTCGAAGCTGGGCGTCCCCTCGAGGACGCACCGATGGAAGGGACCGCATGACCGACTACCGCCGCCTCCGCGTCGCACTCCTGGGAGCCGGAGCCGTCGGCTCGCAGGTCGCGTCGCTGCTGCGCCAGCACGCCGACGAGCTCGCCGACCGGGCGGGAGCGCGGCTGGAGCTGGTCGGCATCGCGGTGCGCGACGTCGACGCCAAGCGCGACGTGGACCTTCCCAAGGATCTCTTCACCACCGACGCCGAGTCGCTCATCGTGGGGTCCGACATCGTGATCGAGCTCATGGGGGGCATCGAGCCGGCGCGGGCGTACCTGCTGCACGCGATCAACTCGGGTGCCGACGTCGTGACCGCCAACAAGGCGCTGCTCGCCACGCACGGTCCCGAGATCTTCGACGCCGCCGATCAGGTCGGTGCCGAGGTCTACTACGAGGCGGCCGCCGCGGGCGCCATCCCCATCATCCGCCCGCTGCGGGACTCGCTGGCGGGCGACCGCGTGCAGCGCATCATGGGGATCGTCAACGGCACCACGAACTACATCCTCGACCGCATGGACACCGAGAGCGCGGAATTCGCCGACGTGCTCGCCGACGCCCAGCGCCTCGGCTACGCGGAGGCCGACCCCACCGCCGACGTCGAGGGCTACGACGCCGCGCAGAAGGCCGCGATCCTCGCGAGCCTCGCGTTCCACACCACCGTCCCGCTCGAGGCGGTCCACCGCGAGGGCATCACCTCGATCGACAAGTCGATGATGGATGCCGCGCGCCACGCCGGCTACGTCATCAAGCTGCTGGCCGTGTGCGAGCGGCTGAGCGAGGCATCCGGCGAGGCCATCTCCGTGCGCGTGTATCCCGCGCTCATCGACCGTGCGCACCCCCTCGCCAGCGTCCACGGCGCCAACAACGCGGTCTTCGTGCAGGCGGAGGCCGCCGGCAACCTCATGTTCTACGGCGCCGGGGCCGGCGGCGTGCAGACCGCATCGGCCGTGCTCGGCGACGTCGTCTCGGCGGCACGCCGCCACATCGCCGGCGGTGTCGGCGTGGGCGAGTCGACGCTGGCGAACCTGCCGATCGTCCCCGTCGGCCGCGTGACCACGAGCTACCAGATCACGCTCGAGGTCGACGACGAACCCGGCGTGCTGGCGACGGTGGCGGGAATCCTGAGCGACGGGCGCGTGTCGATCGCGACCGTGGAGCAGACCGTCGTCGAAGAGGGCGCCGCGACAGGCTCGGGGCAGACCGGGTCGCAGGACGATGCGGGCGAGCCCGGTGTGGCGCGCCTGGTGATCGGCACGCACAAGGCGCGCGAGCAGGACCTCAGCGACACCGTCGCGCGCCTCGCCGCGAGCGGCGTCGTGGAGCGCGTCGTCTCGGTGCTGCGCGTCGAAGGCAACTGAAGGCTTCTGAAGGAGAACTGACATGGCACATGTTTGGCGCGGAGTCCTCCGCGAGTACGCAGATCGACTGGGCGTCACGGATGCCTCCACCGTCGTCACCCTCGGGGAGGGCGGCACGCCGCTGCTCCCGGCGCCGGCGCTCTCGCGCCGCACCGGCACCGACGTGTGGGTGAAGTTCGAGGGCATGAACCCGACCGGCTCGTTCAAGGACCGCGGCATGACGGTCGCCGTCTCGCGCGCGATCGAGCACGGCGCGAAGGCCGTCATCTGCGCGTCCACGGGCAACACGTCGGCCTCGGCGGCCGCGTACGCCGCGCACGCCGGCATCACGGCGGCCGTCCTCGTGCCCGAGGGCAAGATCGCGATGGGCAAGCTCAGCCAGGCCGTGGCGCACAACGGGCGCCTCATCCAGATCCGCGGCAACTTCGACGACTGCCTCGAGATCGCGCGGGAGCTCGCCGACAACTACCCGGTGCACCTGGTCAACTCGGTCAACCCCGACCGCATCGACGGCCAGAAGACCGCCGCGTACGAGATCGTCGAGCAGCTCGGCGACGCTCCCGACTTCCACTTCATCCCGGTCGGCAACGCCGGCAACTACACCGCCTACACGCGCGGCTACACCGAGGAGGCCGCGGCCGGCGTGTCCACCCGCGTGCCCCGCATGTTCGGCTTCCAGGCCGAAGGCTCCGCGCCGCTCGTGCGCGGCGAGGTCGTCAAGAACCCCGAGACGGTCGCCAGCGCCATCCGCATCGGCAACCCGGCGTCGTGGGACCTCGCGCTCGAGGCGCGCGCGGCGACCGACGGCTGGTTCGGGGCGATCGACGACGACCGCATCCTGGCGGCGCAGAAGCTCCTCTCCGGTGAGGTGGGCATCTTCGTCGAGCCGGCGTCCGCGATCAGCGTCGCCGGCCTCCTGGACCGCGTCGAGGCCGGCGTCGTCCCGCAGGGCGCGCGCGTGGTGCTCACGGTGACCGGCCACGGCCTCAAGGACCCGCACTGGGCGCTGCGCAACGCCGACGGCTCCGAGGTCGAGCCGACGGTGGTCGATGCGACGACGTCGGAGGTGGCATCCGTCCTCGACCTCGCCCCTGCGGCGGCGACCGCGTGAACGCAGCCGTCGTGCCCGCTCCCGGCCGGCGTGTCGTGGTCCGTGTTCCGGCCACGAGCGCCAACCTCGGGCCCGGGTTCGACACGCTCGGCCTCGCGCTGAGCGTGTACGACGAGCTCGACGTCACCGCGCTGCCGGAGGGCGAGCTCGAGATCGAGGTGGAGGGCGCGGGCGCGGCCGACGTGCCGCGCGACGCGTCGCACCTCGTCGTGCGCGCGATCGCGTACGCCTATGAGGCGGTGGGACGGCGGATGCCGGGACTGCGCCTTCACGCCAGGAACGTGATCCCGCACGGGCGGGGCCTCGGCTCGTCGGGCGCCGCGGTCGTGTCGGGCCTGCTCGCGGCCAAGGGACTGCTGGAAGGTGACGTCGAGCTCGGTCCCGACGCGCTGCTGCGCCTCGCCACCGAGCTCGAGGGGCATCCCGACAACGTCGCTCCGGCGCTCTTCGGCGGGCTGACCATCGCGTGGGTCGACGAGGACGGCCCGCAGCACAAGAAGCTGCTCGTCCACCGCGGCGTCTCGCCGCTGGTCTTCGTGCCCGAGTTCACCATGTCGACCTCGCTCGCGCGCAGCCTCCAGCCCACGCAGGTGCCGCGCGAGGACGCCGTGTTCAACGTGTCGCGCTCCGCGCTGCTGATCGCGGCGCTCACCCAGAGCCCGGAGCTGCTGCAGGCCGCCACCGAGGACAAGCTCCACCAGAACTACCGTGCCAGCGCGATGCCCGAGACCGACGGTCTCGTGCGCGCACTGCGCACTGCGGGGTTCGCCGCGGTCGTCTCCGGCGCCGGACCCAGCGTGCTCGTGCTCGCAGACGGACCCGGGCGCCGCCTGGAGGCGGCGTCCCTGGCTGCGGCGGTCACCGACACTCCGTGGGAGGCCCTCATGCTCGCCGTCGACTTCAAGGGTGGTACAGTGAGGGAGTACGCGGAGGGTTCCACGTAATACGTGAATCTGGCCTCCGTCGCAAATCTGCGAAACCACCGCACGGCATTCTGACCTGCCGACGTCCGCTGAGTACCCTCGCGGTCCCTCACCCCGTCGGCGGGTGTCTCTGCAGGCGTGACAACTGCGTGAGACAGACAGTCACCACCCCTGCGCCGTGCGATCGTGCATAACCTGTTCGTTTTCACAAGGGAGAACTCGTGGAGTCCATCTCCGAGATCCACGCCGACGTTCCGGCCGACGAGCGCGCGGAAGCGCCTGAGGCCGTCGAGAACGCCGACGCCGTCCAGACCGACGCGGTCGAGGGCACCGAGAGCACCGCCGCCGAGGCCGTCGCCGAAGAGGCCGTGGCCGAGGCCGTCGAGGCCGACGCCGTCGCCGAAGAGGCGGTCGAAGAGGCCGTCGAGGCTGAGGCCGTCGCCGAAGCGGCTGTCGCCGAGGCCGTGGCGGTCGCCGAGTCCGGCGACCCGATCGCCGCCGAGGCCGCCGAGGCCGTCGCCGAGGAAGCGGTCGCCGAGGCGCTCGTCGCCGATGCCGTCGCCGTGGAGGCCGTCATCGAAGCCGAGGTCGCCGACGTCATCGCCGATGAGGCCGTCGCCGAGGCAGCCGCGGCGGATGCCTCCGCCGCCGAGGCCCCGGCCGCCGAAGAGGCGCCGGCCGCCCCCGCGAAGGCGCCGCGCAAGCGCGCGCCGCGCCGGGCGAAGAGCACCGACGTGCCGCCGCCGACCGAGCCCGCGGCGGATGCGTCCTCCGACGCGGCCGACGCGCCCGCCCAGGCGGCGTCGACCGAGGCTGCGCCGGCCGCCGGCGACCATCGCGCCGACGAGGCATCCGCCGCCGAGGCATCCGCCCCCGCTGACACGCCCGCCGCCGAGACGGCGTCCGCCGACGCGGGCGAGCAGGCGACCGAGGGCGAGGGCGAGCAGACGACGTCGCGCAGCCGCAGCCGCAGCCGCAGCCGCAGCCGCAGCCGCAACGGCGCCAAGGACCAGGGCGGCCAGAACGCCGACGGCGGCCAGAGCGCCCAGGGCGGTGCTCAGAACGCCCAGGGCGGCGGCCAGAGCCAGAATGCGAAGCCCGCGGCGGAGCCCGCGAAGGCCGAGCCCGCCGACGAGGAGCAGCCCGCCCAGGGCAACGGGCGCGGTCGCCAGCGCAACAAGCGCCGCGGCGCGCAGACCACGGGCGACGAGTTCGACACCGAGATCGGCGAGGACGACGTCCTCATCCCGATCGCCGGCATCCTCGACGTGCTCGACAACTACGCTTTCGTCCGCACCACGGGCTACCTGCCCGGGACCAGCGACGTCTATGTGTCGCTGGGGCAGGTGAAGAAGTACAACCTGCGCAAGGGCGACGCGGTCGTCGGCGCGATCAAGCAGCCGCGCGAGGGCGAGCAGTCCAGCCGTCAGAAGTACAACGCGCTGGTCAAGGTCGACGCGATCAACGGCCTGTCGGTCGACGACGCCGCCACGCGCGTCGAGTTCGGCAAGCTCACCCCGCTCTACCCGCAGGAGCGCCTGCGCCTCGAGACCGCGCCCGAGAAGCTGACGCAGCGCATCATCGACCTCGTCGCCCCGATCGGCAAGGGCCAGCGCGGCCTCATCGTCGCGCCGCCCAAGGCCGGCAAGACGATCGTGCTGCAGCAGATCGCCAACGCGATCGCGATCAACAACCCCGAGGTGCACCTGATGGTCGTGCTCGTCGACGAGCGCCCCGAAGAGGTCACCGACATGCAGCGCACGGTGAAGGGCGAGGTCATCGCCTCGACCTTCGACCGTCCCGCCGAGGACCACACCACGGTCGCCGAGCTCGCGATCGAGCGCGCCAAGCGCCTGGTCGAGCTCGGTCGCGACGTCGTCGTGCTGCTCGACTCGATCACCCGCCTCGGCCGCGCCTACAACATCTCGGCGCCCACCTCGGGCCGCGTGCTCACCGGCGGCGTCGACGCGTCGGCGCTGTACCCGCCCAAGCGCTTCTTCGGCGCTGCGCGCAACATCGAGAACGGCGGGTCGCTCACCATCCTCGCCACGGCGCTCGTGGAGACCGGCTCCAAGATGGACGACGTGATCTTCGAGGAGTTCAAGGGCACCGGCAACAGCGAGCTGCGCCTGAACCGCCAGCTCGCTGACAAGCGGATCTTCCCGGCGGTCGACGTCAACGCGTCGAGCACCCGCCGCGAGGAGATGCTGCTGTCGCCCGACGAGGTGAAGATCACCTGGAAGCTCCGCCGCGCGCTGGCCGGCCTCGAGCCCCAGCAGGCCCTCGAGGTCGTGCTCGGCAAGCTCAAGGAGACGCAGTCCAACGTCGAGTTCCTGGTGCAGATGCAGAAGTCGATCCCGGCTCCCACCACCGGTCACAGCGGCGGACGCAGCCACGCGGACGACAACAGCATCCGCTGATCCCCCATGGTCGAACCCGCGATGTTCGATTCCGTGCGGGCGCTGATCGACGAGCACCGCGCGGTGCAGGAGGAGCTCTCCGACCCCGCGGTGCACGCCGATGCGGCGCGCGCCAAGCGGGTCAACCGGCGCTACGCCGAGCTGTCGCGCATCGTCAAGGCGCACGAGGACTGGCTGGCGGCATCCGATGATCTGGATGCCGCCCGCGAGCTCGCGCGCGACGACGAGGCCTTCGCCGAAGAGGTGCCGGCGCTGGAGGCGAGGCTCGCCGAGACGCAGGAGCGCCTG
The DNA here is from genome assembly GCF_053619935.1 of Microbacterium sp. NPDC055455. NCBI lineage: Bacteria > Bacillati > Actinomycetota > Actinomycetes > Micrococcales > Microbacteriaceae > Microbacterium > Microbacterium sp. NPDC055455. The sequence goes on from NZ_JBSHLB010000004.1 coordinate 133,384, forward strand.
CGGCGCCTGCTCATTCCGCGTGACCCCGACGACGCCCGCGACGTGATCATGGAGATCAAGCAGGGCGAGGGCGGCGCCGAGTCGGCCTTGTTCGCGGCGGACCTGCTGCGCATGTACCTGCAGTACGCCGCCTCCAAGGGATGGAAGACCGAGCTCCTCGAGCGCAACGAGTCCGACCTCGGCGGCTACAAGGACGTCCAGGTCGCGATCAAGGGCTCCTCGTCCGACCCGGCGCAGGGGGTGTGGGCGCACCTGAAGTACGAGGGCGGCGTCCACCGCGTGCAACGCGTGCCGGCGACCGAGTCGCAGGGGCGGATCCACACGTCGACCACGGGTGTGCTGGTGTTCCCCGAGGTCGACGAGCCCGAGGAGATCCACATCGATCCGAACGAGCTGAAGATCGACGTCTTCCGCTCGTCCGGCCCCGGCGGGCAGTCCGTGAACACGACGGACTCCGCGGTGCGCATCACGCACGTGCCGACCGGCATCGTCGTCTCGATGCAGAACGAGAAGTCGCAGCTGCAGAACCGCGAGGCCGGCATGCGCGTCCTCCGCGCGCGCCTGCTCGCCCGGCAGCAGGAGGAGCTCGAGGCGGCGGCATCCGACGCCCGCAGGTCGCAGATCCGCGGTATGGACCGTTCGGAGCGCATCCGCACGTACAACTTCCCCGAGAACCGCATCGCCGATCACCGCACCGGCTACAAGGCCTACAACCTCGACCAGGTGATGGACGGCGCCCTCGAGCCGATCATCGAGTCCGCGATCCAGGCCGACGAAGAGGCGCGCCTGGCCGCCCTCGGCGCCGACGCCTGACGCCCCCGCCTCTGACCCTCCCGTCCGGACTGGCGCTTCGCGAGGGGGACGGATGCCGCGGCGCTAGGCTTCGAGCGTGCTCACGCTCCTCATCCGCGCGCTGATCTTCCTCGTCTCGGCAGCGCTGGGACTCATCGCGGCCGACCTCATCCTCGACGGCTTCACGCTGCACTGGGACGACTGGTGGGGCATCCTGCTCGCCGTCGTCATCTTCGCGGTGCTGCAGAGCGTCCTCGCGCCGTGGCTGCTGAAGATCACCCGGCGCCACGCGAACGCCCTCATCGGCGGCATCGGCCTGCTGTCGACATTCGTCGCGCTGCTGATCGCCGTGCTGATCCCGCAGGCGGGGATCGGGATCGACGGGCCCGTCGCGTGGATCATCGGGACGCTCATCGTCTGGCTCGTGACGGCTCTCGCGTCCTGGCTGCTGCCGCCGCTGTTCATCCGGCGCAAGGTGCAGGACCGCGCGAGGTCCTGACACCCCGCGTCCGGCGGGACCCGTGTCAGATGTGGTACTCGGGCGTGGTCAGCAGGGCGCGCGTCTCCTCGCCGACGCGGCGGGCGCGCGGCTTGGCGGGCACGCCCACCAGGACGCTGTCGGCGGCGGCGTCCTTCGTGACGACGGCGTTCGCGCCGACGACGGAGCCCTCGCCGATGACGACAGGTCCGAGGATCTTCGCGCCGGCCCCGACGGCGACGCCGTCGCCCAGCGTGGGGTGACGCTTGCCGCCCTCGCGCTGACGCCCGCCGAGCGTGACCCCGTGGTACAGCATGACGTCGTCACCCACCTCGGCGGTCTCGCCGACCACGACGCCCATGCCGTGGTCGATGAAGAAGCGGCGCCCGATCGTGGCGCCCGGGTGGATCTCGATGCCGGTGAGCCAGCGCGTCACCTGCGAGCCCGCGCGGGCCACGAACCGCGCGTCGCGCACCCAGAGCGCATGCCACACGCGGTGGGCCCAGATCGCGTGGAGCCCGGGGTAGAGCAGGGCGATCTCGAGGCCGCTGCGCGCCGCCGGGTCGCGCAGCTTCGCGGCGGCGACGTCTTCGCGCACGCGCGCCAGGAATCCGATGCGTTCGTCGGTCATCTCTTCTCACCCTCCGGTTCGCGCAGATGCTCGTACAGCGCCGTGGACAGGTACCGCTCGCCCGAGTCGGGGACGATGACGACGATGCGCTTCCCCGCGGCCTCCGGGCGCGCGGCGATCTGGAGGGCCGCCCACACGGCGGCGCCCGCCGACATGCCGCCGAGGATGCCCTCGCGCGTGGCCAGCTCGCGCGCGACGCGGATCGCGTCGTCGAACTCGACGTCGAAGATCTCGTCGACCACCGACCGGTCCAGCACGTCGGGCACGAAGTTGGGGCCGATGCCCTGGATGCGGTGCCCGCCCGCTCGGCCCTCCGTGAGGACGGGGGAGTCCTTCGGCTCGACGAGCGCGATCCTCACGTCGGGGTTGCGCTCCTTCAGCACCTGCCCGACGCCCGTGATGGTGCCGCCGGTCCCGGATCCGGCGACGAACCAGTCCACGCTGCCGTGGGTGTCGTTCCAGATCTCCTCGGCGGTGGTCCTGCGGTGGATCGCGGCGTTGGCCTCGTGCTCGAACTGCCTGGCGAGGATCGCTCCCGGCGTCTCGGCGACGATCCGCCGGGCGACGTCGACGGCCTCGGTCATGCCCTTGTACGGGTCGGTGAGGACCAGTTCGGCGCCGTACGCCTTGAGCAGCGTGCGCCGTTCCTTCGACATCGAGGCGGGCATGGTGAGGATCACCCGGTACCCGCGCGCGGCGCCGATGAGGGCCAGCGCGATGCCGGTGTTGCCGCTGGTGGACTCGACGATCGTGCCGCCCGGCTGCAGCTCACCGGCCTCCTCGGCCGCAGCCACGAGGGCGTAGCCCAGCCGGTCCTTCACGGACGAACCCGGATTGTAGAACTCGAGTTTGGCGAGCACCTCCGCGCCGAGCCCCTCCGTCAGCGCGTTGAGGCGCACCAGCGGGGTCTGACCGAACGCGGTCGTGATGTCGGGATGGATGCCGGGCACGAAGCTCCCTCTCTCGTCGGGGTCCACACGACGACGGCGCGGCGGCGGCCGATCAGATCGGTTCGCCGTCGCGCCGTCGTGACGGATCAATCTTCGCGCAGATCCTCGTAGAGCGCAGTCGACAGGTAGCGCTCACCGAAGGACGGCACGATGACGACGATGTTCTTGCCCGCGGCCTCGGGTCGCGCGGCGACCTGGAGCGCCGCCCAGATGGCGGCGCCGGAGGAGATGCCCACGAGGATGCCGTCCCGGGTGCCGACCGCGCGAGCCGTCGAGATGGCGTCGGGGAACTCGACGTCGATGACCTCGTCGATCACGCCCCGGTCGAGGATCGCCGGGACGAAGTTCGGGCCGATGCCCTGGATCTTGTGCGGACCGGGGGTGCCCTTGGTCAGCAGCGGCGAGTCGGCCGGCTCGACGGCGACCACCTTGGCGTCGGGCACGCGCTCCTTGAGGACCTGGCCGACACCGGTAATCGTGCCGCCCGTGCCGATGCCGGCGACGAAGTAGTCGACCTTGCCGTCGGTGTCGCGGAGGATCTCCTCCGCGGTCGTCTTGCGGTGGATCTCGACGTTGGCCTGGTTCTCGAACTGGCGGGCGAGGATGGCGCCCGGCAGCTCCGCGACGAGCTCCTCGGCCTTGGCGATGGCGCCCTTCATGCCGCCGGCGGGGTCGGTGAGGACGAGCTCCGCGCCGTATGCCTTCAGCAGCAGGCGGCGCTCGATCGACATGGAGGAGGGCATGGCCAGCACCACGCGGTAGCCGCGGGCCGCACCCACCATCGCGAGGGCGATGCCGGTGTTGCCGCTGGTCGCCTCGACGATCGTGCCGCCCGGCTCGAGCTCGCCCGACGCCTCCGCCGCATCGACGATCGCGATGCCGAGGCGATCCTTGACGCTCGAGGCGGGGTTGTAGAACTCCAGCTTGGCCAGCACGTTGCCGCCGACGCCTTCCGCGACGCGGTTCAGCCGGACGAGCGGAGTGTTGCCGAAAGCGGAGGTGATGTCGGGATGGATGCCGGTCATGTCGGGGCCTTTCGCGGGTTCACGGCTGATCAGCACCAGCCTAGGGGGACGGCATCCATGTGAGTCCTTCTGTGACAGGGAGGTGGCGGCGGCGCGCTACCCTCCGGGGCGTAGGGTGGTGCGGTCATGTCCTCCCCAGAAGAACCACCCGCGCTGGCCGCCGCGATCGCGCAGGCCGCGGCGCGCCTGGGCGCCGCGGGCATCGCCGACCCCGCGGTCGACGCCGAGCTGCTGGCGGCCTTCGTCCTGGGGCTCGGGCGAGGGGGAGTGCAGGCGTCCGCGATCCGCGGCGACCGCATCGCCGCGGCCGACGCCGAGCGCCTCGAGGAGCTGGTGACCCGGCGCGCCACCCGCGAGCCGCTGCAGCACATCACCGGGACGGCGCCCTTCCGCCATCTGGAGCTCCGCGTGGGGCCGGGCGTCTTCGTGCCCCGCCCCGAGACCGAGCTCGTCGCGCAGCTGGCGATCGACGCGCTCCGGGCCGCGGCATCCGAGTCCCCGATCGCGGTGGATCTCGGCACCGGAAGCGGCGCGATCGCGCTGGCGATGGCGACCGAGGTGCCGCACGCGCGGGTCTTCGCGGCCGAGAACTCGGTGGAGGCGTTCCTGTGGACGAAGGAGAACTTCGCGATGGTCGGCGCCGACAACGCGCGGCTGGCCTTCATCGACCTCGCGCACGCGTTCCCCGAGCTCGACGGCACGGTCTCGGTGGTCGCCTCCAACCCTCCGTACGTGCCGGATGCCGCGATCCCACGCGACCCGGAGGTGCGGTTCTTCGACCCGCCCGCCGCGCTCTACGGCGGCGAGGACGGCCTGGACGTCGTGCGCGTGCTGAGCGGCGTGGGTCTGCGCCTCGCGCATCCCGGGGGGATGATCATCATCGAGCACGGCGAGTGGCAGGGGGAGGCGATCCGCGAGCTCCTCGCGGCCGACGGATGGCGCGCGGCGGCGACGCACCCCGACCTCACGATGCGCGATCGCGCCACCACCGCGCTGCGCCCCTGACACCGTCGGCACCGCCCCACGGCCGGAGCATCCAGCGCGCCGTGAACGCACAGCCGCGCCCCGACTAAACTGTCCGGCGACATGTCCCCCATCTTCGACTGCCGCGACGAGGCCCAGCTGCTCGCCGGCATGCGCAGGGCGCGCCAGGCCATCGGCCGCGGCGAGCTCGTCGTCATCCCCACCGACACCGTCTACGGTGTGGCCGCCGACGCCTTCGACCACCAGGCCGTCGCCCGACTGCTCGCCGCCAAGGGCCGCGGGCGCCAGTCGCCGCCGCCCGTGCTCGTAGCCGGCGTCACCACGCTCCGTGCCCTCGTCGCCGACGTGCCCGAGCCCGTCGAGCGCCTGATCGACGCGTTCTGGCCCGGCGGCCTCACGATCGTGCTGCCGGCCCAGCCGTCGCTGTCATGGGATCTCGGCGAGACCCGGGGCACCGTCGCCGTGCGGATGCCCGCGCACCGCATCGCCCTGGAGCTCCTCGAGGAGACCGGCCCGCTGGCGGTCTCCAGCGCGAACCTCACGGGCATGGCGGCGGGCATCACGGCCGAGGACGCGGAGGAGATGCTGAAGGACAGCGTGGCCGTGTACCTCGGCGACGGACCGTCGCGCGACGGCGTGCCGTCCACCATCGTCGACGCCACGAGCCTCGTCGGCGGCGAGGAGCCGCTGGTGCGCGTGCTCCGCGAGGGCGCGGTCAGCCGCGAACAGCTGCGCGAGGTGCTGGGCGACCTCCTCGAGGCCGACCCGGGTGCGGAGCCCGAGCCGTCCGGCCGGGAAGCGGAGCCCGACGCCGAGGCCGAGCCGTCCGGCGCCGAGGCGGGGCCGACGGCCGCAGGCGTGACGGATGCCGACGCCCAGAGCGTCCCCGGCAGCTCGTGAAGCAGTACGTCTTCACCATCCTCCTCACGGCGGCCATCACGTTCGTCCTGTCGTGGGCGGTCTGGCGGCTGAGCCTGAAGTACGAGCTGTATCCGGGGATCCGCGAGCGCGACGTCCACAAGACCCCGACGCCGCGCCTCGGCGGCATCGCCATGTTCATCGGCGTGCTCGCGGCGTTCGCGGTGTCGTCGCAGCATCCGTTCTTCGCCATCATCTGGACCGAGCCAGAGCAGGTGTACGCGCTGCTGGGCGCGACGGCCCTCATCGTGGTGATCGGCGTCCTCGACGACGTGTGGGACCTCGATTGGATGATCAAGCTCGGCGCGCAGTTCCTCGCGGCGGGCCTCATCGCCTGGTTCGGCCAGCTGCAGATCTACACGCTGCCGCTCGGCGGCATGACGATCTCGAGCTGGGCCAGCTTCACACTGACCGTCTTCTCGATCGTCGTCGTGATGAACGCCGTGAACTTCATCGACGGCCTGGACGGCCTCGTCGCGGGCGTCTGCCTCATCGCCAACGTGGTGTTCTTCGCGTACTCGTACATGATGGTGCGCGACATCGGGGCGAGCACCTACTTCAACCTCGCGTCCTTCATCGCCGCCGTGCTGATCGGCGTGTGCATCGGGTTCCTGCCGATGAACTGGAGTCCCGCGCGGCTGTTCATGGGGGATGCCGGGGCGCTCATGCTCGGCCTGCTCATGGCCTCGTCGGCGATCGCGATCACCGGCAACATCAACCCGGCGATGGTCGCCGACAACGACGAGTTCGGCCGCTCGCAGCTCCTCGGTGCGTTCATCCCGATCCTGCTGCCGGTCGTCGTCGTGCTGCTGCCCCTGCTCGACTTCGGACTGGCGGTGGTCCGTCGGATGAGCAAGGGCAAGTCGCCGTTCTCACCCGATCGCCGCCACCTGCACCACCGCATGCTCGACATGGGCCACTCCGACCGCGACGCCGTGCTCATCTTCTACGCCTGGACCGCGCTGGTGAGCCTCGCGGTGCTGCTGATGTACATCGGCACGACGCTGGAGTGGCCGGGCGACTACCTCCTCGGCGTGGCGTACGGCGTCGTCGGCATCGCCGCCTGCCTGATCGTGACCCTGCTGCCGTCGCATCGACGTGCCGCCCACGCGATCGAGGCCACCCCATCCACCGCCCTGCACGATCCCGCGCCCGCACAGGAGGACGCCCGATGAGCTCCACCCCCATCTCCAGCACCCCGATCCTGCGCACCGTCCTGGTGTGGTCGGGAACCGTCACCGCCGCACTCCTCGTGGTGGGCGGCCTCGTCGGCTACCTCGTGGCGGGAGTGGACGGACTGTGGAGCGCCCTGGCCGGCGTCCTCATCGCGGCCGTCTTCCTCGCCATCACCGCCGCGAGCATCCTCATCGCCAACCGCTGGTTCGGCGACGCGCTGTACGTGCCGATCTTCTTCGGGATCGTGCTCGGCGGCTGGATCCTGAAGTTCGTCGTGTTCCTCGTCGCGCTGTTCGTGCTGCGGGACCAGCCGTGGATCGTCGGACCGGTGTTCTTCCTCGCGCTGGTGGCGAGCGTGCTCGCCTCGCTCCTCATCGACGTCGTCGTGCTCATGCGCATGCGCGTGCCGCACGCGAGCGACGTCGAGCTCCCGACCGACCCCGACGCGGGGGAGCGCACCGACGGTCCGGGCACCGCCGCGTGACGCCTCGCGGGCGGATTCAGGGACCTCTCAAGTTTGATAGGCTGAACGAGCGCCCGCCCGCCCACCCTGTTGTGAGCGCCTGCGGAGTGACGCTCACCGACCATCGTCGCAACGGTCCTTCACCGATGCCCCGAAGCTGGAGCCAGCGCTGTTTACTCAAGCTGCGACCCTGATCGCCCCCCTTGCCGCTGACGCGCCCCCGGAGTTCCACGGGCCGTCGATCGAAGAGTTCTTCCCCGAGATCCTCTTCACCGCGTTCGGCATCATCCCGGTCCACCGGATCCACCTGATCCAGTTCCTCGCGACCATCGCGATCGTCCTGATCTTCTGGCTCGGCACGCGCCGCATGCGCGTCGTCCCCGGTCGGTTCCAGAGCCTCGTCGAGATGGGCCTGGACTTCGTCCGCGTCAACATCGGCGAAGACCTCCTGGGCAAGAAGGACGCCCAGCGCTTCCTGCCGATCCTCACCACGATCTTCTTCATGGTGCTGTTCATGAACATCACGGGCATCATCCCGTTCCTGAACATCGCCGGAACGAGCATCATCGCGGTGCCGCTGACGCTCGCGGTCGTGAGCTACGTCACCTTCATCTACGCCGGCATCAAGAAGAGCCCGAAGAACTTCTTCAAGAACTCGCTCTTCCCGTCGGGTGTGCCGTGGCCGATCTACATCATCGTCACGCCGATCGAGCTCATCTCGACATTCATCATCCGCCCCGTGACGCTGACGCTCCGACTCCTCATGAACATGATGGTCGGCCACCTGCTGCTGGTGCTGTTCTTCGCAGCCACGCAGTTCTTCGTCGTCGACCTCGGCGGCTGGTGGACGGCGCTCGGCGCCGGCAGCCTCGCCTTCGGCTTCGTCTTCACGCTGTTCGAAATCCTGGTGGCGGTCCTCCAGGCGTACGTCTTCGCTCTCCTCACCGCGGTCTACATCCAGCTCGCGGTCGCGGAAGAGCACTAAGCGGGCCGGCCCCTCCCGTCCAGAACGACACAGGGCCGCCCACAACCGAAAGGAAAAACCCCCGTGGACGCAACTACGGTTCTCGCACAGGTCACCGGCAACGTCGCGACGATGGGCTACGGCCTCGCTGCGATCGGCCCGGCCATCGGCGTGGGCATCGTCGTCGGCAAGACGATCGAGGGCGTGGCTCGCCAGCCCGAGCTCGCCGGCCGCCTGCAGGTGCTCATGTGGATCGGTATCGCCTTCACCGAGGCGCTCGCCTTCATCGGCATCGCGACCTACTTCATCTTCGTCTGATCGCCGAATCTCAGTCCTAAGGAGACAGGATGCTGCACGCTCTTGTCGCGTACGCCGCGGAGGAGGGGGAGACCCATAACCCCCTCATCCCCGCCTGGTACGACATCATCTGGTCGTCGGTCTGCTTCGTCATCATCCTCTTCCTCTTCTGGAAGATCGCGCTTCCGCGGATGAAGAAGATGCTCGACGAGCGCTCGGCGGCGATCGAAGGCAACATCGCGAAGGCCGACGAGGCCCAGCGCAAGGCCGAGGCGGCGCTCGAGGAGTACACCGCCCAGCTCGCCGACGCCCGCAAGGAAGCCGGTGAGATCCGCGACGCCGCCCGTGAGGACGGCAAGAAGATCCTCGCCGAGGCGAAGGAGACCGCTGCCTCCGAGGCCGCCCGTCTCACCTCGACCGCTCACGCTCAGATCGAGGCGGAGCGCCAGTCGGCGCTCGTGTCGCTGCGCAGCGAGGTGGGCACGCTCGCCCTCGACCTCGCCGGCGGCGTGATCGGCGAGACGCTGTCCGACGACGCGAAGGCTCAGGCCGTCGTCGATCGCTTCCTCGCCGAGCTCGAGGAGTCCGAAGGGGCCAAGGCGTAATGGGCAGCGCGACCACTCAGGCCGTTGCGGCGACGACGGCGGCGCTGGACGCCGCCGCCGACGTCGACCTCGACGTCGCCCGCGAGCTGTTCGCCGCGGCGCGCACCGTGGGCGACTCGTCGCAGCTGAGCGGCGCGCTCGCCGACTCGGCGGCGCCTGCCGAGGCCCGCCGCAACGTCGTCCTCGCCGTCTTCGGACCGACCGTGAAGCCCGCGACCGCGTCGCTGCTGGCGACCGTGGTCGCGCAGCGCTGGTCGTCGTCCGACGACCTGGTCGAGGGGATCGAAGAGCTCGCGGTGCGGGCGACGGCCGTCGCCGACGCGAACTCCGACATCGAGGGCGAGCTGTTCGCCTTCTCGCGCACCGTCGCCGACAACGCGGAGCTCGAGCTCGCTCTCGGCAGCCGCCTGGGTGACTCGACGTCGAAGGGCGCGCTCATCGAGACGCTGTTCACGGGGCGCGCGAGCGAGGCGGCGACGCTCATCGTGTCGTCCCTCGTCCGGCAGCCGCGCGAGCGGCGGGTGCGCCAGCTGCTGTCGCGTGCGATGAAGCTCGTCGCCGACCAGCGCGGACGCACCGTCGCCACCGTCGTGGCGGCGGCGCCGCTGAGCGCCGCCCAGAGCGAGCGCCTCGTCGCAGCGCTGACGAAGCGCTACGGCAAGCGCGTAGCGCTGAACACCATCGTCGACCCGGGCGTGGTGGGCGGCCTGCGCGTGCAGATCGCCGACGACGTGATCGACGCCAGCGTGTCGTCGCGTCTGGCCGACCTCCGTCAGCGGCTCGCAGGCTGACACAGACTTCCCGCCCGAGGGTGGAGATTTCGGGGCCGCGGCCCCATGAACGAAGGAAAACAATGGCAGATCTCACTATCAGCCCCGATGTCATCCGTGACGCGCTGAAGGACTTCGTCGCCGCCTATGAGCCCACGGGCGGCGCGGCCACCGAGGTCGGCACCGTCATCGACGCCGCCGACGGCATCGCGCACGTCGAGGGCCTGCCGGGCGTCATGGCGAACGAGCTCGTGACGTTCCAGGACGGCACCCAGGGCCTCGCCCTCAACCTCGACGAGCACGAGATCGGTGTCGTCGTGCTCGGCGACTTCGCCGGCATCGAGGCCGGGACCCAGGTGACGCGCACCGGCGAGGTGCTGTCGGTCGCCGTCGGCGACGGCTACCTCGGCCGCGTGGTCGACCCGCTCGGCAACCCCATCGACGGTCTCGGCGAGGTCGCGACCGTCGGCCGTCGTGCCCTCGAGCTCCAGGCGCCCGGCGTCATGCAGCGCAAGTCGGTGCACGAGCCCCTCCAGACCGGCATCAAGGCGATCGACGCGATGATCCCCGTCGGCCGCGGACAGCGCCAGCTCATCATCGGGGACCGCCAGACGGGCAAGACGGCCATCGCGATCGACACGATCATCAACCAGAAGTCCAACTGGGAGTCGGGCGACGTCAGCAAGCAGGTCCGCTGCATCTACGTCGCGATCGGCCAGAAGGGCTCGACGATCGCCGCCGTGAAGGGCGCCCTCGAGGACGCCGGGGCCATGGAGTACACGACGATCGTCGCGGCTCCCGCCTCGGACCCCGCCGGCTTCAAGTACCTCGCCCCCTACACCGGCTCGGCCATCGGCCAGCACTGGATGTACGAGGGCAAGCACGTCCTGATCATCTTCGACGACCTGTCCAAGCAGGCCGAGGCCTACCGCGCCGTGTCGCTCCTGCTCCGCCGCCCGCCGGGCCGCGAGGCGTACCCCGGTGACGTCTTCTACCTGCACTCGCGTCTGCTCGAGCGCTGCGCGAAGCTCTCCGACGAGCTCGGCGCCGGCTCGATGACCGGTCTTCCGATCATCGAGACGAAGGCGAACGACGTCTCGGCGTACATCCCGACGAACGTGATCTCGATCACCGACGGCCAGATCTTCCTGCAGTCCGACCTCTTCAACGCCAACCAGCGTCCCGCGGTGGACGTCGGCATCTCGGTGTCGCGCGTCGGTGGCGACGCCCAGGTGAAGTCGATCAAGAAGGTCTCCGGAACGCTCAAGCTGGAGCTCGCGCAGTACCGTTCGCTCGAGGCGTTCGCGATGTTCGCGTCCGACCTCGACGCGGCCTCGCGTCGTCAGCTCGCCCGAGGCGCGCGTCTGACCGAGCTGCTCAAGCAGCCGCAGTACTCGCCGTACCCGGTCGAGGAGCAGGTCGTCTCGATCTGGGCGGGCACCAACGGCAAGCTGGACTCGATCGAGGTCGAGGACGTGCTGTCCTTCGAGCGCGAACTGCTGGACTACCTCCGTCGCAACACGTCGATCCTCGACACGCTGCGCGAGACCAACGTCCTGGACGACGACACCGTCGCCGAGCTCGCGAAGAAGACCGACGAGTTCATCCTGGAGTTCCAGGCAGGCAAGGGCCAGGCCATCGGCAAGCCCGGCCACGAAGAGGTCGCGGCGGCGCAGGCCGAGGACGTGAACCAGGAGAAGATCGTCAAGGGCCGCCGCTGAGGCGGGCCTGGGCATAAACCATGGGCGCACAACTCCGGGTCTACAAGCAGAAGATCAGCTCTGCTCAGACGACCAAGAAGATCACGAAGGCGATGGAACTCATCGCGGCTTCGCGCATCCAGAAGGCGATGGCGCGTGTGCGCGCATCGTCGCCGTTCGCGCGTGCCGTGACGCGGGCCGTCTCCGCCGTGGCGACGCACTCCAACGTCGACCACCCGCTGACCGTCGAACGCGAGACGATCCGCCGCTCCGCGGTCGTGATCTTCTCGTCCGACCGCGGCCTCGCCGGTGCGTTCAACTCGCAGATCCTCCGCGAGGGCCTCGAGCTGGCGCAGCTGCTGCGCGAGGAGGGCCGCGAGCCGGTGTTCTACCTCGTCGGCCGCAAGGCCGTCGGCTACTTCCAGTTCCGGCGCATGGAGGCCGCGGCCGAGTGGACGGGTGACACCGACACGCCGCACTTCTCGACGGCCGAGGAGATCGCCGCCACACTGCTGGACGCGTACGACCGCGGTGGCGAAGAGAACGGGGTCGACGAGATCCACCTCGTCTACAACCGCTTCGTCAGCATGATGACGCAGACGCCCGAGACGGTGCGCCTGCTTCCGCTGGAGGTCGTCGAGGCCGAGGAGTCGTCGTCGGCGCAGGTCTACCCGCTGTACGAGTTCGAGCCGGATGCCGCGACCGTCCTGGACGCGCTCCTGCCGGTGTACATCCAGAGCCGCGTCTTCAACGCCCTCCTCCAGTCGTCGGCCGCGAAGCACGCCGCGACCCAGAAGGCGATGAAGTCGGCCAGCGACAACGCCGACAAGCTCATCACCGACTACACCCGCCTGCGCAACAACGCGCGCCAGGCCGAGATCACGCAGCAGATCGCCGAGATCGTCGGCGGCGCCGACGCCCTGGCGTCGGGCAAATAGACCACACGAAAGAGAAGAAGCCATGAGCCTCACCGCTGAGAAGACCGCGACCGCGGTCGGACGCGTCGCGCGCGTCACCGGCCCGGTCGTCGACATCGAGTTCCCTCACGACTCGATCCCCGACATCTACAACGCGCTGAAGACCACCATCACGATCGACGGCGAGTCCACCGAGATCACGCTCGAGGTCGCCCAGCACCTCGGCGACGACCTCGTGCGCGCCATCTCCCTGAAGCCGACCGACGGCATGGTCCGCGGCCAGGAGGTGCGCAACACCGGCGGCCCCATCACGGTGCCCGTCGGCGACGTCACCAAGGGCAAGGTGTTCAACGTCACCGGCGACGTCCTCAACGCCGCGCCCGGTGAGACCATCGAGGTCACCGAGCGCTGGGGCATCCACCGTCAGGCGCCGTCGTTCGACCAGCTCGAGTCGAAGACCGAGATGTTCGAGACCGGCATCAAGGTCATCGACCTCCTCACCCCGTACGTGCAGGGTGGCAAGATCGGCCTCTTCGGCGGTGCGGGCGTCGGCAAGACCGTCCTCATCCAGGAGATGATCCAGCGCGTCGCGCAGGACCACGGCGGCGTGTCGGTGTTCGCGGGCGTCGGCGAGCGCACCCGTGAGGGCAACGACCTCATCGGCGAGATGGAGGAGGCGGGCGTCTTCGACAAGACCGCCCTCGTGTTCGGCCAGATGGACGAGCCGCCGGGGACCCGTCTGCGCGTGGCCCTCTCGGCCCTGACGATGGCGGAGTACTTCCGCGACGTCCAGAAGCAGGACGTGCTGCTCTTCATCGACAACATCTTCCGCTTCACGCAGGCGGGCTCCGAGGTGTCGACGCTGCTCGGCCGCATGCCGTCCGCGGTGGGCTACCAGCCGAACCTGGCCGACGAGATGGGCATCCTGCAGGAGCGCATCACCTCGACGCGCGGCCACTCGATCACCTCGCTGCAGGCGATCTACGTGCCCGCCGACGACTACACCGACCCGGCGCCGGCGACCACGTTCGCCCACCTCGATGCGACCACCGAGCTCTCGCGCGAGATCGCGTCCAAGGGCCTGTACCCCGCGGTCGACCCGCTGTCGTCGACGAGCCGCATCCTCGACCCGCGGTACATCGGTGAGGACCACTACCGCGTGGCCACCGCCGTGAAGCAGATCCTCCAGAAGAACAAGGAGCTGCAGGAGATCATCGCGATCCTCGGTGTCGACGAGCTCTCGGAAGAGGACAAGATCGTCGTCGCCCGCGCGCGCCGCATCCAGCAGTTCCTCTCGCAGAACACCTACATGGCGAAGAAGTTCACCGGTGTCGAGGGGTCGACCGTTCCGATCAAGGAGACCATCGAGTCGTTCGACGCGATCGTCAAGGGCGACTTCGACCACGTCGCCGAGCAGGCCTTCTTCAACGTCGGCGGGATCTCGGACGTCGAAGAGGCGTGGGCTCGCATCCAGAAGGAGAACGGCTGACATGCCGCTCAAGGTGAGCCTGGTCTCCGCCGACGCGGAGGTCTGGTCGGGTGAGGCGTCGCTCGTCGTCGCCAAGACCGTCGAGGGCGAGATCGGCTTCATGACCGGGCACGAGCCGGTGCTCGCGATCCTCGCCGAGGGCCAGGTGCGCATCACTCAGACCTCCGGCACGAAGATCATCGCCAACGCGCAGGACGGCTTCCTGTCGATGGAGGGCGACGATCTGACGATCGTGGCCGGAAACGCCGCCCTGATCTCCTGATCACCCGCTGTACACGCACTCGGCCGGCCCCCGCGGGGGCCGGCCGAGTCGTGTTCCCGCCCCGCCCATCGATCCGCTCCGGAGCACCATGCTGATCCTCCTGCCGCCGTCCGAGACGAAGCGTCCCGGTGGCGCGGGCGCGCGGCTGGACCCGGGCGGGCTGGCGCTCGCCCAGCTCGCCCCGCAGCGCGAGGCCGTCCTCTCCGCCCTCGTGGCCCTGGCCGCGGACGAGGAGGAGTCCGCCCGCGTGCTCAAGCTCGGTCCCCGCCAGCGCGGCGAGGTCGCCGTGAACGCCGCGGTGCGCGACGCGTCGACCATGGCCGCGGTCGACCGCTACACGGGCGTCCTCTTCGACGCGCTGGACGCGGCATCCCTCCCTGCGACGGCTCGTCGCTGGCTGGGTGCCCATGTCATGATCCACTCCGCGCCGTTGGGCCCGGTGTGGGCGCTCGACCCCATTCCGGCCTACCGGCTCGGCGCCGGCGCGTCCCTGCCCGGCCTTCCTCCGCTGCGGCGCCTGTGGGCCGAGGCGACGACCGCCGCGATCGCCGACCTCGCGCCCCGCTTCGTGCTCGACCTGCGCTCGGAGGCCTACGCCGCCCTCGGCCCGGTGCCGGCCGGCGTCGCGTCGCGGTACGTGCGTGTCGTGAGCGAAGGCGGCGACGGCGCGGTGCGGGCGCTCAATCACTTCAACAAGCACGCCAAGGGCGCTCTCGTGCGACGGCTCGCCCAGGAGCGCCCCCGCATCTCGTCCCCGGCCGCGTTCCTCCGGTGGGCGGAGTCATCCGGTCTGCGCGTGCACGAGAGCGGTGAGGGCGAGCTCGAGCTCTTCGCCCCTGCGCCCGGCTCGCCGACCGATCGCTGAACCGGTCGAGGCCTCAGCGCCGCGTGTGCTGCGCCGTGCGCTCGGTGTTCTCCGCGATCGCGATGAGGGCGACGACCGCCTCGATGACGAACCTGAGCAGGATGATCGAGAGGAACGTCAGCACCGGCACCACGATGATGGTGGCGATCAGCCCCGTGACCCCTGCGCCGACGTTGAGCCACATCACCGAGATCGCGTTGATGATCCCGCCGGCGAAGTACACGATGAACCCGATGCCGATCGCGATGAGACCGACGAAGTAGAACACGCTCGCGAGGCGGCGCGTGATGAAGGTCCGGAACGACAGGTCGAACAGCGCGGAGAAGAACCCGCGGCTGACGTCGCCGGCGTCGCCGCCGACGCGGGGGACACCGGTGTCGTCGGGGTCGGTCGCGCGCGCGGCCTCTGCGGCGGACTGCGGAGGAAGCGGCGGCGGCGTGGGAGCGGACGGGTTCTGGTCTGTCATGACGGTCCTTCGGATCGAGTTCTGCTCAGGCTATCCACCGCCGGGCGGCCGGGCCATCCCCCGGATCGTGGCGTCAATGCTGACAGTTCGCTGAGAGCGTCGATAGCATGTGTCCAGCGGAGCAGGGGCTCCGCGGTCGCGTCGCGTCGCGATGCGACCCGAATCGACTCTCTCGGAGGTCGCTCCACCATGGACTACAACGACGGCGGCGCCGGGGCGCTCCTCGCCTGGCTCATCATCGCCCCCTTCCTCTTCCTGATCGCCATCGCCGGCTACGTCATCGGCTCCTGGTTCCTCATGAAGATCTTCGACAAGGCAGGGGTGCAGGGGCGCTGGCGCGCCTGGGTGCCCGTCTACAACACCCTGATCTTCGTCAAGCTCGGCGACCTCAACCCGTGGTGGCTGCTGATCCTGTGGGGTGGCGGGATCGTGCTCGGCTGGGTGCCGGTGCTCGGCTCGCTCATCGGCCTCGCCGCCTTCCTGTACACGCTCCTCGCCGCGTGGCGCGTGGGGCTGAAGCTGCAGAAGGAAGCCGTCTGGCTCATCCTGTACTTCTTCCTCGCGATCGTCTGGCTGGGCATCAACGCGTTCGACCGCTCGCGCTGGAACACCGCGATCCCGGCCGCGCCCTGGGCGGGGAGCTTCCTCGCCGACAAGACGGTGTGGAGCGGCGTTCCCGCGCAGACCCCGGCGGGCGGCTACCCGGCGAACCCCGCCACAGCACCCGGATACGGCGCCGCCCCGGCGGCGTACGAGCCGCCCGCGGGATACTCGGCACCTCCGCCCGCGCCGACCGCGTCCGCTGCGCCGCCGGCACCGCCGGCAGGCTACGCGCCGCCGCCCGCAGCTCCGGCCGCGCCGGCCACTCCGCCCGCCGCCGAGCCTGGGGCGACCTCGCCCTCGGCGGAGCCTCCCGCCACGGAGCCGCCGGCCCCGGAGCCGCCGGCTCCCGCGAAGCCGTAGCGACGACCGCTCCGACAGCCCCTCGCCGATCCGGCGAGGGGCTGTCGCGTCTTCCGGCGCGCCGCCGACCCGCGGCTAACGTGGAGGAATGACCTCCACTGTTCCGCTGCGCCGCATGGGCGCGTCCGGTCTCCTCGTCTCCGCCGTCGGACTGGGCTGCAACAACTTCGGCCGCGAGGGGACCCGGACCGAGACCCTCGACGGCACGCGCGCCGTGCTCGACGCCGCGATCGACGCGGGTGTGACCTTCCTCGACACCGCGGACATGTACGGGCGCGAGCCGGGGCTCTCCGAGACGCTGATGGGAGAGGCGCTGAAGGGGCGGCGCGATCGGGTCACGCTCGCGACCAAGTTCGGGCAGACGCGCGACATGGGCTACCCGACGACCGGGTCGAAGGGCTCGCGCTCGTACGTGCGGCGCGCGGTCGAGGCATCCCTCACCCGGCTGCAGACCGACTGGATCGACCTGTACCAGCTGCACGTGCCCGACCCGGCCACCCCCGTCGAAGAGACGCTCGACGCGCTGGGCGACCTCGTGCGCGAGGGCAAGGTGCGCTACATCGGTCACTCGAACTTCGCGGGGTGGCAGGTCGCCGAGGCGCACTTCACCGCGCTCATGCGCCACAGTGTGCCCTTCGTGTCGGCCCAGAACCACTACAGCCTGCTGGCGCGCGGTGCGGAGCTCGACCTGCTGCCGGCGGTCGAGCGGTACGGCGTCGGGTTCCTGCCGTACTTCCCGCTGCACAACGGCCTGCTGACGGGCAAGTTCACGAGGGATGCCGCGCCCGCCGACTCCCGCATCATGCGGCAGCGGCCCCACCTCTACCGGGACGCGCCGTGGGACGCGCTCGAGGCCTTCCAGGCGTTCTGCGACGAGCGGGGCATAACGATGCTGCAGGCGACGTTCGGCTGGCTGCTGGCCCGGCCGGGGCTCTCGAGCGTGATCGCGGGTGCCACCAGCCCGGAGCAGGTGCGCGCGAACGCCGAGGCGGCGACGGCCTGGACGCCGACGGCGGCGGACCTCGAGGCGATCGACGGGATCTTTCCGCCTCCCGCCGCCACCGCCTGAGCCGCCGCCACCGCCTGAGCCGCCGCGCCGGCGCGCGGATCATTGTAGCGGCGCTCGCCGCGTCCGAGGACCCCCGCGAGTAACCGACTAGTATGTGATGACGCGGAGGCGACGGGCTTCCGCGGCAGCGACGAAGAGGACACGGCGTGCCCGAGGTATCCACCCAGTCGCTCACCGTTCCGGTTCCGGGCGGTGCGCTGGAGCTCGCTTGGGCGGCCGTCACTGACACCGGCCGCCGCCGCGAGGTGAACCAGGACGCCGTGTTCGCGGAGTACCCGCTGTTCGTCGTCGCCGACGGGATGGGCGGGCACGTCGGCGGCGAGATCGCCAGTGCGAGCACGATCGAGCGGCTCCGGGCGGTCGCCGGCAGCGGCAACGTCACGCCCAAGACCATCGAGAAGGCGCTCGCGCGGGCGGTGAAGGACATCGCGTCCCACCCCGAGGCCACGGACGACGGCACGGGCACCACGGTCACGGGTGTCTTCCTCGACACGTCGGGCGACGCGCCGCACTGGGTGACCCTCAACATCGGCGACTCCCGCGTGTACCTCGTGCGCGACGGGGCCATCGTGCAGATCACGACGGACCACTCGGTGGTGCAGGAGCTCGTCGCGGCAGGCCGTCTGAGTCCCGAAGAGGCCGAGAACCACCCGTACGGCAACGTCATCACGCGTGCCGTCGGCCCGAGCGACGGCGTGACGCCGGACTACGTGCGCCTGGACGTCCTGGAGGGCGACCGGTTCGTGATCTGCTCGGATGGGCTGACGAAGGAGCTCACCGACTACGGCATCCGCCACTTCCTCGACGAGAACCCCGATCCGGGTGACGCCGTGATGGCCATGCTCGACGCAGCGCTGGAGAACGGCGGGCGCGACAACATCACGATCGTCGTGCTCGACGTCGGCCGGCCGGCCGCAGGCGGCGCCGACGACGGGGACTCCTCCACAGCGGGGGAGTGACCCCGCCGCATCCACAGATCCGCGCGGGCATCACGCCGGGCGAGCCCCGCCGCTGTGGACTGGGCGCATGCGCGCGCCCGCTTCTCCGGCCACCGAGGCTCCCCTCGCGATCGACGATGAGCCGCTGACCCTCCCTGCGGCCTGGGCGCCGCCCGCCCGACCGCCGCTGCCCGTCGTCGCCGCCGTCGTCCCGGTCGTGGGCGCCGTCGTTCTGTGGCTCGTGACCGGCTCGGTGTACTCGCTCTGGTTCGCCCTCCTCGGCCCGCTCATCGCCGGGGCGGCCGTCGCCGACGCCCGCCGCGCGGCGCGGCGCGACGGCAGGCGCGCGAGCGCCGAGGCGGCACGCGCACGCGAGGCGGTGTCCTCGGCGGTGGCCGCCCGCCACGAGACCGAGCGCGCCCAGCTGTGGTCCCGGCATCCGGATGCGGCGCGTCTCCTGCGGCGACCCGGCGACGTGTGGCGTTCGGGGCGGATCGCCTCGCTCGTCGTCGGGGAGGGGGAGCGCGCGAGCGCGGTGCGCGTGAGCGGCGGCGACGGCGATCCGGCTGCCGCCCTGCTGCGCCGCCGCGCCGCGCGGGTGGAAGGCGCGCCGATCACCGTGCCGCTCGAGGCCGGCGTCGCCGTCGTCGGCGGCGAGACGGTCGGCGCCGCCGTGCAGCGGGCGCTCGCCCTGCAGCTGTGCCTTGCGCTCGCTCCCGGTGACCTGCGCATCGTCGGCCCCCTCGGCCGCGGCATGGAGTGGGCCGAGACGCTGCCGCACCGCGCCGCGGCCTCCGGATCGGGCCTGGCCATCGTCGGCCCCGGCGAGCTCGTGCCCGCCCACGCCGACATCGTCCTTGCACGGTGTCGTCCGGGCGATCCGCCGCCACCGCGCTGCCAGGCGGTGATCACCGTGACCGCGCCCGCCTCCGCGCGCCTCGAATACGGCGGCGAGGTCGTCACGCTCGCCGTCGAGGCCGTCTCCCGCCTGCAGGCCGAGGAGATCGCCGCCGATCTCACCGCGCGCGCCGAGGCCACGCTCGGGATGACGCGCGAGGACGACGGCCCGATCGCACTGTCGCCGCTGCTCCCCGCGACGCCCGAGGCGATCGGGGGCGGGCTGCCCGCGGTCATCGGAGTGACGGCCGGCGACGCGGCGGTCGTCGATCTCGTCGCCGACGGCCCCCACGCCGTCGTCGCCGGCGTCACCGGAGCAGGCAAGAGCGAGTTGCTCATCACGTGGATCCTGGCGCTGTGCGCGACGCGGTCCGCCGACGAGGTCACCTTCCTCCTCGCCGATTTCAAGGGCGGCACGGCGTTCGACGGACTCGCCGGCGTTCCGCACATCACCGGCGTGATCACCGACCTCGACGGCTCGGGCGCGCGGCGCGCCATCGAGAGCCTGCGAGCCGAGCTCCGGCGTCGCGAGGCAGCCATCGCCGCCGCAGGGGCGCGAGACATCGTCGACCCGCGCGTGCGCCTGCCGAGGCTGGTCGTCGTCGTCGACGAGTTCGCCGCGCTGCTCGCGGATCAGCCGGAGCTGCACGGTCTGTTCGCCGACCTCGCCGCGCGCGGCCGGGCGCTCGGGATCCACCTCATCCTCGGCACGCAGCGCGCCGCCGGGGTGATCCGCGACAACCTGCTCGCCAACTGCCCGCTGCGCATCAGCCTGCGCGTGACGGACGCCGCCGACAGCAGGGCCGTGATCGGCACTGACGATGCGGCGATGCTGCCCGGCGGTGCGGAGAGGCGCGGCACCGCGTACGTGCGCCGTGCCGGCGACGCGGCTCCGCAGCCGGTGCGGGTCGCCCTGTCGGGTGCGCAGGACGTCGCGACGGCGTCGCGGCGGGGCGGCACGAGCGCGCCGTCCAGGCCCTGGCTGCCGGAGCTTCCTCGCGTCGTCGGGCTCGACGAGCTGGCGAGCCGGGCTGCAGCGGATCCGGCGGCGCACGGTGGGGTGCTGCTCGGAATCGCCGACGAGCCCGACCGGCAGCGGCAGCCGGTCGTCACGGTGGCCGCCGGCGATCGGGCGATCCTCGTACTCGGCGGACCGGGGTCCGGCGTCTCGAATGCGCTGGACCTCATCCAGGCGCAGGCGCCGGGCGCCGTCGAGCGCGTGCCCGCGGGGCTGGAGGGGATGTGGGATGCCGTGGCCAGACTGTCCGAGGAGCCTCCGGCGCCGGGGACGATCGTGCTCCTGGACGACCTCGACGCGGTGGCGCTGCGCTTCCCTCCCGAGCATGCGCAGGCCGTCCTCGAGCGGGTGGAGCTCTTCGTGCGGCGATCCGGCGACAGCGGTGTGCTCGTCGTCGCCGGCGCCCACCGCGTGACGGGCGCCGTGTCCAGGATCGCCGAGCTGTTTCCGCGCCGCATCGTCCTTCCCTATGCGACGCGCATCGACCACGCCGCCGCGGGAGGCGACCCCGCGGCCCACGACCCTTCCGCGCCGGCCGGCCGCGGACGCCTCGACGGGCGCCCGGTGCAGCTGGCGCTCGCACCGGCGGCGCCGGTGACGCCCGCCGCTGCCGACGCGACGTGGACGCCGGAGGGCCGGCTGACAGGTCTCGTGGCCCGCAGGTCGCCGGCCGGGCGCCGGGCGCTCGCCGCGTGGGAGCAGCGCGGCGTGACGGTCCTCGGCCTCGAGGAGTATGCCGCCGCGCCCGCGCGCGTGGCGGACGGGCCCGTCGTGGTGGCGGGGGAGCCGGACGACTGGCAGCGGCACTGGCGACTGCTCGCGGACGTCCGCGGAGACCACGAGCTGGTGGTCGACACGTCCTGCGCCGCCGAGCTGCGCGTGCTGGCCGGCTTCCGCGGCGTGCCCCCGTACTGCGAGCCGGGGCGGGCGCGGGCGTGGCTCATCGTCGCGGGCGCGGATCCCGTCCGCATCGTGCTGCCCGCCGCGGACGTCCCGCCGAACCGTCAGAGCGCGCCATGGACCGGCGCCCGCCGGGCGTAGCGCGCCGGCCTCGGATGCCACGCACGATCCCCGCACGCACGATCCCCGGGCGCGTCGGCGACCCGGGGATCCTTCGCCCGCGGGCGCGTCAGACGAGCACGCCCTCCAGGGGTGCGACCTCGAAGCCGTGCGCGGTCGCAACGCCGGCGTTGGCGACTCGCCCGCCGTGGGTGTTGAGACCGGCCGCGAGGGCGGCATCCGCTCGCAGCGCCTCCGTCCAGCCGCGTCGGGCGATCTGGCGGATGTAGGGGAGCGTCGCGTTGGTGAGCGCGGACGTCGAGGTGTTCGGCACGGCGCCGGGCATGTTGGCCACGCAGTAGAAGATGCTGCCGTGCACCGGGAAGGTCGGGTCGGCGTGGGTGGTCGGGTGCGTGTCCTCGAAGCAGCCGCCCTGGTCGACCGCGATGTCCACCAGTACCGAACCCGGTCGCATGCGGGCGACCATGTCGTTCGTCACGAGCTTGGGCGCCTTCGCGCCGGGGATCAGCACCGAGCCGATGACGAGATCCGAGGCAGCGACCGCGCGGTCCAGGTCGAGGGGATTGGAGGCGGCGGTCTTCACCCGGCCCTGGAAGTGGTCGTCGAGATAGCGCAGGCGCTGCACGTTGGTGTCGAAGACGGTGACGTCCGCACCCATGCCGACCGCGATCACCGCGGCGTTCGCGCCGGCGACGCCGCCGCCGATCACCGTCACGGTCGCGGGACGCGTGCCGGGCACCCCCGACATCAGCAGGCCGAGGCCCCCCGCCGAGCGCATGAGCGTGTTGGCGCCGACCATGGGAGCCAGCCGGCCGGCGACCTCGCTCATCGGGGCGAGGAGGGGAAGCCCGCCGCCGGGAAGCTGCACGGTCTCGTAGGCGATCGCCGTGACGCGGTCGGCCACGAGGCGCTCGGTCAGCGGGCGGTCGGCGGCCAGGTGCAGGTACGTGAAGAGCACGAGGTCGTCGCGGAAGTAGCCGTACTCGCCGGCGATCGGCTCCTTGACCTTCAGCAGCAGCTCCGCGCGGGCCCACACCTCCGCGGCGTCGTCGAGCATCTCCGCGCCGGCGGCCTCGTACTCGGCGTCGGGCATCGACGAGCCCTCGCCCGCGCCGCGCTGCACGAAGACCTCATGGCCTGCCGCCACCAGGTCGTGCACGCCCTCGGGGGTGAGGGCGACCCGGTACTCGTTGTTCTTCACCTCGGTGGGGACGCTGATCCTCATCGCGTCATCCTTTCCGCTCCGCCGTTGGAGCGCTCGGGCTCCTCGTGGGAGCGCCTCTAGAAGGCGGGGCGGATGGCCCCGACATCCTGTCCGCCGCCGGTGACGGTCAGCGGAAGCTTCGACATCGCGTCGGCGACGTCGGCCGACGCGAGTGCGCCGTGCCGCTCGAGCAGCCGCAGCGCGACCGCGGTGGCGGCGCGGCCACTGCCGTCGAGCATCTTCAGCGCGACGGTGGTGCCGTCGGGGGCGACCATGACCATGACGCCCTCTGCACCACCCTTCGCGAAGACGCCGAGTCGCTCGATCACGATCGTGTCGGGGCGGCCGGGGCCGTCGATCGTCCACGGCGCCGCGCGCACGGCCTCGACGAGCGCGCCGGCGCTGCGGTGCAGGGCGAACGGGGAGGTGGTCGACGAGTTGCCGATGCGGTGGATCGCCCGCGCGAGCCCGAACAGCGTCATGGCGTACACGGGGGCGCCGCACCCGTCGACGGCGACCGCTGCGGCCTTCTCGCCGATGAGCCGCTCGATCGTGTCGCGGATGAGCTGCTGCACCGGGTGGGCGGGCGACAGATACCCCTCGGGATCCCACCCGTTGACGACGCTCGTGAGGAGCATCGTGGCGTGCTTGCCCGAGCAGTTCATGCGCACCCGCTGGGGCCGGCCGAGCTCCCGCACGAGCTCGTCGCGCGTGGCCGTGTCGCCGGGCCACGCCGCAGGGCAGCCGAGGGCGTCTTCGCTCAGCTCGGCGGCGGCGAGGATCTCACGCACCACCGCGACATGGCGGTCCGTTCCGGAGTGGCTCGCCGTGGCGAGGCCGAGCCGGTCACCCTCGAGCGGGGCGCCCGCCGACAGGCACGCGAGAGCCTGGAGCGGCTTCAGGCTCGATCGCGGCAGCACGAGGGACGACGGATCGCCGAGCTTCTCGGCGATCGTGCCGTCGGCGCGGAGGACGACGGCGATCCCGGCGTGGCGTGATTCGATGAAACCGCTGCGATCGACGACGGCGAGCTCGACGGCGTCGGCTGCGGCGAAGGTCTGCGGCACCCCGCCAGCCTACCGTCGCGCCCGCGATGGTCCTGCATGACAGACTGTGCTCATGTGGGGCGAGCATCGATACTCCGTCCGGACCACCTGGACGGGTGATCGAGGCACCGGAACCTCCGGGTACCGCGACTACGACCGGTCCGTCACGCTCGAGATCGACGGCAAGCCGGCCATCGGCGCCTCCGCCGACAAGCCGTTCCGCGGCGACCCTGCCCGCTGGAACCCCGAGGACCTGCTCCTCGCGGCTCTCAGCGAGTGCCACCTCCTGTCGTACCTGCACGCGTGCGTGAAGGCGGGCGTCGTGGTCGTCGGCTACGAGGACGAGGCATCCGGTCTCATGGTGGAGGACGGGCGCGGCGGCGGCGCGTTCCGCGAGGTCGTGCTCCGCCCGCGCGTGACCGTCGCGGACGCCGCGATGACGGATGCCGCGACCGCCGCGCACGCACAGGCGAACGAGTGGTGCTTCATCGCGAACTCGGTCAACTTCCCGGTGCGGCACGAGCCCACCGTGGTCGTCGCCGACGCGGGCTGATCGGGCCCGCCGACCCGAACCGGCCGGCCGGCCGGCCGGCGAAGGGTCAGCGCCGCTCGTGGGGGAGGACCTGGCGGATGCGCTCGATCGGGTTCTGGGCCGGAACCTCGTTGTAGGCGTGGGCGAGCTCCTGACCGGAGAGCGCGTGGATGGCGGCCATGATCTCGTCGGTGGCGAGGCGTCGCGCCCGCCCCGACGAGGCGGGACCGTGGTGCGAGAGGTCGAGCGGCTCGCCGAACCTCACCGTCACGCGGTGCTTCATCGAGGGCTTCTTCGCGCCGACGGGCATCACCTTGTCGGTCCCGATGAGCCCCACCGGCACGACGGGCGCTCCGGTCTGCAGGGCGAGGAAGGCCACGCCGGTGCGTCCCTTGTACAGGCGCCCGTCGAGCGAGCGCGTCCCCTCGGGGTACAGCGCGACCGCGCTGCCCTCCTCGAGCAGGGCCCGCTGCTGATCGAGGGCGTCCAGCGCGGCCTGCCCCGCACCGCGCTGCACCGGGATGGCGCCGATCGCGGTGAAGAACCAGCGGGACGCCGGCTTCTCGAAGTAGCTCGCCTTGGCGAGGAAGTGCACGGGCCGCGGGGCGGCGACGGGGATCGCCACGGAGTCGATGAACGACAGGTGGTTGCTCGCGAAGATCACCGGACCGGTCCTCGGGACGTTCCCCTTGCCCTCGACACGCGGGCGGTAGGCGAGGCGGGCGAGCGGCGTGATGATGGATCGGCCCAGCGCGTACGTCGATCCCATCCGGACGGCGCCCGGTGCGGAGTCCTGCGCTTCTGCCGTCTCGTCGGCCCTGTCGTCTGTGCCTGGTACGAGGTCGGAAGTCACCCGTAGAGGGTACTCCCCGTCGCATTCCGGCGTCGGCATGACCGGTTCTCAGCGCGATCCGAGAAAAGATGCGAAAGGATGGAGGCTCCCCTTACATCGACTCGAGGTCTCTCCGTGCGCATTCGCCCGCTCGCCGCCCTGTCCGCCGCCGCGCTGTCGGCACTCGTGCTCGCCGGTTGCTCGGGCTCGGGGGATCCCGACACGACCCCGTCGCCGTCGTCGAGCGCCGACTCCACGTGCCTCCTCGATGCGCAGTCGGGAGCCGACTCGGACGCGATCGAGGTCACCGGCTCCGGCGCCGACCTCGCCGCCACCGTGCCGGACTCGCTGGCCTTCGAGGACATCGAGCGCACCATCGTGACCGAGGGCTCGGACGACGACCTCGCGGCCGGCGAGCTCGTCAGCGGCTTCTACTCGGTGTACGACGGCTCGACCGGCGAGCTGCTGCAGGACTCCTCCGACTCGTCGCCCGACGACTCCGGCGAGGTCCCGATCCTCCTGGACCCGCAGAACTACTCGCTGTTCGTCGCCGCTCTCGAGTGCGCTCCGCTCGGGTCGACGGTCGCGATGTCCATTCCCGGCAGCGCCTTCGGCGAGGGTGCCTCGCCTGTGGTGATCGTCGCCGAGACCACCCAGCTCATTCCGACGACCGCCGGCGGCGAGGAGCAGGAGCCGGCCGACGGCTTCCCGACCGTGGAGTTCTCCGAAGAGGGCGCCCCGACCGTCACCATCCCCGACACGGAGCCGCCCGCCGAGGTGCAGCTGGACGAGCTGAAGACCGGCGACGGCCCGGTCGTGGAGCCCGGCGACACCGTCTTCGTGCAGTACAGCGGTGCGAAGTGGTCGGACGGCACGGTCTTCGACTCGAGCTGGGAGCGCGGACAGCCCGCCGCCTTCGCGACGACCGGCGTCGTCGAGGGATTCCAGCAGGCGCTGGAGGGTCAGGCCGTCGGCTCGCAGGTGCTCGTGGTCATCCCGCCGGCCTTCGGCTACGGCGAGGGCGAGATCAACGACGCCGACCTCACCGGCGAGACCTTGGTTTTCGTCATCGACATCCTGGGCGTCCAGCGCGCAGCCCAGCAGTAGACGCCGGCCGCGTCCGGCCGGTCGATAGGCTGGCCGGATGCGGCGCGTCCTCATCCTCGGCTCGACCGGCTCGATCGGCACGCAGGCGCTCGACGTCGTGCGGGCCAACCCGCGGCGATTCGAGGTGGTCGGTCTCGCAGCCGGTTCCGACAGGACCGCGCTGTCCGCCCAGGCCGACGAGTTCCACGTCGAGCACACCGCGCTGGGCGCCGCCGAGGCGGAGCAGCTCGTCCGCGACGTGGAAGCGGACGTGGTGCTCAACGGCATCACCGGCTCGGTCGGCCTCGGTCCCACGCTCGCGGCGCTCGAGACGGGACGCACCCTGGCTCTGGCCAACAAGGAGTCCCTCATCGTCGGCGGCGACCTCGTCACCGCCCTCGCCCGGCCGGGGCAGATCGTCCCCGTCGACTCCGAGCACTCCGCGATCGCGCAGGCGCTGCGCTCCGGCGAGCCCGAGGAGGTGCGTCGGCTCGTGCTGACGGCATCCGGCGGCCCTTTCCGAGGTCGTAGCCGCGCGTCCCTTGAGAGCGTGACGCCGGCGGAGGCGCTCGCCCACCCCACGTGGGACATGGGACGCGTCGTGACGACGAACTCGGCCACGCTCGTGAACAAGGGCCTCGAGGTCATCGAGGCGCATCTGCTGTTCGGCATCCCGTACGCCCAGATCGACGTGGTGGTCCACCCGCAGTCGATCGTCCACTCCATGGTCGAGTTCGTCGACGGGTCCACGATCGCCCAGGCATCCCCGCCCGACATGAGGCTGCCCATCTCGCTCGGTCTGGACTGGCCCCACCGCGTCGCGGGGGTCGGGCGCCCGCTGGACTGGACGACGGCGGCCTCGTGGACGTTCGAGCCGCTCGACGACGACGCCTTTCCCGCCGTCCGCCTCGCGAAGCAGGTGGGTCGCGCCGGCGGCACCTACCCGGCGGTCTTCAACGCCGCGAACGAGCAGGCGGTCGACGCCTTCCACGAGGGCCGGCTCGCCTTCCTGGCCATCGTCGACACCGTCGCGCGCGTGGTCGACGCGCACGAGGCGCCCGACGCCCTCACCCGCGACTCGCTCTCCGAGGCCGAGGCGTGGGCCCGCCGCACCGCCGACGAGGCGATCGCCGCGGCATCCTGACCCTGTCGCCGCCCGGCACTCCGCCGCACCGGGTCGTGCGCTCGCCCCCGTGGGGCAGGAGAGGGGTCAGGCCGTGGGGAAAGCCGGACGGAGGGGATCGGATGCCGGCGTCTCGGCGTCCGGGTACGGCACCGGCCAGTGCGGCTCGGGCACCGGCCAGCCGGCGTCGCGGAGGGCTCGGCGGGCCAGCTCCCGCGCCGAGTACGGGGTGCGGACGCCGCGGATGTCGCGGTAGTCCTGGTGGCCGGGACCGGCCCACAGGATCGCGTCCCCGTCGCCGACGAGCGCGACGGCTTCGATGATCGCGCGCTCCGGGGGCGAGTACTCGTGGATCTCGGCATCCGGGCGGGCGCGGCGCGCGCCCTCGATGAGGGTGGCGCGGATCGAGTCGGGGTCCTCGTGACGGGGGTGGTGGTCGGTGATCACGAGGATGTCGCTGCCCTCGACGCCGGTGCGGCCCATGTCATGGCGCTTGGTGGCGTCGCGGTCGCCGTCGGCGCCGAAGAGCATGACGACCTTGCCCGGCGTCACGCGCCGCACCGCGGCGAGGGTCTTCTCGAACGCGTCGGGGGAGTGGCCGAAGTCCACGTAGACGGCCGGACCCGTCTCGCCCGAGACGAGCTCCGTGCGGCCGGGGAGATAGGCCTCGATGCGCCCGCCGTCCAGAGCGGCGACGAGACGCTCCCAGGCGTAGCCGCCCTCGAGGATCATCACGATGGCGAGGCCGGCGTTGGCGGCCATATGGCGTCCGATCACCGGGACGAGCGTCGTCAGCGTGCGCCCGTCGCGCGCGGTCAGGCGGAACTCGGTGCCCACCGGGCGCTCGTCGAGGATCTCGACCACCCAGTCGGCGGCGGCCGCGGTCGCCGCGTCGGACGCCAGGTCCGGGGTGCCGACGGTCACCGTCGGCACCTCGCTGCGGGCGACGACCTCCGCGCCCGGCTCGGAGTCGATGCACACGACGGCGCGGCGCGCGCGGTCGGGGCGGAACAGCGGCAGCTTCGCCTCGAAGTACTCGCGCATGTCGGCGTAGTCGTCGAGGTGATCGTGGGTGAGGTTCGTGAAGCCCGCGACGTCGAACATGATCCCGTCCACGCGGCGCCGGCTCAGCGCCTGGGCGCTCACCTCGACGGCCACGGCCTCGACGCCGCGCTCGCGCATGAGCGCCAGGAGCGCGTGCATCTCGTACGCCTCGGGGGTGGTCAGGCGCGACACGACGACCTGTCCTGCGATGTGACGCTCGGCCGTCGACGACAGGCCGGTGGTGACGCCCAGCTGGCCGAGGATGCCCTCGAGCAGGTGCGACACGCTCGTCTTGCCGTTGGTGCCCGTCGTGCCGAACAGCGTCGGCAGCCGGTCGTCGCGGCCGGTGCGGTAGACCCACGCCGACAGCTCGCCGAGCAGCGCACGCGGGTCCTCGACCACGATGACGGGCAGGCCGCTCGACGCGGCGTCGTCGGCGCCGGCGGCATCCGTCACGACCGCGACGGCGCCCCTCGCGGCGGCCGCCGCGGCGAACTCGGCACCGTGACGGTTGACGCCCTGCACGGCGACGAACACGTCCCCGGGGCGGAGGTCGGCCGTCGCGAGGGTGATGCCCGTGAGCGTCACGCCGTCGGCGTCGCCGCGCACCTCGCTGCCCAGGAGCGCCGCGAGGTCGGCGAGGGAATGGGTCGGCGGCGCGTCGGGGCGGAGTACCGGGGGCAGGTTGGAGGGCGCGTCGGTCGGCATGGCGCATCCATCTTCGCACGGCGCCCCGCGGCCGGCCTCCGCGCGCGACCCCGGGCGCGAGGCGGGGGCGGGGTGGGGGCGCGCCCGCCTTGCGGCGGACGCGCCCGGCGCGGTCACGACCGGCGGCGGCGCACCAGCACGACGGTGAGCGCGGCGAGTCCCGCGGCCAGTCCGCCGGCTGCCAGCCAGCGGGCGGCCGGGTCGGCGGAGGTGCCGGATGCCGCGGCATCCGCGTCGGCCGCCGCGGCGTCATGCGCGGCGTGCTCGTCGCCGTCGCCGTCGGCGGTCGCGGTTCCCGAGGTGTGTCCGTCGCCGGCGTCTGCGGCATCCGTCACCATCACCAGCGGCGCGGGCGCGTCGAGGTCGTGCGGGTCCTCGCCCTCCTCGGCCAGCTGCGACCACGCGGTCTCGCCGGCCACGCACGTCTGGGTCACCGGGAAGGCGAGCGTCGTGCCGGCGGCGTCCTCGGCGAACAGGACGTCGATCGAGACTGCGGCCTTGAGCCCGTCCTCGACGGGGCTGTCGCTCGTGAACACGACGTGCGTCGGCACGCCGTCGGCGCCCGGCTCGCGCGAGATGGTCCAGCCGCCCTCCACGATCGGCGTGGCGTTGGCGACCCCGTCGGGGATGCCGATCGAGAGCGCGGTCGTGGCAGAGCCGTCGCAGCCGTGGCTGAACGAGAACGCGAGCGTCCGGGTTCCGCCGGCGGAGGCGGTGTCGGGCGACACGTGCACGTGGGCTGCGGCCGCGAGCGGCGCGCCCACGACCAGGGCGAGGCCGGCCGCGAGGCCCAGGGCGGCGGTGCGGGTGCGGGTGCGGGGAGGGTGGGAGGCGTTGTCCATGTCGTTTCTTTCGTCTTTCGTCTCTCGTGTCGTCGGGCGCGCCGATCGACGCGTGCTCGGAGGGGCACGCACAGGAACCGGTCCACGCGGGCGCGTGTCCGGGTGACGTGCGGCGCTCAGCGCGCCGCGGTGACGAGAGCGGGTGGGCCGCGCCGCGAGACGTCCGACAGTACGACGGCGGCCGTGAGGCGAGGCCGCGAGACGACGACGCCGATCCGGGCGGGCATCGGCGCGCGCGGGGCGATGGCGCGGGCGCGCGAGAGCACCGAGCGGATGCCGCGGCCCAGGGCCCGCAGCATCCGCTCACCGCCGTGAAGCACGGCCACGGTGACGGCGCCCGCGATCGCATGGGCGACCAGCATGGGGGCGTCCGGGAGGACGAGGGCGCTGAGGTCGGCGCCGAGGTGCGCGACATGGTGTCCGTGGAGCGCGGCCGGATCGGTGCCGGCGGTGACGGCGAACGAGACGTGGAAGAGCGCCTGGGCGGCGAGCACCGTGGCTGCCACGCGCCACATCGCCAGGCGCCGCCCCGCGATCGCCACGGCGAACGGGGCGGCCAGCACCCCGGTGGCCGCCACCAGCGCGACGGGCGGAGCTCCGCCGCCGCCGAGCGTATGAGCGGCTGCGGCGACGATCGTCGCGACCCACGCGCCCGCGGTCCCGCGCAGCGCGCGGACGTGGCGTGGGGTCACGGCTCCTCCTCGCGTCGAGCCTACGGGACGGATACGGCCCGTCTCGCGCCCGCACGGCGCCCCGGCGGCGGTCGACGGTCACACCCAACTCAAAGCCTGACGCGGGTACCGTGAGCGTGTGGAAGTCCTCGCGTTCGTCATCGGCGTCGTGCTCATGGTCGTGGGCCTGGCGGTGTCGATCGCCCTGCACGAGCTGGGCCACCTCTGGCCCGCGAAGAAGTTCGGCGTCCGCGTGGGGCAGTACATGATCGGGTTCGGCCCGACGCTGTGGTCGCGGCGCATCGGTGAGACCGAGTACGGCGTCAAGGCGGTCCCGCTCGGCGGCTACATCTCGATGGCGGGCATGTACCCGCCGTCTCCGCAGGCCGAGAGCCGCGCAGGGCGCGCTGGAGGCGGGTTCTTCGCCACGATGGTCCAGGACGCCCGCGACGCCAACGACGAGACGCTCCACGCCGGCGACGACACCCGGGTGTTCTACCGGCTTCCGGTCTGGAAGCGCGTCGTCGTGATGCTCGGCGGCCCGGTGATGAACCTGCTGTTCGCGATCGTGCTGTTCGCGATCCTGCTCACCGGCATCGGCGTGCAGACGGCGACGACCACGGTCGCCCGTCTGTCCGAGTGCGTGCCGGCCACGAGCGCGAGCGAGTGCACGGCATCCGATCCCGCCGCTCCCGCCGCCACGGCCGGCATCCTCCCCGGCGACACCCTCGTGTCCATCGACGGCGAGCCGGTCGCCGATTTCGCAGAGGCATCCGCCATCATCCGCTCGTCGCCCGGTGAGGCGCTCACGTTCGTCGTCGAGCGCGACGGTGCCGACCGATCCTTCACCGTCACGCCCGCCACCATCGAGTCCGAGACGACGGCCGCCGACGGCACGACGACGACGGAAGAGGTCGGGTTCCTCGGCGTCGGACCCGTGGTCGAGTACGTGCGCCAGCCGATCTGGGTCGGTCCGCAGATGGCGCTGCAGAACGTCGGCGCGGTCGCGGCCATCATCTGGCAGCTGCCGGTAAAGGTCTGGGACACCGGGGTGAGCCTGGTGACGGGCCAGGAGCGCGACCCGAACGGACCGCTCAGCATCGTCGGGGCCGGGCGCCTGTCGGGCGAGGTCGCCGCCGCGGAGGCGCCGATCCTCAACCGGGTCGCCGGCTTCCTGTCGCTGCTGGCCTCCCTCAACATCGCGCTGTTCGTCTTCAACCTCATCCCGCTGCTGCCGCTGGACGGCGGGCACATCGCCGTGGCGCTGTGGGACGGGCTGAAGCGGGTCTGGGCGAAGCTGTTCCGCCGTCCGCCGCCGAAGCCCGTCGACGCGACCAAGCTCGTGCCCGTCACGTTCATCGTCGTGATCGGGCTCATCGCGATGGGCGGCGTGCTGATCCTCGCCGACATCGTCAACCCGGTCTCGATCTTCTGATCACCTGAGCCGCGGCATCCGTCGTCCTCTCCGGGTTCGGGGCGCCCGGCGCGCGTTCGGGGCGCGCGGGGTGCGCCCCGGACGTTCACAACGCGCCCCGAACCCGGAGACGTGCGAGGGGGAAGGCAGCCGTCAGGCGTCGACGGGGGTGAGGGCGTGCTCGACGAGCCGGCGGAGCGTCGTCATGCCGTCGCGCGACAGGATCGACTCGAGGTGGCCCTGCACCGACGCGAATCCGGGGCCGCGCAGGGCGTAGACGTCGCCCGTCGCGTCGGCGGCGACCTCGGCCTCGCCCACGCGCCGCGTCCCGGCGGGGACCCGAGCGGTGAACGTGTTGTAGAACCCGATCGATGCGGGCACGCCGAACACGTCGACCGACTTCTGGAGCCCCTGGTGCGGCGCGTCCAGCGACGCGAGGTCGATCCCGAGCGAGTCGGCGAGGATCTGGTGGCTGAGGCAGACCGCGAGGATCGGACGGCCGGTCTCCCGCCGCCGGGCCACGACCTCGCGCATCCGCCGGATGCGGGGGCTGGAGGCGTCCCGGGGGTCGCCGGGTCCCGGCCCCGAGACCAGCAGCTCCGCGGCGTCGACCTGCTCGTCGGTGACCTCGCTCCACGGCGCGATGCGGGCGTCGAGCCCCAGGTGCCGCAGCTGGTGGGCGAGCATCGTGGTGAAGCGGTCCTCGGCGTCGACCACGAGGGCGGAGCGTCCCGTGAACGGGCCGACCTCGTCGGAGCCCTGCGGGTTCAGCCAGAACTCGGCCAGCCGCGCGTTGCGCGACGCGAGCAGCTCGGCGATCGCCGGGTCGTCGGCGAGCCGGCGCGGCGCCGGAGCGGGAGCGTCCTCGTCGATGACGTCGCCGTCGGGTACCGGCACGATCGCCGCCTCGGCGGCGGCGTCGCGCGGGACGGCACCGATCGCGCCGAGCACGCCGGCCGCCTTGCCGTGGGTCTCGCCGACCTCGCCGTACGGGTCGGAGTGGCGCACGAGGGTGGCGCCGACCGGGACGCGCAGGCGGCCGTCCTGGAGGTAGGCCGTGCGGATGAGGATCGGAGCGTCGAGGTCGTGGGTCGCCTCGCCGGCGGCGAGGGTGAGCCGCGGCGTGAAGAGCGCCGCCACGCCCGAGTAGTATCCGCGGGGCGTCGTCTCGTGGCGCTTGATCACCGTGCAGGCGTTCTGCATCGGTGACCCCGTCACCGTCGGCGCGAACATCGTCTCGCGCAGGATGTCACGGGGGTCGAGCCTGCTGCGGCCCCGCAGCACGTACTCGGTGTGGGTGAGCCGCGACATCTCCTTGAGATGCGGCCCGGTGATGCGGCCGCCGTCGGAGCAGACGGCGCTCATCATCTTCAGCTCCTCGTCGACCACCATGAACAGCTCCTCGGTCTCCTTCGTGGAGCGCAGGAACTCGGCGAGCGTCTCGGGGGTGGCGCCGCCGGCGGGGTGGCGGAACGTGCCCGAGATGGGGTTCATGGTCACCACGCCGTCGCGCGCGCTGACGTGCGCCTCGGGGCTCGCCCCGACGGCGACGTGCCCCGGGGTGACGACGGCGAACGTCCAGTACGCGCCCCGCTCGTGCTCGAGGAGCGCTCGGAACCACGTGAGCGCGGCGGTGGCGGCATCCGACCCGACGCCCGCGGTGAAGTCGCGGCGGATCACGAAGTTCGCGCCCTCGCCCCGGCCGATCTCATCGGCGATCACGCGGCGCACGATGTCGGCGTACTCCTCGTCGGCGATGTCGAAGCCGGCGTCCTCGAGCGCGACCGGCTCGGCGGGCAGTTGTGCCAAGACCTCCTCGCGAGGGAGCGCCACGCGCTCGGCCACGATCAGGCAGCGCAGCGGCGCGCCGTCGTCATGGCACTCGAAGCCGCGCTCGCGGACCTGCCGGAACGGCACCAGCGCGAGCACCTCGCGCGGCGCACCGGAGGCGTCGGTGAGCGGGATGTCGGCGAGCAGCTCGACGTCGACCACGTCGCCGGTGAGCAGTTCGACGGTGGTGCCGTCGCGTGCGATGAGGGCGAAGGGGATGCCGCGCTCG
Organism: Microbacterium sp. NPDC055455; assembly: GCF_053619935.1. NCBI lineage: Bacteria > Bacillati > Actinomycetota > Actinomycetes > Micrococcales > Microbacteriaceae > Microbacterium > Microbacterium sp. NPDC055455. Next base: position 167,602 of record NZ_JBSHLB010000004.1, read on the forward strand.
GCGATCTCGCGAAGCGAAGGGTGGGCGGGCCCGGTCATGGCTGTGGTCTTTCGTCGTGGGGGGAGGCATCCCTTACGAAAAAGAAGACCGCCCCGAGGGCGGTCTGAGTCGCTCGAAACCCACCGCCTATGCGGTGAGCCACCAGGAGAGGCGAGCGGACATGCGCCGAACCTATCACAGCCGGGATCGGCTCATCTGGGCGTGACGGCCCACGGGCGGCGCGTTTCGCTCCATACTGAGGCCGACCGTTTCCTCGCATCCTCGCGCCGCGGAGGCCCGTCTTGACCCGACTCCCCATCACCGAGCGCCGGCCCGACCCGGCCCGGGCGCACGACCGAACGCGCCCGTCGATCGCCGACCGCATCCAGAACATGGGGGAGCAGCGCACCGGCGCGCTCCTGCTGGTGCTCGCGACCCTCGCGGCGATCGTGTGGGCCAACCTCGGGGCGGCGTCGTACCACGACTTCTGGGAGACCGACCTCACGATCGGCTTCGGCGACATCGAGCTGGAGTTCACGCTCCACGCACTGGTCAACGATGCCCTGATGGCCGTCTTCTTCTTCACCGTCGGCCTCGAGGTGCGCCGGGAGTTCGCGATCGGCGAGCTGACGAGCTGGTCCCGGGCCATGATCCCGGTGATGGCGGCGGTGGCGGGTCTCGTCGTGCCGGCGGCCCTGTTCCTGGCGATCGCCGCGGGCACCGGGCAGGAGCACGCGTGGGGTGTCGTCATCTCGACCGACACCGCGTTCCTCGTGGGCGCGCTCGCCCTCATCGGCCCGCGCGCGTCGGGCCGGCTCCGGGTGTTCCTGCTGGCCCTCGCGGTCGTCGACGACATCGGCGCGCTGAGTATCATCGCGCTCTTCTACACCGAGAGCTTCACGCCGCTGCCGCTGCTGATCGCCGCCGCCGGTCTCGCCGCCATCTTCTTCACGCGCTACGTGCCCCGCGGGCGGGGGCCGATCTACGCGACGCTGTCGATCATCGTGTGGCTCGCGTTCCTCGCCTCCGGCGTGCATCCCACACTGGCGGGGGTCGCGATCGCGCTGCTCATCCCGGTGTACCGGCCCAACCGCCGCGACGTCGAGCAGGCGCTGGAGCTGGCGCGCATCTTCCGGCAGTCCCCGAACAGCGAGTACGCGCGCCAGGCCGCGAACAGTCTGCGCGAGTCGATCTCGATCAACGAGCGCCTCCAGTCGGCGTACGCGCCCTATGTCGCCTACGTGATCCTGCCGCTGTTCGCCCTCGCCAACGCGGGCGTCGAGGTGTCGGGGCCGATCCTCGCCGCGGCGGTGCAGTCGCCGGTCACCTGGGCCATCGTCGTCGGCCTCGTCGCCGGCAAGTTCGTCGGCGTGTTCGGCGCGGCGCTGGTCATGAAGGTGTTCAGGCTCGGCGAGTTCGGGCTGGGGCTGACCCTGGACCGCGTCGCGGGCGGCGCCATGCTGTGCGGCATCGGCTTCACGATCTCGCTGTTCATCATCGACCTCGCGATCGACGATCCCGGCGTGCAGAACGAGGCGCGCGTGGGCGTGCTGGCGGCCTCCCTGCTGGCGTTCGTGCTGGCGGCGGTCATGTTCCGCATCTCCGACGCCCGACGGCCCGACGACGACGGCGGCCGCACGCTCGTGCGGCCGGTGGACCCCCAGCGCGACCACATCTACGGCGACGTGAACGCCCCGCTGACGATCGTGGAGTACGGGGACTTCCAGTGCCCCTTCTGCCTCAAGGCCTCCGGCTCGATCGAAGAGGTGCGCCGCGAGCTCGGCGACCGTCTGCGGTACGTGTGGCGTCACGCGCCGCTCGAGCGTCAGCATCCGAACGCGCTCGCCGCGGCCGAGGCGGCGGAGGCGGCGGCGCTGCAGGGGAGGCTGCCGGAGTTCTCGCGGAGCCTGTTCGCCGACCAGGAGCACCAGCTGCCGTCCGACATCATCCGGCGCGCCCGCGAGCTGGGACTGGACGTCGACCGCTTCGAAGAGGACCTCGCCTCCCCGAAGGTCACCGGCCGGGTGCGCGACGACATGCTCGACGCCGAGGCGATGGACATCACGTCGGTCCCCACGTTCTTCGTCAACGGCATCCGTCACACCGGCCCGTACGACGCGCAGACGCTGATCCGCGCGCTCACGAGCTCCGCGCCCGACCCCGCCGAGCCCGGCGGGGTCGCCGAGCCGGGCATGCCCGACGCCGGGCGGTGACCGCCGGTCAGGCGGTCGCGCGCTCGAGCATCGCGGCGCCGTGGCGCCAGCCCACCGTCTCGTACCCGACGACGACCACCGCAGGCGAGCAGGCGATGAGGAGCATGCCGATGGCGAGCGACGCGCCCAGCGCGACCGCGCCCACACCCACGGCGAGGACCGCGACGACGCCGAGCCACAGCACGAGGTGGAAGCCGTCGAACTGCCTCACCAGCACCGCGTAGAGCACGAAGAGCAGCGTCTCGAACGCCAGCACCGGCACCGCGATGGTCAGCGCGGCGAACGTCGCGTCCACGTGCGCGTCGCCGCCGATCACCTACGCGGCGACGTGCAGACCCGCCCCCACGCCCACGAGCGCGCCGAAGAGCGCGATCTGCAGGTAGCCCCACGCGAAGCTCCGTTCCGGATGCCGCGCCAGCACCCGGCCCCAGGGGATGGCGAAGTAGATCCACCACATCCCGAAGGCGAGCGCCACGCCCGAGAAGGCGACGACGCCGGTCTCGAGGGTCCACCCGTCGACCTCCAGCACGGCCGAGATCGCAAGGATGGTCCCGAGGATCACCTCGCCGAGCGTGATGATCACCAGCAGCCCGTACCGCTCGGCGATGTGGTGCGCATGCCACGGCGTGCGCCCGAAGCGCAGTTCTGCGAAGAGCGGCCCGGCCAGTTCGAACAGGGTGAGCAGCGTCGTGACGACGAGCGTGATCCCGATCGGCATGTTCAGGAAGATGAGTGCGATCCACCCCAGCTGGGCGATCGAGATGTTCACGATGTAGGCGATCGCAGTGCGGCGTCGGGCCTCGTCGTGCATCGCCACGCGGGCCCACAGCGCCACCGTCGCCAGCCGCATGACCACGTAGCCCGCCACCATGACGGTGTTGTCGAAGATCCGCCCCTCCTCCAGCGAGTGGAACACCGGCGGCACGCCGAGCGCGACGACCAGGACGCCGATCATGACGACCATCGTCGCGAGGCGGAAGAAGAGGTCGTCGTTGTCGTACGCCGAGGCGAGCCAGGAGTAGTTGATCCAGGCCCACGTCACGGCGAACGTCGTGAAGGCGAACCCGACGAGGGCGGTGGGCAGGTGTCCCAGCTCGAGCTGGTGCGCCGTCTGCGAGCCGATCTGACTGAAGGCCACGACGAAGACGAGGTCGAAAAGCAGCTCCAGCGGCGTGGCAGCCCGGTGAGCCTCGTGCGGGTCCCTGCCCGTCATGCGTCCGATGCGGTGGCTCAGGCTCAGGCCCGGAAGATACACCGTCCCCCGTACGGCCCGGCACGATGACGGATGCCGCGGCGCGCGGCATCCGTCGTCGACGGCGGCGGCTCGGAGCCGACGGTCAGATCCGCCCCGTAGGCTGGTGCCGTGCCAGCCGTGAATCTCGGGATGCCCAAGGTCCCCGAAACGCTCGCCCCCCGTCGCAAGACCCGCCAGATCAAGGTGGGCAAGGTGCTGGTCGGCGGCGACGCGCCGGTGAGCGTGCAGTCGATGACGACCACGCCGACCACCAACATCAACGCGACGCTGCAGCAGATCGCCGAGCTGACCGCCTCCGGCTGCGAGATCGTGCGGGTCGCGGTGCCGTCCCAGGACGACGCCGATGTGCTGCACATCATCGCGAAGAAGAGCCAGATCCCGGTGATCGCCGACATCCACTTCCAGCCCAAGTACGTCTTCCAGGCCATCGACGCCGGCTGCGGCGCGGTGCGCGTCAACCCGGGCAACATCCGCAAGTTCGACGACCAGGTCGGCGCGATCGCCGCCGCCGCGAAGGCGGCCGGGGTCTCGCTGCGCATCGGCGTCAACGCCGGCTCGCTCGACCGGCGGCTGCTCGAGAAGTACGGCAAGGCGACGCCCGAGGCCCTCGTCGAGAGCGCGGTGTGGGAGGCGTCCCTCTTCGAGGAGCACGACTTCCACGACTTCAAGATCTCGGTCAAGCACAACGACCCGATCGTGATGGTCAAGGCCTACCGCCTGCTCGCCGAGCGCGGCGACTGGCCGCTCCACCTCGGGGTGACCGAGGCCGGGCCCGCGTTCCAGGGCACGATCAAGTCGGCGACCGCGTTCGGGATCCTCTTGGCGGAGGGCATCGGCGACACCATCCGCGTCTCGCTGTCGGCGCCGCCCGCCGAAGAGGTCAAGGTCGGCCACCAGATCCTGCAGTCGCTGAACCTGCGTGAGCGCAAGCTCGAGATCGTGTCGTGCCCGTCGTGCGGACGCGCCCAGGTCGACGTCTACTCGCTGGCCGACTCCGTCACGGAGGGGCTCAAGGACATGACGGTCCCGCTGCGCGTCGCCGTCATGGGCTGCGTCGTCAACGGGCCCGGCGAGGCGCGCGAAGCCGACCTCGGCGTGGCATCCGGCAACGGCAAGGGGCAGATCTTCGTCAAGGGACAGGTCATCAAGACCGTTCCCGAGGCCGACATCGTCGCCACCCTCATCGAGGAGGCGAACCGCATCGCCGACGAGATGGGCCCGGCCGCGCCGGTCGGCACCGCGCAGGTCGTCACCGCCTGATGGGCCTCGGCCGCCTGTCGGCGGCGCAGCAGGCGCTCGTCGCGTCGTGGCTGCCGGGCGTCGAGATCGTCGCGGATCTGAGCTGGAACCAGGCGGACACCGTCGTGCTCCGCGCGCGGCACGACGGACGCGATCTCGTCGTCAAGGCGGGGGGAGCGCAGAACCACCACCTCGGCCGCGAGCTCGATGCGTACGAGGGCGGCTACACCGCGGGGTGGGCGCGGTCCGGACGCGCGCCCGGGCTGCTCCACGCCGATCGCCCGGCGCGCATCCTGGTCACCGAGTGGCTCGAGGGCCGGCTGGTGTACCGGACGCCGGCCGCGGCCGACCCCGACGTGCACCGCCGCGCGGGGGAGCTGCTGCGCGCGTTCCACGATCAGGCCTCGCGGCCGTCGGAGGGGACGGATGCCGCCGCCACCGGCCGTGCGATCGCCTGGCTCGATGCGGATCACGCGATCTCCGGCGACGTCGAGGAGCGGCTGCGGCATGCGCTGGCGGTCCTCGCGCCCGTGGAGGCGGACCTCGTGCCCACGCACGGGGACTGGCAGCCGCGCAACTGGCTCACCGACGGTGGCATCCTGCGTGTCATCGACTTCGGCCGGTTCGCATTCCGTCCGCCGGCGACCGACCTCACCCGGCTCGCCGCGCAGGAGTGGCGCGACGATCCCGCGTGCGAGGCGGCCTTCCTCGACGGTTACGGCCGGGACCCCAGGAATCCGGCGCATTGGCTCCTCCTGCGGCTGCGCGAGGCGATCGGCACCGCGGCGTGGGCGCACCAGGTGGGCGACACGGCCTTCGAGGCGCAGGGGCACCGCATGATCGCCGACGCGCTCGCGGAGTTCGATGCCGGCCAGGCGGGCGGTCGCCGTCCGTCGTGGCAGGATCCGATGTCATGACCGACGCCGAGTCCGCCGCGACCGCACCCGCGTCGGCACCCCTGTCCCGCCCGATCGTCGCCGGCATCGTCACGGCGCTCGTCGGGGTGACGAGCACGTTCGCGGTCGTGCTGACCGGTCTCGACGCCGTGGGTGCGACCCCCGCGCAGGCCGCGAGCGGGCTGCTGATCCTCTGCCTCACGATGGGCGCCTCGGGTCTGCTCCTGGCGTGGCGCCACCGCATGCCGATCACCGTGGCGTGGTCGACGCCGGGCGCCGCGGTGCTCGCGGCCACGGGTGCCGTCGACGGCGGCTGGCCAGCCGCCGTCGGTGCGTTCCTCGTCACGGCGGGACTCATCCTGCTCACGGCCCTGTGGCCGCAGCTCGGGCGGCTGATCGCCCGGATCCCGCCCTCGATCGCGCAGGCCATGCTGGCGGGCGTCCTGCTTCCGCTGTGCCTCGCGCCGGTCACCGGGCTCGTGACCAACCCGTGGGGCGTGGCGCCGGTCGTCATCCCGTGGCTCGTCTTCGTGCGGCTCGCGCCGCGGTGGGCGGTGCCGCTGGCCTTCGTCGCCGCGTCCGTCGTGGTCGCGGTCGACGTCATGGCCCGCGGCGCCGCGTTCGACCCGGCCCTGCTGGTTCCGCGGCTGGAGTTCACCGCGCCCACCCTCACCGTGGGAGCGGTCGTGGGACTCGCGCTGCCCCTCTTCCTGGTCACGATGGCGTCGCAGAACGTGCCCGGCGTCGCGATCATGCGCAGCTTCGGCTACCGGGTGCCGTGGCGTCCCGCGATGGTGGTCACCGGCGTCGGCACGGCGGTCGGCGCTACGGCCGGCGGGCACGCGATCAACCTCGCCGCGATCAGCGCCGCGCTCGCCGCCGCGCCCGACGCCGACCCGGACCCAGCCCGACGGTGGGTGGCGGGAGTGTCGACGGGGATCAGCGGCATGGTGCTCGGCGGACTGTCGGCCGCACTGGTGGCGCTGGTGGTGGTGGCGCCGGACGCCGTCATCCCCGCCGTCGCCGGCATCGCGCTGTTCGCGGCCTTCGGATCGTCGGTGCAGCAGGCGATCGACGACCCCGGCGAGCGGCTGCCGGCGGTCGTGACGTTCCTCGTCGCGGCGTCGGGAGTCGCCGTCGCCGGCGTGAGCGCGGCGTTCTGGGCGCTCATCGCGGGGCTCGTCGTGCGCGAGGTGCTGCACCTCGGCCGCCGCGCGCGCTGACGAGCGGAGTCAGTGCAGCGCCCCGCCGGGCACCGCGGCATCCGCGGCGACGTCCAGGCTCGTGCGCACGGCGATCTCGAGGGCCCGGGCGATGTCGGCCACCGGAAGGGTCGCGGACCCCGCCGAGGGCGCGTGCTCGGCGGACCACGGAACGTGCACGAAGCCCGCGCGGGTGCCGGATGCCGCGACCTCGAGGGCGGTGAAGAAGACGTGGTTGCAGACGAACGTGCCCGCCGTGTACGAGACCTCGGCGGGGATGCCGGCGGCGGCGATCCGCCGGGCGATCTCCTTGACCGGCAGGGTGGCGAAACGTGCGGGCGGCGCGTCCGGGACGCTCGGCTGATCGACCGGCTGCGCGCCGTCGTTGTCGGGGATACGCGCGTCGACGAGGTTCACGGCGACGCGCTCGACGCCGATGGCCTCGCGCCCACCGGCGAGGCCCGCCGCGATCACGGCTTCCGGCCGATGCTCGGCCATCAGGGCTCGCAGTCGATCCGCCGCCCCGGCGAACGTCACCGGCAGCACCGCGGTGACGAGGCGCTCCGCTCCGCTCCAGTGCTCCGCGACCAGGTGCACCGCCTCGCCGGACGGATTGACGGCGTCGCCGCCGAACGGCTCGAATCCGGTGAGGAGGACGGTGGTCATCGCACCAGGCTATGCGGTGGGCTCCAGCACCACGGTTCCGGTGGCGATGTCGGCCGTGCGCACCCGCACCCGCACCGTGGTGCCCGGATCCGCGTCGAGATCGGCGACCTTCGCGGTCACCGGGGGCTGGACCAGCTGCACTCTTGCGGCGCCGTTGCGTCTGCCCAGCACCATCGCGTCGAAGACCGCACCCTCGCTGCCCGAGAGCAGGGCGGCCTCGACCCGGTCCAGGGTCGCCGCCTCGAGCCGAGCGGCGAGGCCGCCGCTGCGGTCCATGGTCTTCGGCAGCGAGGCCAGGCTCTCGCGCGCCCACGCCGGCACCTCGTCGCCGGCGGTGAGCGCCTCGCAGACGACGAGGGACCAGCGGTCGACGAGCCGGCGCAACGGCGCGGTGGTGTGCGCGTAAGGGGCGCCGATCGCGGCCTGGGAGGGATCCGCGGGCGGCTCCCCGTCGAACGCGACGTAGCCGGCGCCGCGGAAGAGCCCGGCCGCGGCGGCCAGGATCGCCAGTGCGGCAGGGGTGCGGCGGTCGAGACCGCGGAGGTAGTCGCCGTACGTGATGCCCGACGGCCAGGGGATGCCGAGCACCGAGGTCTGCGCCCGGAAGGCCGCGACGTCGTCGGGATCCGCCGCCGGCATGGTGCGGAGGATGCCGACGCGGCCCGCGAGCATGATGTCGGCCGCGGCCATCCCGGTCATCAGCGACACCTGCGCGTTCCAGTCCTCGACCGACAGCGGCGCGTCGCGCTCGAGCCGGTACCGGTCGCCGTCCGCGACGATGCGCGTCTCGGGCACGTTCAGGCTCGCGCCGCCGCGCTCGGCCTCCCGCTCCAGGCGGAGGGGGCCGAGCCATGCCAGCGCCGCCAGGCTCGGCGGCGCCGTCCCGGCGTCCAGCGCGGCCTGCGCGTCCACGTAGGTCCACTGCGCCCGCGACCGGATCGTCGCGCGTCGCACGGATGCCTCCACGGGACGCGCGACGTCGTCGAGCACGAAGCGCCACACGTAGGCGCTGCGCTGCACGCCCGGCAGCAGCGAAGCGGCGTCGTGGCTGATCGGCGCGGGGTGCAGCGGCACCCGTCCGTCGACCGCGTACAGCGTCCGGCCCCGTCGACGCGCCTCGACGTCGACGGCGCCTCCCGGCCGGACGAAGGCCGGCACATCGGCGATCGCGTAGTGAAGCACCGCCCCGGTGCGCGTCCGCTCGATGTGCAGCGCCTGGTCGAGGTCGGTCGAGCCGGCGGGGTCGATCGTGAGGAAGTCGAGGTCCCGCAGGTCGTCCAGTTCCCCGCCGGGTTCGGTGGACACCGACGCGGCGGCCTGCTGCGCCTCGGCCTCCACCTCCGGGGGGAAGGCGCCGGGAAGATCCAGCTCGTCGCGCAGCCGGCGCAGCGACTCGACCAGCTCGTCGTGCGCGCGGGCGGGAACGAGTCGGGAGCGGTGTGCGGGCACGCGAACAGTGTAGGCACCGGTGTGCGGGAGGCGCCGCGGACGCGGTCGATCCGGCCGTTGTACGGGCGGGGTGGGAACCTTCCGCGCGAACGCGGACACTACAGGGTATGGACGCTGATGACGCCTCCCTGTGGGAGCGGGTCCTGGCCGGCGACGAGGCCGCGCTGGCGGCGCTGTTCGACCGCCACGAGGCGCGTCTCTTCCGCCACGCGCGACGCCTGCTGACCGCGCGCGAGGACGCGAAGGATGCCGTGACGATCGGGTTCTTCGAGCTCTGGCGCAAGCGCGAGTCGGTCCGGCTGGTCGACGGCTCACCGCTGCCGTGGCTGCTGAACGCCGTGTCGAACTGCGCCCGCAACCTCGAGCGCTCGGGCCGCCGGTACCGCGCGCTCCTGGCGCGCACGCCGGTCGCGCCGAACCCGGGTGCACCCCAGGGCTCGGACGAGAGCGGCGTGCTCGCCGCACTGAAGCGACTGCCGGCCCGCGAGCAGAGCGTCGTCGTCCTGACGGTGCTCGAGGGCTATCCCGACCGCGCCGCGGCCGAGACGCTCGGCATCCCGGTCGGCACCGTGAAGTCCCGACTGTCCCGCGCCAAGGCGAGGCTGCGCGATGAGATGGCATCGATCGAGGGGGCATGGACATGAACGAGGACCTGACACCGCGGGAGCGCGGCGAGCTGCGCGACCTCGTCCTCGCCGGCGCCCAGCGCATCCGCCCCGCGGACAGGCGGCGGTCGCGGATCGCCGCGGGTGCGATCGCGCTCGTGCTCGTCGGGGCGGTGGGCGGCGGCGCCGTCACGACGGCGGCGCTCCTCGGCACGGACGCCCGTCCTGCGCCCACGACGAGCCAGACCGAGCCCACGCCCACGCCGACGCCGACGCCGACGCCCGAGCCGACCCCCGAGCCCACGCCGCAGCCGACGGCGCCGGCCGCCCCGACCGAGGGCGTCACGCCCTTCGCCGGGGACTGCGCCGCCGCCCTGGACGAGGCCTCGGTCGAGGCGGTCGCCGGGATCGACATGATGCTCTCGGACTACCGGTGGAGGACGGGCGCCGATGACGTGCTCGGCGGAATCGACTGCGTGTGGGTGTCGGACGGCGTCTATCTCGCTGCCACGGCGCACCTGTTCGCCTACCCCGAGGCGGTGGTGGGCGAGGATCTGCGCGCCGGCACGCCGACCGGCTGCGCGTCCATCGAGGACGGCGCCCGCGTCGAGTGCACCCAGGCGGGCACGGTGGACGGCACCTGGATGGTGGTGCGCGCCGCCGGTGACACGGACGCCGTGACGGCCGCGGGCGTCGCCGGCCTCTTCGCCGAGGCGTCCACGCGGCTGGCCGATCACCCGACCCCCAGCCCCGCCCTGCGCACCCCGCAGTGGTGGTCGCTCCCGGACTGCGCCGAGGTCGCGGCATCCGTCGATCCCGCGGTGTACGGCTTCGAGCGCGTGGCGCTGCTCGGCCAGAGCAGCCGGGGCGAGGCGACGGAGCGGCTCGAGGGCATCGCCCTCTTCGCCGAGGCGACCAGCTGGTGCGAACTGCACTTCACCTCGGGCAGCGGCGACACGAGCTCCGGCGAAGTCGTCCGTGTCGACGTCGTCCCGGGCGGCGCGATCGCGTTCCCGACGGCGCTCGCCGCGGCGGGCGCGGAGCCGGTGACCGTCGACGGCGCCCAGGCCGCGGTCATCGCACCGGGACTGGACCGCTACGAGGGCTCCGGCGCGGTGGTCGTCGCGACGGACGGCGTGAACGTCCTCCTGGTGACGCCGGACTTCATCCGTCCGACGACCGATGCCCTGGCGCTGACGGCCGACGTGTTCGCACTCATGCACCCGTGACGCGAGGGCGCTGCATCCGCTCGTCATACACTTGACCCTCGTGGTCACCCGTCTGTCGCACTACTTCCTCCGCACGCTCCGTGAAGACCCCGCCGACGCCGAGGTCACGAGTCACCGGCTGCTCGTGCGCGCCGGCTACATCCGGCGTGCCGCGCCCGGCGTCTTCACCTGGCTGCCGTTGGGCCTGAAGGTCAAGGCGAGGATCGAGGCGGTCATCCGCGAGGAGATGGCCGGCGCCGGCGCCTACGAGGTGCACTTCCCGGCGCTGCTGCCGCGGGAGCCGTACGAGGCGTCCGGCCGCTGGACCTCCTACGGCGACGGCATCTTCCGGCTGCAGGACCGCAGGGGCTCCGACTACCTGCTGGCGCCGACGCACGAGGAGATGTTCACGCTTCTCGTGAAGGACCTCTACTCGTCGTACAAGGACCTGCCCCTGACGATCTACCAGATCCAGGACAAGTACCGCGACGAGGCCCGTCCGCGCGCCGGCCTGCTCCGCGGGCGCGAGTTCACCATGAAGGACGCCTACTCGTTCGACTACACCGACGAGGGACAGGATGCCTCGTACCAGTCGCAGCGCGACGCCTACGAGCGGATCTTCCAGAAGCTCGGGCTGGAGTACGTCATCGTCGCCGCCGACAACGGCCTGATGGGGGGTGCGCGCTCCGAGGAGTTCCTGCACCCCACGGCCGTGGGCGAGGACACCTTCGTCCGCTCCGCCGGCGGCTACGCGGCCAACGTCGAGGCGTTCACCACGATCGCGCCCGACCCGATCCCGTTCGACGGGATCGGCGCCCCCGTGATCTTCGACTCGCCGAACACGCCGACGATCGAGACGCTCGTGAACCACGCGAACGCGCACCTCGACGCTCCCGCGTCGGGCATCGCCGGTCCCGCCACCGACGGGACGTCCGCGTGGACGGCCGCGCACACGCTCAAGAACGTGGTCCTCGCGCTCACCCACCTCGACGGACGCCGCGAACTCGTGATCGTCGGCATCCCCGGCGACCGCGACGTCGACGACAAGCGCGTCGAGGTCGCCTTCGCCCCCGCCGCCGTCGAGCCCGCGACCGAGCAGGACTTCGAGAGCAACCCGCTGCTGGTCAAGGGCTACATCGGCCCCTGGTCCGAGACCGGGCCGATCCTCGGCGAAGAGTCGGCGACCGGCATCCGGTACCTGCTGGACCCGCGCGTCGTCGACGGCACCGCCTGGGTCACCGGCGCCAACATCGACCAGAAGCACGTGCACACCCTCGTCGCGGGTCGCGATTTCACCGGCGACGGGTTCATCGACGTGGCGAACGTGCGCGACGGCGACCCGGCGCCCGACGGGTCGGGTCCCGTGGAGCTGGCACGCGGCATGGAGATCGGCCACGTCTTCCAGCTCGGCCGCTTCTTCGCTGAGACGCTGGGCCTGAAGGTCCTCGACGAGAACGGCAAGCTCGTGACCGTCACGATGGGCTCGTACGGCATCGGCGTCACGCGCATCCTCGCGATCATCGCCGAGCTCAACAACGACGAGCGCGGTCTCATCTGGCCGCCGGCCGTGGCGCCGTTCGACGTGCACGTGGTCGCCACCGGCAAGGACCAGGTCGCGTACGACCTCGCGGCGACGCTCGCCGCCGACCTGGAGGCATCCGGTCTCGACGTGGTCTACGACGACCGGCCGAAGGTGTCGCCGGGGGTCAAGTTCGGCGACGCGGAGCTCGTCGGTGTGCCGCGCATCGTCATCGCCGGCCGCGGCGCCGCCGACGGCCAGGTCGAGCTGTGGGACCGCCGCACCGGCGACCGCGAGGTCGTGCCGGCCGCCGACGCGGTGGCGCGCCTCACGGCGCGCTGACGCGCGCGCGGGGCCGCCGCGGCTGACGACGGCCGGCGGCGCCGGCGTCTTCCACGGCCGGCGGTCGCACGCAACCCCTGCGCACATCGGGCCCGGCCGGTGCTCCGACGTGGCAACGTGGAGGCATGGCCGACAGCACCGTGGTTCCCTCCGAGGTCACCGAGGATCTGCGCCGGATCCTCGCCGACGCCGGCATCAGCGACAACGCCGACCTCGTCGCGCGCATCCTCGCCACCGGGATCGGGCTCGGGATGGACGGCGCCGATCGACTCGACCTCAAGATCGCCAGCTCTGCGCTGACCGAGATGCGCGCGGCGTTCCGGCTCTTCGCGCCCTACGACGACGCACCCAAGGCCACCATCTTCGGCTCCGCGCGGACCAGGCCCGATGACGCGCTCTACCGCCAGGCATCCGAGGTGGCCGCAGCGCTCGCCGCCCGCGGCTGGCTCGTGGTGACCGGCGCAGGTCCGGGCATCATGCAGGCCGCCGCGGAAGGCGCCGGCCCGCACAACTCCCTGGGCGTGTCGATCCGGCTGCCCTTCGAGGAGAAGCCGAACGCGGTCGTCGGCGAGAGCGCGCGCAACGTCGCGATGAAGTACTTCTTCACCCGCAAGCTCATGCTGGTGAAGGAGTCGCGCGGGTTCGTGTGCGTGCCCGGCGGCTTCGGCACGCTCGACGAGATGTTCGAGCTGCTCACCCTGCAGCAGACCGGCAAGGCCGACCCGGTGCCGATCGTGCTGCTCGACGCACCCGGCGGCGGTTTCTGGGAGGGCCTGCGGCGGTTCATCGACGACCACCTGCTCAGCTCGGGCGTCATCTCGGACGGCGACTTCGACCGCGTGCTCATCACGGACTCGGTCACCGAGGCCGTGGACGAGCTCACGGGCTTCTACCGCAACTACGACTCGCTGCGATGGGTGGGCAAGCGGCTCGTCCTGCGGCTGCGAGCCGAGCCGACGGACGAGGAGGTGGCCGCACTCAACGAGGAGTTCGCCCCGATGCTCACCGAGGGTGGCATCGAGCGCCGCGGCCCGCTCACGATCGAGCGCGAGGACGCCGACAGGGTCGATCTGCCGCGGCTGGTGCTGCGGCTCGACCAGTTCCGCGTGGGGGAGCTGTACCGACTCATCCGGGCCGTGAACGCGCTCGGGTCGGCTGCCGCGCCGGCATGAGCCGGTTCTCACACGCTCGTCTCCGGCCGTTCACTCGGCGTTCCGGTGGACGTCGCCACGCGCGGCGAGGCTTCGGCCAGTCCCACCGAACCGTCTCGAACGCAGAGAGGACGATCGTGAGCATCGTCGAAGGATTCCGCCGCTCCCTCCCCATGGCCGACCACGCGCGAGGCAAGCGCCTCGCGGTCACGTGCCAGTACAAGTGCGCCAACGCGTGCCTGGGGCCCGAATGCAACCCGTCGCAGAACGAGACGTTCCAGCAGGTCGCCGCCGCCGCGCTGTCGCGGCGCGCGCTGCTCGGCCTCGGCGCCGCCGGCGCGGTCGCGATCGCGGTGGGGGCCACGCGCGGGCAGGCGCCGCTCTCGGGCCCGGGCTCGGCCGGCGTCGGGGGAGCGGGTGCCGCGTTCGCCCGTCCGGTGAGCGGGGGCCTTGCGTTCGACCCGATCGCGCCGGTCAACCGCTTCGTCGACGAGGTCGTCGTGCCCTCGGGCTACACGTGGCAGCCGATCATCCGCTGGGGCGACCCGCTGTTCTCCCACGCTCCGGTGTTCGACATCGCCGCCCAGACGCCCACGACGCAGGCCCTGCAGTTCGGCTACAACTGCGATTACCTCGACATCCTCGCGGACCCGAGCGGCAAGACCGGCGTGCTCGTCACCAACCACGAGTACGTGAACCCCGACATCATGTTCCCGCCCACGACCGACCCGGCCGAGCGGCGGCGTCGCGGCGACATCTACAAGGCCGCGATGGGCATGTCGGTGGTGGAGATCACGCGCACGCGCACCGGCGAGCCGTGGTCGTACGTCGTCGGCGGCACGCGCAACCGCCGGATCACCGTCGAGACCGTCTTCGAGCTCACGGGCCCCGCAGCCGGCAGCGACCTCGTGAAGACGGCCGCCGACCCCGAGGGTCGCTGGGTGCACGGAACGCTCGGCAACTGCGCGGGCGGGACGACGCCGTGGGGCACGATCCTCTCCGGTGAGGAGAACTTCAACGGGTACTTCGCCTGGGCGGCGGACGCCCCCGCGCAGAAGCGCTACCAGTCCACGTCGTCGACCTCGACGTCCACCCGGTGGGAGACCTACGACCCGCGCTTCGACGCGCACAGCCCCGACTACGTCAACGAGCCGAACCGGTTCGGCTACATCGTCGAGATCGACCCGCAGGACCCGACCTCGACGCCGCGCAAGCACACTGCGATGGGCCGTTTCAAGCACGAGGGCGCCAACGTCACCGTCGCCGAGGACGGCCGCGTCGTGGCCTACATGGGCGACGACGAGCGCAACGACTACCTGTACAAGTTCGTCTCGAAGAACCGGATCTCCGGGTCGCGCAAGAAGAACCTCGAGCTGCTCAGCGAGGGCGACCTGTACGTCGCGAAGTTCGCGGGCAACTCGCCGGCCGCGCAGATCACCGGCACCGGCGTCCTCCCGGCCGACGGCCTGTTCGACGGCTCCGGCACGTGGATCCCGCTCACGCAGAACGGGCAGTCGGTCGTCCCCGGCTTCTCGACCGAGGAGGTGCTCGTCTACACGCGTCTGGCGGCGGATGCCGTGGGCGCGACGAAGATGGACCGCCCCGAGGACGTCGAGCCCCACCCCACGACCGGCAAGGTCTACCTGGCGCTCACGAACAACTCGGCCCGCTCCGTTGCGACGCTCGACGAGGCGAACCCCATCACGGGGAACCGCTACGGCCACGTCGTCGAGCTCACCGAGACCGAGGGCCAGTCGGGCACCACGTTCGGGTGGAGCATCCTGCTCCTGTGCGGCGATCCCGCCGTGTTCGCGAACTCGTACTTCGCGGGCTTCCCGAAGGAGCTGGTCTCGCCGATCTCGTGCCCCGACAACGTCGCGTTCGACTCGGCGGGGAATCTGTGGATCTCGACCGACGGCGCCCCGAGCACCATCGGCTACAACGACGGGCTGTTCCTCGTGCCGCTCGAGGGGGCCGAGCGCGGTCACGTGCAGCAGTTCCTCGCGGTGCCGCGGGATGCCGAGACGTGCGGCCCCGTGATCCACGATGCCGAGGGACTCGTCTTCGTCGCGGTGCAGCATCCGGGCGAGGACGGCTCGTACGCGGCCCCGACGTCGCGGTTCCCCGACTACGGCTCCGCGGCGCCCGGCGATGCGCCGAACGCGCCGCGCCCCTCGGTCGTGCAGGTGTACCGCGCCTGACCCCTCCCCACTGCGACGCCGCGCCCCCTACCCCGGGGGCGCGGCGTCGCCCTCGTCGCGCGGTCACATCCGGGCGAGGCGGGCCCGTGCGATGGTGAACACGGCGTAGGCGATCAGCCCCAGACCGACGATCCATGCGAGCGCCGGACCGAGGAAGAGGTCCAGGAGCGCATCCACCGCGCCGTCCAGGCCACCCGCGACCTCGGCGTCCGTGCCGACGGCCGCGACCACCAGGAGCACGCCGACGATGGTCAGTGCGACACCCTTGGCCACGAAGCCCGCGATGCCGAGGATGGTGACGCTGCGTCCGCGCTTGCCCTCGGGGATCCGGATCCGCTTGCGGAAGCTCCGGCGCACGCCCATGACGATGAACGCGATCCCGCCGATGCCGATGCCGAGCCCGATGAGGAACAGCACGATCGACCCGCCCCAGATCCGCAGCAGCATCTGGCTCGCCGTCTCGGCGGCCTGCTCGCCGTCCGGTCGGGCGCCCAGCGCCACGGCGGCGGCGATCGCGCCGAGTGCCGCGAAGACGGCCGCCTGGCCCCACTCGGCCACCCGCCGTCCCCACTTGCGGGCGGCTCCCTTCGTGTCGCCGGTCCAGTCGCGAGCCAGCAGCCCTTGACCGGCGCGCCAGACAGCCAGCGCCCACAGCCCGACCGCGACCAGCCACAGCAGCACGAAGCCGGCGGGCGCGCCTGCGACGGCCTTGAGCGCGCCGGCCTGGTCGCCGTCGCCGTCACCCCCGGAGGCGATGACGAGGACGATGATCCCGATGAGGGCGTGGATCACGCCGTTGGCCGCGTAGCCGGCGCGCGCCATCACCTCGAAGACGGTGTTCGACTCGGCCTCGCGCGCGAGCTGCTTGGCGCCCTGCCTCACGCCGTCGGTGCTCTCCACCCCCTCACGCTAGACCGCGCTCCCGGCCCCTGCACGGGCTTGACGCGGGTGCCGGGATGGTCCATCGGACGGGCGACCGCGGGAGGGCTCGCCGGACGGCTGACCTAAAATGGTGCGGATGATGCGCGCGGACCTCAGGGCTGCCGCGTCCGGATGGAGCATCGTCCCGCGCGTGGTGCGCGGTGCCTCACCGGTCGTGCTGGTCGTCGTGGGCGCCCTCGCGCTGCTGACCGGGCTGCTGATCGTCACGCGGCCGCTGACGTCGCTGCTGCTGCTGACGATCTACGTCGGTCTGAGTGCGATCTTCTCCGGCGTCGCCCGCATGCTCTCGGCACCCGAGACGCCGCTGTGGTCGCGGGTGCTGTTCGGCGCGGCGTGGGTCGCGCTCGGCCTCGCCGTCCTGCTCGGACTCGGCCGAACACTCGAGCTGCTGCCCCAGCTCATCGCCGTGCTGCTGGTGCTCGGCGGGCTGGCCTCGCTGTACGACGCGATCGCCCGCGGCACGGTCAGCCAGCGCGTGCTGGCGGCGGTGTGGGGCGGTGCGCAGATCGCGTTCGGCATCCTCTCGTACGCATGGCCGGACGTCACGGTGCTCGTCGTGGCGGTGGTGTTCGGCGTGCGCACGATCGTCTTCGGCGCGACGCTGCTCGTGCGCGCGGTCCGCGCGTTCGTCGAGGGGCGACGGACCGTGCCGTCGGGTGCGCAGGGCGGGGTGCGGGGCCATCGTCGGAAGGCGGATGCCGCGCCCTCGCGCCCGTCGTCGGCCGCCGGCGACGCCACCCCGCCGAAGCGGCCGTCGCGCACCCGCGCCGCCTGGCTCGCCGCGGGCCGCTACGCGCTGGCGGCGCTCCTGGTCGGGCTGGCCGCGGGCGGCTGGTGGGCGAACTCCTGGTTCCAGGACGGCGCGCAGGTGGTCGACGGGTTCTACGATCCGCCCGACGTCGTGCCGTACGAGCACGGCCGTCTGATCCGCTCGGACGACTTCTCCGGTCAGAAGCCGCCGGACGCCGACGTGCGGCGCATCCTCTACACGACGCGCGACGCGCTCGGGCAGCCGGCCGTCGCGAGCGCCCTCGTGATCATCCCGCAGGACCCGCCGCCGGGTCCGCGCCCGGTGGTCGCGTGGAACCACGGGACGACCGGCGTCGCGCGCGGCTGCGCCCCGAGCCTGCGGGACGCCTCGGCGACGAGATGGGCGATCCCGGGGCTCGATCGGGCGGTGGCCGAGGGCTGGGTGGTCGTGGCCTCGGACTACTCCGGCCAGGGCGCGCCCGGGGTCTTCCCCTACCTCATCGGGCGCGGGGAAGCGCGGTCGTCACTGGACGCGGTGATCGCGGCCGACGAGCTGGAGGGTCTCACCCTCTCCCGCCGGACGGTGGTGTGGGGCCACTCGCAGGGCGGCCACGCGGCTCTCTGGATGTCGCAGGTCGCCGGCGACTACGCGCCCGACCTCGACATCCTCGGGACGGCGCTGCTCGCCCCCGCGGCAGAGCCGGTGAAGCTCGCGGAGGAGCTGACGCGCGGCGATGCCAACGTGCTGCTGTCCATCCTGATCTCCTGGGTGCTCGTCCCGTACGCCGACACGTATCCCGACGTCGACCTGAACCGCTACATCGCCCCGGGCTCGGAGGCGATCGTCCGGGAGATGACGCAGCGCTGCCCCTCGGAGCCCGGCGTCGTCGTGTCGGTGGCGACCGCGCTGGGGGTGTCGGAGGACCGCCCGCTGTACGTCGGCGACCTCACCGCGGGACCCCTGGGCCGCCGGCTCGAGGACAACACGCCGACGGGGCCCTGGGGGCATCCGATCCTCATCGCCTGGGGCGACCAGGACGAAGTCATCCCGCCCCGCCTGCAGCAGAACTTCGTGGACCGCCTGTGCGCGCTGGGGGAGCAGGTGCGCAGCCTCGAGTACCGCGGCTACGACCACCTCCGTCCACTGCTGCCCGGCTCCGCCTTCGTGCCCGTGATCATCGACTGGACCGAGGCGCGATTCGGTCGCGCGGCCACGCACGTCGACGACTGCCCGCGGTGATCGGCGCCGACCGGCTCCTCGCGCCGGGGGAGTCGGCATCCGGTAACGTTGTAGGGTTCCGGCGCGCGGCGCGTGCCGGTGAGAGCTGAATACGGAGGCCATTGTGGACATCGATCTCGGACTGCTGCGGACTGTCGAGCGCGAGAAGGAGATCCCCTTCGACGAGCTGGTGCGGATCATCGAGCAGGCGATCCTGACCGCCTACGCCAAGCACACCTCGCCCACCGGCGAGCTGCCCGAGGGCGCACGGGCGCAGCTCGACCGCAAGACCGGTCACGTGGCCGTGTTCATCCCGCTCCGCGACGACGAGGGCGCCGTCATCGGCGAGGAGGAGTCGACCCCGGAGGACTTCGGGCGCATCGCGGCCTTCGCGGCGAAGCAGGTCATCAGCCAGCGTCTGCGCGACATCGCCGACGACGCCGTGCTCGGGGAGTTCCGCGGCAAGGAGGGCGACATCGTCGCCGGCGTCGTGCAGCAGGGCCCGAACCCCCGGATGGTGCACGTCGACCTCGGCACCGTCGAGGCGATCCTGCCGCCGGAGGAGCAGGTGCCGGGCGAGGACTACGCCCACGGCTCCCGCCTGCGCGTCTACGTGACGTCGGTGGCCAAGGGCGCGAAGGGCCCCTCGATCACGGTCTCGCGCACGCACCCCGGCCTCGTGCGCAAGCTCTTCGCCCTCGAGGTCCCCGAGATCCCCGCCGGCCTCGTCGAGATCGTCTCGCTCGCCCGCGAGGCGGGTCACCGCACGAAGATCGCGGTCAAGGCCAACGACCCCTCGATCAACGCCAAGGGCGCCTGCATCGGCGAGCTGGGCCGGCGCGTCCGGGCCGTCACCGAGGAGCTCGGCGGCGAGAAGATCGACATCGTGGACTACGACCCGGAGCTGGCGAAGTTCGTGGCGAACGCCCTGTCGCCGGCGAAGGTCACGTCGAGCTTCGTGCTGGACGCCTCGAGCAAGGCCGTGCGCGCGCTCGTGCCGGACTACCAGCTGTCGCTCGCCATCGGCAAGGAGGGGCAGAACGCACGCCTTGCGGCCAAGCTCACCGGCGCGAAGATCGACATCCAGCCCGACTCCATCCTCGAGGAGGGGTGACCGTCGGCGCTGGCTCCCAGCCGGTCGGTGTACCATGGATCCTGTACGAACGTGCGTCGGATGCCGCACGCGTGCTCCCCGGTCCGCTCTTCTGAGAGTGGTCTCCATCGAATCCGTCCTCGTCCTCGACGAGCGCGCATCGATGCCCGGACGAGGCGCGTGGGTGCACGAGACGCAGGAGTGCGTGGATGCCGCCATCCGGCGCCGCGCCTTCGTGCGGGCATTGCGTGTGTCAGGCCCGCTTGACACGCAGACCATCGAAGAGCACATCCAGCGAAAAGGCTGAACGGCTATGGAAACAAAGTGAACGGCTCGAAATGAGACCCGTCCGCGACTAACGGTCTGCCCTGTCTGGGTGGACCCAGACAGGAGAATTTGTGGCTGCCAAACCACGCGTGCACGAGATCGCCTCCGAGCTCGGCGTCGACAGCAAGGTCGCGCTCGAGAAGCTGAAGGCGCTCGGCGAATACGTCAAGAGCCCCTCGTCGACCATCGAGCCCCCCGTGGCTCGCAAGCTCCGCGCCGCCCTCGAGGCGGACGGTGCAGGCAAGGGCGCTGCCGCAGCGCCCGCGGCGGCGAAGCCCGCCACGCCCGGCGCCCCTGCGAAGCCCGGCGCAGCCGCGGCGAAGCCCGGTCCGGCTCGCAAGCCGGGACCCGCGCGCCCGGCCGCTCCGGCCGCCGAGCCGGCCGCGCCCACGGCTCCGGCCGCGCAGGCGCCGGCTGCGGCTCCGGCCGCCGAGGCGCCCGCTGCGGCTCCGGCTGCTGAGGCCCCGGCTGCTCCGGAGGCGAAGACCCCCGGCGCGCCGGCCGCACCCGCCGGGCCCAAGCCCGGCCCCGCTGCCGCCACGCCGCAGCCGCCCCGCCCCGGCGGAACGCCGCGCCCCGGCAACAACCCCTTCGCATCGTCGCAGGGCATGGGTCAGCGTCCCGCGGGCCCGCGTCCGGGCAACAACCCGTTCGCGTCGGCACAGGGCATGGGTCAGCGCCCCAGCCCCGGCAACATCCCGCGTCCGCAGGCTCCGCGTCCCGGCGCCCCGCGCCCCGGCGCTCCCCGTCCGGGTGGCGCAGGTCGTCCCGGTGGCGGCGGTCGTCCCGGCGCGCCGTTCCAGCAGCGTCCCGGCGGCCCCGGTCGTCCGGGCGGCGCCGGTGCCGGTGCCGGTGGCGGCTTCCAGCGTCCCGGCGGCGGCGCTCCCGGCGGCTTCGCCGGTCGTCCCGGCGGTGGCGGCGGTCGTGGCCGCGGTCCCGGCGGTGGCACCGCCGGAGCTTTCGGCAAGGGCGGCGGCAAGTCGAAGCAGCGCAAGTCGCGTCGTGCCAAGCGGCAGGAATTCGAGATGCGGTCGGCGCCGGTCGTCGGCGGCGTCAACGTCCAGAAGGGCAACGGCGAGATCATCCGCCTTCGCCGCGGCGCGTCCATCGCCGACTTCGCCGACAAGCTCGAGGCGCTGCGCGGCTACACCGTGCAGCCCGGCACGCTCGTGACCATCCTGTTCAACCTGGGCGAGATGGCGACCGCGACGGAGTCGCTCGACGAGGCCACCTTCGAGGTGCTCGGCGAGGAGCTCGGCTACAAGATCCAGATGGTCTCGCCCGAGGACGAGGACAAGGAGCTCCTCGAGGGCTTCGGTCTCGACCTCGAGGCCGAGCTGGAGGCGGAGAACGAGGAGGACCTCGAGATCCGGCCTCCGGTCGTGACCGTCATGGGTCACGTCGACCACGGTAAGACGCGGCTGCTCGACGCCATCCGCCAGACCAACGTGGTCGCGGGCGAGGCCGGCGGCATCACGCAGCACATCGGTGCGTACCAGGTCTGGACCGAGCACGAGGGCATCGAGCGTGCGATCACCTTCATCGACACCCCGGGTCACGAGGCGTTCACCGCCATGCGTGCCCGCGGTGCGCAGGTGACCGACCTCGCGATCCTCGTGGTCGCCGCCGACGACGGCATCATGCCGCAGACGGTGGAGGCGCTCAACCACGCCCAGGCGGCCGATGTGCCGATCGTGGTCGCGGTGAACAAGGTCGACAAGCCCGACGCCAACCCGGCCAAGGTGCGCCAGCAGCTCACCGAGTACGGCCTGGTCGCCGAGGAGTACGGCGGCGACGTCATGTTCGTCGACGTCTCGGCTCGCCAGGGCACCGGCATCCAGGAGCTCCTGGACGCGGTGCTGCTCACCGCCGACGCGGGTCTGGACCTCACGGCCAACCCGAACAAGGACGCGCGCGGTGTCGCGATCGAGGCGAAGCTCGACAAGGGTCGCGGTTCGGTGGCCACCGTGCTCATCCAGTCCGGAACGCTGCGCGTCGGCGATGCGATCGTCGCCGGCACGGCGTACGGCCGTGTCCGTGCGATGTCCGACGAGAACGGCGACGCGGTCGAGGAGGCCTTCCCGTCGCGTCCCGTGCAGGTGCAGGGTCTCAACTCGGTGCCGCGCGCCGGCGACACGTTCATCGTGACCGAGGAGGACCGCACCGCCCGCCAGATCGCCGAGAAGCGTGAAGCGGCCGAGCGCAACGCCCAGCTGGCCAAGGCCCGCAAGCGCATCTCGCTCGAGGACTTCACCCGCGCTCTCGAAGAGGGCAAGGTCGAGTCGCTCAACCTCATCATCAAGGGCGACGTGTCCGGTGCCGTCGAGGCGCTGGAGGAGTCGCTGCTCAAGATCGAGGTCGACGACTCGGTGCAGCTGCGGATCATCCACCGCGGCGTCGGTGCGATCACCGAGTCCGACATCAACCTGGCGACGATCGACAACGCGATCGTCATCGGCTTCAACGTGCGCCCCGACACGAAGGCGCGCGAGCGCGCCTCCCGCGAGGGTGTGGACGTCCGGTTCTACTCGGTCATCTACAACGCGATCGACGACGTCGAGCAGTCGCTGAAGGGCCTGCTCAAGCCGGAGTTCGAAGAGGTCCAGTCGGGTGTGGCCGAGATCCGCGAGGTGTTCCGCTCCTCGAAGTTCGGCAACATCGCCGGTGTCATCGTCCGCTCGGGCACGATCACGCGCAACGCCAAGGCGCGCGTCATCCGCGACGGCGTGGTCATCGCCGACGGCCTGGCGATCGAGTCGCTGCGCCGGTTCAAGGACGACGTCACCGAGGTCCGCACGGACTTCGAGGCGGGTATCGGCCTCGGCAAGTACAACGACATCCAGGTGGGCGACGAGATCGAGACCACCGAGATGGTCGAGAAGCCCCGCGCGTAGGTCGCGGACGTGAGGGGCGCCCCGGGAACGGGGCGTCCCTCACGCTTCGAAAGGAGTCATCATGGCATCAGAGCGACAGGCCCGCCTGGGCGACCGCATCAGGGTGATCCTGGCGGAGCGGCTCGAGAAGGGGCTGCGCGACCCGCGGCTCGGGTTCGTCACCATCACCGACGTGCGCGTGACCGGTGACCTCCAGCACGCCTCGGTGTTCTACACGGTGCTCGGCTCGGCCGAGGAGCGCGAGGCGTCGGCGGCAGCGCTGAGGTCCGCGACGGGGATGCTGCGCTCGGAGCTGGGCAAGCATCTCAACGTGCGGCTCACCCCGTCGCTGGAGTTCATCCCCGACGCGATCCCTGAGAACGCCGGTCATATCGAAGACCTGCTCCGCGAGGCCCGCGAGCGCGACCAGGCGGTGGCCGGCATGGCGTCGTCCGCCACGTACGCCGGCGACGCCGACCCGTACGTGAAGCCGCGCGAGCTCGACGACGAGGACTGACCCTCCCGAGGGCTGCAGACGCCGCGACCGGTCCGACCGGTCGCGGCGTCTCGTCGTGTGCAGGCGGGATCACGCCGGAAGGCGCAGGAATCCGTGTGATGCCTCGGCCAGCCCGTCCGCGATGAGCGAGTCGATCGCGCGGTCGCGCTGCAGCGGGTCCGGCCAGTCGGGCACGACGTCGCTCAGCGCGACCGCGTGGGTCCCGGCATCCCGCAGGATCTTCAGCACCGCGCCGCGGGCCTGACGGTCGCTGCCCTCGTACCGTGCCTGCCTGCGCCGGTCGTCGCCGGTGTCGGGATACCCGGCGGCGCGCCAGGCGCACCGGTCGGCGAGCGGGCAGGCGTCGCACCGCGGGACGCGAGCGACGCAGACGGTCGCGCCGAGCTCCATAGCGGCGGCGTTCGCCTCGGCCGCCTGGGCGCGGTCGTCCGGAAGGATCGCCGCCATGGCGTCGAGGTCGCGCCGCGAGGGCGGGCCCGGCTGCGCGCGGCCGTCGACGGCCCGGGCCAGCACACGGCGCGTGTTGGTGTCGACGACGGGGTGGCGGTCGCCGTATGCGAAGACCGCCACGGCCCGCGCGGTGTAGTCGCCGATGCCGCTCAGCGCGAGGAGGGCCGTGACGTCACGCGGCACCACGCCATCGTGGCGGTCGCGGATCTGGACGGCGGCGCGATGCAGCCACAGCGCGCGACGCGGGTACCCGAGGTTGGCCCACTGCCGCACGGCGTCGGCCGGAGCGGCCGCGGCCAGATCGGCCGGCGCGGGCCAGCGCGCGAGCCACGCCTCCAGATGCGGGATGACCCGCTTGACCGGCGTCTGCTGCAGCATGAACTCGCTCACCAGCACGCCCCACGCCCCGAAGCCCGGCCGTCGCCAGGGGAGGTCCCGGGCGTTGTCGCGGTACCACTCGACGAGCGGTGCGGCGAGGTCGGGCATGCGCTCCAGCCTAGGCGGCGGGCACGTGACCGGGCGGGGCGCTCGGCCCGCGCGCCGTAGGCTGGAACCATGCGCCTTCCCGTCACGCCGACCACGACGCTGTGGCGTGACCTCCGCGACCGGGTGCGCCGGCAGAGCCCCGCCGGGCGCGTGATCGTGGCGGTGGACGGGCTCGACGGCGCCGGCAAGACCGTGTTCGCCGACGGTCTGGCCGAGGTGTTCGCCGAGACGGGCGATGCGGTTTTCCGTGCGGGCATCGACGGTTTCCATCGGCCGCGCATCGAGCGATACGCCCGGGGCCGCCGCAGCCCCGAGGGGTTCTACCTCGACTCGTACGACTACCCGACGTTCCGCCGCGTGCTCATCGACCCCTTCCGCGACGGCGCGCAGACCGCGGCGGCGACGGGGTTCCAGCTCGCCGCGTTCGACGTCGTGCGCGACGCGCCGGTCGAGTCGCAGTGGGTCACCGCTCCGCTGGACGCGGTGCTCGTCATCGACGGCATCTTCCTCAACCGGCCGCAGCTGCGCGATCTCTGGGACTGGTCCATCTGGCTGGACGTCCCGTTCGAGATGGCCTTCGCGCGCATGGCGCTGCGCGACGGCTCCGACCCGGATCCGGACGCGCCCGCCAACGCGCGCTACCGGCAGGGGCAGGAACTCTATCTGGACGAGGCGCGGCCGCGGGAGGCGGCATCCGTCATCGTCGACAACACCGACTTCGCCCGCCCTCGGATCGTCGGGCACGGCTGATGGCGGCGCCCGGAATCCTCCTCGTCGACAAGCCCGGCGGCATCACCTCGCACGACGTGGTCGCGCGGGCCCGGCGCGCGCTCGGCACGCGCAAGATCGGCCACGCCGGCACGCTGGACCCGATGGCGACGGGGCTGCTCGTCCTGGGCGTCGAGGGGGCGACGCGTCTGCTCACGTTCGTGGTGGGGCTCGACAAGACCTACGAAGCCACCATCCGGCTCGGCGTCGCGACGACCACCGACGACGCCGACGGGGAGGTCATACAGGCGACGGATGCCTCGTCCCTCGAGCCCGCCGCCATCGCGGCGGGCGTCGCGGCGCTGACCGGCCGCATCTCGCAGGTGCCGAGCACATACTCGGCGATCAAGGTCGACGGGCGCAGGGCCTACGACCTGGCACGCGCCGGCGAGGACGTGCAGCTCAAGGCCCGCGAGGTCACCGTGTCGCGCTTCGACGTCGTCGCACAGCGACGCCTGCCGGCAGGGCCCGCCGGCGACCCGGAGAAGGGCGGGGGAGTGGTCGACCTCGAGGTCGTCGTGGACTGCTCCAGCGGCACCTACATCCGATCGCTCGCGCGCGACCTCGGCGAGGCGCTCGGCGTCGGCGGTCATCTCACCGCGCTGCGGCGGACGCGGGTGGGGCCGTTCGACGTCGCGGCCGCTGCGGCCGTCGACGGCATCGCCGACGCGCCTCTGCTCGCACCGGCGGCCGCGGCCGCGGCGGTGCTGGGCCGGCTGGAGGTCACCGCCGACGAAGCGCGCGACCTCCGCCACGGCAAGCGGCTGCCGGGAGCCGCCGGACGGCTGCGCGGCGCGGGACCCATGGCCGCCGTCGACCCCGGCGGCGTGCTCGTCGGCATCGTCGAACGCCGCGGGGACGACGTCAAGAGCGCCATGAACATGCCCGAGGAGGCAGCCGGATGATCCTGTGGTTCACGATCGCGCAGGTCGTCGTCGCCGTCGCGGCGGGCCTGTTCTGCATCATCGCCGGACTGGCCGGCCGCCGGCCGAGCGACTGGACTGTCGGGTCGCTCGCGCTGGTGGAGCTGCTCCTCGTCGTGCAGATCGTGGTGGCCATCGTGGCGCCGTTCGTCGGCAACCCGCCGACCGGGAGCCTGCTGGAGTTCTGGGTGTATCTGGTGTCGGCCGCACTGCTGCCGTTCGCGGCGGTCGCATGGGCGCTGCTGGAGCGCAGCCGGTGGAGCACGGTCATCATGGGGATCGCCGCCCTGTCGATCGCCGTGATGGTGTGGCGCATGCAGGTCATCTGGACCGTCCAGGTCGCGTGAGCGAGACCCCGAGCGTGCCGGCGCGCCGCGGCCGCCGGCATCCGAACTAAAATCGTGACGTCATGTCCTCGCCCGCCCGCCCCCGCATGTCCGGCATCGGCCGTGTGCTCGTGATCGTCTACGCGATCATGGCGCTCGGTGCCACCGGCCGGTCCTTCGTCCAGATCGTCGAGCGCTTCGACGAGGCCCCGCTCGCCTACGCCCTCTCCGCCCTCTCGGCGGTCGTGTACATCGTCGCCACGCTCGCGCTGGTGTTCGCCGGGCGACGCGGCTGGTACCTGGTCGCGTGGATCGCGATCGTCTTCGAGCTCGCCGGCGTCCTCGTCATCGGGACCCTCAGCCTCCTGCTGCCCGAGCTCTTCGCGCACCCCACGGTCTGGTCGTGGTACGGCATGGGCTACCTCTTCGTCCCGCTGGTGCTGCCGTTCCTCGGAATCTGGTGGCTCGCGACGCATCATCCGGTCGTGGCGAGCGCGACCGTTGCGCCCGCGGCGGTCGCGTCGTGATCGTCTTCCGGCATCCGAGCGAGGTGCCGGCGGGGTTCGGTCCGTCCGTCGTCGCGATCGGCAAGTTCGACGGCGTCCACTCCGGTCATCGCGCCGTGATCGCTCGCGCGAGAGTGGATGCCGAGGCCTCCGGCGCGCGCGTCGTCGCGGTCACCTTCGACCGCAACCCGCTGGCGCTGCTGCGCCCCGAGATCTGCCCCGACAGCCTCGTCGGGGTCGATCAGAAGCTGCGACTCCTCGCCGACGCGGGCGTGGATGCCACCCTCATGCTGACCTTCGACCGCGCCCTGGCGGACCTCGGCGCGCGGGAGTTCGTCGAGCACGTGCTCGTCGGGGCGCTGGGCGTGCGGATCGTGATGGTCGGGGCCGACTTCCGCTTCGGCCGCGGGGGAGCCGGCGACGCCGAGCTGCTGCGAGAGCTCGGGGCCGAGTTCGGGTTCGAGGTGGACGTCGTCGACGACGTGCGCGCGATCGACGCGGGTCGCCGGGTCTCGTCGACGTGGGTGCGCGAGCTGCTGGACGGCGGAGATGCCGCCGGAGCCGCCCGGCTGCTCGGCCGGCCGCACGCCGTGCGCGGCGAGGTGGTGCACGGTCTCAAGCGGGGCCGCGCCCTCGGCTTCCCGACGGCGAACCTGTCGCCCGACCTCGAGGGCTTCGTGCCCGCCGAGGGCGTGTACGCCGGCTGGCTCGTCGACGAGGGGATCCCGGGCGGCGGCGCGGCCGAGCCGCGCAGCACGGTGCGCTATCCCGCCGCGATCAGCGTGGGCACCAACCCCACGTTCGACGACGTGGAGGGGCGCCAGGTCGAGGCGTACGTCCTCGACGAGACCGACCTCGACCTGTACGGACACGTCGTGGAAGTCGAGTTCGTCGCCCGCATCCGCGGCATGGTGGCCTTCGACGGCGTCGACGCGCTCATCGAGCAGATGGCCGACGACGTCGTCCGCGTCCGCGGCGAGCTCTCCTGAGGCCGTAGACCGCGCACCCCGCGCGCGCCTAGCATCGAGGCGTGCACGCGCTGGTCCTGATGGCCGCGGAGGCGGCGGCCGAAGACTCCGTCAACCTGTGGGGCGCGCTCGGCTGCGCGGTCGCCTACTCCGCCTCGCTGCTGGCGACGCTGGATGCGTTCGCGGATCTGATCCTCGCGCGCGGCGACTCGCCCGCCGGGCGGCTCACCCCCGCGGTGGGGCTCAAGTTCGGGTCGAAGCTGGCCGCCGCCGCCATCGCCGTGGTGTCCGCGGCGATCGTGCTCGCCCTCGACTCGAACTGGTTCGCCTTCGTCTCGCTGTCGATCGCGTTCGCGGTGGTGGTCGGGATAGGCCTGCTGGTGCTGGTGCGCCATGCCAGGGCGATCGGCGCCCCGGCGGGGATCGGCGGGGGCGGCTGAGGCGCGGCATCCGTTCGAACTGCTCATATGAGCAAACTTCGTGCAGATGTTGCTCATCTGCTGCCGGGTATGTCAGTGTGGAGGGACCGACGGAAGGAGGCTCGTGGACGCCGTCGACGAACTCCTCTCGATCCGGGCAGCCGAGCTCTACTACGAAGAGAACCTCACGCAGGAGCAGATCGGCCGGAGCCTGCAGATCACCCGCTGGAAGGTGGGCCGCCTGCTCATCCAGGCCAAGGAGGAGGGCTTCGTCCGCATCGAGATCCTCCACTCGCGCGCGCGACGGCCGCAGCTCGAGCGGCGGCTGCGCGAGGAGCGCGGCCTCCGCGACGCGGTGGTCGTGTCGCAGGCGGGCATCCGCAGCGACGACGAGTTGCAGCAGCGCGTCGCCCAGGCGGCCGCCGATCACCTGACCGCACTGCGTCCGAGCCCCCGCGTCCTCGGGGTGAGCTGGGGTCGCACCCTCGCCGACATCGCGCATCATCTGCGCGAGGGCTGGTCGTCCGGCACCGATGTCGTGCAGATCAACGGCGGTCTCAGCATGAGCGCGCAGCCCGGCACCGCGGCCGCGACCGCCGTCGGCATCGCGCACAAGGGCGGTGGCGGCGCCACCCTGCTGCCCAGTCCCGCGATCCTCGAGCACCGGGCGACGAAGGAGGCCATCGAGGCCGATCGCGTCGTCGCCCGCGTGCTCGGCATCGCCCGCTCCGCCGACGCCTACCTGTACAGTGCCGGCGCCGCCGACCACCGTTCCGTGCACGTCGACAGCGGCTACCTCAGCGAGGCGGACATCGACCGCCTCGTCGCCGCGGGCGCGGTCGGCGACGTCGTCGGCCGCTACATCGACGCCGCCGGACGCGTTGTCGACGCCGCCCTCGACGCGCGCACGGTCGGCCTTTCGCTCGACGAGCTGCGCCGCGCCGACGTGGCCGTCGCGGCGATCGCCGGCGAAGCCAAGCGGGCGGTCGCTGCCGCCGTCGTCGCGTCCGGGCTGTGCACGGTGCTGATCACGGACGAGTCCACCGCACGCCACCTCCTCGACGGCTGACCGCGCGGCCGGCCACCCGAACCCCAACCACGAAAGCCAGGTCATCACATGTCAGGCACCTCCATCGTGACGCTGCCCGAGAGGGCCGTCGAGCTGCTGGGCGGACAACCCGACGACACGACGCTGCGGCGGTATCTCCACGGCCTGCCCGGTGTCGACGCCGTCGGGCTCGAGCAGCGCGCCGCGGGTCTCGGCACCCGCTCCATCAAGACGACCTCCAAGGCGTGGGCCCTCGACAAGATCATCGAGCTCATCGACCTCACGACGCTCGAGGGCGCCGACACGCCGGGCAAGGTGCGCTCGCTCGTCGCCAAGGCGCTGAACCCGGATGCCTCCGACCCGACGACCCCGCGGGTCGCGGCCGTGTGCGTGTACGGCG
This sequence comes from Microbacterium sp. NPDC055455, assembly GCF_053619935.1. NCBI lineage: Bacteria > Bacillati > Actinomycetota > Actinomycetes > Micrococcales > Microbacteriaceae > Microbacterium > Microbacterium sp. NPDC055455. Next base: position 197,542 of record NZ_JBSHLB010000004.1, read on the forward strand.
ACATGGTGCCGTACGCGGTCGAGGCGCTCGGCTCCGCCCACGGCGATCCCGACGAGGGCGGGGTGAGCGTCGCGGCGGTCGCCACCGCCTTCCCCAGCGGCCGGGCATCGCTGGACATCAAGCTCGCCGACACGGCCGAGGCCGTGGCGCACGGCGCCGACGAGATCGACATGGTGATCGACCGCGGCGCCTTCCTCGCCGGCCGCTACGGGCTCGTCTTCGACCAGATCGCGCGGGTCAAGCAGGCCTGCCGCCGCGAGGACGGCACGTACGCGTCGCTCAAGGTGATCCTCGAGACGGGCGAGCTCAACACCTACGACAACATCAAGCGCGCGTCGTGGCTCGGGATCCTCGCGGGCGGCGACTACATCAAGACGTCGACCGGCAAGGTGCAGCCGGCGGCGACGCTGCCGGTCACGCTCTTGATGCTGGAGGTCGTGCGCGACTGGCACCGGGCGACCGGTGAGAAGGTCGGCGTGAAGCCGGCCGGCGGCATCCGCACGTCCAAGGACGCCATCAAGTACCTCGTCACGGTCGCCGAGACTGTCGGCGAGGACTGGCTGCAGCCGCACCTCTTCCGCTACGGCGCGTCGAGCCTGCTCAACGATGTGCTCCTGCAGCGCCAGAAGCTGAAGTCCGGACACTACACCGGCGCCGACTACGTGACGATCGACTGAGATCAGGGATAACAAGACATGAGTTTCCTCGAGTACGCCCCCGCCCCGGAGTCGCGCGCGATCCTCGATCTGCGCGACGAGTACGGGCTGTTCATCGACGGCGAGTTCCGCCCAGGCGCGGGCGAGTCGTTCGCGACGATCTCACCCGCCGACGAGAAGCACATCGCGACGATCGCCTCGGCGACCGAGGCGGACGTCGACGTCGCGGTGGCGGCCGCCCGCCGTGCCTACGACAAGACGTGGTCGAAGATGAGCGGCCGCGACCGCGGCAAGTACCTCTTCCGGATCGCGCGGCTCGTGCAGGAGCGCGCCCGCGAGCTCGCGGTCGCCGAGAGCCTCGACAACGGCAAGCCGATCAAGGAGAGTCGCGACGTCGACGTGCCGCTGGTGGCCGCGTGGTTCTTCTACTACGCCGGCTGGGCCGACAAGCTCGACTACGCGGGCCTCGGAGCCGACCCGCGCTCGCTCGGTGTCGCCGCCCAGGTGATCCCGTGGAACTTCCCGCTGCTCATGCTCGCGTGGAAGATCGCTCCCGCCCTCGCCGCGGGGAACACCGTCGTGCTCAAGCCCGCCGAGACGACCCCGCTGTCGGCGCTCATCTTCGCCGAGATCCTGCAGCAGGCCGACCTGCCGCCGGGCGTGGTGAACATCGTGACGGGTGCCGGCGCCACCGGGGCGGCCCTGGTGCGGCACCCCGATGTGAACAAGGTCGCCTTCACCGGCTCGACCGCCGTCGGCCGCGAGATCGCCAAGGCGGTCGCGGGAACCGACAAGAAGCTGACGCTCGAGCTCGGCGGGAAGGCCGCGAACATCGTGTTCGACGATGCGCCGATCGACCAGGCGGTCGAGGGGATCGTCAACGGCATCTTCTTCAACCAGGGCCACGTGTGCTGCGCGGGCAGCCGCCTGCTGGTGCAGGAGTCCATCCACGACGAGGTCGTCGACCGGCTGAAGAACCGCCTGTCGACGCTGCGCCTGGGTGACCCGCTCGACAAGAACACCGACATCGGCGCGATCAACTCGCGAGAGCAGCTCGACCGCATCCGCGAGCTCAGCCGCATCGGTGAGGACGAGGGCGCCGAGCGCTGGAGCGCCGACTGCGCCATCCCCGACAGCGGCTTCTGGTTCGCGCCGACGATCTTCACCAACGTGCAGGCCAGCCACCGCATCGCGCGCGACGAGATCTTCGGGCCGGTGCTCTCGGTGCTGACGTTCCGCACGCCCGCCGAGGCCATCGAGAAGGCCAACAACACGCCCTACGGGCTGTCCGCCGGCATCTGGAGCGACAAGGGCTCGCGCATCCTGGCGGTCGCCGACCGCCTGCGCGCCGGTGTGGTGTGGGCCAACACCTTCAACCGGTTCGACCCGTCATCGCCGTTCGGCGGATACAAGGAGTCCGGCTACGGCCGCGAAGGCGGTCGGCACGGCCTGGCCGCCTACCTCAGGAGCGCGCCGCCCGCCGGCGGCGCCACCCGGCTGCTCGCCCGTGCCGCGAAGAAGGAGGTCTCCTCATGAGCAGGCGCCTGACGATCCCCAAGACCTACAAGCTCTACATCGGTGGCGCCTTCCCGCGCAGCGAGTCCGGGCGCACCTACGAGGTCGCCTCGCCCAAGGGCGGGTTCCTCGCCAATGCGGCACTCGCCTCCCGCAAGGACGCCAGGGATGCCGTCGCCGCCGCCCGCGGCGCCGTCAAAGGCTGGTCGGGCGCGACCGCGTACAACCGCGGTCAGGTGCTCTACCGGGTCGCCGAGATCCTCGAGGGCCGCCGCGCCCAGTTCGTCGACGAGATCGTGCAGCAGACCGGCGTGTCGTCCTCCGCCGCCACCGCGGAGGTCGACGAGGCGATCGACCGGTGGGTCTGGTACGCGGGCTGGTGTGACAAGTTCGGCCAGGTCGCCGGCAACGGCAACCCCGTGGCAGGTCCCTACTTCAACATCTCGGTGCCCGAGCCGACCGGCGTCGTGGGCGTCGTCGCGCCGCAGGACACGGCGCTCGTCGGGCTCGTGTCGGCCGTCGCCCCGGCTCTGGTCACGGGCAACGCGGTCGTCGTCGTGGCATCCCAGCGCTACCCGCTGTCGGCCATCTCGCTCGCCGAGGTGCTCGCGACGAGCGACGTGCCGGGGGGAGTGGTCAACGTCCTCACCGGCTCGCCCGCCGAGATCGCGCCGTGGCTGGCCTCGCACCCCGACGTGCACGCCCTCGACCTCGTCGGCGCCGGGGACCTCGACTGGATCGACCTCGAGATCGCCGCTGCCGAGACGCTGACGCGGGTGCTCCCGCCCGAGAACGGGTCGGATGCCGCGGCGCCGAGCCTCGCCCGCATCACCGCGTTCACCGAGACCAAGACGATCTGGCACACCAAGAGCCTGGTGTGAGCTGAAGGCTCCGGCGCTGCACAGCGTCGGAGACTTCCGCCGACACGCCGGGGAACGGATGCCGCTCCCCGGCGGGTCGGGCCGAACCTCCGATCCTGTGCGCGGCCGGCGACGAGCTCAGCCGAGCTGGAGGCCGCCCCACTGCCCGGGCTCGCGGAGCTCGCCGTAGTGCACGTCGACGTCGTGCGCCGACACCGACGCGACGCAGGCCAGGAGAGACAGGGTCGGGTAGCCGAGCGGACGGTTGTCGCGGATGATCGCGCCGTCGTCGGTGGGCGGGAGTTCCGCCGACCGCTCGAGCACCTCGACCCACGGCATCCACCACCGCCCTTCCGATGCCGGCGCGGCGGACTGGAACTCGCCCAGCCACCGGGCGATGCGCGGCGTGCCGGTGTCGTCGACGTCGTCGTGCGCAATCATGTGCGTGCCCGGCGCGAGGTCGGTCGTGCGGAGGGCGGCGCCGTCCCACGTGAGCACGCGGGCGCGGGCGCCCTCGACCTCGACGAGGTTGAAGCCGTGCGTCGCCGGCTCGGCGGCGGGGGAGTGGCCGGCGACGGAGTCCAGCACGATGCCGCCTCGCGACTGCAGCTCGGACTCCGGGCGCTGCGTCTCGTCGGCGCGATTGAGGAGCACGGCCAGGCGCCCCGTCTCAGGGTCGGCCGCGAGCCAGGCGCCGCCCGCCCGCACGTCGCGCACACCGACGACGCCGTCGTGCGGCTCCGGCCACCAGCGGCCGAGCGGGTTCCACGGGCGCTCGGGATCCTCGTCGCGGATCGCGAGCACGCGGGTCGGCTCGTCGGCGGACTCCGGGACGCGGATGACGACGGTGCACATCGGGGCTCCTCGGGGTTTCGGGCCGCGCGGGCGGCGGGTCGGGCACTCGTGCCAAGATCGGAGGGTGTTCGTCGTGGTCGGGGTCACCGGTGGCATCGCCGCCTACAAGACGGTTCAGCTCGTGCGCCTCCTGGTGAAGGCGGGGCACGAGGTCCACGTCGTCCCGACCGACGACGCGCTGCGGTTCGTGGGTCTTCCCACCTGGGAGGCGATCAGCCGCCACCCCGTGACGACCTCCGTCCACGACGACGTCGCGCGCGTCCGTCACGTCGCGCTCGGCCAGGCGGCCGATCTCGTGATCGTGGCGCCCGCGACGGCGAACACCCTGGCGAAGATGACCGCGGGGCTCGCGGACGACCTCCTCGGAACGACCCTACTCGCCACCACGGCACCGGTCGTCGTGGCGCCGGCGATGCACACCGAGATGTGGCGGCACCCCGCGACGACCCACAACATGCGGGTGCTCCGCGAGCGGGGCGTCATCGTCGTGGGGCCCGAGGAGGGCGAGCTCACCGGCGGCGACAGCGGGCCCGGGCGCATGTCCGAGCCGGAGGCCGTCCTCGAGGCCGCGCTCGCCGCGGCCGAAGACGGCGCGGGCGACCTGGAGGGGCTGCGCGTCGTGGTCAGCGCCGGCGGCACGCGCGAGCCCATCGACCCCGTGCGCTACATCGGCAACCGCTCCAGCGGCCGTCAGGGGGTGGCCGTCGCGCTCGCCGCCGCCGATCGGGGCGCCGACGTCGTGCTGGTCGCGGCGCACCTCGACGACGGCGTGCTGGCCGAGGCATCCGCCGGCGGGCGCATGCGGGTCGTGCGCGCCGGAACCGCGGCCGAGCTCGGCTCCGCGGTCGATGCCGAGGCGGACGCCGCCGACGTCGTGGTGATGGCCGCGGCGGTCGCCGACTACCGGGTCGCCGAGGTCTCGCCCCTCAAGCGGGCGAAGGAGGCCGCCCCGGTCGGCGGCATCACGCTCGATCTGATCGAGAACGACGACATCCTGGCCGGGCTGGTCCGCGCGCGGCGGGCCGGGCAGACGGTCGTCGGCTTCGCCGCCGAGACCCCCGGCGAAGGGGAGACGCTGCTCGACCGCGGCCGGCGCAAGGCCGCGCGCAAGGGGGCCGACCTGCTCGCGGTGAACGAGGTGGGGTGGTCGCGCGGTTTCGAATCCGCCGACAACGCGGTGACGATCATCGACGCCGCCGGAGAGGTCGTCGCCGCCCGCCGCGGCAGCAAGCGCGACGTCGCCGACGCGCTGTGGGACGCGGTCCTGGCGGTCCGGAAGAAAAAGTAACGAAACAGTAACGGCGCATGTAGAGTGGTCCGCACCACGTCGACGAGGACGTGGAGCACGACCCTCGGAGGACATGCCCGATGCCCTACCCTGCGGCATCCGACCGCGCCCGCGACCGGATCCACGCCCTGTTCATCGTGTGCGTGCTCGCGGCCGCGAGCCTCGTCGTCGCGGTGCTGGGCGCCGCGCCGTCCCGCGTCACCGCGCAGGAGCTGCTGGGCGACCCGCGCACTCCCGGCGACGCGGCGTTCATCGCGAGCCACCGGGGCGGTGCCGCCCACGCGCCCGAGAACACGCTCCCGGCGATCCAGGCCGCCCTTGCAGCCGGCTTCGAGTACGTCGAGGTCGACGTCGCGCTCACCGCCGACGGCCACCCCGTGCTCATGCATGACAAGACGGTCGATCGCACCACCGACGGACACGGCCGGCTGTCGGCGCTCACCCTCGCAGAGGTGCGGGCGCTGGACGCCGGCTCCTGGTTCGACGCGGCCTACGCGGGAACCCCCGTTCCCACGCTGCAGGAGTTCCTCGATGCGCTCCTGGCCGACGACGCGCGCGCGATCCTGGAGCTCAAGGGCGAATGGGATGCCGCCGCCGTCGCCGCGGCGGTCTCCGAGGTGTCCGCGCGCGGCCTGGAGCGGCGCGTCGTGCTCGCGAGCTTCGACGCCCGCACGCTCGCCCTCGCCGCCACCGAGTCCGAGGTGCTGTCGCGCCTGCTCATCGTCAAGCACCTGCCGTCCGACGTGGTGAGCGCCGTCACCGAGGCGGGCGCGCGCGGAGTGGTCGTCAGCCGCAAGGCGGTGCTCGCACGACCCGAGATCGTCGACGAGCTCCACGCTGCGGGCGCCCGTGTGGTCGTGTACACCCTCAACGACGACGAGCAGTGGGACGCGGTCACGGCGCTGGGGGTCGACGGCATCGTCACGGACGACCCCCATACGCTGTCGGAGTGGCAGGCCGCCTACGCCGGTCGGTGACGCGCGCACGCGGGCGGGCGGCGTGCCCCGGTGCATCCGCTCGTGGTGCTCATTAGGGTGAGGGGGAGGGCGCCCCGCACGCGGCGGCGGCGCCGAGCGAGAGGTGTCGGGCGATGGGCGGGCAGAAGGCGATGACGCGGGTCGCGATCGGCGGCGTGGCCGCCGCGGTGGGGGTCGTCGTCCTCACCGGATGCGCCGCGGGGTCGTCGGGCACGCCCACGGGCAGCCCCACCAGCAGCCCGACCGTGACCCTGGAGACCCCGGCGCCGGGTCCCTCGGCGACGCCCATCGAGACGGAGAAGCCGCAGAGCGGATTCACGGTGCCGGAGTCGTGCGAGCAGATCTACTCCGCCGGGATGCTCGGCGAGCTGCAGTCCGAGAACCCGCCGCTCAACGACCCCGGCGTCACGATGCTCTCCACGGAGAACGCCGACCTCCTCGAGATCATCCACGGGGGAGCGCCGACGCTCCGGTGCTCGTGGGGCATGCCGAGCGAGTACGGATTGGCGACCAATGTCACGGCGGTCACCGCCGAGCAGGCCGAGGCCGCCATCGGGGCCCTTCCGGGGGCCGGCTTCGGATGCGAGACGCTCGGCGAGGGCACGGTCTGCCGGATCGAGCAGCGCGGCGTGACGCTCGACGACGAGGAGTACCTCCGCGGCGAGACCCACTACATCGGCGCGGGCGGGCTGGTGACCACCGCGTACATCAACTTCGCGCCGGAGGGCTACACGGAGGACATCGTCGCGACGCTCTGGGGCTGAGGGCCCCGCGTCCCGTAGACTAGTCGCGGGGAGACCTCCGACGACGTCGCAGCTCGCAGAAGCGAGTGCCCGCGACCGTCGGCGGCACATCCCCGATCCCGCGTTCGCGACGGCGACCACGCCGCCCGCGGGAGCACGCAGAACCATCGGTGTCATCCGATCCTTCGCCGGTCCCGATCCGGCACTCACGCTCAGGAGGAGCATGCCGACCACGGCACCCGCCCAGACGGCGCAGCGTCGCCGCAAGTCCTCGTCCGCGCGCCGCGACGACGAGGCACCCATCATCCCGATCCTCGCGCGCAAGGTGCGCGAGGTCGAGGCCAAGGCCCAGCGCGGAAAGCTCGGCCCGACCAACCGCGTCAAGTTCCAGGTCATCGCGTTCCTGGTCCGCGAGGAGCGCGCGCGGGTGAAGGCCGATACCGAGGTGACCGACGCCGCCCGCGCCGAGCTGCTCAAGCGGCTCGACGGCGTGGCGACGATCCTCGCGAAGACGGCCGCCCGCGACACCTCCCTCATCCAGCTGCTCGAGGTCGATCAGGCGACGTCGCCGGTCGCCCGGCGCATGCGCCGCGACTGGCTGCTGGAGTCCGGCGCCGAGCTGCCGCCCGACGAGCTGATCATCACCGACGTGGCGCCGGTCGCCGTCCCCGTCGTGCCCGCCGCGCTCGCCGAGCGCCAGGTGGTGCCGCCGCAGGTCGAGGCGCGCCGCGAGGCGAACCCGTTCCTGCCGCCGGACCTGTCCGCGCGCGCCCCCAAGGAGACGCCCCGTCGGCGCCTCGACAGCTGGGAGCTCATGGGCCCGCTGTACAAGGCCTTCGAGACCGGGGCCGGTGGCGGCAGCGCCACGATGGAGCTTCCGCCCGTGCCGGAGTTCGACCGCCTGTCACCCAAGGGCCTGGAGGTCATGCCCCACCAGTCGCGCTTCCTCGAGGCGGTGCGCGCCGGACACCGCACGTTCCTCCTCGCCGACGAGCCGGGCCTGGGCAAGACGGCGGAGTCGGTGCTCGCGGCATCCGTCGCCGGCGCCTACCCGCTGCTGGCGGTCGTGCCCAACGTCGTGAAGATGAACTGGGCGCGCGAGGTGGAGCGCTGGACGCCGCAGCGGCGCGCCACGGTGATCCACGGCGATGGCGAGGGCATCGACGCGTTCGCCGACGTCTTCATCGTCAACTACGAGATCCTCGACCGTCACCTCGCATGGCTCAGCTCGCTCGGGCTGAAGGGCATGGTCGTCGACGAGGCGCACTTCATCAAGAACCTCACGTCGCAGCGCTCGCAGAACGTGCTGGCGCTGGCCACCCGCATCCGCGAGCAGGTGCGCGACCCGCTGCTGCTCGCCCTCACCGGCACGCCGCTCATCAACGACGTCGAGGACTTCGACGCGATCTGGCGATTCCTCGGCTGGACCAACGGCGAGAAGCCGGGTCCGCTCCTCATGGAGAAGCTCGACGAGACCGGTCTGACACCGGCCGACAAGTCGTTCTACCCCGAGGCCCGCGATGCGGTCATCTCGATGGGCATCGTGCGACGCAAGAAGAAGGACGTCGCCGCCGACCTTCCCGACAAGCTCATCGCCGACCTCCCCGTCGAGCTGGACGACGAGTTCGGACGCTCGATCCGCCAGGCCGAGCGCGAGCTGGGCGAGCGGCTCGCGGCGAAGTACCGGCGAATCATCGAGGCGCGCGGCGACCGCGGGCTCGCGCCCGGCGAGGTCGATGGCGACATCGTCCGCCTCGTGGCGCACAACGAGCTCGAGGAGTCGAAGGCCGCAGGCACCGGGTCCGAGAACGTCTTCACGATGGTGCGGAAGATCGGTCAGGCCAAGGCCGTGCTCGCCGCGGACTACGCGGTGCAGCTGCAGCGCTCGGTGGGCAAGGTCGTCTTCTTCGCCAAGCACATCGACGTCATGGACGCCGCGGAAGCCCACTTCGCCTCGGCGGGGCTCAAGACGGTGTCGCTGCGCGGCGACCAGGCCACGACGGCGCGCCAGCAGGCCATCGACGAGTTCAACAACGATCCCGACGTGGGCATCGCCGTCTGCTCGCTCACCGCTGCCGGCGTGGGGGTCAACATGCAGGCCTCGTCGAACGTCGTCCTCGCCGAGCTCTCGTGGACGGCCGCCGAGCAGACGCAGGCGATCGACCGTGTGCACCGCATCGGCCAGGACGAGCCGGTGACCGCGTGGCGCATCATCGCCGCGCACACGATCGACACGAAGATCGCCGAGCTCATCGACTCCAAGCAGGGGCTCGCCGCGCGCGCGCTCGACGGCGAGGCCGTCGACCCGCAGTCGAGCGACTCGGTGCAGCTGTCGGCGCTCATGCACCTGCTGCGGCAGGCGCTCGGCGCGGCGTAGCGGAGCTGCGGACGAAGGGGCGGTGCGGGTTCGCACCGCCCCTTCGTCGTGCCGCCGCCGCGTGTGGCAGGCCGGCCGTTCCGGCACTAGTGTCGGGGGAGGCAGCGTCGCCGTCCCTCATCCCCGACTTGCGAGGAACACAGCATGAAGATCGGCATCCTGACGAGCGGCGGCGATTGCCCCGGACTGAACGCGGTCATCCGCGGTGTCGTGCTCAAGGGCACGACCACCTACGACCTCGAGTTCGTCGGCATCCGTGACGGCTGGCGCGGTGTCGTGGACGGCGACTTCTTCCCGCTCACCCGTCATGAGGTCAAGGGTCTCTCGAAGGTCGGCGGCACCATCCTCGGCACCAGCCGCACCAACCCGTACGAGGGTCCGCGGGGCGGCGCCGAGAACATCGCCAAGACGATGTACGGCCACCGCCTCGACGGCATCATCGCGATCGGCGGTGAGGGCACCCTCGCGGCCGCGAACCGGCTCTCGAACGACGGCATCAACGTGCTGGGTGTGCCCAAGACGATCGACAACGATCTGCGGGCCACCGACTACTCGTTCGGCTTCGACACCGCCGTCAACATCGCCACCGACGCGATGGACCGCCTCCGCACGACCGGCGACTCGCACCAGCGCTGCATGGTCGCCGAGGTCATGGGGCGCCACGTCGGCTGGATCGCCCTGCACGCCGGCATCGCCGCCGGCGCCCACGTCATCTGCATCCCCGAGGTGCCCCTCTCGATCGACGAGATCACCGCCCAGGTCTCCAAGGCCCACGACCGCGGTCGCGCCCCGCTCGTCGTGGTGTCGGAGGGCTTCACGCTCACGGGAATGGACGAGGCCTTCAGCGACAAGGGCCTCGACGCGTTCAACCGCCCCCGCCTCGGCGGCATCAGCGAGGTGCTGGCGCCCGAGATCGAGCGCATCACCGGCATCGAGACCCGGGCCACGGTCCTGGGCCACATCCAGCGCGGCGGTTCGCCGTCCGGCTTCGACCGTGTGCTGGCCACGCGCCTCGGACTGCACGCCGCCGACGCGGTCGTCGACGGCGCGTGGGGCCAGATGGTCGCGCTCCGGGGCACCGACATCGTCCGCGTGCCCTTCATCGACGCGCTCGGCGAGCTCAACACCGTCCCGCTCTACCGCTACGAAGAGGCCGCCGCACTGTTCGGCTGACCCCCCTGACGTGCCAGGGACGGATGCCTCGCCCCGAGGCATCCGTTCGCCCCCGACGTGTTCGCTCGGCCCGACGCGCGTCCGCCCGGGCGTCGCCCGCGATCTCCCCGTGCCCGCGATCTCCCCGTGGATGTCACACATCTGGTGGCCTGAGGCTCACGGAGGCGGATTCTCGTGTGACACGACGGCCACGCCCGTCGCAGATGACCGGTCAGCGGGCCCCAGGGCGCCAGCCGGCCTCGACCAGGGCGTCCGCCACACGGCGCACCGCGCCGGTTCGATCGGGATGGAGATGGTGACTCAGGACTCGCACCAGGCGCCAGCCGAGGGCGGAGATGCGGTCCCACCGGTCGGCGTCCCGCGCGAACTGCGCCTCGTCGAACGCGTGCGTGCGCCCGTCGTGCTCAACGGCGACCTTCAGGTCGGGATAGGCCATGTCCAAGCGGGCGACGAACTCGCCGTCGGCGCCTCGCAGACTCCAGTTGAGCTGAGGCTCCGGCAATCCTGCGCGCACGATGGCGAGGCGGAGCGTGGTCTCTTCCGCGGTCTCGGCGCCGACTCGTATCGCGTGCAGGGCACGCGTCAGCACCCCGCCTGCGACGTCACCCGCCTCCGAGACCTCGCGCCTCAGGTCGTCGAGGGTGGCCAGGCGGTTCCGCGGCAGGACCAGGAAGTCACCCGCTGCGATGAGGTCGTCGACATGCCATAGCGCGGCCGCCTGTCGCCACATCCGCGCCGGATGCTCGATCGGCAGGCCGCGAGCGGTCCAGCGGGCCGCTTCCCGCGCCTGCAGCCTGTGGCCGATGACCCCCTCGCGGCGCGGTTTGCCGGCGGGGCGGCGCGCGGACACGTGGAGCTCACGTGCTGCGGCCCTCGTGAACGGAAGCGGCGCGCCGGCGAGGGCGAGGCCGCAATCGTGGCTGAAGAACTGGTCGGGCGTCAGAGCGGGGGCGAAGAGCGCCGCCCGCTCGAACAGCTCACCGCGGAGGCGCGCGAGTCTCTGCGAATGGGTCTCGTCGCCCGATGGCTCGGTCGCCTCACCCCGCGGCGCCCGGACGCCCCGCGTCGGGAGGATGAGGTCGTTCGCGCGGAGGCGCGACGCGGAGACACCGTGGACACGCGCTTCCGCAACGGAGAACGCGCGGCCCGCGAGCACATCGGGAAGCGGATTCGCGCGGGACACCGTCCCATTGAGGAGCCTCGCGCACCGGCATCCGTCGCCCAGAAGCGATTGTGTGCATCGCCGGCCCCCGTGCGGGACCTGGGGAGGAGCCGCAAGCCACCAACGTGTCCCACTTCACGTGCCCATTCGCTCGCTTCTCCCGCATCTTGTGTGCCATGGCGGAGTGGAGAGTCTCGGTTGCGGGTACCAGAGCGCGCGTGAGGCTCCTACTGAGACACGCACGACGGAGACGGATGCCTCGGGCCCGAGGCATCCGTCACCGCTCAGGCGTCGGCGAGGCCGAGCACGTCCAGCAGCCACGCGAGCTCGAAGGCGCGCTCCCGCCAGGCGTTGTAGCGGCCGCTGACGCCGCCGTGCCCGGCGACCATCTCGCACTTCAGCAGCGCGTCCGCGCCGACCTCCCGCAGCCGCGCGACCCACTTGGCGGGCTCGACGTACAGCACCCGGGTGTCGTTGAGCGACGTCACGGCGAGGATGCGCGGGTAGGAGGCATCCGTCCGCACGTTCTCGTACGGCGAGTACGACTTCATGTAGGCGTAGACGTCGGGGTTGTGAAGCGGGTCGCCCCACTCGTCCCACTCGATCACCGTGAGCGGCAGCGACGGGTCGAGGATCGTGGTCAGCGCGTCGACGAACGGCACGTCGGCGAGGATCCCGGCGAACAGCTCGGGGGCGAGGTTGGCCACCGCGCCCATGAGCAGGCCGCCCGCCGAGCCTCCCTCGGCCACCAGCTGCGACGGCGACGTGTAGCCGTTGTCGATGAGGTGCAGCGCGCTGTCGACGAAGTCGGTGAACGTGTTGCGCTTGCTGAGGAGCTTGCCGTCCTCGTACCACTGCCGCCCCATCTCGCCGCCGCCGCGCACGTGGGCCACGGCGAACACGACGCCGCGGTCGAGCTCCGACAGCCGTGCCACCGAGAATCCGGGCTCGATCGAGTGCTCGTACGAGCCGTAGCCGTACAGGTGCACCGGCCGCGGCGCGACGCCCGCGTCGCCGAACGAGCGCTTCCACACCAGCGAGATCGGGATCTGCGCGCCGTCCTGGGCGGTGGCCCACACCCGCTCCTGCGCGTATTCGGCGGGGTCGTAGCCGCCGAGCACCGGCTGACGCTTGCGGAGGTGCAGCTCGCGCGTGGCCACGTCGAGGTCGTACACCGTGCCGGGCGTGACGAAGGAGCCGTAGCCGAGGCGCAGCAGCGGAGGAGCCCACTCGGGGTTGCCGCCGGTGCCCACCGAGTACAGCGGCTCGTCGAACGCGATCTCGCTGACGCCGCCGGTGCCGTAGTCGAGCATGCCGAGGCGCGCCAGCCCGCCGCGGCGGTATGCCACCACGCCCCAGTCGCGGAACGTCGAAACGCCCAGCAGGCGCTCGCCGGGACGGTGGGGGATGACGACGGCGCGTTCGCCTGACGGGTCGGATGCCGCGACCCGCACCAGCTCGAAGTCCAGGGCGTCGTCGTTGTGAAGGATGAACAGCACGTCCTCGCCGTCGATGACGGCGTGCTCGGAGTCGTACTCGACGCCCTCGGCGCGCGGCCAGACCACGCGCGGCTCGCCGCGGAGGTCGTCGGCGTCCAGCAGCCACTCCTCCGAGGTGATCGACGAGCCCAGCCCGATCACGAGATAGCGGTCGCTGCGCGTGAACCCGGCCCCCACCCAGAACCTCTCGTCGGGCTCGTGGAACAGCCGGGTGTCGTCCTCGACGGGCGTGCCGAGCTCGTGCAGCCACACCGTGTCGGGGCGCCACGCATCGTCCACGGTCGTGTACACGATGAACCGGCCGTCCGGCGAGAAGGTGGCGCCCGCGAACGTGCCGGGGATCTCGTCGGGCAGCTGTTCGCCGGTGCGCAGGTCGCGCACGCGCACGGTGTAGCGCTCGTCGCCGGCGACGTCGACGCCGAAGAGCATCAGCGCACCGTCGGTGCTGACCTCGAAGCTGCCCAGCGAGAAGAACTCGTGGCCCTCGGCCTCGACGTTGCCGTCGAGCAGCACCTGCTCGCCGGGAACCTCGACGTCCGGCGACAGCTCGGGCGGGGTCCAGTCATCGGGGGAGGCGAGGGGAGCGCGGCACTGGATCCCGTACTGCTGGCCCTCCACCGTGCGGCCGTAGTACCACCACTCGCCGCGACGCGTCGGCACCGACAGGTCCGTCTCGAGGGTGCGCCCCTTGATCTCGTCGAAGATGCGCGCGCGCAGTCCTTCCAGATGCGCGGTGCGCTGCTGGGTGTAGGCGTTCTCGGCCTCGAGGTGCGCGATGACCGCGGCGTCCTCCTTCGCGCGGAACCACTCGTAGCGGTCCTCGACCTCGTCGCCGTGGTGCGACCGAACGGTGATCCGGTGCTCGGCGACAGGGGGACGGATGCCGGAATCCGGCGTGGACGGGGCGGATGCGGAGTCGCTCAGAGTCACCGTTCCACGCTAGTCGCCCGGCGAGTTGACCGGCAGGTCGACCGATGTAGGATTCTTCTGGCCGGTTGCCGGTTCCTGAATTCCTGGTGAACTCTTCGTTCGTCACGCCGATCCCGTCGGCACCATTCCCTCACTCCCTCACCGAAAGCGAACGGTGGAAACCGCAACCCTCATCACCGCCGTGCTGGTGATCGCGCTGGCGCTGTTCTTCGACTTCACGAACGGCTTCCACGACACCGCCAACGCCATGGCGACTCCGATCGCGACCGGCGCGCTCAAGCCCCGCACCGCGGTCCTGCTCGCCGCTGTGCTCAACCTCGTCGGCGCATTCCTGTCGACGGAGGTGGCCAAGACGATCTCGGGCGGAATCATCCGCGAAGAGGAGATCTCGGCCTCCATCTTCCCTGCCGTCATCCTGGCGGGCCTGATCGGCGCGATCACCTGGAACATGCTCACGTGGCTGCTCGGGCTCCCGTCGTCGTCGTCGCACGCCCTCTTCGGCGGACTGATCGGCGCGACCATCGTGGGCGTGAGCGTCACCGCCATCGACTTCGGCGTCGTGATGTCCAAGGTGATCCTGCCGGCCATCATCGCCCCGCTCACGGCAGGGCTCATCGCGTTCACGGTGACCAAGATCGCCTACGCCGCGACCCGCCGCTACGACAGCAAGGCGGACGGCCGGGACGGGTTCCGTGTGGGTCAGATCTTCACGTCGTCGCTCGTCGCGCTCGCGCACGGCACGAACGACGCCCAGAAGACGATGGGGATCATCACGCTCCTGCTCATCACGGTGGGCCTGCAGGATCACCCCGAGCCCGAGTGGTGGGTGATCGTCGCCTGCGCCGTGACGATCGCGCTCGGCACCTACATGGGCGGCTGGCGCATCATCCGCACGCTCGGCAAGGGGCTGACCGAGGTCAAGCCGGCCCAGGGCTTCGCCGCCGAGAGCTCGACGGCATCGACCATCCTCGCCTCCAGCGCGCTCGGCTTCGCGCTGTCGACCACTCAGGTCGCCTCCGGGTCCGTCATCGGGTCGGGACTGGGCCGGCGGGGATCGCAGGTCCGCTGGCGCACGGCCGGACGCATCATGATCGGCTGGGTGCTGACCCTTCCCGCCGCGGGCGGCGTCGGCGCGCTCGCCGCGCTCATCGTCACGTGGCTGGGGTTCTGGGGCATCATCATCGACGCGGTGCTGGCCACCGCCGTGATCCTCCTCATCTTCCTGCGCTCGCGGCGCAACGAGGTCAACGCCTCCAACGCCATGAGCGAGGTGGCCGAGTCCGGTCGCGCGGTCAAGGTCAAGAAGAACCCGCCGCCGACCCGTCGGCAGCGCGCGCTCGCCCGTGAGGAGGCGCGACGCTCGGCCTCGGCGGCCGCCGCGGCGAAGAAGGCGGCCAAGGCCGCCCGGACGCCCACGCCGCCGCAGCCGACGGCATCGGGCTCGAAGGAAGGAGGCGAGCGATGACCATCGACTGGTTCGCCTTCGTGCAGGTGTTCGCCGCGGCGCTCACCGCCGCCGTCCTCGTGGTGGGCTTCTACGCCCTCGGCCTGCGCCTGCTCGTGCGCGCCGGGCGCCCGCCCGTGGTCGCTCCCGTCGAGTTCACCGACGCCATCACGGTGATCACCGAGAAGGAGGCCCGCCGCGCCGAGAAGGCGGCGGCGAAGGCGGCCAAGCGCAGCCCCCTCACCGAGGGGCAGAAGCGTCTCGCGCTCGTCGGCGCGTACGCGTGCTTCGCGGTGTGCGCCGCAGCCGTGCTGGGCGGTCTGCTCCTGATCGTCTTCAACCACTGAGCGCGCGGCACGATGCCGCCGCGCGTGCGCAATAGGGTGGGCACATGGTCGCCACCGTCCAGTTCGGTCAGTACCCCCCTGCGCGCCGCACGCTCCTGCATCTGAGCGACACGCACCTGCTCGCGGGCAACCGTCCGCTGGGCGGTCGCTTCGACACCGCGGCCAATCTCACCCGGACCCTCGAGGCGGCCGAGGCCATCGGCATCCGTCCCGACGCCATCGTGTTCACCGGCGACCTGACCGATCTCGGCGAGCCGGAGGCGTACGAGGCGCTGCGGGAGGCGGTCGAGCCGGTCGCCGCACGCCTCGGCGCCCCCGTCGTCTGGGTCGCGGGCAACCACGACGAGCGCCCCGCCATGCGCAGCGCCCTGCTCGGGCAGGACGAGAGCCAGCACCCGATCACCGGCGTCTGGGACCTCGGGGGACTGCGCCTCGTCGCGCTGGACTCGTCCGTTCCGGGGTGGCACCACGGCGACCTCGACACCGCCCAGCTGGAGTGGCTCCGCGGCGTGCTGGCCGCCCCCGCTCCGCTGGGGACCATTCTGGCGCTCCATCACCCGCCGCTGCCGTCGCACGTGCCCCTGTTCGACATCCTCGAGTTGCGCGACCAGGGCCGTTTCGCCGAGGTGGTCGCCGGCAGCGACGTGAGGGCGATCCTCGCCGGTCACCTGCACTACTCCACCAGCGGCACGTTCGCCGGCGTCCCCGTCAGCGTCGCGGCGGCCACGTGCTACACGATGAACCTCGCCCGCGCGGCGGTCGACGTCAACGGGATGGACGCCGGCCAGTCCTTCCACCTCGTGCACGTCTACGACGACACGATCACGCACGCGGTGGTGCCCGTCGTGGACGCCCCGACCTCCGACGTGTTCTCCGCGGAGTGGGTCGAGCGGATGTCGCTTCTCACGCCGGAGCAGCGGCTCGAGGAGTTCTCCCGCAAACGAGCGTGACGCGGCGCCTCGGAGGCGGCCGTACCTCCGCGGTGTATCGAGATCCGGGGCGCGGTGTACGCGGTGTACAGGTGGGCGGGCATCTCCGCCGAGTAGTCTCGAATCGACCCCCACACCGCTGTGAACGACCCACGAGGACTGCACACATGGCTCTGGACGCAATGATGCGAACCCGCACCGAGACCGATTCCCTGGGATCCCTGGAGATCCCCGCCGATGCGTACTGGGGGATCCACACCGCCCGCGCGCTGGAGAACTTCCCGATCTCCAAGCGGCCCATCTCGGTCTACAAGGACCTCGTGAAGGCCCTCGCCATGGTCAAGCAGGCCTCGGCGCGTGCGAACAAGGAGATCGGGGTCCTCGATCCGTCGAAGGCCGACCTCATCGACCAGGCGGCGCAGCTCGTGATCGACGGGCAGTACCACGACCAGTTCGTCGTCGGCGTCGTCCAGGGCGGTGCCGGCACGTCCACGAACATGAACGCGAACGAGGTCATCACCAACGTCGCGCTCGAGCTCGCCGGTCGGGAGAAGGGCGACTACGCCTTCCTGTCGCCGATCGACGACACCAACCGCAGCCAGTCCACGAACGACGTCTACCCGACCGCCGTCAAGGTGGGGCTGGGCCTGGATCTGCTGACCCTGCTGGAGGAGCTCGATCTCCTGCGCAAGGCGTTCCTCAGCAAGGCGGTCGAGTTCCACGACGTGCTGAAGGTGGGCCGCACCCAGCTGCAGGACGCCGTGCCGATGACGCTGGGGCAGGAGTTCCACGGCTTCGCGACGACCCTCGGCGAGGACTACAGCCGTCTCAAGGAGAACGCGTACCTGCTCTGCGAGATCAACATGGGCGCGACGGCCATCGGCACCGGCATCACCACCCATCCCGCGTACAGCCAGGCGGTGCTTGGCCATCTGCGCGAGATCAGCGGCCTCGACCTGGACCTCGCGACGGACCTTGTGGAGTCCACCAGCGACACCGGCGCCTTCATGTCGTTCTCCTCGTCGCTCAAGCGCAACGCCATCAAGCTGTCGAAGATCTGCAACGACCTGCGGCTGCTGTCGTCGGGACCCCAGGCAGGACTCGGCGAGATCAACCTCCCGGCGCGTCAGGCCGGCTCCAGCATCATGCCGGGCAAGGTGAACCCGGTGATCCCCGAGGTCGTCAACCAGGTCGCCTTCGCGGTGGCCGGCGCCGACCTCACCGTCACGATGGCCGTCGAGGGCGGCCAGCTGCAGCTGAACGCCTTCGAGCCGGTGATCGCGCACTCGATCTTCCAGTCGATCACGTGGATGCGCCGCGCCATGTACACGCTGCGGGTCAACTGCGTCGACGGCATCACCGCGAACCGGGAACGGCTCGGGGCGATGGTGGGATCCAGCGTCGGCGTCATCACCGCGCTGACGCCGTTCATCGGGTACGCGGCCGCCGCGGCGCTCGCCAAGGCCGCCCTGCTGACGGGGCGCAACGTCGCGGACCTCGTCGTCGAGGCCGGCCTCATGTCGCGCGACGAGGTGACCAAGCAGCTCTCGCCGGCTCGCCTGTCGGGTCTCGAGACGGTGACCGCCGCCATCCCGCTGGTGCAGGCGCCCGAGGACACCGTCGCCGAGCAGGCGTCGGCAGACACGCGCTGAGCTGTTGCCGCGGGCGGCTCCCGGTCGATAACGTCAGGGAGACTCGAACGAAAGGCGAGAAATGACCGATCCGCAGAACCCGGCCGCGCCGGAGCCGCAGCAGCCCGCGTCGCAGCCGGCTGCGCCTCCGCCCCCCGCCGCCGCCTCGACGCCGCCACCGGCGTACGACGCGCCTCCGCCCGCCTACGGCGCGGCGCCGGCGTACAGCTCCGCCCCGCCCGCCGCCTACGGCGCGCCGGCGGACCAGCAGCCGGTCCCCGGCAAGACGCTCGGCATCGTGGCGTTCATCCTGTCGTTCTTCGTCCAGCTCGTCGCGCTGATCCTCGGCATCGTCGCGCTCGTGCAGAGCCGCAAGGCGGGCGTCAAGAACGGCTGGGCGCTGGCCGCGATCATCATCTCTTCGGTGCTGATCGTCATCGGCATCATCGTGACGATCATCATCGTGACCGTCGTGGCCGGCGGCATGGCGGCGGCGTGCGCAGAGCTCGGACCCGGCACGTGGGAGCTCCAGGGCGGCGGCACCATCACCTGCAACTGACGCATTCCGACGAAGGGCGGGCTCGCACGGCGGGCCCGCCCTTCGCCGTCGAAGCGCGGGCGCGGACGCCTCAGCCGATGATGCGGCAGTGCGTCGTGAGCGCCCCGATCCCGTCGATGCCCACCGTGACGGTGGAGCGGTCGCGCAGGAACACCTGCGGGTCGCGGGAGTAACCGGCGCCGCCCGGGCTTCCGGTCGAGATGAGCGTTCCCGGCAGCAGGGTCGCCGACGTCGACAGGTGCGAGATCAACGCGGCGACCGGCCGCACCATCTGCGCGGTGGAGGCATCCTGCAGCGTCCTGCCGTCGAGCACCGTCCAGATATGGAGGCGCTGCGGGTCGGGGACCTCGTCGGCGGTGACCACGAAGGGGCCGGTGGGGGTGAACCCGTCGAACGACTTGCAGCGCGACCACTGGGCCTCGGAGTACTGGATGTCGCGCGCGGTGATGTCGTTGACGACGGTGTAGCCCCACACGTGGTCGAGGGCGTCCTCGGGGGCGACGTCCTTGGCGGGGGTGCCGATGATCACGCCCAGCTCGGCCTCGTAGTCGACGGACTCGCTGAGCGTCCGCGGCCAGATCGTGGTGCCCTGGTGGCCCGCCAGCGAGTTCGGCCAGAGCACGAAGACGGTGGGCGTCGAGTCGGTCTTGAGTCCCAGCTCGCTGGAGTGCGCCGCGTAGTTGAGCCCGATGGCCAGGATCACCGGGGGATCGAGCACGGCCGAGGCGAAGCCCATCGCTCCGAGAGCATGACGCGCCCCTCGGCCCACGCCGTCGCGCACACGGGACAGCAGCTCGTCGCCGCCTCCGATGAGCTCCTCGAGGGTGCGCGGGGCACCGTCGAAGAGCTGCTCCACGAGGATCGCCTCGTCGTCCTCGATGAGGGCGAGCCTCGGCCTGCCCGACTCGGCCGGCACGACATGGGCGAAGCGCATCCTCCCAACCTACTCATCCGGCGAGCGGGCGCGCGTCCCGACCGGATGCGCGCCCGATGCGCGGTCGCAGCCATAGGCTGTGCGCATGACGCACGACCCCGGCGCCTCCCGTCCGCGACCGTCTCTCACTCCGCCGGAGTTCGCCTCCGCGCTCGCGCAGCCCCGTCATGCCGCACCCGCCGCCATCACGCCTCCGGCCACGTCGCCCTCGCCCGTCCCCGTCGGTGCGCCGGCCGTGGCGCGGCGGGGGCGCTCCGCCACGATCTGGATCGTCGGCATCCTCGTCCTCGTCCTCATCGCGCTGGTGGGCTACTTCCTCAACGCGCTCGGGCCGGGGGCGTCGATCGTGGGGATGGTGCTCGCGCTGATCCCTCTCGCCGGGGTGCTCTTCGCCGTCCGCCTCGTCGACCGCTGGGAGCCCGAGCCGCGCGGCCTGCTCATCCTCGCGGTGGCCTGGGGGGCGATCGCCGCGGTCGGCATCGCGCTCGGCGCGGACCTCGTGCTGACCGTGGCCTTCGGCGACGCGGACTCCGCCGCCAGAGACGTGCTGCGCACCGTCGTCCAGGCCCCGGTGGTCGAGGAGCTCGCCAAGGGCATCGGCGTCTTCCTCATCTTCGCCACCGCCCGCCGCGCGTTCGACGGACCCGTCGACGGGATCGTGTACGGCGCGCTCGTCGGCGCGGGCTTCGCGTTCACCGAGAACATCCAGTACTTCGCCGTGAGCTTCATCGAAGGCGGTCCCGCCGAGACGTCCACGACGTTCTTCCTGCGCGGGATCCTCTCGCCGTTCGCCCACGTGATGTTCACGAGCGTGACGGGCTTCGCGCTGGGCCTCGCGGCGCGCCGCGGACTGTCGACCGGCCAGGCGATCGGCCCGTGGCTCATCGGACTGGCAGGGGCCGTCGCGCTGCACGCGTTCTGGAACGGCTCGGCGATGTTCGGCGACTTCTTCTTCCTCTACCTGACCCTGCAGGTGCCCCTGTTCATCGGGTTCATCCTGGGTATCGTGGCGCTGCGCCGCGAGGAGTCCCGGCTGACCAGACGTCGGCTGGGCGACTACGCCGCTGCGGGGTGGTTCACGCCGCAGGAGGTCGACATGCTGGCCACATCGGCCGGCCGCAAGGCGGCGCTCGCGTGGGCGCGCACCCTGCGCGGCGACCGCTCGGCGCTGATGAGGACGTTCATAGCGGATGCCACGGCCCTGGCCGCGACACGCCAGCGCGCGATCACCGGCCGCGACCCGCTGGCCGCCTCCGAGGAGCGGGATCTGCTGGCCAAGACCGCCGCGGCACGGGCGGCCATGTTCGCCCCGTAGCCCTTGACACCGCGTCGGGGCCCCCGGCAAGCTGTGATCAGGTCAACTCAGCGCTCGGTAGGCACGCAGGCATCGCCGCGGCACCGAGCGCTGAGTCTTTCCGTCCTCCCGGCGTACGCCGGGAGTGAACCCGCCTGCGCCGCCCGTGACAGGCGTGCTTGGATGGAGTCATGACTGACGACCGCACCAAGCCCGAGATCGACGCACCCGCCGGCCCGGCCCCGGCCGACCTCGTCGTCCGCGACATCGTCGTGGGCGAGGGCGCCGAGGCGAAGCCCGGCGACACCGTGACCGTCCACTACGTGGGCGTCGAGTACGAATCCGGCGAGGAGTTCGACTCGTCGTGGAACCGCGGCGAGAGCATCCAGTTCCCGCTCCGCGGCCTCATCCAGGGCTGGCAGGACGGCATCCCGGGCATGAAGGAGGGCGGTCGCCGCGAGCTCGTGATCCCGCCGCACCTCGCCTACGGTCCCGCCGGCGGCCACTTCCTCGGCGGCAAGACGCTGATCTTCGTCATCGACCTCATCTCGGTGGGCTGACGTCTCGACCCGATCGGAGGGAGCGGATGCTGCGGCGTCCGCTCCCTCCGTCGTTTCCGCGACCGGGAACTTTTATTCACGGGAATAGAACCATCCTTCGTCGGCGTTCCACCCCGTGTGCCCGCAGCAGCGGGCGCTCCCGCGAACCACGACGAAGGACCGATATGACCGACGCCACCGCCATCGACATCCCCGGCTACAAGACGGGCACCTGGGTGCTCGACCCCGCGCACAGCGAAGTGACCTTCAGCGTGCGTCACATGATGATCTCCAAGGTGCGCGGCACCTTCGGCATGAAGAGCGCGACGCTCGTGGCTCCCGAGAACCCGCTCGAGGCGACCGTGGTGGCCAGCGTCGACGTGGCCTCCGTCGACACCAAGGACGAGGGGCGCGACAACCACCTGCGCTCGGCGGACTTCTTCGATGTCGAGAACCACCCCACGATGGAGTTCCGCTCCACCGGCGCACGCGTCGAGAACGGCGACTTCCTCGTCGACGGCGACCTGACCATCCGCGGCATCACCAAGCCGGTCACGTTCGAGTTCGACTTCGGCGGCTTCGGCGTCGACCCGTGGGGCAACTACAAGGCCGGCGCGACGGCGAAGACCGTCGTCAACCGCGAGGAGTTCGGCCTCACCTGGAACGCCGCACTGGAGACCGGCGGCGTCCTGGTCGGCAAAGACATCACCATCACCCTCGACCTGCAGGGCGCGCACCAGCCCGAGTGAGCGATTCGAGAAGCGGATGCCTCGGCGCGAGGCATCCGCTTCTCGTTCGTTTACGTCCGTCCGCCGCGCTGCGCCCCCGCGCTCAAGCGGTGCGGCGGCGGAGGCGGTCCTGGGCGAGCAGGATGCCGAGGAAGATGACGAGCGCGCCGACCGGCTCGTTCCAGGTGATCGTCTCGCCGAGCACCAGGATGCCCAGCAGGACGCCGACGACCGGCGTGATGTACGTGACCGTCGAGGCGCGGGTCGGTCCCCACGCCCGCACCGTGTTCTGGCTCCAGACGTAGGCGATGCCCGTGCCGAGGCAGCCCAGCATCAGCAGGCTCGCGACGATGGACGGGTCCAGGCGCACCGGGGTGAGCACGAGGAACGGCGTCAGCAGCGCCATCACCACACCGGCCATGGCGATGTAGCCGAACGTGAAGGCGAGGGCGGACATCCCGGTGTTCGATGCGAAGCGCCGCATGTAGGCGAGGCTGAAGCCGTAGCTGGCCGTCGCTCCGAGGATCGCGAGCTCGGCGACGAGGCTGCCGTCGAAGGCGATCCCCTCCCACGGCGCGATGATGACGACCGCTCCCACGATCCCCACCCCGATGCCCAGCACCTGCAGCACGTTGAGGCGCTCGACCCGGAACACCAGCCACGCCATGATCGCCGTCATGATCGGAGTGGTCGCGTTGAAGATGCTCGCCACACCCGACGTGACGTGCTGCTGGGCCCAGGAGAAGAGCAGGAACGGGATCACGCAGAACGTGAGTCCCAGCACCGTCAGGTGCCCCCACACGCGGAGACTCCGCGACAGGTGCTCGCGGCGCAGCAGCACGAGGGCGCCGAGCGTCAGCGCCCCCAGCAGGATGCGGGTCCAGGCCACCTGGCCGGGGGAGATGCCGGTGAGCGAGACCTTCATGAACAGGAAGCTCGAGCCCCAGACGATTCCCGCGAGCACGAACTGCACGCTGACCCACCGCGCCGTGGGCGCGGGGGTGGCGCGCACCGGGGGAGCCGTCTGCGTCGTGACCATGGAGCCCACGGTACGACCGCCCGCGTCCCGCGGCGCGCGTCGCGGGATGCGACGTCCGAAATCCGCCGAAGTGCGGCCGTTCGGCTACGGGACCGGGTTCTCGGCGTCGTAGTCGCGGAAGCGGGGGCTGAGCCGCACGAGCGTGGCGACGAGGGCGAGGATGACGAGACCGCCCAGGAGCGGCGGGAACCACAGCGCGGTGAGCGTCGCGAGCACTCCCGCGTAGAGCGCCCCGAGACGCGGCCCGCCCGCGACCACGACGATGAAGATCCCCTGCAGGCGGCCGCGGATCGCGTCGGGCACCGCCGCCTGCACCATGGTGTTGCGGAAGATGGAGCTGATGTTGTCGGCCGCTCCCGCGACGGCGAGCACGACGCACGCGAGCGAGATGAGCACGAGGTTCGGGGTGTCGGCGTCGACGCCCACCGGGGCGAACCAGCCGAGGGCGGCCGCGCCGAGCACGAGCCCGAGCGCGCCGATGGCGCCGCCGTAGACGAGGATCGCCCGCTCGATGCCCAGACCCTGTCGTCGGATGCCGCCGACGCGGCCCGAGAACAGGCTCGACGCGAACGCGCCCGCGGCGATCGCGGCGGTGAGCAGCCCCGTCGTGATCGGTCCTCCGCCGAGGAGGACGGCGCCGATCGCGGGGAACAGCGACAGCGGCTGTCCGAAGGTCATCGCGATGATGTCGAGGACGAACTGGAGGCGGATGTTGGACGCGCGCCTGAGGAACCGCCACCCGTCGCGGAGCGACTCGAGGCCGGGCCGGACGACCGCGCCCTCGGGGCGGAGCGCGGGCAGCGTCCAGAGGCCGAGGAACAGCGACAGCATCAGCACCACGTCGAGGGTGTACGTCCACGCGTAGCCGGTGAGGGCCACGAGCACACCGGCGAGGGCAGGACCGGCCATCACCATGATGCCCACCGTGATGCCCCCGAGAGCGGATGCCGCCGGCAGCAGCTCGCGGGGGAGCAGCCGCGGCACGATCGCCTGGCGGGTCGCCAGCACGATCGAGTTCGCCGCGGAGTTGACGATGCTCAAGCCGTACAGCCACCAGACCGTCTCCATGCCCGTCCACGCGAGGACGGCCAGCACGGCGGTCGACGCGAACGTCACGGAGGCGGCGAGCAGCGCGATGGCGCGGCGGTCGAACGCGTCGGCCAGCATGCCGCCGTAGATGCCGGCGACGATCATGGGAACGAGCCCGGCGACCGCGATCATCGAGACGGCGAACGTCGACCCGGTGATGTCGTACATCTGGAGCATGATCGCGACGATCGTGAGCTGGCCGCCCAGACCCGCCAGCGTCGACCCGATCCACATCCGCGTGAACGCGGGACTGGCGCGGAACGGCCGCAGATCGATCAAGTGGCTGCGATGCTCTCCGGGCGCGCTCACTCCCCGACCCCCGCGTGCTGCACGGGTTCGAGCGTACCCGCGCGGGCACGTCGTCCGGTTCGCCGTGGCATCCCGCTGCTGGTAGACTCTTCAGGTTGCCGTTGGATCGGCCGCGGAGAAAGAGAGCTCGCACATCGGGTGACGGGCACCGCGCAACAAGGAGAGAGGGGATCACCTATGGCACTGGATGCAGACGTCAAGAAGGCGATCATCGAAGAGTACGCGACGCACCCCGGTGACACCGGATCCCCCGAGGTGCAGGTCGCGATGCTGACGCAGCGCATCAAGGACCTCACCGAGCACCTCAAGGAGCACAAGCACGACCACCACTCGCGTCGTGGGCTGTTCCTGCTCGTCGGTCAGCGCCGTCGTCTGCTCGGCTACCTCCAGGACATCGACATCAACCGTTACCGGTCGCTGATCGAGCGTCTCGGACTCCGCCGCTAATCGCAGCCAGCGTTCAATCGCGCAAAACATTCTTGAGAAGGCCTCCCCACGGTGTGGGGAGGCCTTCATCGTTGCCGGGAGCGGTCGGCGGCCTCGCTGCGGAGGGGGACGGATGCCTCACCCCGTCGCGGCGCGGGCGGCGACGAGATCCGCGTGGTGGATCCCCGCGACGTCGGGGTGCGCCCGCAGGCGAGACTTGAGGGCGTTCTCGCCGTAGAGGGCGTGGATCGGGTTGGCCGGATCCTGCGTGACGCCGCGAGCCTGGGCGGCGAGGTCAGCAGGCAGCTCGATGAGCGGGAGGCGCTTGTCGAGCGCGGGGTTGAAGAAGAAGGGCACCGAGATGCGGTCGTCGGGGTAGCGCGGCGAGATGACCCGGTGCTTCGTCGCGATGAGGTAGCCCTGCGTCGCGTACTCGAGCAGCTCGCCGATGTTGACGACGAACGCGCCCGGCACCGGCGGCGCGTCGACCCACTGTCCGTCGCGCTCGACCTGCAGGCCGCCCTTGCCGGGCTCGACCCACAGCAGCGTCAGCACGCCGGAGTCCTTGTGCGCCCCCACGCCCTGCTGGGGCGCCGGGTCGTCCTTGCCCGGATAGCGGACGATCTTGATGAGCGTCGACGGCTCGCCGAAGTGCTCGTCGAAGTACGTCTCGGGGGCGCCGAGCGAGAGCGCCCACGCCCGCAGCAGCTTGCGGGCGACCCCCGAGAGGTGGTCGTGCCACTCCGACACGACCTCGCGGAGCTCCGGCTGCGCCGCGGGCCACAGGTTCGGGCCGATGAGGCGCGCGAAGTCGGGGGCCGCCGGGTCGGCGACCGCGTCGCGCTCGGGACCGATGTCGATCTGCTCGCGCCAGTCGACCTCGCCCTGCGTGCGCTCGCCGCCGACGCGCGTGTACCCGCGGAAGTGCGGGCTGTTCACGTTCTCGATCGCGAGCTTGTCGGCCTCGGGCAGGGCGAAGAAGTCGCGGGCCGCGCGATGCAGCCGACCCTCCAGCTCGGGCGTGACGCCGGTGCCGGTGAGGTAGAAGAAGCCCACGTCGTGGGTCGCGGCGCGCAGGTCGTCGCGGAACCGCGCGGCGGCCTCCGGACCCGCGTCGAGCCGGGACAGGTCGAGGATCGGCAGGTTGAGGTCGGTCATGAGGCGAGGCTAGGCGGATGCCGCGGCATCCGCCCGTTTGTTGCCTCCCGTTTCTCCCGCCCGTGTTCAGTCAGGGACGGGCGAAGAAGGTGCGGAGATCCTCGACGACGAGCTCGGGCACCTCGAGCGCCGCATAATGCCCGCCGCGCTCGAAGCGGCTCCAGTGCACGATGTTCGTGTTGTCGCGCTCGGCGAACACCCTGATCGTCTGGAAGTCGTCCTTGAAGACCGCGACGCCGGTGCGGGCGCCGCTCACGCGGGGCTCCGACTCGAGAAGGGCGTTGTCGCGATAGGCGCGGCTCATGCCGGCCGAGGCGTTGGCGAACCATGCCACGCTGACCTCGGTGAGGATCGCGTCCAGCGGCACGAGCGCCGTCCCGTTGCCGAAGGAGTTGAACAGCTCGGAGTACGCGAGCTGACCGACCGGCGAGTCCGACAGCGCCGCGGCGATCGTCTGCGGCCGGGCGGCATTCATCGTGTTGTACGCCCCCACGGACTGGAACCACTGCATGTGCTCCAGCCCGGCGTAGTCCTGCGGCTCGAGCCTCTCGAACTCGGCCGGATCGCCGGAGGGGAAGGAGAACAGCTGCAGCACGTGCAGTCCCAGGAAGCCCTCGGGACCGAGCAGCCCGAGCTCGCGGGCCACCATCGCGCCGTTGTCGCTGCCGTGGATCCCGTAGGAGTCGTAGCCGAGCCGGCGCATGAGGGTGTCGTACGCCGCGGCGACGCGGGCGACGGTCCAGCCCGCGTCCGTCACGGGCTGGCTGAACCCGAAGCCGGGTGCGTCGGGGACGACGACGTCGAAGGCGTCCTCCGGGCGACCGCCGTGGGCGACGGGGTCGACGAGCGGTCCGATCACGTCGAGGTAGTCGGCGAACGACCCGGGGTAGGTGTGGGCCAGCAGGAGCGGCGTCGCGTCGGGGTGAGGGGAGCGGACGTGGACGAAGTGGATGGTCTGCCCGTCGATGTCGGTGGTGTAGTGCGGCAGCTTGTTCATCCGCGCCTCGACCGCGCGCCAGTCGAAGCCGTCGCGCCAGCGGGCGACCGCCTCGGACAGGTAGTGGTTGGGGGTGCCTGCTTCCCAGTCGTCGCCGGGCGCCGGCTGCGGGAGACGGGTGCGCGCGAGCCGCCCGTTCAGGTCGTCGAGAGCTGCCTGCGGCACGTCGATGCGGAAGGGGCGGATGCCGGCGGGGGAAGTGGTTGCGGTGTTCATGTCTCCGACGTTACGGTCGAATCAGGTACGCTTCCTTCCTGTTATCCGGGCCTTTTCGAATCGAGATCCATGGCCGCGACGTCCGCCCGCATGCTCGCGCTCCTCGCGCTCCTGCAGAGCCGCCCGCGCTGGCCGGGACCCGAGTTGGCGGCCCGGCTGGACGTGTCGGTGCGCACGGTCCGCAACGACGTGGGGCGCCTCCGATCGCTCGGGTATCCTGTCGAGGCCGAGCGCGGCCGCGCCGGCTCGTACCGCTTGGCCGCGGGCGGCAAGCTGCCGCCGCTGCTGCTGGACGACGAGGAGGCCGTCGCCGCCGCCATCGGCCTCCGGGTGGCGCGCGGGATCGCGGGAGTGGACGAAGCCGGGGCGAGGGCTCTGGCGAAGCTGCTTCAGGTGCTGCCCGAGCGGTTGCGTCCGACCGTCGACGCGGTCGCCGCCACGGTCGACAGCGGACCCGAGGACGTCGCGACGGATGCCCCCGATCCGGAGGTCGATCCGCACGTGCTGAGAGCGGTCGCGCAGGCCGTGCACGGGCGGGAGTGGCTGCGGTTCGACGACCGCGGGGTCCCGCGCCGCGTCGAGCCGTACCGGCTCCTCAGCTGGCAGCGTCGCTGGTACCTCGTGGCGCGCGATCCGGACAGCGCCGAGTGGGAGACGTTCCGGCTGGACTGGATCGAGCCGAGGATGCCCACCCGCCGCGTCTTCGAGCCGGTGCCCGTTCCGGGAGGGGACTTCACCGCGTTCGCGCTCCGCTCGATCGCCGCGGGCGGATGGAACGTCCACGCGCGCCTCCGGATCGCCGCGCCCGCCGAGGCCGTTGTCGCACGCATCAACCCCACCGTCGGCGTCGTCGAGGCCGTGGACGCCACCGCCTCGGTCCTGGTCACCGGCGCCGACAGCCTCGAGACGATCGCGGCCTACATCGGCATGCTCGGCATGGACTTCACCGTCGACGCGCCCGCCGAGCTGGTGCCGCACCTCCGCCGCCTCGGCGAGCGGTACCTGCGCGCCGCAGGGTGACCGCGGCGCGGCTCAGCCGTTCTGGCGCGGATCCGCCCGCGGCGTCCTGGGCTGTTCGCGCGGCCGACGCGAACCCGTGGGGTCGCTCCGCCGTCCCTCCCGGCCTGCGAGCGTCCGATCGGCGAACAGCCACGCGGGCCGCGGCTCGATCAGCGGGCGGAACAGCCTGCGGACGGGTCTGGTGGCCAGGCCCAGCGCGATGACCACCGACATGACGATCACCAGCGGCAGCCATAGCCACGTCGGCTCGGCGTTGCGCAGCACCCCGCTCTCGCGGAACGGGTAGAGCACGAACGAGTGCAGCAGGTAGACGTACATCGTGTACTGGCCGAAGTGCGTCCACCAGTGGGTGTCACGGGGGACCAGGGCGAAGAAGGCTGCCGACAGCAGCACGGCGATGATCATGAGCGCGAGCCGCCCGCCGCCGGCCCACCACTGGGTGCCGCCGATCGCCGCGTAGTTCTCGTCGTAGAACAGCCACTCCCGCAGATTCATCTCGCGCCACTGGTCGACGAAGAACCACGCCGCCCACGCCGCGAGCGCGAACAGGCCCAGTCCGCCCGCGAACACCCACCAGGGGCGACGGTCGAGCAGGCGCAGGCGCGCGACGACGTCGTGCTCGCGCAGCCACCATCCGAGCGTGAAGAAGGGCAGCAGTCCCAGAGTGCGCGACAGCGAGAACGTCGAGTCGATGTTGGGCAGGTAGCCCGCACCGATCGAGATGACGACCGTCCACACGAGCGGCCAGCGCAGCAGCGCGAGATAGGGGAGGACCACGCGGAAGATGCCGAGCGCGAGCAGGAACCACAGGGTCCACGACGGCTGAGTGAGGTTGGGGTTGGCCTGCCCCTCGACGAGCCACTTCGTGAGCGTCCACAGGCCTTCGAACACCACGTACGGCACGAGGATGTCGGTGATGACCCGGGCCATCTGCCGGCGGGTCGGGGCGTCGGACTTCGAGAAGTACCCCGAGATGATGGCGAACGCCGGCATGTGGAACGCGTAGATCAGCAGGTACAGGCTCAGCGCGATGTCGGAGTCGTATGTCAGGCGCTGCACCGCGTGGCCGAGCACCACGAGCACGATGCACGCGAATCGCGCGTTGTCCCAGAACGGCGTGCGCCGCTTCTGCCGGGGGATCGACCCCGTCGGCGTGGTCGCCGTGGGTGGGCTGCTGCTGCCGGTCATCGTCACCTCTCGCGCGGGCCCAACCAGACTATCCGTGAGATGACGACGCGATGGATGCCGCCACCGGCGTCGGTGGCGGCATCCGTCGTCCGTTCGCCTGATCGGCTACTTGATGGAGCCCCGGGTGACGCCGGAGATCACCCAGCGCTGGCTGAAGATGTAGACGATGAGCAGCGGCGCCATCGCCATCAGATAGGACGCGAACGCCACCGTGTAGTCGGTGTTGAACTGCCCCTGGAAGACGTACTGCGCGAGTGGCAGGGTCCTCGCCGACGGCTCCGTCAGCACGACCAGCGGCATGATGAAGTCGTTCCACGCCCACACGCACGTGAGGATGCCGACCGTGGCGTTCATCGGCATGAGCAACGGGAAGACGACCTGCCAGAACACCCGCCACGTGCTCGCCCCGTCGACCCTCGCCGCCTCCTCGAGCTCGATCGGGATCGAACGGATGTACGCGGTGTAGATGAAGATGTTCAGCGACAGCCCGTAGATCGTGTAGAGGATGATCATGCCGGCCTGGTTGTCCAGCCCCAGGATCGAGGTCTGCTTCACCAGCGGAAGCATGATGATCGGGAACGGGATGAACAGTGCCGCCAGCAGGTAGAAGAACACACCCTTGAAGAACGGCCGGTGGAGGTTGCGGGCGAGGGCGTAGGCCACGATCGAGCTCGTCAGCAGCGTGAACACCACCGACCCGACGGTGATGATCGCCGTGTTCAGCAGCGCCTGCGGGAAGCTGGTGCGCACCCACGCGTCGGCGAAGTTCTCCCAGCGGATCGGGTTCGGCAGCTCGAACCCGGTGCCCGCGCTGAGCTGGTCGGGCGTCTTGAGCGCGACCACCACCGCCAGGTAGAGCGGGATCAGGACCGTGAGCGAGCAGACTGCGATGAGAGCCGTGGCCCACCAGTTGGTCTTGCGCGTGTCGTCGTCGGGCTCGGCGCGGCGTCGCCGGCGGCCGTTCGCCGTGACGGCATCGGCCTCCTGCTCGAGCTGCGATGCCGTGTTGGTCGTGGTGGTCATCAGAAATCGGCCTCTCTGCGCTGAAGGACCCGGAATTGGAAGAGCGAGACGACCGTGATGACGATGAAGAAGATCACCGCGTTGGCCGTCTGGTAGGCGAACTCCCCGCCGGAGAAGCCGCCGCGGAAGATCAGGAGCGTGACCGATTCGGTCGACGTCCCCGGTCCGCCGTTGGTGAGCGCGACGATCGGGTCGAACACCTGAAGGAAGCCCTTCAGGCTCAGCACGACGTTGATGGTGAAGAAGGCGCCGATGAGCGGGAAGGTGATCGAGCGGAACTGCCGCCAGGGTGACGCACCGTCCAGCGACGACGCCTCGTAGAGCTCTGCCGGGATCGTCTGCAGACCCGACAGGTAGATGATGATCGCGAACGCGCACGCCTGCCAGACGGCCAGCGCGACGATCGCGGTCCATGCCCACGTCTCGTTCGTCAGGATGTTGTCCCGGAAGACCGGGATGCCCGACAGGATCTTCGGCAACGAGTTCGAGAAGAAGAACTGGAACACGTAGCCGATCACCAGGATCGCGAGGATGTAGGGGACGAAGTAGACGCCTCGGAAGAAGTTCCGCGCCCTGATCTTGGCGTTGAGGCCGAGCGCGATCGCCAGCGAGAACGCGTTCGTGAGGATCGTCGCCACGATCGCGAACAGGAACGAAAAGCCGTACGCCTGCAGCACGCGGTCGTCCTTGAACAGGTTCAGGTAGTTCGACAGACCGACGAAGTTCCAAGCGCCGTACCCGGCGTAGTTGGTGAAGCTGAAGAAGATGCCGACGACGACCGGGAGCGTGTGGAAGGCGGCGAAGGCGATCACCGCGGGCCACACCATCCAGTAGTAGGTCGACGGTGCGCGGCGGCTGTCGCTGCGCAGGCGGGCGGCGCGCTTGCCGGAGGCGCCCGTCGAGCTCGAGCGGACCGCCTGGGTGAGGGTTGTCATGTCACTCCTCCGTCACGGGGATCGTGCGGGCGGCCACCTTGGCCCACTCGCTGTCGAGGGTCTTCAGCGCGGCCTCGGCGTCGCCGTCGAAGAGGAACTGCTGATCGGTGGGGATGAGCGGGATCGACGGCGGGATCTGGTGGTCGATGAAGCCGGTGATCCGCTGATCCTCGAAGTAGGGGCGGACGGACTGCAGGGCGGGGTCGTCGCTCAGCTCGGCGCCCTCGACCGAGGGGATCATGTTCTGCGACGCGGCGAAGCGCTCGATGACGTCGGGCTGGAACACGTACTCGATGAACCGCATCGCCGCGTCGTGCTTCGGGTTGTCCTTGCCGAGCGTGAACACCACGTCGACGCCGGAGACGAGGAGGCTCTCACCGGGCTCGTCGGTCGGGTAGGGGAAGATGCCCATCCGGATGTCGGGGTTCACCTGCGTGATCGGATTCGTCGCCCAGATGCCCTGCAGGAGCATCGCCGACTCGCCGCGGGCGAACGCCGCGTTCCCGTCGTCGTACGTCCTGCCGCGGTAGCCCTCCTGCATGTACGAGTACAGCTGGTACTGCCGGTCCATGACCTCGGCGAAGTCCTTCTGGAACGACACCTCCGAGTTCGGTCCCACGTCCTCGCCCTGTTCGCGCATCTTGTCGAAGAAGCCGTCCTGCGCGGGATACGCACCGAGGGCGTTCCACGACGGGATGGCGGTCCACGAATCGGCGAGCGTGCCGTAGAACGGCTGGATGCCCGCGGCCTCGAGGGCATCGCACACGGCGATGAACTCGTCCCACGTCTCGGGCACCTCGAGCCCCTGCTCCTCGAAGATGTCCTGGTTGTAGATGACGCCGTTGGCGTTGTTGACGTAGCCGAGCCCGTTCACCTCGTCGCCGTAGGTGCCGAGGTCGGCGAGGATCTCCTGCACCGCCGGGTTGATCGTCTCGAGCACCGGCTCATCGGAGAAGTCGTAGAACACGCCGGCCTGCGCCAGCCTGCCGAAGTTCCCGTTGGCGTTGAGCGTGATGACGTCGGGGACGCGGTCCTTCACCAGCAGGGTGCGGATCGCCGTGTCGGCGTCGGCGACCTGGTTCTGCACCACCCTGATGTCGGGGTTCTCGGCCTCGAAGTCCGCGATGATCTCGTTGAAGTCCTCGAGGGCCTCGCCCTTGAACTGGAAGAAGTTCAGCTCGGTCACCCCGTCGCCGGGCTGCTGTGCGCAGCCGCCGATCGCGGCGGCCGCTGCGGCGACGGTCAGAGCCGCGAGCGGCCGGACCCATCGTCGATGACTGGTTCTCATGGTGCGCCTCCTTGCGCGTGGATGGATGGTGGTCCGTTCAGCCCGCTGCGGTGATCTCGAGGACCATCGCCTGCTGCGGACGCTGGACGGGAGGACGGACGCCGGCCTCGGCCAGCTCCAGGCCGGTCATCACGATCTCGGCGCCCGCCCATTCGAGGGGCGACTGGCCGGCGTCCTCGCCGTCACGCATCCGCACCTGCACCCGGTAGACGCGGGCGGGGTCGAGCCCCGGCATCCGCACCCGTCCCGCCGGGTAGGCGGCGCTCGAGGCGGTCTGCACGACGGTGAAGACGGCGGAGGCGGCGTCGGCCGCCACGACGCCGCGCACGTCGATGCCGGGCTCCGTGCCGTCGACGTGCACCACGCGCCCGCTCGCGATGAGCGGGCGCAGGCGCTTGGCGAGCGCCACCCACTCCGCGATCTCTTCGCGCTTGCGCTCGTCGACCGTGGTGAGGTCCCACTCGATGCCGAAGTGGCCGAACAGGGCGACCGCGCCGCTGAGGCCGAGCGAGACCGTGCGGCCGGACGAGTGGACGACGGGGCTGGTGAGGTGCATGCCGAGCATCTCGGGAGGGACGACCAGCCCGGTGTGCTTCTGGTTCTCGAGGCGCTCGAGCGGGTCGAGGCTGTCGCTGGTCCACACGCGATCGGTGCGGTCGAGGATGCCGAGGTCCACCCGGGCGCCGCCCGAGGCGCAGCTCTCGATCTCCAGTCCCGGGTGTGCGGCCTTGAGCTCGTCCAGCAGGCGGTAGACGGCGAGGGTGTGGGCGTGCACGCGAGCTGCGCCGGCCGGTCCGCCGGCGGCGTCGACGAGGTCGCGGTTGTGGTCCCACTTGAGGTACGCGATGGGGTACTCGTCCAGGAGCGCGTGCAGGCGTGCGGCGATGTGGGCGTACGCGTCGGGGATCGACAGGTCCAGGACCTGCTGCTGCCGACCGGACGGCGGCAGCGACATCCGCCCACGGAGGATCCAGTCGGGATGCCGTCGCGCCAGCTCGCTGTCGGGGTTGACCATCTCGGGCTCGACCCAGAGGCCGAACTCCATGCCGAGCGCCCGGACGTGGTCGATGAGCGGGTGCAGGCCGTGCGGCCACACCTCGCGGTCGACGGTCCAGTCGCCGAGGCCCGCGGTGTCGTCGCGCCGGCCCTCGAACCAGCCGTCGTCGAGGACGAAGCGCTCCACGCCGACGGAGACCGCCGCATCGGCCAGCGCCGTGAGGCGCTCGAGCGAGTGATCGAAGTAGACCGCCTCCCAGGTGTTCAGCGTCACCGGGCGCGGGCGCCGCGGGTGCTGGGGGCGGGCGCGCCACTCGTCGTGGAAGCGGTGCGACAGCGCCGTGAGGCCGTCGCCCCACGAGCCGATCACCCACGGCGAGCTGTACGCGGCGCCGGGCGCGAGCACCACCTCACCGGGCAGGAGCAGCTCGCCGCCCGCGAGGAACGCGTCGCCGGTCACGGTCCGCTCGGCGAGGACGCGGTGGTTGCCGCTCCATGCGACGTGGATGCCGTGCACGCGGCCGCGCTCGAAGCCGAAGCCGGGCCGGCCCGCGGCGAGCACGATCGTGGAATCGGCGCCGGTGCGGCCGCGACGGCTCTCCCGCACGTGCGTGGCGATCCCGAGCTGCCGCCGCTGCGGCGAGCGCTCGCGCAGGTGGTGCCCGGTCGTGTCGAACACCTCGGTCGCGTCGGAGGGGACGGGGAACGTCGTCTGGAGCGACTGGAGCGTGTAGTCGGTGGCGCCGGTGTTGCGGACCGTGATCCGCTGGTGGAGCAGACCACTCGGTCCGAGCCGCAGCTCCACCCGGACCGCGAGGCCGGCTTCGGCGTCTGCCAGGGCGATGCTCGCGCGATGCTCGGCGGCCTGCACGTCGACGGTCGCGAGACGGATGCTGACACCGCTGCCGTCGCGGTGTCCCTCGAGCCCGGGCGTCCCGAACCAGCCGTCGGCCGCGACGGGGACGAGCGAGAGAGCGGGGGTCGCGTCCAGGCCGCCCGACACGCGCTGAGCGCGGGCGGCGATCGCCGTCCCCCGCAGGGTGGCGGGCGTGGAGCCGGTCAGCGCGGCGCCCCAGTGCACGATCGACGGACCGGGCGACGCGTCCAGGTCCAGCACGACGCTCGTGCCGCCTCGAGTCAGGTGGAGGACGTGCGGAGCGGAGGTGGTCACGGTCTGCTCGGCGTCGAGCTGCGAGTCGCTGCGGTGCATGAGTTAGTTCTACCATGGAACTAATGCAGGGAGCAAGAGTCGCCTCCAGTGACCATCTCCCGGGGAGAACGGCCCATTGGTGCCACAATGGAACCATTTCGGGGTCGAGGAGGTTCATCGCCGATGCTGACGGACAGTGAACGCGCGCTCGCACGGGCCGTGCTGATCCACGGGCCGATCGCCCGCAGCGCCCTGACGAGCCGCCTCGGCCTGTCGCCGGCGAGTCTCACCCGGCTCGCCAAGCCGTTCCTCGACCGCGGATACCTCGTCGAGCTCGAGGACCTCGCCGACGGCTCGGTCGGTCGCCCGGTGCGCCCGCTGGACGTCGCGCCCGGGCTGGGGCGGTTCATCGGCGTCAAGATCACCGGCGACGCGATCCACGTCGTCGCCACCGACGTCCGCGCGGACCTGCTCGCGCAGCGCACCGAGGCCCTGCGCTCGCACGAGCCCGAGGCGGTCGCGGCGCAGATCGCCGATGCGGTGGCCGCGATCGGCGTGGACGGCGTGATCGGTGCCGGCGTGGCCCTGGGTGGCGCCGTCGACGGCGCGATCGCCCGCTACGCGCCGTTCCTCGAGTGGGAGGACGTCCCCTTCGGCGCACTTCTCCAGCGCGGGCTCGGCGTCCCCGTCGTCCTCGAGAACGATGTCATCGCGCTCAGCGAAGCCGAGAGGTGGTTCGGGCTCGGGCGCGGCATCCCGGGCTTCTTCGTCATCACCATCGGCGCCGGCGTCGGCTACGGGCTCGTCGTCGACGGTGAGGTCGTGCGATCGACCGAGGCCGGGCTGGGCTTCGGCGGCCACATCCCGCTCTCCGACAGCGGCCCGCTCTGTCCGTCGGGCCACCGCGGCTGCTCGCAGGCGATGCTGACGTCCGGCTCGATCGCCGCGCAGGTCTCCGCGGCGCTCCAGCGCACGGTGGGCTACCCGCAGGTCCTCGAGCTGGCGTCCGCGGGCGATCCTGCCGCGCTCGCGGTCGTCGATACGGCGGCGGATGCGCTCGGGCGGTTCATCGCGCTCGCGGCCAATCTCACGTTCCAGCCCGCGGCGGTGCTCGCAGGGGAGGGGATCGCCCTCTTCGACATCGCCGAGGAGCGCGTCCGCGCGGCGGTCGCGGCGGGGCGCGATCCGCGGGCGGACGCGGTGCGGCTCTATGTCGACGACTCGGGGTTCACCGCCTGGGCGCGAGGCGCCGCCGCCGTCGCGATCCAGGCGGCCGTCGATCGGCTCCGCCTGGATTAGGGAATAACCTCGACCTGCACACGTTGCACGATATACATTCATTTGCATAGATTCGTCCGCGACGGAGAACCCGCACGGCGAAAGAGCGGAGAAGCGATCGTGAGCGAGAGCACCACGTGGTCGGGAATGCAGTTCGGAATCTTCACGGTGAGCGACATCACCGAGGACCCGACGAACGGCACCACCCCCAGTGAGGCCGAGCGCATCAAGGCGACCATCGAGATCGCCAAGCACGCCGAGGAGGTGGGGCTCGACGTCTTCGCGCTGGGCGAGCACCACAACCCGCCGTTCTGGTCGTCGTCGCCGACGACGACCCTCGCGTACATCGCCGCGCAGACCGAGCGCCTGATCCTGTCCACCGCGACGACCCTCATCACCACCAACGACCCGGTGAAGATCGCCGAGGACTACGCGATGCTCCAGCACGTGTCGGAGGGTCGCACCGATCTCATGATCGGCCGCGGCAACACCGGCCCGGTGTATCCGTGGTTCGGCAAGGACATCCGCCAGGGTCTGCCCCTGGCGATCGAGAACTACAACCTGCTGCACCGCCTGTGGCGCGAGGACGTCGTGGACTGGGAGGGTCAGTTCCGCACCCCGCTGCAGGGGTTCACCTCCACGCCCCGGCCGCTCGACGGCGTCGCGCCGTTCGTCTGGCATGGATCGATCCGCACGCCCGAGATCGCCGAGCAGGCGGCGTACTACGGCGACGGGTTCTTCGCCAACAACATCTTCTGGCCGAAGGAGCACTACCAGCGTCTGATCGCGCTGTACCGCCAGCGCTTCGCGCACTACGGCCACGGCACGCCCGAGCAGGCGATCGTCGGGCTCGGCGGACAGGTGTTCATGTCGAAGAACTCGCAGGACGCCGTCAGCGCGTTCCGGCCGTACTTCGACAACGCGCCGGTGTACGGCCACGGCCCGTCCCTCGAGGACTTCAGCGAGATGACGCCGCTGACCGTGGGCTCGCCGCAGCAGGTCATCGACCGGTACGCCGCGATGCGCGAGACGTTCGGCGACTACCAGCGCCAGCTGTTCCTCATCGACCACGCCGGCCTCCCGGTGAAGACGGTGCTCGAGCAGCTCGACATCCTGGGCGGCGAGGTGGTGCCGGTGCTGCGCAGGGAGCTGCAGCAGAACCGGCCGTCAGAGGTCCCGGATGCCCCGACCCACGCCAACCTGGTCGCCGCCGCGTACGGCGACCAGGCGCCGCGCCAGGCGGTTCCCGGAGCCAACCGCGGCGACAACCTCGTCGGCGCGAGCCCTTACCGGGATGCCGCCTCGAAGGCCGGCGCCGCCGCGGGCGCGTCGTTCGGCCTCGGCCGGAAGGGAGCCTGACATGACCACGGCACGCCGTATCGCCGTCGTCTCGGCAGGGCTGTCGAACCCGTCGTCGACCCGCATGCTGGCCGACCGGCTCGCCGCCGCGACCGTCGAGCACCTGACCGAGCGCGACATCCAGGTCGAGGTCGACGTGTTCGAGCTGCGCGACTACGCGCACGACATCACGAACAACCTGCTGACCGGCTTCGCGCCGCCGGCCCTGGAGTCCGTGGTCAACGCGGTCGTCTCGGCCGACGCGGTCATCGCGGTGACGCCGATCTTCTCGACGAGCTACTCCGGGCTGTTCAAGTCGTTCATCGACGTGCTCGACCCCGACGCGCTGACCGGCAAGCCGGTGCTGATCGGAGCGAACGCCGGCACCGCGCGTCACTCGCTGGCGATCGACTACGCGATCCGGCCGCTGTTCACGTACCTCCACGCCGAGCCGGTGTCCACCGGCGTCTTCGCGGCCTCCAGCGACTGGGGTGCGTCGGCAGACAACGTCGCGCCGCTCGCGGAGCGGATCGAGCGCGGTGCGCGCGAGCTCGCCGACGCGGTCGCGCGGCGCGAGCCGGCGACCGACGCCGACCCGTTCGACCCGGCGAACTATCTCGGCGAGGGCCGTTCGTTCGGGCACCTGCTCGGCGGGCTGGCGGGGGAGTAGCCCCCGGCCTCATCCGAGGCAGATGTCCTCGGGTGCGCGGAGGGGACGCCATTCGTCCTCTCCGCGCGCCTCCCCGCCCCTGAGCTCGTCGACGGCCGGCAGCACGTCGGCCTCCACGAGCGGTCCGAGATCTACGCCGGCCAGCTCCTCGATGTCGGCGATCGGCACCTGGAACGTCCGGAACGCCCCGAGCGCCGGCACGGCCAGCGCGCCCTGCCTCACGTCGATCAGCGCGGACTGGTCCAGGACGAATCCGGCCGCCGCGAGCTGCGGCATCCGCTCGTCGTGCGCCGACGCCCACGCGGCGACCTTGAAGAAGCGACGCGGGATCCGGATGCCTCGGTACGGCGGGTCGTCGGGCGCCAGCACGGGCGCGGTGAAGACGCTGAGGCGCTGGTCGGTCGTGTCGGCGAACTCGAGCACGTGATCCTCGAGGCCGAGCCACAGCTCCTTCGACTGGTTGAAGCCGCTCGCCTGCGGTGCGGCGTTCGGGTATGCGAACGTCGCCTCGGTCGCCCGCCTGGCCTCGGCCGGCGTGCCCCACCCGGGGTCACGGCGGCGCACCAGGTGACCGCGGTCGAGGTCGTTGGCGGCGTAGACCTCGGGCCCCGCCTGCTGGGCTGCGGGCACACGGGGGTCCAGCCGCCACTGGCCGGTGCGAGGAAGGTCGTGCAGCGTCGAGCCGTCGATGTTCACCGCGGTCGCCATGGCGAGGCGGCGGACCGTGTCGAGCAGGACCGTGAAGCGCGGGTACAGCAGCTCGCGGACCTCGCCGTCGCCGAGCGGCTGCGGGAGGGGGAGCGGGATGCCGAGGAAACCGCCGTCGTATCCGTCAGGGGTCGCGTCTGCCACGTCTCCATCCTGACCTGTCGCGAGGCTCACTCGGCGCCGGGTGAGCGCCGGGCACGGAGCCGGCGTGCCAGCACGGCGTCGACCGCGAGCCCGAGTCCGACGGCGACCGCGACGGACACGACCACCGCCGCGACAGGACCTCCCGGCACGAGCGTGGCGACCACCGCGCCCACGAGCGCCTGGTAGAGCGCCCAGGCGAGGGCTGCGAAGGCCGCGACGGCGAGGTAGCGCGGCGCCGGGAGCCTCGTCGCCCCGGCGGTGAGATTGACCGCGAGCCGGGCGAACGGGATGAAGCGCGCGGTGAACAGCACCAGCGCCGCACGTCGCTCGAGCCGGAGCCGCGCCCACGCGAAGGCGGCCTGGCTGCGGGGTGCGCGCATCCACCGCCAGCGCTGCAGCCCGATGGTCCGGCCCACGAGGTAGCAGGCGCCGTCGCCGGCCAGCGCCGCCGCTGCGGCGACGAGCACGATCGCGGCGAGCGCCGGGCGGCCCTCCGATACGGCCAGCGCGCCGAGCGCCGTCACCGCCGCCTCGCCCGGGATGACCACGAGGAACGCGTCGCCCAGGACGAGGGCGAACAGCAGCGGCAGCGCCCAGGGGCTGTGCGCGATCTCGGTCAGAAGCTCCTCGACCATGGCTCCTTGATAGCCGGGCGTGATGAACGGCGACGGAACAGGGCACGTCCGGTGACCTCCCGCGGTGCATCGGGTGAACACTCCCTTGCAGGGGCCGATTCTCGCCGGCAGGACGTGCCCGCGCCGCCACGCTGGAGGGGTGAGAGTCGCACTCCTCGCCGAATCGTTCCTGCCGCACATGAACGGGGTCACGGGGTCCGTGCTCCAGATCCTGCGTCACCTCGCCGCCGAAGGCCACGACACGCTGGTCATCGCACCCCGCGCCGGCGAGATCACGACCGACCTGCACGGGGCCCGCACGGAGCTGCTGCGCTCGGTGCCGCTGCCGTCGTATCCGCAGGTGCGCGTCGTGTTCGCCCGGGCTGCCCGCCTGGCCTCGATCCTCCGCACGTTCGACCCCGACGTGGTGCACCTGGCGTCGCCCTTCGTCCTCGGCTGACTGCCGGGGGCCGTCTTCACCGGGCACCTCGCCGGCGATGCGCTGGCCGCGGCGATGGCGAGCTTCGACGTGTTCGTCCACCCCGGCGAGAGCGAGACCTTCGGGCAGACCATCCAGGAGGCGCTCGCCAGTGGCGTGCCCGTCGTCGCGACGGGGAGCGGCGGCCCGCTCGACCTCGTCCGCTCGAGCGTCGACGGGTGGCTGTACCGCCCCGGCGATCTGCGGGACCTGCGTGCGCGCGTGACGGACCTCGTGGGCGACGACGGCAAGCGCCGTGCCTTCGCCGCGGCCGCCCGCGCGTCGGTCAGCGACCGATCGTGGGGCGCGGTCTGCCGGCAGCTGGTCGAGCACTACGAAGAGGCGCGGATGCTGCGCCCCATCGACGACGCGCTGCTGCAGCGTGCGGCGACAAGACCGGCGGCTCCCGGTCCGACCGCCGCGCCGCCCAGGCCGTGGTCGCGCCTCGTCGCGCTGGGCGACTCGATCACGGAGGGGCTGTGCGATGCCTCCCGTATGCCGGCCG
This sequence comes from Microbacterium sp. NPDC055455, assembly GCF_053619935.1. Taxonomy (NCBI): domain Bacteria; kingdom Bacillati; phylum Actinomycetota; class Actinomycetes; order Micrococcales; family Microbacteriaceae; genus Microbacterium; species Microbacterium sp. NPDC055455. Next base: position 238,551 of record NZ_JBSHLB010000004.1, read on the forward strand.
GGCAGTACCGCGGCTGGACGGACCGGCTGGCGCAGCTGCTCGCGCACGCCTCAGGCGCCGGCGCGCCCTTCCGCTATGCGAACCTCGCGGTCCGCAGTCGTCGGGTGCAGCACCTGGTCGAGGAGCAGCTGCCGCACGCCCTCGCGCTGCGTCCCGACCTCGCCGCAGTCCTCATCGGGGCCAACGACCTCGTGGGCGCGCGGGTCGACCCTGTCGCGGTGGCGGCCCGGCTCGAGGAGGCTGTCCGCGCGCTGCGGGCCGCGGGCGCCGACGTGCTGCTGGTGACGCCGTTCCTCCCGCGGCGCCGCGCCGCGCTGCTGTTCGCACGCCGCTTCGCCGTCTACGCCTCGGAGCTGCGGCGCATCGCCGCCGAGACGGGTTCCGTGCTGCTCGACCTCGAGGCGCTTCCGGTCATCGGGGACCCCGAGCTCTGGGCGGACGACAAGGTGCACCTGCGCCCGCGGGGACACCGCTTCCTGGCGTATCGGGCGGCCGAGGCGCTGGGGGTTCCGCACGCCGAAGCGCTGGGCGAGCTCGACGCGAGCCTCCACGCCGACGACGATCCGGCGCTGCCGGGCTCGTGGCTGCGCCGTGACGCGCTGCCCTGGGTGTGGCGGAGGCTGCGCGGCGCGACGGCGGGTGACGGGCTCACCGCCAAGCACACCGGGTACGTGCTCGTCGGCCCGCAGGGGAGCGTGGCGGCGTCCGAGCGCGCCGGCTGAGGCATCCGCTCACCCGTCCGCGGTGCCACCGTGCGTCTGGGCGTCATGCACCCAGCCGTACTCCGACTCGGGGCGGCCGCCGGTGCCGTAGCGCGGCGCCCGGTGCGCTCGGCCGGCCGTGACGAGGTGCTCCAGGTATCGCCTCGCCGCGACGCGGGACATCCCCAGGCGGTCCGCCGCCTCCGCGGCCGAGACCGGACCGCGCTCGCGGACCTCGTCGCTGATGCGGGCGAGCGTACCGGCGGAGAGCCCCTTCGGCAGCGCCACCGGCACGGCGGGGCGAAGCGCCCCCAGCAGCGCATCGATCTCGGCCTGAGTGGGTGCGCCTGCGGCCTCGACGGCGCGGCGGCGGAACTCGCGGTACTGCTCGAGGCGCTCGCGGAAGGCGGCGAAGGCGAAAGGCTTCACCAGATACTGGGCGACCCCGAGCGCGACCATCTGGCGCACGACCTCGGCGTCGCGCACGCCCGTGATCGCGATGACGTCCACGGCGATCCCGCGCGCTCGCAGGTGCCGCAGCACGTCGAGCCCCGTGCCGTCGGGCATGGTCACATCGAGCAGCACCAGATCGATGTCGTCGTGGCGCGTGAGCACGGCGTCGATCGCGGCGCGGGCGCCGGTGCACTCCGCGACCACCCGGAAGCCGTCCAGGCGCGCGACGTACTCCCGGTGCAGCTCGAGCGTGAGCGCGTCGTCGTCCACGAGCAGGACGCCGATCATGGGTCCGGCCCCGCCGGGAGGGTGACGACGAAGGTCGTCGGGTGGTCCCGCAGGGTGACCGATCCGCCGGCGCCCGTCACGATCGAGTGGACCAGCGCCAATCCCACACCGCGCCCCTCCGCGCCTCGCGGCTTCGTCGAGAAGCCGTGCTCGTAGATCCGGTCGCGCACCCCGGCGGGCACGCCGGAACCGCTGTCGGACACCTCCAGGCGCAGCGCGGGCGGCGACGAGGGCGCGGTGCCGAAGGCGACGCGCACCCAGCGCGGTGCGTCAGCGGCGGCCGCGGCATCCATCGCGTTGTCGATGAGATTCCCGACGACCGACACCGCGTCGACGGGCGAGAGCGCGCTGCGAGGCGCCTGCGGGTCGATCTCGGCCGACCACTCGATTCCGCGCTCGCGGGCCTGCGCGGCCTTGCCGAGCAGCAGCGCGCCCACGGTGGGATCGCCGCCCCGGCGGGAGGCGACCTGATCCACCAGCTCCTGACTCTGGCGCGAGGTCTCGGTGAGGATGTCGATCGCCTCGCGCGTGCGGCCGAGCTCGAGGAGCGAGACCGCCGTGTGCATGCGATTCCCATGCTCATGGGTCTGCGCGCGCAGCGCCTCGCCGAGGGTGCGCACCGACTCGTACGAGGCGACGGCGTCGCGGATCGTGCCGGCCGGCAGGTCGCCGGCCAGGCGACGCGTGGTGCGACGGGCCAGCCATGCCCCGATCAGTCCCGCGGCCAGCAGCGCGAGCGCGATCGACACGACGAAGGGCAGCCGCGGCGCGATGTCCGACCAGATGCTGCCGATCGTCACGCCGACCGACACCCAGCCGACGAGCTCGCCGGCGGACTCCACCGGCACGATCGTGCGGACGGAGGGGCCGAGCGTGCCGGTGAACTCCTCGGTGACCGCTTGCGGCGCTGCGGGGATCGTGCCGAGGTAGTGCCGGCCGATCTGGTCCCGGTCCCGGTGGGTCACGCGGATGCCGTCGGGCGTCATGATCGTCACGAAGTCCACCCCCGCGCGCGTCATCACGTCCTCGGCGACCGGCTGCAGTCGCGCCGAGGCCCCCGCCTCCGTCAGCGCGGCGCCCACTTCGGGAAGGACGGCGAGGGATGCCGCCACCGCCCGGGTCACCTCCTCGGCCTCGCCCCTCTCGGACCGTTCCGCGTCCAGCACCAGCACGCCGGCCAGAGCGGCCACGATGACCGCGGCAGAGAGCGCGACCACGGCGAAGACGCGGGATGCCGCGCTGCCGCGCTCTGTCTTCGCTGACATGGCTCTCCTCCTCGATGCCGCCGCATCCATCCTCGCGCCTGCGCGCTGCTGCGCCGAGCGTCCGGGCGCGACCAATACGACCACAAGTAGGACCATGCCGGTGCCTGCGCGCACGCTGTGGTCACGCCGCCGGATCGTGCGGCACCGCGGACACACCGTCGTACATCCCGCAGGAGGCAAAGATGGCTCTCTCGACCCGCACCACGTCGTTCACGCTCCCCGGCTTCAACGCCAGGCGCGGCAAGCAGGCGTGGGACAAGCACACCTGGCTCTACATCGCCGTGATCGTCGCGGTGGTGCTCGGCGCCGTCGTCGGCCTCGTCTGGCCCGACGTCGGCGTGGCCCTCAAGCCGCTCGGCGAGGGCTTCGTCGCCCTCATCAAGATGATGATCGCACCCATCATCTTCTGCACGATCGTGGTCGGGGTGGGCTCCATCGCCAAGGCCGCGACAGTCGGCAGGATCGGCGGGCTCGCGCTGCTGTACTTCATGGTGATGTCGACCTTCGCGCTCGCCATCGGCCTCGTGGTCGGCAACCTCCTCCACCCGGGCGAGGGCCTCAACATGACCAGCGCGAGCTACGAGTCCACCGCGGAGGCCAAGACCACGCAGGAGTTCATCCTCGGCATCATCCCGACCACGTTCTTCTCGGCCTTCACCGGGGAGAGCGTGCTCCAGGTGCTCTTCATCGCGCTGCTGGTGGGCTTCGCCCTCCAGCAGATGGGCGACAAGGGCGCGCCGATCATGAATGCCGTCAAGCATCTGCAGAGCCTGGTGTTCCGCATCCTCGGCATGATCCTGTGGCTCGCGCCGATCGGCGCGTTCGGAGCCATCGCGGCGGTCGTCGGCAACACGGGCATCGCCGCGATCTGGGCCCTGGGCACGCTGATGATCGCCTTCTACATCACGTGCATCGTCTTCATCGTCGGCATCCTGGGCACACTGCTGTACCTCGTCGCTCGCGTCAACCTCTTCAGCCTCATGAAGTACCTGGCGCGCGAATACCTGCTGATCGTGGGCACATCGTCGTCCGAATCAGCGCTGCCGCGGCTCATCGCGAAGATGGAGCACCTCGGCGTCTCGAAGCCGGTCGTCGGGATCACCGTGCCGACGGGCTACTCGTTCAACCTCGATGGCACGGCGATCTACCTCACGATGGCGTCGCTGTTCATCGCCAGCGGCATGGGAGCGCCGATGTCCATCGGCGAGCAGATCGGCCTGCTCGTCTTCATGATCATCGCCTCGAAGGGCGCGGCGGGTGTGACGGGCGCAGGCCTGGCGACCCTCGCAGGCGGTCTGCAGGCCTACCGCCCCGACCTCGTGAACGGGGTGGGCGTCATCGTCGGCATCGACCGCTTCATGTCGGAGGGGCGTGCGCTCACCAACTTCACCGGCAACGCAGTCGCGACGGTGCTCGTCGGCACCTGGACCAAGGAGTTCGACGCGGGCCGCGCGCGCCGCGTCCTCGCCGGAGAGCTGCCGTTCGACGAGACGACGCTGTCAGGGCACGACCACGACGGGATGTCGGCATCGCCCGAGGCCGTCGGCGTGCAGGGTCTCGAGGAGGCCGCAATCACCGAGGCCGAGGCCAAGGAGCGGCGCGCCCGCGAGCGCGACGCCATCCTCTCGCGCTGAGGAGGACGAGGAAGGGAGGGTGCGGGGAGCCGCACCCTCCCTTCCTGCGTCTCAGTCGTGGGGGTCGATCTCGCCCGATTCGATCGCCGACTCGCGCTCCTCGAACTCGAGCTCGTCGACGTCTTCCTCGACCGCTTCGAGCGGGTCGATGGTCGGCGGCGGCAGCTCGAGCTCGACGTCGTCGTCGATCGGCACGTCGCGCTCGTCGTCCGGCACGCGCTCCCGGAAATCGCTCATAGCGCGCCCCGATCGTGCCCCGCCGCCCTGGCGTGGTCTCTGGTCGGCCCGAGGCTCATGTTTCCTATCCGCTCTTGCGCCGGAACTCGCGCTTGGTCATCGCGCCGTGCGTGCCGTGGATGGCCGAGTCCGCGTCGAGGTGGGACTCGCCCTGGCGGTGGTTGGCGTTCTTCCTGTCGAGAGCCTCCTTGAACTTGCGCTTCATCTCATCGGATGCCGAGGACGCCGGCTTCTCGTCGGTGCTCATGCCCCCCACCCTAGGCGGGGCATCCGACGCCCGCCAGGGTTCCTGAGAAGGAGGACCCCGCTGGTAGGCTTGTGCGGGTTGCCCCTGGGCATCCGCTCAAATCAATATGAGCACCGTGCCCGAGACGGGCATTGTGGAGCAGGCCGGCAGGAAGCTGGTCCCCTGTGGTGGGTTCCCCGACGCGAGAAGCGCCGGGTGATCTTCGACTGGTGACCAGCGCTGGCGAGTCCGCGGAATCACCGCGCGCCGAGATCTGCCTGTTCCTGCTCCTTCGATTGACCCTCGCCCGGCACACGGCCGGACGAGGCTAAACAAAGAAGGAGGGACCTCTTGGAAGGTCCGGAAATCACCGCCGCCGAAGCCGTCCTCGACAACGGCCGCTTCGGTACCCGCACCGTCCGGTTCGAGACCGGCAGACTCGCGCAGCAGGCACAGGGTGCCGTCGCCGCGTACCTCGACGAGGAGACCATGCTCCTGTCGGCCACCAGCGCCGGCAAGCACCCCCGCGAGGGCTTCGACTTCTTCCCGCTCACCGTCGACGTCGAGGAGCGCTCGTACGCCGCCGGCAAGATCCCGGGATCGTTCTTCCGTCGTGAGGGCCGCCCCTCGACCGAGGCGATCCTCGTCTGCCGTCTGATCGACCGCCCCCTGCGCCCGTCGTTCGTCGACGGCCTCCGCAACGAGGTGCAGATCGTCGTCACGGTGCTCTCGATCGCGCCGGGCGAGTTCTACGACGCGCTCGCGATCAACGCCGCCTCGCTGTCGACCCAGATCTCGGGTCTGCCGTTCTCGGGTCCGATCGCGGGTGTCCGCCTGGCGCTCGTCCCCGGCCACGGCGAGCACGCCGACCAGTGGGTCGCGTTCCCCACCGCGAAGCAGCTCGAGGAGGCCGTGTTCGACCTCATCGTCGCCGGCCGCGTGCTCGACGACGGCGACGTCGCGATCATGATGGTCGAGGCCGAGGCCACCGAGGGCTCCTGGAACCTCATCAAGGGCGGCGCGACCAAGCCGAGCGAAGAGGTCGTCGCGCAGGGCCTCGAGGCCTCGAAGCCCTTCATCAAGGAGCTCGTCGCCGCGCAGAACGTCGTCGCCGGCTCCGCGGCGAAGGAGATCCAGTCGTACCCGGTCTTCCCGGCATACAGCCAGGAGACCTACGACTTCGTGGCGGGTCGCGCGTACGACGAGCTCGTGGGCATCTACCAGATCGCCGACAAGCAGGAGCGTCAGAACGCCGACGACGCCGTCAAGGACCGCGTCAAGGCCGAGCTGATCGCCGCGGTCGAGGCCGAGCAGCTGCCCGGCACGGCGACGCTGGAGTTCAGCGCCGCGTACAAGTCGGTGACGAAGAAGATCGTGCGCGGTCGCATCCTCACCGAGGGCGTCCGCATCGACGGTCGAGGCCTCGCCGACATCCGCCCGCTCGACGCCGAGGTGCAGGTCATCCCGCGCGTCCACGGCTCGGCGATCTTCCAGCGCGGCGAGACCCAGATCCTGGGCGTCACCACGCTGAACATGCTCAAGATGGAGCAGCAGATCGACTCGCTGTCGCCCGTCACGCACAAGCGCTACATGCACCACTACAACTTCCCGCCGTACTCGACCGGTGAGACGGGCCGCGTGGGCAGCCCGAAGCGTCGCGAGATCGGTCACGGCTTCCTGGCCGAGCGCGCGCTCGTGCCGGTGCTGCCCGGACGCGAGGAGTTCCCCTACGCGATCCGCCAGGTCTCCGAGGCTCTCGGCTCGAACGGCTCGACGTCGATGGGCTCGGTGTGCGCCTCCACCCTGTCGCTGCTGAACGCGGGTGTGCCGCTGCGCGCTCCTGTCGCCGGCATCGCCATGGGCCTGGTGTCCGACGAGGTCGACGGCCAGACGCGGTACGCCGCGCTGACCGACATCCTGGGCGCCGAGGACGCGCTCGGCGACATGGACTTCAAGGTCGCCGGCACGAGCGAGTTCGTCACCGCGATCCAGCTCGACACGAAGCTCGACGGCATCCCGTCGTCGGTGCTCTCGGCGGCGCTGACGCAGGCCAAGGACGCGCGTCTGACGATCCTGGGCGTGCTGAACGCCGCGATCGACGCGCCCGACGAGATGGCTCCGACGGCCCCGCGCGTCATCAGCGTGCAGATCCCGGTCGACAAGATCGGCGAGCTCATCGGCCCCAAGGGCAAGACGATCAACGCCATCCAGGACGAGACCGGCGCCGACATCTCCATCGAGGAGGACGGCACCGTCTACATCGGCGCCGTCGACGGCCCGTCGGCCGAGGCAGCCCGTGCCCAGGTCAACGCGATCGCCAACCCCACCAACCCGGAGGTCGGCGAGCAGTTCCTCGGCACGGTCGTGAAGATCGCGACGTTCGGCGCGTTCATCTCGCTCCTGCCCGGCAAGGACGGCCTGCTGCACGTCAGCGAGGTCCGCAAGCTCGCCGGCGGCAAGCGCGTCGAGAACGTCGACGACGTCCTCTCCGTCGGCCAGAAGCTCCTCGTCAAGATCACGAAGATCGACGACCGCGGCAAGCTCTCGCTCGAGCCGGTGCTCGAGGAGGCCGCCGACCAGGAGGGTCGCGACGCGGCCAACCCCGGTCCGGAGGCTCCTGCCGAGGGCTGATCGCCCGAAGCCCCGAGCGGCCGGCACGGCCGGCCCATCGCAGCGGATGCCCGCCCCGACACCGGGGCGGGCATCCGTCGTCCGGTTCGCTCGCGCGCCGGCATCGCCGCGCCGGCGGACGCGGATCTCGCCGGACCGGCCATTCGTGATCAAACCGTTATGCAATGTTTATCGACAGTTCGCCTCAGCGCGCGGCGTGCTGTCCGGACTGCCCTACCCTCGAAGTACGCGCCGGGGGGTGCGGACATTTGATCACAAGGTTCGGCGACGAGCTGAGTGAGGGGGTGGCACATGGCTTTCTTCGGCGTTGACTCGACGCTTCCGTCGGTGAGCCCGGATGCCGCCACCGGCGCGCTCGGCCCGCATCCGTCGGCACCCATCCCGGTTCAGGGGCCCTCGGTGGGCAGCAACATCCGCGTGCCGCTCGGTGAGAGCGGCTCGCACGTGTTCCCGCTGATCCTCGGCGCGGCCGAGTTCGGGTGGAACGTCGACCTCGAGTCCAGCCACGCGATCCTCGACACGTACGCCGAGCTCGGCGGCAACGCGGTGCACACCGCCGACAGCTACTCCAGCGGGCGCAGCGAGCACATCATCGGCCAGTGGCTGCACTCGCGCGGGCTCCGCGACGACATCGTGCTGACCGTCCGGGTCGGAGGTCACGCCGACAACCCGGGGCTCGGCCCGGTGAACCTGATCCGCGCCGTCGAAGCGTCTCTGACGAGGCTGCGCACCGACCGGATCGACGTGCTGTCCCTCGACGCGACGACCGACCCCGGATCGTCGCTGGAAGACACCCTCGCGACGGCGGAGTGGCTCGTCGACACCGGGAAGGTGCGCGCGCTCGGCGCGTTCGGCTACACCGCGGCGCAACTGGTGGAGGCCCGCATCTTCTCGTCCGCGGGCTATCCGCGCATCACGGTGCTCGACGTGCCGTTCAACGTGCTGAGGCGCCATGAGTTCGATGCCGATCTGCGCCTCGTCGCCGGTGCGCAGGGCATGGCGGTCACGCCGTCGCACGCCCTCGAGCACGGCTTCCTGGCGGGCCGGCAGCGGTCGAAGATCCGCGGGGCGCTGTCGGTGCGCGGAGCGCAGCTGGCGGCCAATCTGAACCGGCGGGGGAGCCGGACGCTGCGCGCGCTCGATGCCGTCGGCGCGGACCTCGGCGTCCCCGACGCCGCGGTCGCCGTCGCCTGGCTCCTGTCCCAGCGGCTCGTGACCGCGCCCATCGTCAACGCGTATGCGCCGCAGCATGTCGAAGAGCTCGTCCAGGGCGTCGGGGTGCGGCTCAGCCGTTCCCAGCTGGCCGACATCGGACGCGCCTCGGAGTAGCCGCAGCGGTCCGCCGGGCCGGTTGCACGGGCGCGTCCACAGCCCGCCGGCCGGCACGGGCACGTGTCGTAGGGTGGAAGGGTGCCTTCCCCCGGCACGCGACCCCCCGACGGAGTGAGCTGCGTGACGCACTACATCTACCTCGTGCGGCATGGTGAGCATCAGGATGCCGAGCACGGTCTCATCGACGGACCCCTCTCCCCGCGCGGACGCCGCCAGGCTTCGCTGCTGGCGGACCGCCTCTCGGGGGTGCCGTTCGATGCCGTGTGGCACTCGCCGCTGGAGCGGGCGAGCCAGACGGCGCGGGCGGTCGCCGAGCGGATGCCGTCGGTCTCGCCCGAGCCCTCGGCCCTCCTCTTCGACTGCGTGCCGACGGGGATGACCGACGACACGCCCGCGGTGTTCGAGCCGTTCTTCGGATCGGTCACCGAGGCCGAGGTCGAGGCCGGGCGCGCCCAGATGTCCGACGCCGTCAGCGAGTACCTGGTCCGCAAGCGCGGCGACGTCCACGAGCTGCTGATCACGCACAACTTCGTGATCGCCTGGTTCGTGCGCGAGGTGCTGCAGGCGCCGGAGTGGCGATGGATGACGCTCAACCAGGCGCACTGCGGGCTCACCGTCATCGCGCAGAAGCAGGGCCGGCCGTGGACGATGCTCTCGCACAACGACATGGCGCACCTGCCGGTCGAGCTGCGTACGGGTCTGCCCGAGATCTATCCCGTCTGACGCCGGACGCTCACAGCGTCTTGCCGTACCACCGCGTCGCGTTGGGGTTGTCGTTGTAGGGATCGATCGGCGTGAAGCCGGTGCGGGCGTACAGCGCTCCCGCCGCCTCGAGGGAGTGGTGCGTGTCCAGCACGAGCTCGGCGGCCCCGAACCCGCGCGCCCGGCGCTCGAGGTCCTCGACCAGCAGCCGGCCCCATCCCCGCCCGCGCGTGCCCGGTCGCAGATACAGGTGCTTGAGCTCGTAACGGATGCCGAGCGCACCCGGGGGGATGAGACGGATGCCGCCGCAGCCCTGCGCGACGCCCTCGTCGTCGTCCAGCACGACGAAGACGCCCGCCGGCGGGACGAATGCCGCGGGGTCGGGGAAGGAGGTGCGGTAGGAGACGTCCATGAGCGCGAACCCCTCGGTGCGCGCGCGGAAGTACTCGGCGAGCAGCTCGTGGGCGTCGGGGGCGTCAGCGGGGGAGGGGCGCAGTGTCACCACCTCTCCAGCGTAGGCGCCGGTTACCCCGCGGCCGCCCGGCCGGGTGCAGGGCGCCCGCCTAGGATGGACGCATGACGACACGCGTGGCCATCGTCGGCGGCACCGGCAAGCTCGGCGGCATCATCCGCGACGTGGTCGAGGCGGAGCCCGGCTTCGAGCTGACCGCCGTGCTGACCTCGCGTTCGGACCTCTCCGACCTCGACGGCGCCGACCTCGTCGTCGACGCGTCCACGCCTGCCGTGTCGATCGACGTCGTCCGGGCCGCCATCGAGCGCGGGATCAACGTGCTCGTCGGCACGTCCGGCTGGTCGGCCGAGCGCATCGCGCTTGTGCGACCGCTCGTCGACGCCGCGGCGACCGGCGCCGTCTTCATCCCGAACTTCTCCATCGGCTCCGTGCTGGGCTCCGCGCTGGCCGCCGCCGCTGCCCCGTTCTTCCCCTCGATCGAGATCGTCGAAGCGCACCGCGAGACGAAGATCGACTCGCCCAGCGGCACCGCCGTGCGCACGGCGGAGCTGATCGCGGCGGCGCGGGAGGGCGTCGGGCCCGTCGAATCGCCGCACGTCGACCAGCGCGCCCGCGGGCAGCAGGTCGCGAGCATCCCCATCCACTCGCTGCGCCGCCCCGGCGTCCTCGCCCGGCAGGAGACGATCCTGTCGGGACCGGGGGAGTCCCTCACGATCGTGCACGACACCGTCGAGCCGGCGAGGGCGTACGGTCCCGGCATCCGGCTGGCACTGGCGGCCGCGCGCGACGCCACGGGTGTGACCATCGGCCTGGACAGCCTGATCGACATCGGGATCGGCCGGCGCGCGGCGCACACCGAAGCGCGCCCGCTGGACGAGGGCGGCGTCACGGGGCAGGTCGCCCGCACCACGTCCGCATGACCGCCCGGATCGGCGTCGCCGTCATGGCGGTGCTGCTCGCGCTGTACATCGTGCTGGTGGGACAGCGCGCATGGCTCCTGATGACCAGCGGCGAGGCCGTCGGCGTCGCGATCGGGATCGCCCTCGTGGTGCTGCCGCTCATCGCGGCATGGGCGCTGGGGCGCGAGCTGTGGTTCGGCGTGCGCGCCGAGCAGCTGGGGCGTCGACTCGAGGCAGAGGGGGGACTGCCCGAGGACGAGGTGGCGGTGCTGCCGAGCGGCAGGGTCGTCCGCGCCGACGGCGACGCGGTGTTCCCCGCCTACCGCGCCGATGCCGAGGCGCACCCCGACGACTGGCGGGTGTGGTTCCGGCTCGGCCTCGCGTACGACGCCGCCGGTGATCGTCGGCGCGCGCGCGAGGCGGTGCGCACAGCGATCCGCCTCGAGTCGGCCGAGCGAGCCCGCTGACGCGGACGGCCGGGCTTAGACGCGCGCCGGCACGGCGGCGGCGACGGCGTCCTCGACGGTCGGGTGCGCGAAGACGAACCCGGATGCCGTGAGCGCGGCGGGCACGACGTGCGCGTCGGCGGTGAGGATCGCCTCCGTGGCGTCGGCCCCGAGCACCAGCTTCATGCCCCACACCGGAGCACGCAGCAGGAACGGGCGGTTCATCCGCAGCGCCAGCGCGAATCCGAGGTCGTTCGCCGTCGCGCGCGTCGGGCCCGTGAGGTTCACCGGGCCTGTCAGTCGCGCGTCGATGATGTGCCGGATCGCGCGCACCGAGTCTTCGAGCGAGATCCACGGCCAGGCCTGCGTGCCGGGGCCGATCGGCCCGCCGAGCCCGAAGCGCGTGAGGAGCAGCAGCGGCTTCAGCACGCCGTCCGCGTGCACCACGGGCGCCGTGCGCAGCAATGACACCGCGGCATCGGGCCCCGCTCCGAGCGCTGCCGCCTCCCACTCCCCGCACAGATCGGCGAGGAACGTGTCACCGCGCGGCGAATCCTCGGTCAGCCGGGCCCCCGGGGCCGAGCCGTAGTAGCCCACGGCGGAGGCCGCGACGAAGTGCGGGGCATCCGCTCCCCGCTCCCGCACGGCGCGGGCCAGCGCACGCGTCGGCGTGACGCGCGACCACAGCAGCGTGCTCTTGTACGAGGGCGTCCACGGGAACCGTCCGATGTTCGCGCCGTTCAGCCCGACGACGGCGTCGGCGCCGTCGAGCACCGCGGGGTCGAGCGGCTCGTCCGTTGTGAGCCACTCGATCTCTCCGGCCTCGACGGGCGGGCGCCGCACGAGTGTGACGACCTCGATCCCATCGGCCCGCAGGCTCTCGACGAGGGCCGCCCCGATCAGCCCCGACGCGCCGGAGACGACCACCTTCCGCGGGGTCGCCGGGGCGTCGGCGGCGCCCGGGGAATCAGGCAAGCGTGGCCTCGATGGTGATCTCGACGCCCGCGAGGGCCTGCGAGACCGGGCAGCCGGCCTTCGCCTCCTGCGCGATGCGCTCGAACTCCTCGGGCTCGATGCCCGGGACGACGGCGTTGACGTTGAGATGGCTGCCGGTGATGCCGGTGCCGGGCTTGAAGGTCACCGACGCCGTGGTGTCGATCGACTCGGGCGGGGTGCCGTTCTCGGCGAGGGCGAGCGAGAACGCCATGCTGAAGCAGGACGAGTGCGCGGCGGCGATCAGCTCCTCGGGCGTCGTGACCGAGGTGGATCCCTCGCTGCGCGCCTTCCAGTTGACCGGGAACGTGCCCAGGCCCGACGAGACGAAGGTGGTCTCTCCGGAGCCGTCGAACAGTCCGCCGTTCCAGGCGGTGGTCGCTTCGCTCGTGACGGTCATGGGGGCCTCCTCGCTCGCGGTGCGCCTGCGTCGCAGGCGTCTCGCGTCAGCCTAATCAACACGGATGCCGCGCCGCGACGGTTGCGCGGCGATGCGCGACGTGTCAGGCGGAGGCCGGCCGGGCGCGGCCGACGATGCCCGCGCGCTGCAGCAGCAGGTACAGCTGGCACCCCAGGCAGAGGCCGAAGACCGCGTTGAGGAAGGCCGCGACGAAAGCTGCTGCGGCCGCGATGGTGAGGCCCCAGGGCACGCCGAGCAGGTGCAGCGCAAGTCCGATGACGGCGACGAGGAGACCGACGCCCTGCGCGAAGCGCGGCGGGCGCGGGTCCTCGAGCTCGGTCGGGGCGCCGAGGCGGGGCGCGACGAGCGCGCGGTACAGCGCGCCCCACGGCGCCGTGCGCGGCGAGGCCACTCCCCAGGCGAACAGCACGGCGATCGCGAGGAGGAGGAGGAAGGCAGGGTCCAGGAACCGCTCGCCGGGCGTCGCCGAGGCGATCGCCCAGCCGTCGGCGGTGCGCGCGGTGGACAGGCCCGTCAGCCCGAGGAACACGTCGACGAGGAGCAGCACGGCGGTGATGCCTGCCACGAACCGCGGTCCGCGCGGATCGATGCCGCGCGGGGTCGCGGCATCCGCTCGCTCAGACACTCGCACCCTCCGCACTCAGCCGGTTCAGCTCGAGCTCGAGCACATCGCGCCCCGGGGTGCCGCCGAAGCGGGTCTGCACCACCCCGTTGCGGTCCAGCACGAGGGTGGTGGGGGTCTGCAGCACGTGGAAGTGCTTGGCGATGTCGGGGCGATGCGTGAGGTCGACGTCGAGGTGCAGCACACCCTCGTGATCGTCGGCGATGGCCGCGAGCGTGCGGTGCACCCCGGGGCAGCGGGCGCACATCTCGGTGCTGAACTGCAGCAGCGTGGCGACTTCGCCCAGCCCCTCGGCCCCGAGCCGGTGGGGCTCGACGACTTCGTGGGCCACGTTGCGGCGAGCGTGCGACTGGCGCCAGTTCAGGTACGCGCCGAGCGCGATCGTCGCCGCGAGGAGCACGGCGAGTGCGATGAGGGCGCCGACGAGGGTCACAGCAGACCAGGCTAACCCCTTTCCGCCGCCGAGGACGCGCCGATCGCTCAGATGACGCGACGCGGCGTGACGCGAAGCGCTGCGCGGCTGCCGGGCCGGACGTGCTGGCGGCGGGTATCGTGGCAGCCGTGACGACGCCGATCCCGACTCCGTACGAAGACCTCCTGCGCGACGTGCTCGAGAACGGCACCCACAAGGATGACCGCACCGGCACCGGGACGACGAGCGTCTTCGGCCGTCAGATCCGCTTCGACCTGTCGCAGGGGTTCCCCCTCGTCACCACGAAGCGGGTTCACTTCAAGTCGGTCGCCTACGAGCTGCTGTGGTTCCTCCGCGGCGAGTCGAACGTCGCCTGGCTGCAGGAGAACGGCGTCACGATCTGGGACGAGTGGGCCGATGCCGACGGGGAGCTCGGTCCCGTCTACGGGGTGCAGTGGCGCTCGTGGCCGACGCCGTCGGGCGAGCACATCGACCAGATCGCGCTCGTGCTCGACCAGCTCCGCGCGAATCCCGACTCGCGGCGGCTCATCGTCTCGGCGTGGAACCCCGCCGACATCCCCGACATGGCCCTCGCGCCGTGCCACGCGATGTTCCAGTTCTACGTCGCCGACGGCCGGCTGTCGTGCCAGCTGTACCAGCGCAGCGCCGACCTCTTCCTCGGCGTCCCGTTCAACATCGCCTCCTACGCGCTGCTGACCCTCATGGTGGCGCAGCAGGCGGGCCTCGAGCCGGGCGACTTCGTGTGGACCGGCGGCGACTGCCACATCTACGACAACCACCTCGAGCAGGTGCGCGAGCAGCTGACCCGCGACCCCTACCCGTACCCGACGCTGCGCCTCGCGCGCACACCCGGCTCGATCTTCGACTACCGGTACGAGGATTTCGTGCTCGAGCACTACCAGCACCACCCCGCGATCCGCGGCGCGGTCGCGGTATGACCGCCGCTGATCCGCGTCGCCCGATCGGCCTGATCTGGGCCGAGGCCCGCGACCGCGTGATCGGCGCGCAGGGGGGCATGCCGTGGCACGTCCCCGAGGATCTCGCCCATTTCAAGGCGGCGACGCTCGGCGCGCCGGTGGTGATGGGCAGGCGCACGTGGGAGTCGTTCCCCGCCCGCTTCCGGCCGCTGCCCGGGCGGCGCAACATCGTGGTCACGCGCCGGGACGACTGGGCGGAGGCCGGCGCCGAACCCGCCGGCTCGCTCGAGGCCGCGCTCGCGCTGGCGGCGGAGGGCGACCCCGACCGGATCTGGGTGATCGGCGGCGGGGAGCTGTTCCGCGAGGCGATCGGGCAGGCGGATCTCCTGGAGGTCACCGAGTTCGACCTGCAGGTGCCCGGCGACACCACCGCGCCCGAGCACGAGGGGTGGATCCCGTCGAGGATCGATCCGCCGGAGGGCTGGCACACGTCGAGCTCCGGCATCCGCTATCGGTTCCTGACGCTCGTGCGGGCGCAGTAGAGCGGCGGGACGAGGCGACGTGGCGAAGACCGCTCTCATCACCGGCGCGAGCTCGGGCCTCGGCGCCGAGTACGCCCGCCAGCTCGCCGCCAAGGGCGCCGACCTCGTGCTCGTGGCGCGCGACCGCTCCGCGCTCGAGGCCCTCGCGTCCCGCCTGCGCACCGTGTACGGCGTGGAGGTCGAGGTGCTCGCCGCGGACCTGCTGAAGCCCCGGCAGCGGGACCGCGTGATCGAGCGGGTGGCCGACGAGGCCCGCCCGATCGAGATCCTGGTCAACAACGCGGGGTTCGGGCTGCCGCTGGCGTTCGAGAGCAACGACATCGCCGACGAGGTCAGCCACCTGCGCCTGCACGTCGACGTGCCCATGCGCCTCACCCACGCGGCGCTCGGCGGCATGCTGGTGCGCGGCCGGGGCCGCATCCTCAACGTGGCGTCGGTCGCGGCGTTCATCCCGCGCTCGACCTACGGCGCGTGCAAGGGGTGGCTGGTCAGCTTCAGCCGCTGGGCGAACGGTCGCTACGGACCGCGCGGAGTGACCGTGACCGCCGTCTGCCCCGGCTGGACGCACACGAGCTTCCACGAGCGCCTCGGCCTCCCGCCGGGACAGGAGGGCGTGCCGGACGCCCTCTGGCTGGACGCGCGGGACGTCGTGGCGGCGTCCCTGCGCGACGCCGCGCGCGGCGTGCCCGTCTCCATCCCGTCGCTGCGGTACAAGCTGCTGGTGTGGGGGGCCCGATTCGCCCCGCCGGCGCTCGCCGCCCGCATCGCCGAGCGCGGGCGCTGAGCGCGCGCGAGCCACACGGGCCTGCTCCGGCGGCACGCGGAGTCGCGGCATCCGGATACCCTGAGAACATGACGCATCCGGGCAATCCCTTCGGACAGGTGCTCGTCGCCCTCGTCACCCCCATGACGGCCGACGGCGAGGTCGACTGGCCCGCTGTCGAGAAGCACATCGACGACGTCATCACCGCGGGCGCCGACGGCATCGTCGTGACCGGCACCACGGGTGAGACGTCGACCCTCACCGATGCGGAGAAGATCCGCCTGGTCGAGGTCGGCAAGGATGTCGCGGCCGGGCGGGCGAAGATCATCACCGGCGGCGGATCCAACGAGACCGCGCACGCGATCGAGCTGTACAAGGCCAGCGAGAAGGTCGGCGCCGACGGCATCATGATCGTCACGCCGTACTACAACAAGCCCACGCAGGCGGGCATCCTGACGCACTTCCGCCTCGTCGCCGACGCCACCGATCTGCCGGTGATCCTCTACGACATCCCCGGGCGCACCGGCGTGCCGATCCGCTACGAGACGATCCTGCGCCTCGCCAAGCATCCGAACATCCTCGCCATCAAGGACGCCAAGGGCGACTTCAGCGAGGTGAGCCGCGTGCTCAACCAGACCGACCTGATGTACTTCTCCGGCGACGACGCCAATGTGCTGCCGCACCTGGCGATCGGCGCGACGGGCCTCATCGGCGTCACCGCGAACATCGCGGCCCAGCCGTACCGCGTGATCGTCGACGCCGTCAACCGGGGCGACCTGAAGGCGGCGACCGCGGCCCACAAGCAGCTGGAGCCGCTCGTGCGCGCCGTGATGACCCACGTGCCCGGCACGGTGTCGGCGAAGTACATCCTGCACGGACTCGGCCGCATCGGCAGCCCGCGCGTGCGCCTGCCGCTGGTGGGCCCCGAGGAGTGGGAGGCCGCCAAGATCGAGGACGAGCTCGCACTGGTGACCGACGTCCCGGGTGCCGACTTCTCGAACTTCCGTCCCGACCGCAACGCGGCCGCCGGCGGTGCGCTGCCGAAGGTCTCGGGCACGACCAGATGACGAAGTGGGGGGGGGGCTGGGGGGGGGGGGCGGGGGTGGAAGGGGTTGGCGGCGGGCGGGGGGGGGGGGGAAA
>NZ_JBSHLB010000004.1:255677-310891 GCF_053619935.1 Microbacterium sp. NPDC055455
GACCCACGTCCGGGGTGCCTACTTCTCCAACTCCCGTCCCGCCCCCACCGCGGCCGCGGGCGGTGCGCTGCCGTTGGCCGCGGCCCCCCCCTCACGACTACGTCCGGTCGCCGATGGGGCGACGGCACGATGATGAACGGATGCCACGGCATCCGGAGGAGGCTTCACAATGCCCACCACCCCGTACGATCCCCCCGAGCTGGAAGCGGGCACGCTCCGCGTCGTGCCGCTCGGCGGCCTCGGCGAGGTCGGCCGCAACATGACCGTCTTCGAGTACGGCGGCAAGCTCCTCGTCGTCGACTGCGGCGTGCTCTTCCCCGAGGAGCACCAGCCCGGCGTCGACCTGATCCTGCCGGACTTCGAACCGATCAAGGGACGCCTCGACGACATCGTCGGCGTCGTGCTCACCCACGGCCACGAAGACCACATCGGCGCGGTGCCGTACCTGCTCAAGCTCAAGAGCGACATCCCGATCGTCGGCTCCGGCCTGACGCTCGCGCTCACCGAGGCCAAGCTCAAGGAGCACCGCATCCGGCCGTACAGCCTCACGGTGACCGAGGGGCAGCGAGAGAACCTCGGGCCCTTCGAGCTCGAGTTCATCGCCGTGAACCACTCGATCCCCGACGCGCTGGCCGTCGCCATCCGCACGCCGGCCGGCACGGTGCTCGCGACCGGCGACTTCAAGATGGACCAGCTCCCGCTCGACGGGCGCCTCACCGATCTGCGCGCTTTCGCGCGGCTGGGGGAGGAGGGGGTGGACCTCTTCCTCGTCGACTCCACGAACGCGGACGTCCCCGGCTTCACGCCGCTGGAGCGCTCGATCGGCCCGGTGCTCGACCAGGTCATCGGCAAGGCGCCGCGGCGGGTGATCGTCGCCAGCTTCTCCAGCCACGTCCACCGCGTGCAGCAGGTGCTCGACGCCGCGGCCGCCCACGGTCGCAGGGTGGCTCTCCTCGGCCGCAGCATGCTGCGCAACATGACCATCGCGGAGGACCTGGGCTACCTGCACGTGCCCGAGGGCGTGCTGATCGACTACAAGAAGGCGCGCGACCTCCCCGACGACAAGATCGTCTACATGTCCACCGGCTCGCAGGGCGAGCCCATGGCCGTCCTGAGCCGCATGGCGAACCTCGACCACGCGATCGAGCCCGGCGCCGGCGACACGGTGATCCTGGCGTCGAGCCTCATCCCCGGCAACGAGAACGCCGTGTACCGCGTCATCGACGGGCTCACCAAGCTCGGCGCCAACGTCGTGCACAAGGGCAACGCCAAGGTCCACGTCTCCGGACATGCCGCCGCCGGCGAGCTGCTGTACTGCTACAACATCCTCAAGCCCCGCAACGTCCTGCCGGTGCACGGCGAGTACCGCCACCTCATGGCGAACGCCCGCCTCGCCCAGGACACGGGGATCGCGCCCGAGCGCACGCTCCTCGCGGAGAACGGCACCGTCATCGACCTCAAGGACGGCGACGCGCACATGGTCGGCCAGCTCGACCTCGGGTTCGTGTACGTGGACGGCTCGACCGTCGGCGAGATCACGGATGCCGACCTCAAGGACCGCCGGATCCTCGGCGAGGAGGGCTTCATCTCGGTGATCGTCGTGGTCGACGCCGCGACGGGCAAGGTGATCTCGGGTCCCGAGATCCACGCGCGCGGCTTCGCGGAGGACGACCGCGTCTTCGAGGACGTCAAGCCGAAGATCGCCGCGGCGCTCACCGAGGCCGCCAAGTCGGGCGTGCGCGACCCGCACGCGCTGTCGCAGGTGGTGCGCCGCACGATCGGGCGTTGGGTGAACCAGTCGCTGCGACGCCGGCCCATGATCGTCCCGCTCGTGATAGAGGCATAGCGGGATCACCGCCGGGCGGAGAATCGAAGCGTAGCCCGCACGTAACACGGATGGCCGTACCATCGGCCTCGTGGGTACCTCGTTCCGGATCCGTCCCGCTGTGCCGGCGGACGGCTCGTTCCTCGGCGACATGGTCGTCGAGGCGGCGAACTGGCGGCAGGGCGGCGCACGGCCGCGGCACGAGGTGATCGGCGGGGAGGAGCACGGGCGGTACGTCGCCGGCTGGATGCGGCCTGGCGACGCGGGCTTCGTCGCCGAGGCCGCGACGGGAGAGCCGATCGGCGCCGCCTGGTACCGGATGCTTCCGCGCAGCGATCCCGGGTTCGCATACGTCGGCACGGGCGTCCCCGAGCTGATCATCGGCGTGAAGCCGATCTGGCGCGCCCACGGCGTCGGCCGGGCCCTGCTGCAGCGGCTGTGCGAGCACGCACGCTCCGAGGGGTTCGCGCGCATCAGCCTCAGCGTGGAGCGCGACAACTTCGCCTCGACGCTGTACCGCAGCGAGGGGTTCGCGGTGACACAGCGGGGGACGGGCCGCGACACCATGGTGAAGCGCCTGCGCTGAGACGTCCGCCGTCGTCGCGACTCGTGGGCCCGGGCGGCGTGGTTGCCCTGATTTGTCGGAGTCCCCGCCTACCGTGGAGGGATGGCCAGGAGCACAAGCCCGACCAAGGGGTCGCGTGCGTCTTCGAGCGCGTCCGCGAACGCGCGATCCGGTGCGCCGTCGACGCCGCGCAAGCCCGCCGCGGCCAAGCCCGCGCCGGCGCCCAAGCGCTACGTCGGGGACGCGGACCGGCCGCCGGTGATCGTGCGCGCCTGGATGGGGCTCGCGCACGGGACCGGCGGACTGTTCCGGGCGTTCGGCCCGGAGTCGCTCGAGAAGGAGCAGCGCCGCGACGGCTTCCCGTTCCTGCTCGTGCTGCTGGCGATCGCCGGCGCCGTGAACGAGTGGTTCTTCATCGGCAGCGAGGTCGCGAAGACCATCAGCGCCTACACCGTCGGCGGCCTCATCGGCCGTGAGGCCTTCGTGCTGCCGGTGCTCCTGCTGCTGCTCGCGGGCTGGATGTTCCGGCATCCGTCATCCGTGCACGACAACGGGCGCGTCGGCATCGGCTTCGGCCTGCTGATCCTCACGATCGCCGGCTTCTGCCACGTCGCCGGCGGCCGCCCGCAGCCGAACGAGGGGCTTCCCGCGCTGAGCGAGGCGGGCGGGCTCTTCGGCTGGATGGTGGGCGAGCCGCTCGCGCTGGTGCTCACCGACGTCGGCGCCTACATCGTGCTGTCCCTCCTGGCGGTGCTGAGCGTGCTGATCATCACCAAGACGCCGCCCAACCGCATCGGTCGGCGGCTCGGCGAGCTGTACCTGTGGATGTTCGGCGCCGAGCCCCGAGAAGACAAGACGACGGATGCCGCCGGCGACGACTCCGACGACGACGGCGACCCCTCCCTCCCGTGGTGGCGCCGCAACAAGACGGGTCGCGAGACCGACCCCGAGGACGGGCTCGGCTCGGACGCCCTCACCGAGCTCCTGCCGCCGGGGTCCTCGCAGGGCGGCTTCGAGCAGGCGATCGCACCGACGGTGACCCCGCCCCCGGCGGCCGTCACCGACGACCTCACGGAGGTCATCGACCCGGCGGTGCTGTCGGCGGCCAAGGCTGCCACCTCATCGCGCACGTCGCTGCGCGACGACGCCGAGATGATCGAGGACGACGGCACGCTGCCCGGCCTGGACGGCATCGGGTCGTCCACCGCGGTCGACTCGCCCTCGGCGCCGTACCGCCTGCCGTCGGTCAACTCGCTCGCGGCCGGATCGCCGCACGTCGCCCGGTCGCAGGCGAACGACGACACGGTGCGCGCCATCACGAGCGTGCTCGACCAGTTCGGGCTGGATGCGCGCGTGACGGGATTCTCGCGCGGCCCGACCGTCACCCAGTACGAGATCGAGCTCGGCCCGGGCGTCAAGGTCGAGCGCATCACCGCCCTGACGAACAACATCGCCTACGCCGTGGCCTCGAACGAGGTGCGCATCCTCGCGCCCATCCCCGGCAAGAGCGCCATCGGGGTCGAGATCCCCAACACCGACCGCGAGATCGTGACCCTCGGCGACGTGCTCCGCTCGACGGCGGCGACGAATCAGACGCATCCGATGACGATCGGCGTCGGCAAGGACGTCGGCGGCGGCTACGTCGTGGCGAACCTGGCCAAGATGCCGCACCTGCTGGTGGCCGGCTCCACCGGCTCGGGCAAGTCGAGCTTCGTCAACTCGATGATCACGAGCCTGCTCATGCGCGCCAAGCCCGCCGACGTGCGGATGGTGCTCATCGACCCCAAGCGCGTGGAGCTCACCTCCTACGCCGGCGTGCCGCACCTCATCACGCCGATCATCACGAACCCGAAGAAGGCGGCCGAGGCGCTGCAGTGGGTCGTGAAGGAGATGGACATGAGGTACGACGACCTCGCGTCCTTCGGCTTCCGGCACATCGACGACTTCAACAAGGCCGTCGTCGCGGGCGAGATCACGCTCCCGCCCGGCAGCGAGCGCGTCCTGAAGCCCTACCCGTACCTCCTCGTGGTGGTCGACGAGCTCGCCGACCTCATGATGGTCGCCCCGCGCGACGTCGAGGACTCGATCGTGCGCATCACGCAGCTCGCCCGGGCGAGCGGCATCCACCTCGTCCTGGCGACGCAGCGGCCCTCGGTCGACGTCGTGACCGGACTCATCAAGGCCAACGTGCCGTCGCGCCTGGCGTTCGCGGTCACGAGCGTCACCGATTCGCGCGTCATCCTCGACCAGCCCGGCGCCGACCGCCTGATCGGCCAGGGCGACGGGCTGTTCCTGCCGATGGGGGCCTCCAAGGCCCTGCGGGTGCAGGGCGCGTGGGTCAGCGAGAGCGAGATCGAGGCCGTCGTCAAGCACGTTACGGCGCAGGCGCGCCCCGAGTACCGCTCCGATGTGCAGGCCGCCGCCGAGAAGAAGGAGATCGACGCCGACATCGGCGACGACCTCGAGCTGCTCCTCGCCGCCGCCGAACTCGTGGTCTCGAGCCAGTTCGGGTCGACGTCGATGCTGCAGCGCAAGCTGCGGGTCGGCTTCGCGAAGGCCGGCCGTCTCATGGACCTCCTCGAGTCCCGCGAGATCGTCGGCCCCTCCGAGGGCTCCAAGGCCCGTGACGTGCTGGTGACCGTCGAGCAGCTGCCGACCGTTCTGGCCCGTCTGCGCGGCCAGGACGTGCCCGACGAGGCCGCCGCGGCACCCCCGGTCGCCGAGGACCCCTACGGCTCGGATGCCGTCGGCGCGCAGTACGACGGCTACCCGGTCGTCGACGGCGACGAGGGCTCCGAGGACGCCTGGGGCCTCACCGGACGCGACTGAAGCCTTCAGCCCCGTCACGGGGCGGGCGCGTGCGCCGATAGGCTCGGGCCATGGCGATCCCGCGGCAGCTCCCCAACGCGATCACGATCGTGCGCATCCTCTGTGCGCCGGTGTTCCTGTGGATGCTGCTCGCCGACGGCGGCGCCGACGGTGCGCTGCGCTGGTGGGCGGCGGTGCTGTTCATCGTGGCGATCGCGACCGACGGGATCGACGGCTATCTCGCGCGGGCGAACGACATCGTCACCGACCTCGGCAAGCTGCTGGATCCGATCGCGGACAAGGTGCTGACGGGCTTCGCCTTCATCGGGCTGTCGATCCTCGGGGAGCTTCCCTGGTGGATCACGATCGTCGTCCTCGTCCGCGAGGTCGGGATCACCGTGTACCGCTTCGCGGTGGTCAGCGACCACGTCCTGGCGGCGGCGTGGATGGGCAAGCTCAAGACGCTGGCGCAGGGCGTCGCGCTGTCGCTGGCGCTCCTGCCCCTGTGGACGCTCGTCGGCGAGTGGATCTACTGGGTCAACGGCGTCACGATGGCGATCGCGGTGATCCTCACGATCGCCAGCGGCGTCGACTACGTCGTCAGCGAGGCGCGCGCCGCCCGCGCGAAGCGGGGAAGGAAGTGAGCGGCTCGACGCCCGACGGCGAATCGGCGCCGTCTGCGCCCGACCCGGCTGTCGCCGTGCTGCGCGCGCTGGATGCGCGCGGGTGGTCTGTCGCCGCGGCGGAGTCGCTCACCGGCGGGCGTCTGACCGCGGCCCTCGTGGACGTCCCCGGCGCCTCCGCGCATCTGCGTGGGGGCATCGTGGCGTACTCCACGGATCTGAAGACGAGCGCGCTCGGCGTCGAGGCGGACCTGCTGGCCGCCCGTGGCGCCGTCGACCCCGCGGTCGCGGAGCAGATGGCGCAAGGCGTGCGGCACGTGCTCCGCGCGGACGTCGGCCTGGCCACCACGGGGGTCGCCGGGCCGGATCCGCAGGACGGTCAGCCTGTCGGCACCGTCTTCGTCGCGGTGTCCACGCCCGAGACGACCGTCGTCACGTCGCTGACGCTGTCGGGCACGCGGGACGAGATCCGCTCCCGGGCGGTGATCGGGGCGCTCGAGCTGGCGCTCACGCTGCTGTGACGCGCCCCGCGATCGTCGACTCGGGAACAGACCGTGTTTCGTCTCGGTTACATTCGGTGATTCCCACCCGATGCTCAGCGCACGGGTCTAAATTGGCATCAGCTGGTGCTGTACTGTTGTCCACCCGGACAACGCGGAATCCGAAGTGAGGAGGGGGCCAAAATGATCCTGGTACGTCAAGAGATCGGCGAAGTGCTTCGTGATTTCCGCCAGCAGAAGGGGCGCACCCTCCGTCAGGTCGCGAGTCGCGCGAGCGTCGCGCTGGGATACCTCAGCGAGGTGGAGCGCGGCCAGAAGGAGGCCTCGAGCGAGATCCTCGCGTCGGTGGCCGAGGCGCTCGACGTCCCCATCTCGACGATCATGCGCGAGGTCGGCGACCGCATCTCGGTGCTCGAGGGACTGCAGACCTTCCCCGACGTCGTGCCCGACGACCTGGTCGCGTCGGTCGACGCGGAGCTGTCGCTGCGCTGATCCGCGCCTCCCGTACGAAGTGTCGAAACCAGCGAGCACGCATGCGCCGGAGTGAGTTCCATCGCGCCGTCTCGGACGAGTTCGGCGCCCGGGCGAACGCGGTGGTGACCGACCTGGTCCTGTCGGGCGTCGGCGGCCGCACGGCCACGGATGCCATCGCCGCCGGGGTCGATCCCCGCGAGGTCTGGCTCGCGCTGTGCGAGGAGCTGGACGTGCCCGCCGAGCGGCGGTACGGCGTCGGACGCCTCGAGCCGCGCCGCTGACCTGCCGCGACCGCGCGGCATCGTCCGTCGCCGTCCGCCGCGGCGTGTCTGCTCGAATCTTCGTTCGATACCGGCGTAGGCTCCTGCACAGCGGGTATCGAGAACGTGTTTTGCACGGATCCGGGAGGAGCGAGGGCCGATGTCGGAGCCCCTCCCTAACGTGAACACCGTCGAACGACACCTCACGCCTTGTCGCAGCATCCGTCCCGCCGGGTCGGAGCGCGACAGCCTACAGGCGACGGAACGCGAGCATAGAGGAGCACGTCATGCCATCACCCGTTGACCGCGAGAAGGCCCTGGAATCGGCCCTCGCCCAGATCGACCGGCAGTTCGGGAAGGGCTCGGTGATGCGCCTCGGCAGCGACGAGCGCGCGCCCGTCGAGGTCGTGCCCACCGGCTCGATCGCCCTGGACGTCGCCCTCGGCATCGGCGGGCTTCCGCGCGGCCGCATCATCGAGATCTACGGACCGGAGTCGTCGGGTAAGACGACGCTGACCCTGCATGCCATCGCCAACGTGCAGCGCGCCGGCGGAATCGCCGCGTTCGTCGATGCGGAGCACGCGCTCGACCCCGACTACGCGCAGAAGCTGGGCGTCGACATCGACCAGCTGCTCGTGTCGCAGCCCGACACCGGCGAGCAGGCGCTCGAGATCGCCGACATGCTGGTGCGCTCGGGGGCCATCGACCTCGTCGTCATCGACTCGGTCGCAGCCCTCGTGCCCAAGGCCGAGATCGAGGGCGAGATGGGCGACTCGCACGTCGGCCTGCAGGCGCGACTCATGTCGCAGGCGCTCCGCAAGCTCACCGGCGGGCTCAACCAGACCAACACCACGATGATCTTCATCAACCAGCTGCGCGAGAAGATCGGCGTGTTCTTCGGCTCGCCCGAGACCACCGCCGGCGGCAAGGCGCTGAAGTTCTACGCATCGGTGCGCCTCGACATCCGTCGCATCGAGACGCTCAAGGACGGCACCGAGGCGGTGGGCAACCGCACGCGCGTCAAGGTCGTCAAGAACAAGATGGCGCCGCCGTTCAAGCAGGCCGAGTTCGACATCCTCTACGGCGTCGGCATCTCCCGCGAGGGCAGCCTCATCGATTTCGGGGTGGAGCACGGCATCGTCAAGAAGTCGGGTGCCTGGTACACCTACGACGGCGAGCAGCTGGGGCAGGGCAAGGAGAACGCCCGCAACTTCCTCATCAAGAACGAGGACGTCGCCGCCGAGATCGAGTCGAAGATCAAGACGAAGCTCGGCATCGGCGTGCCCAAGGGTGGCGCTGAGGGCTCGGTCGGCGACGAGCTGGCGGCGCGCCGCCCGGCGTGATGGTCCGCTTCGTCGACAGCGGGGACGAGTCCGACGTCGGGACCGACGACGGACTCGCCCCCGTGATCCCGCTCTTCGGCGACCGGGCTCCCGGCTCCTATCCCAAGACGGCGGCGCAGGTGCAGCAGACGCTGGACCGCCTGCCCGGGGCGCGCACGCCGTCACGCCCCGCCGAGGAGGGCGCGACCGTGGGCGATCGCGGCGGCGCCCCCGCCGATGCCGGTGCGCCGACGGCTGACCGCGCCGGTGCGCACGCTGCTGACTCCGCCGGTGCGCGGACTGCTGACCCCGCCGATGCGCGGACTGCTGACTCCGCTGGTGCCGCCGACGCTGCTGCCGCCGCCGACGCCGCCGAGCAGGGCCTGGTGAAGAAGCTCCGGTCGCGGCAGCTCTCCGTCTCAGAGGCGAGGACGCACCTCGTCCGGCTCGATGTCGACGCCGACGCCGCCGATGGCATCATCGACGCCTTCATCGCGCGCGGCTACCTCGACGACGCGAGGCTCGCGGAGCAGATCGTGCACGCCGGCGTCGACCGCAAAGGCCAGGGCCGGCAGGTCATCGCGCAGAGCCTCGTCAAGCGCGGCGTGCCACGCGACGTGGTGGACGCCGCCCTCGCCGAGCTCCCCGACGACGACGCGGAGCGGGCCCTGGTGTTCGCGCGAAGCAAGGCGGGGTCGATGCGCGGTCTGGATCGCGACGTCGCACTCCGCCGTCTGGCCGGACAGCTGGCTCGCCGCGGCTACGGCGGCTCGGTCGCGCTGGGCGCCGCGCGGACGGCGCTCGACGAGACGACGCAGTCCTCCGGGCGGGTCCGGTTCGAGGAGCGCTGACGACGCCGAACCGTCCGCGCCCCGCCGTCCGCTCACCGGCACGGCTCGTAGAATGGCGTGATCATGTCTTCGCCCTCCGCAACCCCGACTCTCATCGCGCCGTCCGCGGCTGCGCACGACGTCGACGGCCGCGCCCGCACCTACGAGGTGCGCACCTTCGGCTGCCAGATGAACGTGCACGACTCCGAGCGCCTCTCCGGCTCCCTCGAGAGCGCGGGCTACGTCCGCGCCGAGGCGGGCGAGGACGCCGACGTCGTCGTGATCAACACGTGCGCGGTGCGCGACAACGCCGCCGGCAAGCTGTACGGCACGCTCGGCCACCTCAAGTCCCGCAAGGACAAGCACGAGGGCATGCAGATCGCCGTCGGCGGCTGCCTCGCGCAGATGGACAAGGACGTCGTCCAGCAGAAGGCGCCGTGGGTCGACGTCGTGTTCGGCACGCACAACATGGGCTCGCTCCCCAGCCTGCTCGAGCGCGCCCGCCACAACGGCGAGGCCGAGCTCGAGATCCTCGAGGCGCTCGAGATCTTCCCGTCGACCCTCCCGACCAAGCGCGACAGCGTCTACAGCGGCTGGGTGTCGATCTCGGTCGGCTGCAACAACACCTGCACGTTCTGCATCGTGCCCAGCCTGCGCGGCAAGGAGAAGGACCGCCGGCCCGGCGACATCCTGAACGAGATCCGCCTGCTCGTCGACGACGGCGCCATGGAGGTCACCCTCCTGGGGCAGAACGTCAACTCGTACGGCGTCGAGTTCGGTGACCGCCAGGCATTCGGCAAGCTCCTGCGCGCCGCCGGCGAGATCCCGGGCCTCGAGCGGATCCGCTTCACGAGCCCGCACCCGGCGGCCTTCACCGACGACGTCATCGACGCGATGGCAGAGACCGCTGCCGTGATGCCGCAGCTGCACATGCCGCTGCAGTCCGGCAGCGACCGCATCCTCAAGGCGATGCGCAGGTCCTACCGCAGCGACCGGTTCCTCGGCATCCTCGACCGCGTCCGTGCCAAGATGCCCGACGCCGCGATCTCCACCGACATCATCGTCGGCTTCCCCGGCGAGACCGACGAAGACTTCGAAGACACGATGCGCGTCGTCGAGCAGGCCCGGTTCGCCAGCGCGTTCACCTTCCAGTACTCCATCCGCGAGGGCACGCCGGCGGCGACCATGCCCGACCAGGTGCCCAAGGAGGTCGTGCAGCAGCGCTACGAGCGCCTCATCGCGCTTCAGGAGCGGATCTCGCTCGAAGAGAACCAGAAGCAGGTCGGCCGCGAGGTCCAGGTGCTCGTCTCGACCGGCGAGGGCAAGAAGGACGCCGAGACCCACCGCCTGACCGGACGCGCCGAAGACAACCGGCTCGTGCACTTCGAGGTGCCCGCGGGGTCCGAGACGCCCCGCCCCGGCGACGTCGTGTCCGTCGTCGTGACGCACGCGGCGCCGTTCCACCTCCTCGCCGACGCGCCGGGCGGCGCGCCGCTGCGCATCCGCCGCACGCGGTCCGGCGATGCGTGGGACCGGGCGCAGGCCGAGTCGTGCGGCATCCCGGCACCGGCGGGCGACGCCGGAGCACCGCGGGCGGTGTCCCTCGGCCTGCCGACGCTGCGCATCGGCGTCTGACACGACGTGGTGACCTCCGAGGCGGGGGAGCGCCCGACTGCCGCGCCGCGCCCGGCCGCGACGCCGCGCCCTGCCGCGGCGCCGCGCCTGTGGGCCGTCGTCGGCGCGACCGGGACCGGCAAGACCGCGCTCTCGCTCGACCTGGCCGAGGCGCTCGCGGAGCGCGGCCGCCCCGCCGAGATCATCAACGCCGACGCGATGCAGCTGTACCGGGGCATGGACATCGGGACCGCCAAGCTGCCTGAGACGCAGCGGCGCGGCATCCGTCATCATCTCTTCGACGTGCTGGAGGTCACCCAGGAAGCGGCGGTGGCGTGGTACCAGGAGGCGGCGCGCGAGGTGATCGCCGACATCCACCGGCGGGGCGCGGACGCCGTGCTCGTCGGCGGATCGGGGCTGTACGTGTCGAGCGTGCTGTTCGACTTCCGGTTCCCGCCGCGCGACGCCGACGTCCGCGCACGACTGGAGTCGGAGCTCGACGCCCACGGACCGGGCGCCCTGTTCGCCCGCCTGCGCACGCTCGACCCGGCGACCGCCGAGCGGATCGACCCCCGCAACGGACGCCGCATCGTGCGCGCGCTCGAAGTGCTCGAGCTCGGCGAGCGCACCCACGGGGCCGCGCTTCCCGAGGCGCCCACGCTGTGGCACGACCGAACGCGGATCGTCGGCGTCGCGGTGCCCCGCGACGAGCTCGTGCGGCGACTGGACCTGCGCGTCGAGGCGATGTGGCGCGACGGCATCGTCGACGAGGTGGCGCGGCTGCGCACGCAGGGACTCGATCGAGGAGTCACCGCCCGGCGCGCCATCGGCTACGCGCAGGCCCTCGCCCAGCTGGCGGGCGAGATGACCCAGGCGGAGGCGATCGCCGAGACGCAGGCGCTCACCCGGCGGTACGCCCGCCGGCAGGTGTCGTGGTTCAAGCGCTACGAGGGCGTCCTCTGGGCCGAACCGTCGACGGATGCCTCGTCCCTGGCAGACTCGATGCCATGACGATCGCCATCCGCCCCTTCGACGTCGCCGACACGGAGGACGTCGTGTCGCTCTGGCAGGCCACCGGGCTGACGAGGCCCTGGAACAACCCGTACCAGGACATCAGCCGCAAGCTCTCGGTGCAGCCGGAGCTGTTCCTGGTCGCTGTCGACGAGCGCGCTGTGGTGGGGTCGGTGATGGCCGGCTACGACGGCCACCGCGGGTGGCTGTACTACCTCGCGAGCGCGCCCGAGCGTCGCGGCGAGGGGATCGGCAGGCGACTGGTCGGCGAGGCCGAGGATCGGCTGCTGGCGATGGGGTGCCCGAAGGTGCAGCTCATGGTGCGGCCCGAGAACGGCGTGGCGCGCGGGTTCTACGACTCCCTCGACTACGAGCCGTTCGAGATCTGGGCGACGGGCAAGCGCCTCATCGCCGACTGAGGCGGCGGTCGCGCATCGTCGCGACCCTAGACTGGGACGATGCCGCAGACGATCGCGTTCACCAAGGGCCACGGCACCGGCAACGACTTCGTGATCGTCCCCGACCCCGACGGCGCGCTCGATCTCACCGACGACCAGGTCGCCGTGCTGTGCGACCGCCGGTTCGGCATCGGCGGCGACGGCATCCTTCGGGTCGTGCGCGCGAACGCGATCGCCGAGGGCGCCCAGGCAGCCGCCTCCGGCGCCGAGTGGTTCATGGACTACCGCAACGCGGACGGCTCCAAAGCGGAGATGTGCGGCAACGGGGTGCGCGTGTTCGTGCGCTACCTCGTGGACGTGGGCTGGGCCGACGTGGAGGACGCACCGCTCGCGGTGGGCACGCGGGCGGGTGTCAAGACGGTCACTCGCAGCGACGGCACGCTCGGCGAACGCGGCTACGAGGTGGATCTGGGCCCGTGGCGCGTGGAAGACGCCGAGGTGCTCGTCCGCACGCGCGGGGGCGGCGCGCCGCGCCCGGGCATCGGGATCGACGTCGGCAACCCCCACGTGGTCGTCGCGCTGCCCGACGAGACGGAGCTGGAAGGCCTCGACCTGGCCGCACAGCCCCTCCTGCAGCCCGAGCCGCCGCACGGGGCCAACGTCGAGTTCGTCGTGCCGAGCGATCCGCTCGTGCGGGAGGGCGTCGGCTCCATCCGGATGCGGGTCTTCGAGCGCGGCGTCGGCGAGACCCTCAGCTGCGGCACCGGCGTCGCGGCCGCGGCGCTCGCGGTGCGTCACTGGGCGGGGCCGGCTGCGCCCGATCGCTGGATCGTCGACGTCCCCGGCGGGACGCTGGGGGTGCGGATGCCGGAGGTCGACGGCGAGCGCCACGTGCTGCTGTCCGGGCCGGCGACCCTCGTCTACTCCGGCGAGGTCACGCTCGCCTGAACTGCCTCCGCCGACGGCGGGACGCGGTGGGACAGCCGTGGCGCGTGGTCAGAGCTCCGGGATCCGGATGGGCTCGCTCGGGGGAGACCCGTGCCGGCGGATCTTCAGGACGCGGAACCCGCGCGCCGTCGCCGCGCGATGCACGCTGAACCTCCGGTCGAGCGTCGCGGCGAGCCACCGCTGGAGCGAGTCCGAGCCGAGGTTGCGCTGCACGACGAGCCAGGCATCCGCTCTCTCGTCCAGCCGCGGGATCCACCGCTCGAGCAGACCGTGCAGCTCGTGCTTGCCGACTCGGATCGGCGGGTTCGACCGGATCGTGCGGAACATCACGTCATCGGGAACATCGTCGGGCAGGACGGCGTTGACGTTCTCGAGGCCGAGATCGGCCGCGTTGCGGCGCACCAGATCCAGTGCCCGCTCGTTCACGTCGACGGCCCACACCGTCGCACGAGGGGAGTCCATGGCGAGGCTGAGCGCGATCGGGCCCCACCCGCAGCCGAGGTCGAGGAAGTGCCCGCCTGCGGGCGGCGGGGGCGTGTTCGACAGCAGCACCGCGGTGCCGGAGTCCACGTGGTCGGGGCTGAAGACGCCTCCGGCCGTCGTGACCTCCAGGTCGCGTCCGGCGAGCCGGACGCGGACACGGCGCAGATTCTCGGGGCTGGCGGGCGTCGCACTGAAGTAGTGGTCGCTCCCCATGGGTGACGAGCCTAGCGGAGGTGCTGCCCGAGCTGGGAGCGCATCGGACGACCGCCATTCCCTGTCCAGGCCCACCTCGCAGGACTAGAATTCACGGATGCCGCGAACCGGCCGATGAGCGTCGGAAAACGGCATCCCATCCACAACGAAGGAACACATGACGGATACGACAACCCCCCAGAGCACCGACGAGACGCCGGTCGACCCGGTGGATCGCGTGCTGGCGCGCGCCGAGGCGCGCTCGGGGGTGCACGTCTTCGGAGCCGCGCAGGCGCTCCAGGACGAGGCCACCATCGGGCTGGGCGACAGCGACGGCGAGCAGTGGGACCGTGAGGAGCGCGCGGCGCTGCGGCGCGTCCCCGGCCTGTCGACCGAGCTCGAGGACGTCACCGAGGTCGAGTACCGGCAGCTGCGGCTCGAGAACGTCGTGCTGGTGGGGGTCCATCCGCAGGGCGAGACGGAGGACGCGGAGAACTCGCTGCGCGAGCTGGCGGCCCTCGCCGAGACCGCGGGCGCCGTCGTCCTCGACGGCGTGCTCCAGCGACGCCCCCACCCCGACCCCGCGACGTACGTCGGCCGGGGCAAGGCCGAGGAGCTGCGCGACATCGTGGCGGCCGTCGGCGCCGACACGGTCATCGCCGACACCGAGCTCGCACCCAGCCAGCGGCGTGCGCTCGAGGACGTCGTCAAGGTCAAGGTCATCGACCGCACGACCGTGATCCTCGACATCTTCAGCCAGCACGCGAAGAGCCGCGAGGGCAAGGCCCAGGTCGAGCTCGCCCAGCTCGAGTACCTCCTGCCGCGACTGCGCGGCTGGGGTGATTCGATGAGCCGTCAGGCCGGTGGGCAGGTCGGCGCGGGCGGGGCGGGCATGGGCTCGCGCGGCCCCGGTGAGACGAAGATCGAGCTCGATCGCCGGCGCATCCGCACCCGCATGGCGCAGCTTCGCCGGCAGATCCGCGACTTCGCGCCCGCACGCGACGCCAAGCGCGCCGAGCGCAAGCGGCACACCGTGCCGTCGGTCGCCATCGCCGGCTACACCAACGCCGGCAAGTCGAGCCTGCTGAACCGGCTGACCAGCGCCGGCGTCCTCGTCGAGAACGCCCTGTTCGCGACCCTGGACGCCACCGTGCGCCGTTCCGAGGCGGCCGACGGCCGGGTCTACACGCTCACCGACACGGTCGGCTTCGTCCGGAACCTCCCGCACCAGCTCGTCGAGGCGTTCCGCTCGACGCTGGAGGAGGTCGGCCAGGCCGATGTCATCCTGCACGTGGTCGACGGGTCGCACCCCGACCCGGCCGCACAGCTGGCGACGGTGCGCGATGTGATCGGCGACGTCGGTGCGCGCGACATCCCCGAGATCGTCGTGTTCAACAAGGCCGATCTCGTGGACGCCGACACGCGCCTCGTGCTGCGCGGACTCGAGCCCCAGGCGCTCTTCGCCTCCTCCCGCACGGGGGAGGGCGTCGAAGAGCTGCGTGCCGCGATCGAAGCGGCGCTGCCGCTCCCGGCCGTCGAGGTGCACGCGCTCGTGCCGTACGACCGGGGCGACCTAGTGTCGGCGATCCACGAGCAGGGGATGATCCTGTCGCAGGCGCACGAGGAGGGCGGCACGGCCGTGCACGCCCGCGTCGGCGAGCATCTCGCCGCCCGCCTCGCCCCGTTCTCGGTCTGAGACGCAACCTCCGCCCGAGACGCCGCCGACGGCCCCGCACCCTGTCCGGTGCGGGGCCGTCGCGCGTCTCAGTCGAGGGGGAGGGGCGGGATGCCGGGAGTCTCGAACCCGAACACCTGCCCGAGGAACGCCACCTCGGCCTCGAGGGTGCGCACCAGCGTCTCGGCGCCGCGGAACCCGTGACCCTCGCCCTCGAACGCGAGGTACGCGTGCGCGACGCCGTTGGCGGCGAGCGCGTCGCGCACCGCCTCCGACTGCGACGGAGGGACCACACGGTCCTCCAGGCCCTGCTCGATGAGCAGCGGCGTCCGCAGCCGGTCGAGGTGCGTCAGCGGCGATCGCTGGACGTACAGGTGCTCCGCGTCGGGGAGCGGCCCCACCATGCCGTCGAGGTAGCTCGCCTCGAAGTCGTGCGTGTCCTCCGCGAGGCGCCGGAGGTCGGCCACCCCGTAGCGGCTGATGCCGGCGCCGAAGACGTCGGAGCCCGTCAGCGCGCAGAGCACCGTCCACCCGCCGGCCGAGCCGCCGGCGATCGCCAGCCGCTCCGGGTCGGCCGCGCCGGCCGCGGCGTGACCTCGCGCGGCGGCGACCACATCGTCGACGTCCACGACGCCCCACTGTCCGAGCAGGCGCTCGCGGTACGCGCGGCCATAGCCGGTGGAGCCGCCGTAGTTCACGTCCAGCACGCCGATTCCGCGGCTGGTGAGGTACGCGATCTTCCCGGATGCCGCGCCGCCGACGTGGTCGGTCGGCCCGCCGTGCACGAAGACGACGTAGGGCGGCCGCTCGTCCTGCGGACCGCGGGCCTCGGGATTGCGGGGCGGGTAGTCGAACGCGTGCACCGGGCCGTGCGGCCCGGGGAAGGTGACGGCGCGGGAGCGCGGCATCCACTCGTCACCCCAGGGTGATTCCCCTCCGACGATCAGCCGCCGGGCGTCGGGGCTGTCGACGTCGAGCTCCCACAGTCCCGCTCCGCGCGAGCCGGCGCCCGACAGCAGGAGGCGTGTGCCACGGACGTCCTCGATCGACAGGCGGGTGACGGCGTCGGCGGGAAGGTCGTGCGCAGCGCCGTCCGTGCCGATCAGCACGAGTGCATCCGCCCCGTTCGTGCGGACGGCGACGATGCGGCCGTCCTCCAGCGCCGCGAACCAGCGGGTGCCGAGCACCCACAGCGGGCCGCCGGTATCGGCGTCGGCCTCGGCGACCGGCTCGTGCGGGAGGTCAGCGGTCAGGCGCATCCGCCACACGTTCCAGCGGCCCGACGGGTCGTCGGCGAACAGGAGGGCGTCGTCGGCGGTCCACACCGGCTGCAGCGGCGAGGAGTCGCCGCCGGCGACGGTCGTCCACTCCGCCACGGCGCCGTCCTCGATCCGGCCGATGCGCAGCTCGGCGCGGTCCCACGCCATGTGCGGATGGTCCCACGCGATCCACGCCAGGTGCCGCCCATCGGGCGAGAGGGCGGGGTGGGCCACGAAGTCGCTGTCGCTCGCGAGCGACACGATGCGGGCGGCATCCCTCGCACCCGATCCGTCCAGCGGGATCTCGACGATGTCGCGCAGCGGCGGGCGGCCTTCGCGGTGCGCCTCGCGCACCGCGAGCAGGCGTCCGCGCTGCAGGCTCAGGCCGCCGTAGCGCACGTCGCCCGCGTCGGGGGTGAGCGGCTGCGGCTCGGACCCCGGCCGCAGACGGCGGACGCGCTGGTCGGCCTTCTCGACGAAGTAGAGCACGCCCTGGTCGTCGGCGGTCCACGAGCCGCCGCCGTACTCGTGCACGCGCGACCGGGCGCTCCACGGCGCGGGGAGGACGTCCTCGACCGACCCGGACGAGGTGCGCCGCCGCACCGCCGACCGGCCGGCTTCCTCCGGGACCGACTCGCCCCACCACACCTGGGGCGCACTGCCGCCGCCGACGAACCGCGCCCCCTCGATGCGCGGCGATGCGGCGGACACCGCCGCGGCGGAGATCGGAGAGGGCCAGCTGCCGTAGGGGAGTGCGCGGGTGGTTGTCACGACACCACGGTACGACGAAGGCCGCCACCGCTCGACCGAAACAGTAGGTCACAGGACGGTGCACGCCGCCCGCCTCCGCTACCGTGGACGCATCGTCGCCCGGTCGTCCTCACGGACGCCCCGAACCACGGGGTACCGGGCAGGAGCGACAGCCGAGCCCGGCACCCGCCCGCGATGACACCCCTTCCGCTGCGGCGGTGAGCGTGGTGCCGCGGCCGCCCGGGCTTTCCGTTCGGCCCAGCCCTGTCCCCGACCTGAGAAGCAGACCCATGCCGATCGATCTGAGCACACCTGGCGTGCCGATCTCGTTCGAGGTGTATCCGCCGCGCTCCGACGCGGGCTTCGCCGCACTGCACGAGACGATCCGCCACCTCGCCGCCGTCGACCCCCGGTTCATCTCGGTGACGTACGGCGCCGGCGGCTCCACCGGCGGCCGCTCCCTCGAGCTGCTGACCCACATCCTCCGCGAGACGCACGTCGAGCCGCTCGCGCACCTGACCTGCGTCGGCAACGGCTACGCCGGCGCGACCTCGCTCATCCGCGAGTTCCTCGATGCCGGCATCACGAGCTTCCTCGCCCTCCGGGGCGACCCGCCCGCCGGATCGTCCGAGGACGACGCGTTCCTCGGCGACCTGGAATCCGCCGCACAGCTCGTGCAGCTGATCGACTGCGTGCAGGCCGAGCGGGCCCCGTACACCGAGGCGCCCGTCCCCGGCGTGCCGGGCGCCGTCCGCGTCGCGGAGAGACCGCGGGTCGACATCGCGGTCGCCGCCTTCCCGAACGGGCACCCGCGGGCCCGCCACGCATCGAGCGACATCGACGCGCTCCTCGCCAAGCAGGCGGCCGGTGCCACCCTGGCCATCACGCAGCTCTTCTTCCACGCCGAGGACTATCTCGGGTTCGTGCAGCGCGCGCGCGACGCCGGCGTCACGATCCCGATCCTGCCGGGGATCATGCCCATCACCTCGCCCGCGCGGCTGCGGCGCGTGCTCGAGCTCACGGGGGAGCAGCTGCCCGCCGAGCTGGCCGTCGCGCTCGACGTCGAGCCGACCGCCGAGGGGCAGCGTGCGGTGGGCGTCGCCCACGCCGCGCAGCTGGCCCGTGAGGTCGTCGAGGGCGGGGCCCCCGGCATCCACCTCTACGCGTTCAACAACCACGACACGGTCCTCGAGGTCCTGGGCGAGGCCGGGGCGCTCCCGTCGGCGTCACGGCTGCCCGATCCCGTCCACTGACACGCGGGCGCCGCGCTCCGTCGGAGAGCCCGACGGTGTCTTCGGCGACCCCGGAAACCCCCTGCCGCACACCCAGAAGGAAAGAGAGACGCACATGTCCGACCCTCGCCCGCAGTTTCCGAGAGGCACCATCCTCGGCTACCCGCGCATCGGCCGCCGCCGCGAGCTGAAGCGCGCCGTGGAGGCGCACTGGTCCGGAGCCACGGACGTCCAGACGCTCGAGCGCGCCGCGGCCGAGCTGCGCCGCGCGACGCGCGAGCGTCTGGCCGCCCTCGGCCTCGGCCGCGACGACTCGTCGATCCCGGAGTCGTTCTCGTTCTACGACCAGGTGCACGACGCCGCCGTCGCGGTCGGCGCGCTGCCCGAGCGCTTCGGCGCGCGGCGCGGTGACGACGGCCGGATCGGCCTCGACGCCTATTTCGCGGCCGCCCGCGGCGCGGGCGACGATGCGCCGCTCGAGATGACGAAGTGGTTCGACACCAACTACCACTACCTCGTCCCCGAGATCGGCCCCGAGACCGCGTTCGCGATGTCGTGCGACCGCTTCGCCCGCCAGGTGGCGGAGGCCAGGGCCGACGGCTTCACCGTCCGGCCGGTGCTGGTCGGTCCCGTCACGCTGCTCGCCCTTTCGAAGCCGACGGATGCCGCGCCCGCAGGCTTCGACCCGCTCAGCCGCCTGGACGACCTGCTGCCGGTATACGTCGAGCTGCTCGAGGGACTGCGGGCCGCGGGCGCGGAGTGGGTCCAGCTGGACGAGCCCGCCCTCGTGAGCGAGAGCCTTCCGGCGACCACGGCGCAGCTGGCGGATGCCGCTGCCAGGGCATACGGGGTGCTCGGCGCCGCCGCACGCCGCCCGTCGCTCCTCGTCGCCGCCCCGTACGCGCAGTTGTCCGATGCGGCGTGGGCGGCGCTGGGCGCGGCGCCGATCGAGGCGATCGCGGTCGACCTCACGCGCGGCGGCGTCCCGGCCGCGGTGGACGGCCTCGCCGGCAAGACGCTCGTGGGCGGCGTGATCGACGGCCGCAACGTGTGGCGCGGCGACCTGGAGGCGGCGTGGGGCCGTCTGTCGGACCTCGCGGCGCTCGGCGCCGGCTCTGTCGCCGCCGCCACGTCGACCTCTCTGCAGCACGTGCCGCACGACGTCGACGACGAGTCCGCGCTCGATCCGCGTCTGGCGTCGTGGCTCGCGTTCGCCGACCAGAAGGTGGGGCAGGTCGTGACGCTCGCGACCGGTCTGGCGGAGGGACGCGCGGCGATCGAGGACGCGCTGACGGAGGCATCCGTCGCCCTCGCCGCCCGGCGATCCTCGCCCGGCGTGCGCGACGGTGCCGTGCGGGCGCGCACGGCCGGCCTGGTCGATGCCGACTTCGACCGCGGCGCGTACGGCCGGCGCGTCGCTGCCCAGGACGCGCAGCTGGCCCTGCCGCTGCTGCCCACGACGACGATCGGCTCGTTCCCGCAGACCGACGAGATCCGGCGGGCGCGTGCGCGGCACGGCCGCGGCGAGCTGGGCGCCGCGGAGTACGAGCGGTTCCTCCGCGACGAGATCGCGCGCGTCGTGACCCTGCAGGAGGATCTCGGGCTGGACGTCCTCGTCCACGGCGAAGCCGAGCGCAACGACATGGTGCAGTACTTCGCCGAGCACCTCGACGGATGCGCCGTCACCGAGAACGGCTGGGTGCAGTCCTACGGCTCGCGCGCGACCCGGCCGTCGATCCTGTGGGGTGACGTGTCGCGTCCGGCGCCGATCACGGTGGCGTGGTCGACGTTCGCCCAGTCGCTCACCGACAAGCCGATGAAGGGCATGCTGACCGGGCCGGTGACGATCCTCGCCTGGTCGTTCGTCCGCGACGACCAGCCGCTCTCCGAGACCGCGAACCAGGTCGCCCTCGCGCTGCGCGACGAGATCGCGGACCTCGAGGACGCGGGCATCCGGGTGATCCAGGTCGACGAGCCGGCGCTGCGGGAGCTGCTCCCGCTGGCGGTGGCCGACCAGCCGGCGTACCTCGCGTGGTCGGTGGCGTCCTTCCGCCTCGCCACAGCCGGCGCGGCACCCGCGACGCAGGTGCACACGCACCTGTGCTACTCGGAGTTCGACGTCGTGATCGATGCGATCGCGGCACTGGACGCCGACGTCACCTCCATCGAGGCCGCCCGCAGCCGCGGCGAGGTGATCGGCGACATCGCGTCGTCGGGCTTCGCGGCCGGCATCGGGCCGGGCGTGTACGACATCCACTCGCCGCGCGTGCCGTCCGTCGACGAGATCTCGGAGCTCCTCGACCGCGCGGTCGCCGAGCTCCCGCTGCGCCGCGTGTGGGTGAACCCGGACTGCGGCCTCAAGACGCGGGGGTACGGCGAGACGGTGACGTCGCTGCGGAACCTCGTCGAGGCGACGCGGGCGGCGCGGACGCGCGTTCCGGCCTAGCGGCGCTTCTTGGTCCCGGATGCCGCGGCCCCTCCGGTCGCGGCATCCGGCGTCTCCACCACCACGGTGTCGGCATCCGCGTCGATCACGAGGGTGTCCGCCTCGGAGTCGAGGACGAGGGTGTCGCCGTCGGTGACGCCCGCCGGCCCCGCGCCGTCGGCGGGGGGCACCGCGACCACGTCGGCCGCGGCCGCCGCCTCGGCGTCCTCCGGCCGGCGCTGCAGCAGTTCGGTGACCCACCACACCAGGAGCCAGACGATCAGGACCAGGAAGACCTCTCCGACCGACAACGGCCGCAGGAGCATCAGCCACAGCACCGCGAGGACGCCGAGGACCACCCGGACGAGCACGCGCTGTGCGAAGAGCCACGAGCCGACTCGGCCGGTGTCCACGCCCCGCCGGAGGGCGGCGGTCCGGATCCCGGCGTTCATCGACGCGACCCCGTGGCGGGCCGCCTGAGCGCCGCGCCAGCGCCCCGACATCCAGGCGATCACCGCGATCACCAGGCCGAGGAGCGTCAGCACCACCGCGGTGTCGCGCATGGCGCCGGTGATCTGCTCGTACATCGAGGCGAGCGCGCCGGCCGGCACGCCGAGGTTCGGTCCGCTCAGCGCGAGCACGGCGCCGCCGGCGCCCAGGGCGATCGCGAGCGCGGCCGCGCCGACCGCGATGCCGACGCCTGTTCCCAGGACCGCCGTGGAGCGCCGCCGGGCGATGGCGATCCCCGCGACGAAGAGGACGAGGGCCAGCAGCGGCGTCCACCACCCCGCGGCCACCGCGAGGTTGTAGACCGTGCCGACGACCGTGAGGGCGTCGCTCTGGGCCACCACGATCGTCCTGTCGATCTCGGGGATCTGCTCGGCGATCCCGATGCCGCGGTCGACGAGGCGGTCCTTGACCTCCGCGATGATCGGGCCCAGCTGGATGCCGATCTCCCCCTCGCCGGTGATCACCACGGCGCCGCCGGCCGTACCTCCCGCCGCGACGGCCTGCAGCGAGCGGTGACTGGCTCGCAGAGCCGTCTCCCACACGTCGGCGAAGGCCTCCGACTGCACGAGGCGCGTGACGGTCGTGTCGACGAGGTTCTGCACCCCCTGCGCGGCGGGGGAGCGCAGCAGATCGAGGGCGGCGAGGGCGCGCGGCGGCAGATCGAGCTGCTGGATGCCGTCGAAGAGATCGTTCACGACCGTCTCGAGGTTCAGCGACTCGTCGATCGCCGCGGTGACCTCCTGCACGATGAGCGCCTGAACCTGCGGGTCGTCGGCCAGCGGTGCGAACGTCTCGACGAAGCGCGTCTCGTCGACCAGCTCGACGCGTGCCCACGCGGCGACGATCGACACCGGCACCAGGATCGTGGCGATGACGATGCACAGCGCCGAGAAGAAGGCGCGCCAGCGGCTGCCGGGCGGTTCGGTCGACGTCCTGGCGCCCTGCGCGGAATCACCGCGGAGTCGGGCGTTCTCCGCCTCGAGCGCCTCGAGGCGCGCGCGGAGGTCGGCGGCGTCGGCGATGCCGGTCGTGTCGGTCATCCCCCCCTTATAGCGCGCCGCGCCGCTGCCCCGCCAGGACCTTCGTCACGCGTTTCGAGTGAAAGGCGCTCAGACCGCGCGCAGCACCGCCACGACCTTGCCCAGCACCGTCGCCTCGTCGCCCAGGATCGGCTCGAACGCGGAGTTGCGGGGGAGCAGCCATGTGTGGCCGTCGCGCTGCCGGAAGGTCTTGACCGTGGCCTCGCCGTCGAGCATCGCCGCGACGATCTCGCCGTTGTCGGCGGTGGCCTGCGCGCGCACGACGACCCAGTCCCCGTCGCAGATCGCGGCGTCGATCATCGACTCGCCCGAGACCTTGAGCATGAAGAGGTCCCCCTTGCCGACGAGCTGGCGGGGCAGCGGGAAGATCTCCTCCACCTGCTGCTCGGCGGTGATGGGCACGCCGGCGGCGATCCGCCCGACGAGGGGCACCAGGGCGGCGTCGCCCAGCGAGGGCGCGGCGTCGGCCGGGCTCTCGGTCGCCGACCCGGGGAGGTCGATGAGCACCTCCATCGCCCGAGTCTTGCCGGCGTCGCGGCGGAGGTAGCCGCTGAGCTCGAGCTGGTTGAGCTGGTGGGTCACGCTCGACAGCGACTTCAGGCCGACCGCGTCGCCGATCTCGCGCATGCTCGGCGGGTAGCCGTGGCGCGCGATGGAGCGCTGGATCACCTCGAGGATCGCGAGCTGCTTGTCGCTGAGGCTCTTGCGCCGACGAGTCTGGGGCTTGTCGCGCCCGGCCGCGTCGCTCATCTTCCGGCTCCCGTCCTGCGCCCGCGAGCGCTGTTTCTTCGAATGTCGGAGGCCCGTGGTGGGGTTCTCGTATCGAAACCGTATCCGCATACCGGGGGTACGGGGAACAACCCGTCCGCGTGTCGCGTTCGATCATTCGGCACTCGGGCCGAGTCTTGACACCGTCGAAAGTCGAAGATAGCTTCGGAAGAGAGGTTCGCACTCCCCGCTCCCGGCCGAGCGGGGAATGCGAATCTCTCCCCATCACGAGGAGACACCATGACCGCGATCGCTTACACGACGTCCGTTCCCTCGCCGGCGCGCGCGACGCGTCTGCGACTCACGGTGCGGGGCCGCCGCGTCCTGGCCACGCTGGCGGCGATGCCCGCGGTGATCGCGCTCAGCGCCGCGGTCATCGGCGGCGGGGCGGCTCTCGCCACCCGCGACGCCGGTGCGCCGGCGGGGTCGTTCAGCACCGTCACCGTGTCGCACGGCGACTCGCTGTGGACGATCGCGGAGGACGTCGCGCCCGGGCACGACCCCCGCGACGTGGTCGACGCCATCGTCCGCCTGAACGCACTCGACGGCGTCACCGTCCAGGCCGGGCAGAGCCTGGCGATCCCGGCGGAGTACGGCTCGGCGGAGTAGGGCCCGGCCGAACCCGCGCCGCCGACGTCATCCGAGGCGGGAGCGTGTCGCGCGGCTCTACCATGGGAGGGGTGAGTGCACGTCTCGAAGACCTCCCTTTACGCGCCGATCTCCGCGGGCAGACGCCCTACGGCGCTCCGCAGGCACCGCTTCCCGTCGCCCTGAACGTCAACGAGAACACGCATCCGGTTCCGCAGGAGGTCGCGGACGACATCCTCGACTCCATCGCCCTCGCCCTGCGCGATGTGAACCGGTATCCCGACCGCGAGTTCACCGCCCTGCGCGAGGGCTTCGCCGACTACCTCGGACACGGGCTCACCCGCGAGCAGATCTGGGCCGCGAACGGGTCCAACGAAGTGCTCCAGCACATCCTCCAGGCCTTCGCCGGACCCGGCCGTACGGCGTTCGGCTTCGGGCCCACCTACTCCATGTACCCGCTCCTGACGCGGGGGACCGGGGCGGATTGGATCGCCGGGACGCGGTCCTCCGACTACTCGATCGAGGCTGCGGACGCGGCCGCGCAGGTCGCCCACGTGTCGCCGGCTGTCGTCTTCCTGTGCTCGCCGAACAACCCCACGGGCACGCCCCTGGGCCTCGACGTCGTCGAGGCGGTCTACGACGCGACCGACGGCATCGTCATCGTGGACGAGGCGTACTTCGAGTTCGCGCCCCACGACGAGCGCTCGGCGCTGACGCTGCTGCCCGGTCGCGAGCGGCTCGTGGTGTCGCGCACGATGAGCAAGGCGTTCGCCTTCGCGGGTGCCCGCGTGGGGTATCTCGCGGCCGACCCGGCGCTGATCGACGCGCTCCGGCTGGTGCGGCTCCCGTACCACCTCAGCGCCTTGACGCAGGCGGCGGCCACGGCGGCCCTGCGTCACGCCCCGACGATGCTGCGCATGGTGGATGAGATCGTGGGGCAGCGCGACCGCATCTCGGCGACCGTCGAGGCCCTCGGCTACACGCCGCACGAGTCGTGGACGAACTTCGTGCTGTTCGGCGGGGTGCCCGATCCGGGCGCGACCTGGAGCGCGCTGTACGACGAGGGCGTGCTCATCCGCGATGTCGGCATCCCGAATCACCTCCGCG
The DNA here is from genome assembly GCF_053619935.1 of Microbacterium sp. NPDC055455. Classification (NCBI taxonomy): domain Bacteria; kingdom Bacillati; phylum Actinomycetota; class Actinomycetes; order Micrococcales; family Microbacteriaceae; genus Microbacterium; species Microbacterium sp. NPDC055455. The sequence continues at coordinate 280,885 of NZ_JBSHLB010000004.1, forward strand.
TCACCGCCGGGACCGAGGAGGAGACGACCGCGTTCCTGGACGCACTGGCCTCGGTAGGATCGACGTCATGAGCGCCGCATCCCGCACCGCCTCGCTGCGGCGGGCCACGAGCGAGTCCACGGTCGAGCTCGAGCTCGATCTCGACGGCACCGGCCGCAGCCGCATCGACACCACGGTGCCCTTCTTCGACCACATGCTGACCGCGTTCGCGAAGCACTCGCTCACCGATCTCACCGTCCGCGCCTCCGGCGACACCGACATCGACGCGCACCACACGGTGGAGGACATCTCGATCGTGCTCGGACAGGCGATCCGCGAGGCGCTGGGCGACAAGTCCGGCATCTCGCGCTACGGCGACGCGCTGGTCCCGCTCGACGAGGCGCTCGCGCAGGCGGTCGTCGACATCAGCGGCCGCCCCTACCTCGTGCACACCGGTGAGCCGACCGGTTTCGAGCACCACCTCATCGGCGGCCACTTCACCGGCTCGCTCGTGCGCCACACGTTCGAGGCGATCTCGTACAACGCCGCGCTGACCGTGCACGTGCGCGTGCTGTCCGGCCGTGATCCGCACCACATCGCGGAGGCCGAGTACAAGGCGTTCGCGCGGGCGTTCCGGCAGGCCAAGGCGCTGGACCCCCTCGTCGAGGGCGTCCCGAGCACGAAGGGCGCGCTATGAGCGCAGCGGCGTCCGCCGACCGCGAGAGGCCGCTCGTCGCCGTCCTGGACTACGGGTCGGGCAACGTGCACTCGGCGGTCAAGGCGCTCGTCGCGGCCGGCGCCGACGCCCGGCTCACCTCCGACCGCGGCCTCGTGATGGACGCCGACGGGCTCTTCGTCCCGGGCGTCGGGGCATTCCGCGCCGTCGCGGAGGCGCTGCGCGCCAGCCGCGGCGACGAGCTCATCGAGCGCCGCCTCGCGGGCGGGCGTCCGGTCATCGGCGTCTGCGTCGGCATGCAGATCTTCTTCGAGCGCGGCGTGGAGCGCGGCATCGACACCGAGGGCATGGGCCAGTGGCCGGGCGTTGTGACCGAGCTCGACGCGCCGGTGCTTCCGCACATGGGCTGGAACACCGTGAAGCCCGGCGAGGGCTCCCGGCTGTTCCGAGGGATCGAGCAGGAGCGGTTCTACTTCGTCCACTCGTTCGGTGCGCAGAAGTGGCTGCTCGATGTGCAGCCGCCGTTCCCCGAGCCGGTGCTGACCTGGTGCGAGTACGGCACGCCGTTCCTCGCCGCCGTCGAGAACGGACCCCTCTCGGCGACGCAGTTCCACCCCGAGAAGTCGGGGGAGGCCGGCATCCGCCTGCTCTCGAATTGGATCGAGGGGCTCGGCGGGGATAACCTCTGAGACCGTGCCAACTCCGGGAGCGTCTGCTCCCGACATTCCCGCACGAGGAGCCATGAACGATTTCGCGTCCACACCCGAGCTCGTCCTTCTGCCCGCCGTCGACGTCGCCGACGGCAAGGCCGTCCGTCTGACCCAGGGCGAGGCAGGCACCGAGACGAGCTACGGCGATCCGGTCGACGCCGCGCTCGACTTCGCCCGCCAGGGCGCCCAATGGATCCACCTGGTCGACCTCGACGCCGCATTCGGCCGCGGAAGCAACGCCGGCGTGCTGCGCAAGGTCATCAAGCAGGCCCGCGGCGTGCAGGTCGAGCTGTCGGGCGGGATCCGCGACGACCGGACGCTCGAGGCCGCCCTCGAGAGCGGCGCCGCCCGCATCAACCTCGGAACCGCCGCACTGGAGAATCCCGAGTGGGCGGCGGACGTCATCGGCCGGTACGGCGACGTCATCGCCGTCGGACTCGACGTGCGCGGGACTACGCTGGCGGCGCGCGGCTGGACGCGCGACGGCGGCGACCTGTGGACGGTCCTCGATCGCCTCGAGGCGGCCGGCTGCAGCCGCTACGTCGTCACCGACGTCACGAAGGATGGCACGCTCAAGGGCCCGAACCTCGACCTGCTGCGCGAGCTCACCTCGCGCACGCCGAAGCCGATCGTCGCCTCGGGTGGCGTGTCGAGCCTCGACGACATCGTTGCCCTCCGCGAGCTCGTGCCGCTGGGCGTCGAGGGCGCGATCGTGGGCAAGGCGCTGTACGCCGGTGCCTTCACGCTCGCCGAGGCGCTGGATGTCGCCGGACACTGACCCGCCGTCCGGCGGTGCGCCCCACGGCCACGGCCACCACGGCGACCCCGCCGCCGACTCGGCGGGCGTCCCGTGGGAGGGACGCGCCTTCCACTCCAACCCGCACGCCTCCGACGACGGATCCGCCGATCCGGCGCTTCTGGCCGCGCTGACGGCGTTCCGCGCCGGCACCGGCACGCAGGCGCAGGTCGTCGACGCGTACCGTCGCGCGCGGCTGCTCATCCCGCTCATCGCGGAGAAGGGCGACCACGGCGTCGGCGCGCACGGCCTCGAGGTCGACAAGACCCAGGAGCTGTCGATCGTCACGGTCGCGGCGCCAGACGGTCGCCGGGTGCTCCCGGTGTTCACGTCGGTGGACACCATGAGGCGGTGGGATGCCTCCGCCCGGCCGGTCCCGGTCGAGGGCGTCCGCACGGCTCTGGCCGCCGCCGCCGACGACACCGACCTCATCGTGATCGACCCGGCGTCGGAGACCGAGTTCGTCATCCGGCGCCCCGCGGTCTGGGCGATCGGCCAGGGACAGCCGTGGGAGCCCAGCTTCCTGTCGCCCGAGGTCGTCGCGGGACTGCACGCCAGCATCGGCGGCGAGCTCTCGGTCATCGACCTCGTCGTCGACGCGGGCGACCCGGACGCCCGGCTGCGCGGCCCCGAGCTCATCGTCAAGCTCCAGCTCATGGACGGCCTCGAGAAGCCCGAGCTCGACGCCGTGCTCGCGCGCCTGGCCAAGCGCTGGGCGGCCGACGACCGGATCGCGGTGCTCGTCGACTCGCTGACGGTCAAGCTCGTCCGCTCCTGAGCGCCGGCCCGTCGCGCCGGCGCCCCGCCGGGCGCGGAGTGCGCGGTGCCCTTGCGAGCCCGGAGTGCTCGGTGGAGGATCGGCACGGCAAGGGGGTCGCATGGACGACGCGTCGACGACGGAGCAGTACCGGCGGGCGCTCGAGGCCGCGCACCGCGAAGCGCTGCGCTGGCTGGATTCGCTGCCGGATCGGCCCATCCGTCCCGAGGCCGACGCGGACGCCATCCTCGCCCGCCTGGTGCGGACGCTGCCCGAGACGGGAGCGTCGCCGACGGCGGTCGTGCAGGAGCTGGCGGAGGCCGCCGAACCCGGTCTGATCGCACTCGGGTCCCCGCGATTCTTCGGGCTGGTGATCGGGGGGACGTACCCGGCCGCACTGGCTGCGGATTGGCTCGCCTCGGCGTGGGACCAGAACAACGGCGCGCGTCAGCTGACGCCCGCGACCGCCGCCGTCGAGGAGGTCGCCGCGGCCTGGCTGCTCGAGCTCCTCGGTCTTCCGGCCGGCAGCGGCGTCGGATTCGTCACCGGTGGCACCATGGCGAACTTCGCGTGCCTCGTCGCGGCACGCGACGAGGTGGTGCGCCGGGCCGGCGGCGATCCCGCCGCGGGCCTCCAGCGCGCTCCCGAGGTCCGGTTCCTCGCCGGCGGCGCCGTCCACACATCGATGGTGCTGGCCGGGCGCCTCGCAGGCCTGGGCGCGCCACGGACGGTCGGCGCGGACGACCAGGGACGCATCGACGTCGCCGGCCTGGAGCGTGCTCTCGCCGAGGCGACCGGCCCCGCCGTGGTCGCACTCCAGGCGGGAGACGTGCATTCCGGCGACTTCGACGACTTCGTGGGGGCTGTCGAGGTCGCCCATCGTGCCGGGGCCTGGGTGCACGTGGACGGGGCGTTCGGGCTCTGGGCGGCGGTGAGCCCCCGACTGCAGCACCTCGTTCGCGGGATGGCCGATGCGGACTCCTGGGCGACCGACGCCCACAAGACTCTCAACGTGCCCTATGACTGCGGCGTCGCGATCGTCGCCGACGAGGCGGCCATGACGGCTGCCCTCGGCGCGCACGCGCCGTACCTGCCGGCCGTGACGGGCGTCTCCGACCCGTACGACCGCGTGCCCGAGTTCTCCCGCCGCGCCCGCGGAGTCTCGGTGTGGGCGGCGCTGCGCGCCCTCGGCCGACGGGGAGTGGTGGGGCTGGTGGACGGACTGGCGGATGCCGCGGCCGCCCTGGCCGATGGCTTCCGCACCGTCGCGGGTCTCGAGGTGCTCAACGACGTCGTCTTCACGCAGGTCTGCCTCGCGGCGGGCGACGACGCGCAGACGGCAGCGCTGGGAGAGTGGCTGCGCGCGGAGGGGACCGCCTGGGCCTCGTCGTCCACGTGGCGAGGGCGCACCGTCCTGCGCTTCGCGGTCAGCAACCACGGCACCGACGCGGACGCCGTGCGCCGCACCGTCGACGCCGTGCGCAGGGGCGCCGCGGCTCTCGGCATCGGGGGGTGACCCCGGGTGGGGCCGCTCCGGGCCGGGTCAGGTGACCGGGCCGGTCCACTTCTCGCCGGGACCCTTGCCGATCGGGTCCGGGATCACGGATGCCTCGCGGAAGGCCAGCTGCACCGAGCGCAGGCCGTCGCGGAGCGACCGGGCGTGCATGTCGCTGATCTCGGGGGCGCCCGCGGTGATGAGCCCGGCGAGTGCGTTGATGAGCTTGCGGGCTTCGTCGAGGTCGGTCTGGGTGGCGGGGTCGTCGGCGAGCCCGACCTTGACGGCGGCGGCGCTCATCAGGTGCACGGCAGCGGTGGTGATGACCTCGACGGCCGGCACGTCGGCGATGTCGCGGGTGGCCGCGGAGGCTGCCCGCTCCTGCTCCTCCCACCGCGCCTGGCGCTCGGCGTCCACCGCCGCCGCGTTCGCCGATGGGTCGTCCTGGTCTCGAATCGTGTCCACGCCGTTCTCTCTGATAGACTGCTGCGGTCTCCGGTGCGTTCTGCATCGGATCGGAAAGTGGATCACATCCCACCCGCGCTTGCCGTTCCAGGCTACCGGGTCACGCACTCCGCCCCGACCGTCCTGCGGCCGGGGTAGCCGCGGCGGATACGGCGCGGAAGGCTCCGTCACCGGGGCAGGGTGCAGAAGTCGGCGCTGAAGCGTCCTGACGGGTGGAGTGGCTCTCGTTCCGCCCGCGGCACGGCAGTGTGTCGCGGAGGTCCAACCCTCTTACCCAAGGAGTTCCGCATCAGCGATCCCCGCACCAACGACCGCATCCGGGTGCCCGAGGTACGCCTCGTCGGCCCGAACGGAGAGCAGGTCGGCGTCGTCCGCATCGAGGTGGCGCTGCGCCTGGCTCAGGAGGCCGACCTCGATCTCGTCGAGGTGGCCCCCAACTCGAAGCCGCCCGTGGTCAAGATCATGGACTACGGCAAGTTCAAGTACGAGGCCGCGCAGAAGGCCAAGGAAGCGCGTCGCAATCAGGCGAACACCGTCCTCAAGGAGGTCCGGTTCCGTCTGAAGATCGAGGCTCACGACTACATCACCAAGCTCAAACGCGCCGAGGGCTTCCTCCAGTCCGGCGACAAGGTCAAGGCGATGATCCTGTTCCGTGGTCGCGAGCAGTCGCGTCCCGAGCAGGGTGTGCGTCTGCTCCGCAAGTTCGCGGAGGACGTCGCGGAGTTCGGCACTGTCGAATCGAACCCCACGATCGACGGCCGCAACATGGTGATGGTCATCGCGCCGCACAAGAACAAGTCCGAGGTGAAGACCGAGCAGAACGCCCAGCGTGCTGCCAACAAGGAGGCCGCCCGGTCCGCCCGCAACGGCGGTGCACCGGACTCCGACGCCGCGGACGCGGAGTCGCCGGCCCCCCAGGCCGAGGCGACCACCGCCGAATAGGCCCCACGAACTCCCGCACCGCGGGATACCGACTCCCGCCTGGGCGGGAAGTGAAACGAAGGAAGAAGAGATGCCGAAGCAGAAGACCCACTCGGGCGCCAAGAAGCGCTTCAAGGTCACGGGCAGCGGGAAGCTCATGAAGCAGCAGGCGAACCTTCGCCACAACTTCGAGGGCAAGCCCACGCGCCGCACCCGCCGCCTGTCGCAGGAGCAGGTGCTCGCCCCGGGCGACGCCAAGGTCGCGAAGAAGCTCCTCGGCCGCTGACGCGCGCCGACGCAAGTTAGGAACATCAAGAAATGGCTAGAGTCAAGCGGGCCGTCAACGCCCACAAGAAGCGTCGCGTCATCCTCGAGCGCGCCTCCGGTTACCGGGGCCAGCGGTCGCGCCTGTACCGCAAGGCGAAGGAGCAGGTCACCCACTCGCTCGTCTACGCGTACCGCGACCGTCGCAAGCGCAAGGGCGACTTCCGCCGTCTGTGGATCCAGCGCATCAACGCCGCTGCCCGCCAGAACGGCATCACGTACAACCGCTTCATCCAGGGCCTCGGCCTCGCGGGTGTGCAGGTCGACCGTCGCATGCTCGCCGAGCTCGCGGTGAACGAGCCCAAGACCTTCGCGTCGCTCGTCCAGACCGCCAAGGGCGCGCTGCCCGAGAACGTCAACGCTCCCAAGAGCGCCTGACCGACGGCATCCGTCTGACGAAAGGAGCGTCCTCCTCACGGAGGGCGCTCCTTCCGCGTGCCCGGACGGCTCCGTGCGTACCGGGGAGCGCAGACCGCGACCCTAGACTGATGCCGTGCTCGAGAACCCCCGCTCGCCGCGCGTCCGCGCCGTCGCGAAGCTGACCAAGAGGAGCGCCCGCCAGGAGACCGGGCTGTTCCTGCTCGAAGGACCGCAGGCCGCGCGGGAGGCGCTGGCGTATCGACCGGACACCCTCGTCGAGATCTTCGCCACCCCCACCGCCTTCGAGAAGCACGCCGATGTGCGCGACGCTGCCGAAGCGGCCGGGCTCGAGGTCGTGTACACCACCGAGGCGGTGCTCGACGCGATGGCCGACACCGTGACGCCGCAGGGGATCGTCGCGGTCGCACGGCAGTCGCCGACGTCGGTCAGGGAGGTCTTCGCGGCCTCGCCCCGCCTCGTCGCCATCTGCGAGGAGGTGCGCGACCCGGGCAATCTCGGCACCATCATCCGCGCGGCCGACGCCGCCGGCGCGGACGCGGTCGTGCTGACCGGGCGCACCGTCGACCCGTACAACCCCAAGGTGGTGCGCGCCACGACCGGCTCCCTCTTCCACGTCCCCGTCGCGGTCGGGGTCGATCTGGCGTCCGCCGTCGAGAAGGCCCGCGCCGCGGGCGTGCGCGTGATCGCCGCGGACGTCGGCGGCGGAGACTTCCTCGCCTCCCGCGACCTGCTCGCCGAGCCCACCGCGTGGCTCTTCGGCAACGAGGCCAGGGGACTGGACGAGGAGGCGCTCGCCCTCGCCGACCTCTCGCTGCGCCTGCCGATCTTCGGTGCGGCGGAATCGCTGAACCTCGCCACCGCCGCGAGCGTGTGCCTCTACGAGACCGCTTTCGCGCAGCGCGCGGCGCGCTGACGCCCCGCCGGATTCCGGTGCTGTTACGGAACGGTAAAGGCACGGCGTACCTCTGGCCGAGTGTCGCCGCGCACCCCTAGGGTGAAGGGCATGGCGACACCTGACGCACCGGCAGCGGCGCCGCGCACTTCGAACATCAACGTCCGTCGCGGCGAGCCGCTCGTGGTCATCGACCACGTCGACAAGCACTTCGGCGAGCTGCACGTCCTGAAAGACATCAACACGGTAGTCAACCGCGGTGAGGTCGTGGTCGTGATCGGTCCTTCGGGGTCGGGCAAGTCGACGCTGTGCCGCGCGATCAACCGCCTCGAGACGATCGACTCGGGCAGGATCACCATCGACGGCGTGCCCCTCCCCGAAGAGGGCAAGGGGCTGGCGAAGCTGCGCGCCGACGTGGGCATGGTCTTCCAGTCCTTCAACCTCTTCGCGCACAAGACGGTCCTCGAGAACGTGACGCTCGGTCCGATCCGCGTCCGCGGCATGAAGAAGAAGGACGCCGACGAGAAGGCCATGCAGCTTCTCGACCGCGTGGGCGTGGCCAACCAGGCCAAGAAGATGCCCAACCAGCTCTCGGGCGGTCAGCAGCAGCGCGTGGCCATCGCGCGCTCCCTCGCGATGAATCCCAAGCTGATCCTCATGGACGAGCCGACGAGCGCGCTCGACCCCGAGATGATCAACGAGGTCCTCGATGTCATGGTGGGTCTCGCGCAGGAGGGGATGACGATGATCGTGGTCACCCACGAGATGGGCTTCGCCCGCAAGGCCGCCGACCGCGTGCTCTTCATGGACGGCGGCGTGATCGTCGAGGAGGCGACGCCCGACCAGTTCTTCACCAACCCGCAGAGCGAGAGGGCCAAGGACTTCCTGTCCAAGATCCTCGAGCACTGATTCCGCTCGGCCGCGTGCCGCGGTCGGGAACCCAGAGGATCGTCACGAACGGTCCCGCACAGCAAAGGACGAAGACATGAAGCGAATGCGACTTCCGCTGATCGCGCTGGCAGCCGCCGGCGCGCTCGCACTGTCGGCGTGCGCCTCCGGCGGAACGCCGGCCGGCGAAGACACCGCGGCCCCCGAGCCCGAAGAGGTCACCTTCGAAGAGGGCACCACGATGGCCGAGCTCAACGAGGCGGGCGCGATCACGATCGGCACCAAGTTCGACCAGCCGCTGTTCGGTCTCATGGGACCCTCGGGCGTGCCGGAGGGCTTCGACGTCGAGATCGGGAAGATCATCGCCTCCGAGCTCGGCATCGCCGAGGAGGACATCGAGTGGAAGGAGGCCGTGTCGGCCAACCGTGAGCCGTTCATCCAGAACGGCGAGGTCGACATCGTCATCGCCACCTACACGATCAACGACAAGCGCAAGGAGGTCGTCTCCTTCGCCGGTCCGTACTACATGGCGGGTCAGTCGATCCTGGTGCTCGCCGACAACGAGGACATCGAGAGCGAAGACGACCTCGTCGGCCAGCCGGTGTGCTCGGTGACCGGCTCCACCCCGGCGGCCAAGCTCGCCGAGATCGGCGCCGAGCCGGTGCTGACCGACACCTACTCGAACTGCCTCGAGCCGCTGCGCAACGGGCAGGTCGTCGCGGTGTCGACCGACAACGTGATCCTCGCCGGTCTCGCCGCCCAGAACGAGGGCGAGTTCAAGGTCGTCGGAGAGCCCTTCACCGAGGAGCCGTACGGCATCGGCCTCGAGCTGGAGGACACCGAGTTCCGCATGTGGATCAACGACGTGCTGGAAGAGGCGTACGAGGACGGCCGCTACGAGGAGGCGTGGAACTCGACCGCCGGGACGGTCCTGCCGTTCGTCGAGCCGCCGACCCCCGACCGCTACTGATCGACGACGGATGCCTCGGGCCGGCCGCACGCGTCGGCACGGGGCATCCGCCTCCGCCATCCCGTTCCCGAAAAGAGGCGCATGGAGCAGCTCTGGTCGCTGATGCCGACCTTCCTCGAAGGCTTCCGCGTGACGCTGATCCTGCTCGCGGTGTCGGGCGTGTTCGCGCTCGTGCTCGGCACGCTCATCGCCGCGATGCGGATCTCGCCGGTTGCCGCGCTGCGCGTCTTCGCGGCGTTCTGGACCGAGATCGCGCGCAACACACCGCTGACGCTCGTCTTCATCTTCACGGCGTTCGTGCTGCCCATGCTGGGCGCGCGCATGCCGTACCTGATCCTCGCCTTCATCGCCCTCACGTACTACACCTCGCCGTTCGTCGCCGAGGCGCTGCGGTCCGGGATCAACGGCGTCCCGGTGGGGCAGGCCGAGGCCGCCCGCAGCATCGGCCTCGGGTTCGGTCAGACGGTGTCCCTGGTCGTGCTGCCGCAGGCGTTCCGCATGACGATCCCGCCCCTCATCAACGTCTTCATCGCCCTCACCAAGAACACGTCGGTCGCCGGCGGGTTCTTCGTGGTGGAGCTGTTCGCGACGACGCGACAGCTGGCCAACGACAACGGGAACATCGTGATCCAGATCCTCCTGACGGCGGCGGTGCTGTACCTCGTGGTGACGGTCCCGCTCGGCTTCGCCGCCGGGCAGCTCGAGAAGCGGTGGGTGGTGCGGCGATGAGCGGCTCGAGCGTCCTCTTCGATGCGCCCGGACCGCGGGCGCGCAGGCTGTCGCTGATCCTGTCCATCGTCGCGGCGGTGCTGATCATCGCCGGCGCGACGTGGGTCATCATGACGCTGGCCGCGCCGCGGACCTCAGGCGGCATCACGCTGCCGGGCATGTTCGACCCCAGCCGCTGGGACATCTTCCTCGACCCCGAGGTGTGGGCATCGATCGGCCGCGGCGTGGTGGCGACCCTCCAGGCGGCCGCCGTCGCGGCGGTCGGAGCGATCGCGCTCGGCATCGTGCTGTCGCTGCTGCGCAGCTCGCTGATCCCGTGGGTGCGCATCCCGACGGCGTGGGTGATCGAGTTCTTCCGCGGGATGCCCGTCCTGCTGATGATGCTGTTCATCCTGCTGGTGGCGTCGACCGGCGCCTTCTGGGCCGTCGTGATCGCGCTGATCCTCTACAACGGCACGCTCATCGGCGAGATCCTCCGCGCGGGCCTCGCCGCCCTGCCCAAGGGGCAGCGCGAGGCCGCACTGAGCGTGGGCATGCGCGAGTTCCAGTCCAAGATGCTGGTGGAGTTCCCGCAGGCGTTCCGGCAGATGCTGCCGATCATCGTCGCCCAGCTGGTCGTCCTGCTGAAGGACACCTCGCTCGGCTACATCGTCGGCTACAACGAGATCATCCGGAACAACATCAACAACCTGGGCAGCTTCTACGGCAACCGGTACCTCTTCTCGCTGTTCGTCGTGACCCTGGCGATCTACCTCGTGATCAACCTCGCGCTGTCGTGGTTCGCCCGATGGCTCGCCCGCCGCACCGCGAGCGGTGGGACCCGCCGTGGCAAGGCGGTCGATCCGCTGAACCCGGCGGCCGTGCTCGAGGCTGAGGCGCGCGCCGATGAGGCGGAGCGGACGGCCGCAGGCAAGGGGCTGGGCCGGAACGACGGCACTGCCGTCTGAGGGCGAGCGGACAGGCGCCGGCACGGACTGCGGTTGCGAACCGGCAGCGCTGACGCGCGCAGGGGGACGATCCACCGTCGGTAGACTCGTCTCTCGTGTCTGACGTTCCCGAGATTTCGCCTGAGGCGGTGAACGCCGCCGTCGATGAGGCTCTCGCCGCCATCTCCGCCGCGGCCGACACCGCCGCGCTGAAGGCCGCACGATCCGCGCACTCCGCAGAGGGCTCGCCGCTGGCGAAGCTCAACGCGCGGCTGCGGGACGTGCCGAACGACAAGAAGGCCGAGTTCGGCAAGCTCGTCGGTCAGGCCCGCGGCCGGGTGAACCAGGCGCTCGCCGCGCGCGAGCAGGAGCTCGCCGCCGCCGAGACCGCCGCGCGACTCGAGGCCGAGCGCGTCGACATCACGGCGCTGCCGTCGCGGGCGCGCGTCGGGGCGCGGCATCCGATCTCGCTGCTGCAGGAGGAGATCGCCGACATCTTCGTGGGCATGGGCTGGGAGATCGCGGAGGGGCCCGAGCTCGAGCACGAGTGGTTCAACTTCGACGCGCTCAACTTCGACGTCGACCACCCCGCGCGCCAGATGCAGGACACGTTCTTCGTCGACCCCGTCGAGCGTCACCTCGTGATGCGCACGCACACCAGCCCCGTCCAGGTGCGCTCCATGCTCGAGCGCGATCTGCCGCTGTACGCGCTGTGCCCCGGCCGCGTGTACCGCACCGACGAGTTCGACGCGACGCACCTGCCCGTCTTCACCCAGTTCGAGGGCATCGTCGTCGACAAGGGCATCACCATGGCGCACCTCAAGGGCACCCTCGACCACGCCGCCCGCGTGCTGTTCGGGCCCGAGGCGAAGACGCGCTTCCGTGCCAACTACTTCCCGTTCACAGAGCCGTCGGCCGAGCTCGACCTGTGGCACCCGACCTTCAAGGGCGGCGCCCGATGGATCGAGTGGGGCGGCTGCGGGATGATCAACCCGAACGTGCTGCGCGCGGCGGGGATCGACCCCGAGGAGTACTCGGGCTTCGCGTTCGGCATGGGGATCGAGCGGACGCTCATGTTCCGCAGCGACGTCCAGGACATGCGCGACATGGCCGAGGGCGATGTCCGCTTCAGCGAGCAGTTCGGAATGGTGGTCTGATGCGCGTCCCGCTTTCGTGGCTGCGTGAGTTCGTCGACGTCCCGGCGGATGCCTCGCCCGAGGACGTCCTCGCGGCGCTCGTGCGCGTCGGGTTCGAAGAGGAGGACATCCACCGCTTCGAGCTGCAGGGGCCGATCGTCGTCGGCGAGGTGCTCGACTTCGTCGAGGAGCCGCAGTCCAACGGCAAGACCATCCGCTGGTGCCAGGTCCGGGTCGCGCCCGACGGCGAGACCGCGGCCGACGGCGGCGACGCCGTCCACGGCGTCGTGTGCGGTGCCCGCAACTTCTTCGCCGGCGACAAGGTCGTGGTGACGCTCCCCGGAGCCGTGCTGCCAGGCCCGTTCCCGATCGCCGCGCGCAAGACGTACGGCCATGTCTCGGACGGCATGATCGCCTCCGCGCGTGAGCTCGGCCTCGGTGAGGAGCACAGCGGCATCCTCCGTCTGGTCGAGCTCGGGATCGACGCGCCGGTCGGCACCGACGCGATCTCGCTGCTCGGACTGGACGACGTCGCCGTCGACATCAACGTGACGCCCGACCGCGGCTACGCGCTGTCGATTCGCGGCGTGGCGCGCGAGTACTCGCACTCGACCGGCGCGGCGTTCCGCGACCCGGCCGAGCGCCCGTGGGACGAGCTGGCCCCCGGGTCCGGCTTCCCGATCGCCGTCGACGACACCGCACCGATCCGTGGACGCGCCGGGGCCTCCGAGTTCGTCGCCCGCGTGGTCCGCGACGTCGATCCCACCAAGCCGACGCCCGCGTGGATGATCGCACGCCTGTCGCTGGCGGGGATCCGCTCGCTCGGCATCCTCATCGACATCACCAACTACGTCATGCTCGAGCTCGGGCAGCCGATCCACGGCTACGACCTCGACAAGCTGCAGGGCGGCATCACCGTGCGCCGGGCGCAGCCGGGGGAGAAGCTCGAGACGCTCGACGGCAAGGTGCGCACGCTCGATCCCGAGGACCTCCTCATCACCGACGAGTCCGGGCCGATCGGCCTCGCCGGCGTCATGGGCGGCGGGGCGACGGAGATGAGCGACACGACGCGCAACGTGCTCATCGAGGCCGCGATCTTCGACACCGTGTCGATCGCGCGCACGGCGCGCCGCCACAAGCTGCCCAGCGAGGCCTCGCGCCGCTTCGAGCGCGGCGTCGACCCGCTCGTGCCGTTCGTCGCCGCCCGCCGCGTGGCCGAGCTGATGGTGGAGTACGCCGGCGGCACGAGCGACGAGGAGCACGGCGGAGCCCTGTTCGCCGAGGTGTCCGTGCCCGCCATCGAGCTTCCGCCGCTGTTCGTCCAGCACCTCATCGGCGTCGACTACACCGACGGCCAGATCGAGGCCGCGCTGCGGCTCATCGGCTGCGAGGTCGTGCCCAACGAGGACGACGCCGCTGGGTGGCAGGTCATCCCGCCGTCGTGGCGCCCCGATCTCAGCGACAAGTGGACGCTCGCGGAGGAGGTCGCCCGCATCGAGGGGTACGACCGCATCCCCTCGGTGCTGCCGCTGCCGCCCTCGGGCCGCGGTCTCACGAGCGCCCAGCAGGGCCGTCGCCGCGTCGCCAACGCGCTGGCCGCCGCCGGCTTCACCGAGACGCCGTCGTTCGGCTTCACCACCGAGGAGCAGAACGACCTCCACGGCTCGCCGTCGGGGGCGCACCTCCCGAGCGTCAAGCTCGCCAACCCGCTCGACGGCCAGGCGCCGTTCCTGCGGCGTTCGCTGATCCCGGGCCTGCTGCAGGTCGCGCACCGCAACGTCTCGCGCGGTCTCACCGACCTCGCGCTCTTCGAGACGGGCGCCGTCTTCCTCCCGCAGCCGGGGGTGCAGTACGGCACGACGCACGTCCCCCCGCTCGCGGTGCGACCGGATGCCGCGACCCTGGCCGAGCTCGACGCGTCGATCCCGCCGCAGCACCGCCATGTCGCCGTGCTGCTGACGGGCAGCGTCGTGCCCAAGCAGCCCGGGATCGCCGCGGTCGCGGCCGAGCTCGCGGACGCGCTGGACGCCGTCCGCACGATCGCCGCCGCGGCGGGCGTCGCCATCGACGTCGCGCAGGCGGAGCGCGCAGCGCTGCACCCCGGGCGCACCGGCGTCCTTTCGGTCGCCGGCACCGAGGTGGGCTACGTCGGCGAGCTGCTGCCGGCGGTGGCGGAGGCATCCGATCTCTCCGGTCGTGTGATCGTCGCCGAGCTCGACCTCGACCTCGTGCTGTCGCTGGCGGGGGAGAAGGTCGTCGCGGCGTCGCTGTCGGGCTTCCCCGCGGCGACGCAGGACGTCTCGCTCCTCGTCGGCGCCGACGTGCCGGCCGCCGACGTACGCTCGGCGCTCACCGAGGGCGCGGGGGAGCTGCTGGAGTCGCTGCGCCTCATCGACGACTACCGGGGCCAGGGCGTGCCCGAGGGTGAGAAGAGCCTCACGTTCTCGCTGCGCTTCCGTGCCCCCGATCGAACGCTGACGGCCGCCGAGGCGACGGAGGCGAAGCTCGCCGGCGTCGCGCTGGCGACCGAGCGGTTCGGCGCGACCCTGCGGGAATAGCCACTGCGGCCGTCGCTGATGGCTCTCACCGTTCCCGGCTGAGGACACCTCCGCCCGCCGCGGCGATCACGGACGCGAGGCGCTGAATCGCCTCGACGACGGCCTCGTCGTCGATGTCGCCGAATCCCAGGACGAGGGCCGGCGGGAGGTCGCGTCGGTGACGGGTGAATGCCGCGAGGCCGGTGACGCGGAGGGAGGCGTCCGCGGCAGCGGCGACGACCTCGTCTTCCGGGACGCCAGGCGGAAGCCGCAGCACACCGTGGAATCCGGCCACCAGACCCGTCATCGTCAGCCCGGGAGAGACCCCGGCGAGCGTCTGGAGGACGATGGCGCGGCGCGCAGCGTACACGCCACGCATGGTTCGCACGTGCTTGTCATGGCGGCCCGACTCCAGCAGTGCCGCGAACGCGAGCTGGTCGATCACCGGGCCGCCGCGGTCTGCCGCGATCCTTCGCGCGGCGAGATCGTCGACCAGCTCGCCGGGCACCGCCATCCACGCGATCCTCACGCCGGGCGCATGGGCCTTGCTCGCCGACCCGACGAGGACGACGCGGTCGGGCGCGAGGCCTTGGAGAGCGCCGAGAGGCTGTCGGTCGTAGCGGAATTCCGAGTCGTAGTCGTCCTCGATGATCCAGGCGGCGCTGCGCGTGGCCCACTCCACGAGCTCCAGGCGCCGCGACGCCGACAGCACGACGCCGGTGGGGGACTGGTGCGCCGGTGTGACGAGCACCGCGTGAGCGCCCGACTCGTGGAGCAGTTCGGTGCGGAGGCCGTGCGCGTCCAACGGGAGCGGCGCGAGCTCGATCCCGGCGGCGCGGACCGCGTCGTCGACGGCCCGATCGCCCGGATCCTCCACCGCCAGCACCCGGACCCCGCGCGCGGCGAGCACCGGCAGCAGGAGGGCGAGACCCTGCGCGAACCCCTGGCAGAGGACGACGTGGTCGGCGTCGGTCGCCGCCGCGCGGACGCGTCGCAGGTGGCCGGCCACCGCCTCGCGCGCCGTCGGGTGGCCGCGGCCGTCGCCGTAGTCGAGGTCGTGCGACCCCGCGCTGCGCACCGCGCGCGCGTACGCCCACGCCCAGTCGCCGGCCGGGAACCGGCGGAGATCGGGGACCCCTGGCCGCAGATCCGCACCGCGCGGAGCCGCCGCGGGCCGCGGCTGCGCCCTGCCGCGCGGTGGTACGGCACGCGAGGAGACACGGGTGCGACCGCCCGCACGCGCGACGAGATAGCCCTCGGCGCCGAGCTGTTCGTAGACGTGCACGACGGTGCCCCGGGCGACGCCCAGCTCTGCCGCCAGCTCACGCGTGGCGGGCAGCGCATCACCGTCGCCGAGCACGTCTTGCCGGATCGCGTCGCGCAGTGCCGCCTGCAGCCGCTCGCCGGGCCGGGGGCCGGCCGGGAGAGCCAGGACCAGCGCGAGGTCCGAAGTGGTCCAATCCTGTGCCATGCGACTGGACCATACCAGTGGGCCACTCGCGTCCTACGCTCAGAACGCCGGGGAATCCGGCGACGTCCGGAAGGAGCGGCTGATGGGTTCGACTGTCCTCTACGTCACGGTCTCCGTCGACGGGTACGCGGCCGCACCACGCGACGACCTCTCACGGTTGCATCGCTGGCTCGACGACGCCGGACCCCAGGGCGGGGATGACATCGCGCGGGAGCTGGTCGAACGATTCCGCCGGGCGGGCGCCATCATCTTCGGCCGACGCACCTGGGACGCCGGCCAGGAACCATGGGGCGACGATGACGTCTTCTCGAGCCCGGTCTTCGTGGTGACTCACGAAGCTCGAGCACCCGAAGCCAGGAACGGCACGCTCTTCACCTACGTCTCGGGAGAGCCGTCGAGCATCCTCGAGCAGGCGACCGCCGTCGCCGGCGACGCCGAGGTGGTGATCATGGGAAGCCCGCACACGGCGCAGCAGTTCCTCCGCGCAGGCCTCGTGGACGCGCTGCTCCTGCACATCGTGCCGGTGCTGGTGGGTGGCGGGATCCCCCTGTTCGCCGACCTGCCGGCATCCCGTGAGCTGGAGCTTCTCTCCTGGCGTCGCGCGCGCGACGTGTTCGCCGTGGAGTATGCGGTACTCCCCGCCGGTGAGCGACGGGCCCTGGCCACCTCGTGAGCGCGTCTGGTTGGGTGTACCCATGACCGACGTGCTGGTGCTGGGTGGGACGGGTTGGCTGAGCGGGCGCATCGCCGAGCGATGGGCCGATGCCGGGGCGTCGGTGACGTGCCTGGCCCGCGGCGGACGACCTGCTCCCTACGGCACGACGCTCGCCGTCGGTGACCGGGGTGAGGCCGGCGCGTACGCCGAGCTCGCGCGCCGGGAGTGGGACGAGATCGTCGACGTCTCGTCGAACCCCGTGCACGTCTCGGCGGCGCTGGAGGCGCTCGGCGCGCACGCCGGGCACTGGACGTACATCTCGACCGTGTCCGTCTACGCCTCGAGCGACGACCCCGGCCAGGACGAGAGCGCTGAGCTGCTGACACCCGCCGGTGCGGGGGAGGAGCCGGACTACGGGCGCGCGAAGGCCGAGGCCGAGGCATCCGTCCGCTCCGCGCTCGGCTTCCGCGCGGCGGTGGTCCGGCCCGGGCTGATCGTGGGGCCCGGCGATCCGACCGATCGCTTCGGGTACTGGGTGGGCCGGCTGGCGCTCGCCGGCGACGGCGAGGTCCTGGTTCCCGACACCGAGGGCCGGGGCGCGCAGGTGATCGACGTCGACGACCTCGCCGGCTTCGTGCAGGCGATCGGGCGGGAGCGATGGACGGGCGTCGCCAACGCCGTCGGCGACCCCGTCGACCTCGACCGGCTGCTGTCGGAGGCGCGCGAGGTCGCCGGGCACACCGGGACCCTCGTCCCCGCGGGCGATCCATGGCTCGAGGAGCACGGCGTGGCGTACTGGATGGGGCCGCGGTCGCTGCCGCTGTGGCTTCCGGCGGGGATGGCGGGCTTCTGGACCCGCTCCAACAGCGCCTACCGGCTGCTGGGCGGACGCCTGCGCCCGCTGCGCGAGACGCTGGAGCGCGCCCTCGCGGACGAGCGGGAACGCGGTCTCGAGCGCGAGCGGCGGGCCGGCCTCTCGCGCGACGACGAGATCGCGCTGCTGCACGATCTGCAGACCTGATCGGCGGATGCCGCGGATCGCCGATTTGGCACGAGCTCGCGGCAGCGGCTATCGTCGCCCCATGCCTTCGGCCGCCCAGGGACTCTCGACGCCGCTTTCGAGCGTCGTCCCTGCGCGCCGACGCCGTCTGGGCGAGCGCCGACTCTAGGCGACCCCGCACGCCGTCCCGTCATGGACCGTCGCGAGCGGGCGTCGCCGTCTCCCCGCCCCGCACCCAGACTCTAAGGTGGAATCCATGACATATTCGGTCGCCGTCTCCGGCGCATCCGGCTATGCGGGCGGCGAGATCCTGCGGATCCTCGCCGCGCATCCCGACGTCGAGATCCGCACCGTGACCGCGCACTCCAACGCGGGACAGCCGCTCATCCAGCATCAGCCGCACCTCCGCTCCCTCGCGCACCTGACCCTTCAGGACACGACGCCCGAGACCCTCGCCGGGCACGACATCGTCTTCCTCGCACTGCCTCACGGCCAGTCGGGTCAGTACACCGACGCCCTCGGCGACACCGCGCTGGTCATCGACGCCGGTGCCGACCACCGTCTGGAGGCGGTCGCGGACTGGGACGCCTTCTACGGCGGCGACTTCCACGAGCCGTGGGTGTACGGCGTGCCGGAGCTGCCCGTCGCCGGCACCAAGCAGCGCGAGCGTCTGGTGGGGGCGACCCGCATCGCCGCTCCCGGGTGCAACGCCTCGACCGTGTCACTGTCGCTCGCCCCGGGCGTGGCCGCCGGTGTGATCGATCCGTCCGACATCGTGACGGTGCTCGCGGTCGGGCCGTCGGGCGCGGGCAAGAGCCTCAAGACCAATCTCCTCGCGGGCGAGATCCTCGGCACCGCCAACCCGTACGCCGTGGGCGGCACCCACCGCCACATCCCCGAGATCCGCCAGGCGCTCGCCGCCGCGCGCACCTCGGCGCACACGGCGACGGCGGCGGATGCCGCGGACCAGGGCATCCGCATCTCGTTCACGCCGGTGCTGGTGCCGATGGCGAGGGGCATCCTCGCGACGTCGACCGCCCCGATCGCCGCGGGGGCGACCGACGACGAGATCCGCGCCGCCTGGGAGGCGGCGTACGGCGACGAGACCTTCGTGCAGCTGCTGCCGGCGGGGGAGTTCCCGCGCACGGCCGACGTGCTGGGCGCGAACACGGCGCTCATCGGCCTCGCCATCGACCGGGCCGCGAACCGCGTCGTCGTCGTCACGGCGGTCGACAACCTCGTCAAGGGCACGGCCGGAGCCGCCGTGCAGTCCATGAACATCGCACTGGGCCTCTCCGAGGGCACCGCGCTGACCGTGAACGGAGTCGCCCCGTGAGCGTCACCGCCCCCCAGGGATTCGAGGCGGCAGGCGTCGCCGTCGGCCTCAAGTCGACCGGCCGGCCGGACGTGGCCGTCGTGGTCAACCGCGGCCCGCTCAAGGTGGGGGCGGCGGTCTTCACGAGCAACCGCGCCAAGGCGAACCCGATCCTGTGGTCGGAGGAGGTCATCCGCGACGGGGTCGTCGAGGCGATCGTCCTCAACTCCGGCGGTGCGAACTGCTTCACCGGCCCGTTCGGCTTCCAGACCACCCACCAGACGGCCGAGAAGGCCGCGGCACTGCTCGGCGTGAGCGCCGGCGACATCCTCGTGTGCTCGACGGGGCTCATCGGCACCGGTGACGAGGCGTTCCGCGCGAAGGTCCTCGCCGGCACCGCGCAGGGCATCGCCGAGCTGTCCGCCGACGGCGGGGAAGCGGCATCCCTGGCCATCATGACCACCGACTCCACGCCCAAGCGGGCCGTCGCGACGGGCGACGGCTGGACGATCGGAGGCATGGCCAAGGGCGCCGGGATGCTGGCGCCGGGCCTTGCCACGATGCTCGTGGTGATCACGACCGACGCGGTGCTCGACGCGGCGCAGGCCGACGAGGCGCTGCGCGCGGCGACGAGCCGCACCTTCGACCGGCTCGATTCCGACGGCTGCATGTCGACCAACGACCAGGTGACGCTCATGGTCAGCGGCGCCTCGGGCGTCACACCCGACGGGGAGGCGTTCGCGGCCGCCCTCGCCGGCGTGTGCCAGGACCTGGCGCGGCAGCTGCAGGGCGACGCGGAGGGCGCCAGCCACGACATCACGATCGACGTGATCAACGCCGCGTCCGAAGCGGACGCCGTCGAGGTCGGGCGCTCGGTCGCCCGCAACAACCTCTTCAAGGCCGCGATCTTCGGCAACGACCCGAACTGGGGCCGCGTGCTCGCCGCCATCGGCACGACGACGGCCGCCTTCGACCCGTACGACGTCGACGTCTGGATGAACGGCGTGCGCGTGTGCTCGCAGGGCGGGCCCGACGCGCCGCGCGAGGCCGTCGATCTCACCCCGCGTGCCACCGACCTCGTCATCGACCTCAAGGTCGGCGCGGCATCGGCGACGATCCTCACCAACGACCTCACCCACGACTACGTCCACGAGAACAGCGCATACTCCTCATGACCGATCTGCAAGACACCGATCCGTCCGAGGCCAGCGCCCGGGCGGTGACCCTCATCGAGTCCCTGCCATGGCTCAAGCGCTTCCGCGACCAGATCGTCGTGGTCAAGTACGGCGGCAACGCGATGGTGAGCGAGGAGCTGCAGGATGCCTTCGCCGCCGACATCGCCTATCTCCGGTACGTCGGCGTCAAGCCCGTCGTCGTCCACGGCGGCGGCCCGCAGATCTCGTCGATGCTCGACCGCCTCGCCATTCCGAGCGAGTTCAAGGGCGGCTACCGCGTCACCTCGACCGAGGCGATCTCGGTGGTGCGCATGGTGCTGACCGGGCAGATCAACCCGCAGCTCGTGTCGAAGATCAACGCCCACGGGCCGGTCGCGACCGGCCTCAGCGGTGAGGACGCCGGCCTGTTCGGCGGTCGCCGCCGTGGCGTGGTGATCGAGGGCGTCGAGCACGACCTCGGCCGCGTCGGCGACGTCGTGCAGGTCGACCCGCAGCCGGTGCTCGACCAGATCGACGCCGGCCGCATCCCCGTCGTGTCGAGCATCGCCCCCGACCTCGACCACCCGGGACACTCGCTGAACGTCAACGCGGATGCCGCGGCATCCGCTCTCGCCGTCGCGCTGGGGGCGGCGAAGCTCGTGGTGCTCACCGACGTCGCCGGGCTCTACGCCGACTGGCCGAACCGCGACTCGCTCGTGTCGCACCTGAACTCGACGGAGCTGCGTGCGATGCTGCCGAAGCTCGAGTCGGGCATGATCCCGAAGATGACGGCGTGCCTGGAGGCCGTCGAGGGCGGCGT
This sequence comes from Microbacterium sp. NPDC055455, assembly GCF_053619935.1. NCBI lineage: Bacteria > Bacillati > Actinomycetota > Actinomycetes > Micrococcales > Microbacteriaceae > Microbacterium > Microbacterium sp. NPDC055455. The sequence continues at coordinate 301,882 of NZ_JBSHLB010000004.1, forward strand.
CGAGACCGCCGCGATCATCGACGGGCGGGTGCCGCACTCGGTGCTCGTGGAGATCTTCACCAGCAAGGGAATCGGAACAGAGGTGGTGCTCGGATGACGTGGCAGGATGACGCGGGGCGCGACCTCGTGAAGAGCTTCGGGGCCCGCATGCAGATGTTCGTGCGCGGTGAGGGCTCCTATCTGTGGGACGCCGACGGCAAGCGCTACCTGGATTTCCTGGCGGGGATCGCGGTGGACTCGCTGGGCCACGCCCACCCGGTGTTCGTGGATGCCGTCGCGACGCAGGCGGCCACGCTCGCGCACGTGTCGAACTACTTCGCGACGCCGCCGCAGCTCGCGCTCGCCGCGACGCTCAAGCGCATCGCCGGCACCGGCGACGCCGGCCGCGTCTACTTCGGCAACTCCGGCGCGGAGGCGAACGAGGCGGCCTTCAAGCTCGCCCGCCTGCACGGCGGCACCGAGCGGCCCCGCATCCTCGCGCTGAACGACGCCTTCCACGGCCGCACCATGGGCACCCTCGCCCTCACCGGCAAGCCGTACATGCAGGAGCCGTTCCTCCCGATGACGCCCGGCGTCGAGTTCATCGACTCGACCGCGGAGGCGCTCGAGGCGGCGATCGACGACCGGGTCGCCGCGCTCTTCGTCGAGCCCGTCAAGGGCGAGGCGGGCGTGCTGCCGCTGCCCGAGGGCTACCTCGCCGCCGCGCGCGAGATCACCGCGCGCCACGGGGCCCTGCTGATCGTGGACGAGATCCAGACCGGCGCGGGACGGACGGGGGAGTGGTTCGCCTTCCAGCACGAGGACGTCATCCCCGACGCGATCACGGTCGCCAAGGGCATCGGCGGCGGCTTCCCGATCGGCGCGCTCATCACGTTCGGTGAGGCGAGCGAGCTCTTCTACCCCGGAACGCACGGCTCGACGTTCGGCGGCAACGCCCTCGGGACGGCCGTCGCCGGCGCGGTCCTCGGCGAGATCGAGCGGGCGGAGCTCGTGCGCAACGCCGCCGAGCGCGGCGCGCAGCTGCGCGAGGCGATCGAGGGCATCGACTCGGAGCTGATCGACGGATGCCGCGGCCTCGGCCTCCTCATCGGGGTGGGCCTGCGGCATCCCGTCGCCAAGGCGCTCGTCGCGGCCGCGCAGGAGCACGGTCTCGTCATCAACGCCCCCAACGACGAGACGATCCGCCTCGTGCCCGCCCTCACGATCGGCGACGTGGAGATCGACGAGTTCGTCGAGCTCTTCACGGCGTCGCTGCGCACGGTCGAGGACGCCCTGGTGCTCGAAGGCTCGACCCATGCCGCCACGAGCACGGAGGTGCCCGCATGACCCGCCACCTGCTGCGCGACGACGATCTGACGCAGACCGAGCAGAACGAGATCCTCGAGCTCGCGGTCGCGCTGAAGAAGGACCGCTGGAAGCTCAAGCCGCTCGAGGGTCCGCAGACGGTCGCGGTCATCTTCGACAAGTCCTCCACGCGCACCCGCGTGTCGTTCGCCGTCGGCATCGCCGACCTCGGTGGCTCGCCGCTGATCATCTCGACGGCCAACAGCCAGCTCGGCGGCAAGGAGACCCCCTCCGACACGGCGCGGGTGCTGGAGCGCCAGGTCGCCGCGATCGTCTGGCGCACCTACGCGCAGGCGGGGCTCGAGGAGATGGCGCGCGGCACGCGTGTGCCGGTGGTCAACGCCCTCAGCGACGATTTCCACCCCTGCCAGCTGCTCGCCGACCTGCTGACGATCAAGGAGCACAAGGGCGACCTCGAGGGGCTCACGCTCGCGTTCTTCGGCGACGGCATGTCGAACATGGCGCACTCGTACGTGCTCGCCGGCGTCACGGCGGGCATGCACGTCAGGGTCGCCTCACCCGAGGCGTACGCGCCGCGCGACGACGTCATCGCCGATGCCGACCGCCGTGCCGCCGAGACCGGCGGCTCGGTCACCCTCTACACCGATCCGAACGAGGCGGCCGCGGGCGCCGACGTCGTGGTCACCGACACGTGGGTGTCGATGGGCAAGGAGGAGGAGAAGCTCGCGCGCCTGCGCGACCTCGGCGCGTACAAGGTGACGCAGGACCTGATGTCGCTGGCGCAGGACGATGCGATCTTCATCCACTGCCTGCCCGCCGACCGCGGCTACGAGGTCGACGCCGAGGTGATCGACGGCCCCCAGAGCGTCGTGTGGGACGAAGCCGAGAATCGGCTGCACGCGCAGAAGGCCCTGCTGGTCTGGCTCCTGCGGCAGGGCTGAGCCCGTCGGCGCGATGGGACCCCGATCGGTGAGCGCCCCCAGCTGGGTCGCCTCGCGGTGGGCGCGCCTCAATCGCGCACCCCGCATCACCGGGGTGGACCTCGCCCGGGGACTCGCCGTGCTCGGGATGCTCGCCGCCCATCTCCTGTCGATCACGGAGGAGTTCGACCTCTCGGACTCCGGCACGTGGGTGGCCGTGGCGGAAGGCCGATCCTCCATCCTGTTCGCGACGCTCGCGGGCGTGTCGATCGGCCTGATGACCGGGGGACGGATGCCGCTTCCCGCCGCCGCCATGACCACGGCGAGATACCGCATCGCCGTGCGCGCGTGCCTGCTCTGGGTGATCGGCGCGCTGCTGATCGCGACGACCGTCCCGGTCTTCGTCATCCTGCCCGCCTACGCGGTGCTCTTCCTCCTCGCGCTCCCGCTCACCGGCCTCGGGGCGCGCCCGCTGCTCGCGCTGGCCGCGGTGCTCGCGGTGACGATGCCGCTCGTGCAGGTGATCCTCGACGCGCTGCCGGTGTGGGACACCGCCCTCGGCGCGGAGGCGTCCGTCGCCCTGGGCTGGCACTATCCGTTCACGACGTGGATCGTCTTCGTCGTCGCGGGACTCGGCGTGGCGCGCGCCGGTGTCACGCGACTGCGGGTCCAGGGTCTGCTGGTGGCCGTGGGCATGGTGCTCGCGGCGCTCGGCTACGGGCTGGATGCCACGACCGGGTCGTCGTCGGCGGAGGAGGCGACGTCGTACCTCGGCGCGCTGTGGACGGCGCGGCCGCACTCCACCGGCCTGCTCGAGGTGATCGGGTCGGGCGGCTTCGCACTGTTCACGCTCGGAGTCTGCCTCCTCGCGTGCCGGACGGTGCTGGTGTGGGTCGTCCTGCCGCTGCGCGCGGTCGGGGCGATGCCGCTCACCGCCTACACGCTGCAGCTGGTGGTGTGGGCGGTCGTCGCCGCGCTGACGCTGGACCGCGTGAGCGATCTCGCCGGGTTCCGCGCGCTGGAGCCGTTCTGGCCGCTGACGCTCGGCACGGTGCTCTTCTGCACGGCGTGGGCGCTGCTGGTCGGGCGCGGCCCGCTCGAGACGCTGCTCGACCGCGGCTCGCGCTTCGTCGTGCCGGGCCGCCGCTCCCGCTGACCCCGGGCCGCGGCGGGCTCGAGCGCCCGGCCGCCGTCGGTAGGCTGGGACGGTGAGTGAATCGAAGGCCGACGGCACCAACGAAGGCGCACTGTGGGGAGCCCGCTTCGCGACAGGGCCGTCCCCCGAACTGGCCGAGCTCAGCCGGTCCACGCACTTCGACTGGGATCTCGCGCTCTATGACATCGCCGGCTCCCACGCGCACGCGAAGGCGCTCGCCGCAGCGGGCTACCTCACCGCCGACGAGGAGGAGGCCATGCACCACGGCCTCGACACGCTGGCGCAGGGCATCACGGAGGGGACGCTTCGGCCGTCGGCATCCGATGAGGACGTCCACGGTGCACTCGAACAGGCGCTGATCGGCGTCGTGGGCGCCGAGCTCGGCGGCAAGCTGCGCGCCGGACGCAGCCGCAACGACCAGATCGCGACCCTCGTGCGCATGTACCTGCTCGACCACTCGCGCACGATCGCGCGGGAGATCCTGCGGCTCGTGGACGCCCTCGTCGCGCAGGCCGAAGCCAACGCCGAGGCGATCATGCCCGGGCGCACGCACCTGCAGCACGCGCAGCCCGTGCTGCTCGCGCACCACCTGCAGGCCCACGCCTGGCCGCTCGTGCGCGATCTCGAGCGATTGCGAGACTGGTCGGTCCGCGCCTCGGTCTCGCCCTACGGCGGCGGGGCGCTGGCCGGATCGACGCTGGGTCTGGATCCGCAGCTGGTCGCCCGCGAGCTCGGCCTCGCCCGGCCGGCCGAGAACTCGCTCGACGGGACGGCGGCGCGCGACGTCGTGGCGGAGTTCGCGTTCATCGCGGCGATGGTCGGCATCGACGTGTCGCGCTTCGCCGAGGAGATCATCCTCTGGAACACCCGCGAGTTCGGCTTCGTGACCCTCGACGACGGGTACTCGACCGGGTCGAGCATCATGCCGCAGAAGAAGAACCCCGACATCGCCGAGCTCGCGCGCGGCAAGGCCGGTCGTCTGATCGGCAACCTCACCGGCCTGTTGGCGACGCTGAAGGCGCTGCCGCTGGCGTACAACCGCGACCTGCAGGAAGACAAGGAGCCGGTGTTCGACTCGGTGCGCACCCTCGAGACCGTGCTTCCGGCGTTCGCCGGCATGGTCGCGACGATGCGCTTCCACACCGACCGCATGGCGTCGCTCGCCCCGCAGGGCTTCTCGCTGGCGACCGACGTCGCCGAGTGGCTCGTCAAGCGCGGGGTCCCGTTCCGTGACGCGCACGAGATCTCGGGCCACCTCGTGCGGGTCTGCGAAGAGAACGGGCTCGAGCTGCACGAGGTGTCGGACGAGCAGCTGGCCGCGGTCTCTCCTCACCTCGCCCCCGACGTGCGCGACGTGCTCAGCATCGAGGGCTCGGTGGCGAGCCGCACGGGCGTCGGCGGGACCGCTCCGGTGCGCGTCGAGGAGCAGCGCGCCGAGCTGATCCAGCGGGTGCAGGCGGCAGCGCACGCGCTAGGACTGTAGCGCTCGAGACACCCGCCGCGATCACCAGATCGCGAGCCGCACGAGTGCGCCGACGACGCACGCCCACACCAGGCTCGCGAGGGTGCCGATGATGAACCGTTCGCGGGCCTCGGCGCTGGCGAGCTCGGTGAACCGGCCGATGCCCTTGAGGGCCACCACGACGGCGATCGCCTCGGGGAACCCCGCGATGATGCCGAGCACCACTGCGACGCGTTCGAGGTACCCGATGGTGGTTCCCCCTCGCATCACCTCGCGGACGGCGCCCTCGCCGGCGACCGCTCCCGGCAGGGACGGGGCACGCAGGAGGATGCCGCCGTTGTCGCCTTCTTCCACGCGGCCGTGGCTGGCGACGTCGAGGATGCGCCGCGTGATGGGGTTGCCGCCCAGGACCGCCAGGGTGGTTCCGAGCAGTGCGATGCCCAAGCCGAGGAGCAGCGGCACGTTGACGGGCGACACCGTCACCGCGAGCAGGCACAGCACGACGAGGACGCCTGCGACGATGAGCGGGACGTCCGTCGGCTTGCGAAGACTGACGACCACCAGCACGAGTGCTGCGCACAGCACGACGAACAGGAAGATCGAGAGCGCGGCGGTCAGCACGACGTCGGGGAGGACCATGGCGTCAGTCTGGCATGGGGCCCGGACGGCGCCCGGGTGCGGCATCCCGTGTGCCGTGAAGCCGGTCGGCGTCGTCGTGCTCAGCTGCGTTCGGGCGGCGAGACGGTGCGCGTCTCCTCATCCAGGCGTGCGAGCGCGCGCTCCAGTGCGGGCACGGCGGCCTCCTCGACACGCAGGGCCGCTGCCTTGGCGCGCAGGCTGATCGCGCCCTCCGAGACGCCCAGGCGTGCGGCGGCGTCGCGCTGGGTGAGCCCGTCGGCGAGCAGGTCGTAGACCTCCCAGCCCTCCGGTGTGCGCCGGTCGCGCAGCTCGATGAGAAGGGCGACGAGCGCCTCGGCATCCGCTCCGCCCACGGGTGCGGTGACGGCCATCCGGGTGGATGACTTCTTGGCGCGATCGACAGCGTCCCTCGCGTTGATGAAGGCCTGCCCGCGTGCGGCGCGGACGCTCTGCGGAAGCGGCGATTCGACGGTACCCACCCCCAGCCCGACGCTCCATTCGCCTGTCCTCGTCAGTTCGAGCACGATCGACAGCGCCGCCGACGCGTCGGCGACCGCGACCTGGAGCTCGTCACCGGCGGTGCGCTCGGGAGGCAGCGCAAGCCCACCGGCGCCGTGGCGCGCGACGACGGCGAGAGCGGACGGAACAGCGTCGGCGTTCGCGCGGCTCGCGCGCTGATCGGCGGTGAGGACGTACATCGGGTTTTCCTTCGGTCCTGGAGATCAAGTCCCCGTTAGTTTAGCCCCCAGGCTGAATCAAACATAGTCTGTAGGCTAAAGTAGGCAGTACTTAAGCTTCGCAACTATAGCGACGACGATGAGGCGATCGCCGCAGGTCGACTCGACCCCGGTACCACTCCAGCTTCTCGAGCCGGGCCGAGGCATCGGCCCTCGGCGACGCACGGGGCGAGGCATCCGTCGCTGATAGCCTGAAACGCGTGTCTGAAACCGTCGTGAGCGCGACCGCGCCCGCCAACGACCCGGCGTTCGAGAACGTCTGGGACGAGATCGTGTGGCGTGGGCTCGTGCATGTGTCCACCGATCAGGAGGCGCTGCGCGCCCTTCTCGGCGGGGATCCGATCACGTATTACTGCGGCTTCGACCCGACCGCGCCGAGCCTGCACCTCGGCAACCTCGTGCAGCTGCTCACGATGCGCCGCCTCCAGCTCGCCGGCCACCGGCCGCTCGGCCTCGTGGGCGGGTCCACCGGGCTCATCGGCGACCCGCGCCCTTCCGCCGAGCGCACGCTCAACACCAAGGAGACCGTCGGCGAGTGGGTCGGCTACCTGCGGGAGCAGGTCGAGCGCTTCCTGAGCTTCGAGGGCGACAACGCCGCGCGCATCGTCAACAACCTCGATTGGACCGCGCCGATGAGCGCGATCGACTTCCTGCGCGAGATCGGCAAGCACTACCGCGTGGGCACGATGCTGAAGAAGGACGCCGTCGCGGCGCGCCTCAGCTCCGATGCGGGCATCAGCTACACAGAGTTCAGCTACCAGATCCTCCAGGGCATGGACTACCTCGAGCTGTACCGCCAGTACGGCTGCGTCCTGCAGACCGGCGGCAGCGACCAGTGGGGCAACCTCACCAGCGGCACGGACCTCATCCACCGGGTGGAGGGCGTTCACGTCCACGCGATCGGCACCCCGCTCATCACCAACAGCGACGGCACGAAGTTCGGCAAGAGCGAGGGCAATGCGATCTGGCTCGACGCCGCGATGTGCAGCCCGTACCGGATGTACCAGTTCTGGCTCAACACCGACGACGCCGACGTGATCCAGCGCCTGAAGATCTTCACGTTCCTCACGCGGGCGCAGATCGAGGAGTACGAGCGTCTCGTCGCCGACGAGCCGTTCCGTCGCGCCGCACAGAAGCGCCTCGCCCTCGAGGTGACGACCTTCGTGCACGGGACGGATGCCACGGCCGCCGTCGTCGCGGCCTCGGAAGCGCTCTTCGGGCAGGGCGACCTCGCGGCGCTCGACGCGACGACGCTGCGGCACGCCCTCGAGGAGCTCCCGAACGCCTCCGTCGCGACGGGGACGAACGTGGTGCAGGCGCTCGTCGACACCGGGCTGGTCTCGAGCCTCTCGGAGGGCCGCCGCGCGATCGCACAGGGCGGGGTGTCCCTCGACGGCGCGAAGGTCGAGGACGACGCGGCCGTCGTGTCGGGCGGTCTGCCCGGCGGGGTGTCGGTGCTGCGACGCGGCAAGAAGACGCTGGCGGGCGTGTTCGTCGGCTGAGACGACGATCGTGCGCGGGTTCGCCGCGACGACGGAGGGGTGACGGATGCCGTTCACGCCGAGTCATGCCGTCGTCGCGCTGCCTTTCGTGCGCACACCGCTCGTGCCCGCCGCGATCGCGATCGGCGCGATGACGCCGGACCTGCCGCTGTTCGTGCGGGCGCTGCCGCTGGACTACGGTGTCACGCACTCGCTCGGCTGGCTCCCGGCGACGATCCTGATGGGCCTGCTGCTCCTGCTGGTGTGGCGCTGCGTGCTGCGCCCTGCCGCACGGGAGCTCGCGCCACGGTGGCTCGCGGCCCGTCTGCCGGAGTCGTGGGACGCGGGAGCAGGCGCCGCCCTGCGCGAGACCTTGGCGATCGCTCCGGGTGAGGCCGGTGCGAGGTCCACGCGGATGCTGCTCCTCGCGGTCTCGCTCGCGATCGGCGTCGTCAGCCACATCGTGTGGGACCTCTTCACGCACGAGGGCCGGTGGGGCACCACCTCGGTCCCTGCTCTGGCGGAGGACTGGGGTCCGCTTCCGGGCTACAAGTGGCTGCAGCACGGCTCCAGTGCGATCGGGCTCGCCATCCTCGGCGTCTGGATGATCCTGTGGCTTGCCCGGCGGGAACCGGGCGGCGCGCCTTCGCAGGTGCTGCCGCGATGGGTGCGATGGGGATGGTGGATGTCGTTGCCGGTGGTCCTCGCTGTCGCGTGGGTGTGGGGGCTTTCCGTTCATGGCGGCCTCGACGCCGAGTTCACGGCGGCCCACCTGGCCTACCGCGTGCTTCCGCCCGCGTGCGCGTTGTGGGGCGCCGCCACCGTCATGCTCTGCGTCGCCGTCCAGGTGCGCCGGCGCCTCGCCTCCGCACCGAGACGCTCGGCCGTCCGGTGACGAGCCGCGAGAACCGCGTGATTCTGCGGAAGAACCGGCACGACACGCCCGGGATGCGGGGTGGATTCGACGTGATCGGGGATCGCACGTAAAGTAATTGTTGTTCGCCCCAAAGGGTAGAGCGGAAGGCCGGAAGGCCTGGCTCCCCTCAAGCAGCGAACCACCTCCCACAAACCAAGATCCGTTCGCGGGTCTTCCGCTCGTCGGACTTGTGGGGGACTCGCTGGAAGGACGCCGGTCGGTTTGACGGAGTCGCTACGGCGAGGTAAGATAGTGAAGTTGCCCAGCCGGGGCAGCGGGTCTGTGACTCTCTGATGGCTGGTGCGTCCGATCTTTGAGAACTCAACAGCGTGCACTTGTCAAATGCCAAATTTATTTCTCTGTCGACCAGTTTTCTGGTTGGTGGGGGTCTTTT
>NZ_JBSHLB010000005.1:0-298094 GCF_053619935.1 Microbacterium sp. NPDC055455
CAGCGTGGCGGCGGGGTGGGGCGAGCCGCTCCCCAGGCGGGCATACCGGGCGCGGGCGCGCGCGGCCCCCCCCCCCCCGCGCCCCCCCCCCGGCCGGGGGGGGCGCCCCCCCCCGCCCGCGGCCCCCCGCCCCCCCGGCCCCCCCCGGCGGCGGCACAGGCGTCGACGAGCGCCCGCGCGGTCACGGCGTAGGCGACCTCGCCGGTCGCCGCGGCGAGCGCGAGGAGCCCGGACGCCAGCTGGCCGTGGTCGGCGAGGGTCGCGCGGGCGCGGGAGGGCACCTCGTCCAGCGAGGCCCTCACGAGCCGCCCCTCGGCATCGATGTTCACCTCGAGCACGGCGTCGGCGGCCCACCGCGCCGCCTCGATCCACGACGGCTCGCCCAGCCGGGCGCCGGCGCGGGCCAGTGCGCCGATCGCGAGGCCGTTCCACCCGGTCACCACCTTGCCGTCGACGGCGGGCGCCTCGAGCAGCTCGCGCGCGGTCGCGTCGCGGAGGTAGTAGCCGCCCTCGCTGCGCACGCCGGCGATCCACGACTCCGAGTCCTGCGCGGCGCCGAAGCCGCCGCCGGGCTGCTGCAGGACCTCTGTGAGGAAGCCGGCGACGCCGCGCGCGACGTCCTGGCGGGCGGGTGCCGCGTCCATCGCGACGTCGAGCAGCTGTGCGTTGTCGGTCAGCATGCGCTCGTAGTGCGGCACCGTCCAGTCCGGACGGGTGGCGTAGCGGAAGAACCCGCCCTCGACCCGGTCGCGCAGCTCGGAGGACGCCATCGCCTCCAGCGCCCGGTCGGCGACGGCGGACGCCTCGGGCGCCCTGTCGCGCACGAGGATGGACTGCAGGAACCGCAGCGCCGTCGCGACCGGGAACTTCGGGGCGGGCGCGGCGGGATCGCCGAACCCGCCGTGCCGAGGGTCCTCCCGCGCGGCCAGTGCCACCGCGGCCGCCGCCAGCTCGTCCGCCGTCGGCAGCTCGACGTCACCGGCGGGCGCCGCGGCGCGGACGTCGGCGAGCGCGTCGGCGACGGCGTCCGCGGTCGCATCGATCTGATCGCGGCGCTCGATCCAGGCCTCGCGCACCGCGGCGAGCACCTGGCGGAACGACGGCATGCCCGCGCGGGGCTCGGGCGGGAAGTAGGTGCCGGCGTAGAAGGGGCGCCCCTCGGGCGTGGCGAAGACCGTGAGCGGCCAGCCGAGGCTCTGGGCGAACGCGGCGGCGGCGGCCATGTACGCCGCGTCCACCTCCGGGTGCTCCTCGCGGTCGACCTTGATCGACACGAACCCGGCGTCGAGCTCGGCGGCGGTGCGGTCGTCCTCGAACGACTCGCGAGCCATGACGTGGCACCAGTGACAGGTCGAGTATCCGATCGACACCATGACCGGGACGTCGCGTCGGCGCGCCTCGGCGAACGCCTCCTCGCCCCACGGGAACCACGCGACGGGGTTGCCGGCGTGGGCACGCAGGTAGGGGCTGGTGGCCTCCGCGAGACGCGGGTTCACGGCATCCGCTCCCTCGCCGCTCGTGGTCAGTTCACCTCGTCGGGATGCGCGCTGACGCGGCCCGAGCCGTCGCCCGGGTCCATGGCGTCGATCGCGGCGACCTCATCGGCGGTGAGCTCGAAGTCGAAGACGTCGAGGTTCTCCTCGAGGCGCTCCCGGCGCACCGACTTCGGGAAGACGATGAAGCCCTTCTGCAGGTGCCAGCGCAGCACCGCCTGCGCGGGCGTCTTCGCGTGCGCGGCGGCCGCGGCGGCGACGGGCTCCGCGTCGAACAGGTCGTACTTGCCCTGGCCGAGCGGACCCCACGACTCGATCCGCACGTCGTGCGCTGCGGCCCAGTCGGTGATCTCGCGCTGCTGGTACGCGGGGTGCAGCTCGATCTGGTTCACGGCGGGCACGACCCCCGTGGCGGCGACGATCCGCTCGAGGTGCGGGACCAGGTGGTTGGAGACGCCGATGCTGCGGGTGAGGCCGGCGTCGCGGAGCTCGACCATCTTCTCCCAGGCGTGCACGTAGTCGTCCTTGGCGGGCGTCGGCCAGTGCACGAGGTAGAGGTCGACCTTCTCGAGGCCGAGCTTGCCGAGGCTCTCGCGGATGGCGGCGTGCGGCTCGTCGTCGTGGTGCCGGTCATTCCACAGCTTGGTGGTGATGAAGAGCTCGTCGCGGCCGATCCCGCTCGCCGCGATCGCCTTCCCGACGCCTTCCTCGTTGCCGTAGATGGCGGCCGTGTCGATGTGGCGGTAGCCGACCTCGAGCGCCTCGGCGACGGCCCGCTCGGTGTCGGCGGGCGGGACCTTGAAGACGCCGTAGCCGAGCTGAGGGATCGAGTTGCCGTCGTTGAGGGTCACGCTGGGGACTGTCATGCGTTCAGCCTAGGCGCGTCCGCGCGGGCGCGGCCGGGGAGGCTCCACCCATCGCCGTCAGCGGCTGCGACGGGATACGATCGAAGGCTATGTCTGCGCCCGAGCCCGTCATCTCGTATCCCCCCGAGCTGCCCGTCAGTGCGGCGCGGGAGGAGATCGCGCACGCCATCCGGGATCACCAGGTCGTGATCGTCGCCGGCGCGACGGGCTCGGGCAAGACGACGCAGCTGCCGAAGATCGCGCTGGAGCTCGGTCGCACGCGCATCGCGCACACCCAGCCGCGCCGCATCGCCGCGCGCACGATCGCCGAGCGCATCGCCGAGGAGCTGCGCGTCCCGCTCGGCACGACCGTCGGCTACAAGGTGCGCTTCACCGACAAGGTGTCGGAGGACACCCGGATCGCGCTCCTCACCGACGGCATCCTCCTCAACGAGATCCACCGTGACCGGCTGCTGCGACGGTACGACATGATCATCGTCGACGAGGCGCACGAGCGCTCGCTCAACGTCGACTTCCTCCTGGGGTACCTCCACCGCATCCTGCCCAGGCGGCCCGACCTCAAGGTCGTCATCACCAGCGCCACGATCGACCCCGAGAGCTTCGCGAAGCACTTCGCCCGCGCCGACGGCACGCCCGCGCCGATCATCGAGGTGTCCGGTCGCACGTACCCCGTCGAGGTGCGCTACCGTCCGCCGGCGCAGTCCGGCGACGAGGACTCCGACGACGTGGACGGCATCACCTCGGCCCTGCGCGAGCTCGACCGCGAGCCCGCCGGCGACGTGCTGGTGTTCCTGCCCGGCGAAGCCGAGATCCGCGACGCCGCCGACGCGGTGCGCGGCATGTACGCGAAGGACGCCGCTCCCACCGAGGTGCTCCCGCTCTACGGGCGCCTGTCCTCAGCGGAGCAGCATCGCGTGTTCGAGCCGTCGCGGCTGGCGGGGGTCCGCCGGCGGGTGATCCTCGCCACGAACGTCGCCGAGACCAGCCTCACCGTGCCCGGCATCCGGTACGTCGTCGACACCGGCACGGCGCGCATCTCGCGCTACAGCAACCGCAGCAAGGTGCAGCGCCTGCCGATCGAGCCGGTGTCGCAGGCGTCCGCGCAGCAGCGCTCGGGTCGCGCCGGGCGCACCAGCCCCGGCGTGGCGATCCGCCTGTACGGTGAGGACGACTTCCAGACGCGGCCGGAGTTCACCGAGCCCGAGATCCTGCGGACCAGCCTGGCATCGGTCATCCTGCAGATGCTCTCGCTCGGCTTCGGCGACATCTCGTCGTTCCCGTTCCTCACACCCCCCGACTCCCGCGGTGTGAAGGCCGCGCTCGACCTGCTGATCGAGCTCGGCGCGGTCCGCCCCTCCGGCTCCGGCGCCGGACGCGACCACCCCGCTCTCACCGACATGGGCCGCGAGATCTCGCGTCTGCCCATCGACCCGCGCTTCGCACGTATGCTCGTCGAGGCGCGCCGCAGCGGCGTGCTGCGCGACGTGCTGGCGATCGTCGCGGGCCTGTCGATCCAGGACGTCCGCGAGCGGCCGGAGGAGCGGCGCGAGGAGGCCGACCGGCTCCACGCCCGGTTCACCGACCCGTCGAGCGACTTCCTGAGCCTGCTGAACCTCTGGAACCACCTGCAGGAGAAGCAGGCCGAGCTCGGCTCCAGCGCCTTCCGGCGCCTGTGCCGTGCCGAGCACCTGAACTACGTGCGCGTGCGCGAATGGGCCGACGTCCATCGTCAGCTGAGCGCGCTCGTGAACGCGCCACGCGCGTCGACCCGCGCGGGTGCGGGCGGTGCGGTCGCCGACCCCGACGAGATCCACAAGGCGATCCTGTCGGGTCTGCTGTCGCAGCTCGGCATCCTCGACGAGCGCACCGCCAGCGCCTCCGCCCGTGGACGGGGCGGGTCGGAGCGCTCCGACCGCGCCGAGCAGCGGCGCGGCGCCGAGTACGTCGGCTCGCGCGGCACGCGCTTCGCGATCTTCCCCGGCTCCGGGCTGAAGAAGAAGCGGCCGAGCGCCGTGATGGCCGCCGAGGTCGTCGAGACCAGCCGCCTCTTCGCGCGCACCGTCGCCGCGATCGATCCCGCGTGGGCCGAGCCGCTCGCGGGCGATCTGGCGAAGCGCTCGCTCAGCGAGCCGCACTGGTCGAAGGCGTCGGGAGCGGCATCCGCCTACGAGAAGGTCACGCTCTTCGGCCTCGAGATCATTCCGAAGCGCCGGGTGCAGCTCGCCCGGTTCGACCGCCCCTTCGCGCGCGAGCTGTTCGTGCGGCACGCGCTCGTCGAGGGCGAGTGGGACTCGTCGCACCTCGACAAGCGGCTGACCGCCTTCGAACGACGCAATCTCGAGCTGCGGCGCCGCCTGGAGAAGATCGAGGAGCGCGAGCGCCGCCGCGACATCCTGGTCGGCGACGAGGCGGTGTTCCGGTTCTACGACGCACGGATCCCACGCGACGTGTTCGACGCCCGGTCGTTCGAGGCGTGGTGGAAGGAGGCGTCGGCCCGCACGCCGCGACTTCTGGACATGACCGAGGCCGACCTCGTCGACGAGGGCTCCCGCGGCGACGAGCGCGACTTCCCTGCGCGCTGGACGCAGGGCGACCAGGTGATCTCGCTGGCCTACCGCTTCGAGCCCGGCGCACCCGACGACGGCGTCACGGCCGTGGTGCCGCTCGCGCTGCTCGCACAGCTGCGACCGGACGGGTTCGACTGGCAGGTGCCCGGCATGCGGGACGAGCTCATCACCGCGCTGCTGCGGTCGCTTCCCAAGGCCATCCGCCGGCACGTCGTGCCCGCCGCCGACTGGGCGGCGACGTTCGCCACGGATCTGGCGGGGCAGGGCCCCGAGGCGCACGACGGCTTGCCGCCGCTGCCGCTGCGCCAGGCGCTCGCCGCCCGCATCCAGCGGGTCGCGAACCAGCCCGTCACCGCGGAGGACTTCGAGCTCGACCGCGTCCCGGCGCATCTGCAGGTCTCGTTCCGCGCGGTCGACGAGCGCGGACGCACCGTGGGCTCGGACCGCGACCTCCGGTCGCTGCAGGAGCGCCTGTCGGACCGGGTCCGCGCGTCCGTCTCGAAGTCGCTCACCGCCCGGGCCGCGTCGACCAGACCGGGCCCCGCGGCGTCGATGGCCGCTGCAGCCCCGCGCGCGGCCGGCCCGGGCGCGGCGAACGGCGCGGCCGGTGTGCAGGCCTCGCCGGGCTTCGCCGAGCGCGCGGGCCTGACCGAGTGGAGCTTCGGAGACCTCCCCGACGTGGTCGACACCAGAGTGGCCGGCGGCGTCGTGCGCGGGTACCCCGCCATCGTCGACGAGGGACCGACGGTCGCGCTCCGGATCGAGGCGACCCCGGAAGCGGCAGCACGGGAGACGCGGCAGGGCGTGCGCCGGCTGGTGCTGCTGTCGGTCGCCTCGCCGGCGGCGTACGTGCTCGAGCACCTCACCTCCGCGGAGAAGCTCGCGCTCGCGGCATCTCCGTACCCGTCCGCCAAGGCGCTCATCGAGGACTGCCGGGTGGCCGTCGCCGACGCGGTGATCGCCCGGACGGCGCACGACGGCACGGTGCGCACCCGGGCACGGTTCGAGGAGGTGCGCGACGCGCTGTCGGCCGTCGTCGTCGACGAGCTGTTCCAGACGGTGTCCCTCGCCGCGCGCATCCTCACCGCGGCCCGCGAGGTGGAGCGGACGATGCGCGATGCGAACTCGCTGACGCTGCTGGGGGCGCTGGGCGACGTGAAGGGCCAGCTCGCCGGGCTCGTGTTCCCGGGCTTCGCCGCCCGGACGGGGACCGACCGGCTCGCCCACGTCCCCCGCTACCTGCGCGGCGCGCGGGACCGGGTGCGCGCGCTGTCCGACAACCCCGGCCGCGACCGCCAGCGCATGACCGAGTTCGAGCGCGCGGCCGCGCTGTTCGCCGACGCGGGGGGCACGATCCCGCCGGCAGAGGACGCGCCGCCCTCCCTCGTGCACGCGCGCTGGCTGCTCGAGGAGTACCGCGTCAGCCTCTTCGCGCAGACGCTGGGAACGGCGGAGCCGGTGTCGCTGCAGCGGATCCAGAAGGCGCTGCGCGGCTGAGCGACCCAGTCGCCCGCACATTTGACAGGCTGGGAGTCCCGACGACGCCGACGACCGCCGCGAGACAGGAGCTCTGCCGACATGACCACCGCGATCGCTTACACCGAGTTCGGCGCCCCCGACGTCCTGCGCGTGATCGAGGCACCCGACCCGGTGCCCGGGCCGGGAGAAGTCGCCGTCGAGGTGACGGCGGCGGGGGTCAACCCGATCGACGTCAAGCTCCGCAGCGGCGTGCGCACGTCCGCGCCCATCACTACGCCGCGCCGGGTCGGCAGCGACGGCGCCGGCGTGGTCACCGCGGTGGGCGAGGGCGTCGACGGCTTCCGCGCCGGCGACCCCGTGGTGTTCGCCGGCGCCTCGGGCGCGTACGCGAGAGACGTCGTCGTCGGGGCCGGGCACCTCTTCCGGCGACCGCCGCAGGTGAGCGCCGCCGAGGGCGCGGCGCTGGGCATCCCCGTCGGCACGGCCTATCAGACGCTGCGCTCGCTCGGCGTCGGCTCCGGCGACACGCTGCTCGTGCACGGCGGCTCGGGCGCCGTCGGCCAGGCGCTGATCCAGTACGCGGTGCTCTGGGGCGCGACGGTGATCGCCACGTCGTCCGAGCGCCGGTTCGAGCGCGTGCGCGCGCTGGGCGGCATCCCCATCGCCTACGGGGACGGGCTCGCCGACCGTGTCAGGGAGGCTGCTCCCCGGGGTGTGACGGTCGCGATCGACGCCGCAGGCACCGACGAGGCCCTGCAGACCTCGATCGGGCTGGTCCCGGATCGCGACCGCGTCGCGACACTCGTCCGCGGACGGGATGCGCCCGGCCTCGGCATCCGCGCCTTCTCCGGCGGTTCGCCCGTGCCGCTCACCGCGCAGCAGCAGGCGTGGCGGATCGAGGCCGTGCCGGTGACGCTCGCGCTGCTCGCCGCAGGCGCGTTCTCCGTCGAGCTCGGCCCCTCCTTCGCCCTCGCGGCGGCCGCCGAGGCCCACCACGCTGTCGAGGCCGGCGTCGACGGCAAGGTCGTCCTCGTCCCCTGACCGCAGGCGCCCACCGCCCGGCGCCGCAACAGTACGACACACGACGCGCGCCGGGCAGCGGTGCGGCCCGACAATGCTCTGTATGCCCGAATCGGTCTGCGCGTCCGACACGCCCCACGCCGCCCCGCGCTCCTTCGCGACGGCCCAGGTGCAGGCCGGCTTCGTCCCGGGCGTGGCGGAGAACACCGCCGTGCCCTCGATCCACCAGTCCAACGCGTTCGAGTTCCGCTCGCTCAGCGAGGCCCGCGACCTCTTCGCGCTGCGCAAGGACGGCAACATCTACAGCCGGGCGGCCAACCCGACGGTCCTCGTCTTCGAGCGACGCGTCGCCGAGCTCGAGGGCGGGATCGCCGCGGCGGGCGTGTCCTCCGGCCAGGCGGCCGTCGCGGTCGCGCTGCTGGCGCTGGCCAAGCAGGGTGAGCACATCGTCGCCGCACGCCAGCTCTACGGCGGCACGGTCGACCTTCTGAACGACACGTTCGCCGACTGGGGCATCGAGGTGACCTTCGTCGACCAGGACGACCTCGGAGCCTGGCAGGCCGCCATCCGCCCGACCACGCGCGCCCTGTTCGCGGAATCGATCTCGAACCCCATCGCGCAGGTCCTGGATCTGGGCGCCGTCGCGGCGGTCGCACGCCGCGCCGGCGTGCCCCTCGTGATCGACAACACGGTCGCGACGCCCTACCTCCAGCGGGCGAAGGACTTCGGCGCCGACATCGTCGTGCACTCCGCGACCAAGTTCCTCGGCGGCCACGGCACATCGCTGGGCGGTGTGGTGGTCGATCTCGGCACCTTCGATTTCACGGCGGAGCCCGATCGCTGGCCGCAGCTGACGCAGACCTACGCCCGCGTTCCGGACGGCAGCCTCGTCGAGCGGTTCGGCGCCACCGGCTCCCCCTACATCGCGCTCGTGAAGACCAAGTACGTCCACGACCTCGGGCCCTCGCTCTCGGCGTTCAACGCCTTCCAGCTGCTGCAGGGCATCGAGACGCTCGACCTGCGCGTCCAGCGGCACACCTCGAGCGCGCTGACCGTCGCGCGGTTCCTCGAGACGCATCCGGCGGTGGCGCGCGTGCATCACCCCGGCCTGGAGTCCAGCCCGTGGCACCGCAGCGCGCAGACCTACCTGCCGCGGGGCGCGAGCTCGGTGTTCGCGTTCGACCTCCCCTCGTCGGGGGACGACGAGGCGGACTTCCGCCTCGTCGAGGAGGTCATCGCCCGCCTCCAGGTCGTCAAGCTGGTCGCCAACATCGGCGATGCCCGCAGTCTCGTCGCGCACCCGGCGTCGATGACCCACAGCCACATGACGCCCACCCAGCTGGCGGAGGCGCACATCGGCAGCACCACGGTGCGCCTGTCGATCGGCCTGGAGGATCCGCGCGACATCGTGGAGGACCTCGCCCGCGCGCTCGACCCGCTCGTCGTCGCACCGGGGCAGCCCGCGCTCGCCGAGAGCCGCACGCAGTAGGGGGGCGGACGGGGCGATAGCCTCGGTTCATGACTTCCCCCTCGTCCCTGCGCTGGGGCATCCTCGGCCCGGGCGGCATCGCCCGCGCTTTCACGAGCGACCTCCGCACCGCCGGACTGGACGTCGCCGCCGTCGGGTCGCGCCGGCAGCAGACCGCCGACGCCTTCGCCGCCGACTTCGGCATCCCCCGCGCCCACGGCTCGTACGAGGACCTGGTCGCCGATCCCGACGTCGACATCGTGTACGTCGCGACGCCGCATCCGATGCACGCGGCGAACGCGCTGCTGGCCATCGAGGCCGGCAAGCATGTGCTGGTGGAGAAGCCGTTCACGCTGAACGCCGCCGAGGCCGCGGAGGTCCGCGACGCCGCCGCAGCCAGAGGCGTGCTCGCGATGGAGGCGATGTGGACCCGCTACCTCCCGCACATGGTCCGCATCCGCGAGCTCATCGCATCCGGCGCCCTCGGCGAGGTGCGCGCCGTCATCGCCGATCACACGCAGCTCCTGCCGGACGACCCGGCGCACCGCATCAACGCCCTCGAGCTCGGGGGCGGCGCGCTGCTGGACCTCGGCATCTACCCGATCTCGTTCGCGTGGGACGTCCTGGGCGCCCCGCTGTCGATCGCGGCCTCGGCACGCCTCGGCGACGCCGGCTCCGACACCGAGGTCGCCACCGTCATGGCGCACGAGTCGGGCGCGATCTCGACGTCGCTGTCGGCATCGCGTGCGGCGGGTCCCAACACGGCCACGGTGATCGGCACGCAGGCCCGCATCGAGATCGACCGGGTGTGGTACTCCGCGACGTCGTTCCGCGTGGTCGGACCCGACGGAGCGGTCCGCGAGGAGTACCGCTCCGACATCGACGGACGCGGGATGCAGTACCAGGCGCTCGCCGCCGAGCGCGTGATCGGCGAGGGACGCACCGACTCCGACATCCTGCCGATCGACGAGACGGTCGCGATCATGGAGACCCTCGACGAGATCCGCGAGCTCGTCGGCGTGCGCTACCCCGGGGAGGAGTGAAGTGGCCGAACTGCAGAACGCCCGCGTGGCGGTCTACCTGGACTTCGACAACATCGTCATGTCCTGGTACGACCGCGTGCACGGCAAGAACTCGTACTCGCGCGATCGGCAGAAGATCTCGGCGGGCGGCTCGGACCCCGAGATCGCCGAGCGCCTGACCGCCGCCACCATCGACGTCGGAGCCATCATCGACTACGCCACGTCGTTCGGGACCCTCGTGCTCACCCGCGCCTATGCCGACTGGTCCGCGCCGGTCAACGCGGAGTACCGCTCGCAGCTCGTCGCGCGGGCGGTCGACCTGGTGCAGCTCTTCCCCGCCGCGGCCTACGCCAAGAACGGCGCGGACATCCGCCTCGCCGTGGACGCCGTCGAAGACATGTTCCGGCTGCCGGATCTCACCCACGTCGTCATCGTCGCGGGCGACTCCGACTACGTGCCGCTCGCCCAGCGCTGCAAGCGCCTCGGCCGGTTCGTCGTGGGCGTGGGCGTCGCCGGCTCGACGGCGAAGTCGCTGGCGGCGGCGTGCGACCAGTTCGACTCGTACGACGCCCTGCCAGGTGTGGCAGGACCCCCGGAGGACAAGAAGGATGCCGCGCCGCAGCGTCGTCGCAGCAGGAAAGCCGCGGCGGACCCGGCGGGCTCGCTGCTGGAGCGCGCGCTGCGCCTGGAGAGCGACAAGGACGACGTCGAGTGGCAGCACGCGTCCGCGGTCAAGAGCCTCATCAAGCGACTCGACCCGTCCTTCAGCGAGAAGGCTCTCGGCCACCGGAGCTTCTCGGAGTTCGTGAAGGCGCATACGGACGTCGCGGAAGTCGACGAATCCGGCAACATCGTGCTCATCCGCCTCGCCGAAGGGCGCCGCTGACCGGCAGGTCCACCGGCGATTGCCGCCCGACCTGCGAAATCGGGGGTCCGCTACAGTGAAGCTGTGGCACGCCGTAACGCCCCGCCGGGCTCGCAGACCTCGCTGCGCGAGGCCAACCGCGCGCGCGTCGTCGAGTCGCTCAAGCGCCACGGCCGTCTGACGCAGATCGAGCTCGCCGGCAGCACCGGCCTGTCTCCGGCGACGGTCTCCAACATCGTCAAGGAGCTGACCGCGTCGGGCCTGCTCCACACGTCCTTCACCACCAGCAGCGGCCGCCGCGCCACGCTGGTGTCCCTCGCCCGCCGCCTCGGCCTCGTCGCCGGCGTGCACTACAGCTCCCGCCACCTTCACATCGCGATCGCCGACACCGCGCGCACCATCGTGACGCAGTCGTCGCTTCCGCTCCCCCTCGACCATCGCCATGACTCCGAGCTCGACCGGCTGGCGCTCCTGCTGGGCGACATGATGGAGTCGCTCGGAAGCACGCTCACCGACCTCCTGGCGGTGGGATTGGCGCTGCCTGCGCCGATCGACCCGCGTACGGGCATGGTCTCGACCCCGGGTCTGCTGCGCGGCTGGGAGGGCGTGGACGTCGCCGAGAGCCTGTCCGCGCGCATCGGGCGGCCGGTCTACGTCGACAGCGAGGCCAACCTGGGCGGGCTCGCCGAGGCGCGCGAGGGGAACGGCCGCGCGGCCGCATCCAGCGTCTTCATCCGCGTCGGCCACACGATCAGCGCCGGTCTCATCGTCGACGGCGACCTCTTCCGGGGCGTCAACGGCAAGGCAGGGCAGATCGGGCACGTGACGCTCGACGAGAACGGGCCGATCTGCCGCTGCAGCAACCGCGGGTGCCTCGAGACGTACGCCGGCGGGCCGGCGCTGCTGTCGCTCTTCCCGCCGAGCGAGGGCATGCACCGCCTCGGCGACCTGCTGCAGGCGGCCGAGACCGGCGACGGCGCCGCCCGGCGCGTCATCGCCGACGCCGGACGCCACATCGGCATCGCCGCGGCGAGCCTGTGCAACCTCGTCGACCCCGGGCTCATCGTGATCGGCGGCGAGCTGGGCCAGGCCGGCGAGATCCTCATGGCGCCGATGCGCCATGCCCTCGAGCGCACGGCGCTCGCGTCCGCCGACGGCCTCCCCGAGATCGTCGGGGCTTCGTTCGGCGAGTGGGCGGAGTCGCGCGGGGCGATCGCGATCGCCCTCGATCACGTCACGGTCGACGCACAGCTGCCGAGCGCGCCGTCGCTGCCCATCACCGCGTGAGCGTACCCATGCGCGGCATGCACCCCCACGGGTCGCGGCAGGGCCGCACCCGGCGCAGCGCAGCGGTCGCGGCATCCGCTCTCCTCCTCCTCGCCGCGCTGCTGGCGGCGTGCACGACGTCGCCCGCGCCGGGGCGCGCCCCCTCCGACGACACCGTCGCCCTGCTGCTGCCCGATGCGAAGACCGCGCGGTACGAGACGTTCGACCGCCCGCTGTTCGAGGCGCGGATCGCCGAGCTCGGCGACTACCGCGTCCTGTACGCCAACGCCGACCAGGACGCCGCGAAGCAGCAGCAGCAGGCCGAGTCCGCCCTCACCGCGGGGGCCGGCGTGCTCGTGCTCGACCCGGTCGACGCGAACGCCGCCGTCAGCATCGTGACCTCGGCGAACGCGAAGGGGGTGCCGGTGATCTCGTACGACCGCCTCGTGGCCGGCGGCGACCTGGCGTACTACATCTCGTTCGACAACGAGAAGGTCGGCGTCCTGCAGGCGGAGGCGTTCGTCGAGGGCGTGCGGGCCAACGGCGAGGACGGCGGCATCCTCATGGTCAACGGCTCGCCCACCGACAGCAACGCCGCGCTGTTCAAGCGGGGGGCGCACAGCATCATCGACGAGAGCGGGCTGCGCGTCCTCGCCGAGTACGACACCCCCGGCTGGAGCCCGGAGAAGGCCCAGGAGTGGGTGTCGGGCCAGATCGCGCAGCACGGCGACGCGATCACCGGGGTCTACGCCGCCAACGACGCCACGGCCGGGGGCGCGATCGCGGCGCTGCGCGTCGCCGACGTCGATCCCCTCCCGATCGTGACGGGACAGGATGCCGAGCTCTCGGCGATCCAGCGGATCCTCACCGGCGACCAGCACATGACCGTCTACAAGGCGATCAAGCCGCAGGCGGAGCTCGCCGCCGAGGTCGCCGTGAAGCTGCTGAACGGCGAGGAGGTGACGGCGCCGATGGAGATCGACGGGACGCCGGCGACGCTGCTCGACCCCGTCGCCGTCACCGTCGACGACATCATGGGCACCGTCGTCGCCGACGGCTTCTGGTCCGTCGACGACATCTGCACCCCCGCCTACGCCGATGCGTGCGAAGCCGCGGGGATCGGGTAGGGTCCTGTCTCTGGCGGCGAACGGCCGGGACGCGATGATGGGGACGGGGCGAGGATGTCGGTGACGCACCCGCGGACGGGAAGGCCGCGCGAGCGCGTGCTCACCATGCGCGGCATCGGCAAGCACTTCGGCGCCGTCAAGGCGCTCACCGACGTGGACTTCTGGGTCAACGAGGGCGAGGTGGTCGCCCTCGTCGGCGACAACGGCGCGGGCAAGTCCACGCTGGTCAAGGTGCTCGCCGGGGTCCATCCGCCGGATGCGGGGACCCTCGAGTTCGACGGCGAGCCGGTCGACATCCACTCCCCCGCGGACGCGCAGGAGCTCGGCATCGAGACGATCTTCCAGGACCTCGCGCTGTGCGACAACCTCGACGTCGTGGCGAACCTGTGGCTCGGGCGCGAGCTGCGCGACGGCGCCACCCTCGACGAGGTGGGCATGGAGCAGCGCACCTGGACGCTGCTGCGCGAGCTGTCGGCCAAGATCCCCTCGGTCCGGGTGCCGGTGGCGTCGCTGTCCGGCGGGCAGCGGCAGACCGTCGCGATCGCGCGGTCTCTCATCGGCGAGCCGCGCGTGGTCATCCTCGACGAGCCCACCGCGGCGCTCGGGGTGGCGCAGACGGCGGAGGTCCTCAATCTCATCGAGCGTCTGCGCGAACGCGGCCACGGCGTCATCCTCATCAGCCACAACATGGCCGACGTCATGGCGGTCGCCGACCGCGTCGTCGTGCTGCGGCTCGGACGCAACAACGGCGTCTACAACGTCGCCGACGTCACGAGCGAGATCCTCATCGCGGCCATCACCGGCGCCGCCGACCACTCCGCGCTCCGGCGCACGCCGGATCGCGGCACGGCGCCGCCGCCTCCCGTGGACGAGCCGCAGGTCGAGACCGAGACGGCCGGGGGCACGGTGATCCGGATGCCCCGACGCGGGTCGCGGCGGCCGCCGCGGCCCCGCGGGGAGGGGACGCGATGAGCGCGCGCGGCGACGAGCGTCTGGCCGAGCCGCTCCCCGAGGAGCGCGTGCTCAGCGGCAGCGGGCTCCGCCACGCGTGGGAGGGGTTCGTCGCCCGGATCCGCGAGGGCGAGCTGGGCACGCTGCCGGTCGTCCTGGGGATCGCGGTGATCTGGACGGTGTTCCAGCTTCTGAACCCGGTGTTCCTCTCCAGCGAGAACCTCGTGAACCTCACGATGCAGTGCGCCGCGATCGGCACGATCGCCCTCGGCGTGGTGCTGGTGCTGCTGGTGGGCGAGATCGACCTCTCCGTGGGATCGGTGTCGGGCTTGGCGGCGGCCGTGCTCGCGGTCACGTTCGTGCAGCTGCAGTGGAACCCCATCATCGCCGTCCTCGCGGGCATGGCCATCGGCTGTCTCGTCGGCCTGCTCTACGGCTACCTGTTCACCAGGTTCGGCCTGCCCAGCTTCGTCATCACGCTCGCCGGCCTGCTCGGCTTCCTCGGCCTGCAGCTGTGGGTGCTCGGCGAGACAGGCTCCATCGCCATCCCGTTCGACTCGTGGCTGGTGCAGTTCGCCCAGCAGCTGTTCCTTCCGCCCTGGGCGTCGTACGTCCTCGCCGTGGTGGCGGCGGGC
Source organism: Microbacterium sp. NPDC055455 (assembly GCF_053619935.1). Lineage (NCBI taxonomy): Bacteria > Bacillati > Actinomycetota > Actinomycetes > Micrococcales > Microbacteriaceae > Microbacterium > Microbacterium sp. NPDC055455. Next base: position 14,760 of record NZ_JBSHLB010000005.1, read on the forward strand.
GCGTTCGCGTGGTCGCTCGTGCGGCGGGCGCACCGCCGTGCCGCCGCCAACCTCGTCAGCCAGAGCTACGCCGAGATCGCGACCCGGAGCATCGCGCTCCTGGCCTTCCTCCTCGCCGCGACCTGGTACCTGAACCTGTACCGCGGCGTGGGCGTGATGTTCCTGTTCTTCCTCGGGCTCGTCGTCGTGATGAACTTCCTGCTGACGCGCACCCGGTGGGGACGCGCGGTGTACGCCGTCGGCGGTTCCGTCGAGGCCGCCCGTCGCGCCGGCATCCGCGTGAACCGGATCTATCTGTCGGTGTTCGCGATGTGCTCGACGCTCGCCGCCGTCGGCGGCATACTCGCCGCGGCGCGACTGGCCTCGGCCAACCAGAGCTCGGGCACCGGCGACGTCAATCTGAACGCGATCGCGGCCGCGGTCATCGGCGGAACAAGTCTCTTCGGCGGGCGAGGGTCCGCGTTCTCGGCCCTCATCGGCATCGTCGTCATCCAGTCGATCTCGTCGGGCCTGACGCTGCTCAACCTCGACTCTTCTGTGCAGTTCATGGTCACCGGCGTCGTGCTCGTGCTGGCGGTGATCGTCGACTCGCTGTCGCGTCGCACGCGGGCGGCGACCGGTCGGGCGTGACGGGCGAGGGTCGCTCGCTGTCTTCACTTGACGAACACGCTACCGCGGCGTACCGTGCACACTACGTGGAGTCCTGCGCAATCTGCTTCTGATATGCGCATCAGATAAGCATTCTGCACGGAAAGCGCTCTCGCGGCACGGGAACACGAGTGGGGCGATGACCCGGCGTCCCGGCGTTGTCAAAGCGTTATGTTCAAGACTTGACGCCAAGATTCGATCATCGCCATGATCGCTTTCAGCGCGATGCGCACGGGAAGGGACCCGGGCCTCGCTCGCTTCAATGACGAAAGGCGAATGATGAAGAAGTCTTCACTCCTCGCCGTGGCGGCCCTCACGGGCGCGGCCGCGGTGGTGCTGGCGGGATGCGCCGGCGGCAACGGCGACACCGGGGACGGGGGCGACGGCGGCGACGGCGGCGGCGACGCCGCGGGCCGCGCGTGCGTGATCCTCCCCGACGCGGCATCCTCGCCGCGCTGGGAGAACTTCGACCGCAAGTACCTCCAGGAGGGCCTGGAGGGCGCCGGCTTCGACGTCGACATCCAGAACGCCCAGGGCGACGTCAACAAGTACTCGACGATCGCGGACCAGCAGCTCACCCAGGGCTGCGGCGTCATGCTCCTGGTCGACTACCAGGGCGCTGCAGAGGCCGTGGCGGCGAAGGCGAAGGGCGAGGGCATCCCCGTCATCGCCTACGACCGTCCGTTCGAGGGCGCCGACTACTACGTGTCGTTCGACAACGTCGAGGTCGGCCGCCTCGAGGGCCAGACGGTCCTGGACGGACTGGAGGCCGCCGGCAAGGACCCGGCCACTGCTGTCGTGGTGTACATGGGCGGCGACCCGACCGACGGCAACGCGGCCATGTTCAAGGAAGGCGCGGTCGAGGTCATGGAAGGCGCCGGCATCACGCCGGCGGCGGAGCCCCCGGGGGTGTGGGACCAGGCCAAGTCGCAGACCAACTTCGAGCAGGCGCTGACCTCGCTCAACGGCCAGGTCGACGGTGTCTGGGTCGCCAACGACACCAACGCGGCCGGCGTCATCAAGGTGCTGCAGGACAACAACCTCGAGGGCGTCGCCGTCTCGGGACAGGACGCGAACGTCGCGGGCCTGCAGAACATCCTCCTCGGCTGGCAGACCGCCACGGTCTACAAGCCGGTGAAGGACGAGGCCGATGCCGCGGTCGAGACCGCGGTGGCGCTCCTGAACGGCGAGGACGTGACGACCGAGGCCGAGCTCGACGACGGCACGCCGTACATCCAGGTCACCCCGATCCTGGTGGGACCGGAGCAGGTCAAGGACGTCATCGCGGCGGGCGACGCCGAGTACGACGACGTCTGCACGCCGGAAGTGATGGCGGCCTGCGAGGAGTACGGAGTCACCGCAGAGTAGTCGGCGGGCCTGCGGGCTGAACCGCAGGGGCGTCGCGCCGCAGGGCGCGACGCCCCTTCTCGCCGGAACACCGTCATCGCAAGGAAGCGAGCATGTCAGACACACTCACCGCCACAGAGCCGATCATCAAGCTGGTCGGCGTCAAGAAGTCCTTCGGCCCCGTCAGCGTCCTCAAGGGCGTCGACCTCGAAGTCCGCCCCGGCAAGGTCACCGCACTCGTCGGTGACAACGGCGCCGGGAAGTCCACCCTCATCAAGGGCCTCGCCGGCGTGCAGCCGTACGACGAGGGCGAAGTCCTCATCGACGGCCAGCACCGCGACCTCCACGCGCCTCGGGATGCCTCCGGCCTCGGCATCGAGGTCGTCTACCAGGACCTGGCGCTCTGCGACAACCTCGACATCGTGCAGAACATGTTCCTCGGTCGCGAGGAGCTGTCGTTCGGCACGTTCGACGAGGGCCGCATGGAGAAGGAGGCGTCCGACACCCTCCGCTCGCTGTCCGTGCGCACCGTGAAGTCGGTGCGGCAGAAGGTCTCGAGCCTGTCCGGCGGGCAGCGGCAGACCGTCGCGATCGCCCGCGCGGTCCTCAAGAAGGCCCGCGTCGTCATCCTCGACGAGCCGACGGCGGCCCTGGGCGTCGCGCAGACCGAGCAGGTGCTGAACCTGGTCACACGCCTCTCCGAGCAGGGCGTCGCGGTGGTCCTCATCAGCCACAACCTCGCCGACGTCTTCCAGGTCGCCGACGACATCGCGGTGCTGTACCTCGGCCAGATGGTGGCGCAGATCCCGACGAGCCAGACCACGCGCGACGACGTGGTCGGCTACATCACCGGCACCAAGACACCCCAGGGCGTCACGATCCTCGACACCTCGACTGTCCGCACCGAAGGAGGCGTGGAATGACCGCGAATGCGACCCGCACCGAGGCCGCGCCCGATCCCCTCGCGAGCGACCTCATCGGCAGCGGCGTCGAGGGCGGCGTCGGCGACCAGCTCCGGGCGTGGTGGCAGCGCGTGCGCGGCGGCGACATGGGCGCGCTCCCGGCCATCGGCGGGCTCGTCGTCCTGTTCACCCTGTTCTCGATCCTGAGCCCGTTCTTCCTCACCGAGCGCAACTTCGCGAACCTGCTGAACCAGGCCGCGACCCTCGTGGTGCTCGGCATGGCGCTGGTCTTCGTGCTGCTGCTGGGCGAGATCGACCTGTCGGCGGGCGTCACCGGCGGTGTCGGCATGGCCCTGTTCGTGGTGCTCGCCTCGCAGGGCGTCCCGTGGCCGCTGGCGCTGCTGATCGGCTTCGGCTTCGGCTTCCTCACCGGCGCGCTGATAGGTTTCTTCGTCGCCAGGGTCGGCATCCCGTCGTTCGTCGTGACGCTGGGCCTGTTCCTGGGCTTCCAGGGGCTCGCGCTGGTCATCATCGGCCCGGGCGGGCTGTTCCGCCTCGAGGTACCCGAGCTGATCGCGCTGCAGAACGGCAACCTGCCCGTGTGGGGCGGATGGGTGATGCTCGCGATCATGCTCGTCATCTCGGGCGCCACGTCGTTCTGGGACCGCGCGCGCCGCACGCGCGCGGGTGTCCCCAACCGGGCGCTGTCGCTGGTGTGGATCAAGCTGGCCGTCATCGCCGTCATCGGCGGCGTGGTCGTGTTCGTGCTCAACCAGAACCGCGGCCAGTCCGTGGTCGAGGTCGCCGGCGTCCCGATCGTCGTGCCCGTGGTGCTCGCCATCCTGTGGCTCGGCACGTTCCTGCTCGACCGCACCCGGTTCGGCCGCTACATCTACGCCATCGGCGGCAACGCCGAAGCCGCGCGCCGCTCGGGCGTCAAGGTGCGGTGGATCAAGTGGTGGGCGTTCGTCATCTGCTCGAGCCTCGCCGTGTTCTCCGCGCTCCTCAGTGTCGCCCGCGTCGGATCGGTCGACGCGACCGTCGGTCGTGACATCGTGCTCTCGGGTGTCGCCGCGGCGGTCGTCGGCGGCGTCAGCCTCTTCGGCGGCAAGGGGCGTCTGATGCACGCGGCGATCGGCGCGCTCGTGATCGCGACGATCACGAACGGCCTCGGTCTGCTGAACCTCCCCGCGGGGGTCAACCTGCTGGTCACCGGCGGCGTGCTCATCCTCGCCGCGACCGTCGACGCGCTCTCGCGTCTGCGCTCGGGCGGCGGGCGGACGTAGTCCGCACCCGTCGATGCGACGGCGCCAGGTGGAGCAACTCCGCCCGGCGCCGTCGCGTGCCGCCGGTGCGCGCAGCCGGTTCAGCCCGGCTCCGCCCGCCCCTCGACGATCTCGTCCACCCACTGCGGCACCAGCTCGCTCGCCCGGCCGGCGCGCGCATCGTCGAACGGGATGATCGCGTCGCTCGGATCCAGGTTCAGCTCGACCGTGCGAGCGCCGAATGCCGATGCGAGGGCGACGTAGCCGGCGGCGGGATAGACGGCGCCCGACGTGCCGATCGAGACGAACACGTCGCACGCGACGACGGCCTGTTCGATGCGGTCGAGCTCGTACGGCATCTCGCCGAACCAGACCACGTCGGGCCGCAGCATCCGCTCCCCGCACACCGGGCAGGCTGGTCGGCCGATAAGGTCGCCGTCCCACGCCGGGCGCGCGCCGCACGTCAGGCACAGCGCGCGGCGCAGCTCGCCGTGCATGTGCACGAGATTGCGGCTGCCGGCCCGCTCGTGCAGGTCGTCGACGTTCTGCGTCACGAGGAGCAGGTCGTCGGCGATCGCCCCCTCGAGCCTCGCGAGGGCGCGGTGCGCGGCGTTCGGGGCGACGGATGCCAGCGCCCGCCGCCTCGCGTCGTAGAAGGCCAGCACGGTGTCGGGGTCGCGCTCGAACGCCTCGGGCGTCGCGACGTCCTCGACGTCGTGCCCCTCCCACAGCCCGCCGGCATCGCGGAACGTGGGTACGCCGCTCTCGGCCGAGATGCCCGCCCCCGTCAGCACGACGATGCGGGTCACCGCACGGTCCCCGGCGCGACGTGCGAGAGGACCCGCTCCCACACGTCGGCCAGAATGAGGCGCGACTGCGGATCCGACGTCTCGGGGATCATCTCCACGCGGGCCGACGCCAGGCGGTCGCCGAACCAGCGGGCCGCCGGGGCCGCGGCGTCGGGATCGTCCCGTCCGTTGAGGATGAGCGTGGCAGCGGTGACGCCGGCCAGCACCTCGGCGACCTCTGCGCCGCCGAGCTCGGTGTCCGGCCGGGGCACGGCGACGAGCGCCAGGCGGTCGACCCCGGCGCCCAGATGAGCGGCGACGAGGATCGCCACCTCGCCGGCGTCGCCGACGCCGACGACGCCGACGGGACGGTCGTGACGCTCCTCCGCGACGAATCGAGCGATCGTCGCGGCCGTCATCTCGGCCGCCGTCGCCCCGCGATACGCCGCGGGGTCGTCGATGTCGTCGATGGTCAGGCCCACTGCCACGATGCGCGCGTCCCGCCGGGCGGTGAGGTCCGGTCGCGGGTCCGACAGCGTCGAGATGCCCGCCCTGAGCAGGAAGACGGTGCGCTGCGCACCCGGCGCGCCGAAGCTGCGGTGCTCATAGGAGGCGCTGGGCGCCGGTCCCTTGGTCATGCCGCGATCCTACGAGGGGGCGCCCGCGGCGGTCACGCCATCAGAGGAATGGCTCCGACCAGCACCCCGACGGCGAGCATCGCGAGCGAGACCACGCAGGCCCGCCACAGCACCTTCTTGTGGTGATCGCCGAGGTTCACGCTCGCCAGCGAGACCAGCAGCAGGATGGCCGGCACGAGCGGGCTCTGCAGGTGCACCGGCTGGCCGGTGATGGAGGCGCGAGCCATCTCCACCGGCGCGATCCCGAAGTGCTCCGCGCTCTGGGCGAGCACCGGCAGGATGCCGTAGTAGAACGCGTCGTTCGACATGAAGAACGTGAAGGGGATCGACAGGACGCCCGTGATGACCGCGAGGAACGGGCCGAGGGATGCCGGGATCACCGTCGTGATCCACGTCGCCATCGCGTCGACCATGCCGGTGCCGTTGAGCACCCCGACCAGCACGCCGGCGGCGAGCACCATCGACACGACGCCCACGATGCTCGGGGCGTGCGCGACGATCTCGTCGGCCTGCCCCTTGAGCTTGGGGAAGTTGACGACGAGGGCGACGGCGGCGCCCACCATGAAGACGTAGGCGAGCGGGAAGACGTCCAGCACGAGGAGCACCATCACGGCGATCGTGAGCGCCAGGTTGAACCAGATCAGCTTGGGCCGCAGGGACGCCCGGTTCGGGTCGAGGATCGTGTCGGCCATCGCGGTGTCCTCGCGGTCGACGACCGCCGTCGCGACGGGCACTGCGCCGCGTCCGCCGGCGAGCGTCACGATGTTGCCGGTGCGCAGCGTCGCGCGGGCGCCGGGCTTCGCGTCCGAGCCCCGGAAGATGCGCGGACCGGCGAGCACCCCGCCCCCGTCGTCCAGGCGCGACGTGTCGATGCTGCCCAGCCGCTTGCGCTCGGCGAGACCGAGGAACCACGAGAACGCCAGGGCGACGACGACGCCCGCCGCCAGCGACGGCAGCATCGGCACGAAGACATCGGTCGGCTGGAGGCCGAGCGCCGTCGCCGCGCGCACTGTGGGCCCGCCCCACGGCACGATGTTGAGGGTGCCGTTCATCAGCCCGGCGACGCACGTGAGCACGACCGGGCTCATGCCCAGGCGCAGATAGATCGGCAGCATGGCCGAGGTCGTGATGATGAACGTCGTCGACCCGTCGCCGTCGAGCGAGACGGCGCCGGCGAGGAGCGCCGTGCCGAGCACGACCTTCGCCGGATCGTCGCCGAGCAGACGGGTGATCGAGCGGATGAGGGGGTCGAAGAGACCCACGTCGATCATGATGCCGAAGTACATGATGGCGAACATGAGCAGCGCCGCGGTCGGCGCCATGCTGCCGATCGCGTCGAGGATCATGTCGCCCAGTCCGAGTCCCGCACCCGCGAACAGCCCGAACGCGGTCGGCACGACGATGAGCGCCACCATGGGCGTGAGGCGCCTGGTCATGATGAGCGCCATGAACACCAGGACCATCGTGAACCCGAGTGCCACCAGCACCCACTCCGGCGGGACGAACGCGGTCGCGTAGCCCTCCTCCGCCTCGGCGGCCTGGACGATCAGCGAGGCTGCAGCCTGCATGTCGACTCCTTCGTCGTGTCGTGCGTCCGCACCCCTGGGTGCGCGTCCGGACACGTTACGAAAGGCCGGCGGCGCGGCGCGCGCTTGCTCGCATTGCCGCAGGTTCTGCGCGTAGGGTGTCTTCTGCGCATTGTGCTCGCGTGCGCGCAAGACCGGGACGGACGCTGGGGGTGGGATGCGCTTCGCGACACGGCTCCTGCTGGCGCAGCTCGCGACCGTCGCCGCCGTCGTCGCGGTCTGCGCCGTCGTGTTCGGGTGGCTGGGGGTTCGCCAGCTGCGCGAGGAGTCCGAGGCCGCTGCGCTCAACATCGCCCGCACGGTCGCCGAGGACGGGGACGTGAAGGCGCTGGTCGCCGAGCTCTCGGCGGACCCCGGGACTCCGGATGCCGCGGATCTGCGCGGCGGGCCGCTCCAAGCGATCGCGGCGGACGTCGCCGAGCGCACCGATGCCCTCTTCGTGGTCATCACCGACGATCACGGCATCCGTCTCGCCCATCCCACCGAGGCGCTCCTCGGCGAGGTCGTCTCCACGCCGTTCGCGGAGGTGCTCGAGGGCAACGAGGTCGTCGACTGGGAGGTGGGCACGCTCGGCGAGTCCGCGCGGGCGAAGGTGCCGATCTACCCCGAGGGCGAGGGCGCGCCGGTCGGCGAGGTGAGCGTCGGCTTCGAGCGCGCGAGCGTCTTCGACGACCTCCCGGCGCTGCTCGCGACGATCGCCGTCGCCGCCATGGGCGGCGTCGCGCTCGCCGCGCTGGCCACGCTGCTGCTGCGGCGGCGGTTCGAGCGGCTGACCCTGGGCCTGCAGCCCGAGGAGCTCGTCGCGCTGGTGCAGAACCAGGCCGCGGTCCTGGAGGGAGTCGGCGACGGCGTCCTGGCGCTGTCGCCCGACGGCCGAGTGCAGGTCTGCAACCAGGCGGCGGAGCGGATGCTGGGGCTCGACGGACCGGTCGGCCGCCGGTTCGAGGAGCTGCCACTGCCCGACGCCGTCCGTGAGGCGGTCATCCAGGGCGCGTCCGCCGTCGAGGCGGTGGTGGGCGACCGCGTGCTGTACCTCGACACCCGCCCCGTCGTGCGCGGCGGACGCGCGCTCGGCCGGATCGTCGTGGTGCGCGACCGCACCGACGTGGAAGCGCTGGCCGGGCGCCTGGAGACCGTGCGTGCCATGACCGAGGCGCTGCGGGTGCAGCGGCACGAGTTCGCGAACCGGCTGCACGTGGCATCCGGTCTCATCGATGCGGACCGCGTCGACGAGGCGCGCAGCTTCCTCGGCGACCTCACGGAGCGCGGCGCGGTGGACTTCGGCGTGGCCGGCCTCGAGCGCGTGCCGGATGCGTTCCTCACGTCGCTCATCGGCGCGACCGCGGCCACGGCCCGGGAGCGCGGCGTGAGCGTCCGCATCTCCGACGACACGCTCCTGCTGAGCGAGGTCGTGGCGGCGGAGGACGTGGCCGCGATCCTCGGCAACCTCGTGGGCAACGCCGTGACCGCGGCGGTCGACGGATCCGGGCCTGCCTGGGTCGAGATCGCGCTGTTCGGAGACGAGGATGAGCTCGTCATGACCGTGTCGGACTCCGGCCGCGGCATCCGCCCCTCCGGCGCCGACCCGTTCGCGCGCGCGGGCTTCCGCGACCCCGTCGAGGCCGAAGCGGACGACGGGGCCGGCGACCGCGTCCACGGTCACGGCTTCGGACTGCCGCTGTCGCGCGATCTCGCCCGGCGCCGCGGCGGGGACGTCTGGGTGATCGACGCCGGTGGCGCGCAGTCGGGCGCCGTCTTCGGGGCGAGGATCCCCGGCGCGCTGCGCGCCGGACGGAACACGGATGAGGAGGAGAACCGGTGACCGGATCCATCCACGTGCTCGTCGTCGACGACGACTTCCGCGTCGCGGGACTGCATCGCGACATCGTCGCATCCCGCCCCGGCTTCACCGCGCTGGCTCCGGTGCACTCGCTGGGCGCGGCGCGGCAGGCGCTGCGGACGCAGCGCCCCGACCTGCTCCTGGTCGACGCCTTCCTCCCCGACGGTGACGGCGTCGACTTCGTCGCCGGCGTCGACACCGACGCGTTCGTGCTGTCGGCGGCGACCGATGCCCCTACCGTGCGCCGGGCCCTTCGCGCGGGTGCGATCGCCTACCTCGCCAAGCCGTTCGACGCGCGCGCGCTCGCGGACCGGCTCGACCGCTACGCGCGCATGCGCAACCTGCTCCTCACCGACCGTCCTCTCGAACAGGAGCAGATCGACCGGGCGCTCATGATCATGCACGGCGGCGCGGAGCCGGCGACGGTGGCGCGATCGGCGACGGAGCAGCTGATCCTCGAGGGCCTCGGCGACAGCGAGGCCTCCGCGTCCGAGGTCGCCGAGCGGGTGGGGATCTCCCGCGCGACCGCCCAGCGTCACCTCGCGGGCCTGGCGAGCCGCGGGCAGGTCGAAGTCCGGCTGCGGTACGGCACGACGGGCCGGCCGGAGCACCGGTATGTCGTCGCAGGCGGTTGACGCGCGACGGGGGTGGACTCATCCGCGCAGCAGGGCTCGCAGCGTCTGGATCGTGTCGGCCTCGTCGGGCCGCTTGTCCGGTCGATAGCCCTTGACCCGCGCGAAGCGCAGGGCGACGCCGCCCGGGTAGCGAGGCGAGCGCTGCACGCCGTCGATGGCGATCTCGACCACCGTGACGGGACGCACGTGCACGGCGGAGGACGAGCGATGGGTCTCGATCGCCGGGAAGTGCTCGGTCTGCCACCGCAGCGTCGCGTCGGTGAGCCCCTTGAACGTCTTGCCGACCATGACGAAGCCGCCGGGCTCGCCGAACTCCCCGGTCGGGTCGAGTGCGCCCAGATGGAGGTTGGAGAGCAGCCCGGTGCGGCGGCCCGACCCCCACTCCACCGCGAGCACCACGAGGTCGTAGGTCAGCACCGGCTTCACCTTCAGCCAGCTCTTGCCACGGCGCCCCGCCGCATACGGCGCGTCGACGGCCTTGACCATGATGCCCTCGTGACCGGCAGCGAGGGCCTCCCGCGAGAACTCCTCCGCCCGCCCGGGGTCGCTCGTGACGATGCCCGGCATGCGCGCGTCGCCGGCGATGCGCGCGAGCTCGCCCAGCCGTGTCTCGAGGGGCTCGTCGATGAGATCCCGGCCGTCGACGTGCAGGATGTCGAAGAACCAGGGTCGCAGCACGACCGCCTGGGCGGACTCGGCGCCGAAGGCGTCGGCCGTCTCGGAACCGAAGCGCGCCATGGTGTCCTGGAACGGCCGGGGGCCGCCGTCCTCGTCGAGCGCGAGCGTCTCGCCGTCGAGGATCACCCGCCGGGCGGGGAACGCCCGCACGACGTCGACGATCTCGGGAACGCGGTGCGTGATCTCGGCGAGGCTGCGCGTGTACACGTGCACCTCGTCGCCGTCGCGATGCACCTGGATGCGCGCACCGTCGAGCTTGAACTCGACCGACGCCGCGGCCTGCCCGCCGACCCCGCCGATCGACTCGAGCGCCGCCGTCGGAGACGACGCGGTGGCCGCCAGCATGGGCAGCACGGGCCTGCCGACCGCGAGCCCGATGGCGGCGAGGTCGGCGGGAGTTCCGGCCAGGGCCACGCGGGCTGTCGCGCCGAGATCGCCCGACAGCATCGCCGCGCGGCGCACCGCCGGCGCGTCGCGGTCGGACGCCTTCGCGATGGCGTCGAGCAGCACGCCTTCGAGCGCGCCGGTGCGGAGCTCGCCGAGCATCACGCGCTGGAGGAAGTCCCACTCCCCCGCCGTCGCGCGGGCCGCGAGCGCCTGCAGCTCGCCGCGTCGCGCCGCCACCGATCCGGGGCCGTCGGAGCCGGCGAGCCGGCTCAGCGCCGCGTCGACGTCGAGGATGCCGAGCGAGGGAGCGTCGGCGTGGCCGACGTCGAGGTCGCTGAGGCCGCGCCACCCGACGCCGAGCCGCCCCTGCCTCGGGCTCGCGACCAGGAACCCGATCGCGGGAGCGACCTCGTCGGGGTCGAGTTCGCGCACCACCGCCGCGAGCGCGGCCACCTTGGCAAGTCGCGACGACGTCGCGGCCACCGCCTCCGTCGCGAGGACGAGATCGTTGAGCAGCACCCCCGCATTGTCGCACCGTCCTCCGACAGTCCTCGCGCGCATCCGCGCGGACGCTTCCTCGGGTGTTCTTCCGCTGGTCACCTCCCGCGCCTAGCGTGGAGGCGGTATCCCCACCGTCACAGGATCTCGCCCCGAAGGAGCCCCGATGTCGACTCGACTCCGCGGCACGCTCGCCGTCGCCGCCGCTCTCGCCCTCGCCGCCACCGGCGCGGCGCCCGCCGTCGCGGCCCCCGGATCCCCGGGTCGCCCCGTCCAGGACGAGACCCTGCGGGTGGCGACCTTCAACCTCTCGCTGAACCGCGCGAACGCCGGCGACCTGGTCACGGATCTGTCCACCGGCGCGAACGCGCAGGCGCGGACCGTGGCCGAGATCATCCAGCGGGCGGATCCCGACGTCGTCCTCCTCAACGAGTTCGACTACGTCGAGGGCGGCATCGCGGTCGACCTGTTCCGCGAGAACTACCTCGAAGTCGGCCAGCAGGGTGCCGACCCCGTCGAGTATCCCTACGCGTTCGTCGCGCCGTCCAACACCGGCATCCCGAGCGGGTTCGACCTGAACAACAGCGGCGCGGTCGGCGGCGGCGACGACGCGTTCGGCTTCGGCGCCTTCCCCGGCCAGTACGGGATGGTCGTGCTCTCGAAGCATCCGATCGTGGCCGACGACGTGCGCACCTTCCAGGGCTTCCTCTGGAAGGACATGCCCGGCGCTCTCCTGCCCGACGACCCCGCGACGGCCGCGCCCGCCGACTGGTACTCGCCGGAGGAGCTCGCGGTGTTCCGGCTGTCGAGCAAGTCGCACTGGGACGTCCCGGTGCAGGTGGGCGATCAGACCGTCCACGTGCTCGCATCCCACCCGACGCCCCCCACGTTCGACAGCACGGAGGACCGCAACGGACGCCGGAACCACGACGAGATCCGGTTCTGGGCCGACTACGTCACCCCCGGCCAGGGGCGCTACATCTACGACGATGAGGGTGTGCGCGGCGGCCTCTCACCCGCCGAGTCGTTCGTGATCCTCGGCGACCAGAACGCGGACCCGCTGGACGGAGACTCGGTCGACGCCGCGATCGACCAGCTGCTCGGCAACCGTCGCATCCAGGATCCGCTGCCGGCGTCGGCGGGGGCCGTCGAGGCGGCCGCGCTGCAGGGCGGCGCCAACGCCACCCACCGCGGCGACCCGCGCTTCGACACCGCCGACTTCGCCGACACGGCACCGGGCAACCTGCGCGCGGACTACGTGCTTCCCTCGCGTCAGCTCGGCATCGCCGATGCGGGGGTGTTCTGGCCCGTGCAGGCCGACCCGCTGTCGGCGCTGACCGGCGTCTTCCCCTTCCCGAGCAGCGACCACCGCCTGGTGTGGGTCGACCTCGAGGTCCCGCGTACGGGACGCTGACCGGTTCGTTCAGGTCGCGGCGGTCGCCGCGACCTGAACGAACCGCTCGTACGCCGCCGGGGACTCCTCGGCCACGATCGCCCGGAGCACCACCTCGTCGACGTGAGGACGGTACGCCGCGAGGCCGTCGGCGACGGCGTCCGGACGCAGCACCGTCGCGCCGGCGTCGATGCCGAGCCGCTCGAGGTTCGCCGCATACGCCGGAAACCCCGCGTAGCGCGCCGTCTCGCCCTCCAGCCGCGGGATCGCCGCGTCCTCGACAGCGGTCCGCACGTACAGCGCGACGTGGGCGTCGGACGCGAGCCCGTGGGCTTCGGCCGCCTGTTCGCGCGCCGCCTCGGGCGTGAGCCAGCTCAGGAGCAGACCATCGGATGCCGTGGCCCCGAGCCGCCGCATCCGCGGGCCCAGCGCCCCGACGACGACGCGCGCGCGGGAGCCCTCGCGGAGCGCGGCGGCGGCGTCGCGCACCCGCGCGAGCGCGCCGACGGCGCCCGCGCCGGAGCCGATCCCCAGCACGAGCCGGTCGGCGGGCAGGTCCAGCTCGGCGACGCGCTCGAGGATCTGCGCGGGCTCGCGCCGGTCGACGGGAAGCACCCCGGTCGCGAGGACCAGACGCTCCGACGCGCGAGCGGCCCCCGCGAGCACCTCCAGTGCATCGGAGCCCGGGGTGTCGTTGACCCACAGCGCGTGGAAGCCGGCGGCCTCGACCTGCGGTGCGAGGCGCGCAGCGAGATCGGCGCCGGCGGCCGCTGCGATCCCGATCGAGACGCGCGCGCTCACCGCCCGCGCTCCACGAGCCGGGCGACCTCTCCTGCGGCGGCGTAGAACTCCGGCATGCCGGTGCGCGACGCAGGGAGCAGGACCACCTCGTCGACGCCGGCGTCGAAGAACGCGCCCGCACCCGCCGCGACGGCCGCGGGATCCCCCCACAGGGCGCGCTCGGCGGGGTCGGGCTTGTCGCCGACGTCGGCGATCGCGCGGGCCTCGGCATCCGCCCCGAACGCCGTCACCACGTACGCGACGATGTCGTGCTCGCCGGGACGGCCCGCGGTCATCCGCGCATCGCGGATCGCCGAGACGCGCTCGGCGACCTCCGTCGCGGTGTGTCCGGAATCGAGCACGGTGCCGTCGGCGACCTCTCCGCTCAACCGCACCGTCTTCGGACCCTCGGCTGCGGCGTACACGAGCGGCGGCGTCGCCGGCGGGTAGTCCAGCTGCACGCCGTCGAGCCGGACGTAGCGGCCTTCGACGTCGACGCGCTCGCCGGCGAGCAGGCTGCGCAGGGCGGGCACGTACTCGCGCATGAGCGAGAGCGGCGAAGAGACGCGCGCGCCGACCTGACCCATCCACGGCAGCACCCCGTGACCGACGCCGGGCAGCAGCCGGCCGGGGAACAGCCGCTCGAGCGTCGCGATCTCCATCGCCGTCGCCGCGGCGTTGCGCAGCGGCATCGGCGCGATGCCGATCCCGACGCGCAGCCGGTCGGTCCACGCCAGTGCGGCCCCGACGGCGGCGAAGGCGGACAGTCGGAAGCAGTCCTCCCACACCCACAGCTCGGGGACGCCCGCGCGCTCGGCCGCCAGCACCGCGTCGCGGAACTCGTCGGGGGTGTGCGTGTACGGGTTGAAGATCGCGCCGATGCGGGTCATGGACCCACTCTGGCAGGCGGCGCCGACTCCGCGCGATCACGCGGGCGGACAGCGCAGGGTCTACAAGCATCCCTGCCGGTTCGCAACCCGCTCCCGACGCGTCGAGGAGCACGTGCATCCTGGGCACATGGCACGGATCGGGACGTCGGGCTGGGTCTACCCGCACTGGCGAGGTGTGCTCTACCACGGGGATCAGCGGGGGTGGCTGGACCAGTACGCCGCCGAGTTCGACGTCGTGGAGCTCAACGGCAGCTTCTACCGCTGGCCCGCCGACGCGCGCTTCGCCGCGTGGCGCGACCGGCTTCCCGAGGGGTTCGAGATGGCGGTCAAGGCGCCGCGGGGGCTGACCCATGCCCGGCGGCTGCTGGAGCCCGAGGTGTGGATCGATCGGGTCACGCGGGGCATGCACGAACTGGACGGGCGACGGGGCCCGCTGCTGGTCCAGCTCCATCCCGCGATGGAGCGCGACGACGCGCGGCTGGACCACTTCCTCTCGACTCTCCCGGCGTGGACCCGGCCCGCGATCGAATTCCGCCACCCGTCGTGGGTCGACGAGAACGTCTTCGGGATGCTGGAACGCCACGGCGCCGCCTACTGCGTCATGAGCGGGGCGCGGCTGCCGTGCGTCCTGCGGGCGACCGCGCACCTGGTCTACGTGCGCCTTCACGGCCCGGACCACAGGCACCTGTACCGCGGCTCGTACTCGGATGCCGACCTCGCGTGGTGGGCCGAGCGCATCCGCGAGTGGGAGGGCTCGGGTCACGAGGTGCACGCGTACTTCAACAACGACGGCGAGGGCCACGCGGTGCACAACGCGCGCACGCTGCGGAGGCTCCTGTCGGCGTGAGCCGCCGGCGCTTCCCGGCGCGGGGACGGGCTCCTCGCCGGCCGGACGACGAGAGGCGCCGTGCCCGACGGCACGGCGCCTCTCGGCCTGAGGGGTCCGCTATGCGGCCGCCGCGAACGCCGAACCGGCTGCGACGGACAATCCGTCCGCTGCGGCATCCACGGTGACGGTGCCGCCGTCGGCCAGCGCACCCGTCACGAACAGGTCCGCGATGCGGTCGTCGACCTCGCGCTGGATGAGCCGGCGCAGCGGGCGCGCGCCGTACTCGGGCTCGTAGCCGTGCTCGGCCAGCCACGCCACGGCGCCGTCGGTGACGATGAGGTCGACCTCGCGCCTGGCCAGACGCGACTCGGATGCCCCCAGCAGCAGGCGGACGATGCGCTCGAGCTGCGGCTTCTCGAGCTTGCGGAACAGCACGATCTCGTCGATGCGGTTGAGGAACTCGGGTCGCATCGCCTCGCGGAGCTTGCCGAACACGCGATCGCGCAGATCCTTCTCCGATCCGAAGCCGGTCGGACCGCCCCCATCGGGGAGGAATCCGATGGCGCCGCCGCGCGAGGCGAGGAACTCCGAGCCGAGGTTGGACGTCATGACGATCACGGTGTTGCGGAAGTCGACCGTGCGGCCCTGCCCGTCGGTGAGGCGCCCGTCGTCGAGCACCTGCAGCAGCAGGTTGAACACGTCGGGGTGCGCCTTCTCGATCTCGTCGAACAGCACGATCGAGTACGGGTTGCGCCGCACGCGCTCGGTGAGCTGGCCGGCCTCGTCGTAGCCGACGTATCCGGGAGGAGCGCCGACCAGCCGCGACACCGTGTGCCGCTCGCCGAACTCGCTCATGTCGAAGCGGATGACGGCGCCCTCGTCGTCGAAGAGACTCGCCGCGAGCGCCTTGGCGAGCTCCGTCTTGCCGACGCCCGTCGGGCCGAGGAAGAGGAACGACCCGACCGGGCGCCGGGCGTCGCCCATGCCCGTGCGGTTGCGTCGCACCGCCTTGGCGACGGCGGTCACTGCGTCGTCCTGGCCGATCACACGGCCGTGCAGCTCGTCCTCGAGCGCCGCGAGGCGCTCCCGCTCGGTCTCGGTGAGGCGGTTCACCGGGATGCCGGTCGCACGGCTGATCACCGCGGCGATCTCCGGCTCGTCGACGATCGCATCCGCGCGGGTCGCGGCGCCGGCAGCGGTCGCCCGCTCGATCCGCCCCTGCACGTCGCCGATCTCGTCGCGGATGCGCGACGCCTCCTCATAGTGCTCGGCCGAGACGGCGGCGTTCTTGTCCGCCTCGAGGGTCGCCAGCCGCTCGATCAGACCGCTCACGTCGACCTGGGCGCCCAGCCGCAGCCGCAGCCGCGCACCGGCCTGGTCGATGAGGTCGATCGCCTTGTCGGGCAGGACGCGCTCGGTGAGATAGCGGTCGCTGAGCTCGACGGCGGCCCGCAGCGCCTCGTCGGTGTACACGATGCCGTGGTGCTCCTCGTACGCGGACTTGAGGCCCCGCAGGATGAGCACGGCGTCCTCGATCGAGGGCTCGCCCACCTTCACCGGCTGGAACCGGCGCTCCAGCGCCGGGTCCTTCTCGATGAGGCGGTACTCCTTGAGCGTGGTCGCACCGACGAGGTGCAGGTCGCCGCGCGCGAGCCGTGGCTTGAGGATGTTCCCCGCGTCCATGCCGCCGTCACCGGCGCCGCCCGCACCGACGACGGTGTGCACCTCGTCGATGAAGACGATCAGCTCGCTTTTGCGGGCGGCGATCTCGTCCATCGTCTTGGTGAGGCGCTCCTCGAAGTCGCCGCGGTAGCGCGTGCCCGCGAGCATCGCGGGCAGGTCGAGCGAGACCACGCGCCGGCCGAGCAGCTGCTCCGGCACCGCGCCGTCGACGATGGCCTGGGCGAGTCCCTCCACGATGGCGGTCTTGCCCACGCCGGCCTCGCCGACGAGCACGGGGTTGTTCTTGGTGCGGCGGCTCAGGATCTCGATCGTCTGCTCGATCTCGTCGGCCCGCCCGATCACCGGGTCGAGTTCGCCGGCCGCGGCGCGAGCGGTCAGGTCGGTGCCGTACGCGGCGAGCATGGGGGTGCCGGATGCCGCGGCATCCGTCTCGTCATCGCCGTCGGGTGCCGCAGACGGCGACACCGTCTCGCGGGCGCCCTGCGTGAGCGCCTCGGCGGTCACGCCGGCCCGTGCCAGCACCTGACCGGCAGGGGTGTCCTGCGCCAGCACCAGCGCGAAGAAGAGGTGCTCGGGGTCGACGTACGTCGAGCCGGATGAGCGCGCCACCTGGAAGGCGTGGAACAGGGCGCGCTGCACCGACGAGGTGACGACGGCCCCGTCGACGTCGGCAGCCGCCGACGCGGCGGGGAGGCGGTCCTCCGCGGCGCGCACGATCGCCGCGACGTCGGCGCCGATGCGACGGACCGCGTCCCGGGCCGGGGGCTCGGAGACGAGGACGCGCAGCACGTGGAGGGCGTCCAGCTCGTGCTGGCCGCGCTCGAGCGCGTACCTGCCGGCGCGCTGGAGGAGCTCCTGCGTGCGGGCGCCGAGGTACCGGCTGAGATCGATGGAGCGCTCTGCGCGCGCACGCTCCCCCGCGAGGTAGCGTGCCAGGAACTCGTCGAACGAGCTCTCCTCGCCGCCGGCCTGTGGGGTGAGGTCTTCGGGCATTCCGTCTCTCCTGAACTTGAGTGGACGAGTATCAAGTCTTGAACTTGATACCTGCGATGTCAACTTCAACGCGAGCTCGGGCGCGGGCTATTCCCGGCGATGACGGCTCAGTCGCGCCCGCCGGGCGGGCCGAGGATCAGCAGCACCACGAAGAGCGCGATCACCGCGAGCGCGATGAGCGCACCGAGAACCCACGGCCGCCGCAGGAACCAGCGCATCAGCCGGTCGAACCAGCTCGCGTCCCGCGGGTCATCGGTCGCCTCCAGCCGCCACGCTCCTGCCAGCCGTCCGGTGCGCTGCAGCCACAGCTCGGTCGGGATCGTCGCATAGGGGATCACGGCACTGACGAGTGCGACGGCGGTCGGGGCGACCCGCCACCGGTTGTTCAGCGCGACGAGGACGACCGTCGCCGCGTACGACAGGAAGATGAAGCCGTGGATGCCGCCGCCGATGGTGACGCCCGGCGCCCACCCCGTGGCGGCACGGGCGATGAGTCCGGCGATGAGGAGGGTCCAGGAGACGGCTTCCGCGATGGCGAGGAAGCGGAACAGGGAATGCGGGTTGCGAAACACACCTTCAGCGTAGCTGAAACTCCTTCAGGTCCCCTGAAGGCGTGTGGGGCGGTCCAACCCGTAGGGCTCCTCATGGAGTCCCTCGAGCGCGGTGGCGAGTTCCGGCGCGCCCTCCGCGAGGGCGGCGTCGAGCCTGGCCAGTCGCTCCTCGGCTGCCCGAAGCACCGCGCCGCCACGGTCGGTGACGCGAAGATCGGACGCCGCTCCGGCATGCGCGGTGGCGTCGGCGACGAGTCCGGCGTCCACGAGGGTCTGCACGGCGGTGTGCGCGGACTGCACTGTGATCTGAGAGCGGCGGGCGAGCTCGCTGAAGGAGATGCCCGGGGTCACGTCGATGTGCGCGAGCAGCCCGTACTTCCTGGTGGTGAGCCCGAGGTCGCGCAGCTGGGCGCCGAGGTGCTGGTCCCACACGCTCGCCACCGTCAGCAGCGCGATGACGGGGCTGAACGGACGCTCGGACACGGGCTAAATGCTAGCCCCCGGCGCGTCCGAGCGCCGCTCATCCGCGGCCGGGCGGCCGATCCATCCCACGCGGCGACCGCTACCGTGGGACGGTGACGTTCTCGATCGACGGTCTGCGGCGGTGGCCCGACGTCGAGGCTCCCGATCTCCTGGCGGCGGATGCTGCGGACCGGCTGCTCCTCGACGAATCGGCCGCCGCCCGTCGCAGAGCCGACGCCGGCGAGCTCGTCGTCATCGGCGACGGCTACGGCGCCCTCACGCTGGGCGCAGCGGCCGAGGAGGCGCGCGGCGTCCGCGTCCACCAGGACCCGCTCACCGGCGAGCGGGCACTGGCCGCCAACGCCGCGCGCTGCGGCCTGGGTGACGCCTTCTCGTCGCTGCCGCTGGACCCCCAGCTGGTGCGCGACGCGCGGGTCGTGCTGCTGCGCCTGCCCCGCTCCCTCGACGCCCTGCGCGACATCGCCGGGCTGGTCGCGGCGCACGCGGCCCGCGACGTGGAGGTCTACGCGGGCGGGCGGGTGAAGCACATGTCGCTCGCGATGAACGACGTCCTGCGCGAGCGATTCGCACGGCTGGACGTCAGCCACGCCCGCCAGAAGTCGCGGGTGCTCGTCGCTCGTGAGCCCCGCGGCGGCGCGGACCCAGAGCCCCGGATGCAGGTGCACGACGGCCTCGTCGTGTGCGCGTTCGGCGGCGCGTTCGCCGGCCCCTCGATCGACATCGGCACCCGGTTCCTCCTGGAGCATCTCCCCCTCGTAGACGATCGCGCGTCGCCGGCCATCGACTTCGCCTGCGGCACCGGCGTGATCGCCACCGCGCTCGCCCTGCGCAATCCAGGGCTGCGCGTGCTCGCGATGGACCAGTCCGCCGCCGCCGTGGCATCCGCCCTGGCCACGGCTGCCGCGAACTCCGTCGCGGACCGCGTCGAGGTGGTCCGCGACGACATGCTGCGTTCGCGGGCCGACCGCAGCGCTGCCTTCATCGCCCTCAACCCGCCCTTCCATTCCGGCTCAGCGGTGCACGAGGGCATCGCCCCGCTCATGTTCGCCGAGGCCGCCCGCGTGCTCCAGCCGGGCGGGCGGCTGTGGGCGGTGTGGAACTCCGGCCTGCGGTACCGCGCCGCACTCGAGCGCATCGTGGGCCCGACGACGCAGATCGGCCGGAACGCCAAGTTCACGGTCACCGCGTCGACGCGACGCTGAGGTCTACTCGTCCGGCGACGGCTCGGGCGCGGGCGTCGGGCCGAACAGCACCCACTCGCCGGCCGCGCACTGGTAGAACTGCACCGTCACGGTGTCGATGAAGACATCTCCGTCCGTCGCGCAGGCGTCCGCGTCGGGTTCCGACGTGCCGAGCAGCACCTGGGTGCCGGGCGCACCCTGCTCCCCCTGCTCCCCCTGCTCCCCCTGCTCGCCCTGCTCGCCTTCCTCGCCCTGCTCGCCCTGCGGGCCGGCGGGGCCCTGGGCGCCCTCCGGGCCCTGCTCGCCGCTGAGGTTCTCAGCCGCCGCGTCCCGCAGGTTCGCCACGAAGGACCAGTCCTCCTGGAACAGATACAGGTCCGCGGTCAGGATGTCGATGTACACGTCGCCTTCATACCCCTTGCCCGACTCCGGCGGTCCCGAGCCCGCCCGCACGGCGGAGCCCGCCGGCAGCACGTCGGCGAGCACCTCGTCGTACTCGGGCGTCGCGACGGTGGCGGAAGGCGACGGGGCGGGGTCCGCCGTGTCGACGCTCCTCGCCAGCCACGACCCGAGGAAGGCGGCGAAGAAGGACAGCAGCACGAACGCGAGGCCGAACCAGATCAGCGTTCCGCGCGTCACCGGCGCGGCGGTGGCCGCGTCGCCCTTGGATCCCGAGTCCATCTCCACGGCCCACTCCCCATTCCACCGCGTGCGACACCGGTCCGCAGGCTCCCACAGCCCGCGTCGATGTGACCACTGTAGGAACGCAGACGGCCCCGTGTCACGCGTTCGGCCGAATTCGCCTCCGGGCGCGTGCCGGTGCGGAGCGGGCGCCCCGTCAGCGCACCCCGTTGGCCGGCTCGTAACGCTCCGGCACGATCTCGAGCTCACCTTGGCCGGCAGTGAGCGAGCGCAGGTCGAGCACGTACCGGCGCAGTTCGGAGTCTGGGACCGTCGCCCTGATGCGGGCGCGGCCGTCGTCGCTGCGCTCGGTGGAACCGACGCGAGCCCTGCGGCCGGCGAGGTCGGTGAGAACCGGGCCCTGCAGTGTCGCCGGGACGGTGACGGTCACCCTCGAGACCGGCTCCAGCAGCACGGTGCCCGCCTGCGCCAGTGCCGCCTTCACCCCCAGCGATGCCGCCGTGCGGAACGCCATCTCGGACGAGTCGACCGAGTGCGCCTTGCCGTCGTAGAGCTCCACGCGCACGTCGACCACTGGATGCCCCTGCGGCCCTCCCGTCGCCAGCGCGTCACGGGCACCCCTCTCGACGGCGGGGATGTAGGAGCGGGGTACGGCACCGCCCACGACGGAGTCCTGGAACTCGAACCCGCCGCCGGGCGCCAGCGGCGAGACGCGCAACTGCACGACCGCGAACTGCCCGTGACCGCCCGACTGCTTCTTCAGCTTGCCCTCAGCGCTGGCCGTGCCCGCGATCGTCTCCCGGTAGGCGACCGGCGCCGGCGAGGTCTCGACGTGCACGCCCAGCACGCGGGCCAGCCGCTCGACGGCCACCGCGACGTGCGTGTCGCCGAGGCCCCGGAGGACCGTCGCCCCGCCTGCACGATCGACCACGAGCGTCGGGTCGTCCGATACGAGCCGCGCGAGCGCGGTCGTCAGCTTCGCGTCGTCGGACTGCGAGACCGGCTCCAGGCTCACCGCGTACACCGGATGCCGCTCCGGCAGGCGCCTCGGCCGCGCACCGGTGCGCGGCCTGCTCCACAGCAGCGAGCCCGACGGCGTGCCGGCGAGCTTGGCCACCGCGCCCACGTCGCCGGCGCGGAGAGCGTCGGCAGGGAGGTGCTCGGCGCCGCGCAGCCGGAACAGGGCCGGCATCCGCTCGTCCGCACCGGTCGTCGCGTTGTGCAGCCGGTCGCCCGGCCGGAGCACCCCGGAGAGCACCTTGAGCATCGCGACCTGTCCGACGAACGGATCGGCCAGCGTGCGGAAGACATGCACCAGCGGCTCGCCGGCCGCGTCGATCGCGACCGCCTGCTCGGTACCGCCCTCGCCGTCGTCGTCGACGCCGATGCGGATCGACCCGTCTCTCGTCCCCGGCGCGGGAGCGAGCTCGCAGAGCAGATCCAGCACGCGGTCGACGCCGGCCTCCGAGCCGGCGGAGCACAGCAGCACGGGGACGGCCTCGTTCGCGGCGACCTCCTTCGCGAGGGTGCGGCCGAGCTCGCGGGCGGACGGCTCGTCGCCGTCGAGGTACGCCTCCAGCTGGGCGTCGTCGTGCGACACGATCTCCTCGGTCGCATCCTGGTGGAGCCGGTGCTCCTCGTCGGCGATGTCAGCGGGGATGGGCTCCTCCTGATGACGACCCCCCTCGTCGTACACCAGCAGGTGCTCGCCGAGCACGTCGGCGATGGCATGGAAGCCCTGCTCCTCGCCCACGGGCAGCTCCAGCGGCACGAGCCGCGAGCCGAACGTGCTCCGCAGCTCTCCCAGCACGCGGCGGAAGTCGGCGCGCGCCCGGTCCTCCTGCGTCACGACGACGATGCGCGGAACACCGGCCCCCTCGGCGGCCGCCCACGCCGCCTTCGTGCCCGCCGTCACGCCGTCCACGGCGCTGACGGCGACGACGGCGACGTCGGCGACGGACAGCGCGGCGTCGACCGCGCCGATGAAATCAGGATGCCCCGGCGTGTCGGCCAGCGTCAGCGCGGTGCTGCCGCCCTCGGCCGCCCACACCAGGTACGCCAGCGACAGTCCCAGCGACACGCCTCGCGCGGTCTCCTCGGCCTCGAAGTCGCACACGGTGGTGCCCTGCTCGACGCTCCCCATTCTCGGGATCGCACCGGCGCGGTGCAGCAGGGCCTCGGCGAGTGTCGTCTTGCCGGCGCCGCCGGCCCCGATGAGCGCGACGGTGCGATGTGTGACAGGGGACGCGGCATCCACGAAGACCTCCCGCGACGGTGCGGACTCACGACTAGGTCCATCGTGTCGGGGAAGCCGCGACGGCGCCAGATGGCGATCGGTCGAGGGGAGATATGACCGGGGGGCCGACGCGAGAATGTCGGCACCCCCGGTAGCCGCAAGCTCGGGACTCGCGGCCGGGGCACCGGACCGGGGCTCCGGCGTCATCCCCCATTGAAGAGACACCGCACCGGGGTGTCTATTACGCGACTTCGGGGAGTTCGTCGGCGCGTTCGGAGCGATCCTGTGAAACACCTGTACGGCGCGCCTCGCGCGAGGATCGCGAAAAACACCGTGTCCACTCGGTATGGTGGCAGCGGGTCGATCCCCGCACATGTTCGGCCGCGTTACGAAGGCATCCCCAGTGCCGAGCCCCTCCCCAATGGGCGTGTGACAACGCTGCGGGGGACGCCCAGGTCCCTCGGACGCTACAGGCTCTATCTGCAGCGTCCGAGGGACCCTCCTATGCGCCGGGGGGTGCGCACGGGGAAGGTCGGCGGCGTAGCCCCAGAGATTCCCCAGTCGGCCGAGGCGAGGTCATATTCCCAGGACCTCGCTCCCCGCCCGGCCGCAACACTACCGTGTCCCCCATTCGGGGGACAATGCGCTGAGCGCGAAACGCCCCGGCATCCCCCACCCGAGGGTGAGGAACGCCGGGGCGCTCGTGACTGTCCGGAGGCCGGCCGCACGGCGATTCACCCGCCGCGGCCCGGGGGTGATCTAGAAGTCCCAGTCCTCGTCTTCGGTGGCCTCGGCCTTGCCGATGACGTACGACGAGCCCGACCCCGAGAAGAAGTCGTGGTTCTCGTCGGCGTTCGGCGAGAGAGCCGACAGGATCGCCGGGTTCACGTTCGTGACCGTGGCGGGGAACATCGCCTCGTAGCCCAGGTTCATGAGGGCCTTGTTGGCGTTGTAGTGCAGGAACTTCTTGACGTCCTCGGTGAGACCGACGCCGTCGTAGAGGTCCTGCGTGTACTGCACCTCGTTGTCGTAGAGCTCGTACAGCAGCGAGAACGTGTAGTCCTTGATGTCGTTGCGAGTGGCCTCATCGACCCTCTCGAGCCCGCGCTGGAACTTGTAGCCGATGTAGTAGCCGTGCACGGCCTCGTCGCGGATGATGAGGCGGATGAGGTCGGCGGTGTTGGTGAGCTTGGCGCGGCTCGACCAGTGCATCGGCAGGTAGAAGCCCGAGTAGAACAGGAACGACTCCAGCAGGGTCGAGGCGACCTTGCGCTTGAGGGGCTCGTCGCCTCGGTAGTACTCCATGACGATCTGAGCCTTCTTCTGAAGGTTCTCGTTCTCCACCGACCAGCGGAACGCCTCGTCGATCTCCTTCGTCGAGCACAGGGTCGAGAAGATCGACGAGTACGACTTGGCGTGCACCGACTCCATGAACGCGATGTTCGTGTAGACGGCCTCCTCGTGCGGGGTGAGGGCGTCCGGGATCAGCGAAACGGCGCCGACGGTGCCCTGGATCGTGTCGAGCAGGGTGAGCCCGGTGAACACCCGCATGGTGAGGGTCTGCTCCTCGGGGGTGAGCGTGTTCCACGACTGGATGTCGTTGGACAGCGGCACCTTCTCGGGCAGCCAGAAGTTGTTCACGAGGCGGTTCCACACCTCGAGGTCCTTGTCGTCCTGGATGCGGTTCCAGTTGATGGCCTGGACGTGATCCAGGAGCTGGAGCTTCTCGCTCATCTTTCCTTCTTCTCCGAAAGTCTCAGGTCGGATCACAACGTGCACGAGACGCACTCGGACATGTCCGTGCCCTCGAGCGCCATCTGCCGCAGACGGATGTAGTAGATCGTCTTGATGCCCTTGCGCCAGGCGTAGATCTGGGCCTTGTTGATGTCGCGCGTCGTGGCGGTGTCCTTGAAGAACAGCGTCAGCGACAGCCCCTGGTCCACGTGCTGGGTGGCGGCGGCGTACGTGTCGATGACCTTCTCGTAGCCGATCTCGTAGGCGTCCTGGTAGTACTCCAGGTTGTCGTTCGTCATGAACGCGGCCGGGTAGTAGACGCGGCCGAGCTTGCCCTCCTTGCGGATCTCGATCTTGGCCGCGATCGGGTGGATCGACGAGGTGGAGTTGTTGATGTACGAGATCGAGCCGGTGGGCGGCACCGCCTGCAGGTTCTGGTTGTAGATGCCGTGCTGCTGGATCGACGCCTTCAGCTCGCGCCAGTCGTCCTGCGTCGGGATGTGGTGACCGGCGAACATGTCCTTCACCTTGTCGGTCGCCGGGACCCATGCCTGGTCGATGTACTTGTCGAAGAACTCGCCGGTCGCGTACTTGGAATCCCAGAAGCCGTCGAACACCTCGCCACGCTCGATGGCGATCCTGTTCGACGCGCGCAGCGCGTGGAAGAGCACCGAGTAGAAGTAGATGTTCGTGAAGTCGACGCCCTCTTCCGAGCCGTAGTGCACGTGCTCGCGCGCCAGGTAGCCGTGGAGGTTCATCTGCCCGAGGCCGATCGCGTGCGAACGGTCGTTGCCGTCCTCGATCGAGCGGACGGAGCGGATGTGACTCTGGTCGCTGACGGCGGTGAGGGCGCGGATGCTGGTCTCCACCGTCTTGGCCAGGTTGCCGCCGTCCATCGCGAGGGCGATGTTGAGGGAGCCCAGGTTGCAGGAGATGTCCTTGCCGATCTGCGCGTACGAGAGGTCCTCGTTGTAGGTCGTCGGCGTGTTGACCTGGAGGATCTCGGAGCACAGGTTGGACATGTTGATCCGGCCCTTGATCGGGTTGGCCTTGTTCACCGTGTCCTCGAACATGATGTACGGGTAGCCCGACTCGAACTGGATCTCGGCCAGCGTCTGGAAGAACTCGCGGGCGTTGATCTTCGTCTTCTTGATGCGCGGGTCGTCGACCATCTCGCGGTACTTCTCGGTGACCGAGACGTCACCGAAGGGCTGGCCGTAGACGCGCTCGACGTCGTACGGCGAGAAGAGGTACATGTCCTCGTCGTTCTTGGCCAGCTCGAAGGTGATGTCCGGCACCACGACGCCGAGCGACAGCGTCTTGATGCGGATCTTCTCGTCGGCGTTCTCGCGCTTGGTGTCGAGGAAGCGCATGATGTCGGGGTGGTGGGCGTTGAGGTACACCGCGCCGGCACCCTGACGGGCGCCCAGCTGATTGGCGTAGCTGAAGCTGTCTTCGAGCAGCTTCATCACCGGGATGATGCCCGAGGACTGGTTCTCGATCTGCTTGATCGGAGCACCCGACTCGCGGATGTTCGACAGCAGCAGGGCGACGCCGCCGCCCCGCTTGCTCAGCTGGAGGGCGGAGTTGATCCCGCGCGCGATCGACTCCATGTTGTCTTCGATGCGCAGCAGGAAGCACGAGACGAGCTCGCCGCGCTGCGCCTTGCCGGCGTTGAGGAACGTCGGGGTGGCGGGCTGGAACCGGCCGGAGATGATCTCTTCGACCAGGTCGGTGGCCAGCTTCTGGTCGCCGTCGGCCAGCGCCAGCGCCGTCATGACGACGCGGTCCTCGAAGCGCTCGAGGTACCGCTTGCCGTCGAAGGTCTTCAGCGTGTAGCTCGTGTAGTACTTGAAGGCGCCGAGGAACGTCTCGAAGCGGAACTTCTTGCCGTACGCGAAGTCGTTCAGCTGCTGGATGAACTCGAACGGGTACTTCTCGAGCACCGTCGGCTCGTAGTACTCCTTCTCGACCAGGTAGTCCAGGCGCTCCTTGAGGGAGTGGAAGAACACCGTGTTCTGGTTCACGTGCTGCAGGAAGTACTCCCGTGCGGCGCGCTTGTCGGCGTCGAACTGGATCTTCCCGTCGGCGTCGTACAGGTTGAGCATCGCGTTGAGGGCGTGATAGTCCATGCCCTCGAACCGTGCCTGAGTCTTGAAGTCGCTCTGCGTCAGAGTTTCCACCATCGTTCCAATCCCGCGTTCACGCGTTCCACATCTTCAGGCGTGCCGAATACCTCGAGCCGATACAAGTGCGGCACGTGGCACTTGCGGCTGATGATGTCGCCGGCGAGACAGAAGTGCTCGCCGAAGTTGGCGTTCCCCGCGGAGATCACTCCGCGGATGAGGCGCCGGTTGCGCTCGTCGTTGAGGAACCGGATGACCTGCTTCGGAACGGCGCCCTTCTCGACTCCCCTACCCTGGCCTCCGCCATAGGTGGGAGTCACGAGGACGTACGGCTCGTCGACCACGAGCGCCGGATCCGTCGTGTGCAGAGGGATCCGGACCGCCCGGGCGCCGAGCTTCTCGATGAAGCGTGCGGTGTTGCCCGACACGCTGGAGAAGTAGACCAGCAGCGGCGCGTCTGTCGCGACGCGCTGCGTCACGACGGACATCGGTCAGCCCAGTCGCGAGGCGAGCTCGTCGATCTTGTCGGGACGGAAGCCCGACCAGTGGTCCTCATCGGTGATGACGACCGGCGCCTGGAGGTAGCCCAGCGCCTTGACCTGCTCGAGGGCCGCGGGGTCCTCCGAGAGGTCGTGGATCTCGTACTCGATCCCCTTGGAATCGAGCGCCCGATAAGTGGCCGTGCACTGCACGCACGCGGGCTTGGTGTAAACCGTGATCGCCATGTCGATTCCGTCTCCTCAGTGCTTCCCCCGGTGGCATCCGGAGCGATTCCCGGTAGTCCCCCCACCGGGAGTCCAATACTACATATGGGTACCGACATCCGATAGCACCACAAGGGCTAGTAGTTACATCCGTGTGATTTTCCACCGTTCTCCCCATGTACAACACAGGTTGTCCACCGATCCATCCACAGCGGACGAAGCCTGGAAAACGCCTGGATCCCCACGCTTTCCCGGCCCCTGCCGCCCGTTCCTCCACAGCGGCGATGCCGCATCGGCGACCGGCATCGGATTCGCCTGTGGAGAGCCGCCTCGGCGTGTCGTCGGCGTGTCGTCGGCCGGGCCGCGCATGACGTAGCGTTTACAGGTGGCCGGCTACCGGGAACTCCTGCGCACTCCCGGGGTCGCCCGTATCATCGCCGCCCAGCTGACGGCACGATTCCCCAACGGGATGATCAGTCTCGTCATCCTGCTGCACATCGAGGGGATCACCGGTTCCTACGGCGCGGCGGGCGTCGTGCTGGCGGCAGTCTCGATCGGACAGGCCCTCGCCGGTCCCGTCACCAGCCGCTGGATGGGCCGCTGGGGCATGCGGCGCGTGCTCACGCTGACGACCGCGGTCTGCGCGGCATCCCTCTCCGCCATCGCGTTCCTCGTCGTCCCTGTGCCCGTCTACATCGTGCTCGGATTCCTCGCCGGCGCCTCGACCCCGCCGATCGTCGCCGCGGTGCGCACCATCTACGCCAAGATGGTGAACTCGACGCAGCTGACCGCGCTCTACTCGCTGGACGCGTCGCTGCAGGAGGTCATCTGGATCCTCGCCCCGGTGCTCATCACCTTCGTCGCCACGCAGGCCGGCACCGTCGTCGGGCTGGTGCTGGTCGTGGTGATCCTGGTGTCGGGCGGCACGTGGTTCATCCTCTCCCCCGAGGTCGGACGCGTCCGGATCCCGCGCAGCAAGAGGTCGTTCGGCACGGTGCTCACGCGCCCGGCGATCCTCATCGCCACGGTGATCGGCTTCCTCCTCATCGGCTCGTTCGCCGCCGTGGAAGCCGCCGTGGTCGCGACCTTCGATCACGGCGGACTCCAGGCGGGACTGGTGCTGGCGGTCTTCTCGGTCGGCAGCCTGATCGGCGGCTTCGCGTTCGGCCACCTGCCGATGGGGTCCTGGGCGATGGCCCGGCGGCTGACGGTGGTGACGCTCGGGCTCGCCCTGACGGCGCTGTGGCTGAACGTGTGGTGGATCGGAGCCACGCTCTTCGTCGCGGGCATCGGCATCGCTCCGGCGCTCGCCGTGCTCTCGGCGGTCACGACGGCGAGCGTGAAGTTCAGCGACACGGCCGAGGCGTTCGGGTGGGTCGGCACCGGGCAGCTCATCGGCGCGGCGGTGGGCTCGGCGGTGGCGGGGTTCCTCATCGACGGCCCCGGCGGCGTGGCTGCGGCCTACATCGCCGCGGCGGCGTTCTGCGGCCTCGCGCTCACGGTCGCCATCGCCTTCGTCCGTGGCCTCCCCGATCTGCGCGTGCGGGGCGCGAGCCCGATCCCCGACACCGAGCCGGTCAGCACGATCGGCTGACGTCCAGCCTCTGCACCGGCCGCGTCCGCCCTTCCGGCAGGTCGGCGGGCCGACGTCACGCGAGACGGCGCAGAAGCTCCAGGACCGCGAGCGCGTAGGCGTCGGCGGGTTCGGGATGCTCGAACACCCGCCGCTCCCCGCCCAGCACGATCTCCACCTCGTGCGTGTCCGGAAGGCGCCGGAGCGCGCGGAAGGCCCCGCGCAGGAGTTCGCGCAGCTGGTGCTCGTGCGGCAGCCACAGCGCGTCCTCGAGGGCGACGGAGTCCAGCGCCCACTCGGTGGTGCCGTTGAAGGCGAGCAGCTTGCCGGTGGCGTACTCCCTCGGCTCGATCGTCATCTCGCTGACGGTGAAGACGTCGGCCTCGAACTCCGGCTCGTTCAGCTGGAACCGGTCGCCGGAACGCGGATGCCAGATGAGGCCGGCATCGCGCAGCGCCACCGCCAGTTCGGTCGAGATCACCAGTCCATTGTGCGCGTGCCGGGCGTCAGGCGGCGACCGCAGACACCGGGCGGGGCTGCTCCGGGCCTGTCTCGGCGCTCGGTGCGTCCGGCGCTTCGCCGTTCCACTCCAGCACGATCCCCCGGCCCGACATCGCCTCGTCGGCGAGCGTGCGGAGGTACTCGCGATCCAGGCTGTCCGGCTCGGGACCGTCGAAGACGAAGCGGAGCGGGATCGAAGGCTGCATCCACACCGAGGTGCGGCCCTGCGCCGGGTCCTCGCCGTTCGGCCACGTGAGCATGAACGACTCCCCGCGACGCAGCTTGGTCGCCGCCAGCACCTTGATGTGCGCCAGCACATGGTCGGGAATCTCGGCGGGACGGGCCTCTGCTCCGTAGTACAGCTGTGCCATCTCTCAATCCTCCTCACGCCGTCGGTGGCATACAGTCCACCATCTGTCAACACCAGTGAATATGTATCACAGCCGTTGTGTAATTCACTAGACGTCATAACCGCCAAGTGAGTATGCTACGGAGACAAAATGACGATGGTCGAACGCGTCGCAGGGCGCATCCGGGAAGATCGCTCGATCGCGACCTGGCACGAAGTCGACAGCGGCTTCTGGGTGGGGAACGCCTCCGGCGGATTCCTCGGCTCCATCGAGCGTCTGGGGCGCGCGCGGTACCTCGCGCGCGACGAGTTCAGTCGGCCCCTGGGCGAGTACGTCGGGCTGAGCTACGCGCGGGACGCCGTCGTCGAGCGCCATACGTGACTCGAGCACCGGGGAGGCCCCATGCCGCAGAATGTGATCCGCCACGAGAGCGAGCATCTCTACGCCGCGCAGCCGCGCTCCGCTGCCGGTCAGCGACTGAGCGCGGCGATCCTGCAGCTGCGCGCCGCCGAGCGCCGCCAGTCCGACCGGGCGCTGCGGGCCTCCGGCCTCTCGAGCCTGGACCTCACAGCACTGCGCCTGCTGGTCCAGGGTGTGCGCGACCACCGCGATCTCGGCCCCAAGGACCTCATCACGATGCTCGACACGTCCAGCGCCACAGTGACGAACGTGGTGGAACGCCTCGTGGGACGCGGCTTCGTCACGCGCGTCCAGCACCCGCGCGACCGGCGGGCCCACTTCCTGGTCCCGACGCCCGACGGCGTGCAGCGGGTGGACGAGGTGTTCGCCGCCCACCACTCGGCCATCGTGAAGGTCATCGACGACCTCCCCGACGACGAGTCCGAATGCGCGGCGACCGTCCTCGGCAAGATCGCCGACGCGCTCGAGCAGGTTCGCTGAGTTCGGCTCGTCCGCCGTGCGCCCGCGCTCCTAGGCTGGGCGCATGCCCACTCCCGTGACGCTGCCCCGCCTCTCGTGGGGTCACCACGCGGCCGAGCGCCGCGCCCTCCTCATCCACGGCCTCGGCTCGAACGGCGCGCTGATGTGGCGCTACGGCGTCGCCCTCGCCGACGCGGGATGGCGGGCCGATGCCGTCGACCTGCGCGGTCACGGATCGGCGCCGCGCGTCCTCGACTACACGCTCCCCGCCTACGCGGCCGACGTCGTCGTCGCCCGCGCCGGCGACCGCCCATGGGATCTCGTCATCGGTCACTCGCTCGGCGGCGCGGCGGCCGTGCTCGCCGCCGCGTCCGACCCCGGCTGGACGCGGCAGCTGGTGCTCATCGACCCGGCGATCGCACTGACCGATCGCGACCGCGGCATCGTCCGCGACAGCCAGACCCGCGCCTTCGACGACCCGTCCCAGGCCGCCGTGCGCGCGGAGCACCCCGACTGGCACCCGCAGGACATCGAGCTGAAGGCGCTGTCGGCGCAGCAGGCGAGCCGGTGGGCGGTGGAGCAGACCAGCGCGCAGAACACGCGCTGGGATGTGACCGAGGCGGCTCTGCGCATCGAGGTGCCGACCCACGTCATCGCCTCGGACCCCCGTGTGTACTCGATCTTCCGCGGCAAGCCCGCCGAGGCGGCGGTCGCGGCGAACCGGCACTTCACGGTCTCGGTGGTGGCGGGCGCCGGCCACTCGCCCCACCGCGACCGTCCCGAGTCGACAATGGAGGCGCTGCGGGCCGTCCTCGGCTGACGCGCCCGCGGGCGCGCATCCTCGCGGAAGAATGACGGGATGGCCCCCTTCGATCCCCGCGACATCCTCGACGACGATCTGCTCGAGCGCATCCGCTCCCGCGCTGCGGTGCACGACCGTGAGAACACCTTCCCCGACGACGATCTCGCCGACCTGAAGGACGCCGGATACCTGTCGATCCTCGTCCCCCGCGAGCTCGGCGGGGCGGGACTCGGCCTGCGCGAGGCATCCGTCCTCCAGCAGCGCCTCGCCGGGGCGGCGCCCGCGACGGCACTCGCGGTGAACATGCACCTCGTCTGGACCGGCGTGGCGAAGGTGCTCGCCGACCGCGGCGTGGACGCCCTGCGCTTCGTGCAGGAGGGAGCGGTGGCCGGCGAGGTGTTCGCGTTCGGGATCAGCGAGGCCGGGAACGACCTCGTGCTGTTCGGCAGCGGGACGGATGCCGCACCCCTCCCCGACGGCGGCTATGCGTTCACCGGCACGAAGATCTTCACCTCGCTCGCACCCGTGTGGACGCAGCTGGGCCTGCACGGCCTGGACACCTCGACGGAGAACGCGCCGCAGATGGTGTACGCGTTCGTGCCCCGCTCGGAGGTGCAGACCGGCCGGGTGGTGGTGCGCGACGACTGGGACACGCTGGGCATGCGGGGCACGCAGTCGCGCACGACGGTGCTCCGCGACGCGGTGGCCCCGGCAGACCGGGTGGTGCGCACGCTGCCCCCGGGGCCGAGCCCGGATCCGCTCGTCTTCGGCATCTTCAGCGTGTTCGAGCTGCTGCTGGCCTCGGTGTACACCGGCATCGCCCGCCGTGCGCTGGACCTCGCAGTCGACGCCGCGAACCGGCGCACCACGAAGCGCACCGGCAAGCCGTACAGTCAGGACCCCGACATCCGCCGGCGCATCGCCGACATGGCACTGGCCTACGACGCCCTGCCGCCGCAGCTCGAGTCGCTCGCTCGCGACGTCGACACGCTCGTCGACCACGGACCGCGCTGGTTCTCGCTGCTGGCCGGCGTCAAGCACCGCGCGGTGACGTCCGCGAAGGCGATCGTCGACGACGCCGTGCTCGTGGCGGGCGGCTCGTCGTACTTCGCGGGCCACGAGCTCAGCCGGCTGTACCGGGATGTGCTCGCCGGGCTCTTCCATCCGTCCGACCCCGAGTCCGCGCACTCGGCCGTCGCGACGGCGTGGCTGGGACCGACCGAGGACTGAGCGAGAGCAGCCGGTCGGCCGCCGTGTACCTCGTCGGGGACGCTGCCGCAACCGCCGACGCGTATCGCGCTCGCGTCACCGGGCGCGTGCGAGGATGACCCCATGGCGAGGACCCCGACCCATCTGCTGAGCCCCGCCGACCAGGAGCGGCGGCGCGGCCTGCGCACCATGAAGGGCGTCGCCCTCGGCGCGCTGGTCTTCATGGCGGTGCTGTTCGCATTCTCCTTCGCGTTCCAGCAGGACGTGCCCGCGCTCGCCTACGTCCGGGCCGCCGCCGAGGGCGGCATGGTCGGGGCGCTGGCCGACTGGTTCGCTGTCACCGCCCTGTTCCGCCATCCCCTCGGGATCCCCATCCCGCACACCGCGATCATCCCCAGCCGCAAGGACGAGATCGGCCAGACGCTCGGCGAGTTCGTCGAGACGGAGTTCCTGCGCGCCGACGTGGTGCGCGCCAAGCTCGAGCAGACGGCGATCTCGGCGCGCCTCGGCGAGTGGCTGAGCGAGCCCGCGCATGCCGGTCGCGTGGCGGCAGAAGCATCCGTCATGGCCGCCAGCGTGGTGCGCGCGCTCAGCGACGAGGACGTCGGCGACCTGCTCGAGGAGCTGGCCCGCGAACACCTCATCGCGCCCGAGTGGGGGCCTCCGCTAGGCGGGTGGCTCGGCCGGATCATCGAGGCGGGCGGCCATCACGCGGCGGTCGACCTCGCCGCGGACACGGTCGCGGCGTG
Organism: Microbacterium sp. NPDC055455; assembly: GCF_053619935.1. Classification (NCBI taxonomy): domain Bacteria; kingdom Bacillati; phylum Actinomycetota; class Actinomycetes; order Micrococcales; family Microbacteriaceae; genus Microbacterium; species Microbacterium sp. NPDC055455. The sequence continues at coordinate 48,260 of NZ_JBSHLB010000005.1, forward strand.
GCTGGCGGCCAATCGCGCCGCCTTCGGCGGGCTCGTCTCGCGCCGCCTTCCGTCGTGGGTGCCGTCGGTCGCGCACCGGTTCGTCGACGACACGGTGTACAACGAGGCGGTGAAGCTGACAGCGGCCGTCCGCGCCGACCCGCAGCATCCCGCGCGCGTCGCCATCGACGGCTACCTCGCGCGGCTCGCCGAGAACCTGCAGCACGACCCCGCGACGATCGGGCGCTTCGAAGACGCCAAGCTCGCGGTGTTCGACAGCCCGCGCGTGCGCGAGCTCGCCTCCGAGGCGTGGACCACGGCGAAGGCGGGGCTGCTGGACTCCCTCGCCGACGCCGACAGCGGGCTGCGTCGCCGGGCGGCGGAGGCGCTCGGCGAGATCGGCGTGCGACTGACGACGGATGCCACGCTCCAGCGCCGCGTCGACGTGTGGGTGACCGACGCCGCCGTGTTCCTCGTCGACCGGTACCGCCATGACATCGCCTCGATCATCACCGACACGGTCGAGCGGTGGGACCCCGCCGAGACCACCGAGAAGATCGAGCTCATGGTGGGCCGCGACCTGCAGTACATCCGGCTCAACGGAACCATCGTGGGATCGCTCGCCGGACTCGCGATCTTCTCGATCGCGCACGCGCTGCTGGGCTGAGGCGCCGCCACGGCCGCGCCGGGCGTCGGCGGATCCGCCGTGTAAACACTCGATGACAGATCCGCCGTGACGGCTGCGCAACGGGTTGGATGGAGGCGTGTCCGACGACCTGCCCAGCCAGCTCCTCTTCACCTACGGCACCCTGCGGCATCCCGACGTGCAGCTCGACACGTTCGGCAGGCTGCTCGACGGCGACGATGACGCGCTGCCGGGCTACACGGTCGACTACGCCGAGATCGCGGACCCGCGGGTCGTGGACCTGTCGGGTCTGACGGTGCACCCGATCGTGCGCGAGACCGGCAATCCCCTCGACAAGGTCGTGGGGCGGGTGCTGCGCGTCACCGACGACGAGATCGACGCGGCCGACGAGTACGAGGTGGCGCTGTACCGGAGGATCTCGGTCGTGCTGGCCAGCGGCCGGTCCGCCTGGGTCTACGTCGGCATCTGACCGGAGCCGGCGGATCGGCGGCGGTCCTGCGATGCGGGCGGGGGCTGCGCCCGCGCCCGACCGCCCGGTAGCGTCGGAGCGTGACGCTTCCGCATGACGTCCTGTGGCCGCGCGCGGGTGCGTGGCCGCCGATCGACGAGGGCGACTGGGATGCCGCGCTCCTCGGCGTCCCGGCCTTCCGCACGTCGCTGTCCCCCACCGGCGCGCATGCGACCCCCGCCGCGATCCGAGAGGCGCTGCGCCGCTACAGCCCCACCCTGCTCGGACCGCCGCCGGTCGACCTGGACGACCGCCTGCGCATCGCGGACGTCGGCGACATCGACGAGCCCGACGGGCAGGCCGGCGAGGCATCCGTCCGGCTGGCGGTGGCCGCCCTGCGGGAGCGCGCCGACCTCGTGATCGCGCTCGGGGGCGACAACTCGATCACCTACGCGGTGGCGCAGGGCGCGGATGCCGCGGGACTCATCACGATCGACGCGCACTTCGACCTCCGCGACGGCGTCTCGAACGGCTCGCCGGTGCGCCGGCTCGTCGAGGACGGCCTCGACCCGCGCCGCGTCGTGCAGCTCGGGATCGCCGACTTCGCGAACTCGGTCGCCTACGCGCGGCGCGCCGCCGACCTCGGCATCACCGTCGTCACGATGGACGACCTCCGCCGCCGCGGCACGGCCGACGTCGTCGCGGAGGCGCTCCGGGTCGCCGGCGCGGGCGGTGGGCCGGTCCACCTCGACATCGACGTGGACGTGTGCGACCGGTCGGTGGCACCCGGGTGCCCGGCGTCGGTCCCCGGCGGGCTCGCCGCCTGGGAGCTGCGCACCCTCGTGCGCGCCGTCGCCGCGGACGCCCGCGTGCACAGCGCCGACATCGCCGAGGTCGACGCGACGGCCGACGCCCCCGACGGTCGCACCGTGCGGCTGGCGGCGCTGTGCGTCCTGGAGCTCCTCGCGGGGAAGGCGGTCGGGCCATGATCCGTCTGGCGCTGGTGCGGCACGCGAAATCCGACTGGGGCGACCCGGAGCTGGACGATCACGACCGCCCGCTGAACGACCGCGGCCGGAGAGATGCCCCGCGCATGGCCCGCGGGCTCGCGGAGTCCGGATTCCGGCCCGACATCATCCTGTCCAGCACCGCGGTGCGCGCCCGCAGCACGGCGCGCGCGTTCGCCGAGGCGCTGGACGTCCGCGTCTCGCTCGATCCCGAGCTCTACGGAGCCCCGGCCGGCGTGCTGCTGGCGACGGCGGCCGGCAGCCGCGGCAGGTCGGTGCTCGTCGTGGCGCACGACCCCGGGATGAGCGTGCTGGCCGGGCGCCTGTCCGGCGACGCCATCGGCCACATGCCCACCTGCGCCGTGGCGACCTTCACGTGGTACGCGGACGACTGGGACGTCGCGTCGTCGCTCGACCCCGACGAGTGGACCTTCGACACGCCCCGCTGAGATCGTCGACGACCGGAGCCGCCCGGCCCTGCCCGGGCGGCCCCGGCCCGTCACGCGACGGTCCGGCCGCCCACCCATGCGGTGTGGACGAGCGGGACGCCGGGCCGATAGGCCAGGTGCACGCGCGTCGGCGCGTCGAGCATCACCAGATCGGCGCGCATGCCGGGCGCGAGTGCGCCGACGTCGTCGCGCCGGAGCGCTCGTGCCCCGCCCGCCGTCGCCGCCCACAGCGCCTCGGCGGGTGTCATCCCCATCTCGCGCACCGCGAGCGCGATCATGAGCGGCATCGAGCTGGTGAAGCTCGAGCCGGGGTTGCAGTCGCTGGCGAGGGCGACGGTGACGCCGGCGTCGATCAGGCGGCGCGCATCGGGGTACGGCTGGCGGGTCGAGAACTCCACCCCCGGCAGGAGCGTGGCCACGGTCCGGGAGCCGGCCAGTGCCGCCACGTCGGCGTCGTCGAGGTAGGTGCAGTGGTCGACGGATGCCGCGCCCGCCGCCACCGCGATGCGTACGCCCTCGCCGGGGCCGAGCTGGTTGCCGTGCACCCGGGGGGCGAGCCCCTGGGCCACCCCCGCGGCGAGGATCCGACGCGACTGGTCCGGCGTGAACGCGCCGCGCTCGCAGAAGACGTCGATCCAGCGGCTGTGCGGGGCGCACGCCCGCAGCATCTCGCCGCACACCAGCTCGACGTAGTCGTCGGGCCGCTCGGCGTACTCGGCCGGCACGACGTGGGCGCCCAGGAACGTGACCTCCGGCGTCACCTCGGCCGCGAGCCGGGCGAGGCGCTCCTCGTCGGCGACCGTGAGCCCGTACCCCGTCTTGACCTCGAACGTCGTCGTGCCCTGGGCGTGCAGCTCGGCCACGAACGCGCGCAGTCGCGCGCGGAGCACCTCGTCGCCGGCGGCGCGGGTCGCGGCGACCGTGCGCCGTATGCCGCCCGCCGCATACGGCGTGCCCGTCATCCGCGCCTCGAACTCGTCCGCGCGGTCCCCGCCGAACACCAGATGCGTGTGGCTGTCGACGAACCCCGGGATGACCGCGCGGCCGCCGGCGTCGATCACCTCGGCATCCCCGGCGCTCGGGGCCTCCGCGCCCGGGCCGACCCACGCGACGCGGTCCCCCTCGATCAGCAGCGCGGCGTCGTGCAGCGTGCCGCACGGATCCCCGTCGCGCTCGACGTTCGTCGTCAGCTCGCCGATGTTCGTGAGCAGCATCGTGGTCACGGCATCCGTCCGTCCTCCTGCTCGCCGGCACGCTCACGCATCGAGCATCGGCACCTTCAGGCCACGCTCACGGGCGACCTCCTTGGCGCGGTCGTACCCCGCGTCGACGTGGCGCATGACCCCGGTGCCGGGATCGTTGGTGAGCACGCGCTCGAGCTTCTCGGCGGCGAGCGCCGTGCCGTCGGCGACCGTGACCTGGCCGGCATGGATGCTGCGGCCGATGCCGACGCCGCCGCCGTGGTGGATCGACACCCACGCCGCGCCGCTGGCCGTGTTGAGCAGCGCGTTCAGCAGCGGCCAGTCGGCGATCGCGTCGGAGCCGTCGGCCATCGCCTCCGTCTCGCGGTACGGGGAGGCGACAGAGCCCGCATCGAGGTGGTCCCGGCCGATCACGATCGGGCCCGACAGCTCACCCGACGCCACCATCTCGTTGAACCTCAGCCCGGCGAGGTGGCGCTCCTGGTATCCCAGCCAGCAGATGCGTGCGGGCAGCCCCTCGAAGTGCACGGCGTCCCCGGCCTTCTCGAGCCAGCGGACGAGGCCGGCGTTGTCGGGGAACAGCTCCGCCACCGCGCGGTCGGTCTTGCGGATGTCCTCCGGGTCGCCCGAGAGCGCGACCCAGCGGAAAGGACCGCGACCCTCGGCGAACTGCGGCCTGATGTAGGCCGGCACGAAGCCGGGGAACGCGAAGGCGCGGTCGAAGCCGCCCAGCTGCGCCTCGGCGCGGATCGAGTTGCCGTAGTCGAAGACCTCGGCGCCGGCATCCTGGAATCCCACCATCGCGGCGACGTGCTTGGCCATGCTGCCGCGGGCGCGGGCGGTGAAGCCCTCGGGATCACGGGATGCCTCGGCCTTCCAGTCCTCGAATGCGATGCCGACCGGCAGGTAGGCCAGCGGGTCGTGGGCGCTCGTCTGGTCGGTGACGATGTCGACGGCGACCTCGCCGGCGCGGTGGCGGAGCAACATGTCGCCGAAGACCTCGGCGGCGTTGCCGACCACTCCGACCGACAGCGCGCGGCCCGCCTCCTTCGCGGCCACCACCCGGGCGACGGCCGCGTCGAGATCGGTCGTGTACTCGTCGAGGTAGCCGTGCTCGACGCGCCGGGCCAGCCGCGACTCGTCCACGTCGACGATGAGCACCGCTCCCCCGTTGAGCGTCACGGCGAGCGGCTGCGCGCCGCCCATGCCGCCCGCGCCGCCGGTGAGGGTCAGCGTGCCCGACAGGTCGTCACGGCCGAGCGACCGCGCCACCGCGGCGAACGTCTCGTAGGTGCCCTGCAGGATGCCCTGCGTGCCGATGTAGATCCACGAGCCGGCGGTCATCTGTCCGTACATCGTGAGCCCGAGCGCCTCGAGGCGGCGGAACTCGGGCCACGTCGCCCAGTCGCCGACGAGGTTCGAGTTCGCGATCAGGACGCGGGGCGCCCACTCGTGCGTCCGGAAGACGCCGACGGGCTTGCCCGACTGCACGAGCAGCGTCTCGTCGGGCTCCAGCTCGTCGAGCGTGCGCACGATCGCGTCGAAGGCCTCCCACGAGCGCGCCGCACGGCCGGTTCCGCCGTACACGACGAGATCCTCGGGATGCTCGGCGACCTCCGGGTCGAGGTTGTTCATGAGCATGCGCTTGGCGGCTTCCGCGCCCCAGCTCTTCGCGGTGCGCTCCGCACCGCGGGGTGCGCGCACCGGCGGGTGCGCGGTGGCCGCGTGCGTGTCGATCGTGGTCATGAGTCGATTCCACACACCGGCCGCGCTCCGGACAACACCCTGCTCCGGCGGCCTGTCTGGCATGACAGACATGCTGGCGCGGCCATCGTTCGGGATCAGCGGGCCGCGTGCGGGAACGCCGCCGTCGCGACCGCCCCCGACGCGACGAGATCGGTCACGGCCTCGATGTCGGGCGAGAGGAACCGGTCGGGTCCCGGGCCGCCGACGACGGTGCGCACCACGTCTCGCACGGCGGCGGTCGCCGCCGCGGGCTCGAGCGGCGCGCGCAGATCGAGAGCCCGGGACGCCGTGAGCACCTCCACCGCCAGGACCCGCGACAGCCCGTCGATCGCGCGGCGGAGCTTCCGGCCGGCCGCCCAGCCCATCGAGACGTGATCCTCCTGCATCGCCGAGGACGGGATCGAGTCGACGGATGCCGGCACCGCGAGCCGCTTGAGCTCCGAGACGATGCCCGCCGCGGCGTACTGCGCGATCATGAGCCCGGAGTCCACGCCCACCTCATGCGCGAGGAACGGGGGCAGGCCGTTGCTGCGGGCCGGATCCAGCGCCCGATCGATGCGCCGCTCGGCGATGGACGCGACATCCGCGACGGCGATCGCCAGGAAGTCCAGCACGTACGCCACCGGCGCGCCGTGGAAGTTGCCGTTGGACTCGACGCGGCCGTCGTCGGTGATCACCGGGTTGTCCACTGCGGCCGAGAGCTCGCGCGCGGCGATCAGCTGCGCGTGGTCAGCCGTGTCGCGGGCGGCGCCGTGCACCTGCGGCGAGCAGCGCAGCGAGTAGGCGTCCTGCACGCGCGTGCAGACGGCCGGGTCGCGGTGCGATGCGACGATCGGCGAGCCGGCCAGCACCGCACGCAGGTTCGCCGCCGACACCGCTTGGCCTGCCTGCGGGCGCAGCGCCTGCAGGTCGGCCGCGAAGACCGCGTCCGTCCCGAGCTGCGACTCCACCGACATGGCAGCGGCGACGTCGGCCGTGTCGAGCAGGACCGAGAGGTCGTGGAGGGCGAGCAGCAGCATCCCGAGCATGCCGTCGGTGCCGTTGATGAGCGCAAGGCCCTCCTTCTCGCGCAGGACGAGCGGGGCGATGGATGCCGCCGCGAGCGCTTCGGCGGCGTCGGTCGCCGTCCCGTCGGCGGTGCGCACGCGTCCCTCGCCCATCGCGGCGAGGGCGACGTGCGACAGCGGCGCGAGATCGCCGGAGCACCCGAGGGATCCGTACTCGCGCACGATCGGCGTGATTCCGGCGTTGAGCATGGCGGCATACGTCTCGACGACCACCGGCCGGACGCCGGTCCGGCCGGTCGCGAGGGTCTGCAGCCGCAGCAGCATCAGCGCGCGGACGACCTCGCGCTCGACCTCGGGCCCGGTGCCCGCGGCGTGGGAGCGGATGAGGCTGGCCTGCAGCTGCATCCGCCGCTCGGGGGCGATGAAGGTCGTCGCCAGCGCACCGAATCCGGTGGAGATGCCGTAGTGCGGCTCGGGGTCGTCGGCGAGGCCCTCGACGAGAGCCCTGGTCGCCGCGACGCGCTCGAGCGCTCCGGGATCGATCTCCACGCGGGCGTCGTGCCGCGCCACCGCGGCGACGTGCTCCCGGGTCAGCGGTGCGGCGCCGACGGTGACCAGCTGCTCGGTCGTAACGGTCATGGTTCGATTGCACACCCCGGGTGTTCCCCGGCACGGCGGGCCGTGGCATCCTGTGTCTGTCATGGCAGACATCCCCGCTCACCCGCCCGGCCGTCCGCAGGTGCCGGCGGCGGATCAGACCCTGCGGATCCTGTCGTTCCTCGCACGTCAGCGCGGACCGGTGCCCGCACGCACGGTCGCCACGGGGCTCGGGATCCCCCGGTCGAGCGTGTACCACCTGCTCGCGACGCTGCACGAGCATCAGTTCGTCGTGCATCTCCCGGAGGAGCAGCGCTGGGGACTCGGGATCGCCGCGTTCGAGCTCGCCGGCGGGTACTCCCGGCAGCAGCCGCTCGCGCGCCTGGGCCGCCCCGTCCTGGCCGACCTCGTGGATCGAGCCGGCGAGAGCGCCCACCTCGCGGTGATGCACGGGCGGGACGTGCTCTACATCGTCGAGGAGCGGGCGTCCCGACGGCCGGCGCTCGTCACCGACGTCGGCGTGCGCCTGCCCGCGCACCTGACGGCGACCGGGCGCGCGATGCTGGCGGCGCTTCCCCGGGAGCAGGTGCGCGCCCTGTTCCCGGACGCCGCGTCCTTCTCGGACCGCACGGGTCGGGGGCCGGGCCGGCCCGGCGAGCTGCGGGAGCTGCTGAGAGAGGTGCGGTCGCGGGGCTGGGCCTTCGAGGACGGCGAGGTGACCCTCGGGCTCGCCTCGGTCGGGGTCGCCGTCCTCGACCACGTCGGCTGGCCGATCGCGGCGATCGCGGTGACCTACCCGGCCGACGGCGAGCGGGACCCGGCCGCCGTCGCAGCACTGCTGGCCCCCGCGGCCCGGGAGCTCGAGCGCCGCATCCGGGGCACGAGGCCCGTGCCGCTATGACGCGTCCTCGCGTTGCCGCACGATCAGCTCGGGCTCGATGAGGCGGTGCCAGGCGCCGTCGTGCGTCTCGGTGTCGGCGACCAGCAGGTCGAGCACGGCGTCGGCCACTCGCTCGGGCCGCTGCTCCACGCTGGAGAGCTCGAGCGCCTCGGCGACCGGGGTGTTGTCGAATCCGACCACCAGCATGTCGGGGTGCCCGCCGTGCGATGCTGCGAGGTGCGCACCGACGGCGAGGGTGTCGCTCGCGCACACGATGGCGTCGACGGCGCCGGCGGCGAGCCCCTGCTCCGCCACCGCGCGCGCCGCCGACACCGTGTCCACCGCCGTCCATCGGAGGGCCTGAAGATCTTCGCCGGGGCCCATCGCCTCGCGCCAGCCGCGCTCGCGGTCATCGCCGGTCCCCGACCCGCTCGGCCACCCGAGGAACGCCACCCGCGGACCGTGCGTCAGCGCGTGCACGGTGGCGGCACGGGTGCCCGTGGCACCGTCGACGTCGACCCAGGGCCGCTCGGGGTTCCCCATCGCGGCGCCCTCGCCGGGCTCGCCCCACGGACGGCCGAAGGCGACGAACGGGATGCCGTGCTCGGCGAGCCAGTCGGCGCGGGGATCGCCCGCGTAGGTGCCGGTCAGCACGATGCGGTCGATCTCTCCCCCTTCGCGGAGCTGGCGCACGCGCCTCAGCTCCTCCTCGGCGTCGTCGGCCGCGTACACGAGGATGCGAAGCCCGCGCGGAGTGGCCCGCTCGGTGAGGGCGTGGATGAACCGGTCGAGCACGATGCCCGAGATCCCCCCCGCATACGGGTCGAGGTGAATGCCGATCGTCGCACTGCGCTGGGTGCGAAGCCGTCGAGCGGCCATCGAGGGCGCGTAACCCAATCGGGTGATCGCGGCACGGACGCGCTCCCGCGTCGCCTCCCGCACGATCTCCGGCGTGTTCAGGACATTCGACACGGTCTGCCGCGACACCCCGGCCGCACGGGCGACGTCCTCGACCGTCGGCGACTTCGCCATCACACCTCCCGGGCACCCGACTTGAGCGTTCAAATCGTTATCCTACGGCTCCGTCAAACGGGTTGACAGTCGCGGGAGAGCCGTTCTACCGTGACCATCGACGGCAGACTTTGATCGTTCAAATTCGAACGACCCCACACGGAGTCGACTCCTCGCCGGCCGTCGCGCCTGACTCATCAAAGGAGAGAGACATGACACGGCACATCGCGCGCGCCGCCCTCGGGGCCGGGGCGCTCCTCGTCACCGGGGCACTGGCCCTTGCGGGCTGCGGTTCCGGATTCGACGACTCCGGCGACACCGGCGGCGGTGCCGCCGACGGCGAGCTCACCAGTTCCGACGAAAGCCTCACCATCCTGTTCGGATCGAGCGGTGACGCCGAGACCGACGCGGTGACGGAGGCGGCCGCGGCCTGGTCGGAGGAGTCGGGCATCGACGTCGAGGTGAAGGTCGCCACCGATCAGGCGCAGGAGCTCTCGCAGGGCTTCGCGGCGGGAGACCCGCCGGACCTGTTCTACCTGGCCCCTGAGTTCCTCGCGGGCTACGCCGACAACGGCTCGCTCGTCGCGTACGGCGATCTGCTGGAGAACAAGGACGACTTCTACCCGTCGCTCATCGAGAACTTCACGTACGACGACCAGTTCTACTGCGCTCCGAAGGACTTCTCGACGCTCGCCCTCATCATCAACAAAGGACTGTGGGATGCGGCGGGCCTGACCGAGGACGACATCCCGACGACATGGGACGAGCTGGCGACGGTCGCCCAGACGCTCACGAAGGACGGCGTCGTGGGGCTCGGATTCGGCTGGGAGTGGCAGCGCATCGGGACGTTCATGGCGCAGGCCGGCGGCGGCCTCATCGAGGACGGCGAAGTCATCGCCAACAGCCAGGAGAACGTCGACGCCCTCACCTACGTGCAGGAGCAGATGGCGGCGGGCTCGTTCGCGTACGCGCAGGATCTCGGCGCCGGCTGGGGCGGTGAGGCATTCGGAAAGCAGCTGAGCGCGATGACGATCGAGGGCAACTGGATCACCGGTGCCATGACGAACGACTTCCCCGACGTGGAGTACATCGTCGCGGAGCTGCCGGAGGGACCCGCCGGAAAGGGCACCCTGCAGTTCACGAACTGCTGGGGCATGGCGGCCGACAGCCCGAACCAGGAGGCGGCGCTCGACCTCGTGGAGTTCATGACGAGCGCGGAGCAGCAGCTCGCGTTCTCGGAGGCGTTCGGGCCGATGCCTTCGGCGGAGTCCGCTGCGGACCAATGGACCAGCGACAACCCGGAGCTCGCGGCCTTCCTCGCGGGCGCCGACTACGCGCAGGGCTTCCCGACGTACGACGGGTCCGCCGACGTCATCACCGACTTCAACTCCGCGCTCCAGGGACTGAAGGACGGCGATCCGCAGGAGATCCTCGACACGGTCCAGTCGAACTTCGAGGCGATCGTCGGCTGAGGGCGACTGCGATGACCGCCACCGCTTCAGCGTCTCGCCGTGCACGGGGCTCCCGATCGGGGATCCGTCGCGGCGAGACGCTGGCGGGCTGGGTCTTCACCCTGCCCGTCATCGTCATCCTCGGCGTCTTCCTGCTCGTCCCGGTGCTCATGGCGCTGTGGGTCAGCGTCTCCGACTGGAGCGGGCGCGGAAGCCCGTTCTCGGGCAACGTGAGCTTCGTCGGCCTTCAGAACTACGCCAGCGTCGCGACCGGCGAGGGCCTGACCGCGCGCGACTTCGGCACCGCCATGCGCAACAACGCGTGGTATGTGCTCCTCGTCGTGCCGCTGCAGACGGCCCTGTCGCTGTTCCTCGCCCTGCTCGTGAACGGGGCGGTGCTCCGCGGTCGCGGGTTCTTCCGCACGGCTTTCTACTTCCCGTCGGTGACCGCGAGTGTGGCGATCACGGTGCTGTGGCTGTTCCTGTTCAACCCGCGCGGCGTGGTCAACGCCGTGCTCGCCGTCGTGGGCATCGACGGACCCAACTGGTTCGCCGATCCACGAGGCATCTTCCACGTGCTGCTGTCCGGCCTCGGCGTCCGGGAGGGTCCGACGGTGCTGACCGAGAACGGGTTCATCGCCGTCTCCTGGTGGAATTGGATGGCCGGGCCGTCGGTGGCGATGTCGGCCTTCATCCTCATGGCGATCTTCACCACGAGCGGCACGTTCATGCTGCTGTTCCTCGCCGCACTGCAGAACATCGGCCCGGAGATCCAGGAAGCGGCGATGGTGGACGGGGCGAACGCCTGGCAGCGCTTCTGGCAGGTCACGCTCCCGCAGCTGCGTCCCGCGCTGTTCACCGTACTGACCCTCGGGCTCATCGGCTGCTGGCAGGTCTTCGACCAGATCTACACGGGCACCCGCGGTGCACCGGCGAAGACCACGCTGACCCCGGCCTATCTGTCGTACGACGCGAGCTTTCTCGACCAGAACTGGGGTCAGGGCGCGGCGATCGCGTTCATCCTCTTCGCGATCATCGTGGTGTTCACGATGCTGCAGCGCTGGGTGCTGCGCGAGCGTCCGGTCTCACGCCGGCGCGCCCGCCAGTACGAGCTGCCCACGCGTCCGTCGACGGCGACTCCCGCCACAGTCGCTGCCAACCAGGTCCCCAGTCCGCCCGACCGGGCCCGCGCGTCCGACGCCGGCGACCCCGACCGCACGAACGGAGCCGAGCGATGACCGAGACGACCGTCGGCCGCCCGCAGACCGCGGCGCCCGCAATGCCCCGACCACGAACCCCGCAGCGACGTCGCACCTCCGGCGTGGGTTGGCAGATCCTGCTGTACGCCGTGCTCATCGCCATCGCGCTCGTCTACATCTATCCGTTCCTGGTGCAGCTGTCGACGTCGTTCAAGACGGACGCCGAGGCGGCCGCCAACCCCGTGTCGCTCATCCCCCAGGTCTGGTCGACCGCGGCGTACGAGCGTCTCTTCCTGCGCAGCGACTTCCCGGTGTGGTTCGGCAATTCGGCGATCGTGACCATCACCGTCACGATCCTGCGGGTGTTCTTCGTCTCGCTCGCGGGCTACGCCCTGGCCCGACTCGACTTCCGCGGTCGGGGGATCGTGTTCGCGGCCGTCATCGCCGTCATGGCCGTTCCGAGCGTCGTGCTGCTGATCCCCCGGTTCCTCGTCATCAACCAGCTGGGTATCTACGACTCGTACGCGGGCATGATCCTGCCGCTGCTCGTCGACGCCGCGGGCGTGTTCATCATGAAGAACTTCTTCGAGTCGATCCCGGTGTCGGTCGAGGAGCAGGCGCGTATCGACGGGGCGGGCACCTTCCGCATCTTCTGGTCCGTCGTCCTCCCGATGGCCCGGCCCGCGCTGATCACGATCGTCATCCTGTCGTTCCAGGGCTCGTGGAACGAGCTGTCGCACTTCATCGTCTCGACGCAGTCGCCCGAATTGACGACCCTCACCAAGGGCGTCGCCGGGCTCGCGTCGGGCCAGCTGAGCCAGGGCACGCAGTATCCGCTCAAACTGGCGGCCGCACTGATCATGACGATCCCGGTCGCGGTGCTCTTCTTCATCTTCCAGCGGAGGATCATGAACGCCAGCCAAGGAGCCGTCAAGGAATGAGTCCCGTCCCGGGCACCACGCCCCCTACTCCCCTGCAGCCGTTGCTCGACGACGCGACGATCGTATTCCGCGCCCCGACGCAGACGTGGTCGGGTCCTCACGGCGATCTGGGCGTCGCGCCGATCCACGGGCTCTACCACGGCGACGTGCGCCACGTGCGGGCGCTCTCCCTGTCGTGCGAGGACTCGCCCGTGGAGTGGATCTCCGCCGCGCCGGACGGGCCCGACCGGCTCGTGTTCGGAGGGCTCCTCCGAGGCCTGGACGATCCCACCCCGGATCCGAAGGTGCGGATCGCCCGCGATCGCCGGGTCTCATCCGGTCGCGTCACCGAGACGATCACCGTCGCGTCCCGGCTCCCGACGCCCCTGAGGACGACCCTCACGCTCCGGCTCACGCCGGACTTCGCCCCGCTGCACGACGTGAAGGCCGGCATCCCCGCCCCGCGCGTCGCCGACATCGGGAGCCCGTCGACTGATGCCGCCACCGCGGCCTCGACCGCCGGGCAGCGGCTCTCCGTCCACGCCCCGGGAGCAGCCGTCGCCGTCGACGGCGGTGAGGTCGCCGCGAGCTGGCCGGTGGAGGTGCCGCCCGGCGGTCGTGCCGAGGTGACGTGGTCGCTCGAACTGGAGGACGACGCGCTCGTCGTTCGCGAGGCGCCCTCGCCCGCACCGTGGGACGCCGGCGAGCTCGCCGCCGAGGTCGCCGTCCGCGAGCCGCGGCTCGCACGGTGGCTCGAGACGGCGCTCGGCGACCTGGACGCGCTGCGCCTGAGCCTCCCGGAGCACCCCGACGACGACTTCTTCGCCGCCGGTGCCCCCTGGTTCTTCACGCTGTTCGGACGCGACGCCCTGTGGGCGGCCCGCCTCGTGCTCCCCGTCGACGCGGGGATCGCGGCATCCACTCTCCGCGTCCTCGCGAGGCTGCAGGGGAGCAAGGACGATCCCGACACGGCGCAGGAGCCGGGCAAGATCCTCCACGAGCTTCGCGCGACGACGCTCGAGATGCCGGGCGAAGGCATCGTGCTGCCGCCGCTGTACTACGGGAGCGTCGACTCGACGCCGCTGTGGGTGTGCGTGCTCGCCGACGCCTGGCGCGCCGGGATGCCCGACGCCGAGGTCCGCGACCTCCTCCCCGCGCTCGTGCGGGCTCTCCGGTGGATCCTCGACCACGGCGACAGCGACGGCGATGGCTTCCTCGACTACGTCGACCGCACGGGCCGAGGGCTCGCCAACCAGGGATGGAAGGACTCCGGCGACTCGATCCAGTGGCGCGACGGCCGCCTCGCGGAGGGCCCGATCGCGCTCTGCGAGGTGCAGGCGTACGCGTACGAGGCGGTGATGTCGGGCGCCGATCTCCTCGACGCCTTCGGCGATGAGGGGCGGGATGCCTCGCCCGACGTGCCGGCGCCGGACGAGCTGCGCGCATGGGCGGCGCGGCTGCGCGAGCGGTTCGCCGCCGCGTTCTGGGTGGAGACGCCGGAGGGGCGCTATCCCGCGATCGCGCTGGACCGCGAGAAGCGCCCCGTCGACACGCTGACGAGCAACATCGGGCACCTCCTCGGGACGGGACTGCTCGACCCCCAGGAGGAGGAGCACGTCGCGGAGCTGCTCGTGTCGCCCTCGATGGCCAGCGGCTTCGGCATCCGCACCATGTCGACCGGGGCGGCCGGCTATTGGCCGCTGTCGTACCACGGCGGCAGCGTCTGGACCCACGACAGCGCCATCTGCGCGCACGGCATGGCCCGCGCAGGACTCCGGGAGCCCGCCCGCCGGGTGGTCGACGGTCTCTTGGCCGCGGCCGAGGGGTTCGGCTATCGCGTGCCCGAGCTGCACGCCGGTGACGCCTCCGTCGACACGTCACGGCCCACGCCGTACCCGGCCGCCTGTCGCCCGCAGGCGTGGTCGGCCGCCGCGGCGGTCACGTGCCGCGAGGTCCTCCGCGGCTGAGCCCCACGGCCCGGCTACCCGGCGAAGTGCGCCAGGATCCTCGCCACCACCTCCTCTCGCGCCTGGTCGGACTCCAGCTGCTCCAGGCCGAAGCCGAACAGGAGCGTGTCGGGCGTCGCCGTCGCACTGTGGAACGGTCCCTCGGCGTCGTACCGGAAGAACTCCGCCGCGTTGCCCGGGCTCGACTCCGGCGCCCCGAGCACCTGCCATGCGCCGGTGCCGGTCTCGAAGCCCTCGACCTCGGTCGCGACGCCGCCGACCACGAGGGCCGTGTCGTCGAGCATCAGCCCGGTCTCGCCGGTGAACGGGTCGGTGACATAGCTGACGACGATCTCGACCTCTTGGCCGGCATACGCCGAGAGGTCGAACGACACCGGGATCCACCCGCCCGAGTTGCCCGTGAACGAGTTCCACTCCCCCGTGGCGGTGGTCGGCAGGCAGGGGTCGCCCTGCGTGATGTACTCCGCCAGCTGCGGGTGGATGGCCAGGAAGAAGCCCGCCTCGCACTCGGCGGGCACCTCCGTCGAGGTGGCGCCGTTCTCGTCCGCGAGCGTGGTCCAATGGTCGCCGCCGACGACACGGGCCTCGACGATGACGTGGTCGTAGCCGAGCTCCGTGGAGTACGACATCTTCGCGTCGAAGGTCGCCGTCTCGCCCGCTCCGAGCGACGGCACCGTGTAGGTGCGCCCCAGCCGCTGATAGCCGTCGTCGATGTGCGACGCGAACATCGCCCACTCGCCTCCGACCGGGATGAACGGGCCCGAGGGCGCCACGTACTCGGCCGCCGCCCAGCTCTCGAACTGCGGGAACTGCTCGACGGGGAGCACGTCGCTCGTCGCCGTGAGCAGGCCCGCCTCGTCGATCGGGTTGTCCGCGACGGCCGGTCCGCCGAACAGGGCTTCCAGGTCTGTCAGCGGTTCGGCGATGCCGGTGATCCCGTCGGCGGCGACCGGCGTGCGGTCGTAGGCGCCGAGCCAGTACTGCGTGAAGTCGTCGGCCAGAAGCAGGCAGTCGGCGAAGAAGTCCGACGTCACGACGCAGTCCTCATCCGGCGCACCGTCCAGGCCGTAGTAGATGCCGCCCAGCGCGGCGCCGAGCTGGCCGTAGTACCCGACCGTCTCGCCGGCGAGCGCGAGCTTCCCGCCCTCGTTGAGGAAGTCCCGCACCGCGATCGTCAGGTACTGCTGGCGCTCGGCGACCGAGAGGTCGGTGACCTCGCCGAACAGGTAGGTCTCGGTGAGGAGGTCCTCCTCGTCCTGCGTCAGCCGGTTGTCGCCGAGGTACCACAGCACGGCGTCGTAGTGGCTGAGCACGCCGAGGTCGTGCGGCACGCCGTCGACGTCGACGTCCCACACGTCGGCGGCGACGCCGTTGGCCTCGAGCGCGGCCACGTGTGCGTCGGCGTACTTCGGCCCGTCCTCCTGTCGCGGCTCGCCGGCGTTGCGGGCGCCGGAGTAGTCCTCGTTGGCGATGACCAGCACCGCGCTGGAACTGTCCTGCACCACGTCGTACGTGAAGTGCGTGCTCTCCACGCGCTCGTTCGCACCCCGACCCCTGGTGTCGCCCGCCGCGGGTCTGGCAGAGAACCACACCTCCACGCTGTCGCCCGGCCCGGCGCCGGTGACGCTGCCGCGGTACTCCGCGTAGTAGTCGGTGTTCTCGTCGCCGTAGCGCTCGCCGCCGCGCCACTCCTCGACCGGGACCGAGACCGCCGGCCCGCCGTCGATCCGGTAGTTCATCTCCATCTTGCGGAGGTCGCGCTTGGCCCACACCGCGACCGTCTGCGGGTCGCCGTACGAGACCGAGAACGTGTCGACGCGGAAGTCCTCGGCGTCGCGTCCGACCACCGAGACGGGGTCGTCCGGGTCCTTCGCCGACTCGGCGACCGCCAGCGCGAACGGGATGTTCTTCTCGAACTCGGCCTGGATGAGCTCCTCGTCGTCGGGGAAGTGGAACCCGCTCGCGCAGTCCTCCGCCTCCCATTCGTCGTCGGGAACCGAGTCCGAGGCCGACTCGCACGTGGCCATCTCCGGTGTGAAGCCGAGCACGCCGTACGCCTCCTGCGCGTGCGAGTCGGTGTCGCCGTTGGTGGTGTAGAGCTCCGCCGAGAGGTCGGGGTCGTAGCCGGGCACCGCCGGGTCGGCGTCGTCTCCGACCATCGCCTCGTAGACGACGTCGTCGGGAGAGGGCGTGGCCACCTGCCAGCCGATGCCGTGGAGCAGCAGCTCCGCCGCCGAGTGGTAGTTGACGAGGAACTCCGGCGTGAGCTCGGCGAAGAGCCCGTCGAGCGCCTGCGTCTCGGGCTCGGAGGCCGGCGACGGGCCGCGGTAGGTCTCGGAGCCCGGTGACGGCGAGGACCCCTCGTTGTCGTAGCCCCAGCGCGTCGGGAAGTTGCGGTTGAGATCGACGCCGTCGCCGGGCGTGATGGCGCCGTCGCCGTTGTTGTCTTTCAGGTTCTTCCGCCACAGGCGCCGGCCGGGCTCGAAGGTGAAGTCGTAGCCGTCGGGGTTCGCCACGGGCACGAACCAGAGCTCCGTGGTGTCCACGAGGTCGGTGATCCGCGGGTCCTCCCCGTACGAGGTGACGATGTGGTCGAGCAGCCGCCGCACCATCTCGGGGGTGATCCACTCGCGGGCGTGCTGCGCCCCGACATAGATCGTCGTCGGCCGTGCGCCGTCGTTCCGGCTGCCGGCAGCCTTGGTGATCCGCACGGCACCGATGTCCTGCCCCTGCGTGGACTGGCCGATGACCCGGAAGTCCGCGATCTTCGGATGCTGCGCCGCGACGTCCTGGAGCTCCTCGAGCAAGCCCCCCGGGCCGCCGTACATGCGGAACACGCCGTCCCCCGCGGCCAGGGAGCGCAGGCCTGCGGTCGGCCGCTTCGGCTCGAGAGCCGTCCCTTCCTCCGCGAGCGCCGCTGCCTGGTCGGGGCTGAGGATGACCTGCACCCCCATCTCGCCGGGTGCGTCGCCCGCGGTGGTCACGACCTCGTGCCGATCCACGCCGAGGCCGACGATCGCCGCCAGGCCGTCGGCATCCACCGAGCCGGTGTAGACGGCGAGGGCGTCGTCCGTCGGCGGCGGCTCGGGACCGGCGAAGGCGGGGCTCACCGTGAGACCGGTGAGGACGAGGGCTGCGGCGGCGGCCGCGGCGAGCGTGCGGATCATGAGCTTCCCCTTGTCACGCGTGTGCGGTGACCGGGTCGCGGCGGGTGTCCCCCGGCGCTCGGCGCGACGCGGACGGTCAACTTCTACCCCTCGCGCGATGACGCGTCAAGGGGACGGCGCGCGGGTGCCCGGCGTTCGGCTGCTCAGTCGACCTTGGCGACCGTGCCGCCGGTGAGGCGCACGAGCTCGTCGAAGGTGAGGGGGAACACGGTGTGCGGCGTGCCGCCCGCCGCCCAGATCTCGGGATAACCCGCAAGGTCCTCGTCGACGACGGTGGCGAGCGGTGCCGGGTGCCCTGTCGGTGCGACGCCGCCGATCGCCTGACCGGTCGCCTCGCGCACCTGCTCCGGGGTGGCGCGCCGGATCCTCCCGCGACCCAGGCGCTCGGCCAGCAGCGTCGTGTCGACACGGTGCGCACCGCTCGTCATGACCAGGAGCGGCTCGTCGTCGCTCCAGAAGACCAGGCTGTTGGCGATCGCGCCGACCTCGACACCGAGAGCCGCCGCGGCGAGGGCCGCGGTGGACGCGGCATCCGGAAGCACCACGATGTCACCGGCGATGCCGGCCGCGCGCAGCGCGTCGTGCACGAGCCGACTGCGGGCGGGAAGGGAGTCGGGGATGGTCACCGCATCAGCCTAGGGCGAACGCGCACGCGCAAGGGGCACCGCGGCCGCGCACTCTGCGCCCCACTGCGCGAAAAGCCCCGCGCGCACCGGGCATTGTGCGCAATCGCCGCCGAGACGGTTGAACAATCCGCAGGATCGGTGTGCAATGAGAACGGATGCCGCAACGCCGCGGCATCCGCAGCGCACTGCCCACGAGGCCCGCCGAAGGAAGTATCGCGATGACGCACTCTCTGCCCTCCCTGCCCCTGCCTGACTTCACGCACGAACGGGTGGAGGTGATCACCGGCCGGCGAAGCGGCCTGTTCATCGCCGTGGCGCTGCACTCCTCGGTGCTCGGCTCCGCGCTGGGCGGCGCGCGGCTGTGGTCGTACCCGCACTGGAGCGACGCGCTCGGCGACGCACTGCGGCTGTCGGCGGCCATGACGCTCAAGAACGCCGCGGCCGGCCTCGACGCCGGCGGCGGCAAGTCCGTCATCGCGCTGCCCCCCGGCCTCACGCTCGACGCCGATCGCAGGCGCGCGGCGTTCCTCGATCTCGGCGACGCGGTGGAGTCGCTGCACGGCCTGTACCGCACGGCGGAGGACGTGGGCTCGACGACCGACGACATGCTGGTCGTGAGCGAGCGCACCGAGCACGTCGTCGGCCTCCCCGACGCCGTCGGCGGCTCAGGCGAGCCGGCCGGCCCCACGAGCCTCGGCGTGTACGAGTCCATCCGCGCGACACTCGAGCGCATCGCCGGCTCGGCCGACGTCTCAGGGCGCCGCATCACCATCTCCGGACTCGGTCAGGTCGGCAGCCGCCTCGCCGTGCGGCTGTCCGCCGAGGGCGCGCACCTCACCGTGACGGACGTCAACCCTGCCAAGCGCGACCTCGCCGCCGAGATCGACGCCCGCTGGGCGCTGCCCGGCGAGGAGCACCT
Source organism: Microbacterium sp. NPDC055455 (assembly GCF_053619935.1). Taxonomy (NCBI): domain Bacteria; kingdom Bacillati; phylum Actinomycetota; class Actinomycetes; order Micrococcales; family Microbacteriaceae; genus Microbacterium; species Microbacterium sp. NPDC055455. The sequence continues at coordinate 67,481 of NZ_JBSHLB010000005.1, forward strand.
CATCCCCGCGGACGTCTTCGTGCCGGCCGGGATCGGCGGCCTCCTCACCGACGAGGTCATCGACGCCCTCGATGCGAAGGCCGTGTGCGGGCCGGCGAACAACCCGCTCGCCGACCACAGCGGCGCCGACCGGCTCGCCGCCCGCGGCATCCTGTACGCACCCGACTTCGTCGTCAACGCCGGCGGCGTCATCTACCTCGACCTCGAGGCGAAGAAGCTCGGCACGCGCGCCGAGATCATGGACCGTGTCGCCCGCATCGGCGACACGGTGCGGCGCATCTTCGACGAGGCCGAGGCACGGGGGGTGACGCCACTCGAGGCCGCGGAGGGGCTCGCCGCCGAGCGCCTGGCATCCGGCGGGCGCCAGCCCGTGCTCGCGCACTGATCCCGGGGGCCGACCCGTCCGCGCGTCCCGCCGCCGCGGACGGCCGCCACGGCTAGGTTTGGCGCCATGGAAGGGCTGTGGCTCGCGGCGCTGAGCGGCCTGATCGGCGGCGGCACGCTCCTGGTCGGTGCGACGGTCGCCTGGTACGTCGACATCCCGCAGCGGGTCGTCGCGGGCATCATGGCGGTCGGCGCGGGCGTGCTGATCTCGACGCTCGCCTTCGAGCTCGTCGAGGAGGCCGCCGAGGACGGCGGCCTCCTCCCGACGACGGTCGGCTTCCTGGGCGGCGCGGTCCTCTACATCGTCGCCGACCAGCTGCTGTCGCGACGGGGCAGACCGGCGCAGGCCCCGACGCCCACGCGGGACGGGACCCCGGCGAACATCGCCGCCCGACGTGCGGGGACCCGCATCGCCGGCGGTGCAGGGCTGGTCATCGCGGTCGGCGCCCTCATCGACGGCATCCCCGAGTCCCTCGTCATGGGCCTGTCGGTGCTGCAGGGCGGAATCAGCATCCCGATCGTCGCGGCGATCGCGATCAGCAACTTCCCCGAGGGACTGGGCTCCACAGCAGCGCTCAAGCGAGGCGGCAGCAGCGGCCGCTTCGTCGCCCTGCTGTGGGGCGGCATCGCGCTCATCACGGTCGTGGCGGCGGTGCTCGGCTACGTCGCGTTCCAATCCGCCACACCGAACCTCATCGCACTGATCACCACCATCGCCGCCGGAGGCCTGCTCGCGATGGTGTGCAACACCATGATTCCCGAGGCGTTCGACGAGCAGCACGCGCTCACCGGCCTGTGGGCGACGATCGGCTTCCTCGCCGCGTTCCTGCTGCACGAGCTGGCGGGCTGAAAGCCGGGGCGGCGGCGGGGCGCGCGTCGATGCCAGAGTGGGTGCCATGAGACTCCTGCGCCGGCTCGCGCGCTACCCGCTGGTGTGGCTCACGCTGGCGGTGCTGATCGCCGTGCTGTCGCTCGGCGCGGCCGGCAGCACCGACGCGGCGAAGTGGCTGGCGATCGTGTACGTGGGCGGCGTCATCGCCTGGACGCTCCTCGGCATGATCCGCGACGTGCTCCGCGGCCACGTCGGGCTCGACATCCTCGCCGTCGTCGCGATGATCGCGACGCTCGCCGTCGGAGAGTACGTCGCCTCGCTCGTGATCGTCCTGATGCTCTCGGGCGGCGAGGCGCTGGAGGACTATGCCGGCCGTCGCGCGAGGCGGGAGCTCACCGCTCTCCTGGACCGCTCCCCCCGGATCGCGCACGTGCTGGTCCATCCGGGGTCGGGCAGCGACGAGGCGCAGGACACGGATGCCGACGACGTGCGCATCGGCGACATCCTCCTGATCCGCCCCTCCGAGATCGTCCCGGTCGACGGCACGCTGCTCTCCGGCGAGGCCTCGTTCGACGAGTCGTCGCTCACCGGCGAGAGCCTGCCCGTCCACCGTGCCGCCGGCGACGAGGTGCTGTCGGGGTCGGTCAACGGCTCGCACGCCGTGCACGTCCGCGCGCTGCGGCGCAGCGCCGACAGCCAGTACCAGCAGATCGTGGAGCTCGTGAAGCAGGCGCAGGACGAGCGCGCGCCGACGGTGCGGCTCGCCGACCGCTTCGCCGTCCCGTTCACCGCCGTGTCACTGGTGATCGCCGGCACCGCATGGGCGGTCTCGGGCGATCCCACGCGGTTCGCCGAGGTGCTGGTGCTGGCGACGCCGTGCCCGCTGCTCATCGCGGCGCCGGTCGCGTTCCTCGGCGGTCTCTCGCGCGCGGCGAAGGCGGGTGTCGTGGTGAAGGGCGGCGGCGTCATCGAGCAGCTGGCGCGGGCGCGGTCCGCCGCGTTCGACAAGACGGGCACCCTCACCGAAGGGCGTCCGGACCTCGTCGCTGTCGATGCCGCCGACGGGTTCGACGAGGACGAGCTCCTCGCGCTCGCCGCCTCCGCCGAGCAGTACTCCAGTCACGTGCTGGCCGCCGGCATCCGGCGCGCGGCCGCGGACCGCGGCATCGCGCTTCGCCCCGCCGCCGACGCGCAGGAGGTCGCCACGAACGGCGTGACGGCCGTGATCGACGGCCGCACGGTGGTCGTCGGAAAACCCGCGTACGTGGCCTCGTTGGCGCCGGACACCGTCCGCCGCGACGTCGACACCGGTGAGGCCGCGGCGTACGTGGCCGTGGACGGGCGGTTCGCGGGGACGCTGGTGCTCGCCGACGACCCGCGCCCGGAATCGGCCGCCGTCGTGGCGTGGCTGCGGGCGCAGGGCATGGAGCGCATCGTCATGCTCACGGGAGACACGAAGACGACAGCGGATGCCGTCGCCCGCGCCGTCGGCATCACCGACGTCAACGCCGAGCTCCTCCCCCGCGAGAAGGTGCACCTCGCCGCCGAGATGCGGCCGCGGCCGGTGCTCATGGTGGGCGACGGGGTGAACGACGCCCCGGTCCTGGCCGCCTCCGACATCGGCATCGCGATGGGAGCCAAGGGCGCCACCGCCGCTGGTGAGGCGGCCGACGCTGTCGTGCTGAAGGACTCGCTGCTGGGCGTGGCCGAAGCGATATCGATCGGCCGGCACACCCTGCGCGTCGCCTACGTCGCCATCTGGATCGGCATCGCACTGAGCATCGGGCTGATGCTGGTCGCGACCACGGGTGTGATCCCGGCCGTCGTGGGCGCGCTCATCCAGGAGGTCGTCGACCTGGCGACGATCCTCTACGCCCTGCGGGCGCTGACCGGTCCCCCGACCGGGCTCACGGCCCCCACCGGTGCTCCCGCACGCGCGAGCACCGGTGGGCCCGGTTCGCGAGCAGCCTGAGTCCGCACCCTCTGCCGGGCGTCGGCTCAGGCCGTGGCCCAGAGGCCGTCGTCGTCGGCGACGGGTGCCGGGGCGTCGGCCGAGAGGCCGTGCAGCAGCTCGAGCGCGGCGCGCGCGTCGTCGATGCGCCCTTCGACGGCGAGCTCCTTGATGCGCACCGACGGACGGTGCAGCAGCACGCCGGCGAGGTGGCGCAGCGCCGCCTCGACGTCGTCGCCGGCGCCGCGCGAGCGGGCGCGGGCGATCTCGTCGTCGACGATCTTCAGCACGTCGCGGCGGAGTGCGGTGATCGCGGGTCCGGCCTCGCGGTCGGCGTGGAACTCCGTCGCCGCGTCGCCGACGATGGCGCGGGCGTCGGCGTGCGCGTTGAACTGCTCCAGCGGAGCGTGGAGGCGGATGGTCTCGAGGTCGAGCAGCTCGACGGCCTGGACGGCGCCGACGGCCGGGTCGACGTTGCGAGGCAGGCCCAGGTCGATCACGAGCACCCGGTGCCCTGGGACGAACGCGTCGGCGTGCACGACCGCGTCGGCGGTGCAGGTGATGACGACGTCGGCCTGCGCCGCCGCCGCGGCGAAGTCCGTCACCGGGATGAGACCGCGCTGCGCGGCGAACGCCTCCGCGCGGCCCGAGGGCGAGAAGACGTGGATGTCGCCGGCACCGCGGGCGCGGAGCGCGTCGACGGTGCGCGCGGCGTAGCGGCCGGTGCCGACGAGCACGACGCGGGCGGTGCCCCAGTCGGCGACGCGGCTCGACGCGAGCTCGAGCGCCAGGCGCACGAGGGACCGGTGCGCGCCGCGCAGCTGCGTGCGGTTGCGCACGCCGCGGCTGGTGTGCGTGGCCTTCTGGAAGAGACGCTCGAGCTCACCGCTGGTGAGTCCGTCGGCCCGCGCGGCATCGAGGGCGCGGCGCACCTGCCCGGAGATCTCGTCCTCGCCGACGACGACCGATTCGAGGCCGCTGGTGACGGCGAAGAGGTGGGCGGCGGCATCCGCCCCGGAATGCACGGCGACCGACGCGCGCAGCAGATCCGCGGAGACGCCGGATGCCTCGGCCATGGCCTCGACCACGGACTCGACCGCGACGGCCTCACCGCCGGTGAGGGGCTCGTCGATGTCGAGGTACGCCTCGAACCGGTTGCACGTCGCGAGCACGACGGCGCCCGACACGAAGAACTCGTCCTCCACGAGCGCCCGGGTCGCCGTGGGCGCACCCACGGACAGACGCTCCAGGACGTCGAGGCTCGCGTTCCGATGGTTCGCGGTCAGACAGAGGAGCACGAGCCTAATCTTAACGTGTGCTGTTGCATGACTCTCACCCTTCCGTCCTTCAGAGAAACGATCCCCCGCCGCTGATACGCGCGTATCGCGGCGAGCGGCCGACCCCGACCCCGGTGTGGTTCATGCGGCAGGCGGGCCGATCACTGCCCGAGTACCGCGAGCTGCGGGTGGGCACCGACATGCTCGACGCGTGCCTGAACCCGGAGCTCGCCAGCGAGATCACGCTGCAGCCCGTGCGGCGGCACGGTGTCGACGCCGGGATCTTCTTCAGCGACATCGTGATCCCCGTGCGCCTGTCGGGCGTCGACGTGCGCATCGTCGCTGGCCGCGGTCCTGTGCTGGAGAACCCGGTGCGGACGGCTGCGGATGTCGCGAACCTCCCGCCGCTGGACCCCGCAGCGCTCGCTCCGATCCGTGAGGCCGTGGCCCTCACCGTCGCCGAGCTCGGCACGACGCCGCTCATCGGCTTCGCCGGAGCCCCTTACACGCTGGCGTCGTACCTCGTCGAGGGCGGCCCCTCGAAGGAGCAGCTCAGGACGCGCGCGCTCATGCACTCGGATCCCGAGACCTGGGCCGCGCTGCTCGGCTGGTGCGCCGAGATCACCGGCGCGTTCCTCGCGGCCCAGATCGAGGCGGGCGCTTCGGCCGGGCAGCTGTTCGACTCGTGGGCGGGCTCACTGAGCCTCGCCGACTACACGCAGCACGTCGCGCCGTTCTCCGTCCGCGCGCTGGACGCCGCGCGCGACCTGGGCGTGCCCCTGGTGCACTTCGGTGTCGGCACCGGCGAGCTCCTCGCCGCGATGCGCGACGTCGGCGTCGATGCGGTCGGCGTGGACTGGCGCCTGCCGCTGGACGAGGCGGTCCGCCGGCTCGGGACCGGCGTCTCGGTGCAGGGCAACATCGACCCCGCTCTCCTGCGCGCGCCCTGGCCGGTGCTCGAGGCGCACATCGTCGACGTGCTCGAGCGCGGGCGGGCGGCGCGGGCCCACGTGGTGAACCTGGGGCACGGCGTGCCCCCGGACACCGACCCGGCGGTGCTCACACGCATCGTGGAGTTCGTCCACGCGCATGACTGACTTCTCGGTCGTCGGAGGCGGCGTCGCGGGTCTGGTCGTCGCCCGCCGGCTCGCGGCCTCGGGCGCGGCGGTGACCCTGTTCGAGGCATCCGATCGCCTCGGCGGAACCGTGGCGAGGCACGACGTGGCCGGCATCGCGCTGGATGCCGGCGCCGAGAGCTTCGCCGTCCGCGGCGGGGTCGTCGCGGCCCTGCTCGCGGAGTTGGGCCTGGCCGACGACATCGTCGCCCCCGCCCCCTGGCCGGCGTGGCTGCAGCCCGTGGTCGGCGAAGCCGTGCCGCTGCCGGTGACCGCGCTCCTCGGCATCCCGTCCGACCCGCTCGCCGACGACGTGGTGCGGGTGGTCGGCCGCCCCGCCGCAGAGCGCGCGGTCGAGCTCGATGCCCGCCCGTGGGGAGCAGCAGTGCCGTCGACACTCGGGGCCCTTGTCCGCGAGCGGTTCGGCGACGACGTGCTCGATCTCCTCGTGGCGCCCGTCGTGCACGGCGTCCACTCGCAGCATCCCGACGAGCTGCCCGTCGCCCGCGCGCATCCCGGGCTGCCCGAGGCCCTCACCAGCGCCGGATCGCTCGGGGGCGCCGTCGCGCGGCTCCGCGCCACCGCAGCGCCGGGTGCGGCGGTGGCGGGCATCCGCGGGGGCATCAACCGCGTCGTGCCGGCCCTCGCCGAGGATGTCGCCCGCCACGGCGGCGACATCCGTCTCTCCACGCCCGTCGGCGATCTCGCGACGCTGGGCGGCACCGTGGTCGTCGCCGCGCCCCGCCTCGCGGCGCCCGCCGCCCCCGGTCGACGCATCGATCTCGTGACGCTCGTCGTGGAGCAGGACCGATTGGATGCCGCGCCCCGCGGCACCGGACTGCTCGTCGCGGCGGGGGCACCGGTGGGCGCACGCGCCCTGACCCACGCCACGGCCAAATGGGAGTGGCTGCGCGAGGCGGCCGCCGGCCGCCACGTGCTGCGCCTGTCGTACGACGCGACCCCGGCCGATCCCGTCGCCGCCGCGCGCGCCGACGCCGAGACGCTCCTCGGCGTGCCGCTGCCGGTCGTCGTCGGCACCGCACACGTCTCGTGGGTGCGGCCTGCGGCGGCGACCCCGCCCGCCGGGCTCACGGTCGTCGGCGAGACGGTCGCCGGGTCGGGCCTGGCGGGCCTCATCGCCCACGCCGAGCGCACCGCCGCCGAGCTGCTCGCCCGCTGAGCCTCGGACGGCGCCACCGGAAACGCTCCCCGCGAGGAGTGGAAGGATAGAGGGTATGACCGATGTCCCGGCGACCACCCCCTCTGAAACCCTCGGCTACACCCTGTGGGCGGTCTTCCGCCGGGACCCCTCCCGGCCCGCGCCGGCCGGCGATCTGACGGCCGCGGTGGCCGAGGTCGAGGCATCCGGAGTCGTCGTCCGCGGGTTCTACGACGTCTCGGGGCTGCGCGCCGACGCCGACATCATGATCTGGCTCACCGGCATCGGGATCGCACCCGAGGCGCTGCAGTCCGCGCTGCGGACACTGCGCCGCGCCGAGCCGCTCGGGTCGCTGCTGCCGGTCTGGAACGCCATGGGCGTGCACCGCGACGCCGAGTTCACCGCCAGCCACCTGCCCGCCTTCATGCGCGACAAAGATCCGGAGGCCTGGCTGACCGTCTACCCGTTCGTGCGCTCGTACGACTGGTACATCCTGCCCGACGAGGAGCGGCGGCAGATGCTCGCCGACCACGGCCGCAAGGGCGCCGCGCACCGCTCCGTGCTGAGCAACACCGTCGCCTCCTTCGCACTCGGCGACTACGAGTGGATCCTCGCGCTCGAGGCGCCGGAGCTGGTCGCGCTGGTCGACCTGATGCGGGACCTCCGCCAGACGGAGGCGCGACGCCACGTGCGCGAAGAGGTGCCGTTCTACACCGGCCGCCGCATCGACCTCGCCGAGATCGCCGAGGTGCTGGCGTGACCACGCTCCGCATCGGCACGCGGGGCAGTGCGCTGGCGCTCGCCCAGACCGGCATGGTCGCCGACGACCTTGCCGACGCCACCGGCGTCACGACCGAGCTCGTCACGATCACGACCGACGGCGACCGCTCGAACGAGCCGCTGTCACGCGCGGGCGGGACGGGCCTGTTCACCGGCGCGCTCCGTGACGCGCTCCTCGCCGGCCAGTGCGACGTCATCGTTCACTCGCTCAAGGACCTCCCCACCGCACCGCACGACGAGCTCGTCGTCGCCGCGATCCCCGTCCGCGAGGACCCGCGGGACGCGCTGTGCGCCCGCGACGGGCTCACGCTCGAGCGGCTTCCCGCCGGCGCGCGCATCGGGACGGGCTCGCCCCGCCGCATGGCGCAGCTGCGGGCGCGCCGCCCCGATGTGGAGGTCGTCGACATCCGCGGCAACGTCGACACGCGCCTCGGGAAGGTGAGCGGCGGAGAGCTGGATGCCGTCATCCTCGCCGCCGCCGGGCTCCGTCGCGTCGGCCGCACCGACGTCGTGACCGAGTACCTCGACGCCGACGCGTGGCCCACCGCGCCCGGCCAGGGGGCCCTCGCGATCGAGGTGCGCCGCGGCCAGGAGCACCTCGTCGACGCCCTCGACCACCGCGAGACCCGCGCCGCCGTCGAGGCGGAGCGCGAGGTGCTCGCCCTCCTCGAGGCCGGCTGCTCGGCGCCCGTCGGAGCGCGCGCCGTCGTCGACGCCGGACTCCTGCTGCTGTCGGCGAGCGTCTACAGCCTCGACGGTGCGACGAGGCTCACGTCGTCGCACGCCACCACGTGGCCCGAGGACGAGGGCGATCCGCCGCGCGAGGTCGCGGCATCCGTCGCCCGTGAGCTGCTCGATGCCGGCGCGGCCGGCCTGACGGGAGAACGCCCGTGACGTACGCACCCGCCGACCGTCCCCGCCGCCTGCGCGCCACCCCGGCGATGCGTCGCCTCGTCGCCGAGACGCGGCTGCACCCGGCCGAGCTGGTCCTCCCGATGTTCGTGCGCGAGGGCGCCGGCGAACCGGTCCCCATCTCGTCCATGCCCGGCGTCGTGCAGCATACGACCGAGAGCCTGAGGCAGGCGGTGGCGGATGCCGCGGCCGCCGGCATCGGCGGCATCATGCTGTTCGGCGTGCCCGAGCACAAGGACGCGGTGGGCTCCGGCGCGACCGATCCCGACGGCATCCTGAACGTCGCGACGCGCATCGCGGTCGCCGAGGCGGGCGACGCGCTCGTCGTGCAGACCGATCTCTGCCTCGACGAGTTCACCGACCACGGCCACTGCGGCGTGCTCGACGCCCACGGCTACGTCGACAACGACGCGACCCTCGAGCGATACCGCGAGATGGGTGTGGCCCAGGCCGAGGCCGGGTCGCAGCTGCTGGGCCTGTCGGGCATGATGGACGGCCAGGTCGCCGCGGTGCGCGACGCGCTCGACGACGCCGGTTACGGGAACACCCCGATCCTCGCGTACGCGGCGAAGTACGCCTCGGCGTTCTACGGCCCGTTCCGCGAGGCCGTGCAGTCCTCGCTCGAGGGCGATCGGCGCACCTACCAGCAGGACCCCGCCAACCGCCGCGAGGGTGCCCGCGAGCTCGATCTCGACATCGCCGAGGGCGCCGACATCGTCATGGTGAAGCCCGCGATGAGCTACCTCGACGTGCTGGCCGACGCCGCGGCCGCGAGCCCGGTGCCGGTCTGGGCGTACCAGGTGTCGGGCGAGTACGCCATGATCGAGGCGGCCGCCGCGCACGGCTGGATCGACCGCCGCCGCGCCATCGAGGAGTCGGTGATCGGCATCCGCCGCGCCGGCGCCGACGCCGTGCTGACCTACTGGGCCCTGGAGCTTGCGGAGTGGATCCGATGACGACGAATCAGCAGGAGTTCGCCCGCGCCCGCGGCGCGATGCCCGGCGGCGTGAACTCGCCCGTGCGCGCGTTCGGCTCGGTGCATGAGACACCGCGCTTCTTCGTGTCGGCGTCGGGCCCCTACGTCACCGACGTCGAGGGTCGCGAGTACGTCGACCTCGTCGGCTCGTGGGGGCCGGCGATCCTCGGGCACGCCCACCCCGCCGTCGTGAAGGCGGTGCAGGATGCCGCGGCCCGAGGCCTCGGCTTCGGCGCGTCGACGCCGGGCGAGACCGAGCTGGCCGAGCTCATCGCGGCGCGGGTGCGCCGGGACGGTGCCGCCGCCCCCGTCGAGCGGGTGCGGCTGGTGTCGACCGGCACCGAGGCGACGATGACCGCGATCCGCCTCGCGCGCGGCGCCACCGACCGCGACCTCGTCGTCAAGTTCGCCGGCCACTACCACGGGCACTCCGACGGCCTGCTGGCCGACGCGGGATCGGGTGTCGCGACGCTCGCGCTGCCCGGATCGGCGGGGGTCCCCGCCGCCATCGCCGCGCAGACGCTCGTCATCCCCTACAACGACCTCGACGCCGTGCGCGAGGTGTTCGACGCCCGCGGTGACGACATCGCCGCCGTGATCGTCGAGGCGGCGCCCGCCAACATGGGCATCGTGCCGCCGGCCCACGGGTTCAACGCCGCCCTCGCCGACATCGCGCACGCGCACGGAGCACTGCTGATCCTCGACGAGGTGCTGACCGGCTTCCGCGTCGGCCCGGCCGGGTGGTACGGCATCGACCCGGTGCCGTTCTCCCCCGACCTCATCACGTTCGGCAAGGTGGTCGGCGGCGGCCTCCCGCTCGCCGCGCTGGGCGGCCCGGCCGCGCTGATGGAGCTCCTCGCCCCGCTCGGGCCGGTGTACCAGGCGGGCACGCTGAGCGGCAATCCGCTCGCCGTCGCGGCGGGACGCACGACGCTGGACCACCTCGACGCGGCCGCGTATACGCGGATCGACGCCGCCGCGGCGACGATCGCGGAGGCCGCGGCATCCGCACTCTCGGACGCGGGCGTCACGCACGTCGTGCAGCGCGCGGGCAGCCTCTTCTCGATCCAGTTCGCCGAGACCCCGCCGACGGACTACGACACCGTCAAGGCGCAGGAGACGTTCCGCTACCCGCCGTTCTTCCGGTCGATGCTGGAGCAGGGCGTGTCACTGCCCCCATCGGTGTTCGAGGCGTGGTTCGTCTCGGCCGCGCACGACGACGCCGCCGTGTCGCGCATCGTCGAGGCGCTCCCCGCGGCCGCCCGGGCTGCGGCCGAGGCGACGCCCGCCTGACGGGTGCGCGTCCGACCGATCTCCTGATCCGGGGACGCGCGAGCCCGGCGGCGCGCATGATGGGAGCATGACGAAGCTCGTCGCGGTGCACGGCGACATCACCACCCAGGACGCCGACGCGATCGTCAACGCCGCGAACAACGCCATGCGCGGCGGTGGCGGCGTGGACGGCGCGATCCACCGTGCCGGCGGACCGGAGATCCTGCGGGAGTGCATCGAGCGTTTCCCCTACGGCCTGGCCACCGGCGACGCGGGGTGGACCCGCGGCGGCGCGCTGCCCGCCCGCTGGGTGGTGCACACCGTGGGGCCGAACTACGGTGCCGGACAGCGCGACCGCGCGCTGCTGGAATCCTGCTATCGCAGGGCGCTCGAGATCGCCGACGAGCTGGACGCGCGCCACGTCGCCTTCCCGCTCATCAGCGCCGGCGTGTACGCCTGGCCCCGGCGCGAGGCCATCACGGCGGCGATCGACACCATCGCCGCGTCGTCGTCCGGAGTCGAGCGGGTGTCGCTCGTCGCGCACGACGCGGGCACGCACCAGGAGATCGCATCGGCGCTCGCCATGGCCGGCTCGGTGCGGATCCTCCAGGGCGTCCGCGAGCTGCACCGGCGGGGCTTCCACAGCCTGCGGGTGCACCCGGGCGTCGCACCGTCGGGCATGCACTGGCGGGTGGTGCTGACGGATGCCGCCGACCCGGCGTCCTCCGTCCGCTACACCTCCGCGGCCGGAGCGGACTTCGCGGACGGGGTGGTCGACGCCACGACGGATGCCGGCGATGTCGCCGACCTCATCCTGCGGGCCCTGCCCGGTCTCTCGGCCGGCGCGGACGCCCCTCGGTACGCCGAGTGGTTCGAAGGACTCCTCGCCCGCGTCGAGCCCGAGCACCGGCTTCCCGTGTCGTTCGCCGACTACTTCGACGACCGCACCGGGTGGGAGGTCGGCTGGGGCAGCGGGGAGCGGTATCCGGCGCCGCCGGACTGACCGCTCGCGCGCGAGGGGCACCGGAAACGACAAGACCCCCGGCTGTGCGGGGGTCTTTCTCGGTGGACCTGAGGGGATTCGAACCCCTGACCTCTTCATTGCGAACGAAGCGCGCTACCAACTGCGCCACAGGCCCTTGAACCTCAGAAACACTATCACGGTTGCCCACCCGCTCCGAATCCCGAGGGCGCCGCCGAGGGGTCTACTGGCCGGCTGCGCGGCGGGTCAGCAGCTGCCGGACGTGGGCCTCGATCTCGGCGTCGTCGACGTACCCCATCCGGCCGTACACGCTGCCCTCCGAGGCGCTCCGCGCGGTGCGGGCCGCCTCGATCGGCGCGGGCTGCGGCGCCTCGGAACGCGCGAGCATCGCCTGCTCCAGCGCCGCCTGCCGCAGCGCCGCACGCGCGGCCTCCGCGTCCAGCACGGCGGCCGCCCGCGAACCCGCCGACGCCGTGAGGGGCCGGGGAAGGTCGCGCGGCTCCCAGGCGCGCTCTGCGCGCTCCAGCTCGACGTCCTGGAGTTCGGCGGCGCGTCGGGGGGCGGCATCCGCCGACCTCGACACGGCGCGTGAGGCCACACGTGCCAGACGCTGAAGCGTGAGGACGGATGCCGCGGCCATGCCGACCCCGGTCCACAGCAGCGCCTGCGCTCCCGCGGTGAGGGTCTCGAACACTCCCCACCCCGCCAGCGCGATGCCGGCGAGGCCGGCGAGCGTCGCGACGAGCCGGAAGCGGCGCCGTGCGCGGGCACGACGCGCGTCGGGAAGCGCGCGCGCCGCGGCGATCTCGGCACGGGCGGCCGCCTCGGCGGCCTCGCGCTCGGCGCGGGCGCGTTCCAGGCTGACGCGGGCGGCGGCTTCGGCGGCGACCCGCTCGGCACGGGTGCGCTCCCGATCGAGCCGGGCGGCCACCTCGGCGGCCTCGCGCTCGGCGCGGGCGCGCTCCAGCTCGACACGGGCGCCCTCGAGGGCGGCCTGCTCGCGTTCTGCGAGCGCCCGCCTGGCCAGCCGCTGCTGCGCGGCGGCGGTGCGCGCGTTGAGCTCGAGCCGCACCTCTTCCGGAGTCTCACTCGTCTCGGCGAGCACGCGCAGCGCCTGGCTCAGGCGCACGGCGTTGCGCTCGGCGGCGTCGTACTGGCGACGGCTGTGCCACGTCGGCAGCAGGTAGATCAGCCAGAGGGCGGCGGCGACGAGGACGATGACGCCCCCGCCCAGCACCTGCCCATCCATAGACCCCACGCTAAGGGACTGGATGCCGATGACCGCGGCATCCGGTCGCGTGTCACGCAAGCCGGTTTTCGCCGGGTCAGCCTCGGGATCCGCCGGGACGCGCACCCGGCGGGCGCCGGGGAGCGCTCAGGCGTGCAGGCGGTCGGCGGGCGGGATCGTCGCGGCGTCCTGCGGGGCGTGGCCCGACACCCACCGCTGCAGCACGCCCTCGGGGACCTCCTCGCGCACGAGGGCGAACGCGTAGTGGTCCCGCCAGTCGCCGTCGATGTGGATGTACCGCCGTCGCAGCCCCTCGTAGCGGAAGCCGAGCTTCTCGACGACCCGCAGGCTGGCCTGGTTCTCGGGCCGGATGCAGATCTCCATGCGATGCAGCCGCAGCTCGGAGAAGCAGATGTCGGTGGCCAGCGCGACGGCGGTCGGGGTGATCCCGCGTCCGGCGAAGCGCTCGCTCACCCAGTAGCCGATCGTGGCGGAGGCCAGCGAGCCGCGCGCGATGCCCCACACGTTCAGCTGGCCGGCGATGTCGCCCGCGTACTCCATCACGAACGGCACCCCGGCGCCGTCGCGATACTGCTGCAGCAGCCGGCGCACACCCATCCGCATGTCGAACGACACCGGCCCGTCGGGGCTCGTCGCCTCCCACGGGCGCAGCCAGCCGCGGTTCGACAGCAGCTCGTTCTGCAGCACGCGCGCGTCGCGCTGGCGGACCAGCCGGATCGCCACCGATCCGTGGCTGCGGGGAGCCGTCAGATCCACGTGACCCCCTCGTACGGGCGGCGTCAGAGGCCCGCCGCGAACTCCTTGAACCAGGGACGCAGCGCCGGGCCGAGATCGTCACGATCGGCCGCGAGCTGCACGATGGCCTTGATGTAGTCCACCCTATCGCCGGTGTCGTACCGGCGGCCACGGAAGACGACGCCGTACACACCGGGTCCGTCGGGGTCGGCCGCGAGCTCCTGCAGCGCGTCGGTCAGCTGGATCTCGCCGCCCTTGCCGGGCTCGGTGCGCTCGAGGATCTCGAACACGTTCGGCGAGAGCACGTAGCGGCCGATCACCGCGAGGTTCGACGGGGCGTCCTCGGCCTTGGGCTTCTCGACCAGGCCGTTGACCTTGACCACGCCGTCGCCGTTGGTCGACTCGACCGAGGCGACGCCGTACAGGTGGATCTGCGACGGGTCGACCTCCATGAGGGCGATGATCGCCGCCCCGGTGCGCTCGTGCTCGGCGATCATCGTGGTCAGCAGCTCGTCGCGCTCGTCGATGAGGTCGTCGCCCAGCATGACCGCGAACGACGCGTCGCCGACGTGCGCCTTCGCACGCAGCACCGCGTGCCCGAGCCCCTTCGGCTCGCCCTGCCGCACGAAGTGGATGTCGGCGAGGTCGCTCGACTCCAGCACACGGTGCAGGCGATCGACGTCGCCCTTGTCCTTCAGCTTCTCCTCGAGCTCGGGCACCGAGTCGAAGTGGTTGGAGATGGCGTTCTTGTTGCGCCCGATGATCACGAGGATGTCGTCGATCCCGGCCTGCGCGGCCTCTTCCACGACGTACTGGATCGCCGGCTTGTCGACGACGGGGAGCATCTCCTTGGGCATCGCCTTGGTTGCGGGGAGGAAGCGGGTGCCGAGACCGGCGGCCGGGATGACGGCCTTGATCGGAGTATGGGGCATGACCTGAGTCTAGAGGGGCGTCCGACACGGCCCCGCCCGGCGTGCGGACCCGTTACGATTCGCGCCACGTAGAATCGACGTCATGTCCGACGCGATCGCCGACGCGAAACGCGCACTGCGCGCCGAGCTGCGCGAGCGCCGGCAGCTGCTGTCCGACCAGGCCCGCGAAGCGGCCGAGGCCGGCATCCACGCGCAGCTCGACGCCCTCGTCGCCGAGCACGGCGCGCGGTCGATCTCCTGCTTCCTGTCCACCACGGCCGAGCCCGGGACGAGGTCCTTCGTGACGGATGCCGTCGCCCGCGGCATCCGCGTGCTCCTCCCGGTGACCCGTGCCGACGGCCTGCTGGACTGGGCGGTGGCCACCCCCGAGGGCGACATCGCCGAGGGCATGTACGGGCTGCCCGAGCCGGTGGGCGAGCTGCTCGGGCCGATCGCCGTCAACGACGTCGACCTGCTCGTCATCCCGGCCGCGGCCGTCGACGAGTCCGGCATGCGACTCGGCTGGGGACGCGGCTTCTTCGACAAGACGCTCGGCTCGATGGAGCGGTGCCCGCCGGTCTACGCCGTGGTCTACGACTCGGAGGTGCTCGACGAGCTGCCCAGCGACGTCCACGACCAGCCGGTCACCGGCGTGGTGACCCCCACGCGCACCATCACCCTCGCGCCCACCCGGCGCTGACAGAACCCACCGAGAGACACATGCCCACCTACGCCTACGCCTGCAAGCAGTGCGGTCACCGCTTCGATGCCGTGCAGTCCTTCGCCGACCCCACCCTGACGGAGTGCCCGGAATGCGGCGGGCCGCTGCGCAAGGAGTACGGCTCGATCGGCGTGACCTTCAACGGCTCGGGGTTCTACCGCACCGATTCCCGCGCGGGCGCGAAGTCCGGTGGATCCGACGCGTCGGGTGGCGGGGCGGCACCCGCTACGACATCATCGAAGCCTGAGGCGAAGGCCTCGCCCGCGTCGTCCGGATCCTGAACGTCCGGAGCCCGTCGCGGGATCCACGACCCCGGGGGTTCATCGTGATCAAGGGATTCAAGGAGTTCATTCTCCGCGGCAACGTCATCGACCTGGCCGTCGCCGTCGTCATCGGCGCGGCGTTCACGGCGATCGTCAACGCGCTCGTCGAAGGCTTCGTCAACCCGCTCATCGGCGTCATCTTCCAGGTGGGCGACCTGAGCGCCTGGGTGTGGGAGGTGCCGACGCTCTCCGGCGGGACCTCGACCTTCGCCATCGGTGCCATCATCGGCGCGCTCATCAACTTCCTCGCTGTCGCCGTGATCGTCTACTTCGTGTTCGTTATGCCGATGAACCACTGGAAGGAGAAGCAGGCCGCGAAGGCCGGCGCCGGCCAGCCCGACGCTGAGCCGCTGCCCACCGAGCAGGAGCTCCTGGTCCAGATCCGCGACCTCCTCCAGAGCCAGGGCCCGGCGCAGCCGCGCTGAGCCGTCTCGCGCGAGATCTCGATACGCTCGTCCCTCGCTACTCGATCGTGACCCGAGCCGCGTCAACGCTCGTCCCTCGCATCGACCCGTCTCGAGTCAATAGTGCGGGGGCACGTCGCGACGGAGGCGCTCGTCGTTCGGTCCCGGGGACCCCTCGGATGCCGCGTCCGGCCGGGACGCGGCATCCGCCTCCTCGTCCGCGGGGACGGGCTCCGCGGTGGACCCGGGCGCAGGCGTCAGCTTCGCGCGGCGGGCGCCCGCGACCCGCTCGATCCGCTGGCGGTCACTCGAGGACATCGAGCGGCTGGGTCTCGCTGTCGACCCGCGGCGCGTCTGGCGGCACACCGAGCATCGCGGCGATGCGCTGGGCGACGTCGGCCGGGTCCCGATACAGGTCGAAGGAGTGCACGCGGACGTAGTGCCAGCCGAGGCGGCGCAGGATCTGCGGGCGCAGCCGCAGCGACTCGCGCAGCGACTCGCCGATCGTCTCGGGGTCGCTCTCGACCACGACCGCCTTGCCGTCGTACTGGGCGACCAGCGGCAGCAGGCCGCGGTAGTGCACGTCGACCGAGAGTCCGGCGCGCCGCAGCTCGCGAGCCAGGCCGCGTGTGAGGGGGTCGGCGAGGTCCTCGAGGCGCGCCTCGCGCGAGCGGGCGGCGATGCCGCCGAGGATCGACATCAGCGTCGCCGCGCCGTACTCCAGGCGCCCGTCATCGAAGGCCGACGGGCGGATCGACGACACGATCACCATCGAGCGGCGAGCCCGGGTCATTCCGACGGTGAGCAGCCGCTCGCCGTCGGGCCTGGACAGGTCGCCGAAATCGCTCAGCACACGGCCGTGCTTGGTGAGGCCGTAGCCCAGCGAGAAGACCACGCGGTCGCGGCTCTCGGCCACCGACTCCTCGAGCGTCAGCACCGCGAACGGCTCCGCCGTGTCGCGCGAGACGAAGTCGGCGACGTCGGAGCGGCCGGCGAAGGCGGCTTCGACGGCCGCGCGGATGCGCTCGGCGTGCCGGACGCTGGCGGTGACCACCATGAGCGACTCGCTGCCGCGGTTGACGGCGTGCTCGACGACGAGCGTCACCACGCGCGCGACCTCGGCGTCGGGGCTCTCGACGGCCCCGGTGATCGGGTCGGGCGTGCCGTTGCCGCCCTCGACGTAGTCGACGGCGAGGCTGCCCCGCCCGAGGTACGAGCCGGCCCACGGCAGCGACACGAGCTCGCCGCCGTAGAACGCCTCGTTCACGAGCGCGGCGAGATCCTCTCCCCCGGCGCGGTAGCTGCGGGTGAGGGTCTCGACGGGGAACAGCTCGGCGAGCCGCTCGAAAACGCTCGTCGCATCGAACGGCACCTCGTCGGGCGCGTCGGGCTCCGCCACGGGGCCGGTGCCGTTTCCGTTCGTCGAGGTCGCAGCCGCGGGCGTCTGCCCCACGTACACCGACGCGACGCCGAACGGCGTCGGCTTCTGGGTGACGGGATCCCCGAACGCCACGACCTGGCCCGCGCGGCGCAGGGCCGGAGCGGCCTCGGCCAGGCAGAGGGCTCCGGCATCCGCCAGCACCACCACATCGAATCCTGCCGCCTCCGGGATCCGGGGGACCTCGTACGGGGAGGCCAGCCAGACCGGCGCGAGGGTGCGCGAGAGCGCCGGCGCGACGGTGACGAGCTCGTCGGGCGTGATCGTGCCTCGCTTCAGCGCACGCTTGAGCGCGTCGGCCTCGGAAGCGTGATCGACGATGCCGATGCGCCACTGCGTGGCCAGGTGGGCGGCCAGGAGCGGGCCGGATGCCGCGGCGTGGGCCTCGTCCACGAGGCGGAAGTCCCTCTCCAGCCGGTCGACGACGGCCGTGTTGGCGCCGAGCACCGCGCGATCGGTGCGCAGCAGCACCTCGAGCGCGGACTGCCACCACGCGTACTCGAGCTCGGCGGCCACCTGGTCCTCGGGAACATGGCGGACCGAGAGCTCGAGCAGGAGGGGCTCGAGCCCGAGCGCGGCGAGCTCGGTGCGCAGCGTCGCCCGCTCCTTCAGGTTGTCGAACACGTCGGAGTCGGCGGCGAGGCCGGCGAGCGTGCGCACGAGGTTCGTGACGGGGATGGTCGCGAGCCGGTCGGCGCCGTCGCGGCCGAGCGCGGCGTCGAGCTCGGCCAGCTCCGCGTCGACGCGCTGCCAGGCGACCTGGACGTCGCCGAGCCCCAGCGGCACCTCGGGGGTGACGCCCGGGTCGACGTAGCGCTGCCATTCGGTGCGCTGCTGCTGGATGCGCACGAGCGCCTCGTACATGTCGGGCACGTGCACGCCCGGGCGCAGGTACTCCCGCGACAGCCGGCGGAGGCGGCGGCGGTTGGCGCCGCTCATCTCCGGCGTGTCGCGGCGGGGCGCGTGAGCTCTGATGAGCTCGCCGAGCGGACGCTCGAACACGGTGAGGCTGAACTTGTCGAGCGAGTCGCGGATGCCGCGGAGCAGCCGGAGGTAGACGCCGAGCTCGGCGACCGTGTGGAACGGGCGCATGCGCGTCTGGCCGATCATCTCGTACCCGCGCTCGAGCAGCGTCGGCACGTCACTGCGGTGGAGCTTCCCCGCGAGCGCGTGCGTCCCGCGGGCCTGCTCGACGGTGTCGAAGCTCACTCCGTACCACGGCGAGTCGTCGGGGCCGAAGCGGAACTCGCCGAGTCGCGCCGCCGCGGCCAGCTTGGCGGCGGCCTCGGCGCGCTTGTCGGCGAGGTTCGCGAGTGCCTCCGCGTCGAACCGGGCCTCGGTGGCCGGCGCGACGCCCCGCTCGGCGAGGGCGGCGAGCTCGCGCAGGATCTCCAGCACCGACACGCCGAACGACGGATGCCGCGCCGTCACGGCCGCGCGGTAGTCGCGGAGCACCCCCCGCAGCCGCACGAGGGCGTCGTCGATGTCGGCGACCTTCGGCGGCTGCGCCTTCTCGTTGCGGCCGATCGCGCGGATGAGGTCGCGCTGGAGCCGGTCGGGCGACACGGCGAGGCCGGAGAGCCCGATGCCTGCGAGGCGGTGCCGCACGCCGTCGAGGGTCGACCGCCGGGCGCTCACGACGAGCACGCGCTTGCCGTCGCGGACGAGGGCGCCGACGGCGTTGATGACCGTCTGCGTGCCGCCCGTGCCCGGAAGGGTGTGGACGACGAGCGACTGGCCGTCGGCGATGCGCGCGAGCACCCGCTCCTGCTCGGAGTCGGCGTCCAGCAGCAGCGTGTCGGCGGCGGGCGGACGCTCGTCCGGGTTGGTCGGCTCGAGGCCGCCGCGGCGGGCGGTGATGGTCTCGCGGTCGGCGACGTGCCCGGCCAGGGCGTTGAGCACCCGATGGTCGAGGTCGGCCGCGTCGGACGCCATCGCACCGCCGACGTCGGCGAAGGTCGACACGAGCAGCCGGGGCTTCACCGCATAGCTGTCGATCGAGGCGGTCAGCGCCCGGAGGTGGTCGATCACCGGCTGCGGCTTGAAGACGCCGCCGTCGTGCGCGAGCGCGGCGAGCGCGCCCGCGTCGATCGCGATGCCGAAATGCGTGCGCATGGCGCGCACCAGCTCGGGGTTGACCGAGAACGATCCGTGCAGCTTGAGCTCGAAGTCGCCGTGGTGCCGCCGGATGGCGAGCGGCCGCAGCAGCACCGGGGCGCTGCAGGAGATGCCGCCGATCCGCCAGTTCGCGAGCCCGACGGCCAGCCGCACCGCGTCCAAGCCGCGCGTCGTGCGCAGCTCCTGGTCCTTCGCGGTGATGCGCTCGGCCGCGAGCCGCGCGTTGCGCAGAGCGACCTCGTCGCGGAACAGGTTCGACAGCAGCGTGGAGCGCCCCGTGATGAACTGCGGAAGGCTCCCCGGGTGCGCCTTGGTGATCTCGATGGCGGCGTCGTGGCCGTCGGTGAAATGCAGGAGCGTCGACCTGCCGCCCAGCGTCGCGGCCTGAAGACGCAGCCGGTCGCGCTCGGGATCGGCGACGTGCGCGACCGTGACGCCCGGCTCGGCGAGGCCGAGGTCGCCGGGGGTCACGTCGTGCCCGCGCTCGGCGTTCTCCGCGCCCAGCACGGCGCTCCGTTCTCCTCGCCACACACGAGACACCCTAAGCGCGCGGCTCGCCCGGCTCTTGCAATGGACCTGAGTTTCGCGGTATTGA
Source organism: Microbacterium sp. NPDC055455 (assembly GCF_053619935.1). Lineage (NCBI taxonomy): Bacteria > Bacillati > Actinomycetota > Actinomycetes > Micrococcales > Microbacteriaceae > Microbacterium > Microbacterium sp. NPDC055455. The sequence continues at coordinate 87,615 of NZ_JBSHLB010000005.1, forward strand.
ACCGGGCCACGCGGGCACCGCTCCTCCACACGCGCCCGTTCGCGGCGATTCCTCACATGCCGCCGGGCGTCCCGCCGCCGCGTCCGTCGCGAGGACCAGGATGATCACATGACCCCCTCGGACCCGCCGCGCTACCGCGTACACCCCTCGCCCGTGGGCGACATCCTCATCGTCGCCGCCGACGACGGCATCGTGACACTGCACCCGTTCGACGGCCCGCTGGGCGGCGAGCTGGAGCGGGTCGGGCTGCGCCTGCGCACGCACCCCGTCCCGGACGACGGCTCGGCGCTGGACGACGTCGCGCTGCAGCTCGACGAGTACTTCGAGGGACGGCGACGGGAGTTCGACATCCCGCTGGACTGGCGGCTCGTGCGCGGCTTCACGCGTGCGGCCCTCCAGGCGGTGCGCGACATCCCGTACGGCGAGACGGCGAGCTACGGCGAGGTGGCCATCGCGGCGGGCGTTCCCCGAGCGGCCAGGGCGGTGGGAACGGCGTGCGCGACCACGCCGTTCTCGGTGGTCGTCCCCGTGCACCGAGTCGTGCGGGCCGACGGGTCCCTCGGGGAGTACGGCGGGCGCCCGGAGGTGAAGCGGTACCTCGTCGAGCTCGAGCAGGGCCTCGCGATCCCGCCCGCTCCGGCGGCGGGCGTGTAGGCCGCCCGCACGCCGCGGGGCCCGGGCGGATTCCGCCCGGACCCCGCGATCGCCCGTCAGTGGTGCGTGGCCTTCTCGGCGCCGAAGCCCGTCAGCGACCGCACCTCCATCTCGGCCGCCTTGGTGCGGCTCTCCGCCGTGCGGGAGGTGACCGAGCCGAGCCAGCCGAGGAAGAACCCGAGCGGGATCGACACGATGCCCGGGTTGTTCAGCGGCCAGATGGGCGTGCCCGTCTTGAACACGCTGGTCTCGCCTCCCCAGAACACCGGCGACAGGAAGATGAGGATCACGGCGGCGGCGAGGCCGCCGTACATGCTCCACACCGCGCCGCGCGTCGTGAACCCCCGCCAGAACAGCGAGTAGAGGATCGTCGGGAGGTTGGCCGATGCCGCGACGGCGAAGGCGAGCGCCACCAGGAACGCGACGTTCTGCCCCTGCACGCCGATGCCGCCGAGGATCGCCAGGACGCCGATGACGATCACCGTGCGACGGGCGACCTTGACCTCGCCGTCCGGGGGCACGTCGCCCTTCTTCACCACGTTGGCGTAGATGTCGTGCGCGAACGACGCCGCGGCGGTGATGGTGAGGCCCGCGACCACCGCGAGGATCGTCGCGAAGGCGACCGCCGAGATGAAGCCGAGCAGGATCGGGCCGCCCAGCTGCAGTGCCAGCAGCGGTGCCGCCGAGTTCACGCCGCCGGGTGCCGCAGCGATCTGCTCCGGCCCGACGAGCGCGCCGGCGCCGTAGCCGAGCACGAGCGTCAGCAGGTAGAACAGGCCGATCAGCCAGATCGCCCAGACCACTGAGCGCCGCGCCTCCTTGGCGGTGGGCACCGTGTAGAAGCGCATGAGCACGTGCGGCAGGCCCGCGGTGCCGAGCACCAGCGCGATCGCGAGCGAGATGAAGTCCCACGGGTTCGCGCCGTACTGCAGCCCCGGTCCGAGGATGGCCTCGCCCTTGGGCGACGCGGCGACCGCGCTCTCGAGCAGGGCGTTGAAGCTGAAGCCGTTGATCGCGAGCACCCAGATCGTCATGACGAGCGCGCCGCCGATGAGCAGGAACGCCTTGACGATCTGCACCCACGTGGTGCCCTTCATGCCGCCCACGAGCACGTAGACGATCATGAGGACGCCGACGACCGCCACGACGATCGACTGGCCGAGCTGCTCGGTGATGCCCAGCAGCAGCGAGACCAGCCCGCCCGCCCCCGCCATCTGGGCGAGCAGGTAGAAGAAGCACACCGCCAGGGTCGTCACGGCCGCCGCCATCCGGACCGGGCCCTGCTTCAGGCGGAACGACAGCACGTCGGCCATCGTGAACTTGCCGGTGTTGCGCATGAGCTCGGCGACGAGCAGCAATGCCACGAGCCAGGCCACGAGGAAGCCGATGGAGTAGAGGAACCCGTCGTAGCCGTTGATCGCGATCGCGCCGCAGATGCCGAGGAACGACGCCGCCGAGAGGTAGTCCCCCGAGATCGCGAAGCCGTTCTGCGGCCCGGTGAACGAGCGGCCGGCGGCGTAGTAGTCCGCGGCGGTGCTGTTGTTGCGGCTGGCGCGGATCACGATGAAGAGGGTCACCGCGACGAACGCGCCGAAGATCGAGATGTTGAGGATGGGGTTGTTCTCCACCGTCTGCACGGCGGCGTGGACGGCACCGAGGACGTCGTTCATGCGCGGGCCTCCTGCTCCTGCAGCTCGAGGTCCTCGCGGATCTCCTCGGCGATCGGGTCGAGCTTGCGGTTGGCGTACCAGACGTACGTCATGGTGATGGCGAACGTCGTCACGAACTGGCCGAGCCCGAACAGCAGCCCGACCGTGATGTCGCCCCACACGCGCTGCGACATGAAGTCGCGGGCGAAGGACGAGAGCAGGACGTACGCGAAGTACCAGACGAGGAACGCGATCGCGAGCGGGAAGACGAACCCGCGCTGACGCCTCTTCAGCTCGACGAATCGCGGTGACTCCTCCACCGCGATGTAGTCGATGTCGCCCGGCGGAGCGGTTTCGGTCGTCGGTTCGGACATGTGGCCTCCTTGCCTCATGAATGTGCGCGGCATCGCGCCTGATCGGGGGGAACCCGGCCCACGTGAGCCCGTGCGCCCGGTGGTAGGGTCGACGCTACGAAAAACGGCGAGGACGCCGTCACCCCCGGAAGTAGGTAGTCGTGGGCGCGTCTCTTCCACACCGCGCAGCCACCCCCGATCGCACACGCACGGGGGCGCTCGGCGCTGACGCCGGCGATGCGAGCGCGCTCGACCACGCCGTCGCCGAGCTCGTGCGCCGCACCCGCTTCCCCGTCGCCTTCGGCGGCTTCGCCGTGGGCGATGCGGTCCACATCTCCGCCATCCACGGCGCGCGCACGCCGAGCCTGCAGGGACTGGTCGTGCAGGCCACGCGCGGGCTGGGCGGTCGCGCGCTGGTCGAGAAGCGTCCGCGGCTCGCGCTGGACTACGGCTCTTCCAAGAGCATCACCCACGACTACGACCGCGCCGTTCTCGGCGAGGGCATCGCGACGCTCTTCGCGGTCCCCGTCATGGTGGGCGACCGTGCGCGTGGCGTGATCTACTGCGGTTCCCGGGCGGAGTCGCCCGTCGGCGACGTGGTCGCGCGGCCCGCCTTCGCCGTCGCCGAAGAGCTCTCGAGTGAACTGCGCATCCGTGAAGAGGTGCAGCGCCGACTCGCCCTCTCCCCCGCGCGCACCGAACCCGTCTCCCTGGCGGCCTCGACCCGTGAGGAGCTGCGCGAAACGTACGCCGAGCTGCGCAGCATCGCGGCGATCGTCGACGACCCGCAGCTGCGCGTCCGCCTCGCCCGGCTCGAGACGCGCCTCGCCGCTCTGTCGCACGACGCGTCGGAGCCTGCGATCGACCTCGATGTGCGACTCTCGCCCCGCGAGGTCGACGTGCTGGCGTGCGCCGCGCTGGGCTCCACCAACGCCGAGATCGCAGCGACCCTCGAGCTCAAGGAGGGCACGGTCAAGTCGTACCTGCAGTCGGCGATGGCGAAGCTGGATGCCTCGACCCGGCACGCGGCGGTGGTGACGGCTCGCCGGGCCGGACTCCTGCCCTGAGCCGTTCCCTCATCCCGACTCTTTTGAATTCGCATCCCATCGACGCCATGAATTCGAGCGGAAAATGGTGCGCAATTCGCCGTGCCCGCAGAATTCCTCGCGCAGTTGTCCACCGACGACGGCCGGCGAGATAGTCGCGCAACACGAATGCGCGTATCGTGCCTTCCATGGCCCGCAGAATCGTGCATCAGCTCGTCGACGACCTCGACGGATCACTTCTCGAAGTCGGCGAAGGCGAGACCGTTCTGTTCTCGCTGGACGGTGTCGCCTACGAGATCGACCTCACCGACGAGAATGCCGCCGCGCTGCGCGGCGCCCTCGAACGCTATATCAACGCTGCGAGGACCGTGTCCTCCGCACGCGCCGCGTCCGGAGCGGCGTCGAGCGGGGGGCGCAGGCGTCGCCGCACCGGGCAGCAGGATTACAGCCAGGTGCGTGAATGGGCGAAGAAGAACGGCTATCAGGTCTCGGATCGGGGCCGGGTTCCGGCATCCGTTCTCGAGGCTTATGAAGCGGCGCACTGACGCACGCCTGCCGACGGAATTCAGCGCCTGATCCGCACCTCTCTCACGTGCGCGAAAGCTGCACGAGGATTTCGTCGACTTTCTCCTTGGCATCGCCGAAGAGCATCTGCGCGTTCTCGCGATAGAACAGCGGATTCTGCACGCCCGCATATCCGGACGCCATCGAGCGCTTGAAGACGATCACGTTCGCGGCCTCCCATACCCGCAGCACCGGCATGCCGGCGATCGGGCTGCCGGGATCCTCGGCTGCGGCGGGATTGACGGTGTCGTTCGCGCCGATCACGAGGACGACGTCCACCCGCGAGAGGTCGTCGTTGATCTCGTCCATCTCCAGCACGATGTCGTAGGGCACCTTCGCCTCGGCCAGGAGCACGTTCATGTGCCCCGGAAGCCGCCCGGCGACGGGGTGGATGCCGAACCGCACGTCCACGCCGCGCTCGCGCAGCCGGTGCACCAGGTCGGCGACCCCGTGCTGCGCCTGTGCGACGGCCATGCCGTAGCCCGGCGTGATGACGACCGACGATGCCCCGGCGAGCAGGTCGGCGGCCGTCTCGGCGTCGATCTCGCGGTGCTCGCCGTGGTCCTGCTCGCCGGAGCGCGGCGCCTCGATGCCGAAGCCGCCGGCGATGACCGAGAGGAACGAGCGGTTCATCGCCTTGCACATGATGTAGCTGAGGTAGGCACCGGACGAGCCGACGAGGGCGCCGGTGACGATGAGCAGGTCGTTGTTCAGCAGGAAGCCGGCGGCGGCGGCCGCCCACCCCGAGTAGCTGTTGAGCATCGAGACGACGACGGGCATGTCGCCGCCGCCGATCGAGGCCACGAGGTGCCAGCCGAGGGCGAGGGCGAGCGCGGTGACCGCCACGAGGAGCCACAGCTCCGGCGTGATCACGTACCAGACGGTCAGGGCGAGGAAGAGGACCAGCGCCCCCACATTGAGGACGTTCTTGCCCGGCAGCATCAACGGCTTGGATGAGATGCGCGCCGACAGCTTCAGGAAGGCGACGACGGATCCGGTGAAGGTCACACCGCCGATGAAGACGCCGATGAAGACCTCGGCGTGATGGATGTCGGCGAGCGCCCCCTCGAGGCCCGCGTCGTACAGCGCGCCGTTCCACCCGACCAGGACGGCGGCGAGGCCGACGAAGGAGTGCAGCAGCGCGATGAGCTCCGGCATCCCGGTCATCTCGACCCGGCGCGCCCGCCACAGCCCGATAGCGCCGCCGACCGCCACGGCGGCCACGAGCAGCACGAGCCCGGTGGTCGCCGACGCGTCGCCCCACGCGCCGGCCGCGGTCGCCCACACCGTGGCGGCCAGGGCGACGGTCATGCCGACGATGCCGTACGTCACGCCTCGGCGGGACGTCTCGTGCTTGCTGAGACCCGCGAGGCTCAGGATGAACAGCAGGGCGGCGACGATGTAGGCGGCGCCGGCGACCGCTCCCGCGACGCCGATCATCGGGCCTGGTCCTTCTGGAACATCGCCAGCATGCGCCGCGTCACGGCGAACCCGCCGAAGATGTTGATGCTGGCCAGCAGCACGGCGACGGCCGCCAGGATCTGGACGGTGAGATCGGGCAGCGTGATCTGCACCATCGCCCCGACGACGATGATGCCCGAGATCGCGTTGGTGACGCTCATGAGCGGCGTGTGCAGCGCGTGGGCGACGTGACCGATGACGTAGAAGCCGACGACGATCGCGAGCGTGAGCACGAGGAAGTGCTGCGGCAGGGGCGGTGGCGCGAACGCGCAGACCGCGAACAGCGCGGCGATGCCCGCGACGATCAGCCCCGTGCGCCTGGCACGTGACATCGGCGGCTTCGGCGCGACCGCCGACCCGGCGGTGACGGGCTTGGCGGCGGCCGGGGCGGCCGAGACCTGGACGGGAGGCGGCGGCCACGTCACGACGCCGTCGCGCACGACGGTGACCCCGCGCTGCACGACGTCGTCGAAGTCGAGGACGAGTCTGCCGTCCTTGCCGGGTGTGAGGAGCTTGACCAGATTGACGAGGTTGGTGGCGAACAGCTGCGACGCCTGCTGGGGCAGGCGCCCCGGCAGGTCGGTGTAGCCGAGGATCACGACGCCGTTCTCGGTCACCACCCGCTCCCCCGCCACCGAGCCCTCCACGTTGCCGCCCTGGGCCGCCGCCATGTCGACGATGACGCTCCCGGGCTTCATCGTCGCGACATCCGCGGCCGTGATGAGGCGCGGCGCGGGCCTGCCCGGGATCAGGGCGGTGGTGATGATGATGTCGACATCGGCGGCCTGCTCGGAGTAGATCTCCGCCGCCCGCCGGTCGTAGGCCTCGCTCGTGGCCTTGGCGTAGCCGTCGGCCGACGCCTGCGCGGCCTCGTCGGGCACGATGACCGCGAGATACTCCCCGCCGATCGACGCGACCTGGTCGGCCACCTCCGGCCGCGGGTCGGTCGCCCGCACGATCGCGCCCAGGCTCGACGCGGCGCCGATCGCCGCGAGGCCGGCGACACCGGCGCCCGCCACGAGCACCTTCGCCGGCGGCACCTTGCCCGCCGCGGTCACCTGGCCGGTGAAGAAGCGGCCGAACTCGTGGGCGGCCTCGACCACGGCGCGATATCCCGAGATGTTCGCCATCGAGCTCAGCACGTCCATCGACTGCGCCCGCGAGATGCGCGGCACCGCATCGAGCGCGATCGCGGTGATCCCCCGCGTCGCGAGGGACTCCACGAGGTCCGGGCGCAGTCCCGGGCTGAGCATCGCGACCAGCGTCGCACCGTCGGCCAGCCGGCCGATCTCGGCGCGGGTCGGCGCGTCCACCTTCAGCACGATCGGCGACGCCCACGCGGTGCGGTCGTCGACGATCGTCGCGCCGGCCTCGGCGTACGCGGCGTCGGGAAACGACGACGCGGCGCCGGCGCCGGCTTCGACGACGACGTCGTAGCCGAGGCCGATGAGCTTCGGGACGGTGGTCGGGGTCGCGGCCACCCGGTTCTCGCCGGGCGCTTCGGCGACGATGCCAATGCGGGTCATGCGTTCCTCTGGATCTGGTGCGACGCGGATCGGACGAGCGCTTCGGTGTGCGCGCGTCGACGCCTCCACCCTTGCAGACGCCGGGGAGGATGCGCCCCTCATTGCGCCCGACACGGTGTCAAGAACCGGCGATCTTGCTCCACCGGCACGCGGCGGTGCTCCTGAGCGCGAGGGCGCCGTGACTCTGCGTCGGCCTCGCGGTCGTGCCGAACTCATCTCCTCGCCAGACGCGGGGCATAGCAACCGCATAGTCGCGCCGACTCGGATGGAGGCGAACGAACACCCCATCGGGAGGAACCCATGACCACCAGCGCGCTGATCCTGATCGGCATCGATCTCGCCGCCGCCCTCGTGCTGAGCCTCGGGCTCTACTACCGCCGGCACCGCCGTCGCGACCTCGTCGTCGCCTTCCTCGGCGTCAACGTCGGTGTGATGGCGGTGGCCGCGGTGCTCGGGACCGCCGAGGTCGCGCTGGGACTGGGACTGGGCCTGTTCGGCGTGCTGTCGATCATCCGGCTCCGCTCGTCCGAGATCTCGCAGCGCGAGGTGGCGTACTACTTCGCGGCGCTCGCGATCGGGCTCGTCACCGGACTCCCGCAGAGCGACCCGTGGCCGGTCGCCGCGCTCGTGGTGCTGATCCTCGCCGTCCTGTGGGCCGCCGATCACCCGGCGCTGCTCTCGCGCAGCCGGCACCAGGTGGTGCGACTCGACCGGGCGCTGAGCGACGAAGCCGAACTGCGGGCGGAGCTCGGCGAGCGGCTCGGCGGGACGGTGACAGCCCTCACCGTCCAGGAGCTCGACCTTGTCAACGACACGACGCTCGTGGACGTGCGGTTCCGGATGCCGCGAGCCGCCGCCGGCGCTCACGACGACCTCAGCACGCGGCCGGCAGACGCCGCCCCGGTGCGGGAAGGAGCGGTGCGGTGACTGCCCTCGACCGCTTCGCACCGGTGCGGCTCGACGAGCTCGTGGCGGAGGCATCCCTCCTCACGCGAGTCGACCGCAAGTACGTGGTGCCCCGCGAAGACCTCGCCGCGGTGATCGCCGCCCTCGACCCGAGCACGCGGGTGCTCGAGATCGACGGCGCCCGCGACTTCGCGTATGAGTCGGTGTACTTCGACACTCCCGACCTGCTGAGCTTCCGCATGGCCGCGCAGCCGCGGCGACGCCGCTTCAAGCTCCGCACCCGCACGTACCTCGACACGGGCACCGCCTACCTCGAGATCAAGACGCGCGGCGCCCGCGGCACCACGGTCAAGCACCGTGACGAGTACGACCTCCGCACACGCGACCGGCTCACCGACGAGGCGCGCGGCGACGTCGCGGATGCCTTCGACGCCATCGGTCTCGCGGCCGGGCGCGCACACGAACTCGATGTGACCCTGGTGACGCGATACCGCCGCGCGACGCTGCTGGCCCCCGACGGCGCGGGGCGCGCCACGATCGACACCGCGCTGGAGTGGATCGAGCCCGACGCGGGCGGCTTCGCCCTCCCCGAGACCGCGATCGTCGAGACGAAGTCCGGAGCGCGCCCGTCCGACGTCGACCGAGCCCTGTGGCGCGCCGGTCATCGCCCCGCCACCGTCAGCAAGTACGCGACCGGCCTCGCCGCCCTGCACCCCGGGCTGCCTCGCAATCGCTGGGCCCGCCTCCTGCACGGGCCCTTCGCTCCGGGCCGGCGAGCGGCTCCGCACCCTCGCCCCTCCGCTGTCACCCCGATCCCCGACCCGACCGTCCCCAAGGAGGACACATCATGCTCCGTCGCCGCCTGATCCTGGCCGCCGCCCCTCTCACCCTCGCCGGCCTGGCCCTCGCCGGCTGCGCCACCCAGACCGCTGTTTCGTCCGGTGCCGTCAGCCTGAGCACTGACGACACGTCGACGCCCGAGGCGACGGCCGTCGTCGACTCCGATCTCAGCGCCACCGCGGTGCTCGCCGCGAACGCCGATATGACGGTCGTCCGGGACGACGAGTGGAGCGACGCGGATGCCGTCGACATCGCGCTCGACGGCGATTCGGCGTCGAGTGACTCCGACGCCGTGACCGTCGACGGCTCCACCGTCACGATCACAGGAACCGGCGTGTTCCGGCTCTCCGGATCGCTCGACGGGCAGGTCGTCGTCGCGGCGCCGGAGGACGCGCAGGTCGTGCTGATCCTCGACGACGCCGAGATCTCGGCATCCGATTCGCCTGCCATCACCGTGACGACCGCCGACGACGTGGCCCTCCATCTGGCGGACGGGAGCCAGAACGCGGTGTCGGACGCGTCGTCGTACGCCGACGACGCCGAGGCGAACGCGGCGATCTACGCCGACGCCGACCTGACCGTCTCGGGCGCGGGCTCACTGACCGTATCGGGCAACGGGAACGACGGCATCGCGAGCACCGACGACCTCGTCGTGCTCTCGGGCGAGATCACGGTCGAGGCAGTCGACGACGCGCTGCGCGGCAAGGACTCGCTGACCGTCGAGGGCGGGACCGTCGTGCTCGAGGCCGGTGGCGACGCCCTGAAGAGCGACCAGACGGACGACGCCACGCAGGGCTTCGTCGCCGTCACCGGGGGCGACGTGGTCGCCACGAGCGGCGACGACGCCATCGCCGCCGCCACGGATGCCGTCATCACCGGCGGGACGATCGCCCTGACCGCCGGGACGGCGGCCACGGGATCGGACGACGCACCCAAGGGCGTGTCGGCCGGCGCCGTCGTCGCGATCGACGGCGGCGACGTGTCGGTCGAGGCGGTGGATGACGGCGTCCACTCCGACGGGTCGGTCGGGATCGGCGGCGGCACGCTGACCGTGACCTCCGGCGACGACGGGATCCACGCCGAGCAGCGACTCGAGGTCCGCGACGGCGCGGTCACCGTCGCCGAGTCGGTGGAGGGCCTGGAGGCGACCGACATCGCGATCTCCGGCGGCACCGTCGACGTCACCTCGAGCGACGACGGCATCAACGCGGCCGGGGCGACGGCGTCGACCGCCGCGCAGGGTGGCGGAATGGGCGGCGGCGAGCAGGACACCGGTGAGACGCTCACGATCTCGGGCGGCACCGTGCGCCTCGCCGCGACGGGCGACGGCCTCGACTCCAACGGCTCGATCGCGATCACCGGGGGCACCACCGTCGTCAGCGGTCCGAGCTCGGCGGGCGGCCAGGGAGCGGTCGACGCGAACGGCTCGGTCGCGGTGGACGGCGGCGAACTGTTCGTCGCGGGCTCTGTGCTCGTCACGCCGACTGGAGCACAGCAGTGGGTCGCGGCGACCGTGTCGGGCTCGGCCGGCGACACGGTGGAGGTGACGGATGCCGCGGGCACTGCGATCGCCTCGTTCGAGGCCGATCAGAGCTTCGGCGCCGTCTTCTACAGCGGTCCGGGTCTCACGGACGGCGGCACCTACGTCGTCACCGTCAACGGTGTCTCGGCGACCACGGTCACCGAGGGAGTCGCCGTGTCGGGCGGCGCCGGCGGCGGTCCGGGAACCGGGCGGCGTCCGTGACGGCGTGGGCCGCCGGCGATGCCACGATCCCGCCGCCGGTCAACATGGGAGAACCCTCCGAATGCCCGGTGAACGGCGCGCTGAGGTTGCATCCGCAGGCCGTTCTCGGAATCGTGGCCCGTCCGGAACCGCAAACGGAAAGGAAGAGCATGCTTACTCTCACCCAGACCGCCGCCGATGCCGTCAAGGAGATCGTGGCCCGCGTGCCGCAGGCCGAAGACGGAGGCGTCAGGATCCGCGACACCGGAGGTACGGGCGGGTTCGAACTGAGCGTCGCTCCCGACCCTCAGCCGCACGACACGATCGTCGTCACCGACGGCGCCCGCGTCTTCCTCGACGAGACCGCGGCGGTCGCCCTCGACGACCGCGTGCTCGACGCCGAGGTGAGCGATGAGGGCGCCGTGCGCTTCGCCCTGGCGACCCAGGGCTGACGTCGGACTTCGGGCCCCGGCATCCTTCGCGGATGCCGGGGCCTTCGCGTGTCCGGCGGGTCTTCCGGCGCGCGGGCACGCGCGGGAGGATGGCGGCGAGCGCGGGGTGCGCCGTCGGTCGTCGAGCGGAGGTGAGGGGATGCTGCTCGCTGAGCCTGCCACGACCGCGACGGTCGCCGAGCCCTTCGTGCCGATCGTCGTCGCTCTCGTCACCGCCACGGCGGCCGTCCTCGCGCCGCGGGTCGCGGCACGCGCCGACGACCTCAAGCGCGCGGAGCGCCTCACCGCACTGCTGGGTGACATGCCGCCGTCGCCGCAGCGCGACCTGCTGGCCGAACTGCGCGACGACTACGCCACCGTGTGGGCGCTGCGGCAGGCCGCGCCGACGGCAACATCGCTGCGCACCGCCAGTCGCATCGCGTACTACGCCGGCGTGCTGACTCTGATCATCGGCGCGGTCTCGCTGCTGCTCACGCCGGGCATGCAGTGGTGGTATTGGGCGTGGTACCTCGGCGCACTGGCACTGCTGCTTGTCGGCGTCCTGCTGCATCGACGGATGATCGCGCACCAGCGCGGATGGATGGTCGGCGAACTGCGGCGGCGTGGCCTGCGCGCGCCGCTCGACGGGCGACTGGGCGGCGGCTCCGTCACGGCATCCGCGCCGGACCGGCCCGGGCAACAGTCCCGACGGAGCCGAGGGCGTTGACCGCATAGACTTGATGCCGCCAGCCTCTGTAGCTCAATGGAAGAGCAGTTCCGTCCTAAGGAAACGGTTGGGGGTTCGAGTCCCTCCAGGGGCACAGTCTCTTTTTGCCTCTGACCGGGTATTTCTTCTGTGGTCAGACCGCTTGGATTGCGTTTTTGGCCGCATTTTGGCCGCATTCTGAAAATCTCGAGACCCCTCGGACGAGGCCGACAAGCCTCTTCAGCGCGCTCCGTTGGACGTCGCGGAACGACGAAATCGAGCGTTTCGGGCGTCTCGAGCCTCGTCGAAAAACTGAGCAATCTGCTCTGCGGCTACTGCGGTCGGGCGTAGCGGGTCTGCGGACCCGCGGGCAGCGCCACGAGCGGCATTGCGTCGTTGAGGCGCGATGCGACGGCATCCAGATCGTCGTCGAAGAGGTCGGCGTAGGTGTCAAGCGTCATGGCCGCCGACGCGTGCCCCAGCATCCGCTGCACGGCCTTCACGTTGGCGCCGGAGCTGATCGCGAGCGATGCGGCAGTGTGGCGGAGGTCGTGAGGCGTCAGCCGCGGGATCGATGGGTCCACAGCCTGCGCGCGGCGGACCGCGTTCGCAAACCATCCCTGTGCGCCTGAGTTGCGCATGTGGTTGACGCCGTCCCCGAAGAGCAGTCCTTCCGGGCCCTTGCCGGCGCAGGCCTGTTCGATCATCGGGGCGAGGCGCTCGGGGTAGGGCACCGAGCGCTTCTCGTGCGTCTTCGGCGTGCCGACGTGGATCTCGTAGGCGATCATGACCGCGTTCTCCTCGATCACGAAGCGTCGACGCAGTCGATTAACACTCCGCACGCGCAGCCCCGTCGCCTCACCCCAGCGGAGGCCGGTGTAGGCCAAGGTCAGGACCATCGTCGGATACGCCGAGCATGCCGCCAGCGTCGCCACCTGGTCGTGCGAGAGATAGACGCGGCGCTTGCCTGGTCCGCTCCGCGGGAGATTGCGGATGTGTCGCGCCGGATTATTCGCAAGGCGACGATCATCGATGGCGACATCGAGGATGCCGGCGAGGACTCCCAGCGCGCGAAGCACGACCGTGCGCGACTTCTGCGTCGCGAGCTCTGACACCCAGTCCTGAACTTCAGACCGCCGGATCGACCAGATCTCCCTGTCTGCCCAGACTGGAGCGACGTGGTTCTTCCACGCCCGCTCGAGCGTCATGTAGTACGAAGGCTTCGACATCGGCGGCTGCTTCGACCGGAGCCAGCTGTCGGCGAACATCCGGACCGGCACCCGCGATGCCACGGGATCGATGTACTCGCCCTTCGACTTGGACACGGTGACCATGGACAGGTAGAGCTTCGCCTCGCGCATCGTCGTGAAGCCGCGCTTCTGCGTTTCGGTGCCATCCGGCTTGCGGTAGCGCACGCGGTAGCGGCGGCCCTTCGCCGTTTCGTACGGGGCGATGGTGCCCATCTCGACCTCCGCTCACGCTGGCTCGACGGTCAGTATCGGCCAAGTGTGGGACGCCGTCAACGCCGGCGATGACCGATGTGGATAGATGTCGGAAGACGTCGTCAACTGGCGTTGGGGTAGAGGAGCGCATCCCCCCGACGCCGAGAGCGTAGCGCTCGGTCGCGCCTCCGTTCTCGCCGCTCGCTCCTTGCAGACTCCGCGCTGGCGCGCGTCGCTTAGCAGCCGTTCCACGACGAGCACTGCGCCGCGCCCGCCGCTGAAGAGGCTGATTGTCGGGGTAAGCCGAGGACTGCATCAGGCCTAAGCAGCTTGACTAACGACGCGCGAAGAGCTCGTACCTCGACGCGAGTCGATCTCGGTCGGGGCGCGCCGCTCGACTCGATGGCAGCCTGATGTGCCTCCCATGCATGTCCTGGAGGCCGTGGCGAAGCATCGGCCCGTCGACCTCATCGAGCAGCTGTTGGTCAATGCGGACCTCGTAGTCGGGAGTGATGCCCATGAGCGATCGATCGTAGGCAGCGTGATGGATCTTGCACATGGCCATGCCGTTGCTCACGTGCGCGACACCTGCGGCGTCTGCATCGGGCGCGATGTGGGCTGCGTCGAGCAGCTCGGAGTGCTTGAGGTCGCACACCGTACACGAGCCCGCATACGCGTGAAGCACCTGCGCGCGGAAGATCGGCTGATGCAGTCGCGTTCGCACGATTGTCTCTGCATAGCGACGCTGGTCGTCCGTGTACTTCAGCGGATCCCCGAGAAACGCGAGGCCTTGCTCCAGCGGAAATCGCACGACCCGTTCAACCGGGTCGTTGTCGGCGATGACGATGGGATAAAACGGGACGTAGAATCCGGCGCGGACTCCCCTGAAGTAGACGATCGGGTCTCGATTGACGACAGCACGCGCGAGCTTGGTGTTGTCGCCGCCCTCCCCCACCCGGTAGTGATAGGTCACCCATCCATCGACGCTCTCGCTATCCGCGTAAGGATTGCGCCTGCCGGCCGAGGTCATGATCGTCAGTGTGGAAGAGAACGAGGCTGGATTCCGAATGCCTCTCCCACCCGGGTCCAGAAGCTTGATCGGCTCGCCGTCAAAGCTGTACGACTGGAGTAGTTCTCGAGAGAGTTCGTAACCGCCGTTCTGGTTGAAGCGCTCGTCGAGCCAACGAAACACGTCGGCGCGAATCGCGAGCTCCTCAATCCTGGAGCGCATTCCTATCCCTCCGCGATGTCCGCTACGACGAGCACTCGCGTCAGCGGGACAACCGACCGCCACGACTCGGGCAGCTCCGTGTAATTCTCCAGGACCATCGTGACGACATCTTCGCCAGAGAGCAGCCGGAGGCCGGGACGTTGGCGCTCGATCGCTAGCGCATCACGTGAGTACCCGCCAAGAGTGACGAAGAGCAGCAGCTCACCCTGCCCTTGCGTGCCGATCAGTTGTTGCACGTCCGGCGCGCCGACAGTGCCCGTGTGGTGCTTGCACTGGACTTTGATGAGAGGTGGTTCCACGCCAAGTGGATCGCGGTGCGCTATGACGTCGACACCGCCATCCTGAGAGTACTGAGTGACCCGAGCTTGATAGCCGAGGGCGCGAAGCAGCGCAGCCGTGAACTCCTCAAAGTCCTGGTGTGTCAGTCGCTTGTGAAGTGTTTCGAGGACGAAGTCACGCGTGTGTCGTTCAATTCGTGACGCACGAGGCTCGTCGATCTCGTCGTCGCTCGCCGTCTGGTCGGCCACCAGGTCGATAGTCTTGGCGAGAGCGTCGAGGGACTCTTCCGAGCTCTCGAGTGCCGCGAGAAATTCGTCGATGTGCCGCCGCACGCGGAAGACGGCAAGGACCGAGCCGATCTCATACAGCGCTGCTTGTGAGAACAACGTTCGAGGGAGGCCGACCCGCTTCCACTCGACGCGTCGCCTGTGACGGTGAGCTGACGCCGAAGGTTCGAAGTAGTAGTCGCTGGCAATGACTCCTAGGTTGATCGTTGAGTCCGGCTTGTATGGTGCGACGACCACATCGCCGATCCGCATCTCATCGCGAAAGCGAGTGAGTACCCCGGCTTGGCCAGCAATTGATCGCACCTTCGCATCCGGTTCGATGGCAGTGAGCGCAGCCTTGATCCCATCACGCCCCGCCGCGATGTGGGTCAGATCAGGGAGGTCATCCCAGCCAAGGCTGATGAAGCCCTCGTCGACAAGCTCGATGGTCAATGTGTTGTTATGCACGCCCCACACATTCACGTGGCGAATCACCCTCCCGCGGTCCTTTCGACCGAATTGGACTTCAGGTAGTCGTATAGCATCGCCGGCAGTGCCTTCCCGAGCTCGGCGAACAGCCCGCTGTCGTTGAACAGGTCGTCAATGAACGCGGGCGTCTCGTCCCGAACCCCGAGGAGCGCTTTCGTGAAGGCCTTCGGAAGCGCGGGTGACTCGGCGAACTGCTGCGGGCTGTTCACAGCGGCCTGGTTCGCGAGCTCGACGTCCAAGGCCAGCTTCCCGACGATGTGGTTCATCTGGAGGTCAATTACGCCGACGCCGTACTTGTCGCCGAGTCGTTCGTTGAGCTTGTTGATGATCTCTTCGAGCGCGGACCGGTGCTTCTCGTGAATTGCGCCCGACCCGATGGCGGTAATCGGATCCAGGCCAGGCCCCTGCTCAAGGTTCAGCTTCACCGCCTCGCCGGCACTGATCTTGTACCCGACTAGCGTCACCTCCGAGATGTCGACCGGTTCAAGGATCGTCGCAGTCGACAGTTGCGGGAGAACGCGGCGGAAGAAGTAGTGCCGGCGGGGCAGGTCGGTGTCTTCGAGGTTGCGGGCCTGGGAGATGAAGTCGTAGAACTTCACGAAGTTCCCCACATCGACCTTGAACAGCCGCAACTCGTCCTGCTCCCCCTTGTCGTCATCCAGCACCGCTGCGACCCACCGCTTCTGGAACCGATCCACCGCTGGGGCGGTCGCCGCCGACACCTTCGAATTCACGTTCACTCCGCCTGCAAGGGCTGCATCGAACGCCTGCTCGACCTCGAACATCTCGTATATGCCAGCCGAGTCGAGCTTGGTAACCAGGTCGTAGATCAGGTTCGGGTCGGTCGCCGCGGTCAGCGTCGCCTTTCGGTAGTACGGCAGGAACGCGTCGAGCACCTCCTGCGGCTCATTGACGAAGTCGAGGACGAACGTCTTGTCCTTGCCGGGGTGGGTCCGGTTCAACCGAGACAGCGTCTGAACCGCCTGGACCCCGCCGAGCTTCTTGTCGACGTACATCGCGACCAGGCGGGGCTGGTCAAATCCGGTCTGGAACTTCTCCGCCACGATCATCACGTTATATGTGGCGGGCTTGAACGCCTCCGCCAAATCCGACTGCACCCCCGGGTTTTGAGTCCGTTCCGTCAGCCCCTCCCCGACGTCGGTCGGGTCGTCGACCGCGCCCGAGAACGCGACCAGCGACCGCACACCCTGCACGCCCGCGTCGGCGATATAGGTGTCGAGGTACTTCTTCCACCGCACCGCCTCGACACGTGACCCGGTGACGACCATCGCCTTCGCCTTGCCGTCCAGCAGCGGCTGTACGAACGCGCGGAAGTGGTCGACGACGATCTTCGCCTTCTGGCTGATGTTCGTCGGATGCAACCTGACGTACTGCACGAGCGCCTTCACCGCGGTCGACTCGTCGACCTCACCGGCGCCGTCGTAATCTGAATCGGGATGCTGCAGCTTCCACGCCACCTTGTACGGCGTGTAGTTCTGCAGCACGTCGAGAATGAAGCCTTCCTCGATCGCCTGCTGCATCGAGTACAGATCGAACGGCTCCGGCGTCGCATCCGCGCCGCCCTCCGGCACCCGCCCGAACAGCTCGAGGGTCTTCGCCTTCGGGGTTGCGGTGAACGCGAAGTAGGAAATGTTGGGAGCGGATGCGGTGACCGCCATCGCCCACTCCAGGTATGCCTCCGAATCGATCGGGGCACCCTCGGCGACGGCGGCCTGCTCGTCGGGGGACAGCACCTTCGTCAGGGCCCCCGCAGTGGACCCGGTCTGAGACGAGTGCGCCTCGTCCGCGATCACCGCGAACCGGCGCCCCTGGAGCTCCGGCAGGGTCTGGATCGCGGTGATCAGCGCCTCGAACGACTGGATCGTCACGATCACGATGTTCTTGCCGCCGGTCAGCGCGGCGGCGAGCTGCTTGGACTTCGATTCGCCCGCATCCTTAGTGATCGACTGCACCACCCCGGCCTGCTTTTCGAACTGGCCGATCGCGTCCTGCAGCTGCTTGTCCAGGACTGTCCGGTCGGTGACCACCACGACCGTGTCGAACACCCGCCGGTTCTGGTCATCGTGAAGCTGGGAGAGGCGGTGCGCGAGCCACGAGATCGAGTTCGTCTTGCCCGACCCCGCCGAATGTTGCACCAGGTACCGGTTACCCGGTCCCTCCTCCCGTGCCGCTTGCACGAGCCGGGTCACAGCCCGCCACTGGTGGTACCGCGGGAACAGCACGTTTTCGGACTTCGTCTTTTTACCCGTGTCAGGGTCGACATCAACCTCGACCTGCAGGTGCACGAACGACCCCAGCAGCTGCAGCCAGGTGTCGCGCTGCAGGATCTCCTCCCAGAAGTACGCGGATGCCGACCCGTCCGGGTTCACCGGGTTCCCGGCACCCTCATCCGCGCCCTTGTTGAATGGCAGGAATCGTGTCGCGGCGCCAGCGAGCTTCGTCGTCATCCGCACCTCGGAGTTCGACACCACGAAATGCACCAGCGACCGCTTCGCGAACCCGAACAACGGCTCACCTGCCGGCGACCGGTCGAACCGGTACTGGTTCACCGCATTCCCGATCGACTGCGTGAAATCCGTCTTCAACTCGACCGTCGCGACCGGCATGCCGTTAACGAACAGCACCAGATCCAACGCCTTGTTCGGATGCTTCACCGAGTAATGCACCTGCCGCATCACGCGCACCCGCATGTTGCCGTACGCCTCAAGCGTGTCAGGGTTCTGAGTCGTCGCCGGCCGGAACTGCGCCAACCGAAGCTTCACCGCACCCCCATGCAGCGGCACCATCGAGAAACCCTCATGCAGAACCCGGATCGTCCCACCGTTCTTCAACGGATCAAGATCGAGCGACTTCGCCAGACGAATCAGGATGCTACGACCCGCCGCATCACGCTGGGCAGCGCTGTCGGCGGGCCGCACCACCTTTGCAAACTCGGTCGGCTGCGAATCCTCCAACCACCCGAGCACGTCCTCGGGGAACAGGGCGAGCTCACGGTCGTACCCATGGTCGGTCGGCGAGTAGAGCCAGCCGTTGGCGGCGAGATGCTCGGCGATCTCGTTCTCCAGCACCGACTCCAGATGCGCCCCAGCAACACCGCTCACACCGCCACCCCCACATCGATCTTCCCCGTCACCGCAGCCGAAATCAGCGCAGCACGACGCTCGCGAGCGAGTTCGACCGTACAGTTCGCCACATCGATGGCCTTGTCGATCTTCGCAACGGCCTCGGCGATTGCATCCGCGATCCTTTGCTGTTCATCGAGGGACGGGTACGGAACAGGCGTCTGCCCGAGTGTCCCCAGGTTGAGCCTGCGAAACGTAGCGCCAAGGATCTCGTAGTCCCAGAAATCGTCCGCGATTCGCGAGCTAAGGACCCAGACCAGGTACCGTGCGTTGATCTTTGCGGGCATCGTCGCCACGCGGACTGTGTCTTGGGTGAGGTTCGCGCCGGATAGATCGTCAGACAGGAGACCCACTCGGCCAAAGGCGGGTCCGATCGAAACGACGATATCTCCGCCCGCGAGTACGGATCGTCCGTATGCGGCGGCGATCTCGGGAGTCGTGCGTCGAAGCGACTCGAGCGCAGGTGAGGCACCCTCGCCAGGTAGATCTGAGGGACCGATGTAGGGGATGCCGGTCTCGACCGGTTCCCCACATTGCAGGATCCCGTAGGTCAGCGGTCGCTTTGGAGAAACCAGTCGCTTGAGGGGAATGGTCTCGTGGTTGCCAACTAGATCAACGATCGACGATGCGCGGCGTTCGGTGAGGAGGGCGATGAGTTCCTCGTTCTTCGAGATGAACGCGTCGATCTGCGCCGTCTCCCGATCCAGATAGTCCGCAATCGCCCGCTGCTCACCGGCGGACGGGACGTAGGTATCGATTGTTCGCAGTACTCGAAACGGAACTTCAGTGGTCCTGACTGCACCGCTGTCATCTCCGGCCGCGATTCCCCGCTCCCGCTTGATCATCTCGGCCGCGAACGGCTCTGACTTCATGAGGTAGACCACGTAACGCGGGTCTACTCCGGTGCGTGGGCGCATGACCTCGTAGTGGTAGGTCACAAGCCCAGCTTCCTGGGCCACTCCCATCGCACCGGCCCTGATGCTCATTTTGTTGAACACGATGTCGCCGGCTCGACAAGTCTTGTAATTGTCTAACGACTCAGCACGGCCTGGCGTGTCGGTCAATTCGCTTCGCCTGATCACCCCGCGAGTTTGCGACACGGAGAGGAGCGGAAGCCTCGATCCTGGGATTCTCTTATCCACGCGCTCAACGAGCGCTCCAAAACGAGTCACCGCTCGACCTCGACGAGCATTGCGCGGAGTTGGTCCATGACGGCATCGAGGTCGCGGTCGATCTCTTCGAGCGGGCGCGGTGGGACGTACTGGTAGAAGTGGCGGGTGAAGGGGATCTCCGCGCCGTCCTTGGTCTTGGCGTGGTCGACCCACGCGTCGCGTGCGTACGGGAGGACTTCGCGGGCGACGTAGGCGTCGACATCCTCGGCCCAGGGCACGTTCTCGGTGTCTCGGAGCGACGCATCCGCCTCCGGGTTGCCCTTGGCATCGGTGCAGGTGTCGGCGGTGTCGTCCTGCTCGCCGAGCTCGGTCGTCACGGTTTTCAGGAGCGCTGCGGGGAGGGTGAGGCCTTCGGCTTTCGCGGCATCCTTCAGCACCTTCTGGAACTCGGACCGGTTCTTCCACACCGTGTCGGTGCCGAGCCGGTCGAGGGTTGCGCGGAGGGAGGCGGCATCCGTCTCGTTCAGCTTCCGGATGGCTTTGGCTTCGAAGACGGTGTCGATGCGTTCGGGGGTGGCGTGCCAGTTGAGTTTGAGGGGGCGTTCGACGGTGATGGTTCGGTAGAGGAAGTCTTCGTTGCGGAAGATCTTCGAGTGCTCGCCGTCCTCGAATCCGGCGTACATGCCGACGATGCTCTCGATGTTCTTCGGGGAGAGTTCGTTGCGCTTGGAGCCGAGGCCCTTGCGAAGCTTGGTGAACATCTCGCGACCGTCGATGAGTTGCACCCGGCCCTTGCGGTTCTGATCTTTGCGGTTGGTGAGGACCCAGATGTACGTCGAGATGCCGGTGTTGTAGAACATGTCCTTCGGCAGCCCGATGATCGCCTCGACGAGGTCGTTGTCGAGCAGCCACTTGCGGATGTTCGACTCACCGCCGCCGGCGCCGCCGGAGAACAGCGGGGACCCGTTGAGGACAATCGCCATGCGGGAGCCGCCGTCTTCGGGCTTACGCATCTTCGACACCAGGTGCAACAGGAACAGCATCGCGCCGTCGCTGACGGAGGGGGTGCCGGGGCCGAACCGGCCGTTGAACCCGAGCTTGCTGTGCTCGTCGTCGACGTAGGTGCGCTGGTCTTTCCAGTCGACCCCGAAGGGCGGGTTGGACAGGCCGTAGTCGAACTTCTTGTCGTCGAAGTGGTCCTCGGTGAGAGTGTCGCCGAGGGCGATGTTGTCGACATCCTGACCCTTGATGACCATGTCGGCCTTGCAGATCGCGTATGACGCGTCGTTGTAATCCTGCCCATACAAGCTGAGTTGGATGCCCGGGTTGAGGGTGCGGAGGTACTCGTCGGCGACGGAGAGCATTCCGCCGGTGCCGGCAGTCGGGTCGTAGATGGACCGCACCACGCCCGACTTCGACAGGGCGTCGTCGTCGAGCGCGAACAGCAGCTCGACCATAAGCTTGATGACCTCACGCGGGGTGTAGTGGTCCCCGGCGGTCTCGTTCGACTTCTCGTTCGCGAACCGGATCAGCTCCTCGAACACGAGCCCCATTTGGATGTTGCTCACCGCGCGGGGGTGGAAGTCCGCCTGCGCGAACTTCTCCGTCACCGCGAACAGCTTGTTCTTCTCCGCCAGCTTGTTCAGGGTCTTGTCGAACTCGAACCGTTCAAAGATGTCCCGCACGTTCGGGGAGAACTCGGCCAAGTAGGAGGAGAGGTTCGCGCGGAGGTCGGCCGGGTCGGCGACGAGCTTGGCGAAGTCGAACGGGGACGTGTTGTAGAACTGGTGACCCGACGCCTCGGTCAGCTTGATCGTCTGCAGCATCTCCGGTGCCGTCGCGACGGTCGGGGCGACCTTCAGCACCTCGGCCTTCGTGTCGGCGAGGACGGCGTCGAGGCGTCGGAGCACCGTGAACGGCAGAACGACCGACCCGTACTCAGAGGGCTTGAACGGGCCACGCAGAGACTCGGCGATGTTCCAGATGAAGTTGACGTGGTTCACCACGGGTGGGTACTCCTACTGCAGTAACGAACTCACGCGGCATCGACGCCGCGAACTCTCCCATCCTGGCCTATGAGGACCGCACGTCCGGGGCGCCGCCATTGCGGCAGCAAATTCTTGGGTGTTCTTTAGCGATGCTCCCGCGTTGAGCGCTCGGCAACGATGTATGCAAAGTCACCGCGAAGCCGTCCATTGGATTCAGGACGTGGTCGGCTGCCCTATCACCGATCCGCGTCGCGCGTCGCGTTCGCTGCTCAGTCGTCTGTCGGCGATGAGCGGCTGGTCTATTCCAGGGACGCTCGCCGCTGAGGTGGCTTTCGCTTCGGTAGGACCGAAAAGGGCAGCTGACGGCCGATGCCCGCGGCATCCCTGCGATGTGGGATTCGACGCGCCAAGGAACGGGTCTCTCCGACCTTGAGCAGATCGACGAGGGCAGCCGCGGATTCGCTCGATGCCCAATAGTCCCCATGGTCCAAACCGAGGTCCCGGCTAGTGCCGCTTTCCCACCTGTTCGCTGGTTCACCTGTGAGGCCGACCGCTCTCGCCCCCCGATGGCCTACCAAGTATTCGCCGACCGGGAAAAACCGCTTCAGCACCCGGTCTCTCGACGAGTAGAGCGCGACTTCTCGCTCAGCGGTTGCCCTTCGCACCCCGAACTCGCCAGGGGCCTCGCACGCGTCGACTGGGACGGCAGCCGCCATCAGAAGCGCGAAGGCAACCTTTCGACTTGACCCGCGCCCGTGCAGGCGGCGCGCGGCAAGGAACCGCAGGGCAACCCGCGATCCAAGCGAATGCGCGACGACGCTCACCTCTGTGGCTTGCATACGGGAGACAACGACGGCGAGAGCGTCGCCAGTCATCGTGGCAATGGGAACTCTGACGCTGTAGGTCGCCTTAGAGATCATCCGACCCGGGTGGTCGCCAGGCCAATGGACTCGAACGAATCCAAGGTCTGCTGGAAGCCGACGGCCTCGGGCCATAGATCGAACGTTTGCGATGAATCCGTCGTAGGCAGCGTTCGCGTCGGTGACTCCGGTATTGAACCCGTGCACCAGGAGCACGACGCGTCGCTGTCGCGAAGGACTCGGTAGCCGCGTCGGCTCCCAGGAGACATCGCCCGGTGCACCTGGTTCACGAAGACTCAGGGTGGAAGTTCGGGCCATCAGCGATCTCTCCACCGCGCGATGCCGGCTGACAGATCCCGAACAACCCAAGAAACAAATCCGCCGCCAACGAGAGCGATGCCCGCGACGAGCACCGTCGCGCCCGGACTCACAAACACCGCGATGATCCAGCCCACGAAGCCAGCAATCAGTAGCGATGACACGGTAAGGGCTTTGCGCCAGCGACGAGCGGTCACGATCTGCAGCAAATCAAGACGCTGCTGCACGAGGTCGATATCTACCGCTACTCCTGTGTCCCGTCTTACGGTCGATCCGCGACGCTGCTGGTCCGCGGCGTCCCCAACAAGTGCAGCGGCGAGATCGGGAAACGACTGCGCGTTGGCCAACGCGCGCTCAGCTGCCTGAGCCAACTGGGCGGTCAATTGCTCGATAGGGGCGTCGAACAACTCGCTCACCGCGCTCCGGTGCTCGAAGTCGCGACTCCAGCGTTCCAGCGTCCCGAAAAATGGCCACCGGTGCCACCCCGGAGCCGCCGGTTCGATGAAACCGAGAGCTTCATACAGCTGCTCGGTGGCCCGTTTCGGCAAGTAATGTTTGGCTTCAGCCTTCCCCGTCTCATCCGTCTTGCGTGCTCGGCCGTCGCGCATCAGTCGTTCGAGCCAGGCAGTCACCGCAGCGTGCTGGAACGCTCCCCTTACCGGGAAGACGCGCCGGATGCTTTCAATCGCCGCGCAAGCGATCACGCCTGACGCCAAGACAACGAGTGACAATGACCCGATGTCGAGTTGCGGGACGTGCTCTCGGCTGAGGCCAGCAACGAGTATCGAACCGAATGCAAACAAGACAACCGTTACCACGAGCATGAAAACGACCTTGAATCGGCCAAGTCTCATCGCGTTCCCCAGACGTTTGCTACAAGTGCGGCAGCCTCAAGCTACTCGGCCGACCCGTCGATGCTGGTTCGACTTTGGCAGGTCGACTGCCCGCATGCGGAGCGACGCGCCTGGGTGGGTGTCAACACCGATTCCCGACCGGGCGCCGGAGCGGTCACGGACGCTGAACTGGCTCTTGGGATGATGCGGCGAGCTCCCGGTCGAAGCATCAGCCGGCGGGCAGGCTGTCTGCAAGCCCGGGTACCCGTCGGCGTACGTATCGGTAACGAGACAGCCCCTTCGCAGCACCGGGCTATCGGATGAATTCTCGCAGCGCTCGCGTCAGTCGTCCGCGGTCCGGTGAAACACCGTTGACTCGCGCAAGTTGCGCCTCCACCTCTGCCCGAGTCTCGATGACGCGACGGAGTCGTGCAGCGTTTGCGGTTCGATTCGCCATGAGAAAGGTGCGGACGTACGGCGACATCGCCCAACGCCACGAGACCACGGTCCACGCGCCGGAGGCCGACAGAATCGCCCAGTACCAGGCGACCCCTGCCATGTTGACTATTGCCAACAGCACAGTCGTGACTGTCAACAACGCGCTCACAAGGCCCGCGCTCGTTCGAGCGAATCTTGCCGACGTGTCATCCCCCCGCACGGGGTCTTTCACGGCTGTTCCCAATCCGTACAAAGCGATTGCGAACACGCCCAGCGTCGTAGATCCGATTAGGGCAACGAACTCCGGGGATGACGCAGCGAGCGATGCTGGCAGTGTTGAGAACAACGTCACGAGCACGGGAGCAAACCAAAGCAGGCGGGCTCGACGCGGGTTTGCGACTTCCAGCTTCTCCATATTGAACAGGGCCCGATACCGGTCGCGACGATTGGCGAGCGTTGCCTCGGCCTTGCTCAGTCCCTCCAGTTGGCTTCTTAGGCCGACGGGGGACACATGACGCATCCAACCAGCGGTGATTGCGAACACAAGCGCGAGGATGCTGCCTGCAATGGCCTGTCCCGTGGCCTCGCCTGGAGCGGTTACGAGAGAGGTGAGCGCTAGCGCCGCCCATGCGATTCCGACGAGCGCGAGCAAGCTCCCCAGTCTGAGCAATTCTTCCGGAGCGACGCGCCATATCTCACTAATCGAGAGCGCAACGAGGACGGTCACAAGAGTGGGAAGGAGCGGATCAACCGCAGACGCGGTTACCGGGCCGACCTCTCGCGCGAACGATAGCCACGGATTCTGAAGTGCCGTGTCGAACGGCTGCCCAAGTATCAGCAAAGGACTCAGCGGCAACCAAGAAACGGCCCAGACCATGGCCGCGAGAAATGTTCCCGCCAGCATGAGGGCGCGGATGTCCTCCTTGAAGGAACGCCGCCTTAGTTCTGCCGGAGCTGCCACGCGCACATCGTATGTGACCGAGCTTCCGCGGGATATCCCAAGAAGCGGTATGTACGCTGCCGATCTCGTCGTACCGATCCGCATCCCGGTCGGATCTCGGCCGCAGGCAGCGCCACATCGTAGAGGTCGCCCCGGCCTGCGGAGCCCTTTCTCGCCGACGAAACCGCATCGGGCACGTGCGCGCAGGCCACGACGGATCCTCTTCCGGGCGGCCGCCGCGAGGAGCCAGTTGCCCCTCGCATTCGGCCCGAGGGCGGTTCACGAATCGCCATCACCCGTAGAGACACGCGTAGCGCGGCTCATGTCGGAGAGACGATCAACTGCCCTTGAACCGGTCTCGCACCACGCTTAGCCACATCCGGACGACCTCGTGATCGTCCGACTTCAACATCCTGACGTGTGCGAGGCGGTTCCGAATTGGCACCAGTTGCTCCTGCAATCGGCGCCAGACGGCAGGCTCCACGCCGAGGTGGTTGAACTTTTCGCTGCGCACGATGTCGATCAGCTCTCCCAGCATGAGCCACTCAAGCGGATCCCGGATGTCGCCTATCGACTTCGCTGCCACACTTCCGTCAAGTTGTGCGCGCCGAAGGATTTCACTCTTCAACCCGCCTACGGCACTCGAGCGCCATGCGCTTCCGTACTTCTCGATGGCCGCCGTGCGGACAGCTGACCGAATGGCGCGCTCAATGTGCCACAGGCCGTTCGAGACAACTGGGAGTTGATCGCTGGGAACCACCGTCGCGCTGATGTGTTCGGCGAGGGATTCCTTGAGAAGCTTGGACGAGACGGACGGCGTGAGTCTTGGGGTCGAGGACTCGTCCATCCAAAGAAGCCCCGCCCCGCGCAGTGCTTCAAGTTCCCGTGAGCCGAGGAATTGCAGACCATCGAGACTCTTGGGATCGATGTCGAACAACGCATGATCGAGCGCGGCGAGGACACCCGAACCTAGTTCGGCGAGAGCCGACCGAAGGCTTTCGGCCGACAGTTCGTTGCCGAAAGTCACCGACGGTAGGGGCCACCCCGGTAGCTTCCGAGCCTCTTCGTCTGGAACTTCCTCTTTGGTGAGAAGCGGGAGATCTACCAGCGCGGCGTCTTCCAAAACAGAGCTGCCTGGGACCGATCGGTATGAGGCACGAGGGGCGCGGGAAATCAGACAGACGCTCTTCTCGCTGTCGAGCAAAGAGAACACCGTCTCCCTCACCTCACCGAGGACGTTCAGATCTGAGTCGACGCAACCCTCGAGGTCTACGACGACGATGCCTGAGGACGCCTCGACTAAGTCGAGCCAGGAGGACCGATCGGAAATCGACGCCTCAGGGACACCAAGCGATGCGAGGATGCCGTCCCGCAGAGGGTCGAACATGCACCCCAATTGCACAAACACGAGCCGGTGACGCTTTACGCTCCGGGCAATGAGCTCTGTGCGGAGGTTGATGGCGTCGTCGATTGCGCTCATAGAAGGCTAAGCACTGTGGCAGACTGATACTCCGCACCGGACTTTTCGACCAGACCGAGGCTGAGGAGATGCTGCAGTTCCAGCGGTTGGTCTCTAGCGACGTCCCCGAAATCGTCCGCCGACTCCATTAGGAGGTCAAGCATGATGGATTCGATCGGATAGTAGCGTCGAACGTGACTGACCATCTCGTTGATGTTGCCGGCGACGGTGCGTTTCCAGTCATCAAGATCGAGCAGGACATCGGTGCGCGATATACGGCGCTGAAAGACGTCCACCGGGAGTTTCTGGACGACGGATGATGCGAGGCTGCGATAAAGGAATGCGTGTCCTCCCGTCGCCTCGAAGAAGGCTTGAAGTGCCCCCTCCTCAATCTGGATTCCCATCCGCGCGCCGACCGACGTCGCGAGTTCGTCAGCCTCGTCGCGATCGAACGGGGCCAGAAAGTGCGTTTTCGCCCACGAGAAGAGCGGGTTGGGTCGACCAAACAGACGGCCATTCTCTACGATCGCACTGGTGAGCCCCGAGAGCATGAAGGTGAAGTTGTCGTTCTCCTGGACAAGGCTACGGAGCGCCCCCAGGAACTGGGAGACCGAGGTCATCTCGCCCTCGCTGATGTCCACCCGGTCTGACGGAGTCAAGTACTCAATTTCGTCGAGCAGAAGCACGAGCGACGTGTCATGCTTCGCTAACTCGCGCAAGGTCCCCTGCATGGCGCGTCGGAAGTCGGAGGCATCGGCAGAGTCCCCGAGCGAAGAGATCGCTCGGCTGCTCAAGCTTCGTTTATGCAAGACCTCCCGAATGTCCGCGCGAAGATCCTTGATCAGGCTAGGGATCGGATCCGTCGGCGGCGATGGCAGACTTTCGAGATCCCGAAGAATGACGACGCGATTTGAGGAGGAGATGTCGTCGGCCAGCTGAGTCAGGACGCTGGTCTTTCCTGCTTTGCGCAGCCCGAACAGTCCCGCGACGCGTTGATTTCGCACATCGTCGCGGAGTGCCTGCATCAGTTGCCGCCTGCCGAAGAACCGGTCACCGCGGACTGGGGTCGATTCGTAGAAGAGGTCTCGCGCATAAATGTAATCGCGGAACAGCGAGACGAGGCTTACGGGGTCGGAGGCGTCTACTCCCGTAAGTGGAACGGCCAGGAATCCTCCCGTGGACCAGTCGTCCAGCTTCTGCCGAGCGCGCGGATCCGGAGACGAGATGAAGATGATGTCCGGCGTGACGTCCCGATGAAGCTTTAGAATTGCGTCTCTTGCCGCCTTAAGTTCGCGAATCTGCAGATCCGGGTAGGGCGAGTAGAAAAACATCACTTCGCGTGTGAGACCAAAGGCGGCCTCGATCGCACCGCTGAATCGAACGAGGGCGAGGCTGCATCGATCCAGTCCGCTGACCGTGCACTTCTGAGCGTGGACCATCTGCGAGCCCAGTTCCGCTAGTGCGCGTCGATGCTGTCCGGCGACGGGGAACCGACTCTCAAGCTGAACGATGTGCCGCTGAAGTGAGTCATTGACGGGCGCCCTCACTGCGCCCGCACGCCATCCGCTGTTGGTAGTCAACAGTCATCCCTTTCTGGCCCACACCCCACAGGGAGCGAGCATATCGGGCTGGCTCACATTCGCCCGATATTCGCAGTTGGTGGCGGATCTTCACGGCCCAATGATCGATGGTCGGTCGGTCGTCACACACGCAGTGCTTGGACGCGCGGCACGCGGGAGGACTGAGCGCGTCGATTGCGGTCAGTCTGGACAACGCGCTAGCGGAGGGCTTCGAGACGTCTACGAAGTGCGGATGAACCCTGCCTCGGGTTCCACACGACCTGCTGTAGCCATCGAGGAACCGACTCCGCGGGCGCGTTGGTTATCACCACGTCTACGCCATGGAGCCGTCCCCGTTCTAGCGAACCTTGCTTAGGGCCTGGAGCCCATTGAGTCTTGATTACAAGATTCCGCCCTCCGACTTCCACCATCAGATCACCCGGGCCGCGTCCATGCGTCCGCACCACGTTCTCGAATTGGTGCCTCAATGCACGAAACACTTCGTCTTCGTAGCCCGCTTTGGCGGCGCGCCGTGATTCGGCCGCGGTTCCCATCTGGTCGACCGCGTAACGCCACAGAGCCAGTGCCCGGCTGTCAGAGACATCAGGGTTTTCGTCGGCTTTGGCGTCCGCTTCAGACGAACCACTAACCTCTTCGTCGGTCTTGGCTCCGCCGGCCTCCTCGCGGCGAGAGATCTCGCCCGGAGCTTCGGGTGCCTTCGCGAGAATGTCGCCCGGATCATGCTTGTCGTCGGATTGCACCGAGTCCAGGACGTCGGGTACACGCGTACGAACAAGCTCGTCAACGACGCCTCCGACGGCGTGTCTCTGGATGTCGGTGCGGGCCGCAGTTGCCAATGCGTTGAGCGTGTCGATCGCGGCGTCAGCGGGAAGCTTCAGCTCAGACCTGTCGCGAGGGAGCCCCCGGTCACTTGCCCATTCAAAAGACTGCCACCAGGCCGCATCCGTGTCGCGCTGGCGACTCGCATGAATCTGTAGAGAGATGCCGACGATCGCTATGCCCGCCGCGATAACGGCGCAGAGACCTGTGAAGCCAGGACTCTTGAGGAAGTCTCCGAACCAACTGATAACCGGATTCGTCGAGGCACCGTTCACCCAGAAGACGACTAATCCGCCGAGGGTCCCGCACAAGAAAGCAATCAGAATCACGGCTGCCCACCGGCCGCCCCGACGAAATCTGCTTTCCGAAGTCATAGATCGATCATTCCCTACCGAGGTCGACTAGCACGGCAGTGGACGACTCGTGAAGAACGCGCACGCAAGCCGGTCGTCGTGCGCACGGTGGCCTGGGTGCCTAGGTGACCGATGTCCGTACGAAATTTCAGCGCCCGCATGACCCGCACGCACGAATGCCCGAGGAACTACCGCCAACCACACCACCGACCGCCACCTCAGAGGCATGGCCAGCACGACCGCACCGCGACCCGCCGAGCCGACCAAACGAACAGCGATGCACGCAGGCACCCGGGGTGAGCGACACCCTTTAGAAGCACTCCCCTACACGTACGTGCACACCGGAAAAATCCCTGGATAACCGCGAGAACGCGTCCTATTCTGGCGGCATGCGAGGAGGCCTCGAACGCTGGAAGCGAGGTGTCGATTCCCGAGGAGTTCGACAGGCGATCGGCTACGCGCTCGAGGGCATCTGCGACGCTCATCTGCACCACTCCCCCGGCGTTGACGCGCTCAAAGCGTATGGTGCGGCATCCAATACGACCGTCTCACGATTCATCGTCGCGAGCGGCAGGGTCGGCAAAGACGAGCTCACCGCCGGCGGCCTTCGTGTCTGGCTCACCGGACACGACCCGGTCACCGGCGAAGTGCGCGGCCATCAGCGGCTGAACCCCGACGCCGACCTGCTGCTCGACGGAACGCTCAACCACCCGAAGTCGTACAGCATCGCAGCGCTGCTGCATCCCGAACTCGCCGCCGAGTTCGAAGCACTGCAGGACCGGCTACGTGATCGCATCCTGCTGACGTGGCAGGCGGAGCTCAACGCGCGGCGCGGGCATGGAGGGCTCATCCGCGAGGAGATCGCCCGCATCGAGGTCGTCGAGCTGCAGCATCGGCGCTCGCGCGCGCTCGACCCGCACATTCATCGTCACCTCTGGCTGAACATCAAGGTGCTCGGTGCCGACGGCAAATGGTCGAACCTCGACTCGCGCGTCGCGATGAAGCTGCACACCGTCGTCAACGCCGAGGGTGAGCTCGCCGCCCGCACCGATCCCGCCTGGATCGCCGTGCTCGCCCAGCACGGGTACACGCTCGCCGAGGATGGCGAGATCGCGGGACTCGCCGGCTGCATCCGACGCGTCTCCCGTCGGTCGGCGCAGATCGAAACCAACCGCGCGCGCCTGATCGCGGAGTGGTCAGCGGCGCACGGAGGATCTGCTCCGAGCGTGGAGGTGCTGCAGCAGATCGACCGACGCGCGTGGGCGGTGTCGCGTCCGAACAAGCCGGCCGATGTCGATGAGGCGTCGTGGGAGGCGCGCGTCCGCGACGAAATCGCAGCGATCGATCCGAGTCTGATCACCCCGCGCGCGCCCATTCCAGTCACTGCAACAGACCCGCAAGCCCTCGACCTGGATCTGCTCGCTGCACAGGCGATCGTCGACGCGGACGAACGGTCCACATCATGCGGCGGGAGGTTGAGCATCTTCGACATCCGCGCGGGAGCAATACGCGCGCTCTCGCGCACGGGCGTTGTTGCGGAGCGCGACCGGCTCGACGACGTGATCGCCGAGATCTCGCAGCGTGCGATGGTTTCCGTCTACCGGCTCGTTGCGGATGATCCGCCGGCGCACGTCAAGGCGTTCATGGCGACCGAGACCGTGCGCGCGAAGGTGCGTCTCGCCGGCCGCTTGGACGTGGTCGCCCGACCCGGGCGCTCCCTGCTGCCAAGCGAGTTGCACCGGCTCGCACGGAACGAAGAGCTCTCGTCGCTGGATGCGTCGCAGAGCGTTGCCGCGTGCGCCATCGCCGGCACGGACGGACTCGTGACGGTGACCGGCCCCGCCGGCGCGGGCAAGACGACGATGCTGCGCTCTGCATTCACGGCGCTCACGTCGCAACGGCGGCGGATGCTCGTTGTTGCTCCCACGCGGAAGGCCGCGTCGGTGGCGTCTCGCGAGGTTGGGGCGGCGGCATCCAGTATTCATGCCTTGCTCTTGGACCACGGCTACCGATGGGGCACCGACAAGGCCGGCGCGAATGTGTGGACCAGGCTTCGAGTGGGAGAAGTCGATCCCAGTACGGGCGCCGCATACGGCGGACCGACCCAGTACGTGGTGCGATCTCGCGATCGGATCGTCGTGGACGAAGCCGGGATGGTCGACCTCCAGACGGCGAACGTCCTCGTTGAGCTCGCGATCGAGCAGGGTGTCGGGCTGGCGTTCGTGGGTGACACGCATCAGGCGTTGCCGGTCGGACATGCGGGTGCGATGGGCTCTGCGATCCGACACGCGAACGCTGCGGTCGAGCTCGACACGGTGCACCGGTTCCGCGATCCCGACTACGCGGCGCTCACACTGCGGCTCCGCGATGCGGGTGATCGCGAGCGTGCGCTGGTGGTTGCGGGCGAGCTTGCCGAACACGGTCACGTCGACCGGGTCGAACATCACGACGCGGCGCGCGAGCGGATGATCGACGCGTACTTCGACTGGCACGCACGCGGTAAGCGGGTGACGCTGGTCTCCGGGACGAATGCTGAGGCGGATGCGATCAACGACGCCATCCAGCAGCGGCGGGTCGACCAGGGCGAGCTCGACGTGCGCGTCGCCGCTTGGGGAATCGGGCAGCAGCGCATCCTCGTCGGCGACACCGTCCAGACCCGTCGCAACGACCGGCTCACGGGAGTCGAGAATCGCGCGCAGTGGATCGTGCGCGGCATCCGCGACGAGTACCTGTCTCTGGTCTCCGTGAGCGACAGCGGCGAGGTGGCGCGTGTGTCCACCGAGTACGCGCGCGAGCACCTGCAACTCGCCTACGCGTCCACCGTGCACGGCGTGCAGGGCGACACCGCCCACGCGTCGGTGGTCGGTCCTGATGTCGATGCCGCGGGGCTCTACGTAGGCCTCACGCGCGGGCGGGTGCACAACGTCGCGATCGTCGTCGCGCGGACGGATGCTGCGGCCCGCGAGCGCCTCGCCGAGTCCATGCAACGCGGCACTCCGGAGTTGACGATTCAGGATGCTCTGCGCGCGCCGCAGGCGGAGATGCGACGCGCGGCGCGGAACCGGGAGGCGGCGATGGCTATGGGGTCGGTGGTTGGGGCGCCGAGTGTGGGGCGCGGGATAGGTATGTAGCGGCGTTCGATTGCCGGGAGCCCAACGAGAAGAGGCTCGCGCGGGCTTTTCGGGCGTGATCAGCGCGAGTTTCGACCTGGCTCATAAAGTCTCCTCGCGTCTCGCGCCAACGACCGACCTGCGCGCAGGGATAAATGCCGTAGGCCGTCGTTGCTAGACCCCTCGAACATGATTGAGCGGGATCTAGACTCCGCCCCATGGCACTTGCGGATGAAGAGATTCGGAACACGGTTCGGGTTGCTCCGGCGATGAGAGGTGGTGTCGGAGACGTCGTACTCGAGCTACTCGATCGACTCAACGCCCTCGAGGCACGTGTCGACGATCTGGAGCGGCAGCACGCGATCGGTGAGGATCCCGATGTCGAGGTGTGAGATCGCCCTCACACGCGCCGTCGCTGCGTCACAGCGCGTGCCGGACGAGGACGCCGCTGCAAGCCGCTGAGCCTCTATCACCTCGCCATAGACTCCTGAGTTGTCGCGATGCCTATACGCGTTGCGCTTGCCTTGCTCCCGCTGGCAGGGGGGTCGGCTTTAGCGGTCTGGACATCGCGCTCCGGCCGCTTGCGCTGACGCCGTGCGTTACTCGCTCTACATCGCCAGGTTGTGCCCAGTCCGTCAATAGTTCGGCGTGAGGTCGCGTTCCATGCTGTACACGTGGAGACGAGTGCGACGGGCGAATTCACGCTCCACCCACACAGGCCCGTTGGCGTTCATCCGTTGTTCGGTCACGCCGAAGACATTCTCAAGGACTGCCCGCTTGTCACTGTCCGTGTACTCGTCGAAGTTCGGGATGTAGCCACTGGTGTCGACCGAGCGTCTTGCCCACTTTCGATAGGTTCGAACGAACGACCTCTGCTCGAGCCAACCGCTGACGCCGTTAGCGGCGGCTAGCGCTTGCACGAAGTAGTCGAGGTCCTTCAATAGGCCGATGTCGGTCAGAAGAGCGTAGTACTGCACCCATCCGCGGCTCTCCTTATCAAGGAGGCAACCCGTGATGCGCAGATTCAGGAACCACGTGAGTCGCGCGGGCGCAAGGAGTTGGACTCGCGTATCCGGCGATGCACGCTCGGTGGTGTAACGCGCGAAGGACAAAGCTATGGAACGCTTCAGGCGGTGCACGCCTGACGACCTCACGCTCACCCCAGTAGGGGAAACCCGGTAGCCCAGAAACTCGACGCCGCCACTCAAATGTCCCCACTGGCTCTTCTTGCTTGTCTTATAAGGGTGTGGCTCGATCCCTATCGGTGTAAGGTCCTTTCGCACTTCGCGATAGATCTGTTGGTGTCTGTCCCGTTGCGTGAGAAAGATCATGTCGTCTGCGTACCGGAAGTAGTGAACCGAATCGTCTTCGCGCCACTTCGCATCAAACTCGTGCATGACCAGCTCGGCCAGCGAGTTGGAAATCGCGAGTCCCTGCGGGATACCACGAGTGCCAGGCCCTCCGTGTGCGGGCGCGTGGTCGGCGATCGTTGGCGTCCGCAGCGCGCGGAGAATGATGTTCCTTACCGCGTCGAGCGGAACATGTTTGTCTAGCTCTTCCTCGACGGCCGCGTGTTCGACGCTCGGATAAAAGTTCTTGATGTCGAGCCGGATCACATGGTCGTACCCAGCGCTCTGTGCCGTCTCCACAAGACGCCGCATCACTCGGTGCGGCGATTGTCGCCGCGCGTGCTGTGCACTAAACATCAGCGCGTTATTCATGACCTGCAACGGCACACGGTCCCGTGCGGCAGCGATGGAAATTTGCCGCGGAGGGACCTCATGAGACTTGGGCGCCAACCGTTCTCGATATGCGATGAACGACCATTCCCCGGCTCTCAGCCTATCGCGGAGGGACAGGAGATGCGCCTCGTCAACCGCCTTCGCATACGCCTCCGGGAGCTGTCCGTCGCGACCTCTCGCAGTTGACACCCGACCAAGTCGGGCGATCAAACTCGCAAGCGCTGACTCCTCAGTCGCCAGATTGAACGCGAGCCGCGCGAGCGCGTCAGTCACCGAACATCCACCCGACTGCCGGGAACAAGAGCGGCACCAACGCGAGTGCGAGTGCGACGGGCAGGGCCGTTAACGACCAGCTCGCGACGAGCTGTGCGTAGCCGCTGAACGGGATCTTCACGAGGTCGTCGCCCTTCGCGCGACGACCGACGTTCTGAAAACGAATGACACCCCAATAGTCCGCGCCCGAATGGTTCTGCGTGCGATCGAGAATCTCTTGGTACTCATGGGAAGCACGCGCTGCAACCCGATTCCTGCGCCAGCCAAGCCGCAGCCGCTGACTGTCCCGCTCGAGGTCTACTGACAGTCGCTGAAGACCCCGATACGCAGTGAATAGGCGCTCAGCGTTCACCGCGTAGTTCGCGCTGGGAACGATGATCGAGGCGACTAACGTGAGAACCGACAAGACAACCAGCAGAAGGTCGGTGCGGTCACTATAAACATCCGGTGCGTTCAGGGACACCACTGCGACGATCAACGTGACGACCGGCGAGGTGACGAGCGGCAGATTCCACAACTGACCGCGTAACCTGGTGCGATTCGCAGTACGCAACCGAGCTAAGTAAGTCGCGTACGTTCGCCGAGCAAGCATTTCCAGGGCGTCCTCACTGGACTTGCCGCTTCCAAGGGAGGCCCGGTCGCCCCGGTCAGAGCCGTTGCGAGGCGAATCGTCAGGACGATTGCTCACAGATCATCACTGCTTACGTTGAAGCTTCGCCGCCCGAAGACAGCCGCACATAGTGCGCTTGGATACATTGCCCCCACCTCCGTGGGGGAACGACGACCGGACCCCCGGCTGAAAATATCACCTCACCGCACCCTGTGGAGCGCACCGGAGCAAGCAAGCGGGGTTCTACCGGCAATCGGTTAGCGCCCGCGGCCCGGGAACCGGGCTGAGCCAGCCACTGGCGATCGGGGAATCGACGCAGATTGGCATTTGCGCCCGCACGCCGTGTACACAAAGGGAGTGAGAAGAATGTTCCTCCTTGGAGCCGGCGCGTCCGTCGATGCTGGGCTTGAGCCAAGCGCTGGCCTCACGAAGGCGATTGCGGGCCACCTCGGCCGCGGCTTCTATCCAGATCCGGTCGGGCAACTCCTGCATGCTGTGGTCGGCGCAATGATTCAGCAGGATGCCAGCACTGGGGGCGACGCCTTCGCGGTTCCGGATGTGGAGCGTGTGTTCTCGGCTGTCGGAGATTTGAAGCGACGCGACGAGCTCGACATCACGGCGTTCGTTGAGCGCTGGAATGGCAGCCTCGACGCAGCGACAGGCCCTGCGGGTCTCCCAGAATCCTGGGGTCGACAATTCCGAGACGCGCTCCTTGGCGAGCATGCAGGAAGCCACGAAGTGCAAGCCGAGTTTGAGCGGGGTGTCTTTGCTCTCACCGAACCAACGTCTTCTACACTCCTGGCGGAGCTCGAGCGTCGGATGCTTGAAACACTCATTCGGCTTCTCCAGGTCGATGAGACGCATCTCCTTTACCTGTACCCGATGCTCCTGGCGCCAGACCTGACTGCAATTGCGACGCTCAACTACGACCTGGCGATCGAGAGCGCTGCCAATCAGCTCGGCGTTTCCCTCGCCACCGGTCTTGATGATTGGCGAGGCGGCTATAGCTGGGTATGGGAGGAGGAGGTCGACGTCCGCCTGTTGAAGCTGCACGGCTCGCTCGACTACGCGATGCACCACGCCCGTCCCACGGGAAGGCGGATGCAGACGGAGCACTTGGTGCGCACGAATGGGGAGATCGCGGCTAACCCAGCCCTTGTCTTCGGCCTCAACTCGAAGCTGCGATCAGACGGCCCCTTCCTTGCAATGCTGGTCGAGTTGGACCGGCTTCTGGCGCAGAGCGAGTGGCTCACGGTCGTCGGGTATTCCTTCCGCGATCAACACATCAACGCTGCGATCACGAGATGGATGAATAGCGATGTCGCTCGACGTCTGTCGATCATCGACCCCGACGTCGAGAAATGGACTGCGGGCGTCCACCGGTTCGGCTACGTCGCACGGTTGGCCGCTGGCGCTTCTGGCGAAGGTTTCGATTTCGGTCGCAAATCCACATGGCCAGGCCTCGAGCTGAATCTGATACCAAGCACGGCGGCGGATGGTCTGGCGTCACTGCACGGCTAGTTGTAGTGCCCAGGCAGGTTGTTTGAGATCCGGCTGATGGGCGGGAGCTTGCCGATGGCGGTGTGGGGCCTGTGGTGATTGTAGAAGTGCAGCCGGGCGGGCAGGGCCGCCCGGCGGGCTGATTCGGAGGAGTAGGCGCGGCTAAACGCCCAGCCGTCGGCGAGGGTGCGGTGGAAGCGCTCGATCTTGCCGTTGGTCTGGGGTCGATACGGGCGAGTGTGCTTGGGGCTGATGCCGAGTTCGGCGCAGGCGTAGCACCAGGCGTTGGACCTGTAGGCAGGACCGTTGTCGGATAGCACGCGCTCGAGCGTGACGCTGCGGTCTGCGAACCACGAGACGGCGCGTCGCAGGACTTCGATCGCGGTCTCTGCTGTCTCGTCGTCGTGGATCTCGGCGTAAGCGAGTCGGGAGTGGTCATCGATGACGGTATGGACGTAGGCGTGACGCATCAGCACGCCCCGGTATTGGTTGCGTGCCTTGCCGGGTGTCGCGGCGCGGTTGCGGCCACCCTGCTTGCGTCCCACGGCGCGCCACCCGCCGCCGTCGGGATGTTCCCCAGCTTCTTCACGTCGACATGGATCAGCGATCCGGGATGATCGTGCTCATAGCGACGGGCCGGCTCACCAGTGCGCACGTCGACGTGGGAGAGACGGTTGAGGTGACAGCGTACGAGCACCGCGTGAACCGTCGAGGCTGGCATCCCGAGGCGTCCGGCGATCTGCACCGGGCCGAAGCGCTTCCTGATCCGCAGATGCACGATCCGCTTCACGAGCGGCTGCGGGGTCTTGTTCGGGTGCCGGTGCGGTCTGCTCGACCGATCAACCATGCCGTCGGGGCCGAGCTCGACGTAGCGTCGGGCCCACTTCGCTGCGGTCGGGTACGACACCCGGGAGTAATCAGCGGCAGCTGAAACCGACCACCCGTCGTCGACGATCTGCCTGGCAAGCCTGAGGCGTTGGCGCGGGGTGAGCGCCGCGTTAGCGTGGGACACGAGAACCTCCTCGGTTCAGAGCGGAAGCGGTAGCAGCTCCAGGCTGCCTTGGAGGTTCTCGTCACATCAGGACGCCCAGATCAAACAACGTCCCTGGGCACTACACCTAGGGGAGCGTCGCCTCGGCCCGCACCAACACCCGATGCGCTCACACGTCCGCGGACGAGCGTCGGCCGTCAAGTAGCCGAATGAACTCTTCGTGCAGGGCGCGTAATGCCGGACCGGCGCCCTTCGCGAGGCGCACTCGGCGATGGTCAGGCTCGCCCGGCGATCGTGCGTCGAGATCGCCAATGATGCGCTCAGCGACATCGACCGCAGAAGGAGGATCGATGCCCCAATTGTTAGCGCAAAGCTCCTCCAGCTGAGGCTTCAGCGGACCCGGCGCCAGCGCCAAGTCTGCGACGGTCTCGGGTCGCCCCGCGAGGCCCAGGAAGATCTGAACGTAATA
This sequence comes from Microbacterium sp. NPDC055455, assembly GCF_053619935.1. Classification (NCBI taxonomy): domain Bacteria; kingdom Bacillati; phylum Actinomycetota; class Actinomycetes; order Micrococcales; family Microbacteriaceae; genus Microbacterium; species Microbacterium sp. NPDC055455. The sequence continues at coordinate 125,719 of NZ_JBSHLB010000005.1, forward strand.
ATCCCGGTCGAGTAGATCCTCCGCAGCCTTATCCTTGGGGAGCGATTTGATGCGGTCTTCATCGACCCCTGCCTCGACCAGTTGCCTCGTCCACTCTGCACCCTGTGCATCACCATCAACGAGGTAGGCGACCTTGACTCCGTAGTCATCCAGCCCTCCGAGGCGCTCCTTCGAGGTAGTCGAGATTCCCGGAACAATTTGAAAGTCCAACTCCTGCAACTTCGTTGCCGCTCGGAACAAGGTCGGCAGGAGGATCATGTCGCTCGGCCCCTCTGCGACAATCGCTCGGCGGACTCGCGAGAAGGCGGCGGCGCTCGCCCCCATCAGAAACAAGATTGGACTCGCGCCGAACGCGTTAGCCGCCTCGACGGTCCAGAAGTCTCTCCGAACCTGGCTCGAGTTCGAATCTGTGACATCCGGTTGAACGAAGATCACGCCCGTCCCAAGATCCGGTGGCAGGCAACCCGGTGAGTGCGTTGTGTAGATGATCTGACCGACTTCAGAAGACGTCTGCAGGACTGATATCAAGTCCGCTTGCGCGTCCCAGTGCAACCGTGTCTCGGCTTCATCGAGCAGCAGGATCGGCGGAACGGCGCCTCCTCGGGTTGCAAGGAACGCCGTCAACGCAACGAAGGTGCGAAGCCCGTCACTACGCTCATCGAACGAAATAGTCTTTCCACCCGGGCCGCGATCACGAACCAGGACGGTGATGCGATCTGACTCGAATCCGAGCTTCACTGCGATGGGGTGCTGTGTCCAAGCGTTCGCGAACACATGCTCGAGAGTGTCGGTGGCCTCATCCTGAGCGGTCGAGACCGCGGTTCGGCGAGATGAGTCGGGCAAAATGTCGACAAGCGTGGTGCCCGCCAGGGATAGGAGATTCTGGAGAGCTTTGGGTACCGAACTCTCGAGGTCCTGGAGAAGGTACTCCGCTTCGAGGCGCCGATCAGCGTCATCGAATAACTCGAATCGCGGCCGTCGTTCCTGCAAGTGCTCCGTTATCAATGCGGCGGGATCAGGCTCGGCTGCCACGAGTTCGGTCGCGCGGACTACGGGATCGAAGAGATCTGGGCTCGCCAGAGTAGATCCGAGCTGTTCCGCAATCTGAGCCCGCAGAGTCGTCAATTCATCAGGGGTGATCGTGAGATTCTTTGCGGCGACCTCGGCCTCCAGCCGCTCGTACTGATCGGAGATCTCGACTCGGCGCTGATTGTCTTCCTCCGACAAGTCATCGGACACCGCGAGGGCGTCGCTCACGATCGAATTAAAGGTGTTCAGCGATCGCGTGATGGCTGTCCAGACGTCGGGCTTGTAACTGGGGAGCGCGTCGAACTCGAACTCGCGAGCCCCGTTGGCGCGCTTCTTGAGGACCACTCTGGCTGGTCGATGGGTCCATGGCCGGTCGGCGAAGGGTGCGGAGTCGGCGTCATCCAGGAGGTACTCAGCCTCAAGCACCACATCTTCGTCGGCGACGACAGAAGATCGATTCCGCACGGCGAAGGGAACCGGCAAATCGTCGTTCAGGGCGAGGAGCGCGCGTAGAATGGTGGACTTGCCTGCTTCGTTCGGCCCCAGGATAGCCGTTAGCTTTCGCTCCGTGGAGAACGACGAATGGCGCAGTCGTCCGTACCCGGCGATTTGCACTCTCACAAGCCTCATGACTGGACCCTATCGGGACGGTGGGCGGCGTCGCTCCGGCGCGTCGCGACAATGTCGCAAGGGACGCAGAGCGCACGGCAGAGGACCGGCATTGCGTCCGCTCAAGATCTCCCGCACGGTCGGCGATCGGGGATGTACTCTCGGCCATGTGACAATCAAGCTGCCGCATGCTGTGGGGGAAAGGGTCGAGATCGACTACCGAGGAGTACACGCGACCATCCACCTCGAGGGTCGCGTATACGTCGTCGAAGTGGACGGGCGCGAAACAGGTTCCTTCATTCGTGATGGCGAACGCTATGTGGCTCGCACCGGCCGCGGAGAGCGGTCGCGCGACACGACTGTCGCTTCCCTCGAGGATGCGGTGTTCTACGCCACGCGTTGGTAGGGAGCACTTCCTCGTCATCTTGATATCGGCGCCCGAAGAGGAACGCCCGCAAACGGCGCACGAGGGTATCGACCCCGACCGCGAGTTTGACGTGCTCTTGTGGGGGCGCAACTGGACACAAGCCGGTGGACCCTTTCGACCCGGGTCTCAACGTCGGTTCGTACATGATTGGCGACAACGTGTGCGTCCCGCTCACCGCACTGTGAGCGGATATGTTGACGTGCCTGCGGAGTCGCGGTGACCACGGTGGCCTCGCCTCCAACGATGCTCGCCTCCTGACAACGACTGGATGACGACCGGGCCGATGAGGAACTCGCGCTACCGAATGGACTTGAGCGTGCGCTACGCCGGTGCCACGCGCATCAAGGGCTACTGGCTGCCGCTCCTTGCGCAGATGGCATTCATCCTCATCATCGGTGGCCTGATGTTTTGGCTCATGGGGTCCGTCCCCCAACGGGAGTTCAGAGGTCTAGCCGAGTTCCAAGTCTTCGGAGTCAGAGAGCATCTCCTCGAAGCTCGAGGGTGCTTCTGCGGTTCGCATCGATGCCACCGCGCGGAGCGCAGGCGATTGCTCCCGGAGGTTGTCATACGCGAACTCGGCTGCCCGATGCGATCGGACGTGTCGCAGGAGCCAATCCCATGAGTGGACGTCGATCCGGCTTTGGTCTCCGCTATTGAGACGCGCGGGTTGCGGATCGGTGACGGGGTCGTCACGACCGATTATCACGAGACCTGGCGCTCGATTCGTGATCCCGTGCAGTCCAAGCCCGGTCTGTGCGTAGCCGACGTGCAGCGTTAGCCACTCGCGCCAGTCTTGGATCTGATCTATCGCATGCCTCGTCGCTCCAGAGAGGCGACCTGCCCGGGTGAGAATTCGGTGTCGAGGTGCCTCGAGCTCGACCGTGACCACGATGTCTATCTCGACACTCGAGTCTCGTGCGGGTCCCTCGCCCACGCTCTCGGCGGGTGGGCAGGGCCGGGTCGGGCTTTCGCGGGGTTCGCCCGGGCAGACCACGAACAGGTTGGCCCACGTCTCGCCGCTAACCCGGAAGCAGCGGCGCGGTAGGAAGAGGTAGCCGCGCGGTCAATGCTCGCGCTGCCAGCGCGGGCCCCCGCGCCTCGGAGATCGTAGCGACGCGCAAGCTCGTCCTCATACTCATAGGCGGCCGGCCGCGGCGCATCGGGCCCGAGCGCTCGCCCTTGCGGGGCCTATGGACGCGACATACTCTGAAGTGAGTGCCCCAGACCCCGGTCAACTCCACCGACCCGACGGCGTGGGAACGCGGACTGGAAAACCACGATGGGCACCTTCACGTATGGCCAGCTGGGGCAAGGCTCCGTGATCGACGACCGCATGCTGCTGCATCTGCAGGTCGTCATCGTCACCAAGCTGCGCCGTGGCGAACGGTTTCTGTTCCGGTGCGACATGGATGAGCACATCCGCTCCGCGGAAAGCTTCTGGATGTCACCGGACATTCCCCTGAGGTTCGCGTTCGACCGACCCACCGCCGCGACGATCAACCCGGCCTGGCTGGCGATCCTGGCCGCCGCCGCCGCCACCACCGCCGGCCTGTGGCTCATTCCCGAACCTGTCGACCTGTCGCTCGACGGTGCCGCGCACCGAGAACCAGAGTTGGCCCGCGTCGGCACCTGATACGTTCCGCGTCAGTCGCTGGATTCGGCGGGCACCCGCACAGTGAGCTGTCGCGGCTCCACCCAGGTGCGGATGGCCACCGCGCGGCCGAACTCGTCGCCGTCGAGCTCGATCAGCTCGGGGCGACTCACGATGAGGGTGAACAGGGCTCCCCTGATGTAGTTGAGGGCGTCCACCTCCTTGGTGCGGAACTTCCGGCCCAAGCGGGTGCGGCTGAGCACGCCGTTCTCCCAGATGATCTTCGTCACGATCTGCGCCCAGCTGATGAATCCTTCGGGCCGGAGCAGGACGATGTCCAGCAGACCGTCGTCGACGGCCGCGTCCGGCAGGAGCAGCACATTCGCTTGCAGCGAACCGCAGTTGCCGATGATGATCGTGTGCGCGCGCAACGACCGCACTCGGTGTCCGTCCAGGCGGTAGCGCACCCTGAGCTGGTTCTTGTCGCGCAACGCGGTCGCGATGGCCTTCACGTAGGCGAGCCAGCCGACCTTGGCCTTCAGCTCGTCATCGGTGTGAGCGAGCATCTTCGCGTCGAGTCCGAGCCCCGCCATGACCAGATAAGCGTGGCGGTCGACAGTGCCGTCTTCGCGGCGGATCTCGATCATCCCGAGATCGATCTGCCGATCCTCCCCCGTGAACGCGGAGTGGATGGAGTGCTCGAGATCATCCAGCGTGAGCTTCAGATTCCGGGCGAGGAGGTTGCCGGTGCCGGAAGGCAGCAGAGCCAGCGAGACAGGCCGCGCGCGCACGGCTTCGGCCACAGCCCGCACCGTGCCATCACCGCCAGCGACGATGATCATCGTCGCGCCCTGGGCAAGCGCCTCCTCGGTCATGCCCTGCCCCGGGTCTTCGGCGCTGGTCTCGAACCACAGCGTCTCACCCCAGCCCGCAGCCGTCTGCTCGGCCGCGACGACGGCCCTGATCGCCGGCAGGTCGACCTTGATCGGGTTGTAGATGACGGCTGCCAGTTGTGTGGATCGCGCGGCATCCCCGCTCCGGCGGTCGGTATCCGCTACATCAGTCATGGCGTGGCCTCGTCCATCGGTTGGTGCGTTCCTCTGTCCAGTCGCGATCATCGGCGTTGTCGCCGACGAGCCGGGCGCGCGTGCACCCTTGCTACGAGCGAATCAGACTGTCTGGATATGCGCGCCCCCCTTGCTTTTCGCGCCCACCGTCGCGACACATACTCGTCGGTCTGTTCATAGCGTCGGCCGTGATCGACAGCAATGAAGACGCGCAGGGATTCGGTGTCAGCAGAGTCCTCGCCGAATACGGCCGCGTCGGTCAGTTCGGCGCGGGCGCGGCATCCGATCCGGTGTTCACCGCAGGCGGGCATGCCCCCGGGACGGCGTCGCAGGAATGGGCGGAGCAGGCGGCCCGTCATCACCGGGCACTGAGCACGGACATCGGCCGTGCGCAACCCCCGAGGTGGTGCCGGTTCAGCCGACGTACCGTGCGGGGGAAGGGAGATTACGTGCACGCAATCGATCTGATCATCGGCGACTACGTCCATCGCCTCCCGATGGACGTCGACGAGGCAGCTGTGCTGGCGCAGCTGATGGCGGGGATCCTCGCGGGCGGAGGTGTCGTCGACCTGCCGACGGCGTCGACGAGCGCGTCCGTGTCGGTTCTCATCAGTCCCGGCGTTCCCGTGTTCGTCGAGCGCATGGAGATTCCGGACGCACCCGGCGAGGAGCAGGCACTCCCCGGTGATCACTCCGAGTGGCCGTTCCGCTGAGCTCCTCGCGAGCGGCTGACGCGGACGAGCAGGTTAGGATAGCCATACCTGCCCTGCCCGTCGCGTGCTCCCGCCAGCCGCACCCTCGGAGGAATCCCCCACCTCGATGACTGCGACCGCCACCGCGCCCGGCCTCTCGCTTCTGGGAGGTAGCCCGGACCACCCGGCATTGATCGCCGACGGCGTTCGCGTGGATTACGACGAGTTGCGCGAGCGTGTGGCACGTCGTCGCGACGAGATGGGCGGCATCCGTCGACTCGTCATGATCGCGGCGAGCAATGCGGTCGAACCGATCGTGACGTACCTCGCAGCCCTGGAGGGCGGACACCCGGTGCTGCTGGTGGACGGGTCCGGCGAGGAGGGCGCGCGAGCGCACCGCGCCGCCCTCATCGCCCGGTTCGACCCCGATCTCGTCGCCGCGGACGGCCCGTCGGGCTGGGTGCTCGAGGAGCGTCGCGTCGGCAGCCGGCACGATTTCCACCCGGATCTCGCGGTGCTGTCGAGCACGTCGGGGTCGACCGGGTCTCCCAAGCTCGTGCGGCTGTCGGCGGAGAACGTGCGCAGCAACGCGGCGGCCATCGGCGAGTACCTGCGGCTGAGCCCCGCGGACCGTGCGGCGACCACGCTTCCGCTGCAGTACTGCTACGGACTCTCGGTGGTCAACAGTCACCTGCTCGCGGGCGCCAGTGTGGTGCTCACCGGCAGGTCGGTCGCCGATGAGGAGTTCTGGATCCAGGCGCGCCGCGACGGGGTGACGTCGTTCGCCGGGGTGCCGTACACCTTCGACCTCCTCGATGCGGCGGGCTTCGCCGCGCGCGAGCTGCCCTCGCTCCGCTACGTCACCCAGGCGGGCGGGCGCATGGCGCCCGAATCGGTGCGGCGGATCGCGCAGCTCGGCCGAGAGCGCGGCTTCGAGCTGTTCGTGATGTACGGGCAGACAGAGGCGACGGCGCGCATGGCATACCTCCCGCCGGACCTGGCCGCGACCCACGCGGGCTCGATCGGCCGGCCGATCCCCGGCGGGTCCTTCCGCATCGACGCCGTCGACGAAAGCGGAACCGGGGAGCTGGTCTACCAGGGCCCGAACGTCATGATGGGGTACGCGCACACTCCCGAGGACTTCGCGCTCGGTCCCAGCCTGACCGAGCTGCGCACGGGCGACGTGGGACGACGACGCGACGACGGCCTGTACGAGATCGTCGGCCGGATCAACCGCTTCGTGAAGGTCTTCGGCCTGCGCCTCGACCTCGACCGCATCGAGCAGCTGCTGGCCGAGGAGGGCATCGAGGCGCGCGCGACGAGCGCCGACGAGCGCCTGCTGCTCTTCGCGACATCGGAACGCACGGCCGAGCGGGCCCGCGCTCGCGCCGCCGCGCTGACCGGCCTGCCGCCGCGCGTGATCTCGGCATACGCCGTCGCCGAGTTCCCTCGCACGTCCAACGGGAAGCGCGACTATGCCGCTCTCGCGCGGTACGCCGAGCTGCGCGACCCTGCGATCCGCGCGAGCGAGGCGACCGCGCCACCGGGCGACGCGGTGACGGCCGAACGCGTGCGCGATCTCTACGCGGCACTGCTGGGAGAGCCGGATGCCGGGCTCGACGACTCGTTCGCGGGGCTCGGCGGCGACTCGCTCAGCTACGTCGAGATCTCGCTGCGACTCGGGGAGATGCTCGGATCGATGCCGCGGGACTGGCCGGCCCTCACGCCGCGGGAGCTGGCAGCGCGGCACCGGCCACCGGCACCGCCTGCCCCGTCGGCAGACGGCAGAGCCGCACCGACGACCGGGAGCGAGCTGCCGGCAGCGACCGCTCCCCCGGCGCGCCAGGCCTCTCCACCGCGCCGCAGAGTCTGGACGCGGCTGGAGACGCCGGTGCTGCTGCGCGCGGCCGCGATCTTCCTCATCGTCGCCACGCATGCCGACCTCCTCACCCTGCAGGGCGGCGCACACCTGCTGCTCGCCGTCGCCGGGTACAACCTGGCGAGGTTCCAGCTGGCGCCCGTCGCCGGCACGACGCGGCTGCGGCGCCTGGGACGCAGCGCGTCCCAGCTGGTGGTGCCGGCCGTGCTCTGGATCGGAGCGGTCGCGCTCGTCACCGGGCAGTACGCGCCGACGACGGTCGCACTGGTCAACAACTTCGTCCCCGGCGACGGCCGGTGGAGCGAACAGTGGCAGTTCTGGTTCCTCGAGGCGATGGTGTGGGCCATCGCCGGTGCGGCCCTGCTGTTCGCGGTGCGCCCGGTCGACCGGCTGGAGCGGCGCGCGCCCTTCACGTTCGCGCTCGTGGTCTTCAGTGCCGCGCTCGCCGCGCGGTTCGCACTCACCGGCCTCACCGCCGAGCACGTCGAGCGCTACACCGCCCCCGTCGTGCTCTGGCTGGTCGCGCTCGGCTGGCTGGTCGCGCGGGCCGACACCACGGCACGGCGGCTGGCGGTGTCGGCGCTCGCCGTGGCATCCGCGTATGGCTTCTTCGGCGACCCCGGGCGCGAGGCGATCGTCGTCGGCGGCATCCTGGCGCTCCTGTGGATTCGAGCCGTCCCGGTGCCGCGCGTCGCCGTGCCGGTGCTCGTCACGGTCGCCGCCGCGTCGCTGTTCGTGTATCTCACGCACTGGCAGGTCTACCCGCCGTTCGAGCAGAGCGCGCCGTGGCTCGGGACGCTGCTCTCGTTCGTGGTCGGCGTGCTCGCCTACCGGGCCTATGCCACCGCCAGCGGTGCCGCGCCAGCCGTGATGAAGAGGCTCAAAGCGGGGCGGAAGCGGTCCCGGGCCCTCCAGCCGTGACGATGCTCCCCGTCGTGGCGGCGGCCGCGGAGTAGAGCACGACACCGCCTTCGACGACCACCCGCACCGCCGTGCCGGGAGCGAACGCCGCGGCACGGTGCTGGGGAACCCGGTACACCAGCTCGGTCGCGAGCTCCCCCGCCCCGACGCGCAGGCGCAGGTCGGCGGTCGACCCCGCGGGACGCACGGCCGTCACGACCGCGTTGGCCACCGCGGCGAGTGCGGCGGCGGCACCGTGCGTGGCCGCGGCGACCCGCAGCTGCGCCGGCCGGACCATCGCGCGCACGTGCTCCGCTCCGCCGGAGAGATCGTGCCGGACGGCGAGGCGGCCGAATCCGCACTCGACGCCGTCGGCGTCGACGTGGGCGGGGATGACGAGGGCGTCGCCGAGGAAGAGCGCCACCGAGGCGTCGACAGGCGCGTCGTACACGGCCATCGGGTCGCCCGACTGCACCAGCCGGCCGCCGACGAGCACGCCGACCTGGTGGCCGAACGAGAGCGCCTCCTCCTGGTCGTGCGTGACCAGAACGGCGGTGACGCCGCTGCGCTCCAGCACCTCGATGACGGCGTCCCGGGTGGACGAGCGCAGTCCGGTGTCGAGGGCGCTGAACGGCTCGTCGAGGAGGATCATGCGGGGCTGCTGGGCGAGCGCCCGGACCAGGGCGACTCGCTGCTGCTGCCCGCCGGACAGCTCGTGCGGCATGCGATCGGCGTAGGCCGGGGGCAGCGCGGCGAGCTCGAGCAGCTCCCGCACTCTCTGGACGCGGCCGGGGCCGCGGGGCAGGCCGAAGGCGATGTTGCGCCCCACCGACAGATGCGGGAACAGCGCGCCGTCCTGCGCCACGTAGCCGATGCCGCGGCGGTGGGTAGGGACGCTGCGGCCGGGTCGCGACAGCTCGTCGCCGCCCAGGCTGATGACGCCGGCGTCGGGATCCACGAAACCCGCGACGAGACGCAGCAGCGTCGTCTTCCCGCTGCCCGAGGCGCCGACCAGTGCAAGGCGCGTGCCGCGCGGCACCTCGAGCGAGACGTCGCGCAGCACCTCGGTGTCGCCGAAGGCCTTCGACACGCCGTCCAGTCGCAGGGTCATCGAACGGTCCTCCCCGTCGCGTGGGTGAACATCAGCGCGACCGCCGGCACCGACAGCAGCACGAGCAGCACCGCGTGCGGCGCCGCGGCGGGATAGTCGAGAGCGGATGCCGCAGACCAGAAGCTCGTCGCCACGGTGCTGGTGCCCGTGGGGGCGAGCAGGAGGGTGGCGGTGAGCTCGTTCGCCGCGCCCAGCGCCACGAGGGCGGCTCCCGCTCCGATCGCCGGGAGCAGGAGAGGCACGGTGACGCGCATGCGGGCGGCCGCCGGGCTCACCGCCAACGCGCGCGCGGCCTCCTCGAGCGACTCCGGGACCTGCGAGAGGCCGGCTCGAAGCGGCACCAGTGCGCGCGGGAGGAAGATGACGACGTACGCCGCCACGACGGTGAACGGGGTCTGGTACAGCGCCGGTGCGAACGCGAGCGTGGCGGCGACGAGCGCCAGCGCGACGATGATGGCCGGCAGGCTGCTGGCGAGGTACGCCGCCCCCTCGAGCACCCGTGAGACCCGTCCCGGATAGCGCACGGCGAGCCACGCGAACGGCAGCGCGACGGCGATCGTGCACACCGCCCCGGCCAGTGCGAGACCCAGCGTCTGCAGCGCGGCCACCCCGACCTCTGCGAACGCAGCCGGATCGGCCCGCATCAGCCACCGCCCGACGCTGCTGAGCGGCACCACGAGCGCACCCGTCAGCACCACCGCGACGGCGATCAGCGATGGTGCGGTGAAGCGGCCCAGCCGCAGCGTGGCGGCGGGGTGGGGCGAGCCGCTCCCCAGGCGGGCATACCGGGCGCGGCCGCGCGCGGCCGACTCCGCGACGAGCAGCAGGAGGCACAGCAGCGCCAGCACCAGGCCGAGCGCGGCGGCGTTCGGACCGGCGAAGGTGCTCTGGTAGGCGACCACGATCGCCGTGGTGAACGTGTCGAAGCGCAGGAACGCGAACGCTCCGTACTCGGCGAGGAGGTGCAGCGCGACCACCAGCGCCCCGCCCAGCACCGCCAGACGCAGCTGAGGCGCGACGACGCGGAAGAACACCGCCCACGACCCCATGCCGAGCGTGCGGGCCGTCTCCTCCAGCGCCGGATCCAGGCCGCGGATGGCGGCGAGCGCCGGCAGGTACACCAGCGGGAAGTACGCCAGCGTCGCCACCAGCACGGCGGCCCACAGCCCGTTGAGGGAGGGGATCGCGCTCGCCCAGCCGTAGCTGGCGACGAACGCCGGGATGGCCAGCGGAGCGGCGAGCGCGACCTTGATGACGGCGCGGCCGGGAAGCGTCGTACGCTGCACCAGCCACGCCCCGCCCACCCCGAGGAAGATCGTGGCCGGCACGCCGATGAGCACCAGCAGCACGGTGTTCACCAGCAGCTCGCCGACCTTGGGCCGCAGCACGAGCGCCGACAGCTGGTCCCAACCCATCGCCACGGCGGCCTGGACGACGTACACGATGGGCACCAGCGCGCCGAGCGCGAGCACCACGACGACAGCCACGAGCGCGGCGGGCGGGCGCCTCTCGGCCGCTCCGCCCGCCGTCGCGCGCGTGTGCAGCTGGGTCAGAGGAGTCCGGCTTCCGTCATGAGCTCGATGACGGCGGGACCGTTGAGCGTGGAGGGGTCGATGACGGGAGCGCCGAGCTCGGCGAGCGCGGGCAGCTCGGTCTTGGCCGAGACGCCCGAGGCGACGGGGTACTCGAAGCTGTAGCCCTCGCCGAGGATGGCCTGGCCCTGCGCCCCGGCGAGGAACGCCAGGAACTGCTGGGCCTCGTCGGCGTGCGGCGCGTTCTCGAGCACGCCGCCGCCCGACACGCTGACGAACGCACCTGGGTCCTGGTTGCCGAAGTAATGCAGCGCCGTGTTCGAGCTGTCCTCGGCGGCGGCATCCTGATCCCGGTACCAGTAGTAGTGGTAGATGATCCCGACCGGCACCTCGCCGGCGTTGACGGCCTTCATCGTGACGATGTTGTTGCGGTACTCCACGGCGTTCTCGGCCATGCCCTCGAGCCACTCCCGCGCGCCGTCCTCGCCCTGCGTGGCGAGCACCGCGGACACGATCGCCTGGAAGTCCGCCTTGGCGGGCGCGGCACCCCAGCGTCCCTTCCATTCCGGCTCGGCGAGATCGAGAAGCGACGCCGGAAGCTCATCCTCGGAGATGAGGTCGGGGTTGTAGACCAGCACCGTGGAGCGAGCGGCGATGCCGGTCCACAGGCCGGACGCGGGCCGGTACTGCTCCGGCACCAGGGCGAGCGTGCCGTCGTCGACCGGTGCGAAAAGGCCTGCTTCCTCGACGAGCGACATCGCGGGCGAGTTCTCGGTCAGGAACACATCGGCCTTCGACGCCGTGCCCTCCTGCACGAGCTGGTTCGCCAGCTCGCTGTCATCGCCGTTGCGCAGCACCACGTCGATGCCGGTCTCAGCGGTGAACGCCTCGGCCCATTCCTCGGTCAGCTGCTCGTGCTGGGCGTTGTAGACGACGAGGGCGTCGGCGTCAGCGGCGGTGTCCGCACCGCCCGCGCCGCCGGCGCAGCCGGCGAGTGCGAGGACGGCGAGGACCGCCGAACCGGCGAGGAGGCGGCCGGGGCGCGCGGACAAGCGCGGGCGTGAAGGCATGGGAGATCTCCTGGGGACGAGACAGGTAAGGCTAGCCTAATGCACACCGCTTCCCGGTTACGACGACGTCGCCGCCCCGGACATCATGATGCCGGCCTGTCAGAGCCGCCTCACGTAGACGGCGACGCCGTCCTGGTCTTCGACGTCCAGACGGAACTCCTCGCCGTGGAACCAGGCCTCGGTCGGGATCGAGCCGTCGGACTCTCGATCCCGAAGCTCGACGCCCACGGTGAGCCGGACCTGCCCGCCGACGCTCACTTCATCGAACTGAGCGGTGTACGGCTCGCCGGATTCCATTCTGTGAGGCTACGCCCGCGGGCGCTTGTCTGTGAGCCGCACATGTTCACGGCGTACGGTCAGGTCATGACGACAGCGGGCGGTCACGGCGAACTCGAAGATCAGGACGCGCCCGGCCTGCCGGGCGGGTCAGGTCCCGCGAGCTTTCCGCCCCGGTCACGGAGGACCGAGCCAGGCGGTCGCCGCCGTGGCGAGATCTGGGTGGTGGCGCGGAACGAGTCACGAGGCGGATGGGATGTCTGCAAGGGCCACGCACGGCGGCCGTCGGCGCATTACGACACCGAGGCGGAGGCCGTCGAGGCGGCGGCCGCGATCGTCCTCCGCCGCGAACGCGGTGAGGTCCTGATCCAAGGCCCGGACGGCACGCTCGTGCCGCACCCATCCGGTGCGGGGGGCGACTAACCTCTCAGTTGTATGAGCGACAGCGTGGGCGACGTCATGCAGGCTCTCGATCGTGGATCGTTCCGGCCTGCCGACTACAGCGCGCCCTTCGTCCGCCTCTTCCCCGTGAGCGGCGCGTCGGTGTCCACACTGGGCGACGTGCTGGGCAGCGAGACGCTGTCGGCGTCGGACGATCGCGCCGCCCGACTGGACGAATGGCAGATGGACCTCGGTGAGGGGCCGTGCTGGGACGCGCTGCGCTCGATGGCACCCGTCGAGGAGCCGAGCTTCGCGACCGCGGGCCGCACCCGCTGGCCCGCCTTCTCGGCTGCCAGCAGCGCGGAGTCCGTGGCGTCGATCTTCGCGTTCCCGCTCGCCGTCGGGCCGCTGCGTCTGGGCGCCGTCGACCTCTATTCGCTGATGCCGGTCGCGCTGACCACGCGGCACACCGGGGAGGCATCCGCCATCGCGGACGCCATCGGACGCGACATCCTCACCCGTGCGATCGGTGAACAGGGCGACCTCAGCTCCACGAGCCCCGCCTCTCGCCGAGTGGTCCACCAGGCGACCGGCATGGTGCTCGCACAGTTGCAGGTCGGTCCGGACGCCGCGCTTCTGGCCATCCAGGGTCACGCCTTCGCCTCCGGACGCGCGGTCGCCGAGATCGCCGAGGACATCGTTCAGAGGCGCCTGCGGTTCGTGAACCACGATGGCCGTATCGAGGTGGAGCAATGAGCGCCATCGTGCGAGAGGCCGAGCTGGTGCGAACGTTCGCGAAGCTCGCCGACACGCTCGTCGCCGAATACGACGTCGTCGACCTCCTCCAGGTGCTGGTCGACGCCTGCCGTGACATCCTCGGCGCGTCCGCGGCGGGAATCCTCCTCGCCGGCGACGACAATCGCCTCGAGCTCGTGGCGTCGACCAGCGAAGCGAGCCGGCTCGTCGAACTCATCCAGCTCGCCGCGCAGGCCGGTCCCTGCATCGAGGCGTTCGGCACGGGCGAAGTGGTGACGGTGCCCCGGATCTCGGAGTCGCCTCCGGAGTGGTCCGCCTTCCGCGAGAGCGCCGTCGAGCTGGGGTTCGGGGCGGTCACGGCGATCCCGATGAAGCTTCGCGAACACATCATCGGCACGCTCAATCTCCTCGTCACCGGAGACGGCCCCCTGGAGGAATCCGACCTGACCGCGGCCCGGGCCTTCGCCGACGTGGCGACGATCGGCATCCTCCAGGAGCGTTCCATCCGGCGGGGCGAGCAGCTGACGGCACAGTTGCAGCACGCGCTGCGGAGCAGGGTGATCATCGAACAGGCCAAGGGAGTGGTCGCCCACACTCACGGCGTCGCCATCGACGAGGCGTTCGAGATCATCCGTGCGTATGCACGCAGCCACCAGCAGAGTCTCAGCGGCGTGGCGGCAAGGCTCGTGAGCCGCGAACTGGTGATCGACCCGAGACAGCTGTCGAGCTGAGCTACCCTCGGACGCTGTCCCCCGACACCTCCGCGCCCCCGACGGTCAGTCTGCTCACCTCGAGGCTCTCGACTTCGACGCTGCCGAGCGAGACGTCGCCGGGGACACCCTGCTCCTCAGGCACCGGACCGGCAGCCACGTTCTCGTCCACCAGGGTGACGCCACCCGAGCTGTTCGCGGACTGCGCGAGGTCCTCGATCCACCGGCGGCTCAGCTCGGGAGGCTCCGCGTGATCGAACACGAACCGCAGCGGAATGGACGGGTGCAGCCAGATGGTGCTGCGTCCGCCCGGCTGATCGTCCTGGTGACGCCACGTCAGCGTGAAGCTCTCGTTGCGACGCAGCTTCGTGGCGATGACGACTTTCAGGTGAGCCAGCGCGCGATCCTCGATGTGGATCGGCGTGGCGTCACCGCCGTAGAAGATCGTTCCCATGGCTCGAAGCATAAGCCGTCACGGCGGCCCCCGACGACGCGGAGCGGGCGGGTGATTGACGGCGCTCTGAGATGGGTGCATGCTCAGCCCAACTGGGGAATGGGGCGCTCATGTCTCTTGATGCTGCACTCGCCGTGGCGGCGGAACCGTCGCCGGGTCCGACGCCGGCCGATCCGGCCGCGGTCGACGTCGCACTGTCGAACTACTACCTGGCCGTCGGGCTGCTCGTCAGCGCCATCGTGGTCATCATCCTGGCCCTGGCCTTCGCCTGGCTCTACCATCGCGACGCGCTCCGGGTCATCGAGAAGCTCGCCACCACGGAGGGCGGCCCCCCGGTGGGGATCGACTCCGGCGCAGCGGTGGAGCGGGGCGTTCGCGTGGGGCCGGCGATCGTCGGCGGCAGCACCGGGCAGAAGGACACGGCTCTGATGTTCACCGTCGAGAACCTCCCCGACGACGCCACCGTCGCGTGGGACGTGGAGGGGGCGACGATCGAACGGATCGACGGCGGCCGCACGATCCTCGCGACGTTCGCGGCCGACGGCAGCCACAAGGTCGCCGCCACCGTGACGCAGGCCGATGGGAACCGGATCGAGCTCGAGGCGAAGGAGGTGGAGATCGGGCCGAAGCCGGCGGCCGCGGCATCCGCTCCCCCCATCGTGATCCCGTTCGTGGTCAAGAACTGGGGGCGGCTGGTCATCGTCCTGTTCGGAGTCGGGGTGATCTCGGCGCTGATGGCGTCGCAGATCCTCGACGCCGCAGCGGGGATCGGCATCCTGGGAGCCCTGCTGGGCGCCGGCGCCGTCTCGGCGACGACCGGCGGGTCGTCCGAAGCGCCCGCCGCCCCGCGGTCCGGCTCGGCGCCAGGCGGCTCTGACGGCACCGCCGGCGGCGGAGGCCAGGCCTGATCGCACCACGCTCGGCGCCCGCTCCGCGGTGTCGGCGCGGTCCTGCGCGCGGCGGAGGGCGGATGCCGCGTGGCATCCGCCCTCCGCCCGGCCGTCAGCGCTGCATCACGTCCGCGGTGTGGTAGGTGAAGACGAGCCTCGCCGGAACCGTCCCCTCCAGCACCTCGTCGACCGCGCTGTTGACCTGGTCCAGGTCGCGCGTCTCGGTGATGACCCGGGTGCGACCGGCGGCGTGAAGGGTGAAGACCTCGGTGAGGTCCTGGCGGGTCCCCACGATCGAGCCGATCACGCTGATGCCCTTGAGCACCGTCTCGAAGATGGGGAGCGTGATCGTGCCGTCGGCAGGCAGCGACACCAGGACGAGCCGGCCGCCGCGGTTGAGCGCGTCGAACGACTGACGGAAGACCGCCGGAGCGACGGCGAGCACGACGGCGACGTCCGCTCCGCCGAGGTCGCGGATCGCCTCCACCGGATCGGTGGTCCGGGCGTTGACGGTGTGGTCCGCGCCGAGCTCGGTCGCGAGGGCGAGCTTCTCCTCGGTGACGTCGACCGCGATCACCTTCGCGCCCACCAGTCGCGCGTACTGAACCGCGAGGTGGCCGAGGCCGCCGACGCCGAACACGACGACCGTCTCGCCGGGGATCACGTGCGCGTTCTTGATCGCGGCGTACGTCGTGACGCCGGCGCAGGTGAGCGGCGCAGCATCCAGCGGCGTGACGCCGTCGGGGACCACCACCGCATAGCGCGCGTCGGCGAGCATGTACTCCGCGTACGCCCCGTCGACCGCGTAGCCGTTGTTGTACTGGCTCTCGCAGAGGTTCTCGCGGCCGTCCACGCAGTAGCGGCATTCGCCGCACGCGTGCCCGAGCCACGGCATCGCGACGCGCTGTCCGACCTGACGCGTGGTCACGCCCTCGCCGAGCGCCTCGACGATCCCGACGCCCTCGTGCCCGGGCACCAGGGGCAGGTTCGGCTTCACAGGCCAGTCTCCCTGCATCGCGTGGATGTCGGTGTGGCACAGTCCGCAGGCCTCGAGCCGGATCAGGATCTGTCCGGGCCCCGGCTGCGGGACGGGACGCTCCTCGACCTGGGCCGGCGTTCCGAGCTGTCGGACGACTGCACTTCGCATTTGTCTCTCCTCTGTGGGATCTGTACGGAACCAGCCTTGCGGCATGGCTGCCGCGCCGGTGGGACGTAAGTCCTCCGGCGCCGTGCCGCGCCCGGTGGGACCATCGACCCGCGGGACCGGTGGGCACCGCCGCACACTGGAGCACGCGCCATCGGTGCCGCGATGCCGTCGGTGAGCGGAACGGATGCCGCACCACGGCGCGGGAGGGAGGCCTCACGTGCGACGGGAGC
The DNA here is from genome assembly GCF_053619935.1 of Microbacterium sp. NPDC055455. NCBI lineage: Bacteria > Bacillati > Actinomycetota > Actinomycetes > Micrococcales > Microbacteriaceae > Microbacterium > Microbacterium sp. NPDC055455. Next base: position 142,470 of record NZ_JBSHLB010000005.1, read on the forward strand.
GAGCACTCAGACCGGCCGACGAGGCCAATCTCGTCCTCGACCACCCCGGCCAGGTCAACGTCTTCCTGGTCGCCGGCCTGCTCGCACCGGGAGGGTTCGTCTCGGACGCCGGCGAACTCGACGCGGAGGCCGTCCGGGCGGCGGTGGGGCGCCGGGTCGCCGGCATCCCGGAGCTCCGCCAGGTGCCCGTCCGCGCCGGCCGCCACCACGAGTGGGCGGACTGCGAACCGGATCTCGCTGCGCAGGTCCGCGTCGTCCCGGCCATCGAGGGACTCGAGGAGCTCGAGCGAAGGTGCGGTGCCCTCATGGTCGAGCCCCTGCCGCTCACGAGACCGCCGTGGGAGCTGCTCCTCGCGCCGGCACGGGGCGGCGCCGCGATGATCCTCCGGATCCACCACGTCCTCGCGGACGGCATGGCCGCGGCGGACCTCATCCAGAGGCTGCTGGCGGACGCGACGGCAACCGCCGACGAGCCGATCGCTCCGCCGCGCCGCTCGTCCCCCGCCCTGCCCGCGGGCAGCCGCGTCGGCCGCGCACTGTTCGGGCTGCGGCGGACCATGACGACGCTGACCGCGCGAGGCCTTCCCGAGACGGTGCTGCTGGGTGCGCGCAGCAGTCGTCACGGCGTGATCTTCGCCGACGGCGATCTCGGGCGGATCGCCGCGGCCGCCCACGGCGTGGACGCCACAGTGAACGACGCCGCGCTCGCCGTCGCCGCGGCCGGGTACCGGGCCGCACTCGCGCAGAGCGGTCATCCGGTGCCGTCGGAGCTGCCGGTGTCGGTCCCCGTCGCGCTGACGCGGCGCGGGGACTCCCGCAACCAGGTGGGGGTCATGCTCGTCCGCCTGCCGTTGCGCGGTGTTGAGGTGAGGGACAACGTCGCCCGGATCGCCGTGCAGACGAGGACGGAGAAGGTGCAAGCGCGCCGCCAGGGCACGCTGGAGCTCATGCGCGGCCCGGTGGGCGCTCGGATCATGGACCGCATCGCGCACCGGCAGCATCTGGTCGGCGGGTTCGTGACGAATGTGCCCGGTCCGGCTCACGAGCTGCACCTCGCCGGCGCTGCGCTCACCCAGCTCTGGCCGGTCTCGGTGCTGGCCGCGAACGTGCGACTGGGCGTCGCGGTGGTCTCGTATGCCGGGCGGCTCTGCGTCGGCGTGCACTTCGACGCCGGCTACATCGACGGAGCCGCTGTGGCATCCGCGGTGCGCACCGAGCTGGCCGCGCTCGAGTCGATCCGGTGAGCACCGGCCTCCCGCGCGGGACCTTCGGCCCGGGGGGGCGTGCGCCTGCGGCCCAGGCTGGGGTCATGCTCTCATCCCGGCCTGTCGCCGGCTTCCTCGTGCGGGTCACGGTCGCGCACGTCGTGACGTACTTCGCGATCGGTCTCGTCGCGGCGGCGCTGCTCGACTACGAGGAGCTGTTCACCCAACCGGTCATCAGCGACTTCATGCGCCCGTTCGGCTCGGTGGCGGTGATCGTGGGTCCCCTGCTGCAGGTGGTCCGCGGACTGCTCATCGCGGCGGTGCTGCTGCCGTTCCGATCCGTCCTCGCCGGACGGCTCGGGTGGCTCTGGCTGTGGCTGCTGTTCATCGGCATCGGCATCCTCTCGACCCCGGCGGCGGCGCCCGGGTCGTTGGAAGGCGCGGTGTACAGCCAGCTGCCGTGGTGGTACCACCTCATCGGGATGCCGGAGATGCTGGTGCAGACGCTGCTGTTCAGCGTGCTCACGGCGTTCATCGCGCGCCACCCCGAGGGAGTGCTCACCGCCCTTCCTCCGGTGTTCGACCGCATCGTCCGCGCGCTCGTGGTGGCGTGCCTGTCGTTCGTCGGCTACGCCGTCGTCTCCGTGGTCTTCGCTCTTGCGGCAGGGGCCGCTGTCGGGGCGTCGGAGAACCTCTCCCCCGCCGTGCAGGGCGTGTTCGTCGCGCCGTTCCTCGCCAACGGGATCATCGCGTTCTTCGCGACCGCCGAGGGCGCGTCGCGTCGTGCCGCCGCCGCCCTCCTCTCATGGGCCGTCGGCGCGGCCGCCATCATCGCCTATCAGACCGTCGTCTTCGGAAGCGCCGGCGTCCTCTACGCGCTCGTCGCACCCGTTCTTCCGGCGGTCATCCTGTGGCTCGCGACCGCCCGCAGACACCACGACGACGACGCCGCCGCCCGCGGCCAGGCCGAAGACGCGGCGAGCCGCACCGGCGCATCGCACTGAGAAACCCGGCGGGCCGGGGGCGGGACGGGAGCGGTTCGGGACCGGCGCTCACCCCGCGAGCTGCTCGGTCAGGCCATGCCCCCACTCGCGGGCGCGCTGGAGCTCCCCGTCGACGAGGGGTCCCTCGTAGCCCTTCACCAGGAAGCTCGCCGGATCCAGCACGTCGAACCCGAGCTTCCTCGCGAGGCGCGTGGCCGTGTGCGAGGCCGCCCCGGGCAGGAGCGCCATGTCGTCGACGCGCGTGTCGAACGCGGCGAAGGCGTAAGGCCGTTCCGGCGCCGGCAGTGCCTCCAGCCACTCGCGGATGCCTTCGGGCACATCCGTGAACGCGCCGCCGTGACGAGCCGCCTCCCGGCGTGTGACATCCCGGGACAGCGAGAAGACATGGGTGGGCGCCCCGACGACGACCATGTCGATGTCGGCGGGCACCGCGGTGGGCGCATCGACGACGTCCGCGACGGCGACATCCGCTCCGTCCGCCATGCCGTCGGCGATCGCCTGCGCGATGCGACGCGTGTTGCCGAACATCGATTCGTAGACCACCAGCGCGCGCATGGCGACTCCTTCCGTCGGCGGCTCCTGTCGCCGCTCCCCCTCCAGCGTCGTCGTCGGCGCCGCGAGGGATGGGGTCTTTGGTCCTTCCCCGCCGCCGCGGCAGTCGCGTCTGCAAGAATTCGGACATGCCGCAATGGCTCCTGTTCGGTCTGTTCTCGGTCGGTTTCGCCGCGCTCGCAGCCTGGGCCGCGCGGCGTCTCCTGGACGGGACGGTGGGCTGGGTCCGCTCCGTCGTGACGGCGCTCGTCGTGTTCCTGGCCGCCCTTCCGCTGGCCACCTGGTCGCTGCAGGTCGCCGGTGTGGTGGAGGGCGACCGGATCGTGGCAGACACCCCCATCGCCCTCTCGTTCCTCGCCCTCACGCTCGGCTGGCTGTTCGCCGCAGTCGTGGCCTGCGTCGTCACCCTCGAGTTCGCCTGGCCGTCGCACGGGCTGCGGAATCCGATCACCTCCATCCGCGAGGCGTTCCGCCGCCGCGACCGCGCGCGGCGGTACACGCAGATCCTCTCGATCGCCTCCCGTCACGGCATCGGGCTGTTCGGCACGCCCCGCACCCCGCCCGCACCGCGGGAGCTGGCGGTCGCCCTCGTCGCCGCGATGAACGAAGCGGGAGTCACCTTCGTCAAGCTGGGGCAGGTGCTCTCCGCCCGCGACGACGTGCTCCCTCGCGAGCTGGTGACGGCGTTCGCGACACTGCAGATGGAGTCGACTCCGATCCCCTGGTCCGAAGCCGAGGCGGCCATCCGCGCCGAGGTGAACGGGACGATCGACGACGTCTTCGCGCACATCGATCCGGAGCCGCTCGCCGCCGCCTCGGTCGCCCAGGTGCACGCGGCGCAGCTGCGCAACGGCGACGACGTCGTCATCAAGATCCAGCGCCCGCTCGCCCGGCGGCAGGTCACCACCGACCTCGACATCCTCCACCGACTGGCCACCGACCTCGAGCGGCGCACGGACTGGGCGAAGGAGTACGGCGCGGTCGCACTCGTCGACGAGTTCGCCCGCGCGCTCCACGACGAGCTCGACTACCGCATCGAGCTCGACAACACCGAGATGCTGCGGGCCGCCACTGCGGCCTTCGCCTCGTCGCTGCGCATCCCCCGGACGTATCGCGAGCTCTCGACGGAGCGGATGCTGCTGCTGGAGCGCGTGGTGGGGACCCCGTTCACGCACGTCTCATCGGCGATCCTGCCTCCGGAGGAGTCGTCGGCGATCGCGGACGAGATCGTGAGGTCGGTGTTCGACCAGGTGCTGGTGCGCGGCGTCTTCCACGCCGACCTCCACGCCGGCAATCTCATCCTGGGCGACGCCCGAGAGGACGGAGCCGCGCGCGAGGTCACCCTCATCGACTTCGGCTCGGTCGGGATCGTCGAGAAGAGCCTGCGCCGCCTCCTCATCCCGCTGCTGATCGCGATCTCCAACGAGGACGACGCCGTGACCACGGACCTCGTGCTGCTGATCTGCGGACACGGCGAATCGCTGAACAAGGCGGCGCTCCAGCGCGACATCGGCGTCGTGATCACCCGCGTGCACAACAGCCCCACACACGAGAACATCTTCCGGCTGCTCCTGGATGCGCTGCGCCGGCACCGCCTGGCCATACCGCCGTCGCTGCTCCTCGTGCTGCGCACCCTCGGCTCGCTCGAGGGCACACTGCGGCTGCTCCAGCCGGATTACGACCTCACGCGGCGGGGCCTGGAGCTCGCTCCGGCCACGGCGCTGCGGCGGATCTCGATGCACGACATGCTCCTGACGGCGCAGTCGCAGGGCGCCGTGCTCATCGAGGGGGCGCGCCGCCTCAGCCGCCGCATCGAGAGCATCTCGCGCGACCTGGACAGCGGCACGTTCTCGGTGCGCGTTCGGATGTTCGAGGACGGACGGGAGCGCTCGTGGGTCGACGGGATCGTCTCCCGCATGACGATCACGATCGTGGGCGTGACCCTCGTGATCGCCGGCGTCATGCTCAGCGTCAGCGACACCGGCCCCATGATCACCGACCAGGTGCCGGCGTTCTCGTTCCTGGGCAGCGTGCTCACCCTGGGCGGGCTCCTCCTGCTGCTGCGGAGCCTCAGCCGATCTTTCACGAGCCGCGGGTCGTAGCATCCGGCGCCGTTGATGCCGGGAGCCTCCCCTCCCGCTCGCGGATCCGGCGACGCCGAAGCTTCGAGAGCCCGTCGACGATCACGATCGCGGGCACCGCAAGCGCTGCCAGCCCCCATCCGAGAAGCGGCGGCCAGGCACCGCCGAGGAGGTCCACGAGGAACGGGATGCCGAGGAAGGCGACGAGCAGGACCGCCTGAGCGGCGACCGCGACGAGCAGCAGCCGGTTGGTCCGCGGGTGCATTCGCCACACCGGCCGGACCGTGCTGCGGCACGCGAACGCCGTCGCCATCTGGCCCAGAACGATCGCGGCGAACGCCGTCCCCGAGGCGCCGGCCATCACCGCCGGGTCCACGCCGTCACCCCACTGCCACCCCGCGACGAGCAGGACGCCCAGGAAGGCGCCGAGCGCGACGACGGCCTCGGTGAGCCCGAGCAGGAAGAACGCGCGTGAGAGCAGGGCCCGGTCCACGATCGACCGTCGCGCGGGCCCCTGCATCACGTCATCCCGCGCCGGTTCGGCACCGAGCGCCAGGGCGGGCAGCATGTCGCTCCCGATGTCGAGCGCGATCACCTGCATCACCCCGATCGCGAGCGGGACGGAGCCGCCCGAGAGCGCCCACACCACGAACGGGGCGAGCTCGGCGACGTTGTCGGTGAGGTGGTAGGTGAGGAAGCGCCGGATGTTCTTGAAGGTCGCCCTGCCGAGCTCGACGGCGGCCACGATCGTCACGAGATGGTCGTCCAGCAGCACCACGTCGGCCGCCTCGCGCGCGACGTCGCTTCCGCTGGCCCCCATGGCGACCCCGACGTCGGCTTCGCGCAGCGCGGGCGCGTCGTTGACACCGTCCCCCGTCATGGCGACCACGTGCCCGTGGCCACGAAGGGCCCGGGCGATCCGCAGCTTGTCGGCGGGCGTCGCCCGCGCCACCACCACCCCGTCGTCGTGGTCGACAGCGTCGGCCAGCTCCTCGTCCGTGGTGGGCAGGCTCGGCCCGTCCAGGACGACCCCCCGGGGGCCGAGCAGACCGACCTCGCGGGCGATCGCGGCACCGGTGCGCGGGTGGTCGCCGGTGATCATCGCGATCCGGATGCCGGCAGCCCGGCATTTCTCCAGCGCCTCGCGCACCCCCGCGCGGGGCGGATCCTCCAGGGCCAGCACCCCGGCGAAGTCGAGGTCGTGCTCCATCTCGGGCGACGGCGCGGCGGTCCAGGTGCGGGTGGCGACGGCGAGCACGCGCCTGCCCGCGCCCGTCAGCTCGTGCACGGCGACCGCGATATGAGGGGGAACCGCGCGGCAGCGGGCCAGGACCGCCTCCGTCGCACCGAGCACCGACACCTGATCGCCGTCCAGCGACGAGCTCAGCAGGCGGTCGGCCGTATAGGGCACGCGATGACCTGTGGCCTCGGCATCCGTCCCCACCCGCAGCGCGAGGCTGTGGAACGCCGCCTCCATCGGGCCGCCCGCCGCCTCCCACCGGCCCTCGCGCTCGACCACCCTGCCGGCCACGCACCGCAGCGCGGCCCGCGCGGCGCGGGGAACGAGGGCGACCGCCTCGGGTGGCCCGGCCAGGTCGGCGGTGGGAGCGTACCCCTCGCCGCGGATCCGGACGATCCCCGCAGCCGTCACGACCTCGAGCACGTTCATGCGGTTCTCGGTGAGGGTGCCGGTCTTGTCGGTGCAGATGAAGGTCGTGGCGCCGAGCGTCTCGACGGCGTCCAGCCGGCGCACCAGAGCGTGCTTCTCGGCCATGAGCTCGGCACCGCGCGCCAGGGAGAGCGTCACCGTCGGCAGCATCCCCTCTGGCACCAGCGCCACCGACACGCCGATGGCGAAGACGAAGGCCTGGGTCAGCCCCAGCCCCAGCAGGAGGGAGGTCGCCCCGAGGCCCACCCCGACGATCGCGGCGATGACGGCGATGACGCGCACGACGCGCTTGAGCTCGAGGGTCATCGGGCTCGGCGGGCGCTGCGCACCGGCGGTCAGACGGCCGATGTCGGCCAGCACCGTCCGGGAGCCGGTGGCCACGACCACGGCGCGCGCCTCGCCTTGGACGACGAACGTCCCCCCGCGCAGGATGTCTCCGGGGGCGTGTCGCACGACGGCGCTCTCCCCCGTCAGGAGCGACTCGTCCAGCGCGAGGTCTGCGGCGCTGACGACATCAAGGTCCGCCGCCACGCGATCGCCCGCCGCCAGCAGCACGACGTCCCCCGGCACGAGGTCGGCCGCCGGGACGGTGACCGCCTCGCCGTCACGCATCACGCGGGCTGCCATCGGAAGCAGCCGGCTCAGCCGCTGGGCCGACCTGTCGGCCCGGTACTCCTGCGCGAACGCGAACGCGGCGTTCAGGGCCACGATCACGACGATGGCGATCGCCAGCGCCGGAATGCCGGCCAGCACCGCGAGCGCGGCGGCGATCCACAGCAGCACCGCCAGGAGGTGCGTGAGCTCACGGAGGATCATCCGCCAGGGCGACACGCTTCTGCCGTGGGGCACGACATTCGGCCCGACTTCCGCGAGACGGGCTGCTGCTTCTCTCGACGTGAGGCCGGTGTCGTTCAAGACCACCCCCGTATCGTCCCGCCCGGGACGCCGCAGATGTCGGGACCTTCGTCCCCGCCCCTCATCCCGGCGCCCGTGACGCCCGCGCAGCGTCGTCGGTTTCAGCGCAGCGAGCGGTCGATCACGAGCGATCCGGCAGCGCGTCCCGACCTCAGGTCGTCCAAGGCCCGCCCCGTGTCTTCGAAGCGGTAGCGGGTGACGGATGCCTTCAGCCCCAGATTGCCCGCAAGCCGCAGGAAGCTCTCGCCATCCGCCCGGGTGTTGGCGGTGACCGTGCGCAGGTCGCGTTCCCGGAACAGGTGGTGCTCGTACGACATGGCGGGGATGTCGCTCATGTGGATGCCCGCGAGCACGACCGTCCCGCCCGGTGCGGTGGCTTCGAGGGCCACCGCCGCCAGCGGGCCGGCCGGCGCGAACACGATGGCGGCGTCGAGCGGCGCGGGAGGGCTGTCGGCCTCCGCCCCGACGAACCCCAGGCCCAGCGATCTCGCGAGAGCTCGGTTCTGCTCGCCACGGGTCATGACGTGCACGGTCGCACCCTGCGCAGCCGCCATCCGCGCCGTCAGGTGCCCGCTCGAGCCGAAGCCGTAGACGCCCAGCGTCCCGCCGACCGGCAGCCGGGCGCGAGCCAGCGCGCGGAACCCGATGATGCCCGCGCACAGGAGCGGTGCGGCTTCGACGGCGTCGAGGGTGGAGGGCAGAGAGTAAGCGAATCGCTCATCGACGACGAGGAGATCCGCGTGCCCGCCGTCGGTGTCCCATCCGGTGAATCGGGCGCTCGGGCACAGGTTCTCCCGCCCCGACATGCACCAGCGGCAGCTGCCGCACGTGGCGGCGAGCCAGGCGACGCCCACGCGGTCGCCGGGGCGGAAGCGCGACGCGCCGGGACCCGTCGCGACCACCTCGCCCACGACCTGATGGCCGGGGATCACCGGGTCACGGTGCTGCGCGATATCGCCGTCGATCACGTGGAGATCGGTCCTGCACACACCGCAGGCGACCACTCTCACCAGGACCTCCCACTCACCGAGCGAACGCACGCCGACGGTCGACAGCGTCGCGTCGCCCCGGCCGTGGGTCCGCCACGCCCGCATCCTCGCCTCGGTCGACATGCCGCCGCCCCTCTGCCGGACGCGTGACCCTGCGCGGCGCCCCTCCGTGCGGGCCGCGCGCGGGAATGGCGCGCCGGCATCCCGCTTCGACGATCGCGCCGACGCGGGCAGCGCACCAGGGACGAAGGTCCCGTGCCGCGAGCGGCCGCGTCCCTACGCTCGTGCCATGAGGGCAACGGCGCCGACTCGCTGGCCGACGATCACGAAGGACGTCGGCGCGCTGCCCGTCCCCCCGAATCTCCCGGATTACGACCAGACGCGAGCCGGGTTCCGGTGGGACCTCGAGCGCCGCACGCTGGACGGCCTCCCGGGCGGCCACCTGAACATCGCTCACGAAGCCGTCGACCGTCATGCTGCCGGCGACCGTCGCGGACACGACGCCCTGCGGTTCGTGCGCGCGGACGGCGCGACGCATTCGCTGACCTACGGCGACCTGGCGGCCGAGACGGACCGGTTCGCCGCCGTGCTCCGCGGGCTCGGGGTGGGGCGCGGCGAGCGCGTGTTCTCCCTGCTCGGACGCATGCCCGCGCTGTACGCCGCGGCCCTCGGCACCATGAAGCACGGTGCGGTCTTCTGCCCGCTCTTCTCGGCGTTCGGACCGGAGCCCGTCGCGCAGCGCCTGGAACTGGGATCCGGCTCCGTGCTCGTGACGACCCGGGCCCTGTACGCCAAGAGGATCGCCGCGCAGCGCGACCGTCTCACATCTCTGCGTCACGTCCTGCTGGTCGACGCGGAGGGAACGCCGGAGCCCGGCACGCTCGACCTCCTCGCGCTGATGTCCGGCGCACCCCCCTACGGCCCCATCGCGGCCACACGACCCGAAGACATGGCCCTGCTGCATTCACGAGCGGCACGACCGGCCGGCCGAAAGGCGCCGTGCATGTCCACGACGCCGTGACGGCGCACTCGGCCACCGGCCGCTTCGCCCTCGACCTGCATCGCGACGACGTCTACTGGTGCACCGCCGACCCCGGATGGGTGACCGGCACGTCGTACGGGATCATCGCTCCGCTGGTGCACGGGGTGACCGCCGTCGTCGACGAGGACGAGCTCGAAGCCGATCGGTGGTACCGGATCCTCGCCCAGCAGCGCGTGACGGTCTGGTACACCGCGCCCACCGCGCTTCGGATGCTGATGAAGGCCGGTGCCGATCGGGCGCGAGAGCATGACCTCTCGGCGCTGCGCTTCATCGCGAGCGTGGGCGAGCCCCTCAATCCCGAGGTCGTCGTGTGGGGGCAGGAGGCGTTCGGCCTGCCCATCCACGACAACTGGTGGCAGACCGAGACGGGCGGCATCATGATCGCCAACTACGCGGCCATGGACGTGCGTCCGGGCTCGATGGGCCGTCCGCTCCCCGGAATCGATGCCGCCATCGTGGCCCGGGACGCCGCCGGCGAGCCGATCGTCAACGACGACGAGGCCCAGCTGGTGACGGATCCCGATGAGATGGGCGAACTGGCCCTCCGCCCCGGTTGGCCGTCGATGTTCCGCGCGTATCTCGACGAGGAGGAGCGCTACCGCCGCTGCTTCGTGGGCGGCTGGTATCTCACCGGCGACCTCGCCCGCCGCGACGAGGACGGCTACTTCTGGTTCGTCGGACGCGCGGACGATGTCATAAAGTCCGCCGGGCACCTCATCGGCCCCTTCGAAGTCGAGAGCTGCCTCATGGAGCACGACGCGGTCGCCGAAGCCGGTGTGATCGGGGTGCCCGACGACGTCGCCGGCGAGGTGGTGAAGGCCTTCGTCGAGCTGAAACCCGGATTCGAGGCATCCGCCGCCCTCGAGCGCGAGCTGATCGGGTTCGCCCGCAAGCGGCTCGGCGCCGCGGTGGCACCGCGCCGGCTGGAGTTCGCCGCCGCGCTCCCCAAGACGCGCAGCGGCAAGATCCTCCGGCGATTGCTCAAGGCCCGCGAGCTGGGTCTGCCGGAGGGCGACACCTCGACGCTGGAGGGCGGGAGATGACCGAGGAGAGCACGGCGGCGGCCATCGTCCACGACCCCGAGCACGTCCGCGGAATGCTCCGGCAGATGCTGCGCGTGCGGCGGTTCGAGGAGGCGTGCGTCGAGCAGTACAGCGCGACCAAGATCCGCGGCTTCCTGCACGTCTACATCGGCGAGGAGGCGGTCGCGGCGGGGGTGATGGCCGCGATCGGACCCGAGGACTCCGTGGTGGCGACCTACCGCGAGCACGGCCACGCACTGCTGCGGGGCGTTCCTGCCACGGCGATCATGGCGGAGATGTACGGCCGCGCAGAGGGGTGCTGCCGGGGGCGGGGCGGCTCGATGCACCTCTTCGACCGGGACACCCGGTTCTTCGGCGGCAACGCCATCGTCGCCGGCGGATTGCCGCTGGCCGTCGGCCTCGCGCTGGCCGACAAGATGTCGGGCCGGGAAGCGGTGACCGTCTGTTTCTTCGGCGAAGGCGCGATCGCCGAGGGCGAGTTCCACGAGAGCATGAACCTCGCGGCCCTGTGGGACCTCCCGGTGCTCTTCTGCTGCGAGAACAACCTGTACGCGATGGGCACGGCTCTCGAGCGCTCCGAATCGCAGACCGACCTCGCCCTCAAGGCGTCCGGGTACGCGGTCACCGCGTGGGCCGTCGACGGGATGGACGTGCTCGCGTGCGAGGCATCCGCCCGCCGCGCGCTCGAAGGGATCCGCGCGGGGTCGGGTCCGCACTTCCTCGAGCTGCGCACCTACCGATTCCGCGCCCACTCCATGTTCGATCCCGAGCGCTACCGCCAGAAGGCGGAGGTGGAGCGCTGGATGGAACGGGATCCGATCGCACAGCTGAAGGCGGCACTGGAGGCGGCCGGCGAGCTGTCTGCCGACGCGTGGTCGGCCCTCGAGCAGGAGGTCGGGGACGAAGTGCGCGAAGCGGTCGCCTTCGCCGAGTCCGGGACCCTCGAGCCGGTGGACCAGCTCACCCGGTTCGTGTACAGCGAGCGGACGCCGACATGAAGACGACGTACCGCGAAGCCCTGCGTGCCGCACTGCGCGAGGCGCTGCAACGGGACGACCGGGTGTTCCTCATGGGCGAGGACGTCGGGCGCTACGGCGGGGGTTTCGCGGTGAGCCTCGGCCTGCTCGAAGAGTTCGGTCCGACGCGCGTCAGGGACACGCCGCTGTCGGAGGCCGGCTTCGTCGGGGCGGGCATCGGCTCGGCCCTCGGCGGCATGCGCCCGATCGTCGAGGTCATGACCGTCAACTTCAGCCTGCTCGCGCTGGATCAGATCGTGAACAACGCCGCGACGCTCCTCCATATGTCGGGCGGGCAGTTCAACGTGCCGATCGTCATCCGGATGACGACGGGCGGCGGCCGCCAGCTGGCCGCACAGCACTCGCACAGCCTCGAGGGCTGGATGGCGCACATCCCGGGTGTGCGGGTGCTCGCGCCCGCGACGCTCGAAGACGCCCGCGGCATGCTGTGGACGGCGCTCGAGGATCCCGATCCGGTGCTGATCTTCGAACACGGCTCTCTCTACAACGTCGCCGGCGAGCTGGCCGACGACGCCGCGGCCGTCGACATCGATCGGGCCCGGGTGCGTCGCACGGGCACCGATGTCTCGCTCATCACCTACGGGGGCACCCTCCCGACCGCCCTCGAGGCGGCCGACGCGCTCGCTTCGGAGTCGATCGATGCGGAGGTGCTCGACCTGCGGTCGCTGCGGCCGCTCGACGACGAGTCGATCCTCGCCACGGTCGCCAAGACGCACCGTGCCGTCGTCATCGACGAGGGGTGGCGCAGCGGGAGCATCTCGGCGGAGATCAGCGCCCGGCTCACGGAGTCCGCCTTCTACGACCTCGACGCGCCGATCGCGCGCGTCTGCAGCGCAGAGGTCCCCATCCCGTACTCGAAGCATCTGGAGCAGGCCGCGCTCCCCTCCGTCGAGCGGGTCCTGTCGGCGGCCCGCGAGGTGGTCGGCAGAAATGACTGAATTCCGGATGCCGTCGCTCGGCGCCGACATGACCGAGGGAAAGGTCACCGGCTGGCTGGTGAAGCCGGGCGACCGCGTGCACCGCGGCGACCTCATCGCCGAGGTCGACACCGAGAAGACCGTGATGGAGATCGAGAGCTTCGAAGACGGGGTCGTCGCCGAGCTGCTGGTCGAGATCGGCGACACCGTGCCGGTCGGCACTCCGATCGCGCGCATCGACGCCGTCCCTGCGGACGGCGCGTCCGGCGAGCCGGCGCCGGTCGCCGAGACCGCTCCGTCGCCGGCGGGACCCGTTCCGCAGCCCACGCCGGAGCCTCTCCCGCCGCCGGCGCACGCCGTCGTCCTGCACGTCACGCCGCCCGTGCGGCGCCTCGCGCACGAACTGGGTGTGGACGTGGAGCACCTGCAGGGAACAGGTCAGCACGGCGCCATCACGCGGTCCGATGTCGAACGCGCCGCCGAGGGCCGCTCCCCTGCCTCCCCGCCGACATCCCCGCGCGTCCGGTCGTCTCCCGCCGCGCGTCGTCTGGCCCAGGAGATGGGGATCGATCTCGCCGCGGTCGACGGCACCGGTCCCGGCGGCGCCGTGACGACGGCGGACGTGCGCGGCGCCGACGCCTGGCATGGGCCCGTGCAGGTCGCCTCCCGCCCCGTGCCTTCGCCGGCCCCCGCCGGCCGCGTCGACGACGACGCGCGCGCCGCCAAGCTGCATCGCGCCGTGGGTGCACTGATGGCGCGTTCGAAGCACGAGATCCCGCACTACTACCTCAGCACCACGATCGACATGGGAAGCGCGCTGGACTGGATGCGTCGCATCAACGCCGCCCGCCCGATCGCCGACCGCCTGGTGCCGTCGGCGCTCCTGCTGGCGGCGACGGCCAGGGCGGCGAGGACGTCGGCCGACATGAACGGATTCTTCGTCGACGACACCTTTCACCCCAGTGCTGAGATCCATCTCGGCGTCGCCGTCGCGGTGCGCGGCGGTGGGCTGGTCGCCCCGGCGATCCACCACGCCGACACCCTGTCCGTCGACGAGCTGATGAGGGGGCTCCGTGACGTCGTGAGGCGGGCCAAGGCGGGACGCCTGCAGCGCGCCGAGATGGCCGATCCGACGATCACCGTGACCAACCTCGGAGACCTCGGCGTCCAGGAGATCTTCGGTGTCATCTACCCGCCGCAGGTCGCACTCGTCGGGTTCGGCGCGATCCGCGAGCAGCCCGTCGCGCGCGACGGACTGATCGGCGTGCGCCCCACGGTGACGGCGACCCTCTCCGCCGACCATCGGGTGAGCGACGGGCTCGCGGGCAGCCGATTCCTGGCCGCGATCGACGAACTGCTGCAGCAACCGGAGGAACTGTGAACGAACAGGATGCCCGCGCCGCCGTGCTCGCCGCCCTCGGCGAGGTCGCCCCCGACGTCGACCTGGCCGAGCTCGACACCGCCTCCCGCCTCCGCCAAGACCTGGAGCTCGACTCCCTGGATTTCCTCCAGCTGCTCGAGGTGCTCGCGGAATCCACCGGCGTCGACACGCCGGAGGAGGACTACCGCGGGCTCACGACCGTGCAGCAGATCGTCGATTACGTGACGGCGCACGGGTGAGGTCACGAGCCCTGGCGCTCGTGATCAGAAGCCCGGACGACGATCTTCGTCGGACCTCTGTTGCGTGCGGCTGCCATCATGCACACGGCGGCCGCACCCTGGTGCGGCCGATCGCGGTGTCATACTGTGGGCCTCGGCGCCGAGGGGAGCGGACAGGATGGCGGAGGATGAGCTGGCGTTCCCCGATGGTCCGCGCCTCGACCTCGACGAGGCGCTGGCGACGCTCCTCGTGCAGGCCGAGAGGGTGCGAACCAGCCAGGGACGACTGCGCGCACTGCTGGGCGCCACCCGGGCCGTCGTCGAAGAGAGCGATCTGAGCTCGGTGCTGCGGCGGATCGCGGAAGCTGCGACCTCGCTGGTGAACGCGCAGTACGGTGCGCTCGGGGTGATCGCCCCCGAAGGGGACGCCCTGGAGGAGTTCATCTACGTGGGTCTCTCGCCGGAGCGGGCTTCCCAGATCGGCGATCTGCCGACCGGGCACGGCCTGCTGGGGGCTCTCATCGCCGACCCGCGACCCATCCGCCTTCCGCAGATGTCCGACGACCCGCGGGCGGCGGGATTCCCGGCGCACCACCCGCGGATGGACTCGTTCCTCGGTGTGCCCGTGCGCGTGCGCGGCGAGGTGTTCGGCAACCTCTACCTCACGAACCACCGCGACGGCGCCTTCTCGGACGAGGACGAGAGGCTCGTCGAGGCCCTGGCCACCACCGCGGGGTTCGCGGTGGAGAACGCGCGGCTGCTCGACGAGGCGCGCACCCGCGAGCGGTGGATGACCGCGGCCGCCGAGCTGTCGGCGGCACTGCTGTCGTCGGCCACCGACACCGCGTTCGACCTCATCGCCGGCCGGCTGTTCGACGTGCCCGGCAACGACAAGGTGACCGTCCTGCTCGCCGACGAGTCCACCTCGGCGCTCAAGATCGTCGCCGCGCGGGGTCTCGATGAGGCGGAGCTGCGCGGAAGGGTCGTGGAGACGGATGCCACGTGCGCGGGCGACGTGGTCGCCTCGGGCCGCGCCCGTGCGGTCGGGCGGGAGCCGGCGTCCGCGGACGACCCGGTGCGCATGTGGGAGGCCGGCCTGGCGGGACCGATCGCCGCAGCGCCCCTGCGCACCCGCAGCCGGCTGTGGGGCGTGGTGTGCGCAGCGCGTCACCCGGACCGGCGACGCTTCACCGCCACGGAGCTGACGAGCATCGCCGACTTCGCCTCGCGCGCGACCATCGCCCTGGAGCTCGCGTACGCGCGGGAGGAGGGCCAGCGGTCGCTGCTGGCTGAGGACCGTCGGCGCATCGCGCGAGACCTCCACGACCACGTCATCCAGCAGCTGTTCGGAACCGGACTGACCCTCCAGGCGATCGCCGGCAGCACCGCGCCGGGACCCGATGCCGACCGCCTGAACGAGTCCATCGACCAGCTGGACGATGCGATCTCGCAGATCCGGACCGTCGTCTTCGCCCTGTCGCATCGGGACGAGAGCTCGCTGCGCCACCGGGTGATCGACGTCGTGGCCGATCTGTCGGCCACGCTGCGGCATCCGCCCGCCATCAGGTTCACCGGACCGGTGGACCACGCGATCACCGGCGCGTTCCTCGAAGACGTCGTGGGGGTCGCCCGGGAGCTGCTGAGCAACGCGGTGCGGCACTCCGGCGCCGATCGGATCTCGGTGGAGGTGGCGGTCGTGGACGACGACGTCGTGGTGCTGGTCGAGGACGACGGAGTGGGAGTCGGCGAGGGCGGACGGCGCAGCGGCCTGGCCAACCTGACCGAGAAGGCGGCACAGCGCGGCGGAGTCTTCGCAATCGAGTCCCGCGCCGGCGCGACCGCGGCCCGGTGGAGCGCCCCCCTGCACCCGAGCCGGTCCCAGGGTGAGGGAGGCAACCGGTGATCAGCGTCTTCCTGGTCGACGATCACGAGATCGTCCGTCGCGGGCTCTCCGACCTCGTCCGGTCGCAGGCGGACCTCGAGGTCGTCGGCGAGGCGGGGACCGTACGCCAGGCGATAGGGCGGATCGAGGCCACCGTGCCGGATGTCGCGGTGCTGGACGTGCGCCTGCCCGATGGCAGCGGCATCGACCTGTGCCGCGACATCCGCTCCCGCATCCCCACCGTGGCCTGCCTCATCCTCACCGCCTACGACGACGACGCCGCGGTGAGCGCGTCGGTGCTCGCCGGCGCGGCGGGGTATGTGCTCAAGGACGTCGGCGGGCCCAGGCTCGTCGACGCGATCCGCGCCGTCGCGGCCGGTCGTTCGCTGATGAACGACGCCGTCGTGCAGCGTGCGACGGCCAGGATCCGCGAGCGCGCCGACGACACCGACCCGCGGCTGGGATCGCTGGGACTCCGCGAGCGCCAGATCCTGCGCCTGATCGCCGACGGACTGACCAACCGGCAGATCGGTGAGCAGCTGGGCATCGCCGAGAAGACGGTGAAGAACTACGTCTCCTCGCTGCTGAGCAAGCTCGGGCTGGAACGCCGCACCCAGGCGGCGGTGTTCGAGCTGGAGCACCGCGGCGACTGATCCGCGGGGAGCTCAGCCGTGCGCGTGCGGCGCGCGGCGGGACCGGAGGGGGACGAACGTCGACCGGTGCATCGCCCTCACCTCGTCCAGGACCCCCAGCAGCACCATGGTCAGCGCGAGCTCGACCAGGCCGATGACGAAGTACAGCGCCTGCAGGAAGCTGAACGGGATGTAGGCCATCTGGACGAAGATCCAGACGACGCAGCTGAACCCGCCCGCCGCCGCGAGCACCGTCCCCCACCGGGAGTCGGTCAGCACGGCGACGAACGCCATGGCGTGGACGCCGGCCACGAGCACGATGAGCGCCAGGCCCGGAACGAGGTACGACCGGAAGGGCGAGCCCTCGAGATACTCGGCCGGCGGCATCAGCACCGTTGCGAGCGCCGGATCGATGCTTCCCACGACGAGCGCGAGACCTCCCGCGAGCGCCGTGACGGCCACGAAGGCCTGCACGATCAGCAGGGTCATGCGAGAGACGCGGACCATGGTTCACTCCTCATCGAGTCCGGGACGCCGCGGCGTCTCATCCAGTCCGGGACGCTGCGACGTCCTGTGGAACGACGGCGACCGGGCATTCGGCGCGCCAGAGCACCTCCTGCACGACCGAGCCGAGCAGGCTCCCCGCCAGCACACCGCGGTGGTGCGTGCCCATGACGAGCATCGAGCTGCGGGGTCCGTAGCGCAGCAGGGCGGACGACTGGCTGTCGCGCACGAGCTCGGTCTTCAGCTCGAGGGTCGGATACCGGTCCATCACCCAGCTCACCGCGTCGTCGAGCGTCGCGCGGTGCTCGGCCATCGCGCTCTCGGGGGTGAGCACGAGCGCGGTGGCGCCGGAGAAGGACGGAGCGGGCATGAGCCAGGCGTGCACGAGCCGGATCGCGGTGCGGGTGGCGGCCGCCTCTGCGGCCGCGAAGGCGAGCGCAGCGCCGGACGAGTCGTCGTCCGAGATCCCGATGGTGACGGGTTCTCCGAGATCCACCCAGCCGGCCGGCACCATCACGACCGGCACCTGCGCCATGGTGCTGAGCCGCAGTGGGATCGCACCGGCCATCGCCGTGCGGATCGGGTGCCCGGGATTGATGCCGACGACGAGGAGATCGGTGTCGTCCGCGATGTCGGCCAGCGACTCCGGCACCCCGCCCTCGAGCCGGTGCAGCTCGACGCCGATGCCCGGGACGTGCTCGCGGAGGAACTCCTCGGCGTGCGCCAGCTGATCCAGCGCCGACGCGCGGTCCGTCGCCGAACGCCCCACGACGTTCACGAGACCGACGTTCGCGATCTCGCGGCTTGCGCGCCCGGCCACCCAGGACAACGCGGAGACGGATGCCGGGCTCCCGTCGTAGCCGAGAACGATGCGTTCCATGAGCCGCTCCCCTGTGTCGCGCGGCAGGTCTGCCGCTGCTGAGAGTCAAACCCCGGCGTCGTCGCCCGCTCGGGCCGAAGGTCCCACGGCCGTCGCCGTGCTGTCTCGGGCCGCGCCGACGGGACCTTCGACCCGAGCCAGGAGACGACGATCGGCTCGGATGAGGGTGACAGGAAAGGGACAGCCATGACTCTCCAATCCCAGCGGTTCACCGGGCGCACCGTCGTCGTCACCGGAGCGGGTGCCGGCATCGGTCGTGCGACCGTGGAGCGCCTCGCCGCGGAGGGGTGCCGCGTCATCGCGGTCGATGTCTCCGCCGAACGACTGACCTCCCTCGCCGACGAGATCGGCGGCGACCTCGTCACCGTCACCGCCGACATCTCGGACGCGGCGGGCGTCGACGACATCGTCGCCGCGGCGGGGCCCCGCATCGACGGCCTCGCGAATGTGGCGGGCATCATGGACGGCTTCGAGCCGACGGCGGAGATCGCGGATGCCACATGGGAACGGGTCCTCGCGGTGAACCTGACCGGCATGATGATGCTGACCCGCGCCGTGCTGCCGGGGATGATCGCCCGCGGGGCCGGAAGCATCGTCAATGTCGGCTCCGAGGCGGGTCAGCGCGGCTCGGCCGCCGGCACCCCCTACACGACGTCGAAGCACGCGGTGAACGGCTTCACCGTCAGCACGGCCTTCTTCTACACGCCGAAGGGAGTGCGGTGCAACGCCGTGGCTCCGGGTCCGGTGGCCACGAGCATCGAAGCCCCCTTCCGCTCGGAGTGGGCGCAGACCCGCCTCGGGCCGTTCTTCCAGACCAACCTTCCGCCGGTCGCGCAGCCCCCGCAGCTGGCCGCCGCGATCACCTGGCTGCTCAGCGACGATGCGTCGAACGTGTCGGGGGCGGTCATCCCGGTGGACGGCGGATGGGCGGCGATCTGAGATGCCGCGCCGAGACGCCGACCCGCCCCGCATCCTCCCCGCCCCGGTGCACGCCGCGCTGATCGCCACCGCGATCGACGAGCTGGACGAGGCGGAGTGCTGGATGCTGCTCGCCGGCGCCCACGTCGGCCGCCTGGCCGTGATCGGCTCCGACGAGCGGCCCGACATCTTCCCGATGGACTATCTGGTCTCGGCTGGACGGGTCTTCGTCCGCTCCGGGCCCGGGCAGAAGCTGAAGGACCTCGCCCGCAACCCGCACGTCGCCTTCCAGGCCGACGGGGACGCGGACGGCTTCCGCTGGAGCGTCGTGCTGCGCGGCACCGCTCGCCGCCTCGATCGGGACGACGAGATCGAGGCGTCCGGCGTGCTCGACCTCCAGTCCACCAGCCCGACCGGCAAGTACGACTACGTCGAGATCGCACCGGTCACGGTCACCGGCCGACGATTCCGTCCGCAGCGCTGACGCACCCGCGGCGTCGTCGGAGATGAGAAAGGGGATCTGATGAGCCCGGCGATGAGCGCGCAACTGCGGTTCCTGGGCGCGGCCGACACCGTGACCGGGTCACGCTATCTCGTCACGGTCGGAGAGCGGCGGGTCCTCGTGGACTGCGGCATGTTCCAGGGGTACAAGGTGCTCCGCGACCGCAACCGCGCCGCGTTCCCGGTGCCGCCCTCGTCGATCGACGCCGTCGTGCTGTCGCACGCGCACCTCGATCACTCCGGATACCTGCCGGCCCTCGTCCGCGACGGCTTCCGCGGCCGCGTCCACACCACCGACGGCACCGCAGAGCTGTGCCGCATCATGCTGCCGGACTCCGCACACCTGCTCGAGGAGGAGGCCCGGTACGCGGCCAAGGGAAGGTGGTCCAAGCACGCTCATCCCGAGCCGCTGTACCGGGTGGACGACGCGATGGCCGCGCTCGAGCACCTGCATCCCCAGCCGTTCGGCGAGCAGCGGGCCGTCGCCGACGGCGTCGAACTGGAGCTCGTTCCCGCCGGGCACATCCTGGGAGCCGCGGGCGTGCGCCTTCGCGTCGCCGGCCGCGTGATCCACTTCACGGGCGATCTGGGGCGGGCGGACGACCCCCTCATGCGGCCTCCTGCTCCGATGGCGGCCGCCGACGTCCTCGTCACGGAGTCCACGTACGGCGATCGGCATCACGTCGCCGAGAACCCGGAGCGTCTCCTCGGCGACGTCGTCCGCCGCGTCACCGGTCGCGGCGGCGTGGTGCTGATCCCCGCGTTCGCCGTCGGCCGCACCGAGACGGTCCTGCTGCACCTGTCGAGACTGCTCGACCGCGGCGAGATCCCCGCCGTGCCGATCTACGTCAACAGCCCGATGGCCGTCGACGTGGTCGACGTCTATCGGCGGCATCCCTCGGAGCATCGGATCGCGGTCGACGAGCTGGAACGGATGTACCGCCTGCCCACGCTCGTCACCAGCGTCGACGACTCGAAGCTGCTGAATCTTCGCGGAGGGCCGATGGTGATCATCTCGGCGAGCGGGATGCTCACCGGTGGCCGCGTGCTGCATCACCTCGCCGCCTACGGCCCTGAGCGATCGAACGCGATCGTGCTGACCGGGTTCCAGGCCGGGGGAACGCGCGGCGCGGCACTGGCCCGCGGCATCCGGTCGCTGCGGGTCTTCGGCAGGGACGTGCCCATCCGCGCGGAGGTCCACAACCTCGACACTATGTCGGCGCACGCCGACGCCGATGAGCTGATCGAATGGATGACGTCCGCGCCGCGCGCCCCCGGCGCGGTCTACGTGACGCACGGCGAGCCATCCGCCGCCGACACGCTGCGAGCGCGGATCGCCCACGAGCTGGGCTGGCCCGCTCGCGTGCCCGAGCACCTGGAGTCCGTGGCTATCGCGTGACCCGCCGGGCCGGCCGGGACAGGCATGCGAAAACGCGGCCCGGGGCCCCACACCCCGGGCCGCTCCCCCAGCTCTAGTGGTCGCGGACGATGAGGACCGGGCAGTGCGCGTGCGTGGCGCAGGCGGAGCTCACCGAGCCGAGCAGGAGGCCGGTCAGCCCCCCGTGCCCGCGGGTGCCGACGACGAGCATCGCCGCATCCTTCGACGCGGCGACGAGATCGCGGGCCGCACTCCCGTTCCACGCGCTGCTGGTGAACCAGCTCGGCGTGCCGTCCGGGAAGACGCGGGCCGCGGCATCCGCCCCCAGCTCTTCCGCGTTGCGCTGCAGGTCGTCGTAGGTGCCCGGGTAGTACCATCCCAGCCCGTCGCTCCACTGCAGGGTCGGATAGTCCCAGACGACCAGTCCGTGCACGGGAAGGCCGAGCTTGGGCGCGATGTCGGCGGCGTAGGCGAGGCCGTCCAGCGCCTCGGCGGAGCCGTCGACGCCGACGAGGATCCCGGGCTCAGACCAGGGCAGCGTCGGGCGTGCCGCGTGACGGTCGGAAGCGGTCTGCGACTCGGACATGCCGCCATCCTCGCGCCCGCCGCGCCGCCCCCATAGGCCGAAGGTCCCGCGCGCCGACGACCCCGGTCCGCGGGACGTTCGACCCGACCGTGAGGGCCCCCGCGGTCGAGTCTGGTGGCGAGCGAAAGGGGTCGGCCATGACCGAGAGCCGCCGCAGCGTCCAGGTGGTCGAGAGCAACGGCACGTGGGGGGTGTTCTTCCTGCTGGCGTACATCGGGGCGGCGATCTACTTCGTCTCGGCGTCCGACGGGTCCTTCTGGGGCGTGATCCTGGGACTCCTGCAGGCGATGGTCTGGCCGGTGTACGTGATCTACCACGTGCTCGTCCTGCTCGGCGCCTGATGTGCGACGGATGCCGCGCCCCGCGCGCCCTCAGGCGCCGACGCGGTCCGGCGCGGCGTCACGGCCCGGTTCGCGCGACGACGGGCGGCCGGCGAGCCGCAGCCACGTGTCGACGACGGAGTCGGGATTGAGCGAGATCGACTGGATGCCCGCGTCGACGAGCCAGTCGGCGAAGTCGGGGTGATCGGACGGGCCCTGGCCGCAGATCCCCACGTACTTCCCGCGACGGTTGCACGCGTCGATCGCCAGGCGCAGGATCTCGAGCACGGCGGGGTCGCGCTCGTCGAACCCCGCCGCGACCAGGTCGGAGTCGCGGTCGATCCCGAGCACGAGCTGCGTCATGTCGTTGGAGCCGATGGAGAAGCCGTCGAAGTGATCGAGGAAGCGATCGGCCGTCAGCGCGTTGGACGGGATCTCGCACATCATCATGACCTCGAGGCCGTTGCGCCCTCGCTGCAGCCCGTTGGCCTCCAGTGCCGCCGTCACCGCCGCGGCCTCCGCGACGGTCCGCACGAACGGCACCATGATCTTGAGGTTGGTCAGGCCCATCTCGTCGCGGACGAAGCGCAGCGCCTCGCACTCCATGGCGAAGCACTCCTCGAAACTCGGCGTGATGTAGCGCGACGCGCCCCGCCACCCGAGCATCGGGTTCTCCTCGCGCGGCTCGTACCGCTCGCCGCCGAGCAGGTGGGCGTATTCGTTGGATTTGAAGTCGCTCGTGCGCACGATTACCGGCTCGGGCGCGAAGGCCGCGGCGATCGTCGCCACGCCCTCCGCGACGCGCCGGACGAAGAAGTCGCGCGGCGACGGATAGGCGGCGACGCGTCGCACCACCTCCGACCGCAGAGGTTCGTCGAGCGCGTCGGCGTCCAGGAGCGCGCGCGGATGGATGCCGATCTGGTGGCCGACGATGAACTCGAGCCGGGCCAGGCCCACACCCTGGTGCGGCAGCGCCGCGAGCGCGAAGGCCTGCTCGGGCGTGCCGACGTTCATCATCACGCGGACCGGGGGCTGGCCCATCCGCTCGACCGGGATGGTCTGCTCCACGAAGTCGAGCCGGCCGGCGTACACGAAGCCGTCGTCGCCCTCCGCGCACGAGACGGTGACCTCGGTGCCGTCGACGAGGTCGCTCGTCGCGGTGCCCGTTCCCACGACGGCGGGGATGCCGAGCTCGCGCGCGATGATCGCGGCGTGGCACGTGCGACCGCCCCGGTCGGTCACGATCGCGGCGGCCCGCTGCATGACCGGCTCCCAGTCGGGGTCGGTCATCTCGGCCACGAGGATGTCGCCGGGTTCGACCTTCGACATCTGCGCCGGGGAGGTCACCACGCGCACCCGACCCGCGCCCACGCGCTGTCCGATCGCGCGCCCCTCGAGGAGCACCGGCCCGCGCTCGCGCAGGACGAACCGCGTCAGGACGGGCCCGTGTGCGCGTGAGACCACCGTCTCGGGTCGGGCCTGCAGAATGTACAGACGTCCGTCGACCCCGTCTCGAGCCCACTCGATGTCCATGGCTCGGCCGTAATGGTCTTCGATGGTCAGCGCGTACCGGGCGAGCTCGTGCACCTCGTCATCCGAGATGCTGAAACGACGCCGGTCCTCCGCGGCGACGCTGGTCATGGCGGTGCTGGTCCCCACATCGTGCCCCTCCGCGAACCGCAGCGCGACCGCCTTCTCACCCAGCTGCCGCTGCAGGATCGCCGGCCGCCCGTCTCGGAGCGAAGGCTTGTAGACCATGAACTCATCCGGGTTCACCTCGCCCTGCACCACGGCCTCACCCAGTCCGTAGGCGCTCGTGATGAGCACCGCGCGGTCGAAGCCCGACTCGGTGTCCACGGTGAACATCACTCCGGACGCACCGATGTCCGAACGCACCATCCGCTGCACCGCGGCGGACAGCGCGACGTCGCCGTGGGCGAATCCCTGATGCACGCGATAGGCGATGGCGCGATCGTTGTAGAGCGAGGCGAAGACGCTGCGCACCGCGTGCAGCAGATGGTCGATGCCGGCGATGTTCAGGTACGTCTCCTGCTGTCCCGCGAACGATGCGTCGGGCAGATCCTCGGCCGTCGCCGACGAGCGCACCGCCCAGGTCGCGCCCTGGGCCGCGGCATCCGTCCCCGTCGACTCGGCGAAGGCGACGCGGATGTCGCGCTCGAGGTCGGCAGGAAGGGGCTGCGCCTCGATCCAGCCGCGGATCACGGCGCCGACACGGCTGAGCTCCACCACGTCCGACACGTCCAGCCGGGCCAGCTCCGCCTCGATGCGGTCGGCCAGGCCGTCGACCGCGAGGAACGAGCGGTACGCATCGGCCGTGGTCGCGAAACCGCCGGGAACCCGGACGCCGGCCGTGCTCAGCGTCGTGATCATCTCGCCCAGTGAGGCGTTCTTCCCGCCGACCTGGGGCAGGTCGGCCATCGTGATCCCGCTCAGCGGAAGAATGTTGGTCATGGGACGACCCTGTCCGCCGGTGGCGGCCGGCGGCGGGTCCAAGGTCCTTTCGATTCCTCTGCAGCCCGGCGGTGTGCGGCGGGACCAAAGGCCCGGAATGGCGTGGTTTCCCGCCGCAGCCTGGAGTCACGCAGAGAACCGCCCGCCCGCGAGCGACGCAGAGGCGTTCTCGCACCGGGCCGATCGGTGAGGAGCCGAGATGACCACCGAGGTGCAGGTGACCGAGCGTGCCGGTGCGCACACCGCCGGAGTGCGCAGGACGGTGCCCATGAACGAACTGACCGACTTCTTCTCGCGCGCCTTCTCCGAGACCATGCGTGTGCTCGGGGCGCAGGGGATTCAGCCATCCGGACCGCCGTTCGGCAAGTACTACGGCATGCCCGGCGAGACCGTGGATGTGGAGGCGGGATTCCCCGTCGACCGGCCGGTGACCGGCTCCGGAGATGTGGTGCCGGGATCGCTGCCTGGGGGCAGGGTCGTCGAAGCCGTGCACGTCGGCCCGTACGACACCATGCAGCAGACGTACGCCGCCATCGAGCGCTTCTTCGCCGCCGAAGGCTGGACGCCGGGTGACGTCATGTGGGAGAGCTACCTGAGCGATCCCGGGACGGAGCCGGATCCGGCGACCTGGCGCACTCTCATCTCGTGGCCGGTCGCCGGCGGTGACCGCGCCGCCGCGACGGCTTAGCCGCTCGGCGTCGCCCCCTCCACCATCAGTCCGACGATCCGCCGGCGATATCGGATGGCGATCCGGAGGAGGAAGGATGGATCCCACCACGCCGGAGGAGTACTTCCAGGACAGCCCGCTCGGACTCGCCGTTCATCGCGAGGTGCACCATCTGCTGGTGACGAACTGGCCGGACGTCGCCGTCCGGACGACGAAGAGTCAGGTGGCCTTCCGCCGCGAGCGCGCGTTCGCATTCCTGTGGCGCCCGCGGCAGTATCTGCGCAGCGCTTCCGCAGAAGTCGTGCTGTCCCTTGCCCTATCGCGACGCCTCGAGTCCGTGAGGTTCAAGCAAGTCGTGCAGCCGTCCCGAGGCACCTGGATGCACCACCTCGAGATCGGCGCGGTGGAGGACGTGGACCAGGAGGTGGAGGAGTGGCTCGACGAAGCCGCCGCCGCTGCAGGGCCAGGGCGCGGCCCAGCGACACCGGACGCGTGACGGTCGCGCGACTGAGCGGCAGCGGCGGGTCCGCGCCGTGTTCGAGGGACGTTCGTCCCGGCGCGCGAGCATGCGCCGCGCGACGCTGGATGTGCGATCCCGCCGCCGCGCACGTCGGTCCGGGCGGGAGGCGGAGAGGCAGACGCCGCGATGATCACCGAGACCCGCACCACCGCCGGCCACCGCGCACAGCGCCAGCTGCCCAAGGCGTGGTGGTCGCTCGCCCTCTTCCCCGTGTCGTTCGCGCTCGCCTTCGTCGTCGGCGAAGGCGTCCCGGTGCTGCTGACCGGGACCGACGCGTCGGTGACCACACCGCCGTGGTGGGTGATCGCCATCGCACTCGTGAGCGCTGCCGCGATCTTCGCCTCCCCGCTGCTCCTCACGCTGCACTACAGCAACAGGGCAGCGGCCCAGCATGAGCCCAATGCCCGCATCCCGCTCATCCTGGGTGCGGTGCTGGCGGGAGGGTTCATCCTCAGCAATCTCGCCGGCGGCCTTCTCGTGCTTCTCGGGGGATGACCGCAGCGGAGATCACCTCCGGCGTGGGTCCGCTCAATAGATCATGTCGTCGTAGACGCCGTCACCGGGCTCGATGCTCGGCGGATGGAACTCCCATTCCTCCACCTGCTCGGGGCTTCGCTCGATCGTCTCGAAGCGGACGCCGATGTACGGCGTGATCATGACCGAGATGCCGGAGCGACCCACGGTCTGGAAGTCGACGAATCCCGCGCCCTGCTGGACGGCCTCGATGATGAGCCGCTGCAGTTCCGCGACGTCCTGCTCGGGGTCGAGGATGAACATCTGTCCGTCGACGCGAGCCCTGACAACCTCCATGGCGCTCTCCTCGGTTCGCCTCCACAGTACGCCGATTCGCTAGACAAGCTAGTGAATCTCCCAAGCCTCAGGAATCACTCAGCCGGGGGGCGCCCTTCTCCGTGGGAACCCATGGCTGAGCGCCCCTCGCCCTGTACCCCTTCCCTCCCCCGGCTGCAACCCCCCAGAGGTACCGCCGCACCCAGGAGTAGAAAGGGGCACGTGAAGAGGGTGATCTACGCGGGAAGCGAATTCATGACCGGGGATGACATCACCTCAGCGCTGCTGAAGTGCAGCCAGGCTCTCGCCGAGGCAGGTGAAGCCGAAACGGTGTCGGTGCCCATCGTCGAGCCTGACGGGAGCGTCACGACGATGACGGTGCTCATCGGCCCTGCCAGTCAGATCGTCGCCAAGGAGGCGAAGGTGGAGGTGGATGAGCTCGTGGATGTCACCGCTGTGGAGCGACTGAACGCCATCCAGCGCCGGCTCCACCCGGTGGCGGTCGTCGACGCCGAGCCGCCCAGCGAACGGGACTGGGACGCGCTGGATTAGGAAATCCTCCGTACGGCATCAGCGGAAGTCCCGCGCCTTGTGCTGCACACCCACGCGGAGGTCTTCGAAGCCGTCGGCGACGAGGTTGGTGACCCCTTCCGGGGAGCGCTCGAGAATGCCCCGCGCGATGAGCGCCGGAGAGTCGCGGACGATCCGCCGGTACCTGTTCCACACCCCGACCGAGCACACGATGTTGACGAGGCCGTGCTCGTCCTCGAGATTGATGAACGTGACACCGGATGCCGTCGCCGGCCGCTGCCGATGGGTCACGAGTCCTGCGACCTCCACCCGCCGACCGGTCTCGTGGCCGCGCAGTTCGCGCGAGGTGAGGACGCCGCGGGCATCCAGTCCGGAGCGGTAGTGCGTCATCGGGTGGTCGTCGGTCGAGATCCCGGTGGCCCACAGATCTGCTGCGAGACGCTCGTAGCTGGTGGGGTCCGCGAACAGCGGCGGCTGCACCGCGATCAGCGAGTTCGGCAGGTACTCGGGGCGGTCCTGCGCCGCCGATCCGGCGAGCCAGATCGCCTCGCGCCTGCTGAGTCCCAGGCACTCCAGCGCCCCCGCGGTGGCGAGGGCCTCGACCTGCGCGGCGGAGATGCTGGTGCGACGCACGAGATCACGCAGGTCCCGGAACAGCCCTCCGGAGGCACGGGCGTCGACGATGCGCTGGGCGACCTTGGCGCCGATGCCCTTCACCCCTGCGAGGCCGAGCCGCACCGCGAACCCCGTGTCACGGCGATGCGCCGCCGACTCGTCGGGCGCATCGATGTCGAAGGTCCCGACGGGCGGCTGATGGCGTCGGAGGCACGAATCCAGGCCGGTGGGCCCCGCGACGGGCTCGGCGACCGGCGCGCCGCCCACCGCCTCGAGCACCGCCTCGACGTCTGACAGGTGCAGGTCAGGCCGCCGCACGTCCACACCGTGGCGGCGCGCGTCGGCGACGAGCGTCGCCGGCGAGTAGAAGCCCATCGGCTGTGCGCGCAGCAGCCCCGCGAGGAACGCCCCCGGGTAGTGCAGCTTGATCCACGAGCTGGCGTACACGAGCAGCGCGAACGACAGCGAGTGCGACTCGGCGAACCCGAAGTTCGCGAACGCCTGGATCTTGGCGTAGATGGCGTCGGCGGCATCCCCCACCAGCCCGTTCTCGGCCATGCCGGAGTAGAGCTTGTCGCGCAGCGACTCGATGCGCTCGATGCCGCGCTTGGACCCCATGGCCCGGCGCAGCAGATCGGCGTCCTCGCCGCTGAGTCCGCCGATGACCATGCCCATCTGCATGAGCTGCTCCTGGAAGACGGGGATGCCCTTGGTGCGCTCCAGGACCGGCTTGAGCTTCTCGTGCGGATAGGTGACCGGCTCCTGGCCGAGCTTGCGGCGCACGAACGGGTGCACGGCGCCGCCCTGGATGGGTCCGGGGCGGATGAGGGCGATCTCGATGGCCAGGTCGTAGAACTCGCGAGGCTGCAGCCGCGGAAGCAGCCCCATCTGCGCCCGCGACTCGACCTGGAACACCCCGACCGCGTCCGCGCGGCACAGCATGTCGTAGACCGCCTTCTCCTCTTTGGGGATCGTCGAGAGCTCCCAGTCCTCCCCCGTGGAGGCGCGGATCATGTCGAAGCAGTATTGGATGGCCGCGAGCATCCCCAGGCCGAGCAGGTCGAACTTCACCAGCCCCATCCACGCCGCGTCGTCCTTGTCCCACTGGATCACCGTCCGGTTCTCCATGCGCGCGTGCTCGATCGGCACCACCTCGCCGACGGGCCGGTCGGTGAGCACCATGCCGCCGGAGTGGATGCCGAGGTGCCGCGGCGCCTTGAGCAGCTCGCCGGCGAACTCGATCACCTGATCGGGGATGTCGTGCCCGGCTGCCGTGTCGAGGTGGGCGCCCCACCCCTCGACCTGCTTCGACCACGCGTCCTGCTGTCCCGGCGAGTGGCCGAGCGCCTTGGCCATGTCGCGAACGGCGTTCTTCGGCCGGTACTGGATGACGTTCGCGACCTGCGCCGCACGATCCCGGCCGTACTCCTGGTAGACCCACTGGATGATCTCCTCGCGGCGGTCGGAGTCGAAGTCGACGTCGATGTCGGGCTCCTCGTCGCGCAGCGACGACAGGAAGCGCTCGAACGGCAGCCGGTAGTAGATGGCGTCGATCGCGGTGATGTCGAGCAGGTAGCAGACGGCGCTGTTGGCGGCAGAGCCTCGCCCCTGGCACAGGATGCCTCGCCGCCGCGCCTCCTGGACGATGCCGTGGACGATGAGGAAGTAACCGGGGAAGTCCTTCATCTCGATCACGCCGAGCTCGCGTTCGATGCGCTCCCGGTCCTCCGGACGGAGATCGGGATACTTCCGCGGCACCGCATCCCATACGAGCGAGCGCAGCCACGACATCGGCGTGTGCCCCTCGGGCACCTCCTGCTTCGGCAGCGCGGGCTTCGCGCGCCGCAGCGGGAAGGCGAGCTCGTCGGCGAGCGTGACGGTGCGGGCGACGGCGTCCGGGAACCGGACGAACCGCTCCGCCATCTCGGCGCCGGACCGCAGGTGCGCGCCGGCATGGGCGGGCAGCCAGCCGTCGAGCTCATCGAGCCCGCGATTGGCGCGCACCGCCGCGACGGCGGCCGCCAGCAGCTGCCGCTGCGGCACCGCGTAGTGCACGTTGTTCGTGGCGAGGAGCGGGAGTCCGCGCTCCCGGGCGAGACCTGCCAGCACGTCGTTGTGGCGGGTGTCGAGCGGATTGCCGTGGTCGATGAGCTCGACGTGGACGGCGTCGCGCCCGAACAGGGCGATCAGCCGGTCGAGCTCGTGGGCGGCCGCGTCGGCCCCCGCCCTTCCGGGAGACGACACCAGGGCCTGGCGGACGGCGCCCTTGCGGCATCCGGTGAGGACGGCCCACTCCCCCGCCGCCTGCGCCGCCAGATCGTCGAGGTCGTACACCGGGCGCCCCTTCTCGGCGCCCTGCAGCTGCGCGTGCGTGATGGCGCCGGCGAGCCGGTGGTAGCCCTCCTCGCCGCGGGCGAGCACCAGCAGGTGGCCGCCCACCGGGTCGGCTTCGCCGTTCTGGGGCTTGGGCAGCTCGAGTGACAGCTCGGCACCGAAGACCGTCTTCAGGTCGAGCGCTTCGGCGGCCTCGGCGAAGTGGACGATGCCGTAGAAGCCGTCGTGGTCGGTGATCGCGAGCGCGTGGAGCCCGAGCCGCTCCGCCTCTTCGGCGAGCTCTTCGGGTGAGGACGCCCCGTCGAGGAACGAGAACGAGGAATGGGCGTGCAGCTCGGCGTAGGGGATGACCTCGGCCGGTCGCTCGATCCTGGGCGGCACATAGGGCCCGCGCTTGTGCGACCAGGCGGGGCTGTCGCCGCCGTCCGCGCCGGCCGGCCGCGCGTCCGGCCGACGCCGGTCGCTGAGCACGCGCTCGATCTCCGACCACGACACACCGGGGTTGTTGAAGCCCATCAGCCGCTCCTCGATCGGCTGCTGAGCCCGTGGGAGCACAGGTACCGGGGGTCAGTCATAGGTCGCCTCCGCGGTCCAGGCGTCGCCATCGCACACGAGCAGCCATGCGCCTCCGTCGGCGTCGACGACCTGGAACCGGTACGCACGGCGCGAGCGCGCGGCATCCCATCCCCGCTCCACCACCGGCCACGGACCCGCCCACGCCTCGATCGGACGCCGGCGCCCGCTCTCGATGAAGAACGCGGGCACGGCGGCGACATTGCCCCGGTCATCGACGTCGACGAGCTCGCCGCCCAGCGCCCGCACGTCGACCGGCACCGGATCGGCGAACACCGTCGACGGCAGCGGCTCGGGAAGGCTCCCCGGCCACGGCCGCGCGCGCTGCGCCGCGAGTCCGCCCCCGCTCTTCGCCTGCCGATCGCGCTCGTCGCGGTCGCCCCACGGGACGAGCACCTGTCGTTCCGCGAGCCACCTCCCGCCGCCGATCGCAGGGGTCACGACGCCGCGGTGCCCGAGCATCGCCTGCACCCGCGACAGCGCGTGGTGCACCCTCTCTTCGGGGCCGCCGCCGAACAGCGCGGGGGCATGGTGGGATGCCGCGTCGACCGCCTCCGGTGAGATCCGCACGAGCGTGACCCCGCTGCGGAGCCCGGCTGCCGGATCACCGGCGCCGACGTCCTCCGCGAGCTGCCAGCGCACACGGTCGACGACCGCCGCCGCGTCGAACGAGCCGGGATGAAGCCACACCCGTTCGCTGCGCTCCCCGCGATCCCCGACGAGCTCGACGCGCAGCTCGGTGCACACGAGGTCGACCGCGCCGAGCCCTGCGACGAAGTCGTCGGCGGTGACGCGCATCGCGAACGCGACCTGATCGGCGATCTCGAGGGGCGGCTCGAACGCGATCTCGCGCTCCAGCTCGGGCGGCGGCGTGCGGGGCTGCACGGGCCGGGAGTCGCGCCCGGCGGCGAGCGCATGGAACCGGACGCCCCGTTCACCGAACCGCTCGCGCACCCTGTCGGCCTCCATCGCGGCGAACCCGCCGAGGGTCTGCACGCCCAGCCGCGCGAGCAGACCCACCAGATCGGTCGCCGCCGTGACCTCCTCCGCCCGGCCCCCGAGCATCGCCGACGCGTCGAGCACCGAGATCGGCAGCGGTGCGAGGAAACCGGCCGCACCGCCGGCGGGCACGACGAAGACCGGGTCGTCGGCGCTCGTGCCGCCCCTGGCCGCCTGCTCCGCCGTGAACGGCCCGTCGGCGACGCCGGCCCGCACGTCGTCGAGCCCGGCTTCGCGCAGCACGCCGATCAGCACGCGGGCCGCCTCGATCTCACCGCCGTAGTAGCGCGCCGGGCCACGGATGCGCAGCGCGCACAGTCCCGGCCTCACCAGCTGCACACCCGGCGCGCTCTCCTCGATCAGCGACACGATCGACGCGAAGGCGCGGTGATCGCGCGCGGCATCCGCGTTCACCAGGACCAGTCCGGGACAGCGCGCCTGCGCATCGCGCCGCCGCATCCCCCGGCGCACCCCCTCCCCGCGCGCATCGACTGAGCACGCGACGATGAGATTGCGCTCCACCACGGCGATCGGATGCCGCCTCCCCTCGCCCCGGTGCGGACGGTCGTCGCCCGGGCGTTCGCCCGCCGCAGTCATCACCGCTTCGGGGGCACCGCCCGAGGAGCCCGGGCGCCCTGCGCCTGCGCCCGCCTCCCGTTCGAGCGCCGTCACAGGCCAATCGGGGAACCACAGCACGAGGCTCCGGACCGGTGTTCCGGGCGTCATGTCACCCCACCGCCCTCGCCTCGAGCGGATAGGACTCCGGTGCTGCGACCGCGTGCAGTCTCTCGACCGGACGCATGCGCTCGGGCGCGACGGAGACGTGCCCGGCGGCATCCGGAAGCAGGACACGCGTCCGGCGCGACCGCGGCCATCGTCGGCTCGACGAGGTCAGCGTGACCTCCCGGCCGGAGAGGTACCCGTGCCCCCGGCCCACGCCCTCCCATGCCGGCTCACCCACCTCGATCACGGCTTCGGCCTGCGGCCACGGCCCCTGCACGAGCAGCACGGCGCCGCGATCGCGCAGTCGCGCCGCGAGGCGCGCCACCTCGCCGTCGGCGGCGCGCCCGGACGGCCGCACCGCGACCACCGGCAGCACTTCGGCGACGGTCGCGGTGACGGCGAGCCATCGCGCACCGGGATCGGGGATGAGGACGAGCCGCGACAGATCCACCCCCAGCCCCTCCGCCGCCTCGGCGCCGAGACGCGGCATGCCGATCACGCCGCACCACGACCCGGACTGCGACGGCTGGGCGAGCAGCGCCAGCAGCACCGACGTCGAGCGCGGCAGGCAGTAGGCGGATCCGGGCCGCAGTCCCCCGCCGGGCAGCAGCGAGGCGAGGGCGGGATGCACCGGCAGCACGGGGGCATCGAGGCGCCGGCCCTGCACTCGCTCGAGCTGGGCGCGCAGGCGTGCCACGGTGCCCGTCGATCCGCCGGGCGATGCGAGACCGGCGGGATCTGGCGCCGTCGGCTCGTGCTCGACGGGCTCGTGCACATGCTGTGCGGTGAGCTGCACGATCGCCCCCATTCCCACAGGCTAGAACAGATGTTCTAACTTCTCAACCGGTAGGGAACGAGAGTACCTCCTGCTTCCGACACTTTTGTTCGACCCCGCGCCGCCGTGTAGCCTCTGGCCATGAGCGAGCGACGGATCCCCAAGCCGGCCTACGAGCGGGAGCTGCGCCGACTTCAGGCCCAGCTCGTCGACATGCAGGCCTGGGTCCAGGCGACCGGCGCCCGCATCGTGGTGATCTTCGAAGGGCGCGATGCGGCGGGCAAGGGGTCGACGATCAAGCGCGTGTCGGAGTACCTGAACCCCCGCGTCACGCGCATCGTGGCCCTGCCCACCCCGACCGAGCGCGAGCGCACCCAGTGGTACTTCCAGCGATACGTTCCGCACCTTCCCGCCGCGGGCGAGATCGTGCTGATGGACCGATCCTGGTACAACCGGGCGGGCGTCGAGTACGTCATGGGCTACTGCACCAACGCCGAGTACCACCGGTTCCTCCACCAGGCGCCGATCTTCGAGCGGATGCTCGTCGAAGACGGCATCCTGCTGCTGAAGTACTGGTTCAGCGTCTCACCGGACGAGCAGGAGGCGCGCTTCCGGTCGCGGGCCGACGACCCGATGCGCCGCTGGAAGCTGAGCTCCAACGACGTGCTGTCGATCACGAAGTGGGAGGACTACTCCCGCGCGAAGGACAGCATGTTCGTGCACACCGACATCCCCGAGGCCCCCTGGCACGAGGTGCCCTCGGTCGACAAGCGTCGCAGCCGCATCAACATGATCTCCCACCTGCTCTCGCGGATCCCCTACGACGTCGTCGACCGCGAAGAGGTCGTCATCCCGCCGCGTCCGCCCTCGCGCGGCTACGAACGCCCGCCGAGGAACCTCGAGAACTACGTGCCCGACGTCGCGTCCAGGCTTCTCGGCACGCGCGACAGCTGACGGACGCCGCCCTCGGCGCGACGAGCCGGACGCGCTGCGCCCACCACGATCCCGGCGAGGACGAGCGCGATGCCGACCGCCTGAGGCACACCGAACGCCTCCCCGGCGACGATGACGCCGAGCACCACGCCGGTGACCGGATTGAGCAGACCGATCACGCCGACGACCCCCGGTGACAGGCGCCGCAGTCCCGCGAACCACGCCGCGTACGCGAGCGCGGTGGCGACGAGCGCCAGGTAGGCGAACCCCAGGGCGGACGACGCGGTCAGCACCGGCGGAGCGCCCTCGACCAGCACCGCGACCGGCATCAGCACGATGGCGCCTCCGACCAGCTGCCATGCCGCCATCGGCAGCGCAGGCACATCGGCGCCCCAGCGCGAGGTCAGCACGAACCCGAGCGAGGACGCCACCATCGCCCCCACGGAGGCGACGACGCCCCACGGATCCGCCCCCGCCGCATCGAAGCCCAGCATCACGCCCACGCCGACGAGCCCGACCCCGGCCCCCGCCACGGCCGCGAGCCGCGGCCTGCGTCGTAGCAGCACCCACGCGAACAGCAGCATGCACGCCGCGGATGCCGACATCAGCGTCGCGGCGAGACCCGACGTCAGACGCTGGCCGGCGATGTAGACGAGCACGAAGAAGCCTCCGACATTGAGGGTTCCCAGCAGGAGCGAGCGCCACCACCAGGATCCGCGAGGAAGCCGGCGGGCGATCAGCAGCACGATGATGCCGGCCGGAAGCGCCCGCAGCACCCCTCCCCACAGCGGCGCCTCGGCCGGGAGCAGGGCATGCGTGACCACGTACCCGCTCCCCCATGCGATCGGAGCGATCGCCGTGAGGGCGATCCATACCCACCGTTTACCTTCCATGGAAGATACTTTATCTTACTGGGAAGATAAAGTGGACCCATGGCCGAAGACCGTCCCCCCGACGACGCGCTCGATCGCGTCGCACAGATCCAGCGCGAATGGCGACGCGAGCGGCCCGACCTCGATCCCTCCCCTCAGGGCGTCATCGGCCGGCTGCACCTGGTGGCCCTCGAGCTGACCGAGCGACTGGTCGACGTCTACGGCCGGTTCGGGCTCAGCGAGGGCGAGTTCGACGTGCTCGCCACGCTCCGTCGGGCCGGCACGCCGTACGAGCGGCCGGCGGGCGAGCTCGCCGACCACACGCTCGTCACCACGGGCGGGCTCACCAAGCGCGTCGACCGGCTGGAGGCGCGGGGTCTGGTCGAGCGCCGGACCGAGGCATCCGACGCACGAAAGCGCCTCGTGCGACTCACGCCGGAGGGCCGCCGGCTCATCGATCAGGCGATCGCCGCCCACCTCGAGAACGAGCATCGCATCGTCGACGAGCTGGGGAGAGCGGATGCCACGACCCTCGAGCGCATCCTCACGCGCTGGCTGCGCATCCTCGACGGGCCCTGAACCGTCTTCGAGGGGAAATCAGGCCGCGAGCGCCAGATACGGCTCCCACCGCGGGTCCGTGCGCTCGGTGCCCCGAACGGTCCACTGCGCACCGCGAGGCGGGCGCGGCGTGAAGCGGAGCTGCCAGTCCATCTCCTGCGGCGTGCGGTCGCCCTTGACGTTGTTGCAGCGCAGGCAGCACGCGACGAGGTTCTCCCACGAGTCCGCGCCGCTGCGCGAACGCGGCAGCACGTGGTCGATGGTCGACGCGGCCTTGCCGCAGTACGCGCAGCGGTGGTTGTCGCGACGGAGCACCCCGCGACGCGTGACCGGCACGTGCCGACCGCCCGGCACGCGCACGTAGCGGGTCAGGATGATGACCGCCGGGCGTTCGTACGCACGTCTGGTCCCCCACACCGGATCGGTCTCGGTGTGTTCCACCACGGTGGCCTTCTCATTCATCACGAGCACCAGCGCCCGTTTGAACGACACGACAGCGAGCGGCTCATAGCCCGCGTTCAGCACCAGAGTGCGCATTGATCATCCTCTCGAATGGCCGGGACGGCTTCTCGGTATTCGACATGCGACGATCAAGGGCGCAGGGGCATGAAAAAAGGCGCTGTCTTATAGACAGCGCCTTGGAACCACGGCAATGCCGCGGCATCCGCTCGTGCAATGCCGAAGGACGAGGCGTCCGAGCGCATCCATGGTGCGGATGCGTGGTGTGCAGCCCATCGGCTCCCTCCGCTCTCTCAGCGTCGGGACTCAGGCTAACGCACTGGGCAGACACCGGGGCCGCAGCGGTGTGAACGACCCGTGGCGTGTCGAAGAACGGATGCCTCCACCCGGCCGGGTGGAGGCATCCGTTCCGCTGTGATGCAGGAGCCGGTTCGACGTCCGCGACGGGCTCGGGGTTCGGGCTCAGCCGGCGTTGGACTGCAGCCACGCCCAGGGATCGACGACAGAGCCGTTGATGTGGACCTCGAAGTGCAGGTGGCAGGCGGTGGAGCTACCCGTGCTGCCGACGAATCCGATGAGCTGTCCGGCCGAGACGGTCTGACCGACCGAGACCTGCCGGCTGCCGTAGGTCATGTGGCCGTACAGCGTGTTGACGCGCTGACCGCCGATGACGTGGTCGATGGTGACGCCGACGCCGTAGCCGCCGTAGCTCTCCTGCGAGACCTTGACGACACCGGCCGCCGCCGCGTAGAGGGGCGTGCCGCACGAGGCGAGGAGGTCGACACCCTGGTGGTACCCGGAGTCCCACAGGCCGCGGCCCTTGGTGAAGTTGAGGATCGGCCAGCGCACCTCGCCGTTGCCCGGCGACGTCATGGCGATGTTGACCGGGGCTGAGCTCCGAGACGCGGCGGCGGCGGCAGCGGCGGCAGCAGCAGCGGCGGCTCGCGCGCGCTCGGCGGCGGCCTCTTCGGCCTTCTTCTTCTCGATCTCCTCGGCGGTCGTGGCGGCGTAGCTCTCGCGGGTCAGCTCCGACGCGTTGGCGTCGGACGCGGCGACGAACGTCTGGGCGTCGTCGACGGCCATCTGCTGGACCGTCACCGGCGCCTCATCGGTCTTGGCGGCACCCGCGGCGAAGGCCGGCAGAGCGACCGTGGCGACCAGTCCGCCGACCATGCTGAGGACCACGAGGCTCCGCAACGGCTTCGCCACGCGGCTCGGCCCCTTCTTCGGCGGCACGGCGCGTGCGACGCCACGGGGCGTCGAGCTCGAGGTCGCGGGCACGGTGGATCGGGGTCGCTGAGCGGGGGTCCGGCGATCGCGCGCGCGGCGGCTCAGGCGCGCCGCGTCGTTCTCGGGTCCGTTCGCGGGCGACTCGATATGTTCAGCCAAGCTTGTCCTCCGGCGCCTCCGCGCCCTGGGGCGCCTGGCTCGTCAGCACTCGATGTCGGGGCACGATGTGCGGGCTTCACCACATGTGGACGACGAGCCGGAGAGGCAATCCACGTGGGGTCCGGTCGGCGGGCTTCTCGCCTGTGGACTGTTCGAGGCTACCCGAAGGTCACGATTCTGTCACGCTGTGCGACTGGCAATTCTCTGGACGGCTCGTCGACGGATGCCTCGATCCCCGGCCGGGCGCGGCTTCACACGGCCATACAGGGCCCCACCGCCGGGGCTCTGGCGGGCGAGCGCTATCCGGTCAGCGCGTCTCGTCGACGAGGAAGATGTGGGAGGCGACCTCGACGGGAAGCTCGAGGCCCTCGTCGCTGCCGTGCATCTGCACGAGCACGTAGCCCTCGCTGTAGCGGTAGTCGCCGACGGCGCCGGGCACGACGCCCGCGCCCTTGAGCTGCTGCAGCAGCTCGGGGTCGACCTGGGCCGGCTCGGCGAGGCGGCGGACCGTTCCCGTGATCGGCTCGCCGGCGTCATTCAGCCTGCGGACGAGCCCCACGACGCCCTGTTCGAACCCGCTCGTCGGCATGTCGCCGAGCTGGTCCAGCCCCGGGATCGGGTTGCCGTAGGGCGACTCGGTGGGGTGTCCGAGCAGCTCGACGAGGCGACGCTCGACCTGCTCGCTCATGACATGCTCCCAGCGGCATGCCTCTTCGTGCACGTACGCCCAGTCGAGGCCGATCACGTCGGAGAGCAGGCGCTCGGCCAGCCGGTGCTTGCGCATGACGTCGACGGCCTTCTGCCGGCCGGCGTCGGTGAGCTCGAGGGTGCGGTCGTCCGAGACGACGACGAGCCCGTCGCGCTCCATGCGCCCGATCGTCTGCGACACCGTGGGACCCGAGTGTCCGAGACGCTCCGAGATGCGCGCGCGCAGCGGCACGATGTTCTCCTCTTCGAGCTCGAGGATCGTACGCAGGTACATCTCAGTGGTGTCGATCAGGTCGGTCATGTCGCGGCATCCTCGATGTCTGGAGTGTAAGGACAGCCTATCTTCTGGCGTCGTCACCAAGGCGGGGCCGGGGCGGAGCCGGCGGCCGGCGGGCGCCTTCGGCGGCGGCCGGCGGCGCCTTCGGCGCTCTGCCTGGCCACGGGGCTTTCAACAGGTCAACCGCGCTTCCACAGGAGGTTGGAAGGATGCAACCTCCTGTCGAAGGCCGATTGACCTGTTGCACAGAGTCGGCGGAGGGCGACGAGCAGCCGAGGACCGACCAGCTGCGACCGGCGACGCAGAGAATCAGCGCGGTCGGTCGAGGCCCTGCGCGATTGCTCGCATGATGAGTTCCTGCACCTCGTGCCAGCGGTCGATGATCTGGGTATAGGTCACCCGAATCACGTGGTACCCCAGCAGGGTGAGCGCCGCGTCGTGCGCGACGTCTTGGGCGCGCTGGAGTCCCACGTGGTGCCCGCCGTCGATCTGGACCACGAGCCGCTCTCCGATCAGGAAGTCGACACGATGCTCGAGTATCCAGATCTGCGCCCGGATCGGAAGCCGCAGCCACTTCAGTCGGATCGCGAAGATCGTCTCGAGTCCGGAATCCGAGAACGGGGTCGCGGCGTCGAGCACCCGCCGGGCGGCCGGTCGCAGCGGCAGGCGGGCGAGCTCCATCGTGGTGACCAGTCCACGATTGAGCGCTGAGTCCCACACTGCCAACGCCGCCTCGTACGGCTGGCATCCCGCGACGATCACGAGCGCGTTCAGGATGCCGTCCTCCAAGGCACCGGGCTCACGCGGCTGGACCGGAACCGACCAATGCACCTTCGTCATCGGATTCTGCAGACTCAGTCGGGAGGCGGACGGGGGCGCGCCGACGTGCGGCGCCTCGTCGGTGAGC
This sequence comes from Microbacterium sp. NPDC055455, assembly GCF_053619935.1. Taxonomy (NCBI): domain Bacteria; kingdom Bacillati; phylum Actinomycetota; class Actinomycetes; order Micrococcales; family Microbacteriaceae; genus Microbacterium; species Microbacterium sp. NPDC055455. The sequence continues at coordinate 181,225 of NZ_JBSHLB010000005.1, forward strand.
ACCCACAGCCCCAGCCTCTTCGCCCGGGTGACGCAGGTCAGCACGACGCCGGCCCTCGCCGCGGCCACGAGGTAGGGGTCGGCATCGACCCCCGCGACCCAACCGCGGCGAGGAACGGTGAGGATGCCTTCCGCGACCGCGCCGGCAACCGTCAGGCGACTGAATCCTTCGTCGAGAAGCGCCCGCACGCGTGCGACGCCGCCCAGACGGGTCACCGCGTCGATCAGTCCGGTCATCTTGGAACAATCGCGGGCCGCGCGACCCGTGGGTCACGTCTCCTGGGCCGTGGTGAACAACTCGTGCGCGCGGCATCCGCTCGCTCTCCTGTGGAGGAGGCGCCCGACAGGTCAACCGCGCCTCCACAGGACGCTGGAAGGTTCGAACCTCCTGTGGAAGCCCGGTTGACCTGTTGGCGACGGATGCCGCTCCGCAGCGCGGTGCGCGACGCCAAGCCGCAGCGCGGTGCGCGACGCTACGCCGCAGCGCGGTGCGCGACGCCACGCCGCAGCGCGGTGCGCGACCCCGCGGCCAGCCTGGCGACAACGAGCTGATCCCGGCATCGGTCCGCCCTCCTGTGGAGGAGGCGCCCGACAGGTCAACCGCGCCTCTGCAGGACGCTGGAAGGTTCCAACCTCCTGTGGAAGCCCGGTTGACCTGTTGGCGACGGATGCCTCGACCCGCGGTCGCACCCCCTGTCGGGCACCCCCGCGCAGGCCCGCGCGCGTCACGGGCTGTCACGGGGGCGAGGCCGGCGGCCGGCGCCTCTCTAGAATCGACGCATGTCCCACGTGCTGCTTCCCCGCGAGATCCTGCCCGCCGACGGACGCTTCGGGTGCGGCCCGTCGAAGATCGCGCTCGCGCACCTCGAGGCGCTGGCAGGACCGGGTTCGGCGCTGCTGGGCACGTCGCACCGCCAGGCGCCCGTGAAGAACCTGGTGGGCCAGGTGCGCGCCGAGCTGAATCAGCTGTTCCGCCTGCCGAACGGGTACGAGGTGATCCTCGGCAACGGCGGCTCGACCGCGTTCTGGGATGCCGCGGCCTTCGGCCTCATCGAGAAGCGCAGCCAGAACCTCGTGTTCGGCGAGTTCGGCGGCAAGTTCGCCGCCGCGGCGAGGACGCCGTGGCTCGAGGCTCCCGACGTCCGCAAGGCCGAGCCGGGCACCAGCACGGTTGCCGAAGCCGTCGAGGGCGTCGACGTCTACGCCTGGCCGCACAACGAGACCTCCACCGGCGTCTCGACCGCGGTCACGCGCGTGCACGGCGACGGGGGCGCCCTCACCGTCATCGATGCGACCAGCGCGGCGGGCGGCATCGACTTCTCGGTGCACGAGGCCGACGTCTACTACTTCGCACCCCAGAAGAACCTCGGCTCCGACGGCGGCCTGTGGTTCGCGCTGGTCTCGCCGGCGGCGATCGAGCGCATCGAGCGCATCGCAGCGTCGGGTCGCTACATCCCCGAGTTCCTGAGCCTCAAGAACGCCCTCGACAACTCTCGCCTCAACCAGACCCTTAACACCCCGGCGCTCGCGACGCTGTTCCTCCTCGACAAGCAGCTCGACTGGATCCTCTCGTCGGGTGGCCTGCAGTGGGCCGACACCCGCACGCGCGAGTCGTCGCAGGCGCTCTACGACTGGGCCGAGGCATCCGCCTACGCGACGCCCTTCGTCGCCGACCCTGCGGACCGTTCACCGGTCGTCGTGACGATCGACTTCGACGAGTCGGTGGATGCCGCGGCCGTGGCCAAGAGCCTCCGCGCCAACGGCATCGTCGACACCGAGCCGTACCGCAAGCTCGGCCGCAATCAGCTGCGCGTGGCGACGTTCGTGTCGATCGAGCCCGACGACGTGCGTCAGCTCATCCGCTGCATCGACTACACGGTCGAGCGACTGGGCTGATCCGCTTCTTCCTCGTCGGCCCTGTCCACCAGAGGTGACGGGGCCGGCGACAGCACCGCGGAGACGATCGCCTCGATCGCGAACTCCGACGCGCGCGCCAGGTCGACGGCGTCGGGGTCGAGCAGCCACTGCACCTGGAGCCCGTCCATCACGGCGAGGATGGCCGCCGAGGCCACGTCGACGGTGTCGGGAGCGGTGACGCCCCGCTCGGCGCAGACGACCGCGAAGGCGTGCGCGACCTCCGCGCGCAGCGTGCGATAGCGCTTCTCGAAGAATTCGCGACCCGGGTGGTCGTCGGTCACCGACTCGGCCGAGAGCACGACGTAGGCCTGCACGATGCCCGCGCGGTGGGCGTTGACGAACGCCGTGCGCACAAGATGGCGGAACAGGGGCATTCCGTCGGGGATGTGCTGTTCCTCGAGGTCGGCGACGTCGGTCTCGTCACGGTGCTGCAGCACTTCGAGCAGCAGCTCGTGCTTCGAGCCGAAGTGATGGAGGATCCCCGCGTGGGTCATGCCGACCTGGTCGGCGATCTCCTGGAGCGTGCCTCCGCTGAAACCCTTGCTGCCGAAGATCTCGACCGCGGCGTCGAGGATGTCGCGCCTGCGGGCGAGGGTCTCGGGTCGCGAACGCGGCTGCCGGCGCGGTGCGGCCATGGGTCGGCACCCCCTTCTTCGCCGGTGCGTCGGATCGGTTCTTGCCGGCGACTGCGAGTCTACGCACGCCCTGCCCGCGCGTTCTGGTGCACCGTGGTTGCAAAAGTTACTTACTTGATTGTAAGTTAAACCGGCAATCACCCCGACGGCGCCGTCACTGCAGGAGACACGACGTCGTGCTCACACATCAAGGAGAAGCAATGAGGCTCAGAACAACGCTCGCCGCCGCCGGTGTCGCCGCGGCGCTGGTGCTCACCGGCTGCGCCGGCGGCGGCGGCGACGACGCGGACTCCGGCGGAGCGGCGCTCACCATCGCCAAGCCCGACGGCGCGATCACCACCGAGTCGAACAACCCCTACCTGGGCGACTCATCCGCCTCGAAGTACGGCTACGGCAAGGTCATCTTCGAGTCCCTCGCCCTCGTGAACCCGACCGGCGACCTCGGAACCACGCCCTGGCTCGCCGAATCCGTGGAATGGAACGACGACTACACGCAGCTCACCGTCGTCGCGCGCAGCGGCGTGACCTGGAGCGACGGCGAGGACTTCACGGCCGACGACATCGCGTTCTCGTTCAACCAGGTGCTCGACGGCAAGCTCAACGACACCAACGCGCTCGACCTCGAGAACGTCGCCGTCGACGGCGACACCGTCACCATCGACTTCAACAGCTCGAAGTACACTCAGCAGGCGCGCGTGCTGCACTTCCAGATCGTGCCCGAGCACATCTGGCAGGACATCGACGACCCGAACACCGACCCGGTCACCGGCGAGGGGCAGGCCGTCGGCACCGGTCCGTACGTGCTCGACTCGTGGACCACCGAGTCGGTCACCCTCACGGCGAACCCCGACTACTGGGGCGGGGAGCTGGCAGTGCCCGAGCTGCACTACGTCTCCTACGGTGACAACGCCGCCCTGACGACCGCGCTCGCGACCGGCGAGGCGGACTGGGCGCAGGCGTTCATCCCGCAGATCCAGGAGAGCTACCTGTCGGCCGATCCCGACAACAAGTTCCTCGTCTCGCCCACGGCGGGCGCGGGCACGCTGTTCATGAACCTGCAGACCAAGCCCTTCAACGACCCCGCGCTCCGCCAGGCACTCGCGTGGACGATCGATCGTCAGGCTTACGTCGACATCGCCCGCGAAGGCGCGAGCGAGGCGGTCTGGAGCGTCACCGGTCTCGGTGCCCTGCTCCAGGACGAGGTCATCCCCGAATACGCCGGCCAGGAGTACTCGGTCGACGTCGACAAGGCCCGTCAGATCCTGACCGACGCCGGCTACACCTGGCAGGGCGAGACGCTCATCGACCCGGACGGCGAGGCCGTGTCGTTCTCGATCTCGGTCCCGGCCGGCTGGAGCGACTGGAACACCGAGCAGGCGCTGATCGCCGAGGAGCTCAAGGAGGGCCTGGGCATCGAGGTCAAGGTCGACCAGCCGGACTGGGGCGGCTGGGACGCCGCGCGCCAGGAGGGCACCTTCCAGGCGATCATCCACTGGCTCGAAGACACCGGCAACGCGTATGGCCTGTACACCTCGACGATGGACCCGAAGTGGATCGTCGACGGCAAGGCGGCGTTCAACTTCGGCCGCTTCGACGACCCGGCGGTCACCGACGCGCTGAACACCTACGCGAACGCCTCGTCGGACGCGGACCGTGACGCCGCGCTCGCGGTGATGCAGACGGCGTTCGTCGAGAACGTGCCGGCCATCCCGCTGGGAGCGCACCCGCTCCTGGGCGAGTTCAACACGCGCAACTACGTCGGCTGGCCCTCGGAGGAGGACCAGTACGCCTCGGCAGACCCGACGCAGCCCGCGATCGTGCAGATCCTCACCGAGCTGCAGCCCGCCGACTGACACTCCGCGGGCGGGACGGATGCTGCGGCATCCGTCCCGCCCGTCGGAACCGCTGCCTCGGCATCCGCTCCGCCCGCACGTCGGCCTTCACGAAAGCGAACAGCACCGATGAGAGACCCGCTGCTCTCCGTCCACGACTTCTCGATCGTCTACGACGTCGATCCCCCCGTGAAGGCGGTCAAGAACGTCACCCTCGAGCTCCAGCGCGGCGAGATCCTCGGACTCGCCGGCGAAAGCGGGTGCGGCAAGACCACCCTCGCCTACGGCGTCCAGCGCCTCCTCAAGCCCCCGGCGGTCATCACCGGCGGGTCCGTCACCTTCCACGACGCGAACGGCGAGGACGTCGACATCAATGGACTCGAGGCCGAGGAGATGCGCCGCTTCCGCTGGGACAAGATCTCGATGGTCTTCCAGGGCGCGATGAACTCGCTGAACCCGGTGGCCACCATCGGCTCCCAGCTCGAGGACGTCTTCGAGGTCCACCGTCCGAGCTTCACCCGCTCGCAGCGGCGCGACGCGGCCATCGAGCTTCTCGACATCGTCAAGGTCGGCGCGCAGCGCTACCGCTCGTACCCGCACGAACTGTCGGGCGGCATGCGCCAGCGCGTCATGATCGCCATGGCGCTCGCGCTGCGCCCGCAGCTGATGGTGATGGACGAGCCGACGACGGCACTGGACGTGCTCGTGCAGCGCGAGATCCTGCGCCAGATCTCCCACCTGCGCCACGAGTTCGGCTTCTCGGTCATCTTCATCACCCACGACCTGCCGCTGCTGCTCGAGATCAGCGACCGCATCGCGATCATGCGCGAGGGAGAGATCGTCGAGCTCGACGCCGCGGAGCGAGTCTGGACCGATCCGCAGGACGAGTACACCCGGACGCTGCTCGCCTCGTTCCCCCGACTCACCGGAGAGAGAGGGGTGGTCCACCGATGACCGTCCTCGAATTCGACGCCGTCACCAAGGTGTACTCCGTGCGCGGCGCCGGGCAGATCAAGGCGCTCGACGACGTGAGCTTCACGCTCCGCTCCGGCCAGACGATCGGGCTCGTCGGCCAGTCCGGCAGCGGCAAGTCGACGATCGCGAAGATCCTCACCCAGCTCGAGACGCCCACGAGCGGCGAGGTCCGCTTCGACGGTGCGCCCATCCCCCGTCGCGGCAAGGGACTGCGCGCCTACCGGCAGCAGCTGCGCATGGTCTTCCAGGATCCGTTCGCGTCACTGAACCCGTATCACACCATCCGCTACGCCATCCAGCGGCCGCTGCAGCTCGACCGCGTCGTGCCGAAGGACCGACTGGACGACGAGGTGCGCCGCCTCCTCGGACGCGTCCGCCTCGACGCCGACGCCGTCATCGACCGCCGGCCGCACGAGCTCTCGGGAGGGCAGCGCCAGCGCGTCGCGATCGCCCGCGCGCTCGCCTCCCGCCCGAAGCTGCTCGTGGCCGACGAACCGGTCTCGATGCTCGACGTCTCGATCCGCCTGGGGGTGCTGAACCTGCTCGCCGATCTGCAGCGCGAGCATGGGCTGGGGGTGCTCTACATCACGCACGACCTGGCCACCGCCCGGCACTTCAGCGACGAGGTCCTCGTGCTCAACCAAGGGCGCGTCGTCGAGCGCGGCCCCGCGGACGACGTGATCCTGCGTCCTCAGAACCCGTACACCCAGGAGCTGCGCGCGGCATCCCCCGATCCCGACACCTACTTCGCGCACGCAGCCGGCATTCTCGGAGGTGAGAGATGAGCGCCCTCGCCCCTCAGCTGCCGTCCCCGGACTTCGACGCGATCGAGGCGGGCACTACCGCGACAAGCGTCGTCAAGGGCCGCGCCCGCGTCCCCTGGCGCTTCCTCGGCAACCGCGCCCTGTTCTACCTGTTCACGCTCTGGGCGGCCATCACCATCAACTTCTTCCTGCCGCGCCTGATGAAGGGCGACGCGGTGAGCGCGTATCTCGCGCGCAACCGCAACGTCACGCCGGAGGCGGCTGAGGCTCTGCGCACCCTGCTCGGGATGGATGCCGACACCTCGCTCTGGCAGCAGTACGTCGATTACTGGGGCCTCCTCCTGCGCGGCGATCTCGGCATCTCGCTGCTGCACGGCATGCGGCCGGTGACCGAGGTGGTCGGCCAGTCACTGATCTGGACGGTCGGCCTCGTCGGCTTCGCGACGCTCCTCGCATTCGCGATCGGCACCATCGGCGGCGCGATCGTCGGCTGGCGCCGGGGCAGCAGACTCGATGTCCTCATCCCCATCACCACCTTCTTCAGCACCATCCCGTACTTCTGGCTGGGGCTGCTCGCGATCTCGGTCTTCTCGGTCGCGCTCGGGTGGTTCCCGATCGGCAAGGCCTACGGCGTCGGCGTGGCGCCCGAGTGGTCGTGGGAGTTCATCGGCGACGTGATCCATCACGGCTTCCTCCCCGCGGGGACGATCGTCATCGCCTCGCTCGGCGGCTGGATGCTGGGCATGCGGAACATGATGCTCACGGTGCTCGACGAGGACTACGTCGCCGTCGCGCAGGCCAAGGGCATGCCCAACGACCGGGTGCTCTGGCGCTACGCCGCCCGCAACGCCGTGCTCCCTCAGATCCAGAGCTTCGCGCTGGCGCTCGGCTTCATCGTCGGCGGCACGATCGTGATGGAAGTGGTGTTCAGCTACCCCGGCATCGGCAAGCTCCTGCTGGACGCCACCAGCGCGAAGGACTACGCCCTGATGCAGGGGGTGTTCCTCGTGATCACGATCTCGGTGCTCCTGGCGAACCTCCTCGCCGACGTCGCCTACGCGTTCCTCGACCCGCGCACGCGCCAGACGGAGGCCTGAGCATGAACACGATCGTCAACGACACGACGGCGCAGCGTCCGGCGCGCACGCCGGCGACCGCCACCGTCCGCAGGCCCGCCCCCGCCGGCAAGGCGCCCGGGAAGCCGACCTTCTGGTCCAGGCTGGGTGCCGCATTCGCGATGTTCCGCAACCGGAAGTCGATCACGGGCCTGTCGATCCTCGGGTTCTTCGTGCTCGTCGCGATCTTCGCGGACGTGCTGGCCCCGTACTCCCCCACGAAAGTCGACAACACTGCGCGCTTCCAGCCGCCTTCGGCGGAGCACTGGCTGGGCACGACGCACATCGGCGAGGACGTGCTGAGCCAGGTCATCCACGGCACCCGCGGCGTCATCGTGGTCGGTTTCCTTGCAGCGATCATCGCCACGGTCATCGCGATCGTCGTCGGTGTGCTCTCCGGCTACCTGCGCGGGTGGCGCAGCGAGGGCCTGTCGGCTCTCACGAACGTCTTCCTGGTGATTCCCGGCATCCCGTTGATCATCATCGTGGCGTCGATGTTCGAGGATCCGCCCCTCATCCTCGTCGCGGGAGTGCTCGGCCTCATCGGCTGGGCGTGGGGCGCGCGCGTGCTGCGCGCGCAGACGATGTCCCTGCGCGGCCGGGACTTCGTGCAGGCCGCCCGCGCCAACGGCGAACCCCTCCGGCGGATCATCGCCGTCGAGATGCTCCCGAACCTCATGGCACTGATCGCCGCCAGCTTCGTGGGCACCGTGACGGCCGCGATCATCGGCCTCACGACCCTGTCGTACATCGGGATCATCCCGGTGACGACCTACAACTGGGGCACGATCCTCAACTGGGCGAGCGCGCAGGGGGCCTTTCGCCAGGGCCAGTGGTGGTGGTTCCTGCCTCCGGGTCTGTGCATCGCCGCCATCGGCGTTGCCCTCTCGCTGATCAACTTCGGCATCGACGAGTACGTCAACCCGCGCCTGCGGTCCGCCGGTGAACGCGCCCGTGCCATGAAGAAGAAGGGCATGAACGTCAACGACGCCGTCACGGTCGTGCGAACGAACACGAACACGAACACGAACACGCAGGAGACCTCGTGACCGCCACCCCACATCACCACGGAGGGCGCCCGGCCTACCTCGACGTCTCCCTTCCGGTCGCCGACCGCATCGCCGACCTCCTCGGTCGCATGACGGTCGAGGAGAAGATCGGGCAGATGCTTCAGCTCGACGCGCGTGACGACCTGGAGGAACACGTGGTGCGCATGCACGCCGGGTCGATCCTGCACGCCTCCCCCGAGAAGGTGCTGCACGCCCGCGAGCTGACCCTGCAGACGCGCCTGCAGATCCCGCTGCTCGTCGCCGAGGACTGCATCCACGGGCACTCGTTCTGGGAGGGCGCGACGATCTATCCCACCCAGCTCGGCATGGCCGCGTCATGGGATGCCGGCCTCGCCGAGCGCGTCGCGCGCGCGACCGCCGTCGAGGTCTCGGCGACGGGCATCCACTGGACGTTCTCGCCGGTGCTCTGCATCGCCCGCGACCTGCGCTGGGGGCGCGTCGACGAGACGTTCGGCGAGGATCCGTTCCTCATCGGCGAGCTCGCCTCGGCGATGGTGCGCGGCTACCAGGGCGGCGGCCTCGATGATCCGACCGCGATCCTCGCGACGGCGAAGCACTTCGCCGGGTACTCCGAAACACAGGGCGGCCGTGACGCGAGCGAGGCCGACATCTCGCGCCGCAAGCTCCGGTCATGGTTCCTGCCGCCGTTCGAGCGGGTGGCGAAGGAGGGATGCCGCACCTTCATGCTCGGCTACCAGACCACCGACGGGGTGCCGATCACGGTCAACGACTGGCTGCTGAACGACGTGCTGCGCGGCGAGTGGGGCTACACCGGCACCCTCATCACGGACTGGGACAACGTCGGACGCATGGTGTGGGAGCAGAAGGTGCAGCCCGACTACGCCCACGCCGCCGCGGCCGCCGTGCTCGCGGGCAACGACATGATCATGACGACGCCCGGGTTCTTCCAGGGCGCCCAGGACGCCCTGGCGCAGGGACTCATGACCGAGGAGGCGCTCGACCGGGCTGTCACCCGCATCCTTCTGCTGAAGTTCGAGTTCGGCCTCTTCGAGGATCCGCGCCTTCCTGACCGCGATCGCATCGCGATGGCCGTCGGGTCCGCCGCGCACACGACGCTCAATCTCGAGGTCGCGCGTCGCTCGCTGGTGCTGCTGCGCAACGACGGCACGCTGCCGCTCGCCGGCGGGCTCACCGCCGATGCATCCGGACGAGCGGTGGCCGCAGCATCCGGTCGCCGTCGTATCGCGGTGGTCGGCCCGCTCGCCGACGACGCGCAGACGCAGCTGGGAGACTGGGCCGGCTCGTCCGGTCAGGTCGACTGGATCCGCGACGGGCACCCGCGCGAGATGATCACGACGGTGCTCGACGGACTGCGCGCGCACGCTCCCGAGGACTGGGAGATCACGCACGCGCAGGGCGCCGGCATCCTCACCCTCGAGGAGGACCCGGCGGGCGCGTTCTTCCCCGACGGACAGCCGCGGCCCCAGGTGGTCGTGCCGAGCGCACCGGACGCGGACCGCATCGCCGAGGCGGTCGCCGCCGCAGGGGCGGCCGACTACGTCGTCGCCGTGGTGGGCGACCGCATCGAGCTCGTCGGCGAAGGCCGGTCGACCGCGACGCTCGAGCTCGTCGGCGGACAGATCGCCCTGCTCGACGCGCTCGCCGCGACCGGGACGCCCCTCATCGTGGTGCTGCTCGCCTCGAAGCCGCATGTGCTCCCACCGGCGGTGACGGATGCCGCAGCCGTGGTGTGGGCGGCGAACCCCGGCATGCGCGGGGGCCAGGCCGTCGCCGAGCTGCTGCTGGGCCTGATCGAGCCGAGCGGCCGCCTGCCGCTCTCGTTCGCCCGCCATGCCGGCCAACTGCCGATCTACTACAACCAGATCCGCGGCCAGCACGGCGAGCGCTACGCCGACCTGACGCAGAGCCCCGCGTTCGCCTTCGGCGAGGGCCTGTCGTACACGACGGTCGAGTACTCGGGCCTGCGCATCGTCGAATCCCACGTCGGTCGGGGCGACACCGTGCGCGCCCTCGTCGAGCTGCGCAACACGGGCCACAGGCCGGCGCACGAGATCGTCCAGGTCTACGTGCGTGACAGTGTCACCTCGGTCAGCTGGGCCGACAAGGAGCTCAAGGCGTACCGCCACGTCGACCTGCAGCCGGGCGACACGGCGACGGTCGAGCTGTCGCTGCCCGTCGCGGAGTGCACGATCGTGGATGCCGCGGGCCGGCGCCTTGTCGAAGCCGGCGACTTCGAACTGCTCGTCGGGCCGTCGTCGCGCGATGACGTGCTGCTGAGCGCACGCTTCCGCGTCGCCGATGCGGTGGCGCGCCCGGCGGCGCCCGCCGAGCACGCGGTCGAGCGCCGCTGAGAGAACGCGAAGGGGTGGATCCCACCGCGCTGCGGGCGGCGGGAGTCCACCCCTTCGTCATGTCTGGAGGAGGTCAGGCACGTTCGGAGTCGAAGTCCTCGTCGTCGTCCTCGTCAGCGCCGTCCTCGTCGTCGAAGTCGTCCTCGTCCTCGTCGTCGTCGGAGTCGTCCTCGTCGTCGTCGTCGGAGTCGTCCTCGTCGTCGTCCTCGTCACCGCCGTCTTCGTCGTCGAAGTCGTCCTCGTCCTCGTCGTCGGAGTCGTCGTCGTCGGAGTCGTCGTCCTCGTCGTCCTCCTCGTCGGAGTCGTCGTCGTGGAGGTCGGCCAGCTCGTCGATGTCGACGCCGTCGACATCCCCGGCGTGGAGGATGGGCGAACCGTCGTCGTCGAAGTCGGCTGCATCGAGGTCGTCGACGTCGTCGAGCTCCTCGCCCTCGGCCGTCTCGTCGTCGTCATCCGCGGCCGACTCCGCCTGGGCGGCGGCCTGCGCGGCGTGGTAATCGGCCAGGCGCACGGCCCAAGGCACCCAGTCCGGCGCGATGAGCGCTCCCTCGCCGGGCAACAGCTCGACCTCGAGAACGGTCGGCTCGGCGTCCTCGACACGCGCGAGGCTGACGGTCCAGAACCAGCCCGGATACCCGGCGAGCCGGTTGGTGAACCGCAGCGAGACGACGCCGTCGGCCTCCATCCGGTAGTCCGCGGGCTCGCCGATCGTCGATGCCGGCGTGATCTCGCGCAGGGCCGCGAGCGCCAGGTCATGGGCCTCGAGCAGCCGCGGGTCGGGCGACGCGGGCTCCGCCGCCTCGTCAGCGGGCGCCGACGCCTCGTCAGCGGGCGCCGACGCCTCGGCAGCCGGCTCCGCCGGCTCGGCGGCGGGCTCGACCGGATCGACGACCGGATCCAGGAGGAAGTCGGCGTCGGGATCGATGGGATCAGGCGTCGAGCTCATCGGCCACCTTGCGCAGGACTGCGGCCACCTTCTTGGCGTGCGAGCCGCTGGGATAGCGACCGCGACGCAGGTCGCCGCCGATGCCGTCGAGCAGCTTCACCAGGTCTTCGACGATGATCGCCATGTCGTCCGCGGGCTTGCGGGAGCGCTTGGCGAGGCTGACGGGAGCCTCGAGCACTCGGACCGAGAGCGCCTGCGGCCCGCGCTTGCCGTCGGCGATGCCGAACTCCAGCCGCGTGCCCGTCTTCGGAGCGGGAGTGCCGGCGGGCAGGGCGGTGGCGTGCAGGAAGACGTCCTGACCGTCGTCGGAGGAGATGAAGCCGAAGCCCTTCTCCTCGTCGTAGAACCTGACCTTGCCGGTGGGCATGGAAACCTCGCTGGATCGGGCGCCGCGCCCACGCGCGGCGGCATGACGAAATCGGGGTTCTGAACCCCACCCACCAGCCTAATGGCACGCCCTGGCGGCAGGCCCCACCGGCTCGGCATCGTCCCTCCGCAAGGTCAGCGCCAGCGGGTAGGCTGGAGCGGATGAGCACGAATCCCTCCGGCGACGTCCCCGTCCGCCGCATCGACCGCGTCCTGGCCTTCATGTCGCTCGGGCTGCTCGTGCTCTCGATCGTCTGCTTCTTCGCGATCATGATCGCGTCGGCCGCGGGCGCGGACTTCAGCGCCGGAATCTGGCCGCTGGTGGGCGTGCTCGTGTACATCGCGCCGATCGTGGCGTTCGGGCTGCTGCTCGCCGTGCTGATCATGAGTCTCGTCCGGAGGTCGCGGGCCAACAGAGGGGGCTGACCGGGTTGGTCTCCGACGCGCGCGCACTCGCGACACGGCTCGCCGATCTCGGGGATGCCGCGCTCGCGGCGACGCTCGCGGCACGGGGCGTGTCTGCCCAGGCCGGATGGCACGACTTCTTCGACGCCGCGGAGAGCCTGCTCGAGTCCTCATCGGTCGACCGTGCGCTGACCCGCCTCGACCGCCGCGATCTCATCGCCCTGCGGGACGGGCGAAGCCGGGCCGACGGCACAGCGTCGCTCCTCGCGCTCGTCGACGCCGACGGTGCGCCGTACGCGGTGGTGGCCGAACGGGTGGCCGCCGCGGCGGCCACCTCCCCCGAGGCGTTCACCCCCGCCGCCGACGAGCGCGAGCCGGCGCCCGCCGAGCCGCGATCCTCCGCCGGGGCCGCAGAGCGGGCGTTCACGACGGCCGGCTCCCTCGCCGACGTGCTCCTCGCGTGTCTGCACGCCCCTCTCGCGCGGACGGGCGCCGGTCCGGTGAGCGCGGCGGATCGCCGCCGGCTCATGGATGCCGGGGCCATCGAGTTCTCGGACGACCTCGAGGATCTGCTGACCTCCGCCGCGGGAGCGGGCCTCGCCGTCGCGCACGACCGCGAGTGGGTCGTGACCGACCTGGGCGAACGGTGGCTGGAGGCGCCTACTCCGCAGCGCTGGGAGGCGATCGCCGAGGGGCTGCGCGCCAGCCTGCCCGCGGGGCTGCGCACCCCGGCGGGCGGATTCGCCTCGCCCGCCTCGTGGCCGACGGCGTACCCGCTCGACCCGGACTGGCCGGCGCGCGCCGGTGAGCTCCACCGCCTCGGCGTGCGCTGGGGCCTGTTCGATCCCGCCGGCGCCGCCGAGTTCCCCTGGACGGCGGCGCTGCGCGCGGGGGAAGCGGCCGACGCCGCCACGATGGCGCCGTACCTCCCCGCCGAGATCGACAGGGTGTATCTTCAGGCCGATCTCACCGCGATCGCGCCAGGGCCGCTCGCGCCCGCACTCGACCTGCGGCTGCGCTCCATGGCCGCACGCGAATCGCGCGCGCAGGCGTCGACCTACCGCTTCACCGCCGCGTCGCTCGCCGCCGGCATGACCGAGGGCGAGACGGCGGAGTCGATGCGGGCCTTCCTCGCCTCGCTGTCGCTCACCGGGATCCCCCAGCCGCTGGAGTACCTGATCGAGAGCACGGCAGCACGACACGGCATGGTGCGTGTGCGCGCCCACGAGGGCACCGGCCGCACCCGGGTCGAGAGTCCCGACACGAGCCTGCTCGACGCCATCGCGATCGATCAGGCGCTTCGTCCGCTCGGACTCGTGCCCGACGGCGAGGCCCTCACCTCGCGCGTGGCCAGGGACGCGGTCTACTGGACGCTCGCAGACGCCCGGTATCCGGTGATCGCGCTCGATGCGGCAGGACGCCCGGAGTCGATCCACCGGCGCACCTCGGGCACGCCCTCGGAACCCGCGGCGACGGCGGAGCAGGCGTACGCACGACTCATCGCCATCCTCCGCGGCGGGCACGGCACGGACGGCGAGGCGGGGTGGCTCGAGCGCGAGCTCGAGCAGGCCGTGCGCAGCCGCGCCGAGATCATCGTGGTGGTGCGCATGCCTGACGGCGCGGAGCGCTCCTTCACCCTCGAGGCGGCCGGGCTCGGCGGCGGCCGCCTGCGCGGACGCGACCGCGCCGCCGACATCGAACGCACCCTGCCCGTGTCGAGCATCGTCAGCGTCGGCGTCGCGTGAGTCGCGGCATCCGCTTCGCCCTCCGAGCCGTCACGCCCGTCCCGCCCGGGGCGCCGGTAAACTAGCTCGTTATGGCTGACGGCCCCCTCATCGTCCAGAGCGACCGCACGGTGCTCCTCGAAGTCGCACATCCCGACGCCGAGAGCGCCCGCCACGAGCTGGCGATCTTCGCCGAGCTCGAGCGCGCCCCCGAGCACATCCACACCTACCGCATCACGCGGCTCGGGCTGTGGAACGCACGGGCCGCCGGGCACGACGCGCAGGACATGCTCGCGACGCTCGACCGGTGGTCGCGGTTCCCGGTGCCCCCGTCGGTCTCGATCGACATCTCCGAGACGGTGGGCCGGTACGGGCGTCTGGTCATCGAGCGCACCCCGGTCGCCGAGGACGACAGCGGAGGCGAGCTGATCCTGCGATCGACGGATGCCGCGGTCCTGGCGGAGGTGTCGAAGAACAAGCGCATCCAGCCGCTGCTGATCGGCCACCCCTCCCCCGACGTCTACGTCGTCGACGCGTGGGCCCGCGGCCAGATCAAGCAGGAGCTGCTGAAGATCGGCTGGCCGGCCGAGGACCTCGCCGGCTACACGCCGGGGACGCCTCACCCCATCGACCTCGCCGAAGACGGCTGGGAACTGCGGCCGTATCAGCGGCAGGCGGTCGACATCTTCACCGACGGCGGGTCCGGCGTCGTGGTGCTCCCCTGCGGCGCCGGCAAGACCCTCGTGGGCGCGGGCGCCATGGCCGAGACGAAGACGACGACCCTCATCCTCGTGACGAACACGGTCAGCGCGCGCCAATGGCGCGACGAGCTGCTCAAGCGCACGTCGCTGACCCCGGAGGAGATCGGCGAGTACTCGGGGCAGGTCAAGGAGATCAAGCCGGTCACGATCGCGACCTACCAGATCCTCACCGCGAAGCGGAAGGGACAGTACGCCCACCTCGCGCTGCTGGACGCCCTGGACTGGGGTCTGATCGTCTACGACGAGGTGCACCTCCTGCCGGCACCGGTGTTCAAGCTCACCGCCGACCTGCAGGCGCGGCGACGGCTGGGCCTGACGGCGACCCTCGTGCGCGAGGACGGCCGCGAGGGCGACGTCTTCAGCCTCATCGGCCCCAAGCGGTTCGACGCGCCGTGGAAGGAGATCGAGGCTCAGGGCTTCATCTCCCCCGCCGTCTGCTACGAGGTGCGCGTCGACCTGCCGGCCGGCGACCGCCTCGAGTACGCCGCCGCGGCCGACGACGAGCGGTACCGTCTCGCCGCCACGGCGCCGGCGAAGATCGGCGTCGTGCGTCAGCTCGTGGAGCGGCACGAGGGCGAGCGCATCCTCATCATCGGGCAGTACCTCGATCAGATCGACGTGCTCGCCGAGGCGCTGAACGCCCCGAAGATCACCGGGCAGACGCCGGTCGACGAGCGCGAGGAGCTGTACCAGGCCTTCCGTGTGGGCGAGATCTCCGTGCTCGTGGTGTCGAAGGTCGCGAACTTCTCGATCGACCTGCCCGAGGCATCCGTCGCCATCCAGGTCTCGGGCTCGTTCGGGTCACGCCAGGAGGAGGCCCAGCGCCTCGGCCGGCTCCTGCGCCCGAAGCAGTCGAACCACACCGCCAGCTTCTACACGCTCATCGCGCGCGACACCGTCGACCAGGACTTCGCGCAGAACCGGCAGCGGTTCCTCGCCGAGCAGGGCTACGCCTACACGATCCTGGACGCGCACTCCCTCGCGGCCTGAGCGGCCTCATCCAAGGACAGGCCGGCCCTTTCCGATCAGACCCCGAGGAACTCGCCGATGCGCCGCGCCACCTCGGCGGGGTTCTCGTCGACGACATAGTGCCCGCCGCCGGGCACGTATTCGATGGTCGTGTGCGGGGCGTCGTCGGGACTCACCTCGAGCGCATCCTTGGGGAGCAGCCCGTCATCCGCGCCGAAGAGCACCAGCGTCGGCGTGCTCAGCACCCGCCCGCGGTAGGAGCCGTTCACCGCCCTCATGAAACCGGGGAGTATCAGTCCGCGGTACAGCTTGGACGCTGCGCGGGCGCGCGCCGGATCGGCCAGCGCGCGCAGATAGGCCGCCTCGTCGGCCTCCGCCTTCGGGCGCACCTGGAAGGCGTGGAGGATGTAGTTCGCGAGCCGCTGCCGACCCCGCGACAGCAGCGCGGGCCCGAGGCCGGGGGTGGCCACTGCCCACTGGAACCAGAGGTGCGGCAGTGCTTTCATCAGCCCGAGCGCGAGCCCGCTGTTCATGCGCAGATACGGAGCGGGCACCGCGATGGCGACGTACCTCCGCACCCGCTCGGGATGCGTCAGGCACAGATCGAATCCGACGATCGCGCCCCAGTCGTGGGCGACGAGATCGACCTGCTCCAGCCCCAGCTCGTCCAGCAGTGCGATGACATCGCGCTGCACCGTCTCGGAGTCGTAGCCCGAGCTCGGCGCGTCGGTCTCCCCCGCTCCTCGCAGATCCGGCGCGATGAGCCGCGCCCGATCCGACAGCGCCGCCATGACGGGCGCCCACTCCCTGGAGCTCTGGGGGAACCCGTGCAGCATGAGCACGGGACTTCCCGTCCCGGCCTCCGTGACGCGCATACGCAGTCCGTTCGCGGTGACCATCGACGAGCGGATGCCGGTGATATCGGTCATGCGACGAACGCTACTACTTTCATAGTGGATTGTCACTACTTCTATAGTAGGTCGGTGTCGCCTACAGTCGGGATCATGGCATCGACACGCGAGCGAGCACTCGACGCCGCGCTCGCACTCGTCGGCGAACAGGGCATCCGGGCGCTGACCCACGCGCGCGTCGACGAGCGCGCGGGTCTGCCGAAGGGATCCACGTCGAACTGGTTCCGCACTCGCGATGCGCTCGTGGCGGGGGTCGTGGCGTGGCTCGCCGAGACCGAGCGGGCGGAGTTCGCGGCCGGCGGCACATCCCCGGTGGAGACGCCCGGCGAGCTGGTCGAGGCGCTCAGCGCCCTGATCGAGTGGCAGACGGGACCGCTCGCGAAACGCACGCGGGCCCGCTACGCGCTGTTCCTCGAGGGCGCCGGCGATGCCGAGCTCCTCGCCCCGCTCCTGGACCAGCGCCGCGCGTACGTCGAGTGGACCACGGCGATCCTCGCGCGCGTGGGGGCGAACGCGCCCGATCAGGCCGTCCGCACGCTGATGGCCGCGGGCGACGGACTCGTCCTGCACCGCGTGACGGTCGATCCGGATGCCGAGGTCCGGCCGGTCGTCGAGCGCGCGGTACGTGCGTGCCTGGACTGACGACCTTCAGCCGAGGAGCCCCTCCAGCGGCACGTTCTCGTCGCGCAGCCGCTCGTGGTCCACCCGATCGCCCGAGCGGATCAGCGCCTGCACGGTCTTGGTGGTCTTCGGCACATTGACGCTCATGGCGCCCACCACCGTGTCCTCACCTACCCAGAAGGCGATGAACTGCCTCGCCTCCGCATCGCCGCGCACGACCAGCTCGGCATCCCGCATCAGCGGCGGATAGCCCGCCAGCTCCATCGACACGTCGAACTGGTCGGTGTAGAAGTACGGGATGGAATCGTGGGATGCCTCGATCCCGAGCATCGATCGCGCCGCGACGGCGCCGCCCTTGAGGGCGTTGTCCCAGTGCTCGCTGCGGAGGCGACGCCGGATACCCGGGTGGAACGCGTTGGCGACGTCGCCGGCCGCGTACACGCCGGGGGCGTCGGTGCGCAGACCCGCGTCGGTCAGGATGCCGTTGTCGACGGCGATGCCGGCCTCCTCGGCGAGCGCGAGGTTCGGTGCCGCGCCGACGCCCACGACGACGAGGTCTGCTGCGACCTCCTCGCCGTCCACGACCACCGCGGTGACCCGGTCGCCGCCGAGGATCCGGTCGACGCCGACGGAGGCGCGGAGGTCGACGCCGTGGGCCCGGTGGAGGTCGCGGAACACGGCCCCCATCTCCGCACCGATGGCCGAAGCCAGTGGAACCTCGCCTCGCTCGAGCACCGTGACGTCGTTGCCCAGCGTCCGCGCGGTCGCCGCCACCTCCATCCCGATCCATCCGGATCCGATCACCACGAGCCGTCTGCCGCCGTCGCGCAGGTCGGCCGCGAGCGCGTCGGCGTCGTCGAGCGTGCGGAGCGTCCGCACCCCGGGCAGCTCGGCGCCCTCGAGCGGGAGGCGTCGCGGCGACGACCCCGTCGCCAGGAGCAGAGCATCGAAGGCGAGCGTCGTGCCGTCATCCAGCACGACCCGCCCGTCGCCGGGCTCCACAGCGACCGCGACGGTGCCGGTGCGAAGATCCGCCATCCCGTCGGCGTACCACTCCGAGGGGTGCAGCACGACCGCATCCGGCCCCTCGACCCCCTGCAGATACCCTTTCGACAGCGGCGGACGCTGATATGGCGGATGCCGCTCCGCGGTCACGACCGTGACGTCGCCGTCGAAACCCTCTGTGCGGAGCCGCTCCACGGCCTTGCCCGCGGCGAGCCCGCCTCCGACGATCACGAAGTGCGCCATGATGCCTCCTCGAGCACGGTCGTATCGCGCGGCGGGCCTTCATCCCCCGTGGCCTGCGGCAGCGTGCGCGCGCGGGTCTGTGATCGCCATGCTCCCCCTGCCCGCCCGCTTGTTCAAGGGGCGCTCCTCGGTGCCGGGCGCGCGGGGAAGCCGGACTCAGGAGCGATATCCAGACATCCCATGGCATCCGCCGACATAATGAGGGCATGACCGCACCGCGCATCCTCGTCGTGGACGACGAACCGAACATCCGCGACCTGCTGATCACAAGCCTGCGATTCGCCGGGTTCCAGGTCCGCGCCGTGTCGAATGGCGCGCAGACGATCTCGGCCGTCCTCGAAGAGGAGCCCGATCTCATCATCCTCGACGTGATGCTGCCCGACATGAACGGCTTCAGCGTCACCAAGCGCCTGCGCGGAGCCGGATACACCGCCCCGATCCTCTTCCTCACCGCCAAGGACGAGACCGAGGACAAGATCACCGGACTCAACGCGGGCGGCGACGACTACGTCACCAAGCCCTTCAGCCTCGATGAGATCGTCGCACGCATCCAGGCGATCCTGCGGCGCACCATGCAGGCCGACGAGGAGTCGATCATCCGGGCGGGCGAGCTGACGATGGATCAGGACACGCACGACGTGCAGGTCGGGGACGTCTCGATCGACCTCAGCCCGACCGAGTTCAAGCTGCTGCGCTACCTCATGCTCAATCCCAACCGGGTGCTGTCGAAGGCCCAGATCCTCGACCACGTGTGGGAGTACGACTTCAACGGCGATGCCGGCATCGTGGAGAGCTACATCTCGTACCTCCGCCGCAAGATCGACCCGCACTCGTCCGAGCCGCTCATCCAGACCAAGCGCGGCTTCGGCTACATGCTGAAGGCCGGCAAGACCGCCTGACGGCGGACCCGGAAACGGAGGGGCGACCTGGCTCACCAGCCCGATGCGGTCACCCGGTGGTGGCGCGGCACGAGTCTGCGCGCGAAGGTCACCGGGGTCACCGTCGCGCTCCTGGCCGTCGGCCTGTTCGCTGCCGGACTCGGCACGGCGGTCTTCCTGCGCAACGCCCTGGTCGCCAGCGTCGACGAGCAGACCCAGCAGCTGGCCGCCACCGATGTCGCCAGCACGCTCTTCGACATCGAGATCACTGCGACCGGCCCGCGGTTCACGAAGAAGACCGATGTGCCCTCCCCGTCGTACTTCGTCGCGATCTACGGTCCCGACGGCGCCTTCGAGACGAGCGCCGGCGGCAACGGCGGGCCTCCCCCTGACTTCCCCGAGGTGATGACCATCGAGGAGGTCACCATCCGCGGTGTGTCGACCTTCCCGCTCACCAACGCCGAAACCGGCAACACGTATCTCGCGAGCACCGACCTGTATCTCATCGAGAGCGTCTCGGACTACTACACGCAGCTCGTGGCGCTGCCGCTGGCGCCCAGCAACCAGATCGTCGCCCAGTACATCGGCATCTACGGCATCCTCGCGCTCGTCATCCTCGTCGTCGGCGCGGTAGCCACCCGCTACCTCGTCACCCTCACGTTCCGCAGCCTCGGTCAGGTCGAGTCGACCGCCGACGCGATCGCGGCGGGCGACCTCAGCCAGCGCATGACGGACATCGAACCGACCACGACCGAGGTCGGCAGGCTCAAGACCGCCATCAACGCGATGCTCGATCGCGTAGACAGCGCGATCTCGCAGCGCGATGCCACGGTGCGTCAGATGCGGCGCTTCATCGGCGACGCCAGCCACGAACTGCGCACGCCGCTGGTCACCGTTCGCGGGTACGCCGAGCTCTACCGCATGGGCGCGGTGCGCGGCGAGGACGACGTCGCCCAGTCGATGGACCGCATCGAGAAGGAGGCCGTGCGCATGGGCCTGCTCGTCGAGGACCTGCTCGCGCTGGCGCGTCTCGACGAACGGCGCGATGTGATCATCGCTCCCGTCGACCTGCGACCCATCGCCCGTGACGCCGCTCTGGATGTGCGGGCCGCCTCCCCCCGACGCCCGGTCACCACGATCGACACCACGATCGTGGAGCCCGCGCTCCCACCCGACGAGGAGGACGACGCCGTCAACCCCGACGCGAAGCGGCGGACCGGCGGGCCGTCGGCGATCTCGCGGGCAGGCGCGACGCTGTCGCTGCTGCGGAGACGCCCGAAGCCCGTCCCGGCCTCCAGCGCGAACGGGTCCAGCGAGATGCCGTCCGTGCTGCCCGAATCGGAGCCTTCGCCGCGCGCCGGCGCCCTCGCGCCGATCGTGCTGGGAGACGAGAACCGCATCCGGCAGGTCGTGACGAACCTGCTCGGCAATGCGCGCCGCTTCACGCCGGAGGACTCCCCCATCGAGCTGCGGGTCGGCATCGACGCACGGGCGCACATGGGCTGGATCGAGGTCGTCGATCACGGCGAGGGGGTGCCCGACCAGATCAAGGAGAAGATCTTCCAGCGCTTCTGGCGCGCCGACACGTCGCGCACGCGCGAGACGGGCGGCTCGGGCCTCGGGCTGTCGATCGTGGCGTCGATCGTCGAGGCGCTGCACGGCTCGGTCGGGGTCGTCGACACCCCCGGAGGCGGAGCGACCTTCCGCGTGTCGTTCCCGCTGGCCGACATCCGCGACGCCGCCGAGCACCTCGATACGCCGACGCAGCCGCTCGCCCGCCTCGCCGACGCCTCGGAGTGACGGGGCTCCTCCCCATCCCGGCCCCGCGACGCCCGATGCACAGATGAGGGCGGATGCCGCACCTCCCCCCGTGCCGCGCGCTTAGCGTTGCGGGCACGGCGGGTTCGGCATCCGGCCACCGCACATCGATCAGGAGCACCCATGGCCGTCTTCACCGTCGACAGCGACACCATCCTCGCCTCCACCACCTCCGTGCGGGGCACGATCGACCGGCTCCAGGCCGAATCCGACGCGATGCTGGCCCAGCTGACGCAGCTGCAGTCGTCGTGGACGGGAGCGGCGTCCGCCGCCTTCGCGGGCGTCGTCGAGCAGTGGCGCGCAACCCAGCGCCAGGTGGAGGAGTCGCTGGCGCAGATCAACGTCGCACTGGCGTCCGCCGCGCGCCAGTACGCCGACACCGAGCTCGCGGCGACCAGCATGTTCCGCTGACCCCCGGAGAACACAGAACGGCCCCTCCAAGCGGAGGGGCCGTTCTGTGGAGACGCTACGCGGTCGTGGACGTGGTCAGAAGTCCATGCCACCGGTCGGGTCGCCGGCCGGGGCCGCGACCTTCTCGGGCTTGTCGGCGACGACGGCCTCGGTCGTGAGGAACAGACCGGCGATCGACGCGGCGTTCTGCAGCGCCGAGCGGGTCACCTTGGCGGGGTCGATGATGCCCTGCGCGAACAGGTCGCCGTACTCGCCCGTGGCGGCGTTCAGGCCGTGACCCGCGGGGAGCTCCGACACCTTGTTCGCCACGACGCCCGGCTCGAGACCGGCGTTGAGGGCGATCTGCTTCAGCGGAGCCTCGATCGCGACACGCACGATGTTGGCGCCGGTCGCCTCGTCACCCGTCAGCTCGAGGGCGTCGAGCGCCTTCTTGCCGGACTGGATCAGGGCGACGCCACCACCGGGGACGATGCCCTCCTCGACGGCCGCCTTCGCGTTGCGAACGGCGTCCTCGATGCGGTGCTTGCGCTCCTTCAGCTCGACCTCGGTGGCCGCACCCGCCTTGATGACGGCCACGCCGCCGGCGAGCTTGGCAAGACGCTCCTGGAGCTTCTCGCGGTCGTAGTCGCTGTCGGTGTTGTCGATCTCGCGGCGGATCTGGGTCACGCGACCCTCGATCGCAGCGGCGTCGCCGACACCCTCGATGATCGTGGTCTCGTCCTTGGTGACGATGACCTTGCGCGCACGGCCGAGCAGGTCGAGGGTGGCGTTCTCGAGCTTGAGACCGACCTCCTCGGTGATGACCTGGCCGCCGGTGAGGATCGCGATGTCCTGCAGCTGCGCCTTGCGACGGTCGCCGAAGCCGGGAGCCTTGACGGCGACCGACTTGAAGATGCCGCGGATCTTGTTGAGCACGAGCGTCGCGAGAGCCTCACCCTCGACGTCCTCGGCGATGATGACGAGCTCCTTGCCGTCCTGGATCACCTTGTCGACGACGGGCAGAAGGTCCTTGATGTTCGAGATCTTCTGGTTCGCGATGAGGATGTACGGGTCCTCGAAGACGGCCTCCTGGCGCTCCGGGTCCGTGACGAAGTAGGGGTTGATGTAGCCCTTGTCGAAGCGCATGCCCTCGGTGAGCTCGAGCTCGGTGCCGAAGGTCTGCGACTCCTCGACGGTGACGACGCCCTCCTTGCCGACCTTGTCGATGGCCTCGGCGATGAGCTGGCCGATCTCCGGGTCAGCGGCCGAGATCGACGCCGTGGCGGCGATCTGGTCCTTGGACTCGACCTCCTTGGCGGACTCGAGCAGCTCGGCGGTGATGGCGGCGACGGCCTTCTCGATGCCCTTCTTGAGCGAGATGGGGTCGGCGCCGGCTGCGACGTTGCGCAGACCCTCGCGCACGAGCGCCTGAGCGAGGACGGTCGCGGTGGTCGTGCCGTCACCGGCGACGTCGTCGGTCTTCTTGGCGACCTCCTTGACGAGCTCCGCGCCGATCTTCTCGTACGGGTCGTCCAGCTCGATCTCCTTGGCGATCGAGACACCGTCGTTCGTGATCGTGGGGGCGCCCCACTTCTTCTCGAGCACGACGTTGCGACCGCGCGGGCCGAGCGTCACCTTGACGGCGTCGGCCAGGATGTTGAGGCCGCGCTCGAGGCCGCGACGGGCCTCCTCGTCGAAAGCGATGATCTTTGCCATGTGTGTGTCGTCCCTCCGGAACGTTGGCTTTGGGAATTAGCACTCAATGAAGACGAGTGCTAAATCATTCTGGCACTCGACCCTACCGAGTGCAAGCCGCGGGAAGGGGATGCCGAAACGCAGAGAGACGGAGTGCCGTGAGGCACTCCGTCTCGGGTGTCGTCAGCGTCGGGCGCTGAGCCGAGGGCTCAGACGACGCGCACCGCCTCGGCCTGAGGACCCTTCTGGCCCGCCCCGACCGTGAACTCCACGGTCTGCCCCTCCTCGAGCACGCGGAAACCCGTCATGTCGATGTTGGAGTAGTGGACGAAGACGTCCTGGCCGTCGGCGACGGTGATGAAGCCGAATCCCTTCTCGGCGTTGAACCATTTGACGGTGCCCTGGGTCATGCGTTTCTCCTGTTGCCGGCGTTGCTGGGCTTCATCGTATGCAGGCGCGCGGACGCCGATCGGGCGATTCGTCACTTGTTGACACGCCGGCACACAAGTGTTTACCGGCGCGAAACACACTCCCGCCCGAGCGCTGCAGAGCGGTGCGCGTCAGGGTGTGGGGGCGGGCGTCTGTCCGGCGGCCGTGCGGTCCAGGCCGACGACGACGGTCAGCTGCGGCGTGTCGGGCGAGGTCGACGGGTAGGCGTCGCTCTGCTCGATGGCGGCGCCCCCGATCACCTGCGCCAGGCCGGCGGCCGCGGCCTCGTCGGCGGCGGCGCTGTAGAAGACGGTGGTCGTCGGGAAGTCCTCGGAGCCCGCCTCTCCCGCCGTAACGGCATCGTCGGCCCACCCGCCGGCGACCACGACGTCCTTCAGCTGGGTGGCGAGCCCCTGCTCGGGAGTCGCGTTGAGGATCATCACCGCGTAGGTCGTGTCGACGACCGGTGTCACCTCGGGAACCGGCTCGACGGTCGGCACCGGGGTGGGTGCCAGCTCGATGCGGCCGGAGGCGATCAGGGTGCCGAAGATGCCGACTGCGATGAGCACGAGGGTGGCCAGCGCGGCCCACAGCAGCACGACCCAGCCCCGCATGCGCGGGTTCTCCGCCCGGTGGGCGCCGACGCGGTCCGTCTCCGGCACGTCGTCGAAACGATCGCGGGGGAAGCTCGTGGTCGGCACCCGACGATGCTACCGGGCGAACGCGGGGTGTTCAGGACCGGCGGACCCGCGACCCCGCCGGGCGATCAGCGGGCGTCGGCGGCGCGCGCCGCGCGGTCGTGCACCCGCGCGTCCCGCAGGCGCCGCAGGCGCTTCACCAGCATCGGGTCGTGCTCCTGCGCGTCGGCCGTGTCGATCAGACGGCCGAGCAGCTGGTAGTAGCGCGCGGGTGAGATGCCGAGGTCGGCCCGGATCGCCTCCTCCTTGGCCCCCGCGTGGCGGCGCCACTCCGCCTCGAAGTCGAGGATGGCGCGGTCGCGGTCGGTCAGAGGCACGCGTCCACGCTAGCCCGCGGCATCCGTCTCTCCGTGGCGCGACGCGCGCCAGCGCACGAACGCGCCGAGCGGATCGACGGCGGCGAGCGCGCGGCCGTCGATGCCGAGGACGAACCCGCCCCAGGTCGCAGGGTCGACGGCGGGCTGCCACGCCCAGGATGCTGCGGAGTGCAGGCCGGGCGGGTCGATCGTGACCCAGACGGCGTCCAGCCCCCTCACGGTCTCGACGAGGCGCTCGCGCTCCGGGCGGGCGATGTGGGGCAGCACGCCCGGCGTGGTCACCACGAGCGTCGCCTCCGGCGGCGCGAGGGCGGCGGCGGCGCGCAGCGTGTCGGGGTCGGCGGCGTCCCCGGCGCGCAGCAGCGGAGGGTCGGCGGCGACGATGTCGAGCGCGGCGAGGATCCTGTCGGCGCGTCCGCGCTCCCCCGGCCAGACGAGACTCGTGAGGAAGCGGCGGTCCGCGGGGTCGCCGGCGTCGAGCGGCTCGAGATCGAGGCCCGCGCGCCACACCACGTCCGGCATCCGCAACGGCACGTCGCCGGTGACCTCGCAGTCCAGCACCACGGTCGACGGTCCGTCGACGGGATCGAGCGCCACGACCGCCCCTTCGGTGCGGTATCGGTAGGAGTAGCGGTCCGGGTACAGGCAGAGCCCCCCGCTCGCGCCGACCTCGAGAAGGGCGATCGGGCCCTCGACGGCCGCGAGCGCGGGAAGGAGCGCCGCGCACCGCTGCGGCTCGTTGGTCTGCAGTCGGCGACGGGATGCCTCCGCCACGACCGCGTCCGCGTGCACCTGCAGCCACTCCGCCCAGGCGGGGAACCCCGCTTCCGGGGCGCCGAGCATGCGGCTGACGGCGAAGACGAGGGGCGGCTGTCGCCGCGTCGCGGGGATCCGGGCGAGGACGGCCGCCGTCGCGGGGTCCGCGGCGACGCCCGCCGCCCACTGGGCGTACAGCGCGGAGCGGCCGGGCGCCTCGTCTCGGGCGAACCGCGCGTATCGCTCCGCGACGTCGGCCGCATCCTGGTCCCGGTTCTGGTCCGCCACCCCGCCATCCTGGCGGATCGGCGGATGCCTCGCAGTTCTGGGGGTTCCCCCAGCGGGCACCGACCGCGCCTCGTCATGCTGCGGAAGAATGGACTGCGTGCCCGCATCCGCGGCAGAGGAGGGACCCATGACCTACGCCGTCGACAAGAGCGACGCCGAGTGGCGCGCCGAACTGACCCCCGAGCAGTACGCCGTGCTGCGAGAAGCCGGGACGGAGCGACCCTGGACGGGTGAACTGCTCGATGAGAGCCGTGCCGGCCTGTACACGTGCGCGGCGTGCGGCGCCGAGCTCTTCCAGAGCGGCACGAAGTTCGACTCGCACTGCGGCTGGCCGAGCTTCTACGAGTCGATCCGGCCCGAGGCGGTCGACCTCATCGAGGACCGCAGCCACGGCATGGTGCGCACCGAGGTGCGCTGCGCGAACTGCGGCTCGCATCTCGGACACGTCTTCCCCGACGGCTTCGGCACGCCGACGGGCGACCGCTACTGCATGAACTCGATCTCACTGAACTTCACGCCGGGCGACGGTCCGGTCCAGGCCTGATGCCCGGCGCCCTCGATGCCGCTCTCGCGCGGCGCTCGTGGTCGAAGGTCACCGACGAGGCGCCGACGCACGAGCAGCTGCTGGAGCTCGTGGCCGCGGCGGGCCGCGTCGCCGACCACTCGTCGCTGCAGCCGTGGCGGATCATCGAGCTGCGCGGCGACGACAGAGAGCGGCTCGGCCGCGCGATCAACAAGGCGCAGGGCGACAAGGGCGTCTCGTCCAAGCCGCTGCGCGCCCCACTGCTCGTGGCGGTCGTCGCGAGCTATCGCAAGAGCCACAAGGTGCCGCGATGGGAGCAGGAGGCGGTGGCCTCCGGCGTCGCCCACATGCTGAGCCTGCTGCTCGACGAGGCCGGCTGGGGCGTGATCTGGCGAACCGGGCACTACACCCGCGCGAAGGCGGTGGCCAAGGCGCACGGCCTGAAGAAGAACGAGGAGCTGCTGGGCTGGCTCTACGTGGGAGGCAAGCCTCGCACGTCGCGTCCCGAGCGGCGCAAGACGGTGGACGCGCGCAGGTTCGTCACCCGCATGCCCTGACACGGATGCCACGCCCCGCCGCGCCGCTCACCAGGCCGGCGGAGGCATCCGCTCAGCAGAAGCCGGCCATGCCGCGCCACGCGGGATGATCGCCGTCGGCGCCCTCGCGCAGCACCGCCGCCTCGATGAGCCCGTACGGACGGTCGGCGGGAAAGAAGACCTCGCCGGGGTTGTCGAGCCCGAAGGGACTGAGGTCCACGGCGAAGTGGTGCAGGTTCGGCATCGACAGCCGCACCTCGTCGATCTCGGAGTGCGCGGCCAGGGTGTGCCGTGCCATCTCGAACAGCGTCTGCTGGAGTGCCAGCGAATGCGTCTGGGCGAAGGTCTCCAGCAGGACCCGGCGCACGTCGGCGTACGTCTGGTCGAAGTCGACGTCGAGTCGGTTGTACCGCCATCGCGCTCTCACGCGGGTCGCCAGCACGCGATCGGTCACGTCGGCCAGCGTCGTGAAGCGGTCCCGCGGGAAGCCGCGGAACTCCGACCCCGTCGTCTTCAGGAGGGCGAGGTCCTGCAGTCCCGCGACGACCGTCTCGTCGCGCCCGTCGATCGTGACCACCGCCACGCGGGTCTCCGTCCCGCCGCGGACGAACGAGTGCTCGTGCCCCTCGCCGCCCACCGGGATCCGGCTCCACGCGGCCTGCTCCGCCTCCCATCGCCCGCCGCTCACCCACGGGAAGCTTCCCGTGAAGTGACGGCCCAGCCGCAGCAGGAAGGCCTCCGGCGATCCGACGTCGTCGCGGGCGAGCGCGTAGACGGTGTTCTTCTGGGTGTCGGTCGCTACGATCCGCGCGTTGTCGCCGCGGACGTGCGCGGCTTCGAAGTCCCCGCGCAGCTGCGAGGTCACGGTGAGATCGGTGATCTCGTGGCGCGGGGTCGCCCGGTCGATGCGGACGAGCCGCACCTCCGCCTTGCCGTACTGGTTGGCACCGAGGACGAACGCGCTGTCCTCCATCTCAGTTCCCGCGATACGTGGAGTACGAGAACGGGCTGATCAGCAGGGGCACGTGGTAGTGCTCGTCGGCGTCGGCGACGCTGAAGTCGATCGACACCGCCGGGTAGAACGTCTCCCGCCCGGAGGCTGCGAAGTAGTCGCCGATGGCGAAGGACAGCCGGTACGCGCCCGGCTCGAGCCGCTCAGGCCCCAGCTCGGCGACGCGCCCGCGCTCGTCGGTCACGCCGGCGGCGATCCCGACGCCGTCGCCCGTGGCGAGGGAGACGCGGACCCCGGAGGCGGGTCTGCCGGTCGAGGCATCCAGGACGTGGGTGGTGATGTGGCTCATGCGGTGAGGATCCCTTCCATCCGGAGGGCGGCGATCTGCCGGAGCTGCTCGGCGATCACCGGGATCTCCTCGGCTTCGGAATGCGTCAGTCGTTCCTGCAGCGCCTCGAGGATCTCCTCGGCGCTCCGACCGGCTGCACGGATGAGGAACACGCGTGAGAACGTCGCCTCATACGCCCGGTTCCCGCCGGCGAGCGCCGCGGCGACATCGGCGGACGCCGTCCCGACGCCGGCCTGCTCGTCACGCGACAGCGCGGCCTCGGCATCCGCGCCGCCCGCCTGCTCGCCGATCCGCGGATGACGTGCCAGCGCGCGGTCGATCTCGGCCGTCGTCCAGGGCCGCGCCGCCGTACGGGCGGACTCGACCGCCGCCGCGAGGTCACGGTACGGGCGGCCGGCGACGACGGCGTGCACCCACCGATCGATGTCGAGGCACGGTCGCAGCAGCTCGGCCGCCGACCGCGCGTCGAGCCGGTTGAACTCCTCGAGCTCCATCGCCCGCCCTTCGCCGCCTCACGAGCCATCGTGTCGCGCCGGCGGGCCTGCGTCCAGCGTCGCGGGAAGGGGATCCGGCGCGACGAGGAGCGGATCGCGGCGCGGCGCCTCAGGCCGCGAGCTGCGCGCGGAGCCGGTCGACGTGCCCGTTCGGGTCGACGCCGTACTCAGCGGACTCGATCGTTCCGTCGGGTGCGAGCACGAAGGTCGAGCGGATGAGCCCGATGCGCTCCTGGCCCTTCACCACCTTCGGTCCCCACGCACCCCACGCCTCGGCGACGGCGTAGTCCTCGTCGGACAGCAGCGGGAACTCGAGCCGCTCGGCCTCGGCCCACTCCGCCAGCCGCTCGACCGAGTCCGGCGAGATGCCGACGACCGCGACCCCTGCTGCCTGCAGCGCGGCGAGGTTGTCGCGGAAGTCGCAGGCCTCGGTGGTGCAGCCCGGGGTGAACGCAGCCGGGTAGAAGTACACGATGAGGCGGCGCCCGGCGAAGTCCTCCGGCCGGACCGCGGCGCCGGTGGAGTCGGGCAGCGCGAAGCCCGGATTCGGTGCACCCTCGCTCAGGCGATTGCCGTCGGTCATGTCGTAGTCCCTTTCGCTCTCTGCTCGGTGGCGGCTCACGACGTCGGGTGGACGCCGAACGCGAGAGCCAGCTTCTCGATCTTCTGCGCACGGCCGAGACGCGGCAAGTCGCTGCCGTCGCGGATGACGCGCCCGCGGCCCTCGAAGTCGGCGAGGAAGTCCAACGCCCACTCCACCTCGCTCGGCGTCGGGCAGATCACCTCGTTGATGACGGGCGCCTGCTCGGCGGCCAGGCACAGCTTCCCCGTCATGCCCATCGACACCGTGATCGCGGAGTGCTCGCGCAGCGTCGGCATGCTGGTGCCCACCGTCGGCCCGTCGATGGGACCGGGGAGGTCGCCGACGCGGCTGGCGACGACCAGACGGGCGCGCGGGTACGCCATCGCCTCGGCATCCGCGCTCATGCCCGTGTCGCGGCGGAAGTCGCCGCTGCCGAACGCGAGCCGGAAGGCGCCGCGTGCGCGGGCGATGTGGGCGGCGTCCTCCATGCCGATCGCCGACTCGATGAGGGCGACCACCGGCGCGTTGCCGCCGAGCCGGTCGAAGGAGCTCGTCACCTGGTCGGGCGACTCGGTCTTGGCCAGCATGACGCCCAGGAGCGACGGGATGCCGGCGAGCGCTGCGAGGTCGTCCGACCAGAAGGGGCTCGCGGCGTCGTTGACCCGCACCCACGCCCGTCCCCCCGCCCGCAGCCAGTCGACCACGTCCGCCCGGGCCTGCGGCTTCTTGCTGGGGTCGACGGCGTCCTCGATGTCGAGCACCACCGCGTCGGCCCGCGACGCCGCCATGTCGTCGAATATGTCGGGTCGGGTGCCGGGCACCAGCAGCCAGGACCGGGCGATGGCGGGGTCGACGGCACGGTGGCGTCCTGGACGCGTCGCGACCGGCCTGCGGAGGTCGGTGTCGGCGTCGAGGAGGTCGGGGCCACCGCCGTAGGGATCTGCGGACATGTCACTCTTCTTCCGGGCTTGTCGGTCTGCGGTCAGGCGACCGCGGACTCGGCGCTCACGCGGCGCCGCGGCGCAGCAGGCGTCCGCCGGGCTCGGCGAAGTCCACGCGCCGCCCCCGCACGAACGTCTCCCGCACGACGCCCGACAGCGTGCGGCCGTCGTACGGGGTGAGGGGGTTCCTGTGGTGCAGGCGGTGGACGTCGACGACGAACTCGCTGTCCGGTGCGAACACGACGAGGTCGGCGTCGAAGCCGAGCGCGATGCCGCCCTTTCGGGCAAGACCCGCCAGGGCCGCCGGTCGCGCCGACATCCATTCCACCACCTTCTCGAGACGGATGCCGCGCCGCCGCGCCTCCGACCACACCAGCGGCAGTCCCAGCTGCAGCGATGCGATGCCTCCCCAGGCCGCCGCGAAGTCGCCGTCGTCGATGTGCTTGAGGTCGACGGTCGAGGGCGAGTGGTCGCTCACGACCGCGTCGATCGTGCCGTCGGCGAGTCCGCGCCACAGCCCCTCGCGGTTGGGCGCCTCGCGGATCGGCGGGCAGCATTTGAACGCGGTCCCGCCCTCGGGGATCTCCTCCGCGACGAGCGTCAAGTAGTGCGGGCACGTCTCGACGCTGAGGCGGACGCCGTCGCGCTTCGCGCGCGCGAGCATCGGGAGGGCGTCCGACGACGACAGGTGCAGGATGTGGGTGCGCGCGCCGGTGCGGCGGGCCAGCCGCACCACATCGGCGATCGCGCGGTCCTCGGCGGCGCGAGGACGTGACGCGAGGAAGGCGCCGTAGCCGGTGCCCGCGGCGGCGGGTGCCTGCGCGAGGGCGTCGGCGTCCTCGGCGTGGACGATGAGCAGCGAGCCCAGGCGGGCGGTCTCGGCCATGGCGCGCTCCATCTCGCGGGCGTCCAGCGGGGGGAACTCCGCCACGCCCGACGGTGCCAGGAAGCACTTGAAGCCGAACACGCCCGCGTCGTGCAGCGACGCGAGATCGCCGGTGTTGCCCGGCACCGCTCCGCCCCAGAATCCGACGTCGATGAAGACCTGACCGGCCGCCGCGCTGCGCTTGCGCTCCAGCGCGGGGACCGAGACGGTCGGCGGAACGCTGTTCAGCGGCATGTCGATGATGGTGGTGACTCCTCCGGCGGCCGCCGCCTTCGTGGCCGTCTCGAACCCCTCCCACGCCGTGCGCCCGGGCTCGTTGACGTGGACGTGCGTGTCGACGAGTCCGGGAAGGAGCACCTCGTCCTCGCGCAGCGTGACGAGCCTTCGGCCGGGGAGCGAGCGCCCCAGCGGCTCGATGGCGGCGATCGCCCCGTCGTCGACGCCCAGCTCGCAGGCTCGGACGGCGCCGCCGACGAGGACGCGCCCGCCCCGCACGACGAGGTCGTACGTGTGCTCGTCGAGATCCGTCACGGCTCAGGTCAGCCGGATCTGCCGGTTGACGTCCTTGTACAGCAGGTACCGGAACGGCTCCGGCCCGCCGGCGTAACAGGCCTGCGGGCAGAACGCCCGCAGCAGCATGTAGTCCCCCGCCTCGCACTCCACCCAGTCCTCGTTGAGCCGGTAGACCGCCTTGCCCTGCAGCACGAACAGACCGTGCTCCATGACGTGCGTCTCGGCGAACGGGATGGAGCCGCCCGGCTGGAAGGTCACGATGTTGACGTGCATGTCGTGCGC
This sequence comes from Microbacterium sp. NPDC055455, assembly GCF_053619935.1. NCBI lineage: Bacteria > Bacillati > Actinomycetota > Actinomycetes > Micrococcales > Microbacteriaceae > Microbacterium > Microbacterium sp. NPDC055455. Next base: position 213,144 of record NZ_JBSHLB010000005.1, read on the forward strand.
GAGATCGTCCGGGTCCACGAAGCGCGTGGTCGCCCACGCGCCGCCGGTCCCGGGCATCGGCTGCGGCTCGACGTCCTGGTCGCGGGTGACGAACGACCCCGGCGCGGGGACGCCGGGGATCGGCTCGTAGGCCTTGCGGATCCAGTGCAGGCCGACGGGCTCGTCGCCCTCGTTGGCCAGCGACCAGTCCGCCCCGGCGGCCACGTACGCGTAGCCGCCCGGCTCCAGTGCGTGCCTCGTGCCCTCGACCGTGAGGCTGAGGGCGCCGGCGGTGACGAACAGCACGCCCTCCACCCCGCTCTCCGCCTCCGGCGCGTCGGACCCCCCTCCCGGTGCGATCTCGAGGATGAGCTGCGCGAACGTCGTCGCCGATCCGGCGACCGGCCGGGCGAGGACCCATGCCCGCGTGCGCTCGAATCCGGGCAGGCTGCTCGTGACGATGTCGCGCAGCACGCCCCGCGGGATGAACGTGTACGCCTGCGTGACGACGGCGCGGTCGGTCAGCAGGTCCGTCTGGGGCGGCAGACCGCCCCGGGGCGTGTAGTAGCTCATGCGGACTCCCTGCGGGCGGTCTCCGGGTGTGCCAGGACGGCGAGCGTCGCGATCTCGATGCCGGCGGCATCCGTCGCCTCTTCGGCCGTGACCGCCCCGCATGCGACCCCCCGGGCGACGAACGCGGCGAGCGCACGGGCGGTGGCGGGCTCGTCACGGACGGGACCGTCGAGCCGCCGCGCCCAGTCCCGCAGCCGCGCTGCGGCCGGTGCGAGCCCCTCGCGAAAGAACAGCCCGTTCGCGGCGAACCGGGGCACGAGCTGGGCGGGGTGCAGATCCCACCCCTGGAAGAAGCCGCGCTCCAGCGACCGCCGGACCAGACGCGCGCTCAGCCGCCACGCCGAGCGCACCGACTCCGGATCCCCGACGGGGAGGATGTTCGTCGAGCCGTCCGACAGCCGCACCCCGGTCTCGGCGGCGGCGACCTGCATGACGCTCTTCGCGTGATCGGCGGCGGGATGCTCCATCGACTGGTGCGCGGGGGCGATCCCCAGCGATGCGCTGTAGTCGTAGGTCCCGTAGTGCAGCCCGCTCAGGCGACCGCCGGCCGCGGCGATCGCACGCGGCAGCGGCGAGATGCCGTCAGGGCCGAGCACGAGCTGCGGCGTCTCGACCTGGACCTCGAAGCGCAGACGCCCGGGCGCGAGCCCGCAGCGCTCCTCCAGCCGGCCGCATACCGCTGCCATCGCCGCGACCTGCGCCGAGGTCGTCACCTTCGGCAGCGTCAGGATCAGCCCGTCCGGCAGGTCTCCGCCTTCTCGAAGTCCGGCGAGGAAGAGCTCGAGAGATCGGATGCCGCGACCGCGCGTGCGGGCCTCGAGGCCCTTGATGCGCACGCCGACGAGCTTCGGCGCCGTCCCTTCCGCCACCGCCGCGACCACCCGTTCCGCGGCGCGGCGCACATCGGCGTCCTCGACCTCGTCACCGCGATCGCCGTAGCCGTCCTCGAGATCCAGCCGGAGGTCGTCGATCGGCTCGGCGGCCAGCCTGCGCCCGACGAACGCGCCGACGGCACCGGCATGGGCGTCGGGGATCCCGAGCTCCCGCATCGCCGACGCCATCCCGCCCTGCCGCTCGATCGCCTCGAGCGCCGCCTCGCCCCACTCGCGCGGCAGCGCGGGCGTGTAGCGGTCGGCGGGCACGTACACGGTGTGCAGGGGCTGGCGGGAGCCGTCGTCCCCCGGGTAGCGCTCGGCGAGCAGCTCATCGGTGGGCGCGAGCATCCGGTCGAGCTCGGCGAGATCATCCGCCCGCAGCAGCGGGCGCGTCATCGCGCGACCGCCCGCGGGTCGCGAACGAGGGGTGACACCTTCGGCACGATGACCAGCTTGCCACCAGGAGGTCCCCGGCGGGGCGGCTCGGGTGCCGGGTCAGCGCCCGGAGCGGGGCATCCGTCTCCAGGGCACGACGGCCACCACGACCGAGAGGATCGCGAGCGACGACATGAGCAGCGACGACAGCAGTCCCGGTGCGGCGCTCGTCGGCCATGCCGCATCGATCGCCACGGACGTCACGACCTGTCCGACGACCGTTCCGAGCCCGAGCAGCAGCACACCGGTGTAGGGCACGAGGGCGGCCGCGAGGAAGATGTAGGCGACGCCCATCACGCCGCCGAGGTAGAGCCACGGATCCGGCGGGAAGGACGTCGGCGGACCGGCGATCGCGGTGTGGATCAGCTCGGCCACGGCCAGCACCGCGGTGCCGCCGATGAAGTTGACGAGGGTCGCGGTGAGCGGTGATCCCACCCGCTGGCGCAGGCGGCCGTTGACGGCGGACTGCCACGCGATGCCGGCGCCCACGAGGAACGGCAGCACCATGAGCGCGACGGGAGCCTCGACTCCACCCGCCAGCGACACCGCGACCGCGAGCAGCGACAGGGCGCCGCCCGCGAGGCGCGCCGGCGTCACCGCGACGGTGCCGGCGGGGCCGATCCCCGACCGGTCGAGGAGCAGACCGCTCACCGCCTGGCCGGCGACGACCCCCACCGTGAACAGCGCCACGCCGATGATCCCGACGGCCAGCGACTGCGTGGCGACCGAGAGCGCACCCGCGACGCCGCCGCAGAGCATCCACACCGGGATCCGGCGCTCGCGCAGTCCGGTGGCCAGGGCGGCGAAGCCCCGGCGGCCCCGCGGAAGCCCGACGGAGAGCACGACCAGCACGAGCAGGCCCGACCCGAACGAGATGACGGCGGCGGCGAACCCGTCGCCGATGCGCAACCCGAGCTCACCGTTGATGCGCGCCTGGGCGGCGGTCAGGACGCCGATCAGGACAGCTCCGCCGATGCCGATCCATGCGGGCAGTCGGCGAGAGGTCACCTGATCCATCTTGCCGTGCCGCGCGCGGCCCCCGGTTACGCTGAGACGTGGCCACCCGCTCCCGCACCCGCGCGCTCCTCGCCTGGCTGCCCGCCGCGGTGCTCGCCCTGATCATCATCGGCGCGGTCGTGGCGGCGCTGGCCATCCAGGGGTCGTGGTGGACGCAGGAGCGCCCCGCCGCCTCCGACGACCAGAAGGCCGCCGACGGATCGAGCATGCTCACCGACGCGGGCTTCGACTACGTCAACGTCGAGGGCACGCTGCGCATCCGCGTGGGCTCGGGCGGTCTCTCGGCGACCGAGCTCGGGCTCCCGGCGGACGGCGAGAAGTCCGCCGAGTTCCGCAGGCCGGTCAGGACGATCATCGCCGCCGGCGACGAGGTGTACGTGCTCGACGACGTCTCGGGGCTGACGGTGAACGCCGAGGACGATCGACTGGTCGCCGTCACCCTCTCGCCCGACGTCGTGCGCGGCTGGGCGGGGGCGCTGGATCATCTGCGCGCGCTCGCGCCCGAGCTGGGGTGGGACCCCGCGGAGCTGGAGCCGCTCGACGAGCGGCTGGGCGAGTTCAACCGCAGTGCGGACGGCGACACCTTCACCGCCACCATCGGACCGTCGACCGGCCCCGCGCGCGTGACCGGGACGCTGGTGTACGACCGGGCCACCGGCGCGGCGCCCGTGACGATCACCTTCGAGCCCGCTCCCTGAGAGGCGGCGCGAGCCGCCGTCTCGTGCGGGTGATTCCGGTGCCGGCTACAGGACTTGAACCTGCAACCCCCTAATTACAAGTTAGGTGCGCTACCAATTGCGCCAAGCCGGCAGAGCGCCCAGTCTACCGGCGCGCCGCTCCGACCCGATCAGGGGGTTGGCGTGGGCGTCGGGGTGGGCGTCGGCGTCGCCTTGAAGTACGCGTCGCTGGCGACCGTCAGGACGAACTGCGCGAACTCCTTGGGGTCGTCGAGCGCGCCGACGTACTGCGTGCCGTTGACCATCACCATCGGCGTCGTCGTCAGGGCGATGCCGTCCGTGCCGGGAAGCTCCTTGAGCGCGCGCTCCGTCTCGGTCTTGGCCCACGACGTGTAGGCCTGCTCCTCGATGCAGCTGCGGACGTCCTTCGGCCCGTCCACACCCGTCGCGATCGCGAGGGCGGCGAGCTCGCTGTCGCTGTAGCCGTCGGAGTCCAGGTCGGGCTGCTCCCGCAGCAGGGCGTCGTTGAACGCGAAGAAGTAGTCCGGGGAGTTCTGGGCCACGCACGCGGCGGCGCCGGCGGCGCGCAGCGAGTACTTCGTGCCGTTCGACTTCGCGGTCAGCATGGCCACCGGATGGTACGTGAGCGTCGCGGCGCCCTCGCCGACCCACTCCGACAGCTGCGTCATGTTGGCCAGCTGGAAGTCGCGCGAGCCGGTGGACAGGTAGTCCACGTACACGTGGATGTCGACGGCGGGCGTCTCGGTCGGGGATGCGGTGGGCGTGGGGGTCGGCGCGGGCGTGGTGGGGGTGGGCGTGGGAGTGGCGTCGCCCTGCACCTGGCCGTCGGCCCCGGAGGCGTCCGACGCGATGCCGAGGCCTGTGACGCCCGTCACCATGAACCCGCCGTCCACGTCGTTGCCCGGGCTCATGGTCGGCTTGGACGCGCTCGAGGACACCGTCCACGTCACCACGACCGCGATGACCGCCACGAACGCCACCGCGACGGCAGCGAGCGAGGCGCTGCGGATGAGTCGCGCACGGGACTGGCGCGCCTTCACCTGCTGAGCCTTCTCGCGCACGGCGTCGCGGCGCTCGCGCGGCGCTGCGTTCGGTGACTCGTCGCTGGACATGGAACCTCTCGGGACGTGAAGAAGGCCGGGATTCCGGCGGGGCCGGACGGGAAAAGGGCCGTTCACGATGCTAGCCAGCCACCCTGGGAAATGCCCAGACGCAACCTCCGCGCGCGCCGTGTCATACTGTTCGTGCGCCCGATGGCGGGCGTGCGGGTCAAGCCCCCGCTCATTCCTCACTACGGATCGTCCGGCACGTACCTGCCGGTGAAGGAGAAGAGAACATGGCGTCCGTCACGTTTGACAACGCAACTCGTCTGTACCCCGGGGGCACCCGCCCCGCCGTCGACAAGCTCAACCTCGAGGTCGGTGACGGGGAGTTCCTCGTTCTCGTCGGCCCGTCGGGCTGTGGCAAGTCCACCTCGCTGCGCATGCTGGCCGGCCTCGAAGAGGTCAACTCCGGCCGCATCCTCATCGGCGACCGCGACGTCACCGACGTCCCGCCGAAGGACCGCGACATCGCGATGGTCTTCCAGAACTACGCGCTGTACCCCCACATGACGGTGGCCGAGAACATGGGCTTCGCGCTCAAGATCGCCGGTGTCGGCAAGGAGGAGCGCGCCGCGCGCGTCCTCGAGGCCGCCAAGCTGCTCGACCTCGAGCAGTACCTCACCCGCAAGCCGAAGGCCCTCTCGGGTGGTCAGCGTCAGCGTGTCGCCATGGGCCGCGCGATCGTCCGCCAGCCGCAGGTGTTCCTCATGGACGAGCCGCTGTCGAACCTCGACGCCAAGCTCCGCGTCCAGACCCGTACTCAGATCGCGTCGCTGCAGCGCCGCCTCGGCGTCACCACCGTCTACGTCACGCACGACCAGACCGAGGCCCTCACCATGGGCGACCGCATCGCGGTCCTCAAGGACGGCCTCCTCCAGCAGGTGGGCACCCCGCGCGACCTCTACGAGAAGCCGAACAACGTGTTCGTCGCCGGCTTCATCGGCTCGCCCGCGATGAACCTCTTCCCGGCAGCGCTCGCCGAGGGCGGCGTGCAGTTCGGCAGCGAGGTCGTCCCGCTCGACCGCGACACCGTCGGCCGCGCCCACGGCAGCGAGGTCACCATCGGCGTCCGCCCCGAGGACATCGTGGTCGGCCCGGCCGACGGCAAGGGCCTGTCGGTGGTCGTCGACCTCGTCGAGGAGCTCGGCGCCGACGGCTACCTGTACGGCCACACCGACATCAACGGCAAGCGCACCGACATCGTGGCGCGCGTCGACGGACGCAGCCACCCGCACGCGGGCGAGACCGTCACGCTCGCGGCGACCGCGGGGCACGTGCACGCCTTCGACATCGAGTCGGGCGAGCGCCTCAACGACGCCCCGGTGGTCTCGGGCGCCTGACGTCATCCGTCGAGACGGCGCGGGTGGGAGCCATCCCCCCGCGCCGTCGCGCTGTCTCCAGGAGTTGATGTGTCCGAGGCCCTGAGCATCACCGCCAGCAGCGTCGATCCGGGGCTGCTGACCCTCCCCTGGTCGACGCCGCTGGGCGACTGGCCGTCGAACCACATCGTCTTCCTCCCCAAGGGCATCTCGCGGCACCTGGTGCGCTTCGCCAATCTCTCGGGACGCGTCGTCGCCATCAAGGAGACGACCCAGGCCATGGCGCAGCGCGAGTACGACATGCTCGGCAACCTGGCCCGTCTGGACGTCCCCTGCGTCGAGCGCGTCGCGGTGATCGCGGGACGGACGGATGCCGCGGGCGAGCCGCTGCCGGCCGCCCTGGTGACGGCGCACCTGAAGTTCTCCCTGCCCTACCGCGCGCTGTTCACGCAGGTCCTGCGGCCCGACACGGCCACCCGGCTGGTGGACGCGCTCGCGCTGCTGCTCGTCCGCCTGCACAACGTCGGCTTCTTCTGGGGCGACGTGTCGCTGTCGAACACGCTGTTCCGCCGTGACGCGGGGGCGTTCGCCGCGTATCTCGTCGACGCGGAGACCGGCGAGCTCCATGAGAGCGGGCTCACCCGCGGTCAGCGCGCGCATGACCTCGACGTCGCCCGCACGAACATCGCCGGCGAGATCATGGATCTGGAGGCCGGCGGCCGGCTGGAGGGCGGTGTCGACGCGATCGAGATCGCCGACGGGATCGTGTCGTCGTATCACGCGCTGTGGGCCGCGCTCACCGACGAGGAGACGTTCCGCGCCGACGAGGCGTGGCGGCTCACCGAGCGCGTCCAGCGTCTCAACGACCTCGGCTTCGACATCGGCGAGATGTCCATCCACGCCACCGCCGACGGCACCAAGGTGTCCATCCAGCCGAAGGTGGTCGACTCCGGCCACCACCAGCGGCGGCTCCTGCGCCTGACCGGCCTGGACGTCGAGGAGAACCAGGCCAGGCGGCTGCTGAACGATCTGGACGAGTTCCGCGCCCGCATCTCGCGCCTGGGCTCCGACGAGGAGATGGTCGCGCACGAGTGGCTGACACGCGTGTTCGAGCCGGTGGTGAAGGCGATCCCGTGGGACCTGCGCTCCAAGCTCGAACCCGCCGAGGTGTTCCATCAGCTGCTGGAGCACCGCTGGTACCTCTCGCAGGCGAAGGGCAAGTCGGTGCCGCTCGCCGAGACGCTGACGAGCTACATCGACAACGTGCTGCGGCACCGTCGTGACGAGGCGACACTCATGGGTCCCTCCACCGAGACGGTCTCGCTCCCGGTCATCACGTCGCCGAATCCGGTCCTGGACGACGACGAGGCCGCGATCGACTGGCGCGACCTGGTCTGACCTGCCCGAGGAGAAGGGCTGCCGTCCGCGGACGGCAACCCCTCCTCGTCAGCGGGAAGTCAGTACCCGACGGTGAATCGCCGGCGCGGGTGCTTCGGGTGCTCGATCTCGTCGAGGACGGCGACCGCGAAGTCCTCCCCGGAGATGAAGGACTCACCCTCGGCATCCGTCACGATCACGTCGCCCCCGGTGCGGTACGAGCCGGTGCGCTCGCCCGGGTTGTACGCGCCGAAGCCACCCGCCGGGTGGATGTAGAACCAGTCCAGCGACTCGGGGCCCGCCTGCAGGTCCTCGAGCACGCCGATCGCCTCCAGCGCCTCGGCCTTGTAGTCCTCGGCGAACGACGGCAGGTCCACGACGCGCTGGCCGTCCTCGGTGACGAGGCTCCCGCCCGCGCCGCCGATGACGCCCAGGCGGACACCCTCGGGCAGGAGCGACGCGAGCGCGCCCAGGTTGGGCCGCACGAGCCCCTGCATGTCGCCGCGAGGTGCGACGGCCGACACCACCACGTCGACGCCCTCGAGCTGGGCCAGGAGGTCGGGCACGTCGGTCAGCGAGCCCTCGGTGTACAGCGCGCCCTCGTGACGTTCGGCGGGGATGCGGCGCGCGATGGAGAGCACCGTGTGGCCGCGACTCACCGCCTCGGCGACGATGTGGCGGCCGGCGTAGCCGGAGCCTCCGATGACGGCGATGCGTGCCATGGTGTGCCTTTCGACGAGTCGTTGCGCCGGCGTCGGCCGGCCCTTCGTGTGACAAGCCCGCGCGGCGCCGGTCCATTCCCCGGAATGGGAATGCGTCGCCGCGTCAGGTGGTCGGGGCGCTGCGGAGCGTGGAGACCTGGTACAGGGCGACGGATGCCGCGATCCCCGCGTTGAGCGACTCGGCGGCCGCCGAGATCGGGATCGAGACGATCTGGTCGCAGGTCTCGGTCACCAGGCGCGAGAGCCCCTTGCCCTCCGAGCCGACGACGACCACGACGGGGCGGTCGGCGAGCTGCAGCGCGGGCAGCGAGACGTCGCCGTCGCCGTCGAGGCCGAGGACGAACACGCCCTGCTTCTTGAACTCCTTGAGCATCGTGGTGAGGTTGGCGGCGACGGCCACCGGGATCCGGGCCGCGGCGCCCGCGCTCGTCTTCCACGCCGCCGAGTTCACCCCGGCGGACCGGCGCTGCGGCACGATGACGCCCTGTCCGCCGAACGCCGCCGTCGAGCGGATGATCGCACCCAGGTTGCGCGGGTCGGTGACGCCGTCGAGCGCCACCAGCAGCGGCACCTCGCCGCGGTCGATGATCTGCTCGAGGAGGTCCTGCGGATGCGCGTACTGGTACGGCGGCACCTTCAGCGCGACGCCCTGGTGCACGCCGTCGAAGCCCGCCATCCGATCGAGCTCCGGCCGCGTCACCTCGAGCACCGGGATCTCGCGATGCGTCGCGAGGGCCAGCATCTCCTTGACGCGGTCGTCCATCTCGACGCGCTGCGCGATGTAGAGCGCCGTCGCGGGGATCTTCGCGCGCAGCGCCTCCAGCACCGAGTTGCGGCCGGTGACCGTCTCGGTGTCGTCGCCCGCCTTCGTCTTGGCGCGGTTCGGGCCCGCGCCCTGCGATGGCCGCTGCCCGGGCTTGCCCTTGCCGCCGGCGGCCGCGTAGCGCTCGGCGGCCGCCTTGCGCTTGCCCGCGACGTGCCAGCCGCGGTCCTCCGCCTTCGGCGTGGGGCCCTTGCCTTCGAGGGACTTGCGGCCGTGGCCGCCGGTGCCCTTCATGGCGCCCTTCTTCTTGCTGTTGCCCGCTCCGGGGCGTGCCGGCTTAGCCATCGTTCAAACTCCAGTGGGTTCCGTCTGCGGTGTCTTCCAGGGCGATCCCGGCCGCCGCGATCGCGTCGCGGATGCGGTCGGCCGCCGCCCAGTCCTTCGCGGCGCGCGCGTCGGCGCGCTGCGCGATCATCGCCCCCACCAGCGCGTCGAGGGCGGATGCCTCGGCCGAGGCGTCCGCCGCGTACCAGTGCGGGTCGAGGGGGTCGATTCCGAGCACGCCGGTCATCACGGCGACGTCGGCGAAGGCTCTGAGCGCGGCGTCCCGGTCGCCGGCATCCAGTGCCGAGTTGCCGTCCCGCACCGTCTCGTGCAGGACGGCGAGCGCCTGCGGGACGCCGAGGTCGTCGTCGAGGGCTGCAGCGAAGGCGAGGGGCACCTCGGCCGTCAGCCGCAGGTCGTCCGTGTCGTCGCGAAGCGTGCGCAGCGCCCTCTCGAGGAACGTGCGGATGCGCCCGATCGCCGTCTCGGCCTCGTCGAACGTCGACGTGGTGATGTCGAGGCTGGAGCGGTAGTGGGCGGCGGCGAGGGCGTAGCGGATGACGAGCGGGTCGCGCTCGCGGAGCACGTCCTCGGCGAGGATGAAGTTGAACAGCGACTTCGACATCTTCTGCGCGCCGACGGTGACCAGGCCGTTGTGCACCCAATAGCGGGCGAACCCGTCGCCGGCGGCGGTGGACTGCGCGAGCTCGTTCTCGTGGTGCGGGAAGCGCAGGTCGAGACCTCCGCCGTGGATGTCGAACTCGGCGCCGAGGTACCGCCGCGACATGGCGGAGCATTCGATGTGCCAGCCCGGGCGTCCCGGCCCCCACGGCGAGTCCCACATCGCGGAGGACGGCTCGTCGGCTTTGGCGCCCTTCCACAGCGCGAAGTCGCGGGGGTCGCGCTTGCCGCGCGCGTCCGCGTCGGCGGCGGGCTCCATGGCGTCGATGCTCTGGCGGGTCAGCGACCCGTAGTCCGCCCACGAGCGCACGTCGAAGTACACGTCGCCGGCGGCGGTGCCGCCGGCGGCGTACGCGTGACCGGACTCGATGAGCCGGGCGATGAGCTCCTGCATCTGCGGGATGGACGCCGTCGCGCGCGGCTCGTACGTCGGAGGAAGGATGCCGATGGTGGTGTAGGCGCGGGTGAACTCGAGCTCCATGCGATAGGCCAGGGCCCACCACGGCTCCCCGTCGGTCGCGTTGAGCAGCACCTTGTCGTCGATGTCGGTGACGTTGCGGACGAAGGTGACCCGACCGTAGCGGTGCGTCAGCCAGCGGCGGAGGATGTCGAAGCTCAGCGCGCCGCGGAGGTGGCCGATGTGGGGTCCGGACTGCACCGTGGGACCGCAGACGTAGACCGTGACGTTCTCGGGGTCGAGTGGCACGAAGTCGCGCAGGGCCTGCGCCTTGGTGTCGTACAGCTGAACCGTCACCGCACCAGCCTACCGGCGGGTCGTGCGGGGTCACTGGGCGAAGGCCCCGCGCAGCCGCCGGGGGTCGGGATATAAACGGATGGTGCATGTGCTCGCCGTCCTCGCCGCCGCCGTGCTGTTCGGCACCACGGGCACCTCCCAGGCCCTCGGCCCCGAGGGCACCACGCCGCTGTCGATCGGCGTCATGCGCATGGTGATCGGCGGCACCGGTCTCGCCGTCATCGCGTTCTCCCTCGCCGCCCGCCACGCACGCCGGCGGCCCTCGGCGGCGACGCGCCCCCGTCTCACGCTGCAGCCGCTGTCGCTGATGGTGCTCACCGGCGCGTGCCTCGCGCTGTACCAGCCGCTGTTCTTCCTCGGCACCGCCCGCAACGGCGTGGCCGTCGGCACGGTCGTCGCGCTCGGGTCGGCGCCGATCCTGGCCGGTCTCCTGGAGTGGGCGCTCACTCGGCGGACACCGACCCCGACCTGGATGGCGGCGACGGCGCTCGCGACGCTCGGGGTGGTGCTGCTGGGGTTCGGCGGCGAGGCGGGCGACGGCTCGGGGACGGACCCCCTCGGTCTTCTCGGCTCCGTGGGGGCGGGCGCGTCCTTCGCGGTCATCGCGAACGCCCAGCGGCGGCTGCTCGACGCCGGGTGGGATCCCTTCACCGTGGTGGGTGCGATGGGTGCGAGCTCGGCGGCGATCTGCGCCTTCGCGCTGCCGTTCGTCGACCTCGCGTGGCTCGGCACGGGCTCGGGCGTCGCGATGGCGTTGTGGCTGGGCCTGGGCACCATCTCGATCGCGTACGTGCTGTTCACATGGGGGCTCAGCGGGCTCACCGCGGCGACGGCGGCGACCCTGACCCTCGGCGAGCCGCTGACGGCCAGCGTCCTCGGGATCGTCGTGCTGGGCGAACGGCTGTCGGCGCTGGCCGTCGTCGGGCTCGTCGTGCTCGCCGCCGGTCTGGCGCTGCTCGCCTGGGGATCACGCGCACCGCGGGACCCCGCACCCTACGCCGTGGAGGCGTGACGGCGCGCGGGCCGAAACACGGCGGCAATCCGGCGATGGCACACTGGGCGGGACATGCAGCGCACCATCGAGATCCGCACCGACGACCTGAGCGGCGACGCGACCAGACGCCTCATCGCGCGCCACCTCGCCGGCATGCACGACACCTCTCCTCCCGACAGCGTGCACGCGCTCGACATCGACGCGCTGCGGCATCCGTCCCTCTCGGTCTGGTCGGCGTGGATCGACGGCGAGCTGGCGGGCGTGGGCGCGCTGAAGGCGCTGGACGCCGACCGAGGCGAGATCAAGTCGATGCGCGTCGACGACCGCTTCCTCGGGTTCGGGGTGGGCCGGGCGCTGCTGCGGCACATCATGGACGACGCGCGCCGGCGCGGGATGGGCACGCTGTGGCTCGAGACCGGGACGACGCCCGAGTTCCTGCCCGCGCAGCGGCTCTACGAGAGCGAGGGATTCACGCACTGCGGACCGTTCGGGGACTACGCGCTCGACCCGTTCTCGGTCTTCATGACCCGCGTGCTCTGATCCGCTCAGGCGGGCACGACGAGCGCCACCGCGAACGCCGACACGCCTTCGCCCGCTCCGGCGAAGCCCAGACCGTCGGTGGTCGTGGCCGAGACCGACACCGGCGCTCCCCCGAGCGCGGCCGACAGCGCGCTCTCGGCCTCGAGGCGACGTGCGGCGAACCGGGGGCGATTGGCCTGCACCTGGACCGACACGTTGCCCACCCGCCACCCCGCCTCGCCGAGGATCGCGGCGGTCCTGGTGAGGAAGGCGTCGGCATGCGCACCGGCGTACTCGGGGTGATCCGTTCCGAAGTGGGTGCCGATGTCGCCGAGTCCGGCCGCAGCCAGCAGCGCGTCGACGATCGCGTGCGCGACGGCGTCGCCGTCGGAATGGCCCGAGAGAGGCACCTCGCCCGGCCACTCCAGGCCAGCGAGCCAGAGCGTCCCGTCGCCGCCGAACGCGTGCACGTCGGTGCCGACGCCCACCCGCGGCGCGACCGCAGCAGGCGCGGGATGCGATGCGTCGGGCGATTGCGGCGCCGCGACGAGGTGGCGGGCGCGTTCCAGGTCCGCGGGCGTGGTGATCTTGAAGGCGAGCGGATGCCCCGGCACGGCCACGACGGGATGACCGGCCGCCGCGACGAGGGCGGCGTCGTCGGTGAACTCCACGGCGGCGCCGGCATATGCCGCGTCCAGCACCTCCCGCCGGAAGCCCTGCGGCGTCTGGGCCGCCGCGAGTTCTGCACGGTCCACGGCTGCCACGATCTCGTCGCCGGACACGCGCTTGATGGTGTCGATGACCGGGAGCACCGGGATCGCACCGTCGGCTCCGGCGACGACGGCGCCGACGACGCGGGCGAACACCTCGGCGGGAGTCAGCGCGCGGGCCGCGTCGTGGACGAGCACGACCTCGACGTCCTCCCGCAGTGCCCGCAGGCCGGCAGCGACGGACCCCTGGCGGGTGCCGGCGCCCGTGACGACGGAGACGAGGTCGCGTTGATCGGCCGCGGCGACCAGGGCCTCGTCGAGCGCATCCTCCTCGCGGCCCTCCGGCGCCACGATGACGACCTGTGCCGGCGCCGCGGCGAGCACGCCGAGCAGGGCGTGCCGGAGGATGCTCCGGCCGTCGATCCGGGCGAACGCCTTCGGCGTCGATGCACCCAGGCGGGTTCCGGAGCCGGCGGCCACGACGATGACGCCGACGTGCGGCACGGGGGTGATGCTCACCCGTTCACGCTATCGCGCCCGGGGATCGCATTCTCCCGGGGCAGACAGCGGAACGGCGCCCCGTGGGGCGCCGTTCCGGTGTCTGTCTCAGCTTGCGAGGACCTCGTCGAGGAGGACGCTGGCCTGCTCCTCGTCGGTCTTCTCGGCGAGAGCGAGCTCGGAGATGAGGATCTGCTTCGCCTTGGCGAGCATGCGCTTCTCACCCGCGGACAGGCCGCGGTCCTGATCGCGGCGCCACAGGTCGCGGACGACCTCGCTGACCTTGATCACATCGCCGGAGGCGAGCTTCTCGAGGTTCGCCTTGTAGCGGCGGGACCAGTTCGTGGGCTCTTCCGTGAACGGCGCGCGCAGCACCTCGAAGACCTTGTCGAGGCCCTCCTTGCCGATGACATCGCGGACGCCGACCAGGTCGACGTTCTCTGCGGGTACTTCGATGATGAGATCACCCTGCGTGACGTTGAGCTTCAGGTACTTCTTCGTCTCGCCCTTGATGATCCGGTCTTTGACCTCGATGATCGTTGCCGCCCCGTGGTGGGGGTAGACGACCGTCTCGCCAACCTCAAAAAGCATGGAGTTATGTCCTTTCGGCAACCTCCAGGATACCACAGGAGAAATACGCTAAGGTTCTCCGCCCCATCCCTCCCCGGCCGCGCCTCGCACGTGCGGCGTGGACCGTTCCGGCGGTGCCGAACCCCCTAGAATGCTGGAGAACCGTCATCCGTCTTGGGAGGATCCGTGATCTCGATACACCGCCGCAACGGTTTTGCGAACGGCCGATTCGCGGCGGCACCGGGTTCGAGGGGTCGACGGCTCGTCGCGTCGCTCGCCATGGGCGGCGCCCTCGCCCTGACCGCGACCGGCTGCGCGATGATCTCGCCGCAGGCGACCACGATCTCGTACTCGGCTGCGGAGGGCACCAACGTCGTCGGCGCCGGCCCCGTGCAGGTGCGCAACGCCCAGATCGTCGCGAACGAGGACGGCTCCGAGGGCAACTTCGTGGCGGCGCTGGTGAACGACACCGACGAGACCCAGACCCTCAACATCGACTTCGGGGGCGAGGATTCCGACATCTCCCTGACGGTCCGGGTTCCCGCTGACACCGTGCTCAGCCTGGGCGCCGAGGACGGCGAGGAGCCGATCCTCATCGAGGACCTCGACACCATGCCGGGCGCGTACATCGACGCGTACTTCCAGTCCGGCGACGCCGAGGGCGAGCTCGTCTCGGTCCCCGTGCTCGACGGCACCCTGGACTATCTCACGGCGCTCGCGCCGTGACCTGACCGACTCCGCGAACGCGAAGAGGGCGCCCCGGTGGGGCGCCCTCTTCGCGTATGCCGTGGGTGCTCAGCCTTCGAAGCGGTAGCCGAGGCCCCGCACCGTGACCAGCATCTCGGGGGCACCGGGGTTCTTCTCGATGCGCGAGCGGATGCGCTTGATGTGCACGTCGAGCGTCTTGGTGTCGCCGAAGTAGTCGCTCCCCCACACGCGGTCGATGAGCTGACCGCGGGTGAGCACCCGGCCGGCGTTGCGCATCAGAACCTCCAGCAGCTCGAATTCCTTCAACGGCATGTTGATCTCGCCGCCGTCGACGGCCACGGTGTGCCGATCGATGTCGAGCACCACCCGGCCGCCCTCCAGGACGCGGTCCTCGAGGTCCGCGTCGAGCTGCGAGAAGCGTCGCAGCACCGCCCGCATGCGGGCGAGCAGCTCGCGCGCCGAGTAGGGCTTGGTGACGTAGTCGTCGGCGCCCAGTTCGAGTCCCACCACGATGTCGACCTCCGAGTCCTTCGCGGTGAGCATGATGATCGGCACCGACGATGTCGTGCGGATCTGCCGGCACACCTCGGTTCCGGGCATCCCGGGCAGCATCAGGTCGAGCAGCACGATGTCGGCGCCGCGCTCGCGGAACGCCGTCAGCGCGGCCGGGCCGTCCTCGGCGATCTCGACGTCGTACCCTTCGCGACGGAGGAGGTAGGCGAGCGGGTCGGCGAGGTCGGGCTCGTCCTCGACGATCAGGACGCGGGTCATGCGGGATCTCCATTTCCGGCGGAAGCATGTTCGCCACGAGAGGCGGACGGGGCTTTGCGGGGACGCCTGGGCTTCGCAGGGACGTCGCGCGCCGCTGCGGGCGCAGCCACGGGCGCCGCAGGCGCCGGGGCGGGAGCGGGCGCAACGGGGGCGGCGGAACCGGCGGGCGCGGGCGCAGTGGTGCCGGCGGGGGCCTTCTGCACAGCGCTCGCGTCGGCCGAGGACGCCCGCCGCTTCTTGCGTCCCCGCTTCGGCGCGGGGTCGACCTCAGGGGCGTCCGCCTGCGGCAGGCGGATGGTGAAGGTGGAGCCGCGGCCGGGCCGCGACCACAGCCGCACCTCGCCGCCGTGACGCTGGACGGCGTGCTTCACGATCGAGAGGCCGAGGCCGCTCCCGCCCGTGCGGCGGGCCCGTGCCGGGTCGGCGCGATAGAAGCGCTCGAACACGCGGTCCTGCTCGCCTTCGGCGATGCCGATGCCGCGGTCGGTCACCGCGATCTCGACGACGCGGTCGGCGGCCTTGATGCCGATGCCCACGCTCGATCCCCGCGGCGAATACGCGATCGCGTTCGCGATCAGGTTGCCGACGGCCTCGCTCAGCACCTGCGCGTCCCCGAGCACGTACAGGCCGCGCGCGCCGCCGCGCACCACCTCGACGCCGGCGGAGTCCGCCTGGATCGCGTGGGCGTCCAGGGCGCCGGCTACGACCTCGTCGATCGAGACGATCCGGGCCGGCAGCTCATCGGCCGCCTGCAGCCGCGAGAGGTTCATGATGCGCGAGGTCAGCAGGGCGAGCCGTGCGGCCTCGGCCTGCAGGCGCGTCGCGAAGATGCGCACCTGGGGCGGGTCGTCGGCGGCGGACTCGATGGCCTCGGCGAGCAGGCTCACCGCGCCCACGGGCGTCTTCAGCTCATGGCTCGTGTTGGCGACGAAGTCGCGGCGCATCTCCTCGACGCGCTCGCGCTCGGTGATGTCGCGCAGCACGAGGAGGGTGAGCCGCGGCGAGATGCGCGACGCGCGCACCGAGACCAGCCGGGGTTCGGCCGGCGGCGCCCCGCGTCGCAGCCGCATCGTCTGGGTCGCCGTCGTCTCGGTCGCGATCGCGTCGCTGGTGCGCACGCGACGGGCGAGGGCCCGCAGCTCGTCGGTCGGAAGCGAGCCGCCCTCCGCGAGCTCGAACGCGGCGGCCGCCGACGAGGCGGCCAGGACGGTGAACGAGGCGTCCACGACGATCGCGGCGTCGTCCATGCCGTGGAGCACGCCGCGCACTCCGTCAGGGACCTCCACCGAGCTCTCGATGAGAGCGCGATCGCGCGCCCGCATCGCCGCGACGACGAGGGCGGAGACCGAGCCGCCGACGACGATGCCCGCGAGGAGGGCGAGCAGCGCGAGCTGCGTCGTGTCCATGCCACCAGCGTACGGGCACGCCCACGGCGCCGTCGGACGGCGGCGGTGACGACGGCGCACGCGCCCGCCAGTGTTCACCGATGCGGCACCATCCGTTAACCTTCCCTGACGAGAATCGCCGGGGCGCTGGCTTGTGCCTTCCCCGGAACCACGAAAGGTGCATCGGAATGCGCGAAGTCTTCCACCAGTCTCTCGAGGACGTGCAGGGGCGTCTCGTCGAGATCGCCGAGCTCGTCACGATCGCCATCGACAAGGCGACGCGTGCGTTCGGCACGAGCGACGTGTCGCTCGCGGAGGAGGTCATCGAGGCCGACGCCGTCATCGACGAGAAGGCGATCGCGCTCGACGAGCTCGCGATCGAGATCCTGGCCCGTCAGCAGCCGGTGGCGCGGGATCTGCGCATCGTGGTGAGCGCGCTGCGCATGAGCGCGTCGCTCGAGCGCATGGGCGACATCGCCGAGCACATCGCTCAGCTCACCCGCATGCGCTTCCCCGAGCGGGCCATCCCCAAGGGCCTGAAGTCGACCTTCCTGCGGATGGGCGAGCTCGATGTCGAGGCGGCGCGCCAGCTGACCGAGCTGCTGCGCACCCAGGACGGCGACCTCATCGACGAGATCCGCAACGCTGACGACAAGCTCGACGAGCTGCACGTCTCGGTGTTCGAGAAGGTGCTGAGCGACAGCTGGCAGGGCGATCCGTCGGCGACCGTCGACGCGACCCTCGCCAGCCGTTACCACGAGCGCTTCGGCGACCATGCCGTCTCGGTGGCGAAGAAGGTCGCCTACCTGTCGACGGGCGACTGGACCAGCAGCACCGACACCATCGACGTCATCCACGGCTGAGCCCACGGACGGAAGAAGGGACCGGATGCCTCAGCCGAGGCATCCGGTCCCTTCTGCTCGCCGGTGCTACTTCTTGCCCTGGTTGGCGACCGCGGCGGCGCCCGCGGCGGCGGCCTCGGGGTCGAGGTACTCGCCCGGGCTGAGCGGCTCGAGGTTCTCGTCGAGGCGGTAGACCAGCGGGATGCCGGTCGGGATGTTCAGCTCGGCGATGTCGGCGTCGCTGATGCCGTCGAGGTGCTTCACCAGGCCGCGCAGCGAGTTGCCGTGCGCCGTCACGAGAACGGTCTTGCCCGCCTTCAGGTCGGGCACGATGTCGCTGTGCCAGTACGGCAGCATGCGGTCGATGACGATCTTGAGCGACTCGGTGTCGGGCACCTCGCCGTCGATGTCGGCGTAGCGCGGGTCGCCGACCTGGCTGTACTGGTCGTCGGCCGGCAGCGGCGGCGGCGGCACGTCGAACGAGCGGCGCCACAGCATGAACTGGTCCTGGCCGAACTCCTCGAGCGTCTGGGCCTTGTCCTTGCCCTGCAGCGCGCCGTAGTGACGTTCGTTCAGGCGCCACGAGCGCTTGACCGGGATCCACAGGCGGTCGGCGGCGTCCAGCGCGATGTCGGCGGTCTGGATGGCGCGGCTGAGCACGGAGGTGTGGAGGACGTCGGGAAGGATGCCGGACTCGGCGAGCAGCTCGCCGCCGCGCTGGGCCTCGGCCTTGCCCTGCTCGGTGAGTCGGACGTCGACCCAGCCGGTGAACTGGTTGGTCTTGTTCCACTCGCTCTGGCCGTGTCGAAGGAGGATCAGCGTGTAGGGCGCGGTCATGCGCCCCATGATATCGGCGCGGGGCGGCCCTCCCCCGTCCTGTGTCCCCGGCATGGCACTCCCCGCTGGCATCATGGGGGGATGGCGCGGGGACCGGTCGGGCAGATCACGCGCGGCACCACCGGGACGAACCGGCTGCGGCGGGTGGACCGCTGGATCGCCCGGCACCCCGCCCTGCGCCGCTCGACCGATCCGCTCGTGATCGACCTCGGGTACGGCGCAAGCGGTGTCACCGCACTCGAGCTGTACGCCCGCCTCGTCCGCGCGCGCCCCGACGTCGAAGTCCTGGGCCTCGAGATCGATCCCGGCCGCGTCGCCCGCGCCCGAACCCAGCTCGCGGCGGTGCGCGCGGGCGAGACGACGTTCCCGGCCGATGCGCGGGTGTCGTTCGCCCGCGGCGGGTTCGAGGTGCCGGTGCCGGACGGGCGGCGTCCGGCGGTGATCCGGGCCTTCAACGTGCTGCGGCAGTACGACGAGCCGGAGGTGGCGGGCGCGTGGACGGCGATGGCGTCGCGCCTCGCGCCGGGCGGACTGCTCGTGGAGGGCACCTGCGACGAGATCGGCCGCATCGCGACGTGGGTCGCCCTGGGGACCGACGCCGCGCCGCGCACCCTCACCGTGTCGCTGCGGCTGGCCGGGCTGCAGCATCCGTCCGTCGCCGCGGAGCGGCTTCCGAAGGCGCTCATCCACCGCAACGTGCCGGGGCAGCGCGTGCACGCGTTCCTGTCGGCGCTCGACGCGGAATGGGACCGCGCCGCCGCAGTCGCCCCGTTCGGGCCCGTGCACCGGTGGCGCACGGCGCTGGCGGCGCTCGTCGACGGCGGGTGGCCGGTTCTCGAGCGCTCCCGCTGGCGGCTCGGCGAGGCGACGGTGCCGTGGGAGGCCGTGGCCCCGGGGTGACGCGAGGCTAGACGCGCGGCAGCACGGCGCGCGCGTCGGCCGAGGGCATGCCCGTCGCGGTCAGCAGGTCGACGGCGAGCGGGCGAAGCGCCGTGATGAGGTTCAGCTCGGTCTGCGTGCCGTCCGGGAGGATCCGCGCGGGATCCAGCCGCGCCGCCACGGCGGCGACGGCCTCCCGCGCCGGCGGCTGCAGCGAGATGTCATCGAGGCTCTCCCCCACCAGCTCCGCCGCGCGCATGAGCTCGGCCAGCACGTCGGCCGGCACAGGGCGGCGCTGCCCGTCCTCGCACAGGTAGACCGCGCGCCGCGCGACGACCCGCAGGTTGCGCGTCGCGAAGTCCATCGCCAGCAGCACGCCATGGTGCCGCCGCAGCTCGGCACGCTGGGGGCGGAGCCACGGTGAGAAGCCGGCGACCGCCAGACTCGAGTCCAGCGACGCCCGCCAGTCGTCGACGCGCGGCGCGATCGCGCGCGCCTTCTCCAGGCCCCTGGCCGCCCGGATCGGGTCGCCTCGACGCAGCGCCTGCACGATGGTGCGCGCCGCCGAGTCCGCCGCGGCGAACACCGCATGGCCGTCCCGCGCCTCTTCGCGGCGGGGGTTGCGCGGGATGAGCGCGGTCACCAGCAGCGCGGCGACCCCGCCGACGACGCCGTCGACGACGCGCGCGAACGGCTGGCTCGCCGGCAGCGACATCACGATCGACGCCTGGATGCCGGCCATGATCGCGAAGGGCGGGAAGGGCGAGAGGAAGCGGGCGACCACCAGCGTCACCCCGAGGGCCAGCGCCAGCTGCCACCACCCCGGCCCCACCACCACGACGAAGGCCTCCGCGACGAGGATCCCGACGATCATGCCCACCACGGTCTCGAGCACCCGCTTCGGGCGGGCATCGCGGACGAGCCCGAGGCTGGAGATGGTGACGGTCGCGGCCAGCAGCGGCGCGGGATGGCCGACCACGTAGTGCGCGAAGGCCCATGCCGCGGTCGCCGCCACCGTGATCTGCACGATGGCCAGCGCCGAGCCGCGGACGCGGGTGAGCGGCGGCCGGAGGTCGAAGCGGGCGCGCCATCCGGTCGGAACGGCTTGCGTGATCGCGGCGGTGTCGCCGTCTCCGCTCACCGTCGGACCCTGACCTACTGCGCCGCGCTGCGGCGCGAGAGCCGGGTGATCCTGGGCACGTTCGCCGTGGCGCCGGCGTCGGGCGGCACGATGACCTCCTGCGCCGCGGCGACGGGACCGTCTTCGGTGTCGACGGTGAGGGCGGCGTCGACGGGGGTCGTGCGCCGCACCACGGCCAGGGCGATCGGCCCCTCCTCGTGGTGCAGGGCGGCGGAGGTCACGATGCCCACCTCGGCGTCGCCGAGCCGCACCGCGGCGCCGTGCGCGGGCAGCACGCTGCCGGAGCCGTCCAGCTGCAGCGCGACCATCCGCCGCGGCGGGTGGCCGAGGTTGTGCACCTTGGCGACGGTCTCCTGACCGCGGTAGCAGCCCTTCTCGAGATGCACGGCCGTGCGCAGCCAGTCCAGCTCGTGCGGCAGCGCCCGCTCGTCGACGTCGGTCGTCCACCGCGGGCGCCATGCCGCGACGCGCAGCGCGTCGACCGCGGCGAGGCCGGCGAGCTCGAGCTCGCCGCGGGCTGCGGCATCCGCGATCCGTCGCTCCTCGTCGCGCGTGACGATCGCCTCGGCCCAGTCGCGGTCGGCGCCGGGGTGGGGGTCGACCGGCGCGTAGGCATGGCCGCCGGGCATGACATCGGGCCACGGATCCTGCCAGACCAGCGGCACTCCGGACGGCGCGGCCGGCGTGATGCGCGCGAGCGCCGACGCCGTGCCCCCGACCACCGCGAACTCGTCGGCGATCCGCGGGTCCACGCGGAGCCGGAAGCGCATCCTGCGCAGCCAGCCGTGCAGGCCTTCGACATCGGCGCGGTCGGCGATGAGCCAGGTCGTCTCGCCGTCGTCGACGACGGATGCCGCGTGCTCGACGTGCCCCTGGGGGTCGAGGATCAGCAGCTCGGTGCCGACGCCGGGCTGGAGCCGGGCGAGGGCCTGCGACGAGAGCGAGTCGAGCCAGGTGAGCCGGTCCTCGCCGGGGACGGCGATGACGGCACGGTCCCCGAGCGGCGCCACGGCCGCCCCCGCGGCGAGGCGCCGCTGCTCGACGAGCGGATTACCCACGTGCTGGAGACCCGCGTCGTCGACGACGGCCCCGGGGAGGGCGGCGAACAGGTCGGTCATCGGTGCTCCCCGCTCAGTCGGCCCGGGCGAGACGCGCGGACGCGTGCGCGGCGAGCTCGTAGCCGAGCGCGGCGATGTCCCACGCCCACAGCAGGTGCCCGTCGACGAGTCCGTACATGCGGGTGGCCGCCGCGTAGTTCTTCGCGCCCGCCGGCCGCACGACGGCATCGGTGGCGATGTCGATCCGCGGGCCCTTGATCTGGCCGAGGTACAGCTCGCTCACGCCGTCGGCGTGCACGATCGCCGCCTCGATGTCGAAGCCGCCGTCGGCGTTGCGCAGCCGTTCGATGTCTTCGGCGCCGCGCGCGACCGGTGCGGCCGTCGGCGGAAGGAGACCGGGGCCGGCATCGGCGTCCGTGGCCGGACGGGACAGGCGCCAGTAGCCGAGCTCGGCGACCAGGCGCGTGCGCGACCCCGGGTCGTCGGCGTCGTGCAGCCACGCCTCGGCCGAGTAGTTGAGGTAGTCGCCGCCGTCATGGCTGAAGCTGACCCGGTGGGTGAACTCACCGGTCAGCGAGTGCTCCCCGTAATCGATGACGCCGGTGCCCTCCCAGACCCCGATGAGCCAGGACATCGGGACGAGTTCGGCGGGGAGGTCGGTCGGGATGTCGATCACGACGGACCCGTCAGCGCTGGCCGCGGTACAGGTTCTTGAGGACGACCGCGGAGACGAAGGCGATCGCGAGCGAAGCCAGACCGAGCAGGCCCACGTAGAAGAGTTCGAGCGCGACGAGATCCATGGCAAGGAGTCTAGCCGGGAACGAGGGCGGCGAGTCCGAAGCCCAGGCTGATGACGCCCATCACGAGGGCGGCGCCGAGCATGCTGGCCGCGACCCGCTCGGTGAAGCCCTGCGAGCGGCCCGGCCAGAGCTGGATCGCGAACGCCGCGATGAGGCATCCGCCCAGTCCCACCGCCAGCCATGCCCCGCGCCAATCGGGGGTGGCCAGGACGCCGATCACGATCGCGATCACGGCCGCGAGCACCCACACGGCGATGATCCCGCCGAGCGTGCGCCGGGGTGCGAGGTCGGGGATGGCCACGGCTCCATCATCCCGCATGACGGCGCGTGGCGCACGCTTCGGCGGCGGCGTCGGGCTCTCGCGATCGGAGCGCACGGCCGCCACGCCCTACACTGGGGTTCGCGGCGCGCCCCCACGTGCCGGGAAGGCGATCCATTGGCACAGCTCCTGGTTCTCAGTTCCACGCACGGAGGCGGTCCCGTCCTGCCCTCGCTCGAACTGCTGAGTCACCGCGTGCGCCAGATCCCGGCCGAGCCGGCGCAGCTCGTCAACGCGCCGAGCGCCGACGTCATCTTCGTCGACGCGCGCGTGGACCTCGTCGGCGCCAAGTCGCTGTGCAAGATCCTCAACACGACGGGCCTGGATGCCCCGCTCCTGCTGATCGTCACCGAGGGCGGGCTCACCGCGGTGTCGCCCGACTGGGGCGTCGACGACGTCATCCTCTTCACCGCCGGACCCGCCGAGGTCGACGCCCGGATCCGCCTGGCCGTCGGCCGCCAGTCGGCCGAGCAGGTCTCGACGCGCATCCAGACCTCGGGCATCACGATCGACGAGTCCTCGTACTCGGCCAAGGTGCACGGCCGCGCGCTGGACCTCACGTACAAGGAGTTCCAGCTCCTCCACTTCTTCGCCACGCACCCCTCCCGGGTGTTCACGCGCGAGCAGCTGCTGAGCGAGGTGTGGGGGTACGACTACTTCGGCGGCACCCGCACCGTCGACGTGCACGTCCGGCGTCTGCGCGCCAAGCTCGGCGACATGGAGCAGCTCATCGGCACCGTGCGCAACGTGGGCTACCGCTTCAACGTCTACGAGGACGAGCCGGAGCCTGCTCCGGTGCCGCGCGAGCGCAGCGACGCCTGAGACGGATGCCGCGGCCCGCCGCGGCATCCGCGCATCCGCTGCTGCGGGCGTCGCCGGCGGCCCCGACTCGTTCACACTCTCGACACGCGACCCTGCAATGATGAGGGGATGATCGAACCCGAGGTGCTCGACGCCGGCCTGGGCGACGCGGACGACGACGACTTCGACCTCGAGGAGGTCTTCGACTCCCAGCTGCCCGATCACCGGTACCTGGATCGCGAGGTCAGCTGGCTCTCGTTCAACCAGCGGGTGCTCGAGCTCGCGGAGGATCACCGTCTGCCGGTGCTCGAGCGGGCGAACTTCCTCGCGATCTTCGCGAGCAACCTGGACGAGTTCTTCATGGTGCGCGTGGCGGGCCTCAAGCGCCGCATCGTCACCGGCCTCGCCGTTCCCACGAACGTCGGCCGCTCCCCCGCGGACGTCCTCGCCGACATCTCGGCCGACGCCCACCGCCTGCAGCTGCGCCACGCCGAGACGTGGAAGAGCCACGTCAAGCCCGCCATGGCCGAGGCGGGCATCGAGGTCGTCTCGTACGAGACGCTCCAGGCGGACGAGCGCGCCCAGCTCTACGAGTACTTCCAGGCGCAGGTCTTCCCGGTCCTCATGCCGCTCGCGGTCGACCCCGCCCACCCGTTCCCCTACATCTCGGGCCTGTCGCTCAACCTCGCGATCCGCATCCGCAGCGCGCGCACCGGGCGCCAGGAGTTCGCCCGCCTCAAGGTGCCGCCCATGCTCCCCCGGTTCGTCGAGCTTCCCCCGGCCGACGGCGCGGTGCGCTACCTGCCGCTGGAGGACCTGATCTCCAACCACCTCGACGACCTCTTCCCGGGGATGGAGGTGCTCGACCACCACGCCTTCCGCCTCACCCGCAACGAAGACGTCGTGATCGAGGAGGACGAGACGGAGAACCTCATCCAGGCGCTCGAGGCGGAGCTGCTGCGGCGGCGCTTCGGCCCGCCGATCCGCCTGGAGATCACCGATGACATGGACGACGTGACGCTCGACCTCCTCATCAAGGAGCTCGACATCACCGAGCAGGAGGTCTACCGCCTCCCCGGCCCGCTCGATCTGCGCGGGCTGTTCGACCTGTCGCGCATCAACCGGCCCGACCTGCACTACAAGCCGCACGTGCCCACGACCGCCCTGGCGTTCCAACCCGGCGACAACAACGAGCGCCCCGACATCTTCTCGTCGATCCGCAAGGGCGACGTGCTCGTGCAGCACCCGTACGAGTCGTTCGCGACCAGCGTGCAGGCGTTCCTGGAGCAGGCGGCCAAGGACCCGCACGTCCTGGCCATCAAGCAGACGCTGTACCGCACCTCCGGTGACAGCCCGATCGTGGAGGCGCTGATCGACGCCGCCGAGGCCGGGAAGCAGGTGCTCGCCCTCGTCGAGATCAAGGCCCGCTTCGACGAGGCGAACAACATCGTGTGGGCGCGCAAGCTCGAGAAGGCCGGCGTGCACGTCGTCTACGGGCTCGTGGGCCTGAAGACCCACTGCAAGCTCGCCCTGGTGATCCGCGAGGAGAACGGTGTGCTGCGCAGCTACAGCCACGTCGGCACCGGCAACTACAACCCCAAGACGAGCCGCATCTACGAGGACTACGGCCTGTTCACGGCCGACGACCAGGTCGGTCGCGACCTGACGCGCCTGTTCAACGAGCTCAGCGGCTACGCCATCGAGAAGAAGTTCAAGCGCCTCCTGGTGGCGCCGCTGCACCTGCGCAAGGGGCTGCTCCGCCTGATCGACAAGGAGCGGCGCAACGCGCAGGCCGGCAAGCCCGCGAGCGTGCGCATCAAGGTGAACTCGATCGTCGACGAGCAGATCATCGACGCGCTGTACCGCGCCAGCCAGGCGGGAGTGAAGGTGGAGGTGTGGGTGCGCGGCATCTGCGCGCTCAAGCCCGGCGTCGAAGGGGTCAGCGACAACATCACGGTGCGCTCCATCCTCGGCCGGTACCTGGAGCATTCGCGGATCTTCGCGTTCCACAACGACGGCGACCCGATCGTGTACATCGGCAGCGCCGACATGATGCACCGCAACCTCGACCGCCGGGTCGAGGCCCTGGTGCGGGTGTCGTCCCCCGCCCACGTGAAAGAGATGAACGACCTCTTCACGCTCGCGATGAGCGACACGACCAGTTCGTGGCACCTCGGCCCGGACGGCGAGTGGGTCAGGCACCACACCGACGCCGACGGCAAGCCGCTGCTGGACATCCAGGACCGCCGGATGACCAACGTCCAGCGCCGCCGGCGCGCGCGGGCGGTGCGATGACCGAGACCGCGATCTACGCGGCCGGCGGGGTGGTCTGGCGCATCGTCGACGAGAAGGTGCTCATCCTCCTCATCCACCGCACCAAGTACCGCGACGTCACGCTGCCCAAGGGCAAGGTCGACCCGGGCGAGATGCTCGCTGAGACGGCGGTCCGCGAGATCCACGAGGAGACCGGCATCCGCGTCGCCCTCGGGGTGGCAGTCGGCGTCTCGCGCTACCGGCTCCCCAGCAAGCGCACCAAGATCGTGCACTACTGGGCCGCCGAGGCGACCGACGCCGCGATCCGCGCGTCGGCGTTCGTGCCGAACAAGGAGATCGCCGCGCTCGAGTGGGTCTCGCCCAAGAAGGCCCTCAAGCGGCTCAGCTATCCCGTCGACCGCGAGATCGTCGAGCACTTCCTCCGGCTCATGGACGAAGGCGTCCTGCGCACTTTCCCCATCATCGCGCTGCGCCACGCCAAGGCCCTCGCGCGCGAGGAGTGGAAGGGGAAGGATGCCGCGCGCCCGCTGTCGCCCCGCGGCCGCAAGCAGGCGAGCGCCATCGTCGGTCCGCTCCAGGCGTTCGGCGTGAGACGCATCATCTCGAGCCCGGCGACGCGCTGCGCCGACACCGTGAAGCCGCTGGCCGCCGCGCTCGGTCGGCGGATCGAGCTCACCAAGCTCATCAGCCAGGACGCGTGGGAGGACGGCAAGTCCGACGCCCGCACGATCATCGGCGAGCGCGTGCGTGCGCGCAAGCCCGCCGTCCTGTGCAGCCACGGACCGGTGCTCCCCGACATCCTGAGCGAGCTCGCCCTGGCCACCGGCACGCTGCGCGGCTCGTACCTCGGCAGCGCGTCCGCCCTGGAGACGGGAGCGTTCTCTGTGGCCCACCTCTCGGTCGACAATCCCGGTTCCGGCATCGTCGCGATCGAGACCCACGAGCCGAAGGTCTGACCGGGGGCGCCCCCCGCGCACCCCTGCCCGTTCACCTCCCGTTCACCTGCGCAGCGCACTCTCTTAAGAGTCCGAGCCTACGTTTCAGAGCGAACCCCGCACCGGGTTCCCACCCGAAGGTCCTGCACGGACCTGATTCCCTGACACGTGAAGGATTCACACAGTGAAGATCTCCCGCATCGCCCAGGTGGGCGCTGTCGCCGCTGTCGCGGCCCTCGCCCTTGCCGGCTGCGCCGCCAACGAGACCGCTCCCGGCGACACCGGCGGCACCACCTCCGACCTCTCCGGCGAGATCGCCGGCGGCGGATCGTCGGCGCAGGAGGTGGCGGTCCAGGCCTGGACCGCCGGTTTCCAGACCGCGAACCCCGACGTCACCATCACCTACGACCCGTCCGGCTCCGGCGCTGGCCGCGAGTCGTTCCAGGCGGGCGCCTTCCCGTTCGCGGGCTCGGACCGCGCCTTCACCATCGAGGAGATCGAGGCCGGCCCGTTCGACGCGTGCGTGGACGGCTCGGGCATCATCGAGCTCCCGACCTACATCTCGCCGATCGCGGTCATCTTCAACATCGAGGGCGTGGACGCGCTGAACCTCGACGCCGCCGCGATCGCGGGCCTCATGGCCGGCACGATCACCAACTGGAACGACCCGGCGATCGCCGCGCTCAACGAGGGCGTGACGCTTCCCGATCTGGCCGTGACGCCGGTGCACCGCGCCGACGACTCGGGCACCACCGAGAACTTCACCGACTACCTGTTCCAGGCCGCCGGTGACGTCTGGACGAGCGAGCCCGACGGTGTCTGGCCGCTCTCGTCCGGCGAGGCTGCGCAGGGCACCTCGGGTGTCGTCTCGGCCGTCGCAGGCGGCAACGGCACCATCGGCTACGCCGACGCCTCCCGCGCTGCCGAGGAGGGCCTCTCGACCGCCGCCGTCAAGGTCGGCGACGAGTTCGTCGAGTACTCGCCCGAGGCCGCTGCGGCGATCGTCGACGCGTCGCCGCTCGAGGAGGGCCGCGGTGAGGGCGACCTCGCCATCGAGCTCCAGCGCACCTCGGACGAGGCCGGCGTCTACCCCATCGTCCTCGTCAGCTACATGATCGCGTGCCAGGAGTACGCCGACGCGGCGGTCGCACCGATCGTCAAGGGCTACCTGCAGCACGTCGCCAGCGCCGAGGGCCAGGACGCCGCGGCCGAGGCCGCCGGCAGCGCCCCGATCTCGGACACCCTGCGCGAGCAGGTCAACGCGGCGATCGACCTGATCGTCACGGACTGAGAACATCGATGCCCGGCCCGGTCGTCCACGACCGGGCCGGGCATCGCCCCTGAGAAGACCCGAACCCGAAGGACACCATGACGACGACCACCGCCCCCGCGGCCAAGGTCAAGCAGAGACCAGGAGACCGCTGGTTCTCGGGGACCGCACTCTCGGCCGGCCTGATGATCCTCGTCACGCTGGCCGCCGTCGCGCTGTTCCTCATCATCCAGTCCATCCCGGGCCTCACCGCCACGAGCGAGACCGCGAGCATCCTCACCGGGAATTTCTGGGAGTATGTGTGGCCCCTCGTGTTCGGCACGGTGTGGGCGTCGTTCCTGGCGCTGCTCATGGCTGTCCCGCTCGCGGTCGCCGTCGCGCTCTTCATCTCGCACTACGCACCGCGTCGCCTGGCGCAGGGTCTCGGCTACGTCGTCGACCTGCTGGCCGCGGTGCCCTCCGTCGTCTTCGGCCTCTGGGGCATCCTCGTGCTCGCCCCCGCCGTCCAGCCGGTCTATGCCTGGCTCAACGCCAACATGGGGTGGTTCCCCCTCTTCGGCGGCACGGTGTCCAGCACCGGCCGGACGATCTTCACCGCTGCGATCGTGCTGGCCGTCATGGTCGTCCCCATCATCACCGCCATCTGCCGCGAGATCTTCCTGCAGACTCCCGTCCTCCACGAGGAGGCCGCGCTCGCGCTGGGCGCCACCCGCTCGGAGATGATCCGCATGGCTGTGTTCCCGTTCGGGCGCAGCGGCATCGTCTCGGCCTCGATGCTCGGCCTGGGCCGCGCCCTGGGCGAGACGATGGCCGTCGCCATGGTGCTCTCGGCGACCGGCGTCGTGACCTTCCAGCTCTTCACGTCGGAGAACCCCAGCACGATCCCCGCGAACATCGCGCTCACGTTCCCCGAGGCGTACGGCACCAACATCAACGTGCTGATCTCCACGGGCCTCATCCTCTTCATCGTCACCTTCGCGGTCAACGCCATCGCCCGATGGATCGTCAGCCGTCGCAAGGAATTCTCGGGGGCGAACTGACATGACCGTGACGACCGCTCCTCCCGAGGCGCCGCAGCAGGCGCCGGTCCGCGAGACACCGCGCCTGACCAGCGGGCACCTGCCCGCATGGGGGCCGTGGGCCATCCTCGCCGGCAGCCTCGCCATCAGCGCGATCCTGTTCGGCGTCCTCTCGATCGGCTCCGGCGAGGGCTTCAACCTCGCCGGGTGGGGCGTCGTGGCCGCCCTGCTGTACCTCGCGCTCATCACGACCACCTCCTCGCTCGTCGAGGGACGGCGCAAGGGCGTCGACCGGCTCGTGACGGGCGTCGTCACGATCGCCTTCCTCGTGGCCATGGTGCCGCTCGTCTCGCTCGCGATCACCGTGCTGGTCAACGGCGTCGCGGGCCTGTCCGCCGAATTCTTCACCTCGTCGATGCGCAACGTCGTGGGCGAGGGCGGCGGCGCGCTGCACGCGATCGTCGGCACCCTGCTCATCACGCTGGCGGCGGCGGTCATCTCGATCCCGATCGGCATCTTCGCCGCGATCTACCTCGTGGAGTACGGCGCGGGGAACCGGGTCGCACGCGGCATCACCTTCCTCGTCGACGTGATGACCGGCATCCCGTCGATCGTGGCCGGCCTCTTCGCGTACGCCGTCTTCGCGCTGTTCTTCGGTCCCGGCATCCGCATGGGCATCATGGGCTCGATCGCGCTGGCGGTGCTGATGATCCCCGTCGTCGTGCGATCCACCGAGGAGATGCTCCGCCTCGTGCCCAACGAGCTGCGCGAGGCGTCGTACGCGCTCGGCGTGCCGAAGTGGCGCACCATCGCCAAGGTCGTCCTCCCGACGTCGGTCGCCGGAATCACCACCGGCGTCATGCTGTCGATCTCGCGCGTCATCGGCGAGACGGCGCCGCTGCTGCTCACTGCCGGCGTCGCCACCTCGATGAACTACAACCTCTTCGACGGGCGCATGATGACGCTCCCGGTGTTCGTCTACACGCAGTACATGAACGCGGGCATCCCCGTCGAGGCGTACCACAACCGCGCCTGGGCCGCCGCGCTCGTCCTCATCGTCATCGTCATGCTCCTCAACCTCATCGCGCGCATCGTCGCGAGGGTCTTCTCGCCGAAGCTCGGCCGCTGAGCATCCCCAACCCGAAAGCACCGACGGAAATCATGTCCAAGAGCATCGAAGTCAACGACCTCAACGTCTACTACGGCGACTTCCTGGCCGTCGAGGGTGTCTCCCTCGACATCGAGCCGCGCAGCGTCACCGCCTTCATCGGCCCCTCCGGCTGCGGCAAGTCGACCTTCCTGCGCACCCTCAACCGCATGCACGAGGTGATCCCCGGCGCCCGCGTCGAGGGCGAGGTGCTGCTCGACGGCGACAACCTGTACGCGCCCAACGTCGACCCGGTGCTCGTGCGCCGCCAGGTCGGCATGGTGTTCCAGCGCCCCAACCCGTTCCCGACGATGTCGATCAAGGAGAACGTGCTGGCGGGCGTGAAGCTCAACAACAAGAAGATGTCGAAGTCGGACGCCGACGCCCTCGTCGAGAAGTCGCTGCGCGGCGCGAACCTCTGGAACGAGGTCAAGGACCGCCTCGACAAGCCCGGCTCGGGCCTTTCGGGCGGTCAGCAGCAGCGTCTGTGCATCGCGCGCGCCATCGCCGTCTCGCCCGAGGTGATCCTCATGGACGAGCCCTGCTCGGCGCTCGATCCGATCTCCACGTACGCCATCGAGGAGCTGATCGGCGAGCTCAAGAACGACTACACCGTCGTCATCGTGACCCACAACATGCAGCAGGCGTCGCGCGTGAGCGACAAGACCGCGTTCTTCAACATCGCGGGCACCGGCAAGCCCGGCAAGCTCATCGAGTACGACGAGACCAGGACCATCTTCACCACGCCGTCCGTGCAGGCGACCGAGGACTACGTCTCGGGTCGATTCGGCTGATCGGCGGTCAGTCGCGCGGGGTGAGCAGGTAGCGGTTGAAGGACGCCGTCAGCTCACCGTCGACGGGCACATCCCTGCCGTCGATCGCGCGGATGGGCGCGGCCAGGCGGACGCTCGACACCAGCCACGCGGCATCCGCCCGGGCCAGCGCCGAGACGGGGATCGTCTCGTACGCGGTCTCGGCGCCCCGCTCCTCCAGGTGCGCGAACAGACTGAGCTGGGTCGTGCCGTGCAGGATCCCGCCGTTGGGCGCGGGCGTGAGGAACCGGCCGTCGACGCGGAGGATGAGCGAGGCCGTGGGCGCCTCCAGGACGAAGCCGTCGGAGGTGACGAAGATCGCGTCGTCGGCGCCCCTGCGCTTCGCCTCGCGGATCGCCGCCATGTTGACGGCGTACGACAGCGTCTTCGCCCCGAGGAGCAGCCACGGCGCCCTCCGCGGCGTGTCGATCCCGTAGCCGCGGTCCAGCGTGACGACGCGGATGCCGCGTTCGCGCACCGCGGCGTTGTCGGGGGCCTCCGCGGCCGTCACCCACGCCGTCGGCGTCGGCCCGTGCTCCACCCCACGGCTCAGGATGAGCTTGATGACCGCCTCGGCGTCGGGCGGGCAGTGCTGGGCGGCCACGGCGATCGCCTGCCGCCACTGTTCCCGGTGCGGAGCGGGAAGGTCGCACAGGGCCGCCGAATGCGCGAGGCGATCGAGGTGGGGACCGACCTCCTGCGCGTGGCCGTCGACCACCCCGATGGATTCGAAGATCCCGTCGCCGCGCTGCGTGCTCATCTCCCCGACGCTCAGCGCCGGTGCGGTCACATCGATCGGTGTGAAGGTGTCGGAGAAGTCCGAGCGCGGGTCGTCGGATGCCGCGGGGTCGATCACGAGGGCGAAGCGCCAAGCCATGTCAAGAGCTTAGGCCGGGGAATACGGTCCCCTGGGCCTCGGTTAGACTGTATCGGCCGGGCCGCAGTAACCCCGGGCTCCATCTTCTGCCGCTGCGAGCGGCCTCGCGCCGAGAGGCGTTCTGCGGCCCGGCACTCGCATTCCCGGCCACGGCCGCCCGCCGGATGGCTCAGCTCAGCGCGTCGCGCCGCCACAGGGCGGCGCAGGCCGACAGATCGGCGGCGAAGTCCGAGAGCCGCAGCGCCCGCGTGGTGAACGCGGAGGCGCGGTCGGGCTCGGTGACCTCGTAGTCGTCGGCGAGATGCGTGGCGCCCGACGCCTGCACGCGGCAGAACGCCGCCGCCCTGTCCAGCGCCACGGC
This sequence comes from Microbacterium sp. NPDC055455, assembly GCF_053619935.1. Taxonomy (NCBI): domain Bacteria; kingdom Bacillati; phylum Actinomycetota; class Actinomycetes; order Micrococcales; family Microbacteriaceae; genus Microbacterium; species Microbacterium sp. NPDC055455. Next base: position 245,291 of record NZ_JBSHLB010000005.1, read on the forward strand.
GAAGTCGCCCTCGAACAGGCCGCGGAGGATGGTGTCCACCAGCGCGACCAGCTCGTCGGGTCCGGCGGGCGACGGCGCTCCGGCCACCACGTCGTCCGCGGAGGAGAGCTCGGCACGGCCGCGCTCGTAGAGCAGCGCAGAGGTGCGGGGGTCGTCGTGGATCATCAGCTGCACGAGGTACAGCCGCCACAGCGCACCCGGGAGGGTCTTCGCCGGCGACCGCGACCACAGCTCGGCGATGTCGTCGATGCCGTGCTCGTCGGTGAACGCCACGAGGCGGTCGACGATCGCGCCGTCCGGGTCGGCACGGACGCGTGCCAGCAGCGCGTGCGCGGTGGAGTGGGCGACGCGGGACACCTCGGCCGGATCCTCGGCCGAGAACCGCCGGTCGAAGAGTTCGGCCGGCCGCCGGACGGGCTTGTGGAAATCCCGGGACGCGTCGCTCATTCCGTCCAGGCTACTCGCCGCCACGAGCACCGGCTCGCGCAGCTCCTCGTCCCGCTTCAGCGCGGCGGCCCACGGCAGGCACACGGGGCAGCACCGCTTCAGACCTGGTTGATGCGGATGTGGTTGCCCGCGGGATCGCGGAACGCGGCATCCCGCGGTCCCCATCCCTGCTCCTTCGGCTCCTGCAGGACCTCGGCGCCGAACGCCCGCAGCTTCTCGAACGTCCCGTCCAGGTCGGTCGTCGTGAAGACGTACGGGCCGGGGCCGGATCCCTTCGCGATGAGCCGCTCGAGCGCTTCGCCGTCGTCGGGCGAGCGTCCGGCCGTCGGGTCGGACACGACGAGCGAGAGGCCGGGCTGCCCCGGGAATCCGAAGCTCACCCAGCGGTGGCCGTCGTACGACACGTCGTTGACGACCTCGAGGCCGAGTCCGTCGCGGTAGAAGGGGATGGCGGCGTCGACGTCGTCGACCGTGATGGGGCTGTACGCGAGTGCGATGTTCGTCATGACAGCCACGCTAGGGGGCGACGGGAAAGCGCGCTTCTCCGATCCTGCTCGGTCTGAGCCGCGGCGCGGCCCCTCGCGCTACGCGTAGCGCGTCGGCCGCGTGAGGATCTTCGCCACGCACAGCGGCATGGCCTCCGCGGCGTCGTGCGGCCGCGCGCGGTACGAGCTGGGGGTCTCCCCGACGATCTCCGTGAACGTCGAGCTGAACGAGCCCAGCGACGTCGCACCCACGGCGGTGCAGGCATCCGTCACCGACATCCCCTCGCGCAGCAGCGCCATCGCGCGCTCGATGCGGCGGGTCATCAGGTACGCGTACGGCGTCTCGCCGTACGCGGCCTTGAACTCGCGCGAGAAGTGCGCGGGCGACATGAGCGCCTGCGCCGCCATCGTGGGCACGTCGAGGGGCTGGGCGTAGTCGCGGTCCATCAGATCGCGGGCGCGGCGCAGGTGCGCGAGCGTCTGGATCGTCTGCCGGGCGGATGCCACGCCCTCACGCTACCCGCATCCCCCGTCGGCGGCTCACGCCGTGGGGATCTGCACGATCGGCTGGGACGACGGCTCGCCGGTCGGCGAGCCGCCCTGCGGCTCGACGGTGATCGCGATCACATCACCCGACTCGACGGCGCCGTCCAGCAGCGCGGTCGTGGTCAGGCCCTCGGGGTCGAAGGTGCCGGCCGACTCGGCCGCCCCGTCGCGGACGAACCACATCTCGTAGGTCTCGTCGTCGGCGATCTGCGGCAGCCCCTGCGAGACCAGCACCGCCTTGCCGACCGACTCGGACCAGTGGGCCGTCGCGGAGCCGCCCTCGACGACGTCGACGGTGGCCGACTGGGCGTCGGGCGCCCCTTCGATCTCCTGCAGCGCGACCACCGCGGGCGGCCGGTTGAGATAGTCGTTGATCATCGCAGCGCCGAGCCCGAGCGCCACGAGCAGCACCATCGAGGCGGCGAGCGCGACGATGCCCCGCGTCCAGTTGCGGCGGGAGACCGCCTGGATCGTCGCAGTGGTGGGCGGAGGCTCCGTCGCCCGGCCGGAGGCGGGGGCATCCGCGGGCTGCGCAGGCGCGCGGGCGCCGGCGGGTGCGTCGTCGTCGGGGCCGGGCGCCTCGGCCGACGCAGGTTCTTCCGCGCCGGCCCGGGGCCACGCGCCCACCGGCGCGGCGGCCGCGGCGACCGACGCGTCGATCGACGGAAGCTGCGGGGTCGTCGCGATGCGCGCGAGCAGCGTGGAACGCAGCGTGAGCGGAGGAAGGGCGTCCGGTACGTCGTCGGCGAGCGAGGCGACGGTGGCGGCATCCGCCCGGACCCAGTGCTCCCACTCCGGGTGCTCGCGACGCGCCACGTCGAATGCCGCGCGATCGGCCGGCGACAGCGCGTTCAGCGCAGCTCCTGCTGCCAGCTCGGCGAACTCCTGCTCGTCCATCACGCGGTCACCCCCATCTCGACCCTCAGGCGGGACAGTCCGTCCCGCATCCTCGTCTTCACCGTCCCCAGCGGCGCGCCCACCAGGGCCGCGATCTCGCTCTGACTGTAACCCCCGTAATACGCGAGGGTCAGCGCCTCCCGCTGCGCCTCGGGGAGGGCGGAGAGCGCGCTGGCGACCCTCTCCCCCTCGATGCGCAGCTCGACCTGCTCGGAGACCCCGTCATGGGCCACATCCAGGTCCCGGAAGCCCGCACGCACATCACGGTCCGTGCTCGCCTGCGATGAACGCACGCGATCGACGGCCCGGCGATGCGCGATCGTGAGCACCCACGACCTCCCTTGCCCTCTGTTCGGAGCGAACCGGGAGGCGGATTGCCAGACCTCGAGGAAGACCTCCTGCAGGACCTCCTCGCTCTGGGAGCGATCCACGAGGACGCGGAGGATGAGGCCGAAGACCCGCGGCGACAGCAGGTCGTACACGCGCGCGAACGCCGTCTGGTCGCCGGCTGCCACCTGCTGGAGAAGGGCGCCGATGCGGTCGACGGGCTCGGTGCCGTCCTCCGGCACGTCGATTCCGTCGATCACCACGTCCACCAGCATGCCAAACTCCTCCCCCTTTGTCGGTGCGCGCGACGGCCCGATCGTGAATGAGTACACTTCCGCCCCCGCTGACACGGCGGTGGCGGCATCCGATTCCGTCCAATCCGATCCGGGAAGCCTTCCGAACAGTCCGTGCAGCCGCTTCTGCGGCCCGCCCCCGCCGGGGTCCACCAGATCGCGGCCCGACGGCCGCACGCAGGAGGAAGACATGTCTCGCATCACCAGGAAGCGCCTCTCAGCAGGGCTCACCCTCGCGGTCGCCGCGACGTTCGCACTGTCGGCGTGCTCGATGGGCGCCGCGACGGAGGCCGAGCCCTCCGCCGAGCCCTCGGCGCCCGCCATGGAGGAGACCGAGGAGCCGATGACGGCCGACCCCGCCGGGAATCTGGTCGGGCCCGGCTGCGCCGACTACGCCGAGGCTGTTCCCGACGGCGCCGGCTCGATCGAGGGCATGTCGGCCGACCCCGTCGCGGTCGCGGCATCCAACAACCCGCTGCTGACGACCCTCGTCTCGGCGGTCAGCGGTCAGCTCAACCCCGAGGTCGACCTCGTCGACACGCTCAACGGCGACGAGTTCACGGTGTTCGCGCCCGTCGACGACGCGTTCGCCGCGATCGACCCCGCCACGATCGAGTCGCTCAAGACGGACACCGCGACGCTGACGTCGATCCTCACCTACCACGTGGTGCCCGGACAGATCGAGCCGGCCGACATCGCCGGGACCCACACGACCGTGCAGGGCGCGGACCTCGAGGTGACCGGCGACGGCGAGATGTGGATGGTCAACGACGCCAACGTCATCTGCGGCGGCGTCCAGACCGCCAACGCCGTGGTCTACCTCATCGACTCGGTCCTGATGCCGCCGGCTCAGTGACCGACCGCCGGCCTCGGCCGGCATGCAGGGGGGTGCGAGGCCGCCGACGTTCTGTCGGCGGCCTCGTGGCGCGCTGCTTGCATGCCCGCGCCCATCCGTCAAGTCCTTATCGGCTTCTCCGCGGTGCGCCTACCGTGAGAGCAGTCCGAAGTCGCGCCGGAGGGGTCCGGACGCCGGACGGGAGGGGCATGTGACAGACCTGCGCGAGTCGGGCGAAGTCTCGACAGGCGAACTGCTGGACAATCGCTACGTCCTGCAGGAGCGGATCGGCGAGGGCGGAATGGCGCGCGTGTACCGCGCCGACGACACGCACCTCCAGCGTTCCGTCGCGGTCAAGGTCTTCCGCGAGCCCACCGACGGCATCGACTCCGTCCAGCGGGCGCTGTCGGAGACGACGCTCCTCGCCTCCCTCAGCCATCACTCGCTCGTCACGGTCTTCGATGCGCGCATCGGCACGGACGACGCCAGCTATCTGGTCATGGAGCACGTCGACGGCATCACACTGCGCGACCTGATCGCCCGTGGACCCGTCGACCCGAGGATCGTCGCGTCGGTCGCGATCGACGTCGCGGAGGGCCTGCACGTCGCGCACGAGCACGGGGTCGTCCACCGCGACATCAAGCCCTCGAACGTCCTGCTCTGGGAGTCGCCGAGGCCCGGGTGGGAGTGGCGAGCCAAGCTGGCCGATTTCGGCATCGCGTACCTCACGGACTCCGCCCGCGTGACGACGCCCGGCGTCATCGTCGGCACCATGGCCTACGTCGCCCCCGAGCAGGCGCAGGGCGCGGTCCCCGCCGCGCCGGCCGACATCTACGCGTTCGGCCTCCTGCTGATCGAGGCGCTGACCGGCGAGCGGCCGTTCGGCGATGCGGAGGGCATCGGCACCGTCGTCGCCCGGCTGTCTGCGGCTCCCAGCATCCCGGAGACCCTGCACCCGGCATGGCAGGGGCTGCTGCGCGGCATGACCGCCATCCGCCCGGACGATCGGCCCACGGCGCTCGAGGTCGTATCGGCCGCATCCCGACTGGCCGCGATGGAGAACACCATCGCCCGCGAGAAGGCGGACCCGTCCACCGCGCCGGTCGCGACGCCTGTCGCCGCGACTCCTGTTGCCGCGTCGACTGCAGCTCCCGTCGTCGCCGCGAATCCCACCACCGGCCCCACCCAGGCCTTCGTCCAACCCACGCCCGCGGCGGCAGCGGCCACGCCCGCCGAACGAGGAGCTCTCCGCCGCGATGCCCGCATCGCCGCCGTCGCCGCAGCGGCAGCGTCACCGCAGACGGATGCCGCGGCATCCGTCCTGCCAACCGTCCCGGACGAGGATCGCCGGCCCTCTCGCCGTGCCGTGGTGATCGGAGCGATCGTCGCGGCCCTGCTCGTGCTCGGGCTCGTCCTCGGGGTGCTCTGGCTGTCGTCCGCATGGTCGGCCCTGCCGGAGCCTGCGCCGACGGCACCCGCCGAGGAGCAGCCCGCACCGGCGCCGACGGAGGATACGCCCGCCGAGGAAGCACCGGCCGAAGAGGAGCCGGCCGCTCCCGTTGAGCAGGCGCCGGTGGAGCAGGCGCCCGCCGAGGACGTGCAGCCGGTCGAGACCGGCGGAGGCGGGACGGACAACAGCGGACCCGGCAACAACAACGGCAACGGCAACGGCCCGGGCAGCAACAGCGGCAACGGCAAGGGCAACCGCTGACGGCGGTTACCCGTTTTTCGCTCGACGCATCGCCTCAGAACGCCAGTTGGCCCCGCCGCGCTCCAGGGTCACGATCGCGTGACAGTTGCGGCACCGCACATCGCACTTGGCGATCTCCTCCTCGATCTTGGCGATGCTGAAGCCCTCGCGCACCATCGCCATCACATCCTTCCGCTTCGCCGTGCCGGGTCGGTGATCGAAGTCGAGGACCCGGAGATCGGTGTTGCCGCAATCGACGCAGGCATGCTCCGCGAGGTAGTCGGCGAGGAAGACCTTGGATTCCATGCGACGCCTCGCCGTGCGCGCGACGATGACCTGTACGTGCCGCTCACGGTTGCGCGCATAGTATGCGCGGGAGGATTCGCGATTGCAGTCTCGGCAAACCTCCTGGAGGCCGTCGGGACGAGCGGACTTACGGTTGAAATCGGCCAGCGGCTTGACCTGATGGCAGGTTCCGCAGCGCTTGAGCACCTCGTCACCCTCCTCGCCTGCCTTCGTCCGGAGCACACCGCCGATGGTAGAGCGGGCCACCGACGTGCCCGGTACCAAGAGGCATTGCTAGGGTGGGAACGCCCCTATAGCTCAGTTGGTTAGAGCAACGGACTTCAACAACAAAATGGAGCGCCGGCGCAGAAATGCGTCGGATGACCGCCGCTATATGCTGGAACACCCTGATAGCCCGAGGTACTCGCCACGTGTCTGAACGACACCTGGCAGTGAAAATCCGAGGGATTGGGCAATCAGCAGGTAACCGCAAGGGAACCTCAGAGACTACACGCGGCGCACCTGACCGGCCCGGCCGAAGGTGAAGATATAGTCCAGACTGCAAGCCGGAGACGGTGGCTGGGGAAACTCAGTGCAGCAGGTTAATCCGTGGGTCCAGGGTTCGAGCCCCTGTGGGGGCACCATGCCGTCTCGGCTCCTTGCGCCACGCGCCGCATGCCACGCGCCTGGCCCGCCCCTCTGGCGCGTTGGGCAGGCCATTCGCTAGGGTCCGTGGCATGACGCCCCAGATCGGTGTGGACGGGCCGGCTTCCGATGCGCTGCTGGCGGCAGCGCGCTTCTTCACCAGATGGGACCAGACCGCCGATCACCGCGCGGCGTTCCTGGAGGGCGGGCGCGAGGGCGACGCCTTCTACCGCGACCGATGGAGTCACGACAAGGTCGTGCGCTCGACGCACGGCGTGAACTGCACGGGCTCGTGTTCGTGGAAGGTGTACGTCAAGGACGGCATCATCACGTGGGAGGCCCAGGAGACCGACTACCCGAGCGTCGGGCCCGACCGTCCCGAGTACGAGCCCCGCGGCTGCCCCCGCGGGGCTGCGTTCTCGTGGTACACCTACTCGCCGACCCGCGTCCGCTACCCGTACGTCCGCGGCGTGCTGCTCGAGGAGTACCGGGCCGCCAAGGCGCGCGGCAACGACCCCGTCGAAGCGTTCGGCGAGATCACGAAGGACCCCGAGAGGCGCCGCCGCTATCAGCGGGCCCGCGGCAAGGGCGGGCTCGTGCGCGCGTCGTGGCACGAGGCGGTCGAGCTCGTCGCGGCCGGCTACGTCCACACCATCAAGGAGTACGGACCCGACCGGGTCGCCGGCTTCTCGCCCATCCCGGCGATGTCGATGGTCTCGCACTGCATCGGCACGCGCTTCACGCAGCTGGTCGGCGGGGTCATGACGTCGTTCTACGACTGGTACGCCGACCTGCCCGTCGCGAGCCCGCAGGTCTTCGGCGATCAGACGGACGTTCCCGAGTCCGGCGACTGGTGGGACGCCACGTACCTCATGATGTGGGGCTCGAACGTGCCCGTCACCCGCACGCCCGACGCGCACTGGATGGCGGAGGTGCGCTATCGCGGCACGAAGGTCGTGACGGTGAGCCCCGACTACGCCGACAACACGAAGTTCGCCGACGAGTGGCTGCCCTGCCAGGCGGGCACCGACGCGGCGCTGGCGATGGCGATGGGGCACGTCGTGCTGAAGGAGAACTACGTCGACCGCCGTGTGCCGTTCTTCGCCGACTTCGCCCGGCAGTACACCGACCTCCCCCACCTCGTCCGTCTCGTCGAGCGAGACGGCGCCTTCGTGCCGGGGAGGTTCCTCACTTCGAAGGACCTCGGCGGCGACACCCCCGAGGACGCGTGGAAGACGGTGGTGCTGGATGCCGCGACCGGCGGACCGCGCGTCCCCAACGGATCGATGGGCTTCCGGTACGCCGCGTCGGGTGAGGGCCGCTGGAACCTCGATCTCGAGGGCGTCGAGCCGGCGCTGTCGATCGCCGACCTCGGCACGCCGGGCGAGCCGGTCGAGGTGCTGCTCCCCCGCTTCGACTCGGCGGACGGGTCGGGCGGGGTGCTGCGCCGCGGGGTTCCCGCGACCCGCGTCGACGGCATCCTCGTCACGACCGTGCTCGACCTCATGCTCGCCCAGTACGGCGTCGCGCGCGACGGGCTGCCCGGCGAATGGCCGTCGGGGCTCGACGACGCCGAGACGCCGTACACGCCCGCCTGGCAGGAGGAGATCACCGGCGTGCCCGCGCAGGCGTGCACACGCATCGCGCGGGAGTTCGCAGCCAACGCCGTCGAGTCCGGCGGCCGCTCGATGATCATCATGGGCGCCGGGATCTGCCAGTGGTTCCACGGGGATGCCACGTACCGGGCGATCCTCGCGCTGCTGATCCTGACGGGGTCGATGGGCCGCAACGGCGGCGGCTGGGCGCACTACGTCGGGCAGGAGAAATGCCGCCCGATCACGGGCTGGCTCTCGCTCGCGAACGCCCTGGACTGGTCCAGGCCGCCCCGCACGATGATCGGCACGGCCTACTGGTACATGCACACCGACCAGTGGCGCTTCGACGGGTACTCCGCCGACGCCCTCGCCTCGCCCCTGGCCGAGGGCAACCTCGCCGGCATGCACACCGCCGACACGATCGCCCAGTCCGCGCGCCTGGGCTGGATGCCGTTCTACCCGCAGTTCGACGTCAACCCGCTCGACCTCGCCGATCGCGCCGATGCGGCGGTGGCGAACGGGGAGGCGGCGGATGCGGCATCCTTCGTCGCCTCGCAGCTCCAGTCCGGCGACCTGCAGCCGGCGATCTCCGACGTCGACGCCCCGCAGAACTGGCCGCGTCTGCTCACGCTGTGGCGGTCCAACCTCATGGGCTCCAGCGCGAAGGGCAACGAGTACTTCCTGAAGTACCTGCTCGGCACGCACAGCAACGTCATGGCCACCGACGAGGCGAGCGTGCGGCCGAACGACGTCGCCTGGCGCGACGAGATCCCCGAGGGCAAGCTCGACCTGCTGGTGTCGGCCGACTTCCGCATGACCTCGACGACCCTGCTGTCGGACGTCGTCTTCCCCGCGGCCACGTGGTACGAGAAGCACGACCTGTCGTCGACCGACATGCACCCGTTCGTGCACGCGTTCACCCCGGCGATCGACCCGCCCTGGGAGGCGAAGAGCGACTTCGACCTGTTCCACGCGATCGCCGAGGAGTTCTCGGCGCAGGCGCGCACCCACCTCGGCACCCGCCGCGACCTGGTGTCGGTGCCGATGCAGCACGACACGCCCGGTGAGACGTCGCAGCCGGGCGGGGAGGTGCGCGACTGGGCGCGCGGCGACGGCGCCGGCGTCCCGGGCAGGACCATGCCGCAGTTCACGATGGTCGAACGGGACTACACCGCGATCGCCGACAAGCTCGCCGCCGTCGGGCCGCTGGCCGACACGCTCGGGTTCACGATCAAGAACGTGACCTACGACGTCGCGCACGAGGCCGTGCGACTGGCGCAGAAGAACGGGGTGATGCTCGGCGGCGCGGCCGACGGCCGCCCCGCGATGGACACCGACGTCAAGATGGCCGAGGCGATCCTCGCCTTCTCGGGCACGACCAACGGCGAGCTGGCCGCCCAGGGGTTCCGCACGCTGGAGAAGCGCGTCGGCAAGCCCCTCGCCGACCTCGCCGAGGGCTCCGAGGAGAAGCGGATCACGTTCGCGATGACGCAGGCGGCGCCTGTGCCGGTGATCACGTCACCGGAGTGGTCGGGCTCCGAGACCGGCGGGCGGCGGTATGCGCCGTTCACGGTGAACATCGAGCGCCTGAAGCCGTTCCACACCCTCACCGGCCGCATGCACTTCTACCTCGACCACGCGTGGATGCGCGATCTCGGCGAGGCGCTGCCGATCTACCGCCCGCCCCTGGACATGCACCGGCTGTTCGGCGAGCCCAGGCTCGGTCCGGACGGTGCGCAGCAGGTGGTGGTGCGCTACCTCACTCCGCACTCCAAGTGGTCGATCCACTCGGAGTACCAGGACAACCTCTTCATGCTGTCGCTGTCGCGCGGCGGCCCGACGGTGTGGATGAGCCCCGCGGATGCTGCGGCCATCGGCGCCGCCGACAACGACTGGGTCGAGTGCGTCAACTCGAACGGCGTGCTCGTGGCGCGGGCGGTCGTGTCGCACCGCATGCCCACGGGCGTGGTCTACGTGCACCACGCGCAGGAGCGCACGATCGACGTGCCCAAGTCCGAGGCGACCGGCCGGCGCGGCGGCATCCACAATTCCGTCACGAGGCTGCTGGTCAAGCCCACGCACCTCATCGGCGGGTACGCGCAGCTGTCGTACGCGTTCAACTATCTGGGACCGACGGGGAACCAGCGCGACATGGTGGCGACGGTGCGCCGCCGCTCGCAGGAGGTGGTGTTCTGATGCGCGTGATGGCCCAGATGGGCATGGTGATGAACCTGGACAAGTGCATCGGATGCCACACCTGCTCGGTCACGTGCAAGCAGGCGTGGACGAACCGGGCGGGCACCGAGTACGTGTGGTTCAACAACGTCGAGACGCGCCCCGGTCAGGGCTATCCCCGCCGCTACGAGGACCAAGAGCAGTGGCGCGGCGGCTGGACGCTCAACAAGCGCGGCCGGCTGTCGCTGCGCACAGGCAGCCGCCTGAAGCGCCTGCTCACGATCTTCTCCTCGCCCGTGCAGCCGAAGCTCGAGGACTACTACGAGCCCTGGACCTACGACTACGAGACGCTCATCGACGCGCCCCTGGGCGACGACTTCCCGGTCGCCCGGCCGAAGTCCCTCATCACCGGCGAGGACACGAAGATCACGTGGTCGGCGAACTGGGACGACGACCTCGGCGGGGCCTCGGAGATGGGACACCTCGATCCCATCGTCCAGCGCGTGCGGCGCGAGTCGGAAGACAAGATCAAGCTGCAGTTCGAGAAGACGTTCATGTTCTACCTGCCCCGGATCTGCGAGCACTGTCTCAATCCGTCGTGCATGGCTTCGTGCCCGTCGGGCGCGATCTACAAGCGCGCCGAGGACGGCATCGTGCTCGTCGATCAGGACCGCTGCCGCGGCTGGCGCCAGTGCATCACCGGCTGCCCGTACAAGAAGATCTACTTCAACCACAAGACCGGCAAGGCCGAGAAGTGCACGCTGTGCTACCCGCGCCTCGAGGTCGGCATCCCGACGGTCTGCTCCGAGACGTGCGTCGGACGACTGCGCTACCTCGGCCTGTTCCTCTACGACGCCGACCGCGTCACCGAGGCTGCCTCCACGCCCGATCCGAAGGATCTCTACGAGGCGCAGCTCGACCTCATGCTGGACCCTAACGACCCCGAGGTGATCGCGGCGGCCCGCGCGCAGGGCGACATCCCCGAGGACTGGATGGATGCCGCCCGCCGCTCCCCCGTCTACGCCCTGGCGAAGACCTACAAGGTGGCGCTGCCGCTGCACCCCGAGTACCGGACGATGCCGATGGTCTGGTACATCCCGCCGCTGTCGCCGATCGTCGACCTGCTGCGCGACCAGGGCCACGACTCGGAGGCCGCCGGCACGCTGTTCGGAGCCATCGAGGCGCTGCGCATCCCGGTCGAGTACCTCGCCGAGCTCTTCACCGCCGGCGACACCGACGTCATCACCGGCGTCCTGTGGCGCCTGGCGGCCATGCGCTCGTACCTGCGCGACATCACGCTCGACCGCGAGCGCGACGAGTCCATCCCCGCGGCGGTCGGCATGACCGGCGAGTCGATCTACGCGATGTACCGGCTCCTCGCGATCGCGAAGTACGAGGACCGCTACGTGATCCCGACCGCCCACTACGAGCGGGCGCACGAGCTCGAGGAGCTCGGGTGCTCGCTCGACTTCGACGGCGGGCCGTACGGCAACGAGCCGGGCATGTTCGGCGAGGCCAGCGGCCGGCCGGTGCCGGTCGCGGTCGAGACCTTCCATGCCCTCAAGGAGCGACAGACCTCCGACGCCGCGGCGAGCGACGAGTCGCTGCGAGGCCGTGTCAATCTCCTGAACTGGGACGGCAACGGCGCGCCGCCCGGCCTGTTCCCCCCTCGGGATCAGGGGACGGATGCCGCTGCCGGAGGCGCTCCGTGAACGTCCGGGTGGTCTACCAGGCGGCGTCGCTGTGCCTGAGCTACCCCGACGACGGCGTGCTGGGGTCGTCGGCGCTGATCGGCCGGGCCGTGAGCGAAGCGGCGCCGCGGGCCGCGGCATCCTTCGCCCCTGTGCTCGAATGGTGGGCGAACACCCCGGCCGCCGACGTGCAGGCCGCGTACGTCGACACGTTCGACATGTCGCGTCGCCACGCGCTGTATCTCAGCTACTGGACCGACGGCGACACCCGCCGGCGCGGTGCCGTGCTGGCCGATCTGAAGCGCCGCTACCGCGAAGCGGGGCTGGCGATCGACGGCACGGGCGAGCTGCCCGACTTCCTGCCGCTCGTGCTCGAGTTCGCCCGGCATGCGCCCGGCGAGGGGGCCGCCCTGCTGCAGGAGTATCGCCCGAGCCTGGAGCTCATCCGGCTGGCGCTCGGCGAGCGCGGGTCGCCGTACGCCGGCGTGGTGGCCGCGGTGTGCGACACCCTCCCCGGCCGCTCCCCCGCGGACCGCCAGCAGGCGATGGCGATGGCCGCCGCCGGACCGCCGCGCGAGTCGGTCGGGCTCGACGCGCATGACCCGCGGCTCCTGCCGCTCGAGCCGGTCGGGAGGCGCTGATGGAGCTCTTCCTGTGGGGCATCCTGCCGTACCTCATGGTCGCGGTGCTCATCGGCGGCACGGTCTGGCGCTACCGCTACGACCAGTTCGGCTGGACGACGCGCTCCTCGCAGCTGTACGAGTCGCGGCTGCTGCGCATCGGCTCGCCGCTGTTCCACTTCGGGATCCTCGTCGTGATCATCGGGCACGTCGTGGGGCTCGTCATCCCGAAAGCGTGGACCGACGCGCTCGGCGTCTCGGAGGACATGTACCACCTCGCCGCGCTCGGCCTGGGGACGGTGGCCGGCTTCGCCACGCTCGTCGGGGTCGGCATCCTGATCTACCGCCGCCGCACCACCGGACCGGTGTTCATGGCGACGACGAAGAACGACAAGACCATGTACGTCGTGCTGGTGGCGGCGATCGTCGCGGGCCTGGCCACGACGGTGCTGAGCGTCATCGGCCCGCCGCACGAGACGACGTACCGCGAGACGGTGGCCCCGTGGTTCCGGTCGCTGTTCGTGTTCCAGCCGGACATCGCGGCGATGAGCCATGCGACGCTCGACTTCCAGATCCACACCGTCATCGGCATGGTGCTCTTCATGATCTGGCCGTTCACGCGGCTCGTGCACGCATTCACGGCGCCGGTGCACTACCTGTTCCGCCCGTACATCGTCTACCGCTCGCGTGACGGGCGACCGACGACGGCGCGCGGCATCCGCCGCGGCTGGGCGCCCGTGGGCACCACCGACCGCACTCCCGACCGCAAGGCCTCGACCACGGGCAAGACCGGAGGACGACGATGACCACGGATGCTGCCGCCACCGCCGCGACGGGCACTCGGGAGCTTCCGGGCCGCACGAAGAACCTCCTCCTCGCCCTGCTGGCGTTCACCATCACGTTCTGGGCGTGGAACATGGTCGCGCCGCTCGCGGTGCAGTACACCGCCGAGATGGGACTGACGTCGACGGAGGCCTCGCTCCTCATCGCGACACCGGTGCTGGTCGGTTCGCTCGGCCGCATCCTCACCGGCGCGTTCACCGATCGGTTCGGCGGCCGACTCATGTTCACGATCCTGACCGCGGCGTCGGCCGTGCCCGTCGTGCTCGTCGCACTGGCGGGCGTGTGGGGGTCCTACGCGCTCATGATCGCCTTCGGCTTTCTGCTCGGTATCGCCGGCACGACCTTCGCGATCGGCATCCCCTTCGTCAACGCCTGGTACGAGCCCGCCAAACGCGGCTTCGCCACGGGCCTCTTCGGCGCCGGTATGGGCGGCACCGCGCTGTCGTCGTTCTTCACCCCGCGCATGGTCGCGTGGTTCGGCTACGTCGCGACGCACATCATCATCGCTGTCGCCCTTCTGGTGGTCGCGGTCATCGTGTGGCTGTTCATGCGTGACTCGCCGCTGTGGAAGCCGAACACCGCGCCGGTCATGCCGAAGCTCAAGGCCGCGTCGAAGCTCGCCGTCACGTGGCAGATGGCGTTCCTGTACGCGGTGACGTTCGGCGGCTTCGTGGCCTTCTCGACGTACCTGCCGACCTACCTCAAAGAGGTCTACGGGTACGACCTCGCCGACGCCGGCGCGCGCACCGCGGGCTTCGCGATCGCGGCGGTGATCGCCCGGCCCGTCGGCGGCTGGCTGTCGGACCGCATCGGACCGGCGACCGTGCTCAGCATCTCGCTCGGCGGCGCCGCGGTGATGGCCGTCGTGATCGCCCTCCAGCCGCCTCCCGAGCTGGCGGCGGGAGCATCGTTCGTGCTGATGGCCCTGTTCCTCGGCCTCGGCACCGGCGCGGTGTTCACGTGGGTCGCGCAGCGCGCCCCCTCCGAACGGGTCGGCACGGTCACCGGCATCGTCGGCGCCGCCGGCGGACTCGGCGGCTACTTCCCGCCGCTCGTCATGGGCGCGACGTACAACGCGGAGGCCCACAGCTACACGATCGGGCTCAGCCTGCTGTGCCTCACCGCCCTCGTGGCGCTGGGCTTCGTCATCTTCCTGGCACGGCGGGATCGCCGGGCCGCGTCCTAGCCGGGCACAGCATCGGAGGTCGCGGGCGCCACGCCGGGTCGGCGGCCGGGCGCTCGGCGTGTCGGCGGAAACCTCCGACGCTGTGCACGCCGCCCGCCCGACGGCGGGTCACCTACCGCCCGGTGAGGCCGGATTCCGCCAGCTCGGCTCCCGCGTGCGCCAACTCGGCCAGGGCCGCGTCGCTGGATTCGGCGGCGACGCCGGCGACGAGGTCGGTGAGGATGCGCACGTGCCGTCCGTGCTCGATCGCGTCGAGCGCCGACGCGCGCACGCAGTAGTCGGTCGCGATGCCGGCGATGTCGACGTCCACCACGCCGTTCTCCTCGAGCAGGTGCGCGACCGTCTCGCCGTCGTCGGTCGTGCCTTCGAACAGCGAGTACGCCGGCACGCCCTGCCCCTTCTTGACGTGGTGCGTCACCGCCGACGTGTCGAACCCCGGGTCGTACTCCGCCCCCTCGGTGCCGCCCACGCAGTGCACCGGCCACGTGTCGACGAAGTCGGGCTCCGGGTGGAAGTGCCCGCCGTTGTCGCCCTCGGCGTGGTGCCAGTCACGCGAAGCGACGATCACGGCGTAGTCCTCGGCGTGGGTGACGAGGAACTCGGTGATGCGCTGCGCGACGGCGTCACCGCCGTGAACTCCGAGCGCACCCCCCTCGGTGAAGTCGTTCTGGACGTCGACGATGAACAGCGCCTTGCTCATGGTTCGAGCGTACGCCGGTCCTCCGGACCGCGCCGCCAGAGCTTCGAGGGCCACCAGATCGCCCTGCCGATGTCGTACGAGAGCGCCGGCACCAGCAGCGAGCGCACGATGAAGGTGTCCAGCAGCACGCCGAAGGCGACGATGAAGGCGATCTGCGCGAGGAACAGGATCGGGATGACGCCGAGCGCCGCGAACGTCGCCGCGAGCACCAGTCCCGCCGACGTGATGACGCCGCCTGTCGCCACGAGGCCACGCAGGATGCCCGGCCGCGTGCCGTGGACCAGCGACTCCTCGCGTACGCGCGACATCAGGAAGATGTTGTAGTCCACGCCGAGCGCCACCAGGAACACGAAGCCGAAGAGCGGCACCGCCGGGTCGGCTCCGGGGAATCCGAAGACGTTGTTGAAGACGAGGGCGCTCACCCCCAGCGCCGTCGCGAACGACAGGATGACGGTGGCGATGAGCAGCACGGGGGCCAGCACCGAGCGCAGCAGCAGCATCAGGATCAGGAGGATCACGACGAGCACGACCGGGATGATGACGCTGCGATCGCGGGTGGACGTGTCGTTGGTGTCGATGTCGGTGGCGGTCTCGCCTCCGACGATCGCCGTACCGGCGCCGAGCGTCTCGTCGAGGTCGGCGCGGAGTTCGCGCACCTGGTCCTCGGCGGCGACGGAGTCCGCGGCATCCGTCAGCGTCCCGATCACGAGCACGTCGCCGTCCGCGACGGTCGCCTCCGGCGCCGGCGTGCCGGGCGGACCGACCGCGGTGAGCACCGCCTCGCCGTCCTCGACGGTCACCGCGGCCTGACCGGTGGGCGAATCCTCCGAGGCGACGGCGACCGAGTCGATGCCGTCGGCATCCTCCAGCACCTGCGCGGTGTCGGCCAGGTCGCCCTCGGGAACGATGACGTACGCCGGCGATCCCGAACCCGCCGGGAAGTGCTCGGCGAGCACCTCCTGGCCGTCGCGGGCCTCCGAGGCTCCCAGCACGAGCTCGCTCGTGGAGACGCCGTCGGCTTTGAGCTGCGTGATGCCGAAGGCGCCGGCCAGCAGCACGATCGTGCAGGCGATCCACACCGTCCGCGCGTTGCGGGCGACGAAGCGCGCCTGCCGCGGCCACAGACCCTTCACCGGCTGGGTGAGGTCCTCGGGGATGGTCGCGAGCGGTTCCTTGGGGATGAACGGCCAGAACGCCGCGCGTCCGCACAGCGCCAGCAGTGCGGGCAGGAACGTCAGCGCCGACAGCACCGAGAAGGCGATGCCGATCGATGCGATCGGGCCCAGCGCCCGGTTGGTGGCGAGGTCCGACAGCAGGAGGCACAGCAGACCCGCGATCACGGTGCCGCCCGAGGCGAGGATGGGCTCGAACGATCCACGCCACGCCGCCAGCGTGGCATCCCACTTCCCCATCCCGGCGGCGATCGCCTCGCGGAACCGGGCGACGTACAGCAATGCGTAGTCGGTCGCCGCGCCGATCACGAGGATGAAGAGGATGCCCTGCACCTGCCCGTTGAGCACGACGATGCCCGCGTAGGCGAGCCACCACACCGTCAGCAGGGCCGCACAGAGCGCGAAGACGGAGGTCGACAGCACGAGGACGGGCAGCAGCGGCGAGCGGTACACCACCACCAGGATCAGGAAGACGGCGATGAGCGCGACGGCCAGCAGCAGCCCGTCGATGCCGAGGAAGCCCTCCGCGAGGTCGGCGGTGAAGCCCGCGGGACCGGTGACCCAGCCCTCGAGGCCCTCGGGCAGGTTCTCGGAGAGCAGCGTGCGCATCTCGTCGACGGTCTCCCCGACCTCGGCCGAGGAGTCGATGGGCACGAAGATCTGCACGGCCTCACCGTCGTCCGAGGGGACGGGCGGTGAGACGTCACCGGCGACGGCGTCGAGGGCGGCGATGTCGTCGACGACGGACTGCACCTGCGCGATCTCGTCCTCGGTCAGCTCGCCTTCTCCGGTGACGACGATCACCGCAGGGATGCTCTCCTCGCCCAGGAAGTCGGCGAGCCGCTCGTTGACCTTGGTGGCGTCGGCGCTCTCGGGCAGGAACGTCGAACGGTCATTGGAGGACACCTCGTCGACCTTGCCGAAGTAGGGCCCGCCGATCGAACCGGCCGCCAGCCAGATGAGGGTGAGGAGCACCGGGATGCCGATGCGCAGCCAGCGGGAGGGACCGCGGCGAGCTTCCTTCTGCACGTGCATATCGCTAGCCTATCTAGCGAAATAAGTTTGCTGCGACCCGGACGAGTCCACGCTTCTAAGCTGATTCACGATGCTGCCCGCCGCCGTCGCCCTCCTCGGCGCGCTGACCTACGGCGCGATGCGGCGGCCAATGCGCTCATCCTGCTCGCGCTGAGAACGGGCGACCTCGCCGTCGTGTCGGCGCTCACCGCCCTGTATCCGGCCGGCACCATCATCCTGGCCTCCGTCGTGCTGCGCGAGCGCGTCGCCGCGGTTCAGTGGGTGGGGCTGGGACTCGCGTTGACGGCCGGCGGTCTGCTCGCGATCGCGTGACGCCCGCAGGTCGGGCGCACCCGGGCTCAGCCGCGGACGAACAGCATGATCAGCGACGTGGCCAGCGCGACCACGCCGAGGCCGAGCAGGCCCATCGCCAGCCGCGCCACCGCCCGCACGGCAGGCGAACCCTGGGTCAGCCGCATCCGGTCGAGGGACCCCCGTCGCACGAACACGTCCGCCGTGTCGGCGTCGCCGATCTCGTGCTCCTGCTCGTGGGTGAGGTGGGTCTCGCCCACTCCGCCTTCGTCGTCGAACCAGCGGGCGACGCGTCCGTGCGGCGACTCCTCGACGACGGCGCGCGCCGGGACCCACGTGCCGTCGAAGAGGTACATGATGAGCGCCACGCCCGCGAGCAGGGCGCCCAGGCCGAAGCCGATCCACGAGAAGATCTCGGCGAGGGCGTCGATCGCCTGGGGCACCGCACCACCGTCCTTCGGATACGGAAAACGGCCGCCGCGGCGGCCGCTTCCGGTTCTGAGCCACCTAAGGGAATCGAACCCTTGACCTATTCATTACGAGTGAATCGCTCTGCCGACTGAGCTAAGGTGGCGCGCCCCGCTTGCGCGATGCACAAGCAACGATCTTACAGCCTCCGGCAGGTGCTCGCGAACCACGGCCCTCGTCTCACTCGCACCGCAGACCGTCCTCGGGAGGCGTGCCCTCGAGGAGATAGGTCTCGACCGCGGCGTCGACGCAGCTGTTGCCCTTGTTGTAGCCGGTGTGCCCCTCGCCCACGCGCGTCACGAGCACACCCGACGAGAGCTGATCGGCAAGCGATACCGACCACTCGTACGGTGTCGCCGGATCGTTGGTGGTGCCGACCACGACGATGGGCGCGGCGCCCTCGGCGGCGATGGGCTCGCGGACGCCGGTGGCCGGGTACGGCCAGACCTCGCACGGATCGGGGCCCTCCCAGTACGGCGCGATCGTCGGCGCCTCGGCGGCGAGCAGGGCCTCCGCCGCGGCCTCGGCCTCCGGTGTCGCGTCCACCGGGTAGTCCATGCAGTTGTACGCCCGGAAGGCCTCGGTCTGATTGTTGAGGTACGTGCCGTCCTCGCGGTCGTAGTAGATGTCGGCCAGCTGGAAGGCCGCGGCGGGATCGCCGGCAAGCGTCTCAGCCAGCGCGAACGTCAGGAAGCTCCAGCTGTCGGGCGAGTACAGCGCTGCGACGATCGCGGTCATGAGCGTGTCGGCGCCCAGCAGGCGGCCGTCGGCGCCCGGCAGCGGATCGCGGTCGACCGCGGCCAGGAGCGTGCCGAGGTCGGCCATCGCCTCGTCCACCGTCCCTCGGAAGGGACACTCGTCGTCCTGGAGGCAGTCGGCCATGTACGCCCGCAGCGCAGACTCGAAGCCGAGACCCTGGGTGAGGCCCACGTCGATCCCGGGGATCGACGGATCGATGGCGCCGTCGAGCACGAGGCGCCCCACCTTGTCGGGGAACAGCTTGGCGTAGGTCGCTCCCAGGAAGGTGCCATAGGAGTAGCCGAGGTAATTCAGCTCGGTGTCGCCGAGCACCGCGCGGATCAGATCCATGTCGCGGGCGGCGTTCTCGGTGGTGATGTACGGCAGGATGCCGTCGCTGTTCGCCTCGCACGCCTCGGCGAAGTCCGTGTGGGCCGCAAGAAGCTCGTCCGTCCAGGCCTCGGAGCCGCGCTCGCCTTCCGGGATGTCGAACAGGTAGGCGTCCATGTCGGTGTCGTCGTAGCAGGTCACCGCCGTCGACTCCCCGACCCCGCGGGGGTCGAACCCGATCGTGTGGAACTCCTGGCGCACGGGGTCGCTCACCGCGAAGGACACCGAGTCCCGCACCAGCGAGACGCCGCTCGCCCCGGGGCCGCCCGGGTTCGTCAGGAGCGAGCCGATCGGCTCGCCCGCGCCCTCGGCGCGGCTGCGGATGAGGGCCAGCTCGATCTCGCCCTTCGTGGGGTCCGCCCAGTCCAGCGGCGCCGTCACCGTGGTGCAGTCGAAGTCGTCGCACGCGGTCCAATCGAGCGTCTGCGAGTAGAAGGGAAGCAGCTCGGGCGCCACCCCGGCGACATCGGGCGACTCGCTGGTCGCCGGCCGGGGGGTCGCATCGGGGATGGTCGCGTAGAGGCAGCCGCTCAGCGCGAGGGCGGCCGCGACGAGGCCGGCGAGGACCGTGGCGCCCTTCGACAGGCTCCGGGACCGAGGGCGGGGGCGGGTGCGGGTCACGGGGTCCTTCCGCTGGCGACGGTGATGAGCATGCTCTCGAGGGCGAGCACGGGGGCGGCGTTGAGTTCGAGGTTCTCCCGCGTCGCCGCGATCCGGTCGACGACGGCGAGCGTGCGCTCCGGCGTCCATGCGGCCGCCAGCGCGCGGAGCTCGGATTCGAGCTCGCGGTTGATGAGGTCGCCCTCGCGGCCGAACTGCAGCATGAGGGTGTCGCGGAACATCGATTCGAGGTCGGTGAGGACGCGGTCGATCCCGTCGCGCAGACTGCGTGTCGCGCGGCGCTTCTGCTCGTCCTCGAGGGCCGACAGCTGCGACCGCACCGCAGGCGGCACGGCCGCGCCCTCGGCGATGCCGAGCGTGCGCAGGAGCGTCGCGCGCTCGGCCTCGTCGCGCTCGGCGGTGAGCGCTTTGGCGTCGTCGGCCGCCGCGGCGACGATGGCGCCCGCCACCTCGACGGCGTCGCCCACACCCCGTACGCCCAGCACACCGCGCAGGGTCGCGTCGCGGCGGGCGCGGGCCGCGGCATCCGTCGCCAGACGCTGCGCCATGCCGATGTGCCGCTGCGCATGCCGGGCGGACTGCTCGGCGATCGCGGGATCGGCGCCGCTGCGCCGGACGATGAGCTCTGCGACGTCGTCGACGTCGGGTTCGCGCAGGCGCAGCGTGCGCACGCGCGAGCGGATCGTGGGCAGGAGGTCGGCGTCGCTCGGCGCGCACAGCACCCACACCGTGCGCTCGGGCGGCTCTTCGAGGGCCTTCAGCAGCACGTTGGAGGTGCGCTCCGCCATGCGATCGGCGTCTTCCATGACGATGACGCGATAGCGGCCGAGCGAGGGGGCGAAGTACGACCGCTCCACGAGCGCGCGTGCGTCCTTGATCGAGATGATGACGCCCTCGGTGCGCAGTGCGGTGAGGTCGGGGTGCGTGCCCGCGAGGACCTGCTGCATCGCGCGCTCGTCGCCGGGCTCGGCGATGAGGGCTGCGGCGAACGCGTGCGCGAGGATCGAGCGGCCCGAGCCGGGCGGGCCGGTGATGAGCCACGCGTGGGTCATCGATGCGGGGTCGGATGCCGCATCCCGCAGCGTCGCCACCGCGGCGTCCTGCCCCCACACCTCGCGCCACGGCCCGCCCAGGTCCGCGGCGTCGCGCGCATCGGGAGCGCCCGCGGCGGCGGGCTGGGTCGCGGCATCCATCCCGCCCAGCCTAACCGCCGCCTCCGACGCGAAGCCCCGGTCGCCGCGTCCGACGCGGACCTCCGGCACCGAGCCGATGGTCAGTGGAGCAGCGTCTCGACGCGGGCGCGCACGGCGGCGGCCAGGTCGGCCGCGGGCAGCGCGGCGTCGAGCACCAGGAAGCGCGTCGGCTCGGCTGCCGCGAGGGCCAGGAACTCCTCGCGCACGCGGGCGTGGAAGTGCTCCTCCTCGGCCTCCAGGCGGTCGAAGGGCTTGTCGTCGGCGTCCAGGCGCGACCGCGCGGCGGACGGGTCGAGGTCGAGGAGGACCGTCACGTCGGGGAGGAGCCCTTCGGTGGCCCACAGCGACAGCCGGCGGACCTCATCGCGCCCGAGCACACGGCCGGCGCCCTGATACGCCACGGACGAGTCGAGGTAGCGGTCCTGGATGACGACCTCGCCGCGCGCCAGCGCCGGACGGACCAGCGTCTGGACGTGATGGGCGCGGTCCGCCGCGTACAGCAGGGCCTCCGCGCGGGCGGACACCTCGCCGCGATGGTGCAGCACGATGTCGCGGATGAGCACGCCCACCTCGGTGCCCCCCGGCTCGCGGGTGCGCACGACGGTGCGGCCCGCCTGGGTCAGCCACTCCTCCAGGAGCGCCGCCTGCGTGGTCTTGCCGACGCCGTCCCCGCCTTCGAAGGTGACGAACAGCCCCTTCTCCGGTCGGCGACCGGCGGTGGGCGCAGGCGGCGTGTCCGCGTGC
This sequence comes from Microbacterium sp. NPDC055455, assembly GCF_053619935.1. Classification (NCBI taxonomy): domain Bacteria; kingdom Bacillati; phylum Actinomycetota; class Actinomycetes; order Micrococcales; family Microbacteriaceae; genus Microbacterium; species Microbacterium sp. NPDC055455. Next base: position 267,203 of record NZ_JBSHLB010000005.1, read on the forward strand.
TCCGCCGTCACTTCTTGGCCGCGGTCTTGCGCGTGGTCGTGCGTCGCGCGGGACGCTTCGCGGGGCCCTTCGCCCGCTTGTCGGCGAGAAGCTGCACCGCGCGCTCGAACGTGACCTCCATCGCGTCCTCGCCGCGCGGGATCGTCGCGTTCGTCTCGCCGTCGGTGACGTACGGCCCGAAGCGGCCGTCCTTCAGCTTGATCGGCTTGCCGCTGGTCGGGTCGTTCTCGAACTCCTTGAGAGCCGAACTCGCACCGCGGGCGCCGTACTTCGGCTGCGCGTAGACGGCGAGCGCCTCCTCGAGCGTGATGTCGAAGATCTGCTGCTCGCTCTGCAGCGTCCGCGAGTCCGTGCCCTTCTTCAGGTAGGGGCCGTAGCGCCCGTTCTGCGCGGTGATCTCGGCGCCGCTCTCGGGGTCGACTCCCACGACGCGGGGCAGGTCGAGCAGCTGGAGGGCCGCGTCGAGGTCGATGGTGTCGACCGACATCGACTTGAACAGCGATGCCGTGCGGGGCTTCGGTGCCGCCTCCTTCTTCGCGCCGCGCTTCTTGGGCGCGGGCTCCGGCTCGACGGCGACCACCTCTCCGGTCTCCTCGTCGACCTCTTCGTTCGCGGGCGGATCGGTCTCCTGGACGTAGGGGCCGAAGCGCCCGTCCTTCACCACCACGAGCTTGCCGTTGGCCGGGTTCTCCCCCAGCACGCGGTCGCCGGCGACGGGGGCGTCGATGAGCTCCTGCGCCTTGGCGGGGGTCAGCTCGTCGGGTGCGAGGTCTTCGGGGATGTTGACACGGCGGGGCTCGGCATCCGGATTCTCCTTGTCGGGCACCTCCAGGTACGGGCCGTACTTGCCGAACCGCAGCGTGGCGACCTCGCCGATGGGCGTGGAGTTGAGCGCGCGGGCGTCGATCTCGCCGAGGTTGTCGACGATGTTGCGCAGACCCACGTGGTCGGTGGAGCCGAAGTAGAACTCCTTGAGCCAGTCCTCGCGCTTCTGCTCTCCGCGGGCGATCGCGTCGAGGTCGTCCTCGAGGGCCGCGGTGAAGTCGTAGTCGACGAGGTCGGCGAAGTGCTGCTCCAGCAGCCGGACGACGCTGAACGCCAGCCAGCTCGGGATGAGCGCCTGCCCGCGCTTGGTGACGTACCCGCGGTTGAGGATCACGTCGATGATGCTCGCGAACGTCGAGGGCCGCCCGATGCCCTTCTCCTCGAGCGCCTTGACGAGGCTCGCCTCGGTGTAGCGCGGCTTGGGGCTGGTCGCGTGGCCCTTGGGCTCCACGTCGCGCAGCCGCAGCACGTCGCCCACAGACATCGCCGGAAGCGACTGGTCGTCGGACTTGTCGGCGTCGCCGCGCTTCTCGTCGCGGCCCTCCTCGTACGCCTCGAGGAAGCCCTTGAAGGTGTACACGGTTCCGGATGCCGTGAACTCCGCGCGCCGGGCGCCCGCGGCGACGTCGAGGGTCACCGTCGTCGTCTCGTACTTCGCGTCCGACATCTGGCTGGCCATCGTGCGCTTCCAGATGAGGTCGTACAGCCGCAGCTCGTCGCGGTCGAGCTGACCGGACACCTCGGAGGGCGTGCGGAACGTCTCGCCCGACGGACGGATCGCCTCGTGCGCCTCCTGGGCGTTCTTGCTGTTGTTGCGGTACGTGCGGGGGTTGAGCGGCACGGACGCGGCACCGTACATCGCGACCGCCTGCTCACGCGCGGCCTGGATGGCCTGCGTCGACAGCGCGGTGGAGTCGGTGCGCATATAGGTGATGTACCCCTTCTCGTAGAGCCGCTGCGCGACGCCCATGGCGTGCTTGGCGCTCATCGAGAGCTTGCGGCCGGCCTCCTGCTGGAGCGTGGATGTCGTGAAGGGGGGTTTGGGGCTGCGGGTTCCCGGCTTGGACTCGAGGGCGGTGACGGATGCCTCGCCCGCCGCTTCGATCGCGGCGGCGAGCTCGCGCACCTGCGTCTCGTCGAGGACGACGACGGCCTTCTTCAGCTGGCCCTTGTCGTCGAAGTCGGTGCCGCGGGCGAGCACCGCTCCGTCCACGCGCGTCAGGCGGGTCGAGAAGGCCTCATCGATGCCCTGGGGGCGGTTGGGCGCGGCGAGCGCCTCGATGTCCCAGTACGACGCCGACACGAACGCCATGCGCTCGCGTTCGCGGTCGACGACCAGGCGCGTGGCCGCGGACTGGACGCGTCCGGCCGAGGTGCCCTGCTGCACCTTGAACCAGAGCACCGGGCTGACGTCCCAGCCGTAGAGACGGTCGAGGATGCGGCGGGTCTCCTGCGCGTCCACGAGCGCGAGGTCGAGTTCCCGGGTGTTGCCGACGGCGGCCTGGATCGCGTCCTTGGTGATCTCGTGGAACACCATCCGCTTGACCGGCACCTTGGGCTTGAGGGTCTGCAGGAGGTGCCACGCGATGGCCTCGCCTTCGCGATCCTCATCGGTGGCGAGCAGGAGCTCGTCCGCCCCCTTCAGCGCTCGCTTGAGCTCGGCGACGGTCTTCTTGCCGCGCTCGCTCTCGACGTAATAGGGGTCGAAGCCGTTGTCGATGTCGATCGAGTACTTCCCGTACGCCTGCTTCTTCTCAGCGGGGATGTCTCTCTTGTCCGCGAGATCGCGGATGTGGCCGACCGAGCTGAGCACCTCGTAGCCATCGCCGAGGTAGCCCTGGATCGACCTCATCTTCGTCGGTGACTCGACGATGACGAGCTTCTTGCCTTCTGCCAACGGGGGCGTCCTTTCTTCGACGCAAACCATACACGCCGCTTCTCGGTGCGAGCGCTGTGAGTCCGGATCACGGCGGCGGCCCTGCCCGGGCGATCGCGTGCGCGGTGAGGGGGCCGATGGGCAGCGAGACCGCCACCGTCGCGACGAGTTCGTCCAGGTCGCAGGTCTCGACGACCGCGCCGAACGTGGCGACGACCTCTGCCGCCCGATCGCACGGCGCACCCGGCACGGCGCCGGAGGCCGAGTCCGCCGCGGCGAGCGCGCCCGCGTCCGCCGCGGCGGCGATCCGCTGGCCGGCCACCGCTGCCGCGCCGACCGCCGCCAGGCCGCCGGTGAGCACGACCGCGCCGGCGACCACGGCGGCCGCCGCGAGCGCGCCGGGCATCAGCCGCCTCCGTGGGACGCTGGTCCCCGCGCCGCGGCGAGCGCGCCGGTCACAGCCCACCCGCCAGCGCGCATCCCTCGGCGCTCACGCGCAGTCCCAGCAGGGCGGGCGCGGATGCCGCCACGCACACCAGGTCGCCGCGCGGTGAGATGTCGACGGACGCACCCGCGACGACGGCCGCCACGGCGTCCCGCGCGCGCGAGGCCGGCTCGCCGCGCGCGCTCAGGCGCGCGGCATCCGCCACCGCATCCTGCAGCCGCACCTGCCTCGAGGCCGCCGCCAGCGTGCCGACGCCCACGAGGAGCACGACCAGCACAGCGGGGAGTGCGACCGCGAACTCGGCGACGACCGACCCGCGGTCGTCGCCCGACCGCGCTCTCATCAGGCCACCGTGAGGGCTCGCCGCACGAGGTCCGTGAGGATGCCGCGCACTTCGTCGGAGCGCATGATGACGACGAGCAGACCGGCGAACGCCACCGCTGCCATCGTCGCGATGGCGTACTCGGCCGTGGCCGCGCCGGTGTCGTCCACCTCCCGAGGCAGGAACAGTCGCTCGGCTCGACGCCGCGTGAGGCGCGGCACGGTGGGCGTGGTGCGGAAGAGGGACATGGGGTCTCCGTTCGTTGTCGGTTGTGCGGGCACGGTCGGGGTGTCGAGGCCGTCCGGGCTGGGGCGGCAGCGGCCTCACAGCGTCAGCGACATCGTCGACATGACGCTCAGGAGCATCGGCGCGACGCCGAGAAGGAGGAACGCCGGCAGGATGCACACGCCCAGCGGGATCAGCAGCCTCGACGACAGCCGCGCGGTCCGAAGGCGCCCGTCGACGCGTGCCCGATGGCGGGCGTGGGCGGCCGAGGCCCGCAGCAGCTCGACGGCGGGCACGCCCGCCGACCGCGCGAGCGCCAGCACGCGGGCCACGTCCGCCGTCATTCCCGCAGCGGCGCGGTCGCCGGGGCCCTCGGACCCGGCCGCTTCGACGCGGCTCTCGGACACGGCCGCGCCGACGGGGCGTGACCGGCCGACGGCCCGCGCATCCCGCACGACGGCGTGGGCGCGATCGATCGACACCCCGCCGCTCAGGGCGATGGCCACGAGCTCGGCGTCGAGTCCCGGAATGCCGCCGTCGGCGCGAGCGCGTGCGACCAGGCGGCCCGTCCACCGGCGCGCGAGCCCGAGGAGGAGGCCGCCCCCGACGAGACTCGCGATGCCGAGCGGGTTCGTGATGAGCGCTCCGAGCATGTCGAACCCGAGCAGAGCGCCGAGTCCGAGGGCCACGAGCGGCAGCCAGCCCATGAGCCGTGCCGTCCCGGCGGGTTCGGCGAGCGCGACGCGGACGTCGTCGGCCGCCTCGTGGGCGTCGCGCAGCGCGACGGCGAGCCCCCGCAGCGAGTCCGCGAGCGGGGCGCCGACGACCGAGGCGACCTTGTAGGCCGCTGCGATCTCGCGCCACACCGGCGTGCCGATCCCGGCGATGGCCTCCGGCAGCGGCGAGCCGTCGCGGTGCGCCGCCACGACGTGGGAGGCTGCGGCGTCGCCCGCCTGAGCGAGGTGCGCCCACGCGCGGGCGGGAGCCAGACCCGCCTGCAGCAGCACCGCCAGCTGGAGCACCGACTCGGCTGCCGCGTCCGCCTCCGCGCCGGGTGGTCCATCGCCGCGGCGGCGCCTCCCGCCCGCTGCCGCTGCCCGCTCGCGGCGGTGCGGCAGGGCGAGGCGAGGTGCCGCCGTCACTCCGCGTCCCATGGCCGCTCCTCGATGGCCAGCCGCCCCGACCGATCCACGACCGGGCGCCCGGTGCCGGCGACGCGGCGCACGCCGTCGGGTCCGCGCTCGACGTGGATGATGAGCCCGATCGCACTGGCGGTCTGCCTCGCCAGTGCGCGGTCGTCGAGCCCGGCCAGGGCGCCCAGCGCCTCCAGTCGCGCCGGGACGTCATGCAGGCTGTTGGCGTGCACGGTGCCGGCGCCGCCGTCGTGACCGGTGTTCAGCGCCGACAGCAGCTCGCGCACCTCCTCGCCGCGGCACTCCCCCACGACCAGGCGGTCGGGCCGCATGCGCAGCGCCTCGCGCACGAGTCTCGCGAGGCCGATGGCGCCGCTTCCCTCGATGTTGGGCTGCCGGGCCTCGAGCCGGACGTGGTGGGGGTGCGCGATGCGCAGCTCGGCGACGTCCTCGATCGTGACGATGCGCTCGTGGTCGGGCGTCTCGCCCAGAAGCGCCGCGAGGAGCGTCGTCTTCCCGGCGCCGGCCGCGCCGGTGACCAGCAGGTTGGTCCTGGCGGCGATCGCGCCCGCCAGGTGCCGCCGCACCTCGTCACCGAACATCCCGGTGCGTTCCAGGGCATCGAGCGTCGGCAGGCCGACCCGCGGCACCCGTATCGAGATCATCGTCCCGTCAGGGGCGACGGGCGCCAGCACGGCATGCACGCGGATGCCGCCGTCCAGGCGGACGTCGACACACGGTGCAGCGTCGTCGAGGTGACGGCCACCGGCGCCGATGAGGTCGACGGCGAGATCGCGCACCTCTTCTTCTGTGGCGTGCCAGCCGGGCACCGCGACGACGCCGGCACCGCGGTCGACGAAGAGGCCCGCGGTGCCGTTGACGAAGACGTCGGTGACTTCGGGATCGGCGAGGTGGGTCGCGAACGGCAGGAGGGCCGGCTCCCACGCCTCCCTCGGCGGCATGCTCGCCGGACGCCCGCGCTCCGGCGGTGTCGTCACGGGCCCCGGGCGCTCGGCGGCGTCGCGAGAGTCTCGCCGCCGGGGCACCCACGCCCCGCCCGACGAGCCGGGAGCAGCTTCGGCGTCCTGCGCGGTCTCGCCGACGCGGAGCGAGGCCACGGCGGGCACCCGCCCGGCGGGGGCGGCCGGCGCGGAGCGGGTCGCGGCATCCGTCATCCGCCCCGATGGCTCCCGCGAGGCGGAGCGGGGGCGGACGACGAAAGGAGCCGGCATGCCGTCGACGGTAGGGAACGCGGCGGCGCGCGCACCCGACGATCACCGCATCGGTGGACGGCGATGCTGCGTGGACGGATGTGGAGGAGACTCCGGCCCGGCGGGGGGAGGCGCCTTCCGACCAGAAAATGAAGGCGGCATCCCATGGGGGGAATGGGATGCCGCCGTGCGCGGGCCCGAATTCGGGGGGTGACGTCGGGCGCCGCAATGCCAGAATCGAATGTTCGGCCACCGGTCAGCATAGGCGAGGCGAGGGGGGCCACCAAACGAAAAGGAGAGGATTCTCACCGATATATCGGTGGGAGTCCGATATCCGCAGCCACCTACTATCGGGGGTAGCCGCCCCCGAGCGGCCTGGGTACATTTCCTGGCAGACTCACCGGCACCCCGCCGGCCTCCCTCAAGCCCGCAAAGGAGCGCGCTCCCATGAGCGAACAGATTCCGGTCACGCACCCCGCCAGCAGCCAGATCGACCACCTGCTGAACGAGGATCGGCGCTTCGCCCCCAGCGCGGAGTTCGCCGGCCACGCCGTCGCGACGGCCGCCCTCTACGAGCGGGCGAAAGCCGACCGGCTGGGCTTCTGGGCCGAGCAGGCCCGCGACCTGCACTGGCACAAGCCGTTCACCCAGGTGCTCGACTGGTCGAACCCCCCGTTCGCCAAGTGGTTCGACGACGGCGAGCTGAACGTGGCCTACAACTGCCTCGACCGTCACGTCGAGGCGGGCAACGGCGACCGTGTCGCGCTGCTGTGGGAGGGCGAGCCCGGCGACGCGCGCCGGGTGACCTACGCCGAGCTGACCGACGAGGTCAAGCGGCTCGCCAACGTGCTGGAGGGCCTCGGCGTCGGCGCCGGCGACCGTGTCGCCATCTACATGCCCATGATCCCCGAGGCGATCGCCTCGATGCTCGCGGTCGCGCGCATCGGCGCCATCCACTCCGTCGTCTTCGGCGGGTTCTCCGCCGACAGCCTGCGCGCCCGCATCGACGACGCCGGCGCGAAGCTCGTCATCACCGCCGACGGAGGCTACCGCAAGGGCAAGGTCTCGCCGCTGAAGCCCGCCGTCGACCTCGCGCTCGGCGACCGCGGCGCGGGTGCGCAGGAGACGGTCGAGCACGTGCTCGTCGTCAAGCGCGGCCAGAACGAGGTGGACTGGACCGAGGGCCGCGACCTGTGGTGGCACGACGTCGTGCCGCAGGCATCGGGCGACCACGAGGCCCAGGCGTTCCCGTCCGAGAATCCGCTGTTCATCCTCTACACCTCGGGGACGACAGGAAAGCCGAAGGGCATCCTCCACACCTCGGGCGGGTACCTGACGCAGTCCGCGTTCACCAACAAGGTCGTGCACGACATCCACCCCGAGTCCGACGTCTTCTGGTGCACCGCCGACATCGGCTGGGTCACCGGGCACAGCTACGTCACGTACGGCCCGCTGGCCAACGGCGCGACGCAGGTGCTGTACGAGGGCACGCCCGACACGCCGCACCCGGGGCGCTGGTGGGAGATCGTGCAGAAGTACGGCGTGACCGTCCTCTACACGGCGCCGACCGCGATCCGCTCCTTCATGAAGCTGGGCCGCGCCATCCCCAAGCAGTACGACCTGTCGTCGCTGCGCCTGCTCGGATCCGTGGGCGAGCCCATCAACCCCGAGGCGTGGATGTGGTACCGCAAGATCATCGGCGGCAAGACGGCGCCGATCGTCGACACGTGGTGGCAGACCGAGACGGGCTCGATCATGATCTCCGCCCTCCCCGGCGTGACCGAGACGAAGCCGGGCTCCGCGCAGGTGCCGCTGCCCGGCATCTCGATCGACGTGGTCGACGAGGACGGCTCGCACGTCGGCAACGGCAACGGCGGGCTGCTGGTCGTCACCGAGCCGTGGCCGTCGATGCTGCGCGGCATCTGGGGCGACCCCGAGCGCTTCGTCGAGACGTACTGGGAGAAGTTCCGCACGCAGGGCTACTACTTCGCCGGCGACGGCGCCCGGCTCGACGACGACGGCGACGTGTGGCTGCTGGGTCGCGTCGACGACGTCATGAACGTGTCGGGCCACCGCCTGTCGACGACCGAGATCGAGTCGGCCCTCGTCGGCAACGAAGCCGTGGCCGAGGCGGCCGTCGTGGGCGCCTCCGACGAGACGACCGGGCAGGCCGTCGTCGCCTTCGTGATCATCAAGCAGTCGTACCTCGCGGAGCACGCGCCGGACGGCCTCGCCCAGAACCTGCGCGTCTGGGTCGGCGAGCAGATCGGCCCGATCGCCCGGCCGCGAGACGTCTACATCGTCGGAGAGCTGCCCAAGACACGCTCCGGCAAGATCATGCGGCGCCTCCTCCGCGACGTCGCGGAGGGCCGCGAGGTCGGCGACACCACGACGCTCGCCGACACGATGGTCATGTCGGTCATCTCGGCGCAGGTCCGGTAGGGGAACGAGAAGAGCGGATGCCGCAGCCCTGGGCTGCGGCATCCGCTCCGTCGTCTCAGGCGTACGAGAAGACGACCTCGACCTCGACGGGGGCATCCAGCGGCAGCACCGGAACGCCGACCGCGGAGCGGGCGTGCTTGCCTGCCTCGCCGAAGATGTCGCCGAGCACCTCGCTGGCGCCGTTGATGACGCCGGGCTGGCCGGTGAACTCGGGGACGGATGCCACGAACCCGGTGACCTTCACCACGCCGGTGAGCCGGTCGACGCCGCCGACCGCCGCGGCGGCCGCGGCGATCGCGTTCAGGGCGCTCTGCCGTGCATAGTCCTTGGCGTCGACCGCCGGCACGAGGCCGTGGCCGTCACCGACCTTCCCGGTCGCCGGCAGCGCGCCCGAGACCATCGGCAGCTGGCCGGCGGTGTAGACGAGGTCGCCGTATGCCTTCGCCGGCACGTAGGCCGCGACGGGCGGCACGACGTCGGGAAGGTCGATGCCCAGCTCGGCGAGGCGGTCGCTCACGCTCATGCTCACGACCCCTCGAACTGCCGGGCGGCCTGGGCCGCGGCATCCAGTCCGGCATTCTGCTGGCCGCCGCCCGAGGGCCGCTTGAAGTAGGCGACGAGGCCGCCCTCGGGGCCGGGCACGACCTGGACGAGCTCCCAGCCCTGCTTGCCCCAGTTGTTGAGGATCGCGGCGGTGTTGTGGATCAGAAGGGGCGTGGTGAGGTATTCCCACGTCGTCATCGCGACTCCTCGGTCAGGGAAAGTGACGGCTGGTGAAGGCTGGGAAACATCTTCGCGGGCGCACGTCCGTCAGGGAATCGCCCAGGTATGTCCCCTACGATCAAGCCTATGCCTGATACCAAACGCACGGCCACCGGTGTGCTCGGCGGACTCGCCGGCCTCGTCGGTCTCAGTGCCGCAGCCGGTGTCCTCATCGCCGCCACGGTCACCCCCGCGGTCGCCATCACGAGCACCGCGGCCGAGCGCGCGATCACGATGTTCGACAATCTCCCGAGCGTGCTCGAGCTCGACAAGCTCATGCTCCCGAGCAACTTCTACTACACCGACCCCAACACGGGCGAGCCGGTGCTGATGACGCAGTTCCTCGAGCAGGACCGCACCCCCGTCGCGTTCGATCAGATCTCCCCGGTGATGTACGACGCGCTCCTCTCCAGTGAGGACCCCCGCTACTACCAGCACGGCGGCATCGACCTCATCGGCACGACGCGCGCCCTCCTCTCCAACGCGCAGGGCGGCGGCGAGACCCAGGGCGGGTCGTCGATCAGCCAGCAGTACGTCAAGAACGTGCTCATCCAGAAGTGCGAGCAGAACGCCGAGACGGAGTACGAGACCGACGAGGCCGGCGAGATCATCGTCGACGAGAACGGCGCGCCGAAGGTCAAGACGAGCCGTGACGACGCGCTGCGCAACTGCTGGGTCGAGGCCACGACCGCCGAAGGCACCGAGGGGTACACCCGCAAGCTGCAGGAGATGCGCTACGCCATCGCGCTGGAGCAGAAGTACTCGAAGAACGACATCCTGCTCGGCTACATGAACATCGCCAACTTCGGCGGCATCACGTACGGCATCGAGGCCGCCGCCCGCTACTACTTCAGCACGAACGCCGCGAGCCTGACGGTCGCACAGGCGGCGACCCTCGCCGGCATGGTGCAGAACCCCAACAACTACCGCATCGACCGCCCCGGCGGCTCCATCTTCGGCTCGGACGGCGCGACCTTCAACAAGGCGCCCGACGGCGTCATCGACGAGGGCGCGAACCTCTCCGCGCTCGACGGTCTGGTCGCCTCGGGCGACATCACCGAGGAGCAGAAGCTGGCGGCCGCTGACGGCTACACCTCCACCAAGGTGCGCCAGCTGTACGTGCTCGACCGCATGCTCGAGGACGGCAAGATCACCCGCGAGCAGTTCGTCGAGGCTGCGGTGTGGCCGATCACCCCGACCATCAACCCGCCGAAGACCGGCTGCGCCGCCGCCGGCCGCGCCGCCTACTTCTGCCAGTACGTCAAGTACGTGATCCTCAACGACCCCGCCTTCGGCGAGTCGACCGAGGACCGGCAGGAGACCCTGCAGCGCGGTGGGCTGAACGTCTACACGACGCTCGACCCGCGCATCCAGACGCCGGCCGAGGATGCCATCGCGACGTACGCTCCGACCTCCATCGAGATGCCGATCTCGCCCGACATCGGGGTCCCGGGCCGGTTCGGCTCGACCACGGTGAGCGTGGAGGCCACGACCGGGCGCATCCTCGCCATGGCGCAGAACACGTCCTTCAGCGAGGATGCGGCCGTCTCGGCCGACCCGAACTTCTCGTCGCTGGTCTTCGCCGGCGACAAGCAGTTCGGCAACTCGACCGGGTTCAACGCCGGATCGACGTTCAAGCTGTTCACACTCCTCGACTGGCTCGAGAAGGGCAAGTCTGTCAACGAGCGCCTCAACGGCACGCTGCACGTCTTCAAGAAGATGACGAACTCGTGCGACGGCGACTGGTACAACGAGGGCAACACGCTGGTGAACAACTTCGGCAAGAACCGGGGGTACTACGGGACCCCGATGCGGTTCACCGCGGATTCGCTCAACACCGGCTACTTCGCCATGGCCGAGAAGCTCGACCTCTGCGACATCGAAAAGGTCGCCACCAAGATGGGCGTCACCCAGGCGAACGGCACGGAGGTGCAGATGACCAACCTGTCGTCTGTCATCGGCACGGCCGCGGTCTCGCCGCTGGCGATGGCCGAGGCGTACGCCACGGTCGCCAACAACGGCGTCTACTGCCAGCCCCAGGTGATCGACCGCGTGACGGACTCGGACGGCAACGAGCTGCCCAAGCCCGAGCGCGCGTGCAGCCAGGTGCTCGATCCCCGGGTCGCCGCGACCGCCGCGTACGCGCTGCAGGGCGTCATGAACGGTGGTACGGGTGCGCAGGGCAACCCGCGCGACGGCGTGCCGCTCATCGGCAAGACCGGTACCCACGAGTCCATCCAGTCGTGGCTCATCACCTCCAGCACCAAGGTCGCGACCGCCACGTGGGCGGGCAACATCGAGGGCGGCGGCGACATCTTCAAGACCTGGTACAACGACCGGCGGCTGTCCGACATCCGCTACTCGATCGCCCGCTGGGTGCAGGGCGCCGCCAACGCCGCCTACGGCGGTGACCGGTTCGCGAGCCCCGATGCCGAGCTCACGAAGCAGGTGCTGACAGACCTGCCCGACGTGGTCGGCAGGTCGATCGACGAGGCGACCGCCATCCTGGAGAACGCCGGCTTCGGTGTGGTCGTCGGCGATCCGGTGGATTCCGACCAGCCCGAAGGCGTCGTGGCCGGGCAGAACCCCGGTGCCGGCCGAGTTGCGGCAGGCACGGTGGTCACGATCAGCCCGAGCAACGGGCAGGGCATCGCGGTGCCCGATGTGTCGGGTCGCACGCTGGAGGACGCCAAGCGCGCGCTGCGCAGCGCCGGATTCGGCAACGTCAGCGACGGCACCTGCACGCAGGACGCCTCCCTGGGCAATCAGTCGCGCACCGGCGGGACCAACCCCGCCGCGGGCACCGTCGTCAACCGCAATGCCGGCATCACGGTCGATTACAGCGCGGCCGACTGCGGCGGCGGCGGCGGAGGCCGCGGCAACAACGGCAACGGCGACGACTAGTGCCGTCGTCTCCGGCTCGCACCGCCCTCACCGTGCTCGGCACGGTGGGGGCGGTCGCCGCGGGTGCCGCGGTGTGGGGCATCGGCATCGAACGCCACCTGTTCACCGTGCGGTTCCATGAGCTCGCCGTGCTTCCGGCCGGCGCCCGCCCGATGCGGGTGCTCCACGTCTCGGACGCGCACATGGCTCCGTGGCAACGACGCAAGCAGCGGTGGATGGCTGCGCTCGCCGAGCTGCAGCCGGACCTCGTCGTCAACACCGGCGACAACATGGGCCACCCCGACGGGCTGCGGGGGCTGCGCACCGCGTTCGACCCCCTGCGCGGCATCCCGGGCGTCTTCGTCCACGGATCCAACGACCACGCGGCGCCCTCTCCACGCAACCCGCTCCGGTACTTCACCGGGCCCTCGAAGGTCACCCACACGGCCGAGCCGCTCGACACCGACGCGCTGGACGGCTACCTCGCCGACGAGCTGGGCTGGCTGAATCTCAACAACGCCGGCGGGACGCTGGATGCCGGAGACCTGCGCATCGCCGCGTTCGGCGTCAGCGACGCCCACCGCGGGTGGGACGATCTCGAGGTGCTCCCCGGCCTGGTCTCGCAGCTGCGCGCGGACGGCTCCGCGGATCTCACCATCGGCGTGACGCATGCACCCTATCGGCGCGTGCTCGACGACTTCGTCGACCTCGGAGCGGACGCGATCTTCGCAGGGCACACCCACGGCGGACAGGTCCGGGTGCCGGGCTTCGGGGCGCTCGTGGCCAACTGCGACATCCCGCTCCGGCAGGCCCGCGGCCTGAGCGAGTGGACCCATGCCGGCCGGACGGCGCCGCTGAACGTCAGCGCCGGCATCGGACACTCGATCTACGCCCCCGTGCGCTTCGCGTGCCGCCCGGAGGCGTCCCTGCTGACCCTCCTCCCCCGCCCCTGACGGCGGCCGGCCGGCGCTCGACGGCGCTCGCCGTCCCGCGGCACGCGCCTCCTCCCCAGGCCGCACCTGACGCCCCGCTGTCCACCGGTGCTGCCGTTCGTGATCCCCGCGCGGCCGCGCGGGCGCCAGGCTCGGGACGTGCTGACGAGAACCGCCCCACGCCGCCCACCGCTTTACGATCCGCGTCCGCCCCGGCCGCCCTTGATCGTGAGGCTGCTGCGTGCGCGTCGTCGCGGCCTTCCGCCCGCCGTCTCGGCGCTCGCCCTGACCATCGCGATCGTGGTCCATCTGCTGGTGGCCCTGCTGGCCCCCCAGCCTGCGCACGCCGCATCGCAGGGCAGCGGCTTCGGCAGCTGGGCGCCGATCTCGCGTTACGGCTGGCACGGCTCGATGCTCGTCGACGGTGTGCACACCTACTGCATCACGCCCGGCGCTCTGGCCCCGACCGGGTCCACCACGGACCTCGGGCTCAGCACGACAGCCGCCGGACTCACGCCCCAGCAGCTCGCCGGCATCAACTTCCTCGTCACCACGTACGGTCAGACCGACGACCCCGTCACCGCGGCCGCCGTCGGCTGGTCGGTCAAGGCGATCGCCGACTGGGACGAGACGCTCCAGGCCTTCGGCTATCCCGGCGATTCGCTGGCCGGCGCGATCCATTGGACGCTCTCGGCGCTCGCTCCGCAGCACAGCGCGGCGGTGCAGGCGCTCGCCGTGGCCTACTACGACGAGGCCCGCGCCGTGGCCGCGCCGACGACCGCGACCGGGACGATGGTCTTCACCACCGATCCGGGCGATGCCCTGGCCGGCAGCGTGCGCGTCGACGCGACGGTCACGTCCGCCACCGGCTCGCTGTCGCTCGTCAACGCGGTGTTCGCAGACACCGGCGCCGCGACCCGCGACGGGGCCGTCCCCGGCGTCGACTACGCGATCGCGGCCGTCCCTCCCGCGGAGGGTCGCCCCTTCAGCGTCAGCGGCACGGGCCGGTTCACCGCGGGGCTCGTCGCCGCCGTGCGGCATTTCACGACGCCGGGCGGGCAGGACACCGCGGGGCCGGCAGGCGACGTGTCTTTCGAGGTGAGCGGTGCGGATGCCGCGCCGCGCGCTCTCCCCTTCGCGCCCACCATCACGACCCAGGTGGTCAGCCGCTACGTACCGGGCGGGCGGTTCGTAGACGACGTGACGTTCCACGCCGAGGAGGGAACATGGCCCCGCGGCGAGGACGGCTCGTACCTGCCCGTGACCGCCGAGGCCGCGGTGTACCGCACCGACACGGAGCCGGTGACGGGGGACGCCCCGCCGGATGCCGAGCCGGTGGCCACGCTCGCGCTGACCAGCGACCCCGCGACAGGACCCACCGCGGCGTACCGGGTGACCTCGGACGAAGAGATGACGGAGGCAGGCTTCTACACCGCTGTCTGGAGCATCTCCGGCGCGCAGCAGACGGAGGAGGTCGCCGAGCGCACCGGCGTGGGCTACCGCTGGAGCGAGGAGTTCGGCGAGCGCAGCCAGGTCACCATGGTCCCGGCGATCACGACCACCGCACTGCCGCTCGCTGCGCCGGGCGATCGCCTCAGCGACACCGTGCACGTCGGGCATCCTCTACCGGCCGACGGGCTGCGCATCACATCCGCGGTCTATCGCGCGGTCGAGGGCACTCCGGCCGCGGAGACGTGCACCGAGGAGAACCTGGTCTGGCGCAGCGACGAGATCCTGGTGACGGCGACGGGCGACCACACGGTGACCTCGCCGCCCGTGGATGAGGCCGGAACGTACTACTGGCAGGAGCAGGCGCTCGATGCGGCCGGGCAGATCGTCCACCTCGGGGTGTGCGGCGTCGAGAACGAGACGACGCGCGTCGTCGCGCCATCGCCGACGGCGACGCGGACGGCGACGCCCGCGGCGAACGCCCCGCAGCTTCCGGCGACGGGTGCCGACCCCGGCACGCTTCGCGTGCCGACCGCGATCGCGGTGATGCTCCTGTCGGCGGGCGCCGCCGTCGTGGCATCCCGCCGCCCCCGCCGCCCCTGGTTCGGAGCACGGCTCGACATCGGTTAGACTCGGAGGGTTGCAAAACGGGGTGTGGCGCAGCTTGGTAGCGCGCTTCGTTCGGGACGAAGAGGCCGCAGGTTCAAATCCTGTCACCCCGACCACTGAGAGGCTCCGCCGGAAGGCGGGGCCTCTCGCGCGAAAGGACGGACTCGTGACAGACAGCGCCTCGCCCCGCCTCGTCGCCTTCGATCTGGACGACACCCTCGCACCGAGCAAGAGCCGCATCGACCCGCGCATCGGCGACCTGCTCGTGGCGCTCGCCGAGCGCGTCGACGTCGCGATCATCTCCGGTGGTCAGCTCGCGCAGTTCACCAGCCAGGTGGTCGACAGGCTGCCCGACGCGACCGCCGATGCCCGGGGCCGCATGCACCTGCTGCCGACGTGCGGTACCCAGTACTACCGGCTGTCCGACGACGGCGTCGTGACCGTCTACAAGCGCTCGCTGACGGCCGACCAGAAGGCCCGCGCCCTCGCCGCCGTGGAGAGCGAGGCCCGCCGCCTGGGCCTCTGGGAGTCCGACACCTGGGGCGACATCCTCGAGGACCGCGGTTCGCAGATCACCTTCTCCGCCCTCGGCCAGCAGGCTCCCGTCGCCGAGAAGATGGCATGGGACCCGACCGGTGAGAAGAAGAACGCGCTGCGCGCGGCCGTCGCGGCGCTCCTCCCCGACCTCGAGGTGCGCTCCGGCGGCTCCACCTCGGTCGACATCACCGAGCGGGGCATCGACAAGGCCTACGGCATGCGCCGACTGTCGGAGCAGACCGGCATCGCGCTCGACGACATGCTCTTCGTCGGCGACCGCCTCGATCCCGACGGCAACGACTACCCGGTGCTGGCGATGGGGGTGCGGTGCCATGCCGTGGACGGCTGGGAGGACACCGCCGACTACCTCGAAGAGCTCATCCCCACGCTTCCGGTGCGCGTCTGAGGCGCCACCGCACACGACGAGAAGGGGTGCCCGCCGTTTCCGGCGGGCACCCCTTCGTCTCGTGACGTCAGGCCTTGGGGCGTGACGCCGAGGCCTTCGCGGGACGGGATGCCGCGGCATCCGCCTTGCCGTTGGCCGTGCTCTTCGGAGCGCGTGCGGACGCGCCCGACGCGACGCGCACGCGAGGCGCCCCGCCGCCCGCGGCCTCGGCCGGGGCGCCGGCGAGGGGCATGAGGCGCGTGAGCTGGGTCACGTGCCGCGGCTCGAGCTCCGCCAGCGTCGACACGCCCAGCAGCTTCATGGTGCGCTCGATCTCGCTGCGCAGGATCGCGATGGTCCGGTCCACGCCTTCGCGTCCGCCGGCCATCAGCCCGTAGAGGTACGCGCGGCCGATGAGGGTGAACTTGGCACCGAGCGCGACCGACGCGACGATGTCGGCGCCGTTCATGATGCCGGTGTCGATCATGACCGTGGCGTCCTTGCCCACTTCGCGCACCACCTCGGGCAGCAGGCGGAAGGGGATCGGCGCGCGGTCGAGCTGGCGGCCGCCGTGGTTGGACAGGATGATGCCGTCCACCCCGGCGTCGATGAGGCGCTTGGAGTCGTCCACGTTCTGGACACCCTTGACCACGATCTTGCCGGGCCAGATGTCGCGGATGACAGCGAGATCGTCGTAGCTGATCGTCGGGTCCATCGCCGAGTTGAGCAGCTCGCCGACAGTCCCTCCGGTGGTCGACAGCGACGCGAACTCGAGCTTCGGCGTGGTGAGGAAGTCGTACCACCACCACGGGCGCGGGATCGCGTTGATGATCGTGCCCAGCGTGAGCTGGGGCGGGATCGAGAAGCCGTTGCGCTTGTCGCGCAGGCGGGCGCCGGCGACGGGCGTGTCGACCGTGAACTGCAGCGTGTCGAAGCCCGCCGCGGCCGCGCGGCGCGCGAGCCCGTACGAGATCTCCCGATCGCGCATGACGTAGAGCTGGAACCAGTTGCGTCCGTTCGGGTTCGCCTTCTTGACGTCCTCGATCGAGGTCGTGCCGAGCGTCGAGAGCGTGAACGGGATGCCGGCGGCGCCGGCCGCACTCGCCCCCGCGGTCTCGCCCTCGGTCTGCATGAGGCGCGTGAAGCCCGTCGGCGCGATGCCGAAGGGAAGGGCGGACGGGCCGCCGAGGATCTCCGTCGACATGTCGACGTTCTCGGCGGGGCGGAGGATGTCGGGGTGGAACTCGACGTCCTGGAACGCCTGCCGCGCGCGGGTGAGGGAGAGCTCGCCCTCCGCCGCACCGTCGGTGTAGTCGAATGCGGCCTTGGGCGTGCGACGCTTGGCGATCGTGCGCAGGTCGTCGATCGTGAGCGCGGCGTCCAGCCGGCGCTTCTTGGCGTTGAGCTCGGGCTTCTTGAACTGCATGAGCTCGAGCAGCTCGGCGGGGCGCGGAAGCTGACGGGTGACCATGGGGGTCCCTTTCGGTTTCTCTGTGGGGCTCAGTCGTTGGCGCGGGCGAGGCCCGCCTGTGCGTAGTAGCCGGTGATGTGGTCGTGGACGAGGGCGCGGGCGCGGGCACCGTCGCCCGCATCGACGGCCTCGAGGATCGCCCGATGCTCGGCGCGCAGACGGGCGACGGCGGCATCCCAGTCGGGGATCCTCGCCGCCCCGGCCTGCACGTAGGACTCGATCGCCGTGCGCAGACCCGCCATCATCGCGACGATGACGACGTTGCCCGACGCCTCGGCCAGCGCCAGGTGCAGCTGCGCGTCGAGGGCGAGGAACTCGGGGGGCGTGAGGTCGGCGGCCTCCATCGCATCGACGATCGTGCGGCCCTGGGCCGTTGAACGCTCCGGGTCGGCCGCGAGCGTCTCGACGACCGCCGACTCCAGCGCGAGGCGGGTGGCGACGACGTCGTCCAGCGGAAAGCCCTGAGCGGCGACCTGCAGGCGCAGCAGCGCCGACATCCCGCCCTGCGGTGTCGCGATGATGATGGCACCGGATGTCGGGCCGGAGCCGGTGCCGGTGCGGATGAGGCCCATGACCTCCAGCACCCGCAGCGCCTCGCGCACGCTCGATCGGCCGACGCCGAGGGTCGTGGCGAGCTCCCGCTCTGGAGGGAGGCGATCCCCCGGCCGCAGGGCGCCGTCGAGCAGGTCCGCCTCGATCTTCTCGAGCACCACGCGCCAGGCGCGCGCGGGGGCGATCGCAGCCTGCGGTGTGGGAGTGCCTGCCACGGGTCTCCTCGTCGATGTCGGCCCTCCCCGTTGAAGGGCGCGGTGTGGTCAGACCACGATAACTTGTGGTCGGACCACAGACAACCCGTGTGCCGGCGGATGTCGCGCCCGGAGGCGCCGTGGGCGCTACCCTGACGACATGGATCCCCTCGTCCTGGTCCTCATCGTCGCGGGCATCGCCGCCGCGTTCTGCTGGATCACCTCGCTCATCACCCACGAGACGTCGTGGATCGACCGACTGTGGTCCATCGTCCCGGTCGTCTACGTGTGGATCTTCGCCGGCGCCGCGCTGACGTCCGGCGTCGACGCCACACGCCTCATCGTCATGGCCGTGCTCGTGACGGCCTGGGGCGTGCGTCTCACCTTCAACTTCGCCCGCAAGGGCGGCTACACCGGCATGGAGGACTATCGCTGGGCCGTCCTGCGCAGCCGCATGACATCCTGGCAGTTCCAGCTGTTCAACCTCCTCTTCATCGTGCTCGCGCAGAGCGCCCTGCTGGTGCTCATCACGCTTCCCGCGTACGTCGCGTGGCAGCATCCCGTCCCCTTCACGGCATGGGACGCGGCGTTCGCGGTCCTGTTCGCCGGCTTCCTCGCGGGCGAGACGGTGGCCGACCAGCAGCAGTGGGAGTTCCACCGCGCGAAGAGGCAGGCGGGCGGCACACTCGAGCCTGGCTTCCTGTCGACCGGACTCTTCGCCTACAGCCGCCATCCGAACTTCTTCTTCGAGCAGGCGCAGTGGTGGGTGTTCTACGCGCTCGGAGCTGCCGCCCTCGTGGCCGACGGCGGCAGCTGGCTGAACGGCACGATCGCCGGCGCCGTGGGCCTCACCATCCTGTTCATCGGCTCCACGATCTTCACCGAGTCGATCTCCGCCTCGAAGTATCCGGCGTACCGCGACTACCAGCGCAGCACGTCGATGCTCGTCCCGCTCCCCCGCCGGCGGCGCCGCGCGGCCGAGCCCGCGTGAGCGGCCCTTCGCCTACTGCAGGCGGCCGCCCGACGCGCGCAAGTAGTCCTCGGCGCACAGCGACTCGTACGTGACGCGCTCGGCGGTGAGCTCGTCGATCGCGACCTGGTCGCCGTCGAAGACGAATCGTCCGCCGACGAGCCGGGCGTTGAAGAGCGCCTTGCGGCCGCATCGGCAGATCGTCTTGAGCTCTTCGAGACTGTGGGCGAGCTCCAGCAGGCGGGCCGAGCCGGGGAACGCCTGCGTCTGGAAGTCGGTGCGGATCCCGTAGGCGAGCACGGGCACGCCGTCCATCACCACGATCCGCAGCAGATCGTCCACCTGCGTCCTGGTGAGGAACTGCGCCTCATCGATGAGGAGGCACGCGACGTCGACCTCGTGCTCGTCCGACTCCGGCACGAGGGCGGATGCGGCATCCCGCTTCACCCGCGCGCGATGCTCGGCGAACAGCGTGCGCAGATCGGCGTCGGGGGCGATCAGGAAGTCCACCGTGCGCTTGACGCCGAGCCGGCTGTCGATCTGGTCGGCGCCCTTCGTGTCGATCGCCGGCTTCGCCAGCAGCACGTGCTGTCCCCGCTCCTCGTAGTTGTACGCGGCCTGCAGAAGGGACGTCGACTTGCCGGAGTTCATCGCCCCGTAGCGGAAGTACAGCTTTGCCACGGATCGAGCGTAGTCGGTGTCGTCACCGCGCTCCGGGCTCAGCGGCCGCCGAAGCCTCCGCCGCCGCCCCCGCCGCCGGAGAAGCCGCCGCCCGACGAGCCGCCGGATGACGACCAGCTCGAGCCCGACGAGGAGCTCGAGGAGGACCCCGGTCGCGAGACGGGGGTCGCAGCCAGGCGGCCGATCGACGAGGACGCGTCAGCGAGCGAGCGGGAGGTCACCGCGTCGAAGAGCGCCAGGTCCGTCGCCGTCTCGGTCCCCGCCGCCGCGCGGATCACCCGCACCCACTCCCGCTCCATGCCGAACAGCACCGCGTAGGGCAGCAGCCGCTCGTACAGGTTGACCACGTCTGCCCCGCGCCCGCCGGGCGCTTCCCCGTACGGGCGGCGCCCGGACGACACGAGGTCCGCCGTCCGCGGCGACTGCGCGGCGCGCAGGCGGTCCTCCTCGGCGAGGGCGAGGTACTCGCGGATGCCGTCGAGGTAGGTCCGGTGCATCCCGCCGGCGACGGTCAGGGTCGACGTCGGCAGCGACACGAAGGGAAGGCCGATGAACGCGAAGAAGGCGCTCCCGAGTGCCGCGAAGTAGAGCACGTCACCGAGCGTCCCAAGGGGCCCGAGCACCACGAAGGCGCCGTCCGCGAAGAAGATCAGAAGGAGCGCGAGAGGCATCCCCGTCGTCTGGATGAAGCCGCGCGTCCGTCCGATCCAGGCCGGCAGCTTGCTGCGGTAGCCCCGTTGGACGGTGAACTCGTCGATCCGCCGCACGTACGTGACCGCGCGCGGCGGCGGGTTGGCGGCGAACGCTCCGAGGTCGACGTCGGCGCCGGATTCGGCCTTGCGCCCGAACAGGGTGTCGACGATCCTCCGCTCGTCCGCGTCCAGGCCGGCGGTCTCGCGCAGCACCACCTCGAAGTCGTCGGCGTCCCGCCGGTCGCCGCTGGCGCGCAACTCCACGGCATCCTTGACGGCGAGGTCGACCACGTGCGCCGCCAGCGCGCGCTGGGGCACATCCAGCACGCCCGCCGACAGCGTGAGCGACTCGTCGGCAGGCGGCGCGTACTGCACGATCACCGGCGACCGGTCGGGGTTGCGGCGCGCCGCCGCCTTGACCACGAGCAGGAAGGCGAGGCCGCCGACGCCCGAGAGCAGGGCGAGCAGCGGGAGGATCCACAGCCACCACGGGTACGGCGGAGGTGGCGGAGGGCTGGGCGCGGCGAACGTGCCGCGCTCGAAGCCGATCGCCACAGTGACGTTCTCGTCGGGTCCGAGCCCCTGGTCGGCGGCGCGGAACGCGACGGCGCTGGTCGCCGACGAGCCCGACGCCATGGCCCACCACGAGACCTCCTCCGGCAGCGCCTCCGGGGCGTCCGCCCGCTCGATGTCGCACTGCTCGCTGGAGCCCGCCGGCCCGGTGTAGCAGAACACGCGCCCGTCGATGACGGCGGTCGCGGCATCCGTCGCCACATGCACGTCGGCGTGGACGACATCGAACGGCTGGGCGTGGTCGGTGCCCACGGTGTCCCAATAGAACTCGTCGGCCGCGGTGTCCTCGTACCGCAGCACGACGTCGCTCATCTCGTAGGTGATGACGTACGTCTGCGCGCCGTGGACGTACGAGTCGTCGCCGGTGAGGACGTAGATCCAATCGCCGTCCCGCTCGGTCCACCACGGGATCGCGACGCCGTCCTCGCCCGTGACGCCGAGCACGACGGTGCCCAGCGGAATGCCGCTGTCGACGACCGGCAGCGCGCGCACCATGCCCTTGTTCTGGTCGAACTCGGGGAACCGGGCGACGATCGTCTCGGTCGTGAGCAGCCGGCTGCGATCTCCGGTGCCCCGGACGAGCCAGTAGTCCGCGTCGAACGAGTCGAATGAGAAGTCGTCGACGGATGCCGCCGCCAGCGCGCCGATCACCGGCGGTCGCTCGGGGCCGCGCGCGGAGAAGGCGGCGGGCGCGCGCTCACCCGTCGCGAGCGCCACAGCCCCCGCCACGAGCACCGCGACGATGGACGCCGCGGCGATCCCCCAGCCGCGCCGTGCGCGTCCTGACACCGGCATGCCCCCCACCCTAGGGGTCGAGCACCCCGCGCTCACAGGATCGCAGGGACCACCGCCTCATCGGCGGATCACGCGGTGAGGGCCAGCGTCTCCGCCGTCTCGCCGAGGAGCTCGCGCGCGGTCTCAGGGCGCGCGTTGAGGGTCTCGCCGTAGCTCGGGATGAGCTCGCGCAGACGCGGCTCCCACGCCTGGATGCGGTCGGGGAAGCACGTCTTCATCAGGCCCAGCATGATCGACACCGCGGTCGAGGCTCCCGGCGAGGCGCCGAGCAGGCCCGCGATGGTGCCGTCGGCGCCGGTGACGACCTCGGTGCCGAACTGCAGGATGCCGCCCTTCTCGGGGTCCTTCTTCATGACCTGCGCGCGCTGCCCGGCCTGCAGCAGCTCCCAGTCCTCATCCTTCGCCGTCGGCATGAAGACACGCAGGCTGTCGACCTTCTTCTTGTGGTTCTTCAGCAGCTCGCCGACGAGATACGAGATGAGGCTGGGGTTGTCCCACGCGACTTTGAGCATCGGCCCCAGGTTGCCCGGACGCACTTGGCCGACGATGTCGAACCAGGAGCCGTTCTTGAGGAACTTGGGGCTGAACGTCGCGAACGGCCCGAACAGCAGGGATGCCTCACCGTCGACGACCCGCGTGTCGAGGTGCGGCACCGACATGGGCGGCGCGCCGACCGACGCCTGCGAGTACACCTTCGCCTTGTGCTGCGACACGATGGCGGGGTTGGTGGTCTTCAGCCACTGACCGCCGATGGGGAACACGCCGTACCCCGAGATCTCGGGGATGCCGGAGCGCTGCAGCAGCTTGAGGGCCCAGCCGCCGGCGCCGACGAAGACGAACTTCGCGCGGATCTCACCGGGCGTGCGTCCGATCGTGCGCCGGTACTTCACGCGCCAGGTGCCGTCGGGAAGACGCTTGAGGCTGCGCACCTCGGTGTTGGTGCGGACGTCGGCGCCGTTCTCGGCGAGGCGGTCGACGAGCTGGCGGGTGAGGGCGCCGAAGTCGACGTCGGTGCCGGCGGGCACGCGGGTCGCGGCGAAGGGCTCGCCCTTCCGGCGCTTCTGCATGAGCAGCGGCGCCCACGTGTTGATGACGCGGGAGTCCTCGCTGTACTCGATGCCGGCGAAGAGCGGCTCATCCTTCAGCGCCTCGTAGCGCTTCTTGAGGTACGCGACATCCTTCTCGCCGCGCACGAACGTCATGTGCGGCGTGGAGTTGATGAACGTCGACGGCGCATCGAGCACGCCCTCGTCGACGAGCGAAGACCAGAGCTGGCGGCTCTGCTGGAACTGCTCGTTGATCGAGATGGCCTTCGCCGGGTCGACCGAGCCGTCCTTGCCCTCGGGCATGTAGTTGAGCTCGCAGAGTGCGGCGTGACCCGTGCCGGCGTTGTTCCACGCGTTCGAGCTCTCCATGGCGACGTCGCTGAGCCGCTCGAACAGGGCGATCTTGAGGTCGGGCTGGACCTCCTGCAGCAGGGTGCCGAGCGTCGCGCTCATGATCCCGCCGCCGATCAGCAGGACATCGACCGTGCCGGTGGGGAGGTCGCTGTCGTCGGGGCTGGGCAGGGCGTCGGAGGGCGTTTCGGTCACCAGACGATTCTAGTTCGCCCCGAAAGCGGCCCAGACCGGGGACGGCGGCGCGACCGGAAAATCCGCGCGTTCTTGCCCCGGCGGCAAGCGCGGAGGGTGCCGGCGCTCGGCGTCAGACGCTCGCGCCGAGGTTCGCGGCGACGAGCTCGGCGATCTGCACCGCGTTGAGTGCCGCGCCCTTGCGCAGGTTGTCGTTGGAGATGAAGAGGACGAGCCCCTTGCCCTCCGGCGCGGACCGGTCGGCGCGGATGCGGCCGACGTAGCTGGGGTCGGTACCGGCGGCCTGCAGCGGCGTGGGGACCTCCTCGAGCTTCACGCCGGGTGCGCTCGCGAGCAGCTCGCGCGCACGCTCGGGGGTGATCTCGCGGGCGAACTCGACGTTGATGCTGAGCGAGTGGCCGGTGAAGACCGGGACGCGCACGCACGTTCCGGCGACCCGCAGGTCGGGCAGCTCGAGGATCTTGCGGCTCTCGTTGCGCAGCTTCTTCTCTTCGTCGGTCTCGTTGAGGCCGTCCTCGACGAGGCTGCCGGCGAACGGGATGACGTCGAAGGCGATCGGGGCGATGTACTTCTCCGGCTGGGGGAAGTCCAGCGCGGACCCGTCGCGCGCCAGCCGCTCGACGCCGCCCTGCGCCAGCACGCCCTCGACCTGGCCGAGCAGCTCCTGCACGCCCGCGACGCCGGAGCCGCTCACGGCCTGGTAGGTGCTGACGATCAGCCGCTCGAGTCCCGCCTCGGCGTCGAGCACCTTCAGCACCGGCATCGCGGCCATGGTGGTGCAGTTGGGGTTGGCGATGATGCCCTTGCGCGCCTCGGCGATCGCGTGCGGGTTGACCTCGCTCACGACGAGCGGCACGTCGGGGTCCATGCGCCAGGCGCTGGAGTTGTCGATGACGACGGCGCCCGCCTCGGCGAAGCGGGGCGCGTGCGCGCGGCTGCCGGTCGCTCCGGCCGAGAAGAGGGCGATGTCGATGCCGCCGAGCTCGGCCGTGGCGACATCCTCGACGGTCACGGCCTGGCCGCGGAACACCACGTCCGATCCGGCCGAGCGGGCCGTCGCGAACGCCCGGAGCTCGCGCACCGCGAACCCTCGCTCCTCGAGAATGTCGATCATCGCGCCGCCGACCTGGCCGGTGGCGCCGACGACGGCGACGGAGAGTCCTGAATCGGAGATGCGGGTCATGGGTGGTTCCTCAGCGTGGGCACAAGCGTGGAGCGGACGCGCGGACACCGTCGGACGCGCGGGATGCGCCCGATTCTACCTTTCGCAGCCCTGAGCCCGGGCCGCGGTTACGCGCGGCGGTACTCGTTCATCACGACGCCGGACGCGAAGCTGCGCGAGCGCTCCAGCACGAACGACGACGGCGCATACCCGCCGGCGAACAGCGGAAGGCCGTCGCCGAAGACGATGGGGTTCACTTTGAGGACGAGACGGTCGATGTGCTCCCGCAGCTCCGTGGCGAGCACTCCCCCGCCGCAGAGCCAGATATCGGCGGCCTGCTGCGCCTTCAGCTCGGCGACGACGGCACGCGGGTCCTCGGCGGTGATCCGCACACCGGCGCCGACGTCCGCCGAGGTGCGTGTTCGCGAGAACACGATCTGCTCGAGGTGGGGGTACGGGCTGTCGGTGAACTCCAGCCCTGCGGCGAACGTGTTCCAGCCCATCAGCACGGTCGAGAATCGCCCGCGCGGCGCGCTCATGCCCCGCGCGTCGTACATCGCACCGGGGACGGTGTCAGCCCACTCTGCGTTGATGACGTCGATGTGGTCGCCCTCGACGGGAAAGGCGTCGAAAGCCCCGCGCGGCGACGCGATCCGTCCATCGAGGCTGACGGCGGCGTAGTAGACGAGATCGCGCATGTGGATCCTTTCACGACATGTGTAGTGGATGCCAGACTGCGACATCTGTCGTGGATTTGCTACGCTGATCCCGTGGCACGTAACGAGGAGCGACGGCGCCTGCTGGCGGATGCCGGAATCTCCGTGCTGGCGGCGGAGGGCATGCGAGGGCTCACCCATCGGGCGGTCGACGCCCGGGCCGGCGTGCCGACGGGAACGGCGTCGAACTACTTCCGCAGCCGGAACCTGCTGATCTCAGCGCTCGTGGAGCGGATCGGCGAGCGGTTGGCGCCCGACCCGGCCGTGCACGCCAGATGGCAGGACCGCCCCGCCGACCGCGCACTGTTCGCCGACTACACACGCGACATCGTGCGCCGGCTGACGTCGGAGCGGGAGGTGACGCTCGCACTCTTCACCCTCCGCCTGGAGGCTGCGCGTTCCCAGGAGATCGCCGACGCGCTGGGGGCGTGGATGCGCGCCGGCTTCGCCGCCGACGTCGCGTTCAACGAGTCCGCAGGGCTGCCCGGCGGCGCGTTCGAGATCGCCCTCTTCCACTACGCGATCGAGGGACTGATCCTCGATCGGCTGACCGTGTCCATCGACGCGGACACTCCGACCGACGACATCGTCGAAGCGCTCGTCGAGGGTCTGCTCACCGACGGTCGCGACGTCTCGGCGGGCTGACGCCGGAGCGGGGGGATGCCGCGGATCGCGGCATCCGTCATCCTCTGCCGCTCGCGTCAGCGACCGGTGCCGGCGTAGACCGTCGCCTCGACGTCGCCGTCCAGGTCGTACGCGGTGTGCACGACCCGCGCCGCTTCGGCGAGGTCGTCGCCTCGGACCACGACCGAGATGCGGATCTCGGAGGTCGAGATCATCTCGATGTTGATGCCGGCGACGCTCAGGGCCTCGAAGAGGGTCGCCGAGACGCCGGAGTGCGTGCGCATGCCGGCGCCGACGACCGACAGCTTGCCGATCTGGTCGTCGTGCACGAGGTTCTCGAAGCCGATCTCGGCCTGGTCGCCGGCGAGCGCCTTGAGCGCGATGGCGGCGTCGGTCTTGGGGAGCGTGAACGAGATGTCGGTGCGCCCGGTGGCGGCCGCCGACACGTTCTGCACGATCATGTCGACGTTGGCGCCGGACTTCGCAACGACCTTGAAGATCTCGGCCGCCTTGCCGGGAACGTCGGGGACGCCGATGATCGTGATCTTGGCCTGGCCGAGGTCGGTGGCGACTCCGGCGACGATGGGCTCTTCCATCTCTTCTCCCTCTCCGGCGTCGGGGATGCTCATCCCCGGGCCGAGCACGTAGGTCCCCACGCCCGAGCTGAACGTGGAGCGGGCGTGGATCAGCACGCCGTGGCGGCGGGCGTACTCGACAGCGCGGATGTACAGCACCTTCGCGCCGTTCGCGGCGAGCTCGAGCATCTCCTCGGCGGAGACCGCGCCGAGCTTGCGGGCCTTCGGCACGACGCGGGGGTCGGCGGTGAAGATGCCGTCCACATCGCTGTAGATCTCGCACACGTCGGCCTCGAGCGCCGCGGCGAGCGCGACGGCGGTGGTGTCGGAGCCGCCGCGACCGAGGGTCGTGATGTCGCGGGTGTCGCGGTTGAAGCCCTGGAATCCCGCGACGATGACGATGGCGCCCTCTTCGAGCGCCTCGCGCAGGCGGATCGGGGTGACGTCGACGATCCGCGCGGATCCGTGGTCGGCCGTCGTGATCATGCCGGCCTGGCTGCCGGTGAACGAGCGGGCCTCGAAGCCCATCGAGTGGATGGCCATCGCCAGCAGCGCCATCGAGATGCGCTCGCCGCTGGACAGCAGCATGTCCAACTCGCGGGGCGCCGGGATCGGCGCGACCTGGCCGGCGAGGTCGAGGAGCTCGTCGGTCGTGTCGCCCATGGCGCTGACGGCGACGACGACGTCATGACCGGCGCGGCGGGTGTCGACGATGCGCTTCGCGACGCGCTTGATGCTCTCGGCGTCGGCGACCGACGATCCGCCGTACTTCTGGACGATGAGCGCCACGATGAGTCTCCACGCGTGTCTCGAGGGGCGGGCGGGAACGGATGCCGCACCCGACGTTCCATCTTACGGACGCGCCCATGCGCGCCCGGTCATGTGACGGGCCCGCGGCGTCCGCCGGCTCACCGCAGCACAGGATCGGAGATCTGCGGCGACACGCGGCGCGGGGCGCGCGAGGATCGGCGTGTCGCTGAAAGGTTCCGATTCTGTGCGCCGCGTGGCGGCGCCGCCGCGCGCTAGCATCCGTGCCATGGAGCAGATCGAGGCCTGGTCGGAGTTCAACGTCGCCATGGTGGGCGCGACGGCCGCCCTCGCGGGCCTGGTGATCGTGGCGGCGAGCGTGAACATCGCCGAGATCATCAAGGAGGCCTCGCTCACCGCCCGCCTCGCCGCCGGGATCGCGGGGCTCGTCCTGGCGCTGGCCGGCTCGGCCATCGGGCTCATCCCGGGCATCGGCCTGCAGGGCTACGGCGTCGCGATGTGCCTGCTGGCGGTCGGCGCGGCCGCGTTCGCCGTGCAGGCTGCGCGACGGATCTTCGAGAACCGGCATCCGCGGAACCGGCTCCGGGCAGGCAAGGCAGCGGTGGGCTTCATCGCACCGCTGGCGTATCTCGTGGGCGGCGCGCTGCTCGCGGCCGGCCAGGGCCACGGGCTGCTGTGGTTCGCCGTCGGCTCGATCGTCGGCATCATGGCCGCGCTGATGGTGTCGTGGATCGTGCTTGTGGAAGTCCTGCGCTGAGCCCGAATGACCCGATCGCCCGTCACGGCGACGGGATGGGCGGGAACTCCGCCTCGGCCCGCGGCGCTCGCAGCCGCCCTCCCGTGGCGGCGAGCCAGCAGCCCACGATGACCAGGGGGAAGCCGACGAGCAGCCCGGCGGTGAGCGGCTCGCTCAGGACTATCGTGCCGAGCACGATCGCGACGACCGGGTTCACGTACGTGAACAGCGGCGCCCGCACCGGGCCGACGCGCGCGATCAGCGCGAAGAAGGCGATGAAGGCCACGGCTGTGCAGAGCACCGCGAGCAGGACGAGCGACACCGTGCTCTCGACCGTCGGGACCTGATGCTGCGTGAGGAACGCGATGGGGGTGTAGAAGATGCCCACCGCGAGCAGCGCGAGCGTGATCGTGCCGAGCGCAGGCACATCGCGGAGCTTCGTGGCGATGACGAACGGCGCGATGGCGTAGAGCAGAGCCACGAGCAGCACCTCGCCGACGGCGAGGAGTCCGCCTCCGCCCTCGACGGCCAGGCCGGGCCCCGCGACGATGACGAACACGCCGACGAACCCGACGACGAGACCGATCGCCCGGGCGGGGCTCAGCACCGAGCGGTCGCCGCCGCCGAAGGCGATGAGCGCGGCGAACAGCGGCACGGTGGCGACGAGGAGGCCGGTGAGCCCGGAGGGAAGGGTCTGCTCGGCGTGGCCGAGGAGCAGGAACGGGCCCGCCATCTCGATGGCGCCGAACACGAGCACCCAGCCGATCTTCGAGAACGCCGGGCGCAGCGCCTTCTGCTTCAGCGCGAACGGCAGCAGCAGCAGCGCACCGAGCAGCGTGCGGCCCGCCACGACCGCCGCCGGCGAGTACGACTCGACCGCGATGCTGATGAACAGGTACGGGATGCCCCACAGCACCGCCATCGCGGCGAAGAGCAGCCACGCACGCATGTCGAAGCGCTGCGAGGAGTACATGGGGTCCTTCCGTCTCAGATGCCGGCACCCGCGCGGCATCGGACCGTCGTCGACCAAGACTGGACCGACACCGCCGCGCCCGCGAGGCGGACGACCGCCAATATACGGCGGACTTCCGACATCGCGGCTAGACCGAGCGGCGCCCTTCGAACGCCCGCCCGAGGGTGACCTCGTCGGCGTACTCGAGGTCGCCGCCGACGGGGAGCCCGGAGGCGAGACGGGTGACGGCGATCTCGAGGGTGTGCAGCAGACGGCTCAGGTATGTGGCGGTCGCCTCGCCCTCGAGGTTGGGGTTGGTGGCGAGGATGACCTCCTGCACGGTGCCGTCGGCGAGGCGCTGCATGAGCTGCGTGATGCGCAGATCGTCCGGGCCGATGCCGGCGATCGGGCTGATGGCCCCGCCGAGCACGTGGTACAGGCCGCGGAACTCCCTCGTGCGCTCGATGGCGGCGACGTCCTTCGCGTCCTCCACGACGCAGATCAGGGTGTGATTGCGCCGTGGGTCGCGACAGATCGAGCAGCGCTCCTGCTCCGTGACGTTGCCGCACACCTCGCAGAAGCGCACCTTCTCGCGGACTTCGCTGAGCAGCTCGGCGAGGTGGGAGACGTCGAAGTTCGGGGTCTGCAGGATGTGGAAGGCGATGCGCTGCGCGGACTTCGGGCCGATGCCGGGAAGGCGGCCGAACTCGTCGATCAGATCCTGGACGATGCCGTCGTACATGGCCTAGCTGAACCTCGTGGGCGGCTCGTAGGGCTCTTCGCGCACGAATCGGGCGCCGAGCACCTGACGGACGACGGCCTCGCCGTACCGCTGCACGCCGCCGTTGCGCGTCCTCACAGAGGGCACCAGCGGCGGCGCCACCGTGGGGGGCACGGGGACGTCGGCGATCGCAGCGCTCTCATCATCGACATCGTCATCGTCGTCGTCGCGCTCGATCGACGGTGCGACCTCGGAGGGCGGCAGGACCTCGCCCTCGCGCGCGGGCGCGAGCGTCGCGACGCGGACGGGCGCCGCGCCGGCGTCCTCCGGCTCGTCGTCGACGGCGAACTGGCTGGGCATGGCGGCGGGACCGGGGTCGGGCGGGGGCGCGTCGTCGTCGGACGGGATCGGCGCGACGGCCCACTCGGTGACCGGGGCGGCAGCCGCACGGGCGCCATAGGAGCCGGTGCCCGTCGCCGAGCGCGGCGCGGCGGGCGCGGACGCCCTGGGTGCGGGGCCTGCGGCGTCGCGGGAAGGTCCGCTCGCCTGGGACCGCGGAGCGGGAGCCGCCGACGCGGAAGGTGCCGGGCCGTGGTGGCGGGCCGCCGCGGGTGCCGTCTGCGGCGATGCGCCGGTCGGCCGTGCCGGTCGGTCGGGCGCGGGCGCTCGACCCTCGCCTGACGCTCCTGCCGGGTCCGGTGCGGCCGGGCCGCCGGGACCACCGGGGGCCGCCGGCCCGCCGGAGCCACCGCCGGAGTCGTGCCGCGCGATGTACTTCACCCGGATGCCGAGCTCGGCGAGGATCGCCTGGCGGAGGTCCTCGCTCGGGCCCTTGCCGGCGGCGAGGTGCTTGAACTTCACGACGTCCGTCTGGCTCCCGAAGCCGAGCGTGAGGACGTCATCGTCCAGCCCGAGGAGCCGTGCGCCGGAGGCGAGCATCCACGAGGACCTGCTGACGTCCTCCAGGCGACCGAGCACCTGCGGCCAGGCGTCCTTCATGCGCTCCAGGGTCACCGGTCCGGCCGGGACCGGCGCCGCCGCAGCGGCGGGGACCGGCGCGGCGGCGGGCGTCGGCGCCGGCG
>NZ_JBSHLB010000006.1:0-42089 GCF_053619935.1 Microbacterium sp. NPDC055455
TGTCGGGACAGGAGGGGGTCGGCGATGATCGTCGGACGATACGCGCCAGGACCGTGGCAGGCGGTGGTGACGGGCCGCGGGCTCGTCGTGCTGGGCGCCGACGTTCCCATCACGCTGCTCGAGAGCGTCTGGCGTCAGGCCGACGCGGGCCGCGGGCTCCCCGCCGTGATCGAGGCCCTGACGGGTGCGTTCGGCACATCGCTCGCGGCGATCCCGCCGTTCGCCGTCGTGCTCGCCGAAGAGGACAGCGTGCGTGCCGTCGTGCGGGGGGCGTTCGAGCTCACCGTCGAGACGGCGACCGGCGTCGAAGAGCTCTCGGGTGCGACGGTCACGACATGGACCGAGCGCACGATCCCCGGTGCGGTCCGCGCGAACATCGTGACGGCCGAGCACGATGCGCCCGTCGAGTACCCGATCCGCGACGGCATCGTGCTGGTGTCGGCCGTCACGGTCACCTTCGATGGGGCGGATGCTGCGCCGGTGGCCCCGCCCGAGCTCCACGCCGCGCGTGGCGCCCCCCCCCGGCCCCCGGCCGCGCCTCCCATTCGCGTTACCCCCCCCCGCTCTTCCGCGTCTGCGGGCCCTTCGATTGCACAGCGGTTGCACGGTGCAACGCCCGCCCCGCAGCACCGTTGCACGCCAATAGCTTGCTCAACCATGAACACGACCACACACCGCTCACGCCGCGGCCTCGCTCTCGCGGGTGCCGCCCTCACGGCCACGTCGGCGCTCGCGCTGACCGGCTGCATGTCCTTCACCGTCTCGCCCGGCCAGGGCGCCGCCGGCGGGGCCGGCGGCGCCGGAGGCGTCGGCTTCGACGACATCCAGACCGCCACCATCCAGATCGAGGCCGTCGGCACGTTCGTCTCGCCCGAGATGGGCGGATACGAAGCAGCCGGACGCGGCTCGGGGTTCCTCATCAGCGAGGACGGCCTGGCCGTCACCAACAACCACGTCGTCGTCGGCGCCGGCACGCTCAAGGTGTGGCGCGGCGGCGACACGTCCGAGACGCTCAACGCGAAGGTCCTCGGCTCGTCGGAGTGCCTCGACCTCGCGGTCATCCAGCTGCAGGAGGACGACTACCCGTACTTCTCGTGGCACGAGGGCGACATCACCACGGCCACCGACGTCTACGCGGCCGGGTTCCCGCTGGGGGACCCCGAGTTCACCATGACGCGCGGCATCGTGTCGAAGGCCGACACGGCGGTCGACACCCCGTGGGCGTCGCTCGACCACGTCATCGAGCACGACGCGCGCATCCGCGGCGGCAACTCGGGCGGTCCGCTCGTCGACGCCGACGGAAGGCTCATCGGCGTGAACTACGCCGGCAACGACCTCCACGACCAGAACCTCGCGATCCACCGCGACGAGGTGCAGCAGGTGCTCGACCAGCTGGCCGCCGGCGAGAGCGTGCTCAGCCTCGGCATCAACGGCACCGGCCTCATGACCGAGGAGGGCGAGGGCCTGGGCATCTGGGTGAACTCGGTCGCCTCGGGCTCGGCCGCCGACAAGGCCGGCGTCGAGCCCGGCGACCTCATCACCAAGATGGAGGGTGTCAGCGTCGGCACCGACGGCACGATGGCCGACTACTGCGACGTGCTGCGCACCCACGGGCAGGATGCGACCCTGGGAGTCGAGCTGTATCGCCCCGCGGACGGCATCTACTACACCGGCCAGTTCAACGGCGAGCCCGTCGAGGGCGTCTCGGTCGCGAGCGAGGCGGGCGCGAGCTCGGGCGGCTCCGGCGGCGGCGCCAGCGCCGCGGCGGACTTCGTGTCGGTCGTCGACGACACCGGCAGCGTGACCGTCGACGTGCCCGAGGCGTGGTCGAGCATCGACACCAGCGTCTACACCGACCCTCGCGGCGGTCAGTGGGCCCGCATCGACGCCTCGACCGACGTCGCCGCGTTCGCGAGCGGCTGGTCGGTGCCCGGTGTCTCGGTGGTGGCGGCTCCCGCAGCCACCGCGACGATCCAGCCCGAGGAGTGGCTGCAGATGACCGCCGACTACCTCACCCAGTCCGGCTGCTCGCAGCAGGCGATCGACGAGTACGCCGACGACCTGCACTCGGGGGTCTTCCAGTACTGGACGGGCTGCGGTGAGACGGCCGCGGACTACCTGATGCTCGCCGCGTACTCCAACGACGGCCAGTACCTCATCGTGCTGTCGGTCACCGCGCTGAGCGAGGGCGACTTCACCGCGATCGACCGCGCGCTGGGAAGCTTCCAGGCGGCGTTCTGACACCTGGGCGACACGGAGGAGCGGATGCCGCGGCACACTGCGTGCCGCGGCATCCGCTCGCTCGTGGGTGGCGGATTGCAGCGCGCCGCGCCTGCCGACCCGTCCGCGATTGCACCAAGATTGCACCGTGACCCGCGCCGGGCGGCGCGGGCCGCGGCGCGCCTAGCATCCTGAGAGACCACGAACCGGAGGAGACCGACGCGCATGGGGATCGACATCGAACTGCTCGGGGCGTTCGGACTGCGGATCGACGGGAGCGCGGTGCCGGTGCGCGGCGACCTCCCGCGCGCCCTGCTCGCGCGTCTGGCGAGCACGCCGCGCGAGCTCGTCCCGTCGGAGGAGCTCATCGCCGACGTCTGGGCAGATCGTCCCGAGAACGTGGTCTCGACGCTCCGCGCGCACCTGTCGCGACTGCGCAGCGCCGGCCTCGGCGCGTCGATCGTCGGCGCGCGCGGCGGCTACCTCATCGACATCCCGCGGGAGCGGGTCGACCTCACGCGGTTCCGCGACGACCTCGCGCAGGCCGCGCAGATCACCGACGCCGAGCAGCACCTGGCCCGCCTCGTCGAGCTGGCGGGGATCGCGGGGCAGGAGCCGCTCGCCGACCTCGACGGGCATCCGTTCCTGGCGCGGCTGCGCGCCGATCACCTGGAGGAGCGGCGGCTGCTGGACGAGGACCTCGCCGAATCGGCCATCGAGCTGGGCGACGACAGCCTCGCCACCGCCGTGCTGGCCGGAACCGTGGAACGCCACCCGCTGCACGAGCGGCCGGTGCGGCTGCTCGCCCTCGCCCTCGCGCGCTCCGCGCGCTACGCCGACGCGCTGGCCGTGCTGGACGGCTACCGCGAGCGCCTCACCGACCAGGGGCTCGACGCCTCGGCCCGCGTGGACGCGCTGCGGGCCTCGATCGTGCGGCTCGACCCCGCCGTCGTCGCGCCGATCGGCATCGGCGGGACGGTGAACCGCGTCGGCATCGCCATTCCGCTGACCCGCTTCATCGGACGCGGGAGCGACCTGCTCGCCCTGCGCGAGGCCCGGCGCGGGCACCGGCTGGTCACCGTCGTGGGGCCGGCGGGAGTGGGCAAGACCCGGATCGCCGTGGAGCTCGCCCGCGAGGCGACCACCGCCCTGGAGGACGACCAGTACATGGTGGACCTCGCCGACATCCGCGACCCCGACGACGTCGTGGCCGCCATCGCCTCCGTCGTCCGGGCGCGCGAGCTCAGCATCGACGGCATCGTGCGCCGCCTCAGCCGCGGTCGCGTGCTCCTGGTGCTCGACAACGCCGACCATGTGATCGGCGCCCTCGCCGTCGCCGTCGACGCCCTGCTGGCCCAGACCGAGCACCTGCGCATCGTCGTGACCAGTCGCGAATCGCTGCGCCTCGCGCAGGAGCACGTCGTCGTGCTGCGTCCGCTCGTCGGCGACGACGCGGAGGACGCCTGGCGGCTGTTCAGCGAGCGGGCCGCGGATGCGCGCGGCGGTCGCGCCTTCCACGACGAGGAGCTCACCGAGGCCCGGCAGCTGTGCGCGCAGCTGGAGGGCATCCCGCTCGCGCTCGAGCTCGCGGCGGCGCGGCTGGACGTGCTGGACGTCGAGCAGGTGCGCGAGGGCATCGGCGGCCGCGGGGCGGGCACCGGCCGGCACGACAGCGTGCGCGCCGCGATCGGCTGGACGTTCGGCGAGCTGAACGACGACCAGCGGGCGCTCCTGGCGGACGTCGCCCGGTTCGCCGGGACCTTCACCGTCGGCGCCGCGGCCGGTACGAGCGGCCTGGACACCGCCCGCACGTCCGAGCTCCTGATGCAGCTCGTCGGTCGCTCGCTCGTCGCCGTCGACCGCAGCGGCACCGGCCGGCGGCGATTCCGCGTGCTCGAGTCGACGCGCGAGTTCCTCGCCGATCGCGACGACCCCGCCCGCATCGCCGCGTGGCGGCTGAGGCACCGCTGGTGGTTCGCCGACCTCGCCAGCCGGCTCGGCCCGACCCTGCGCACGTTCGAGGCCCGCGACACCATGGCCGTGCTCGACGGCTTCCGCGCGGATCTCGCCGTCGCGTTCGAAGGCGCCATCGAGGCCGGCGATCGCGAGGCGGCGGTGCGCATCGCGGGCTGGCAGGCGCAGTACTGGTTCCTCCGCGGGCTGCTGCGGGAGGGCCGCACCCGCGTCGAGCGGGCCCTCGCGCTGCCGGGCGACCCGACCGACTCGGACGGGCTGGCCCTCACCGAGCTCGCCAACCTCGCCTACCAGACCGGCGACGCGATGGCCGGGTTCGAGGCGATCGCCCGCGCCCGCGCGGAGGGGGAGCGTCGCTCGGACGCCTCGGTCACCGCGGTCGCGCTGTCGCGCGAGGCGTTCGGGCGGTCGATGTTCGGCGAGCCGGACCTCGGCGAGCAGCTGATGGCGCAGGCGCTGGACCTGCTCCCTGACGCCCAGGCCTGGGCGCGCGCCGAGGTCCACATGTCGCTCGGCCAGCTGCGACGGGCGCAGGGGCGGCCGGACGACGCGCTCGCGGCGCTGAGCGAGTCGCACCGCATCGCATCCTCGGTCGGCTACACGTGGATGATCACGTCGTCGCAGTACATCATGGCCAAGTCGCTCGTCGACGCACGACGGCCACGCGAGGCGATCGCCGTCGCGCGCAGCGCCATCGCGGCTGCGCGTGCGAACGAGGACGCCGCCGGTGCCCTCGCCGTCGTGCACGTCGCGGCCGGCGCGTGCGCGTTCGTGGAGCGGCACGAGGTGGGCGCGCGCCTCATGGGCGCGGTGGACGAGCTCGGACGGCGCTACGACTACGACATCGCCGCCGCGGAGGGCGACGATGCGCGCCGCCTGCGGGAAGCCGTCGCGCTGGGTCTCACCCCCGGCGAGTTCGAGCACGAGTACCGCAACGGGCGCCGGCTCGGGTGGGACGAGGTCTCGGCGCTGATCGAGCGTCTTCCGCAGACCGCGCCGCTCCCCGCCGAGGCGACGGCGTGACAGCCGTGCGCATCGCGCTCTTCGGCGCCTTCGAGGTGTCCGGCGACGGTGCGCCCGAGGCGGTGCGGGGCACCATCCCGCAGGCGATCCTCGCGCGGCTCGCCCTCGAGCCCGGACGCGTCTTCTCGGCCGACGAGCTCGTCGAGGCACTGTGGTCGGAGCCGACCGCCGCCGTCGTCAGCAGCCTCCGCGCGCACATCTCCCGCCTGCGCGCCCGCGGGTGGGGCGAGGCGCTCGTCGGCGGCCGCGCGGGCTACCGACTCGAGCTGCCCCCGCAGGCGGTCGACATCGTCCGCTACCGCGCTCTCGTCGCCGGGAACGGCGCCTCGTCGCGCGCGGCCGAGCTCGAGGACGCCGACCGCCTGTGGCGCGGTGCGCCGCTCAGCGGGTTCGGCGAGTTCCCGTTCGCCCGGCCCGTCGCGGAGGACCTGGCAGCGCTCCGTCGAACCGCACTCCTCGAGCTGACCAGTCTGCGACTGGAGGCGGGGGATGCCGCGGGGGCGGTCGCCGCGATCTCGCCGCTGGCGCAGGACCTCGGCGACGAAGAGATCGGCGCGCTGTACGCCCGCGCCCTCGACCGCTCGGGGCGGACGGCCGATGCCCTGGCGACGATCGACGCGCGCGCCACCGCGCTGCGTGACACCGGCACCCGCCCGCCGCGGGACCTCGACGCCCTGCGTCTCGCGATCGCCCGGCAGGACGAGGCCGAACCTGCCGTGGTCGACCGCCCCATCGACCGTGTCGGGATCCCGGTCCCCGTCACGAGGTTCGTCGGACGCGAGAATGAGCTCGAGGTCATCCGGCGCGGCCGCGCCGAGTCGCGCCTGGTCACGCTCACCGGCCCCGCGGGGGTCGGCAAGACGCGCCTGGCGATCGAGGTCGCCCGGCGCGCACGCGCCGACGAGGACGAGCAGCAGCGGCTCATCGACCTCGCGGTCGTCTCGTCGCCCGACCGCGTCGTGGGCGCCGTCGCCGACGCCGTCGGCGCGGCCACCCACTCCGTCGACGCGATCGCCGACGCGCTCGGCGGCCGGCGGACGCTGATGATCCTCGACAACGCCGAGCACGTGCTGGGCTCCACGGCATCCCTGGCCGCCCGGCTGCTCGAGCGATGCGCCGGGCTCAGCATGCTGGTCACGAGCCGGGAGTCGATGCGGATGCCGGGGGAGCGGGTCATCGTCCTCGATCCGCTCTCGAGCGCGGCCGCCGGTGACGCCGTCGCGCTGTTCCTGCAGCGTGCGAGCGAGTCCAGCGGCATCCGCGACTGGAGCGCCGCCGAGATCGGCGAGGCTCAGCGCCTGTGCACCCAGCTGGACGGACTGCCGCTCGCCATCGAGCTCGCCGCCTCGCGCCTGGACGTCCTCACCCTGGAGGAGCTCGCCTCGTCGCTCGACGCGGCACCCACCGGGCCGCGGCGCGGAGGCCGTCATGACTCGATCGACGACGCGATCGCGTGGAGCGTAGCGACGACGTCGCCCGCCGAGCGTGCGCTGCTGGCGCAGCTGGCGGAGTTCTCGGGCTCGTTCACCCTCGACGCCGTCGCCGGCGTGTGCGACGCCGGCGACGGCGACCCCCGAGAGGTCGCGGTCGCCCTCGCGCGCAAGTCGCTCGTCGCCGCGGTCGCGCCGACGCCCGGCGAGCGCCGGTTCCGCGTGCTCGACACCGTCAAGCGCCACATGCGGGCGCGGCATCCGATCGAGGATCTCGAGTCGTGGCACCGGCGGCACGCGGCGTGGATGACCGAGGACGCCGAGCGTCGGGCGCCGCTGCTGCGCACCGCCGACAACCGCCGCGCACGGGCGGTGCTCACCGCCAACCGCGCCGACCTGGACGACGCGTGCCGGCGGCTCATCGACGGAGGGGACCGCCCCACGGCCGTGCGTCTGGTCGCCGCGCTCGCATGGCACTGGTACGAGCGCGGCAGCGGACACGAGGCGATCGCGACGATCGACCGGGTGCTCGACCTGCCCGGCCCGACCGCCCCCGACGCGGAGGCGACGGCGCTGTATGCCGCGTCGTTCATGCGGTCGGTCTCGGGTGACGTGCTGGCGACGCTGCGCACCATGGAGAGGTTCGCGCTGGTCGCCGACCAGGCCCAGGACCCCTCGCTGCCCATGATCGCGCACACGATGCAGGCGACGATCGCCGCGCACGGCGAGTCGGTCGAGGCGGCGGAGGCGGAGCTCGCCACGGCCCAGCGGCACCGGGAGCGCCTCGCCGACGACAGAGTATGGGCGGTCGTGGACCACCTGTACATCCGCGGCGACGCACTGCGGGTGATGGGACGGCCCGCGCAGGCGCTGGACTCGCTCGAGCAGGCCTACCGGCTCGCCACCGAGCTCGGGCATACGTGGGCGCTCGCCTCCACCTGCTACATCACGGGCAAGGTGCTGACGCAGGTCGGCCGTCCGCGCGATGCGATGGGGATGCTGCGGACCGCCGCGCACCGCTCCGCCGAGCGGGAGGATGCCACGAGCACGGTCGCCGCCGTCAGCGGGTACGCGATCGCCCTCGTGGAGGCCGGCGAGCATCGCCGCGCCGCCGAGCTCTTCGGCGCGGTGGACGCGCTCGGCCCGCGGTTCGGCTTCCACCCCGTCCTCTCGGACGGCTCCTACGCGGCGCCCTTCCGCGAGCGCGCCGCTGCCGGGCTGGGAGCGGCGGAGTGGGACGAGGCGATCGCGCGCGGGCGGGACCGAGATCTGCGCTGGGCGCTCGCCCAGCTCGCGTGACGCGGCGCGGCTCGTCAGACCAGCACGTCGGCCAGATCGTACGCTGCCACGACCTCGAGCTGCTCGTACGTGCACGACCGCGGGTCGCGGTCGGGGCGCCAGCGCTCGAACTGCACGGTGTGGCGGAAGCGCCAGCCCTCGAGCTGGTCGTAGCGCACCTCGAGCACCCGCTCCGGGCGCAGCCGCACGAACGAGGAGTCGGCCCGGCCGGACTGGAAGCGCGACTTCTCGCCTTCGCCCCGCAGCACCTCGCCGTCGGCGTCGCGCTCCACGAGCGGGGCGAGCTCGTCGATGAGCTCGAGCCGGCGCTTGTCGCTCCACGCGGCGACCCCGCCGACCGGGTACAGCGTGCCGTCCTCGCCGTAGAGCCCCACGAGGAGGGAGCCGACGCCCTGTCCGGACTTGTGGATGCGATAGCCGAGCGCCACGACGTCGGCGGTGCGGGCGTGCTTGATCTTGAACATCGAGCGCTTGCCCGGGGCGTACGGCTGGTCGAGGGGTTTGGCCACGACGCCGTCGAGGCCCGCCCCCTCGAACTCGGCGAGCCAGCGCCGCGCGAGCTCGGGGTCGTCCGTCGTGCGCGTGACGTGGACGGGATGGGGAACGCCGCGCAGCAGCGTCACGAGCGCCTCGCGCCTCGTGCCGAACGGCTCCGCTTGCAGGTCGCGGTCGCCGACGGCGAGCAGGTCGAACGCGATGAACATCGCCGGCGTCTGCTCGGCGAGCATGTTCACCCGCGACGCCGCGGGATGGATGCGCTGCGACAGCGACTCCCAGTCCAGGCGCCGCCGCCCGTCGCGATCGACCGGCACCACGATCTCGCCGTCGAGCAGGCACGGCTCGGGGAGGACGCGGGCGAACGCCTCGACGAGCTCGGGGAAGTACCGCGTCAGCGGCTTGGCGCCCCGCGACCCGATCTCGACGTCCTCGCCATCCCAAGAGATGAGGGCGCGGAACCCGTCCCACTTCGGCTCGTAGCTGAGACCGCCGGGCGCCTTCGCCGGATCGGGGATGTCGGGCACGGACTTCGCCAGCATCGGCGCGGGGATCTCGTACGGCATGCGCTCCATCCTGCCGCTGCGCGCCGACACCCGACAGTCCCGGCGCGCCCCGCCCACCTGCCCGGCCCGGCTCGCCCGGCCCGGATGGATGCGCGACGGCGCGGGAGTGGGCAGACTCGGAAAGCGCCCGCGTCAGCCCCGGGCACGGAGGTGAGCATGGACGTGGTCTTCCAGTTCCTGGCCGAACGCCCGATCGTGCTGCTGTTCCTCCTCCTCGGGGTGGGCGCGGCCCTGGGGACGGTTCGCGTCGCGGGCGTCTCGCTCGGTGCCGTCGGCGTGCTCTTCGCCGCGATCGGCATCACCGCGTGGGGCGTGTCGACGGGGGTGACGATCGAGCTTCCGGCAGCGGTCGGCGACCTCGGGCTCGTCGTCTTCGCGTTCTGCACCGGCCTCATCGCGGGGCCCGGGTTCTTCAACGCGCTGCGCACCTCTTACCTGCTGATGCTCGCTGTCGCCGGCGTGCTCGTCGTGGCGGGCGGCCTGGCGTTCTGGGTCGGGTCGGCTCTCGGCATCCCGCCGCTCACCATCGCCGGAACGTTCGCCGGCGCCCTCACGAACACCCCCGCCCTCGCCGCGACCGGCGGCAGCCCGGAAGCGACCGTCGGCTACGCCAGCGCGTACGTGTACGGCGTCATCGCCGCGATGATCGGCGTCGCGCTCGCGCTGCGCTCGCGTGCGCGCGACACCGACGCGCAGGCCCCGATCATCGGCAAGCCGATCGAGGTCGACACCACCTCGCGCCCGACCGCGGCCGACATCGCGGCCGGGTACGGCGGCCGGGTGGCGTTCTCGCGGCGGCGGCACGCCGACGGCGAGGTGGAGATCGTCGGCCCCGACACGGCGCTGGAGCCGGGTGACATCGTCAACGTCGTCGGGCCGAGCGACGACGTCGAGGCGGTGAAGACCGAGCTCGGCCACACGTCGGCGATCGACCTCACCCGGGACCGCAGCCGTCTCGACTTCCGGCGGATCATCCTGTCGGATGCACGGCTGGCCGGACGCTCGATCGCGAGCCTGCGCCTTCCCGAGCGCTACGGTGCGACGATCGCGCAGGTGCGGCGCGGCGATGTCGACTTCGTCGGCAGCCCCGACTTCGTGCTGCACCAGGGCGATCGCCTGCGCGTGGTCGGGCCCACCGGATCCATGGGGGAGATCACCCGCTTCCTCGGCGACTCCGAGCGCGGTCTCGCCGACATCAACCCGGTCGCCCTCGGCATCGGCGTCCTGCTCGGCATGCTGCTCGGGTCGATCGTCGTCCCGCTCCCCGGCGGCGGGCAGTTCAGCCTGGGCTACGCGGCGGGCGTGCTCGTCGTCGGGCTGATCATGGGGCGCATCGGCCGCATCGGGCGCGTGGTGACGTCGCTGCCCAACACCGCGTCGACCGTGCTCGCCGAGTTCGGGCTGCTCACCTTCCTCGCCTTCGCCGGCACCAAGGCGGGTTCGCTCATCCTCTCGGCGATCGCCTCGGGCGAGGTGGTGCGCCTGCTCGTGCTCGGCGCCGTGCTCTCGACGTTCTTCATGGGCGCGACCTTCGTGCTCGCCCGCGCCGTGTTCCGCCTCGGCGGCACGCGGTCGTCGGGCGTCATCGGCGGTGCGCAGACGAACCCGGCGATCCTCGGCTTCGCCAATTCCCGCACCGACTACGACGTCCGCGTCGCGCTCGGCTACACCCTGGTCTACCCGGCCGCGATGGTCGTCAAGATCCTGATCGCGCAGGTGCTCGTCGAGCTGTGACGACGGATGCCGCTCCCCGCGGCATCCGTCCCGCTCATGCGGACGCCGAGGCCGCGGCGGAGGCGGCGTACAGTGCGGCGGCCTCGGCGCGGTTCGCGGCGCCGATCTTGGCGAGGATCGCCGACACGTGCACCGACGCGGTCTTCGGGCTGATGAAGAGCCGCTGGCCGATCTGCGGATTGGTGAGCCCCTCGGCGACCAGCTCGAGCACCTGCACCTCCCGCGGCGTCAGCGCCGCCGCCCCCTTCGTCTGCCGCGCGCCGGCGCCGGCGAGCCGGGCCTGCGCCGCCAGCTCGGCCGCCCACCGCGCGGCGCGGGCGACGCCCTGCGGCGGCGCCTCGGCGGCGACCTCGTCCAGGACGGAGGCCGCGCCCGAGCGGTCGCCGTCATCGGCGAGCGCCCACGCGAGGCGGATCCGCCCGGCCTGCCGATGCCACACCGGCAGCCCGTCGTCCCCCGGTGCGCCGGACACCTCGCGCCATGCCGCCACCCGGTCGGCCGGGGTGGCGGCGTCGCCGGCGTCGGCGAGGAGCGCCCGCACGAACTGCGCGGCCGCCTGCGCCGCGTCGTGGCGGGACCAGCCCGCCATCGCCCGCTCGAACCGGGCGCGCAGCTCCGGGGCGGCGGGCCTTCCGGCGGGCAGGCTCAGCAGTCCCGCGGTCACGAGCGCGTAGCGGCGCGCGGCGGGCGAGCCGGCCTCGCCCTCGGCGACCGCCAGCACGTCGCCGGCGGTCTCCGTCCCGCCGTCCGTCGCGTGCAGCGTCAGGGCGCGATCCGCCGCCTCGATCACCCACCACCCCTCCTTGTCGGGGTAGCGGCGCTGGGCCTCGTCGATCCGTGAGCGCTCGGCGGCCAGCAGCTCGTCGCGCTCGTCGGGGCGGTCGTCCCACGAGAGGTGGGACGCGAGCAGCCGCACGACGAACGCGCTGTCGACCGGGTTCATGAGCCGGCGGGCGCGCTGCGCGAAGCGGTGGGCCTCGGCAGGTCGGCCCGCAGCGAACAGGGCGAACGCCAGCGAGTGCGCGATCGACGCGCCCGAGCCGCGTTCGATGCCCGCCCGCGCGACGTCGTCGTAGTGCTGGGTCCCGACGACGATGGCCTCGTCGTACCGGCCCACGCGCACCAGCATGTCGGTCAGGGCGTGCCCGGCGTACGCGCGCAGCGGCGGGTCGAGCCGCAGCGTGACGGCCCGCTCGAGCGGTGCCAGCGCGCCGGGCTCGTCGTCGTCCTCGCCCGCGATGCGCCACGCCTCGACCGTCAGCGCGACGGCCAGCGCGGCGTCGTCGCCGGCCTCCTCGGCGAGGGCGATCGCCCGGTGCGCGTGGGCGGCGGCGGCCTCGCCGTGCTCGTCCAGCGCGATGTTGGTGAGCACGCGCGACAGCAGGATGCGGGCACGGGGGTCGTCGATGCCCTCCAGCAGGGCGACGGCCTTCTCGAGGTCCTCGTTGCGGCCGTGGTGTTCGAGGTTGTACGTCTCGACGAACCGCTGGCGCAGCAGTGCCGCGCGCGTGTACGGGTCGTCGGGGCAGACGGCCAGGCCCTCGTTCACCGACCGCAGCGAGCGCTCGGGGTCGCCGAGGTCGTGCCACGCCTGTGCGGCGTCGAGGTGCAGCTCGGGGAGCGTCGTGCCGGCGCGGGTCGCGGCATCCGGCACCTGATCCCACAGCTCGGTGAGACGCTCGGTGAGCTTCGCGGAGGTGGCGGGCGAGAAGCGCGAACGCGACTGCCGCAGCGCCGCGACCGTGGCATCGAACGCCGCGGTGAGGTCGCGTGCGGCGAGCCAGTGCTCCGCGACGGCCGACGCGTCGTCGGGCGAGTCGCCCCGGTGGTCGCGCAGGTGCTCGGCGTAGCGACGGTGCACCCGCACGCGCTCGCTCGGCAGCATCTCCGCCTCGACGGCCTCGCGCGTCAGCGCATGGCGGAAGGCGTAGCCGGCGCCGTCGGCGAGGATCACCCTGCTGTGGACCGCCTCGCGCACGGCGAGATCGAGCGCCGCCTCGTCCAGCGCGCACACCGCCGCGAGCACGTCGTGGTCCAGGTGCATGCCACCGGCGGCCATGGTGCGCACCGCCTGCTGCGCGTCGTCGCCGAGCCGTGCGTAGCGGGCGAGCACCAGCTCGCGCAGCGTGTCGGGAAGCGGACGGTCGCCCAGATCCACGAGCTCCTCGACGAGGAACGGGATGCCGCCGCTGCGCTCCGCCAGTGCCTCGACGAGCCGGGGGTCGAGCCGTCCGGTGAGCTGCTCGACCTGCTCGGCGACCTCGTCGGGGCTGAGCGGAGTCACCTCCACGCGCACGACCGACCGGGTGCGGTCCAGCTCCGCCAGCACCGGGCGCAGCGGATGGAACCGGTCGATGTCGTCGGAGCGGTAGGTGGCGACGATCGTGAGGCGCCGCCCGCGAAGCGTGCTGGCGAGGGTCTTCAGCAGCGCCATGGTCGCGGCATCCGCCCACTGCAGGTCCTCGAGCACGACCACGATGTGCCGCCGCTGCGACAGCCGCTCGAGCAGCACCTCGATCGCCTCGGCGAACTCGCCCGCGGGCTCATCGTGCTCGGGGGTCTCGGGTGCGATGCCGGGAACGAGCGCGGCCAGGCTCGCGATCGCCGACGCGGAGCCCGCCGCCTCGCGCAGCTCGTCGGTGCCGACCGCCGTGTGCAGGTCGCGCAGCACGCGGCGGATCGGCCCGAACGGCGCGCCGATCGGGCCGAGGTCGACGCACTGCCCGAACGCGACGACGGGGCGTTCGGTGACGGCGGCCGGCTGTCCGGCCTCGAAGGGGTCGGTCGCGACGAGCGCGAGGAACTCCTGGACGAGCCGCGTCTTGCCCACACCCGCCTCGCCGCGCACGACGACGGTGCGGGGGTGGCCGCCGGAGCCCTCGTCGAACGACTCGAGCAGGGTGGCGAGCTCGGCGTGCCGGCCGACCATGCGCGAGCTCGAGGGGAGTGCGGGCATGGTCATATCGTGGCACCTTCCCGGGCTCGGCGGCGGGTCATCGCGCGGCGACGAACGTCGAG
Organism: Microbacterium sp. NPDC055455; assembly: GCF_053619935.1. Classification (NCBI taxonomy): domain Bacteria; kingdom Bacillati; phylum Actinomycetota; class Actinomycetes; order Micrococcales; family Microbacteriaceae; genus Microbacterium; species Microbacterium sp. NPDC055455. The sequence continues at coordinate 13,760 of NZ_JBSHLB010000006.1, forward strand.
CGCCGCACGCGCGTCGCCCCGCGGGACCACGTGGCGAGCGGACGCACGCGCGGGCGGTCCGCCGCCGGGCCGTGCTCGCGCTGCCTGCGCACGAGCTCGGCGTCGCGCGCGAGGTCGGACGCGCGGTGCCGGTCGAGGGTGTAGGCGGTGTAGGTGATGTCGTTCATGGGTCGCTCCCGTCTGCTCGCGATCCCCGGTGCGGGGTGCGGACTGCTGACAGGAACGACCTTCCTCCCTGAGGAGGGGGCGCTTCATCGGGCGGATGCCCAGTCTTGGGACGCCCGATGCCTTAGACCGCCGCGACCGGCCCCCTGAGCCGTAAGGCGGCGGAGGACGCGGAGCCGCGCGTCACCCGGCGACGGGATGCTTCGGGCGCGCCCACCGGGCCGCGAGGTTCGGACCGTCCCATACCTGCACGGCTCCCCACGCCGCCGCCGCGATCGGCACGGCCAGCACGGCGCCGACGATGCCGCCCAGCACCGTGCCGATGGTCAGGGCGACCAGGATGACGAAGGCGTGCAGCTTCATCGAGCGACCCATGAGCACCGGCTGGAGGAAGTTGCCCTCCAGCTGGTTCACCAGCACCACGACGCCGACCACGAAGAGCGCGTTGACCCAGCCGTTGGCGACGAGGGCGACGAGGGCGGCGATGATGCCGGCGAGCGTGGCACCCACGATGGGGATGAAGGCGAGGAGGAAGACCAGCACCGACAGCGGGATCGCCAGCGGCACGTCGAGGATGAGGAGGCCGATCAGGATGCCGACCGCGTCGACGAGCGCCACGAGCGCCGTGCCGCGCACGTACGAGCCGAGCACGCCCACCGTCTTGTCGCCGATGCGGTGCGCCCGCAGGTAGTTCTCGCCGCGGAACGGGCGCAGCATGAACTCCCACATCTGCGGGCCGTCCTTGAGGAAGAAGAAGAGGATCGTGACCATCAGCACGAAGCCGGTCACGAAGTTCGCCACGGCGCTCACGCCCGCGAGGGCCCCCGAGCCGAACTGCGCGCTCGTGATGAAGTCCAGGACGCCCTCGAGCCACTGGTCCAGCTGCTCCTGCGTCGGCGCGAACGGAAGCGTCCGCACCCACGCGATCACCGCCTCGATGCCGTCCACCGCCTGCGCGTACAGCTCGTCCCACTGGTCGCGGATCGCCCATACGATCAGCCAGCCGACGCCGGTGAGCAGCACCGTGACGACCAGGAGCGTGATCACCGTCGCCAGCACCGCCGGGACCCCGCGTCGCACCATCCACCGCATGACCGGTGCGAACGCGCAGGCGAGGATGAGCGCGATCACGAGCGGGATCGTGACGAGGGTGAGGAACTGCAGCGCGAAGACGATGCCCGCGACCAGCAGCACCACGACGATGATCTGGATCGAGCGGATGCCGAGCTTGCCGAAGCCGTCGGCCCACAGGCTCCACGGGGGTCGCGTCGCCTTCGGCTCCACGTCCTGCGTCTCGAGCACGACGCGCTGCGGGTCGTTGCGGAAGAGTCCCATGTGCCGAGAGTAGGCGCACAGGGCCGCGCGACCGGGTGGCTTGCGCACGAGTCCCGCAGCGGGCTAGGCGAAAGCGCTCAGGCCGGTGATGTCGCGGCCGATGAGGAGAGCCTGGATGCTCTCGGTGCCCTCGTAGGTGTGGATCGCCTCGATGTCGGCCATGTGCTGCATGACGCCGTTCTCGAGCAGGATGCCGTTGCCGCCGAGGAGGTCGCGGGCGACGGCGGCGATGCGGCGGGCGGCGCGGGTGTTGTGGTACTTCGCCAGCGACGCCTGCGTCGGGCGCAGCCGGCCGCCCTCCTCGAGGTCGGCCATCCACCGGCAGTACAGCTGCATCGCCGTGAGCTCCTCGAGCATCTGCGCGAGACGCTCCTGCACCATCTGGAACTTGGCGAGCGGCTTGCCGAACTGCACGCGCTGCTGCGAGTAGGCCAGAGCCGCCTCGTAGCAGGCGGTGGCGTGGCCGAGCGCCGACCAGGCGACGCCCGAGCGGGTGGAGTACAGCACCGTCGAGGCGTCCTTGAAGCTGCGCGTGCCCGGAAGGACCGCGTCGGCCGCCACGCGCACGCCGTCCAGGACGATGTGCGCCTGATGGATGCCGCGCAGCGACGCCTTTCCGGAGATCACGGTGCCGGTGTAGCCCGGCGTGGTCTGCTCGACCAGGAAGCAGCGGACGGCGCCGTGGAACTCGTCGCCGGGGGAGTCCACCCGCGCCCAGACGAGGGTGATCCCGCCGGAGGCCCCGTTGCCGATCCACTTCTTGGCGCCGTCGAGCACCCACTCGCCGCCGTCGGCACGGGCGACCGTCTCGAGCGACACCGAGTCCGAGCCGTGGTCGGGTTCGGTGAGTGCGAAGGATGCCGCGACCTCGCCGCGTGCCACGGGCACCAGCCACCTCGACTGCTGCTCGTCGCTGCCGAACAGGGCGAGCGTGCGAAGCGCCAGGCCGCCCTGGACGGCGAGCACCGTGCCGAGTGAGCCGTCGCCGCGGGAGATCTCCATGTTCACCAGCCCCGCCGCGAGCGGGGAGAACCGCGTGAGCGCGGGGTGGACGACGCCGTCGTTGAAGAGGTCCAGCTCGCCGGCGCGCATCGCGATGTCGAGGGGGTAGTCGCCGGTGTCCCAGGCATTCTGCATGCGGCTGCCGACCTCGTCGATGTACGCCTTGGCGCGATCCCACGCCGCGCGGTCGGCGACGGGGATGTCGGCGAAGACGGCGTAGTAGTCCGTGTCCTGGCGCGAGGTCACGTCGTAGCCGGCGACGCTCTGACCGGGGCGGGGCTGGAAATCGGTCACGGGGGACTCCTGACGCGGTTGCGACGATGCGGCGGGTGGAACTGAATACCAGCATCAATAGTACTCAGTGTCACCTCCGCCGTCGTCGGCGGCGTCAGGTGCGCGCTTCGTGGCGGCGCGGCTTGAGCCGTGCGGGGGCGTCGTGCGCCGGCATCCACTCGCACCGGAACGAGCCGCGGTACCCGAAGAGGAAGCCGAAACGGCGGTTGTGCACCTCCAGGTCCACGTGGAAGAGCCCGTCGGCGTCGTCGAAGTACTCGTGCAGGCGCGCGCGGCCGCTGAAGAGCATCGGGAAGCGGAAGGCGACAGGTCCCTCGTAGAACCGCTGCGCGTCGGAGGTGAGCACGAGCCCGCCGCGGTCGTCGACGCGCAGATCGAGATCGACCGCGAGGTGCTGGTGGGTGCCCAGGTAGTCCACGATCCTGTCGCCGTCGAGGATCATGGTGGCGTCGAATCGCCGATGACGCCGCCCGATCGTGTACTCGCGGACGAAGGTGACCGTCTCGCGCCCCAGCGGGTCGCGGTACGGGAAGTTCTCGATCGTGAACGGCACGTCGGTGCCGGAGTCGGGGACGAGGATGTTCCGAAGCCGGCCGATCTGCAGGAACGGCACCGTCCACCACGGGCCGCGACGGACCGAGGTCATGACACCGCGGCCGACGCAGGCCTCACCGGACTGCAGGCCGACGCCGAACCGGCGCTGCATCATCGGGTGCAGGCGCTCGAACTCGGCGCCGAGCGCCTCGCGGAAGATCGACGTCATCGCACGCGCTCCGGATCGGGAAGCGCCGCGAGGGATGCCGGAGCCGCGGCGAGATGGTCCGCCCGGCGCGAACCGCCCGCGGGTGCCCGGCGGCAGCGGGCGGCGCGCGGCCGGTCGCTGCGCCACCACCACAGCACGCTCCACAGCGGCCAGCGCTCGGGCGGAGTCCCGGTCTCGAGCCAGATCCGCAGCCGGTCGAAGCTCCATGCCGTCGCCCAGCCCAGGACCGGGCGGACGACGGCATCCAGCACGCCCCATCCGGGCGTGTAGTCGTAGCCGGTGATGAACACCGTGGCGCCGGGGCCGGGCACGTACCGCCAGTAGCCGCGACCGGCGCTGATGGGCGACATCCGGTCGCTCGTGTGGAACCGCAGCGCAGACGTGCGGGCGCCGCCGGCGCCGTGCCGCTCGCCGATGCTCACGCCGGTGCCGTGCACGGTGTGGAAGGGCACGCGGCGCTCGTACGTGAACGCGGTGGCCCCACCCTCGGCCGTGCCGGTCGGCGTGATGCGCGTGAAGCGCACGTCCCACCGCACGTGTTCGGCGGGGTCCTGCGTCGCGTTCCAGACGGCGTGGGGAGGGGCGGCGATCGACGTCTCCACGTAGATGCCGCTGCGACTCACACCACGACGTTACGACACGCGCATGCGCGGACGGCGCGGCGCACCGGCGCTACCGCGTGGTGAGACCGGCCCGCCAGCGGCGCTGCTCGCGGGCGAAGAGCACGGCGAAGACCGCCCACACGCCGACGTCGTCGGCGAAGCCCAGCGGGCCCAGCACGAGCTCGGGGATGAGGTCGATCGGGACGACCGTGTAGACGACGGCGGCGACGGCCGCGACCCATGTCGTCGGCGCGACACGGTGCTCGCGGCGCGTGATCGCCTTGAGGAACCTGAACCACATGCCATCCAGTGTGCGCCACGCCGGGGGGAGGAGGGCGCGGTTCGCACAACGAACTGGTCACGGCCGCGCGGGCGGTAGCATCCGGGGAAACGACCGGAGGCGTCATGAAGGCCAGCTGGACCCCGCTCGCGATCGTCTACCTCGTGCTGGCGATCATCGGCCTCGTCGGGACGTTCTTCTTCAATGCGTGGACCGTCGTCGCCGGTCGGGACTTCCTCGGCGACGTGTTCGGAGGGGGCCCGGCTGTCTCCTCGATCGGCGTCGACCTGCTCGTGGTCGCCGTCGCCGGCGCCGTGTTCATCGTCGTCGAAGCGAGGCGGCTGGGGATGAAGCGCGCGTGGCTCTACATCGTCCTGTCGCTGGTCACCGCCTTCGCGTTCACCTTCCCGCTGTTCCTCGCGATGCGAGAGCGCAGGCTGCGGTCGCCCGCGGCGGACCGGTCATGATCGCACTTCCGGTCCGCCGCGGCGTGCGCGGCTAATCGCGCTCGACGGGCAGCCACAGCTCGCAGGTCGCGGTGCTGAAGTCGTCCGCGCGATCGAGCACGGCGACGATCGATGGTCCGGGCCGCAGTCGCCATGGGTTCGACGGGAACCAGTCGGTCGCCGTCGCGGCCCACGCCGCCTGCAGCGCCGACGGGTACGGGCCCTCGCTGCGGAAGACCGCCCAGGTGCCCGCCGGCACCTCGATCGCGTCGAGGTCGTCGGGAGCCGGGGTGTCGTGGCCGACCGCGACGCCGTGCAGGTAGGTCAGCTCGCTGCCCTCGGCGTAGTCCGGGTCGACGTCGGCGCTCACCTGGAGCAGTCCGTGCGGCTCGATGTCGCTCAGCTCCTTCAGCCGGGCGTGCTCGGCGGCCGGGAGCCCGTTGTCGTCGACGTACTCCACGACGCGGTTCAGGATCGCGATCACGGTTCCTCCTTCGACATCCAGCCTTCCGGTCGACGCGCGCCCGCACCCGATCATCCCGGTCCGATCCGATCGGGTCACCCCTGGTCTCGTTCTGCATACACCACGTTTCGGTCGACACACCACGGCGGGGCGTGGCGTCTCGTCGCGGATGCGGTGTTCACCCGCTCCGGCCGTCGGCATGCACCACGTTGCCCGCGAGACACCGCGGGCGGAGCGGGGGTCAGTCGACGGCGGCGAGGGTGAGGCGGTTCTTGCCGGCGCGCTTGGAGCTGTACATCGCGGCATCCGCTCTCACCAGCAGCTGCTGCGCGTCGGGACGCTCGTCGATCCCGGGCAGGTACAGGGAGATGCCGAGGCTCACGGACGCCGAGACCACGCCGCCCGCGACGGTGATGGGCGCGCGGGTGACGGAGAGGATCCGCTCGGCGATCGCCTCGGCCGCCAGCGCGTCGGCCCCCGGGCAGATCGCGACGAACTCGTCGCCGCCGATGCGCCCGACCAGGTCACCGGTGCGCACGGATGCCGTCAGCCGGGTGGCGATCTCGAGCAGCACCATGTCGCCGGACGCGTGGCCGAAGGCGTCGTTGATGCTCTTGAAGTCGTCGACGTCCAGGAAGAGGACGGCGAGCGGCTCCCCCGAGGCGGTGGACGCCTCGATCTCGTCATCCAGGCTCAGCTGCAGCAGCTGGCGGTTGGCGACGCCGGTGAGCTGGTCGTGGAGGGCCAGGAACGCCAGGCGGCGCTGCAGCCGCACACGCGTGAGGGTCTGGGATGCCTGCCGCCCGAGCGCCTGCTGCAGCTCGAAGTACTGCGCGTCGAAGTCGGTGCGCCGTGCGAAGAAGCACGCGAGATTGCCGAGCCGCCGGCCCTCGGCGAGCAGCGGGGTGACGGTGATCGACGACAGGCGCTCGGCGCGCATCGCCGTGGCGAGCTCGGGGTGCACGTCGTCGATGTCGTCGGCGTTGACGACGGTCACCTCGGGGGTGTTGCGCAGCGACGGGATGGGGGCGACCTTGCCCGCGAGCGGATTCGTGCCGCCCCTGAGCACGAGTTCGCCGTCGTCCTCCCGGAGGTAGACGGCGGCCTCGCGCGCGGCGAACGCATCGCGCGCGGCGGCGGCGAACGACTCGGCGACCTCGTCGTCGGTGGCGCTGACGTCGAAGCTGCTGGAGACGTCCTGCAGGACGCGCACCCGCTGCTCCGAGGTCTCGGCGGTCCGCCGTGCGGCCAGGAGCTCCCGCTCGTACTGCGCGCGTTCGGTGGCCTTGAAGATCGCCATGCGGACGAGGCCGGTTTCGTCGTCGCGCACCGCGTTGACCAGCGTCGGCAGCGGCGTCCCGTCGGCCGCGACGAGGGTCAGGGCGACCTCCTCCACCGCGCCCACGAGGTGCATCAGCGGGGTGTGGCGGGTCTCGTAGAAGATGCGGCTCCCCCCGTCGAGCAGCGACGCGAACGGCCGGCCCACGACGTCCTCCCGCGCGCGGGCGGTCCACGCCAGGAAGGTGTCGTTCGCCTCGACGACGTCCCCGCCCGGCGTGGTCGCGACCAGCCCGCACGGCGCGAGCTGGAACCAGCCTCGATCGTGCAGGCTCATGCGACGAACGCGAGGATCTGGTCTGCCACCTCGTCGGGCGCGGAGAGGTTGGGCACGTGGCCGGTCGCGTTCAGCAGCGTGAAGCGGCTCTCCTTGATGGCGGCGTGCACATAGCGGCCGACCTCCTCGGGCGCGATGGCGTCGTCACGACATTGCAGCACCAGGGTCGGCACGGAGACGAGCGGAAGGTCGGCCCGGTTGTCGGAGAGGAATGTCACGCGCGCGAAGTGCCGGGCGATCGTCGGGTCGATGCTGCAGAAGCTGTCGGTGAGGCGCTCGCCGAGGGCGGGGCGATCGGGGTTGGCCACGATCGCCGGCGCGATGACCCGCGACCACCCGAGGTAGTTCGCGTCGAGGGCGTCCATCATCGCGTCGATGTCGCTGCGCCGGAAGCCGCCTCGATAGCCGTTCTCGTCGGTGTACCGCGGCGAGGGGGAGACGAGCACGAGCGCCTTGAAGCGGGACGGATCGCGGTTGGCGGCCAGCACGCCGATCATCGCGCTCACCGAGTGGCCGACGAAGACGACGTCCGTCGCGTCGAGCGCCTCCAGGATCTCGAGCACGTCCGTCGCGTACCCGTCGAGCGAGTCGTACTTGCTGGGGACGTACGCGGACGAGTCCGAGCCGCCTGCGCCGACGTGGTCAAACAGGACGACGCGGTGGCCGGCCTCGAACCGGGGTGCGACCAGGTTCCACGCTTCCTGGCTGCAGCCGAAGCCGTGGGCGAACATCACCATCGGGCGACCGGGTTCGCCCGTGACCCTCACATTGTTTCGGCGCAGCGCGTCGGTCATGGCGTTCCTATCCTCGGCGCAGGGGGACGCCTCAAGTGATCGTATGCGACGGCGCCGACGCCGGCGCCCACGGGCCCGCGCCGCCGCCCGTGCCCGTCATGCGACCGCCGCCCGGCGGCGGAGGCGGCTGCGCCGGATCCACTTCTCCAGCTCGATCAGCACGGGCACCAGCAGCGCCAGCCCGAGTGCCGTGAGCCACTCGTCGCCCGACAGGCTCGTCGTTCCGATGAGCCGCTGCATGAAGCCGACCTCGACGGCCGCCACCGTGAGCACGAGCGGGATGGAGAGCCACTTCACCGCGATGAGGATGGGCGGCGCGAGGCCGGACTCGGGATCGCGGCGCATCACCAGGCCGCCGAAGATCGAGCCGAGGGCGCACACGACGAATGCCATGGTCACGGGCACGTTCGGCTGGGTGGAGCTGAGCTGGTCGGGGTAGATCAGCAGCGGGATCAGCGTCGTGAGGAAGATGAGGCCGCCGTAGATGAACCACAGCGTCACCGCCGCGGGATTGGCGATGGTCTTCTTCGGGTCGCGCGGCGGCTTGAGCATGATGCCCTCGGGAGCCGGGTCGAGGAGGATCACGATGACGGGGAAGATCGCCACGAAGAAGTTCAGGAACAGCACCATGATGGGCGTCAGCGGCACGCCGTCGTTGATGCCGAAGATGCTCGCCACGAGGAACAGCAGCACGAGCGAGAACAGCTGCGACATCTGGAACCGGACGTAGCTGACGATCTTCTCGTAGATCGAGCGCCCGAGGCGGACGGCCGTGACGAGGGTCCCGAAGTTGTCGTCGACGAGGATCATCTTCCCCGCCTGCTTGGTCACGTCGCTTCCCGACCCCATGGCGACGCCGATGTCGGCCTGCTTGAGCGCGGCGGCGTCGTTCACGGCGTCGCCGGTCATCGCGACGACGGCGCCCTGCTCCTGCATGAGGCGGGCCAGGCGCAGCTTGTCCTCGGGCGTGACCCGGCCGAACATGTGGAGTCGGGGGAGGGCGGCCTTGAGCTCGTCGTCGCTCATCGCCTGGATCTCGGCGCCGCTGGCGGCGCCCTCGCCGAGACCGAGCTTGGAGCCGATCGCGGCGGCCGTGATCGCGTGGTCGCCGGTGATCATGCGCACCTCGATGCCCGCCTCCCGGGCGATCCGCACCGCCTCCTTCGACGACGGGCGCAGCGGGTCGATGATCCCGACCAGCCCGACGAAGATGAGGTCGGACACGGCCGCCATCGGATCCTCCGCCACCGCCGCGTCCGGCGCGTAGCGTCGGAACGCGAAGGCCAGCACGCGCAGCCCCTGCTCGGAGAGCGAGCGGTTGGCTTCCAGGATCTGCTCGCGGCGGTCGGCGATCGGCACGACGCCGTCCATGGTCGCCACCGCGCTGCAGCGGTCCAGCACGACGTCGGGGCCGCCCTTGACGTAGCCGACGAGCGTCTCGGTGCCCTCCACCGGGATGCGGTGGAAGGTCGCCATGAACTTGTACGCCGAGTCGAACGGCACCTCGGCCACCCGCGGGAACTTCGCGCGCGTGAGCTCCGCCTCGGCGCCCAGCTTCGCCGCCAGCACCACCAGGGCGGCCTCGGTCGGGTCGCCGATGACCGCGCCGTCGTCCGACACGGTGGCGTCGCTGCAGAGCGTGAGCCCGAGGGCGAGCTGGGTGAACTGCGGCACGGGGAGTCCGGCGGCGTGGCGGACCTCGCCGGTCTTCTCGTAGCCGGAGCCCGCCACCGTGAACCACTCGCCGCGGTAGTACAGCGACTCCACCGTCATCTCGTTCATGGTGAGCGTGCCGGTCTTGTCGGAATTGATGGCGCTCGTCGCGCCGAGCGTCTCGACGTCGGTGAGGTTCTTGACCACCGCCTTGTGCTCCGCGAGCTGGCGGGACCCGTACGAGAGCATCGCCTGCACGAACGACGGCATGCCCGTCGGGATCGCCGAGATCGCCATCGAGATGCCGAGCAGGATCACCGAGGCGATCTCCTGCCCGCGCAGCAGGCCCGTCACGATGATGACGGCGACGGCCCCCCATGCGATCCAGCCGAGCACGCCGGTGAGCGAGTCGAGCTCACGCTGCAGGGGCGACTTGGCGGGCTTGACGGACGAGAGCATCGACGCGATGCGACCCATCTGCGTCTGCATGCCGGTGTCGGTGACGACGATCGCCGCCGTGCCGCGGGTGACCTGGGTGTTCTGGAAGACCATGTCGGTGCGGTCGCCCAGTGTGGTCTCGGGATCGGCGAGGGTCGAGGCATCCTTCGCGATCGGCGCGCTCTCGCCAGTGAGCGCCGCCTCCTGCGTCTCGAGCGTCGCCGACCGGAGGATCCGCCCGTCGGCGGGGACCAGGTCGCCCGCCTCGAGGTTCACGATGTCGCCGGGGACGAGGGTCGTCGCGTCCAGCTGGACCAGCGTGCCGTCGCGGACGACCTTCGCCTGCGGGATCTGCATCTTCGACAGCGCGTCGACGGATGCCTTCGCCTTCATCTCCTGCCGCGTGCCGAGCACGATGTTGAGCACGACGAGGGCACCGACGAGGATTCCGACGCTCACCTGGTTGATGAAGAGGCTGATGATCGCGACGGCCACCAGCATGATGTTCATGGGGTCGGCCAGCTGCTGCAGCGCCACCTGCCATGTCGACGGGGGCTTCTCGGCGGCGATCGAGTTGGGGCCGTGCTCCGCCAGCCGCTGCGCGGCGTCGGCGGAGGTCAGTCCGCGCTCGCGGTCGCTGCGCAGGGCGGCGACGACGGCGTCGGGATCCTGGGCGAACCAGGGGGCGGGCGTTGCCGTGTCTTGCGAGGCGTCCACGGTGCTCATGGCTTGAACATACAGCGGGGGATCCCCCGCGGAACAGGAAAATTCCTCTTCCCCGGGCGGGTCAGGCGTCGAGCTGCTCGCGGAGTCTGCGGGTGAGCTCCGCGGTCGGCGTGCCCCGGCGGAACACCGCGACGACCACGTCGTCGGCGGCCGCATCCGACTCGCCGTCCGGAAGGACGCCGAACCGGCGGCGCGCGTCGTCGAGCGCCGCGCGCAGCACCGAGACCGGGACCTTCTTCGGCCCGCGGATCAGGCGCCGGAGCACGTGGTTGTGCACCGCGGTAACGAGCGCGGCGAATCCCACGGCGTCGAGGGGGTCGAGCCCCGGCAGCGACGCGCGCAGGTACTCGTCGAAGAGCCGCTCGTAGCGGAAGACGGTCACGATCTCGCGGTCCCGCAGCGCCGGCACGCCGCGCACCACCGCGTAGCGGCGGCGGGCGAGCTCGGGGTCGGCGGCGAAGTGGGAGTAGACGAGGACGGATGCCTCGCACACCGCGGCCCACGGGTCGCGGTGCGCCTGCCCCAGGAATTCCCGCAGGCGGTCGAGCAGCACCTCGTGGTCGGTGAACACCACGTCGTCCTTGCCGCCGAACTGCCGGAAGAAGGTCGATCGCGACACCCCGGCCGCCTGGGCGATCTGCTCCACGGAGGTCTGGTCGAAGCCCTGCTCGTCGAAGAGCTCCAGCGCGGCGGCCACCACGGCCGCGCGCGAAGCGGCCTGAGCGGCGGAGGCGGCGGTGTCGGACATCTCGGGGAGAGCCTAGTCCGTGCGTTCCGCGCCCGCCGCGACGCTCCGCCGCGCGCCGAGGACGCACGGACCCGCCGCTGTCAACGGGGCTCGACGCGGCGTCGATCGTGCACTTCACTTGCTCCATGACGCCGATCTGGAAGCGGGGGGCGCCACGGGTCGCCGGAACCCCCTTCGAACCGGGACGACACCGCGACGTGGTGGTCGTCGGCGCGGGGCTGACGGGCCTGGCGACCGCCCTGATGCTGGTGCGCCAGGGGCGCGAGGTCGCCGTGATCGAGGCGGGTGAGGTCGGGGAGCTCGCGTCCGGTGCGAATACCGGCAAGCTCACCGTGCTGCAGGGGTCGGTGCTGTCCGCGCTGCGCCGCCACCATTCCGCGCGCCTGGCCCGCGCCTACGTCGACGCCAACCTCGACGGCGCCCGATGGCTGACCGCGACCGCCGACGAGCTCGGCGTGCCGTACTCCCGCCGCGCCGCCTACTCGTACGCCCAGACGCCCGAGGGCGTGCACCGGGTGGACGCGGAGCTCGAGGCGGCACTCGACGCCGGACTGCCGGCGCGACGCGTCGAGCCGGACCAGCTCGCGCAGTCGCCGTTCCCGATCCTCGGCGCGGTGGCACTGGACTCCCAGGTGGCGATCGACCCGTACCGGCTCCTCGTCGCGCTCGCCGAGGCCTTCGTCCGCGAGGGCGGGACGCTGCACACCGGCGTGCGCGTCACATGCGCGCACGTCGTCCCGCGCGCGGCCGTCGACACGACCGCCGGCTACGCCGAGGCCGATCACGTCGTGCTCGCGACCGCCACGCCCATCGTCGATCGCGGACTGTACTTCGCCAAGGTGCGCGGGCTTCGCTCCTCGTGCGTGGCGTTCGCGACGGACGGGCCGCTTCCCGAGGGGCTGTACGTCACGGTCGACGGCGAGACGAAGTCGGTCAGATCCATCACGGCCGAGGACGGGCCCGCCGACCAGGCGCAGCTCGTCGTCGGGGGCAACGGGTTCCCCACCGGACGCTCGTCCTCGCCGCGCACGCGGATCGACGCGCTCGTGACGTGGACCCAGCGCCACTTCCCCGGGGCGGAGCCGGTCGCGGCGTGGTCCGCGCAGGACTACGAGTCGCACAACCTCGTGCCGTTCGTCGGGGCGATGCCCCGGTCCCTCGGACGAATCCGGTTCGCCACCGGCTACGCGAAGTGGGGCCTGTCCAACGCGCCCGCCGCCGCGCTGCGCCTGGCCGCCGAGATCGACCGGGTGCCCCGGCGAGATCGTCCGGACTGGATGAACGTCCTCTCGACGCGCTTCACCGTCCCGGCCGACCTCGCACGCGGCGGCGTGCAGAATCTGCGGGTCGGCTGGGAGGCGACATCCGGCTGGATCGGCGCCCAGAGCGTTCCCACGCCGGTGCGTCGCCCCGCCGAGGGGTGCGGCGTCGTCGCGAGCCGTGCAGGACAGCCTGTCGGCATCTCGACGGTCGGCGGGCGCACCAGGGCGGTGAGCGCCGTCTGCACCCACATGGGCGGCGTCCTGCGGTGGAACGACGCAGAGTGCACGTGGGACTGTCCGCTGCACGCGTCCCGGTTCACCGCGGAAGGGCGCCGCCTGGAGGGCCCTGCGCTGCACGATCTGTCCGGACTGCCGCGGGTGCCGGGCGAGGAGGTCGAGGAACCGCCCGGCGCGTCGCTGCGGTCAGAACCGGACGACGACCGGTAGTAGGCTGGGGCACTGGTCGATATCTCGACATCAAGACGCTTTCCCCGCGTCATCCCGCCCGTTCGCCCCAGCGAAGGAATCACTGTGGATCTGTACGAGTACCAGGCACGAGACCTTTTCGAGAAGTACGAGGTGCCGGTGCTCCCGGGCATCGTCGCCGACACCCCCGAGGAGGCGAAGGCAGCGGCCGAGAAGCTCGGCGGCGGCGTCGTCGTCGTGAAGGCCCAGGTCAAGACGGGCGGCCGCGGGAAGGCGGGCGGCGTCAAGGTCGCCAAGAGCCCCGACGAGGCCTACGAGGCGGCCAAGGCCATCCTCGGCCTCGACATCAAGGGCCACGTCGTCAAGCGGGTCATGGTCGCCGCGGGCGCCCGCATCGCCGAGGAGTACTACTTCTCGGTGCTGCTGGACCGCGCCAACCGCTCCTACCTGTCGCTCGCCTCCGTCGAGGGCGGCATGGAGATCGAGCAGCTCGCGGTCGAGAAGCCCGAGGCGCTCGCCCGCATCGACGTCAACCCGGGCACGGGCATCGACAAGGCCAAGGCCGTCGAGATCGCCGAGGCCGCCGGCTTCGACGCGGGCCTCGTCGACAAGGTGAGCGACGTCTTCGTCAAGCTCTACAACGTCTACAAGGGCGAGGACGCCACCCTCGTCGAGGTCAACCCGCTCATCCTGTCGGAGGACGGCGAGGTCATCGCCCTCGACGGCAAGGTGACGCTCGACGACAACGCCGAGTTCCGTCACGCCGCGCACGCGCTCCTCGAGGACAAGGCCGCCGCCGACCCGCTGGAGGCCAAGGCCAAGGAGAACGACCTCAACTACGTCAAGCTCGACGGCGAGGTCGGCATCATCGGCAACGGCGCGGGCCTGGTCATGTCGACCCTCGACGTGGTCGCGTACGCCGGTGAGAACCACGGCGGGGTCAAGCCCGCCAACTTCCTCGACATCGGCGGCGGCGCCTCGGCCGAGGTCATGGCCGCGGGCCTGGACGTCATCCTCGGCGACCCGCAGGTCAAGTCGGTGTTCGTGAACGTCTTCGGCGGCATCACGGCGTGCGACGCCGTCGCCAAGGGCATCGTCGGTGCGCTCGCGGAGCTCGGCGCCACCGCGTCGAAGCCCCTCGTGGTGCGCCTGGACGGCAACCGCGTCGAGGAGGGCCGCAAGATCCTCCAGGATGCCAACCACCCGCTGGTGACCCTGGCCGCCACGATGGACGAGGGCGCCGACAAGGCCGCCGAGCTCGCCAACGCCTGACCGCCGCTTCGACAAGCTCAGCGACCCACATAAGGAACAACAGACATGTCGATCTTTCTTGACAAGGACTCCAAGGTCATCGTCCAGGGCATCACCGGCGGCGAGGGCACCAAGCACACCGCGCTCATGCTCAAGGCCGGCACCAATGTCGTCGGCGGCGTGAACGCACGCAAGGCCGGCACCACGGTGCTGCACAAGGACAAGGACGGCAGCAGCGTCGAGCTGCCGGTGTTCGGCTCGGTGGCCGAGGCCATCGAGAAGACCGGTGCGGACGTCTCGATCGCGTTCGTCCCCGCCGCGTTCACGAAGGCCGCGATGATCGAGGCGATCGACGCCGAGATCCCGCTGCTGGTCGTCATCACCGAGGGCGTCCCCGTCGGCGACTCGGCCGAGGCGTGGGCGTACGCGTCGGCCAAGGGCAACAAGACCCGCATCATCGGCCCCAACTGCCCGGGCATCATCACGCCTGACGAGTCGCTCGTGGGCATCACGCCCGCCAACATCACCGGCAAGGGACCGATCGGCCTGGTCTCGAAGTCGGGCACGCTCACGTACCAGATGATGTTCGAGCTGCGCGACATCGGCTTCTCCACCGCCATCGGCATCGGCGGCGACCCGATCATCGGCACCACCCACATCGACGCGCTCGAGGCGTTCGAGGCCGACCCCGAGACCAAGGCGATCGTCATGATCGGCGAGATCGGCGGCGACGCCGAGGAGCGCGCGGCCGACTTCATCAAGGCCAACGTCACCAAGCCGGTCGTCGGCTACGTCGCCGGCTTCACCGCCCCCGAGGGCAAGACGATGGGCCACGCCGGCGCCATCGTGTCGGGTTCGGCCGGCACCGCGCAGGCGAAGAAGGAGGCCCTCGAGGCCGCCGGCGTCAAGGTCGGCAAGACGCCGTCCGAGACCGCCGAGCTCATGCGCGAGATCATCGAGTCGCTCTAAGGGGTACAGCTCGACAAGCGATGGCGGATGCCGCGACCCCGGGTCGCGGCATCCGCCGTCGTCGTCTCAGCCGGCGACCGGCGAGCCGCCGAAACGCGACACCTGGCCCGCGCGGTCGGCGTCATCGCTGGCGAGGACGCCGCCGTTGGCCACGAAGTCGGCGGCGACCTCTTCGAACATGATGCGGACGTCCTGCCTGCGGGCCCCGAGCGCCTCGACGGCGGCGCGGGTGACCTCCTCGGCGAAGCGGCGGCGCTGGTCCACGGTGCGTCCGGGAAGGAGTTCGACTCTGATGTTGGGCATGACTCGAACATAGAGGGCGCGCGGCCCGCCCCTGCGCAGGCCGAATACGCTGGTGGCATGCCGTTGACCGGAGAGTACAAGCCGTCCACGTCCGACTGGGCGCGCAAGCAGGCGGAGGTCTTCGAGGCCTCCAACGGAGAGAAGGCGAACACGCTGCGCGGCGTGCCGATCATCGTGCTGACGACCGTCGGCGCGAAGTCCGGAGCGCTGCGCAAGACCGCGCTCATGCGCGTCGAGCACGACGGCCGCTACGCCGTCGTCGCGTCGAAGGGCGGCGCGCCGGACGAGCCGAAGTGGGCCGAGAACATGCGTCGCCACCCGCTCGTGGAGCTGCAGGACGCCGATGTGAAGCGCGACTACCTCGCGCGGGAGCTGGACGGCGACGAGCGCGCGCAGTGGTGGGAGCGCGCGTGCGCGGTGTGGCCCGACTACGACGCGTACCAGACTCGCACCGACCGGCAGATCGCCGTGTTCGTCTTGGAGCCGCAGGACGGCTGAGCCGGCCCGCATGACCGACATCGAGCTGGCGTCGATCGGCGCCGGGACGGTCACCCTCCACGACGCCCGCCGCAAGGCGCGCTGGAGCGTCGAGCTCGAGCCGTTCGAGATCGGCGTGTTCCCCGTCACCCAGGAGCAGCTCGCCGAGCTCCTCGGCGAGCCGTCGACCCACCCTCGGCGGCCGGCGACCGACGTGAGCTGGCTGCGGGCCATCCGCTTCTGCAACGCCGCGTCCGAGTGGGAGGGACTGGACCCCGCCTACACGTTCGACGGCGAGGTGGTCACGTGGCACGTCGATGCCGACGGCTTCCGCCTGCCGACCGAGGCCGAGTGGGAGCACGCGTGCCGCGCGGGGTCGGCCGGCCCGCACTACGGACCGCTCGCCGACATCGCGTGGACGAGCGCGGACGGCGTCACGTCGCCGCAGGACGTCGGCGGGAAGCATCCGAATCTCAACGGGCTCTTCGACACCCTCGGCAACGTGTGGGAGTGGTGCTGGGACCTGCTCGACCCCGCGCGCTACGCCGACTACCGGGTGTTCCGGGGCGGCGGCTTCGCCGACGACGCGTGGAGCGTGCGCGCGTCGACGCGCCGGGGTGGCGCGCCGCGCATGCACCACGACGATGTCGGCTTCCGGGTCGCGCGCGGCGGCTTCGACGCCGTCGGGGCCGCCCAGGGCTGGTCGGCCGCGGTCGACCGCGAGCGCGCCGACCTCGACGGTCCGCTCCCGCCCGGCTGGACGCCGTTGCGCTGAACCCCTGGTTCCCGGGTTTGGGGCGCGTCCCGCTCGTCCGGGGCGCGTCGCGTGCGCCCCGGATGCGCGTCGCGCGCCCCGAACCCGAGGCGCGCCGGGCCGGGAGATGCCGAAGGGGACGGATGCCGCAGCACCCGTCCCCTTCGCGGTGAGACTCAGCCGAGCACGGCCTCCAGCGGCCCGCGGGCGAAGTAGAGCACGAAGCCGGCCGCGACGACCCACAGCAGCGGGCTGATCTCGCGCGCCTTGCCCGACAGCGAGCGCACCACGACCCACGCGATGAAGCCCGCCCCGATGCCGTTGGCGATCGAGTAGGTGAGGGGCATGACGGTGACGGCGAGGAAGACCGGCAGCAGGATCGAGAAGTCGGTGAAGTCGATGAAGCGGATCTGCGACATCATCAGGGCGCCGACGATCACCAGCGCGGCGGCAGCGACCTCGGTGGGCACGATCGACACCAGCGGCGTGAAGAACATCGCGATGAGGAACAGCGCACCGGTGACGACGTTCGCGAAGCCGGTCCGCGCCCCCTCGCCGATGCCGGCGCCGGACTCGATGAACACCGTGTTGGACGAGCTCGACGTGAATCCACCGGCGACCGCGCCGACGCCCTCGACGATCAGCGCCGACTTGATGCGGGGGAAGTCGCCCTTCTCGTCCGCGAGCCCCGCCTCCTTCGACAGGCCCGTCATGGTGCCCATGGCGTCGAAGAAGTTCGTGAAGACGAGCGTGAAGACGAGCATGAGGGCTGCGAGCACGCCGATCCGCTCGAACGAGCCGAACGAGATCTGACCGACGAGCGAGAGGTCGGGGACGCTCACGAGCGACGCCGGCAGCTCTGGCACCGACAGGCCCCAGCCGCCCGGGTTGACCTCGTCGCCGGCGAACTTCGGCCCGATGTTCCAGATCGCCTCGACGACGACCGCGACGACGGTGCCGGTGACGAGGCCGATCAGGATGCCGCCCTTGACCTTGCGCGCCACCAGGACGCCGGTCAGCAGCAGCGTGAACACGAAGATGAGGGTGGGGACCGTCGCGACAGAACCGTCGACGCCCAGGCCGACCGGGGGAGAGGACGCTCCCGTCGAGGTGACCAGGCCCGCGTCGACGAATCCGATGAAGGCGATGAACAGGCCGATGCCGACCGTGATGGCGATCTTCAGCTGGATCGGCACGGCGTCGAAGATCATGCGCCGCAGCCCGGTCGCCGCCAGCAGCACGATGATCAGACCGTTGATGACGACGAGACCCATCGCCTCGGCCCACGTCACCTGGCCGACGACCGAGACCGCGAGGAACGAGTTGATGCCGAGCCCGGCCGCGAACGCGAACGGCAGACGGGTCACGAGGCCGAACAGCACGGTCATGACACCGGCGGTGAGCGCGGTGGTCGCCGCCACCTGGGTGAAGCCGAGGGAGTCCCCGGCGACGTCGACGCCGCCGGAGAGGATGATCGGGTTGAGGATGACGATGTAGGCCATCGTCACGAACGTCACCACACCGCCGCGCACCTCGGTGCCGATGGTCGATCCTCGCCGGGTGATCTCGAAGAACCTGTCCAAGCCGTTCTTCGGCGGGGGTGTCTCGCTGCCGTCGAGTGCCTCGGGTGCGTTCGACGTCGTGGACGGGGCTGCGCTCATGTGTGGTTGACCTCCGTCAGAGAACGTTAGTCGCTCCGGCGGCCGGAAGATTCCGCACGGATGCCGCGCCTCCGCGGCGCGGGCGACCGGGAGGCGGACGCGGCGCGAAGTAGGGTCTATGGCGCATGCATCGCCTCATCGTCGCCCTCCTCTCCTCCGTCGACGCCGCCATCGCGGTCGCCGTCGGGATCGCGGCGACCCTCGCGCCGCTGACGCTGCTGTGGGTCTTCGGGTTCGGCGGTGGCGCCGACTGGGGGGTGCTGTGGCCGGCGGCCGTGGCGGTGTGGCAGCTGGGCAACCTCGTGCCGCTGCACATCACGCTCCCGCCCGAGTACCTCGCCGCGACCGGCATCCCCGCCGACGCGGCATCCTTCGCCCTCTCGCTCGCCCCGCTGGCGTTCGCCGTCTTCACCGCCGTCTTCGCCGCCCGGTCGGGCGTGCGCGCGTCGCGCGCCGACGCGTGGATCACCGGGGTGGCCTCGTCGATCGTCGTGTTCGCGGCGCTCGCGACCGGCGCGGCGCTCACGGGAGTGAACGGCGTCGCGGTCGCGGTGACCTGGCAGGCGATCCTGGTGCCCACGCTGGTCTTCGCGCTGCCCGCGCTCACGGCCGCCGTGGTGACGGAGTGGATCGAGGCTGGATCGGGTGCGATCGCGCGGCTCCGCGACCGGGTCGAGTCGATGCCGCACGGCTGGGCCGAGACCCCGGCGCTCATCGCGCGGGGATCCGCCGTCGTGGTGGTGGGGCTCGTCGGCCTCGGCGCGGCCGTCGCCGCCGTCGCGGTGTTCGCGCGGGCGGGTCGGATCGTGGCCCTCTTCCAGGCGGGCGACGCCGACGTGCTCGGCGCGACCCTGCTCACGCTCGCGCAGCTGGCGTACGTCCCGACCCTCGCCGTGTGGGGCCTCAGCTTCGTGGCCGGACCGGGTTTCGCGGTGGGCGAGGGCACCTCCGTCTCGCCGGCCGGCACGCAGGTGGGCATCGTGCCGGGTCTTCCCGCGCTGGGCGCCGTGCCGGAGTCGACGACCTCGTGGCTGCTCCTGCTGGCGCTCCTCCCCGTCGCGCTCGGCGCGCTCGCGGGGTGGATCGCCCGCTCCCGTCTGGTGCACGCCGGCGCGCCGACGCCCGGGCGCGCGGAGGACGCCGTCGCGGCGCGGCTCACGATCACCGCGGGCATCGCGCTCGTGTCCGGCGCCGCCGCCGCGCTCCTCTGCGTCGCCGCGTCCGGATCCGTCGGACCGGGGCGCCTGGCGCACTTCGGCCCGGACGCAGGGCCCGTGGCCCTCGCGGTGGGGCTCGAGGTGCTCGTCGGCGCGGCCATCCTGCTGCTTTCCCCCCGCGGCTCGCACGATCCGGCCGCGCCCGAACCGCCCGCACCCGCCGCCGCCGCGGAGGCGACGACCGAGCCCATCGAGCTGCCGCGGCTCACGTCGCACGGTCCGAGCCGGGTTCCGGACTAAACTGAGTCGGTGCTCACGGTCGCCGTCCTCATCTCGGGCACAGGGTCGAATCTGCGTGCTCTGCTCGACGCGGCGGCCGAACCCGAGTTCCCCGCCCGCATCGTCGTCGTCGGCGGCGACCGCGAGGCCGACGGCTTCGCGCACGCGGAGGACTACGGCATCCCGACCTTCATGGTGCCGTTCGCGCGATTCGGCACCCGTGAGGAATGGGGCGCCGAGCTGGGTGCGCAGCTGGCCGTGTGGAAGCCCGACCTCGTCGTGCTCAGCGGCCTCATGCGCCTGCTGCCGGCCGACCTCGTCGACGCGTGGTCGCCCCGCATCATCAACACGCACCCGGCGTATCTGCCGGAGTTCCCCGGCGCGCACGGCGTGCGCGACGCGCTGGCCGCCGGCGTCGCGCAGACCGGAGCCAGCGTCATCATCGTCGACAGCGGCGTCGACTCGGGGCCGATCCTCGCCCAGGAGCGCGTGCCCGTGCTTCCCGGCGACGACGAGCACGCCCTGCACGAGCGCATCAAGCCCGTCGAGCGCCGCCTGCTCATCGACGTCGTGCGCCGCATCGCGACCGGCGACCTCGACCTCGCGGCGGCCTCCGCACGCGCCCAGCTCTGACCCACCCCACCGAGGAGAACCCGCCATGGCCGGACCGAGCCACGACCCCGCCCTCTACCGCTCCCGCGACGTCGTCCCGGTGCGCCGGGCGCTGGTGTCGGTGAGCGACAAGACCGACCTCCTGACGCTCGGCGCCGCCCTCGCGGAGGCGGGCGTCGAGATCGTCTCGACCGGCGGCTCGGCGACGCTGCTGCGCGAGGCGGGGTACGAGGTGACCGACGTCTCGCGCGTCACCGGGTTCCCCGAATCCCTCGACGGCCGCGTCAAGACGCTGCACCCGAGCGTGCACGCGGGCCTGCTCGCCGACCTCCGCCTCGAGGACCACGAGCGGCAGCTCGCCGATCTCGACATCGCCCCGTTCGAGCTCGTCGTGGTGAACCTCTACCCCTTCGTCGAGACCGTGCGCTCCGGCGCGCAGGGCGACGACGTCGTCGAGCAGATCGACATCGGCGGGCCCGCCATGGTGCGCGCGTCGGCGAAGAACTACGCCAACGTCGCCATCGTCGTCTCGCCGTCGTCGTACCCGGCCGTCATCGAGGCCGTGCGGTCCGGCGGCACCTCGCTCGTGCAGCGCCGCGAGCTCGCCGCGCGCGCGTTCGCGCACACCGCGGAGTACGACCGCGCCGTGGCGACCTGGTTCTCGGAGGGCACGCTCCTCGAGGACGACCTGCCCGCGCACCTCACGATCAAGGCCGAGCGCCTCGCCACGCTGCGCTACGGCGAGAACTCGCACCAGCGTGCGGCGATCTACACCCGCAACGGCGGCCACGGCATCGCCCAGGCCACGCAGCTGCAGGGCAAGGGGATGTCGTACAACAACTACGTCGACGCCGACGCCGCCCTCCGCGCCGCGTTCGACATGGTCAAGCCCGCCGTCGCGATCATCAAGCACGCCAACCCGTGCGGCATCGCCGTGGCGGCTCCGAAGTCGCCGGACCCCATCGCCAGCGCCCACCTGCGCGCGCACGAGTGCGACCCGGTGTCGGCCTTCGGCGGCGTCATCGCGGCCAACCGCACCGTGACGCTGAAGATGGCCGAGAACCTCCGCGACATCTTCACCGAGGTCATCGTCGCGCCCGATTTCGAGCCCGAGGCGCTGGAGGTGTTCCGCCTCAAGAAGAACCTGCGCGTGCTCCAGCTGCCGGCCGACTGGCAGCAGGAGCGGATGGACGTGCGCCTGGTGTCGGGCGGCCTGCTGCTGCAGGACGCCGACCGGTTCCCCGACGACATCGAGTCGGTCGCCAAGGACTGGCAGCTCGTCTCGGGCGAGCGTCCGTCGGACGACGAGATGACGAACCTCATCTTCGCGTGGAAGTCGTGCCGCGCCGTGAAGTCCAACGCCATCGTGCTGGCCAAGAACTCGGCGACGGTCGGCATCGGCATGGGGCAGGTCAACCGCGTCGACTCGTGCCGGCTCGCCGTCGAGCGCGCCGGGGACCGCGCGGCGGGGTCGGTGGCGGCATCCGACGCGTTCTTCCCCTTCGCCGACGGCCCGCAGGTGCTGCTCGACGCCGGCATCTCGGCGATCATCCAGCCCGGCGGCTCCGTGCGCGACGACGAGGTGATCGCCGCCGCGCAGGCTGCGAACGTCACGATGTTCTTCACGGGCGAGCGCCACTTCTTCCACTGACGCCGTGTTCCGATGACGGCGCCCGCCGGGCGCCCGGGTTAGGGTCGATGCGGAGTTTTGGCCAGGAGGACCGCGTGATCTGGGAGATCGACGAGTCGACCCGTGGTATCGAGGGTCTCGACGACGACGGGCGACCGCGGCCGGAGTACGCCGCGTCACTCGGCCTCGTGCGGGCGCCCTTCGGTCGCCGCGCGCTGTCGGCGACCATCGAGGCGGTCGTCTACGTCCTGCTGCAGCTGCCGCTGCTGCTGGGCGCGCTGCCGGCGCTGCTCGCCGCGTCGGCGGAGGCGGATCCCGCCGAGGCGCTGCAGGGGCGGCTCGTGCTCGTCGTGGTGCTCACCGCGATCTCGACCGTGCTCACCACCGTCTACCTCATCGTTCAGCTGGTGCTGCACGGCCGGCGCGGCATCACGCTCGGCAAGGCGCTCACCGGCCTGCGGTCGGTGAACGTCCGCACGCTCGAGCGCCCCGGCTTCTGGCGCGGCGCGGTCGTGCGCGGGCTCGTGCTGTGGGCGAGCTTCGCGGTGCCGCTCCTGGGGCCGCTGCTGGTGATCGCGCTGTCGCCGTTCTTCGACCCGGAGCGCCGGGGCCGGGGCTGGGCGGACCTCGCGGGCGCCACCTGGCTCGTCGACGCCCGGCGCGGCCTCAACCCGTACGACGACAAGCGCATGCGCATCGCGCGCAAGACGGTCGCCACGGATCTGGCGGACGTCCGCAGCGAGCTGCCCTCGCTCGCGACGGCCGCCGGCCCGCGTCCGCCTGCCGCCTACGTCCCGGCCCCGCGCAGCAGCGGCGGCGTCCTCGGGGCGGCACGCGGCGAGGCGGCATCCGGCATCGCGACACCCGCTCCCGCTCCGGAGCACGGGGCGCCCGCGCCCGCGACGACGCCGTTCGACGCGCCGGATCCCGTCGCGGCGCCCGCCGGTCCCACGGCCTCGGGATGGGTCCCGCCCCAGCTGCTGCCCGACGGGAGCGCCGCGTCCCCGGTGCGCGAGGCCCCGGCCGTCACGGGCGCGCAGGGCGGCCCCGCAGCCCCCTCCCGTCCGGGTGCGTCCGCCGCGCGCTTCGTGCTGGATACCGGCCGGGTCGTCGACGTCGGCAGCGGCATCCTGATCGGCCGCGATCCCGCCCCGGTCACCGGCGACGACGGCGTCGCCCCGGTCGCGATCGACGACCCGACGATGTCGGTCTCCAAGACGCACCTCGCGGTGCTGCCGCACGGAACCGACACCGTCGTGGTCGATCGCGGGTCGACCAACGGCAGCGCCGTCGTGCGCGGCGGGGCGGAGCATCCGCTCGTCCCCGGTGCCCCGGTCGCGCTGCGGCCCGGCGATACGATTCGGTTCGGGGACCGCCACGCAATGATCCGCATCGGCTGAGGCCGATGCTCGACCGGGACAGCGAATGAGACTCAAACTGACGCTCCAGCGTCGCGACGGCCATCACACCGACATCGTGGTCACCTCCGACACGACCGCGACCGTGCAGGACGTGGCGCGCCGGATCGCCGAAGCCGATCCCGCCCGCAGCTTCGTCTCGTCGCCGCGCGACGTGCTCACCCTCCAGGTGGCGCCGCCGACCTCGTCGACGTTCCAGCTGCTCGAGCCCGACATGCTGATCAGCGACGCGCCGGTGGGGTCGGGCTTCGTCGCGACGATCGCGAACCTCGGGGCGGACTACGTCTCGGGCCGCCGCGCGGGCGCGCCGCCGGCGGCGATCCTGTCGGTCGTGGCCGGCCCGTTCGCGGGGCGGGAGTTCCAGCTGCCGCGCGGCCACTTCACGATCGGCCGGGCGGCGGGCGCCGACGTCGTGCTCGACGATCCGCTGGTGTCCAAGCGGCATGCCCGCATCGAGGTCGGATCCTCCGTCGAGCTCGTCGACCTCAACTCGGCGAACGGCATCGTCGTGGACGGCGGCCTGGTGCAGCGCCTGAAGGTCATCCCGGGGCAGCGGTTCGCGCTGGGCGACACCGAGCTGGTCGTGCGCATGGTGCAGGACTTCGCACCGCTGGACCAGGACCCGGTGCTGGAGCGCGGCGGATCGCTGCTGTTCAACCGCAGCCCCCGGGTCGAGCCGCGGTACGTGGGGGAGGAGCTGCCGGAGCCCCGTCTCCCCAAGGATCCGATCAGCCGCCTGTTCCCGTGGCCCATGCTGGTGGCGCCGGTCATCCTGGGCGCCTCGATCTTCGCGATGACAGGCAACCCGCGCTCGCTGCTGGTGGTGCTCCTGTCGCCCCTCATGCTGCTCGGCAACTTCATCTCGCAGCGCACCCAGGTGGGTCAGCGGGTGCGCAAAGAGGCCGAGATCTTCGAGCGCACGTTCGAGGAGCTCGAAGAGACGCTGTACCGCGAACGGCCGCGCGAACGCGAGGTGCGCAACGCCGAGGTGCCGCCGGTGGCCGTGGTGTTCGACGAGGCGATGCGGCTGGGGCCCATGCTGTGGACCAGGCGCCCCGAGCACTGGAACTTCCTCTCGGTGCGGCTGGGGACGTCCGAGGCGCCCTCGCGCACGACGATCAAGCGCGCCGAGAACCCCGACGCGCTCCAGGAGTACGTCGACCGCGTCGATCGGCTGCGCGAGCGCTACCGCATCATCGACGGCGTGCCGGTGCTGGAGTCGCTGCAGAGCGTGGGCGTCATCGGCGTCGCGGGGCCCCCGCGCGAGGCGGCGGACGCGCTGCGCGGCCTGTGCGTGCAGCTGTTCGGCCTGCACTCGCCCAACGAGCTCGTCGCCGTCGCGCTGACCGAGCCGCAGTGGGCGACGCAACTGGAATGGCTCAAGTGGCTTCCGCACACCACGAGCGAGCGCAGCCCGTTCCGCGACATGCCCCTGTCGGACTCCGCGTCGACCGGCGCGGCGCTGCTCTCGGCGCTCGAGGAGCTCGTGATGCGCCGCTCCAAGGCGGCCTCGTCGCCGCGTCTGCCGCTGGACGACGACTGGGACCCGATGCGCTACGGCACCGACGTGCGCCGCGCCGCCGAGGATGCGACCTTCCCGGGGCAGACGGCGGTCGTGGTGATCGTGACGGCGGATGCCCCGGTGGACCGTGCCCGGCTCACCCAGGTGCTCGAGCGCGGCGCCGACGTCGGCGTGTACGGACTGTTCGTCGCGCCGGTCGTCGAGGCGCTGCCGGCCGTATGCCGCAGCTTCGTCGACGTGGCGGGGGGTCTCGAGGCGGCGCGGGCGGGGACGGTCCGCAGCGGCGTCGAGTACCCGGCCACCGTCGTGGAGGGCGTCTCCAACGAGCTCATGACCGTGCTCGCCAAGCGCCTCGCGCCCGTCGCCGACTCCAGCACCGTCATCGAGGACTCCTCCGACATCCCGAACTCGGTCATGTTCCTCTCGGTCGTCGGACCCGAGATCGCGACCGACCCGTCGTTCGCCGTGGAGCGCTGGCGCGAGAACAACACCATCGTCGACCGGTCGGGGGCGGCGCTGCCGCGGCTGAAGAAGGCCGGCAACCTGCGCGCCATCGTCGGGCAGGGCGCGACCGACGCGATGACGCTCGACCTGCGCACGCAGGGACCCCACGCCCTGGTGGGCGGCACCACCGGCGCGGGCAAGTCGGAGTTCCTGCAGGCGTGGGTCCTCGGCATGGCCGCCGCCCACAGCCCCGACCGCGTCACGTTCCTCTTCGTCGATTACAAGGGCGGTTCCGCCTTCGCCGACTGCGTCGAGCTGCCGCACTGCGTGGGCCTGGTGACCGACCTCAGCCCCCACCTCGTGCGACGCGCCCTCACCAGCCTCCGCGCCGAGCTGCACCACCGCGAGCACCTCTTCAACCGCAAGAAGGCCAAGGACCTGCTCGAGCTCGAGAAGCGCCGCGATCCCGACGTGCCCCCGGCGCTGGTCATCGTCATCGACGAGTTCGCCGCGCTCGCCGGCGAGGTGCCCGAGTTCGTGGACGGCGTCGTCGACATCGCCCAGCGCGGCCGGTCCCTCGGCATCCACCTCATCATGGCGACCCAGCGTCCGGCGGGCGTCATCAAGGACAATCTGCGCGCCAACACCAACCTGCGGGTCGCGCTGCGCATGGCCGACGAGTCCGACTCGAAGGACGTCGTCGACGACCCGGTCGCCGCGCGGTTCGACCCCGGCATCCCCGGGCGCGGCATCGCCAAGACCGGTCCGGGGCGGCTGGTCCCGTTCCAGTCCGCGTACGCGGGCGGCTGGAGCACCGACGAGGTGCCGGCGGCCGACGTGAGCGTCGCGGAGCTTCGGTTCGGGTCGGTGCAGAGGTGGGAGCTCGAGGATCCGGGCGACGCCGCCGACGACACCGCCGACCCCGGCCCCAACGACCAGAAGCGCATCGTCGCGACGCTGGTGGCGGCGGCCGCGCAGGCGCGCATCCCGGCTCCCCGGCGCCCGTGGCTCGACGACCTCGAGACGACGGTCGACATCCGGGCGCTCCGCGCCGGCCGTCCCGGCAGCATCCTGCTCGGCAAGCGCGACGTCCCCGAGCGACAGCTGCAGGAGCCCGTGTACTTCGAGCCGGACCGCGACGGGTCGCTCCTCGTCTACGGCACGAGCGGCTCGGGGAAATCCACCGTGCTGCGCACCGCCGCCATCGCGGCCGCGATGGGGCGTCGCCCCGAGAACGTCGCCGTGTACGGGCTCGACTTCGGGGCGGGTGCGCTCAAGAGCCTCGAGGTGCTGCCGCACGTCGGCTCGATCATCCCGGGCGACGACGCCGAGCGCGTGCAGCGCATCCTCCGGTCGCTGGGCGCGGTGCTCGACGACCGCGGCAAGAGGTTCAGCGCGGCCAACGCCTCCAGCATCGCCGAGTACCGTGACCTCACCGGCCGGGACGAGCCCCGCATCATCCTGCTGCTGGACGGCCTGCCGCAGTTCCGGGCGGAGTGGGAGACGACGACGGCGCGGATGCCGTTCTATCAGGCGTTCATGCGGATCCTGGGCGAGGGGCGCCCGCTGGGCGTGCACGTCGTGGCCACCGCGGACCGCTCGGGGTCCGTTCCGACCGCGGTGAGCTCGAACATCTCGCGCCGCGTCGTCCTGCGCCTGGCCGACGAGAGCGCGTACTCGCTGCTGAACGCCCCGAAGGACGTCCTGGACGAGCGGTCCGCGCCCGGCCGCGCGATCATCGACGGGTTCGAGACGCAGATCGCGGTGCTGGGCGGGACGCCCAACGTGGCGGAGCAGACCAAGCTGCTCGTGCAGTGGGCGCAGGAGCTGCGCGCGCTCGGTGCCCGTGAGGTCGACGAGATCGGCTCGCTGCCGACCCGCCTGGCATGGTCGGCGCTGCCCGACCGCGTCGGCGAGTTCCCGGCGCTCGGCATCGCCGAGGACACGCTCGCGCCGCGCGACTTCGACCCGGTCGGCACGTTCGTCGTGGCGGGCCCGCCGCTGGCGGGCAAGACCAACGCGATGAAGGCGCTCGTGACGGCGATGGTGCGCTTCGACCCGGGCGTGAGGCTGTTCCACTTCGGCGGCCGCCGCTCGCAGCTGAAGGAGTTCGCGCCCTGGATGCGCAGCGCCACGACGCCCGACGAGGCCAAGGAGCTCGCGACCGAGCTCGCCGAGCTGGTCGCCGACGAGTCCATCGACACCCGTCTGATGATCGTGATCGAGGACGTGCCGCAGTTCGCCGATTCGCCCGCCGAGCGCCCGCTGAAGGCGCTGTTCCAGGCGGTCAACCGCAGCGAGCACTTCCTCATCGGCGACGCCGACGTGACGCAGGTCACGAGCGGCTTCGGGCTCGTCGGGGACTTCAAGGGCGGTCGCAAGGGCGTCATCCTCAAGCCCGACGCGTTCGACGGCGATGCGGTGTTCAAGGTGCCGTTCCCCAAGGTCAAGCGCGCCGACTTCCCCGACGGACGCGGCATCTTCGTGCAGGCGGGCCGCCAGGTCACCGTGCAGCTGCCGCTGGTCGAGGCATCCGCCCTGCCCGTCGCCCAGGCCGCCGCGCAGCACTGACCGCGGCGAGAGGCCATGGGTCATGCCATGGGGAATGGTCCCCATCGCGTGGCGTCGTGGGCGTCGGTTAGGTTTCTGAGTGTCCCGCCCGGGGTGGGTCGGGTTACCTGAGTGAGGGAGTTGACGATGGCGGATTTCGGTGCCTCGTATGCGGAGATGGAGCAGGTGGCGTCGGCGCTGTCGCAGGCTCGTGATGACATCCAGGGTCAGCTGGACGCGCTGAAGAGCCAGGTGGACACGCTGCTGGGTGAGGACTTCAAGACGCAGCAC
>NZ_JBSHLB010000006.1:42188-244430 GCF_053619935.1 Microbacterium sp. NPDC055455
ACGGCATCAACGACATGTCGGAGGCTCTGCTGGGCATGATGCGTGCCATCCAGGACCTCGACCAGCAGCTCGCCGGCGGCTGAACCGACGGACTTCACGCGTGGGGAACCACGGTTCCCCACGCGTCCTCTCGTTCGATCACGGCCTTGGGAGTGAACACACGTGTCGGTGAAGATCTCATACGACGAGCTCGGTGCGCTGTACACCAACCTGCTCGCGACGCAGACGGAGTTCGAGTCGGCGTCCAAGCGGCGGAGCGACCTCAGCCATGACATCGGGTCGCCGTACGGTCGCAGCGACCTCCGCGACAAGACCGACGACTTCGAGGAGCGCTGGGACGACCGGCGCAACAAGCTCAACGAGGGCCTGAAGGCGGTCACCGAGCAGGCCAAGACGGTCCTCGAGGGCTTCGGCGACTTCGACACCCAGGTGGCCGCAGAGCTCGCGGCGCAGATGCAGGAAGTGGGCGAGTAGATGGCGATCCACCAATCCCCGAAGGGACGCCCGATCGAGGTCGTGTCGGGCAACGGCGACGACGTCCGCGAACGCGGCCAGCAGATCATCAACCTCGGCGCGGCCATGTCGGAGGCCGAGACGCTGCTCACGCGGCTCGTCGACGACGGCGCCGACATGGAGGGCAAGGCGGTCGACAAGCTCCGCGAGCTGAGCGGGGAGGTCAACGTCGAGCTCGGCCGGGCGGCGGAGCTGTACCAGGCGGTCGGTCCGTTCGTGCGGGACTACGGCTCGGAGCTGGCCGCGGTCAAGGCGCTCATGAAGGTGACCGTGCCCGACGCCGACACCTACTGGCAGAACTACCAGCAGGCCCTCAGCGAGTGGCAGAGCGCGCAGATGGCGCCGGTGCCCTACCCCGAGGGATCCGGCGACGACGACTCCGCCCGCACCGAGGCGGAGCGCACCCACGACAACGCCGTGGAGTCCGCCGAGGGCGACAAGGACGCCGCCTACGCACTGTGGAAGGGCGCCGCCGACGACTTCGACGAGCAGTACGACCGGTGGGAGACCGCGTTCGATGCGGCCGTCGAAGGCGTGCGGTCCTCGAACGCCAACGCGATCAAGGACGGCTGGCGCGACAACCTCGACGGCTTCGTCGACTTCGCGCTGGACGTGCTCGCGGTCGCGGGCGTCGTGCTCGCCGTGCTCGCGATGGTGGTCGGCGGACCCATCGTCGCCCTGCTTGCGCTCGCCGTCGGCGTGCTCACGCTCGCGGGAACGCTCTGGCAGTACTCGCGCGGCGATGCCGCGCTCTGGGAGGTCGGCCTCGCGGTGCTCGGCGTGCTCCCGTTCGGCGCGTTCGGCGAGTTCGCCAGTGGCGGCTTCGGGGCCGGCATGCGGGCGTGGGCGGGCCTTCCCACGGGCGGCATGTCGTACGGCGACGACTTCGCCCGGTGGACGCTGAGCATGGGCTCGCGCAGCCCGGGTCAGTGGATCTCGAACATGCGCTCGCTGGGCCCGGAGGCGGGGTACGTGGTGAACTCCTTCGACGACATCCTGAGCACGGTGATGACCGGACAGGATCCCTTCATGTGGGAGGTCATCGGAGCCCTCGGCACCACGGGCGAGCAGCTCACCTACGCCTTCAGCGGCCTGGGTGCCCACTACAACAACATCGCCACGCTCGCCGGCGGCCTGCAGGGCACCGTGGAGCTGGCGACGGGCATGGACCGCATCGCCTACCCGACGTGGTGACCGGGTCGACTGTGGCAGGGTGGAGCGGGTGAGTTCACTGCGCGATCAGCTCGCCGGCGGGCGTCCGGGAGTCCCCGAGTTCCGGATGACGCTGCCCGAGGGCTGGACCATGTACGACACCTCCGGCGCGACCGAGCGTGCGCTGCTGGACCGGGCGAAGGCGCGGCTGCGCGAGGCGCACCGGCCCGACGTGTACGCCGCGCTGGAGACCCACGTCACCGGCGCGCTCGGGGCGGCGCGGCGTCAGGGGGCGTTCGTGATGATCATGGCGGGTGAGGATGCCCCGCAGTGGTCGACGGTCCCCATCAGCGTGCTCGGCACGATCACCGAGGGAGCGCCCGGCGTGTCCCTGGACGCCATGGTCGCCGACGCCGTCGAGCGGCGCGGCGCCCGCGCGCTCGAGGGCAGCCGGCAGTTCCTCCGCTGGACGGATCGTCGCACCGTGGAGCTGTCGGGGGAGTCTGCCGGCGCCTACACGATCGTGTACCTCACGCCCCTGCCGGGATCCCGCCGCACCAAGGCCCTCCAGCTCACGGCGACGCTGGTCCACCCGACGGACGTCGACCCCGACGAGGACCCGTACATGAAGAACTGGCTGTCCCTGATGGACGCGCACGTGCTGACGTTCGCCTGGACCGGGCGATGACGCGCGTCGACTTCGGCTTCGACGCCGCGACCGTCGTCCCGCTGCCCGGAGCCGACCTCGGCTCCGGTGACGTCGAGGCCTGGGCCGCCGAAGCGGCGGCGCGGATGGCCGGGCTCCACGACCTCCCCCCGCAGGAGACGGAGGTCCTGGCCCGGGCTCTCGCGCGTGCGCAGCGGTCGGCGGCATCCGATCCCGGCACCAACCTGCTCACCTTCGAGCCGGCCACGTGGTCGTGGGCGCCACTGCGCCTCACCCTGGCCGACGGGGAGCCGGATGCCGACGAGCAGCGGCGGTACCTCTGGCCGCCGTCGGTCCTCGCTCCTCGGATCCGGCCTGCCCGCTCGGCCGGTCTCGGCGAGGGCTGCTCGGTCACCCTCATGGACGAGGACGGCCGCGGCGTGGTCCGCTGGCTCTTCATGACCACCGGCGCGTCGTTCTTCGCCGTCCTGGGACCGCTCGACCCGGCGGCGATCGCGCTGTCCGCCGCGCGGGTGGAGGACCTGCTCGACACCGTGCGCATCGACGGCGCGCCCTGGACGCCGTCCGGCCTGCTCGACGTGCCCGCCCTCGTCCAGTCCGCGCAGGACCCGGAAGGACTGTGGCGGGTATGACCGACGCGCCCGCGACGGCGTACGCGCGCACGGTGAGCGCGTGGACGCCGCTGGACTGGTGGAAGCTCGAGGCCCGCGCCCTGCACCACGTGCCCGACGCGCGCCGCGCGCTGGCCTTCTTCGCGCCGCCGGCGGCGTGGAAGGACCTCGCGAAGAACGTCGCGCCCGCCTGGGGGTGCCTGCTCACCCTGTCGCACATCGCGAGTTTCACGCTGCCCGTGGTGGCGCTGCTGATGCTGCTGCCCTGGCTCTTCGACCGCACAGAGACCGCGCTGGTCGGGTGGGCCGGCATGCTCGCCGGGATAGCCGCCCTCCTCGGCGCGAACGGCATCCTCACCGAGATCCGCGAATCGCTCGGCACCGAGCCCGGCATCCACCGGCTGCTGGGGGCGCTCCACCTCGTCCCGTCCGCGATCGCCACCGCCGTCGCCGCGCTGGCGATCGCACAGGGCGCCGCCGACGCCCCGATCGGCATCGTGGGCCTCGCGGCAGACGTGGCCGTGGGCGTGCTGCATCTCGTACTGTTCCGCGGTCCCGCGCACACCGGCACGGATCGATGGCGGCGGAGCCTCACGGCCCTCGAGAAGGCCGTCGAGGGGATGCCTCCCGACGAGCGCGCCCGCATCTACGCGGACGTCCAGGGTGCGCTGGCCGTCCTCGCGGAGCGGGGGCTCATCACCGAGCCGGAGCTCGTGCGCGCCCGGGACGTGCGCATCGGACTGCTCGGCATCACGATGGCGCCCCGTGAGGACCTCACGCCCCGAGGCGGACGAACGGCGTGAGCGCCGGATGGGGAATGGTCCCCATGGGCCCCGGCGCCGGCCCGGGTTAGCGTGGAGGGCATCGGCCGGCTGGGTCGGGTTATCTGAGTGAGGGAGTTGACGATGGCGGATTTCGGTGCCTCGTATGCGGAGATGGAGCAGGTGGCGTCGTCGCTGTCGCAGGCTCGTGATGACATCCAGGGTCAGCTGGACGCGCTGAAGAGCCAGGTGGACACGCTGCTGGGTGAGGACTTCAAGACGCAGCACGCGTCGGGGAAGTTCGGTGAGGGCTATTCCGAGCTGACGACGGGTCTGAAGGGTGCGGTGGACGGCATCAACGACATGTCGGAGGCTCTGCTGGGCATGATGCGTGCCATCCAGGACCTCGACCAGCAGCTCGCCGGCGGCTGAACCGACGGACTTCGGCGGCCGGTCGTCGCCCCGCTTCGCGGCGGGGCCGCGACCGGCCGCTTCGTCGTCTGCGGGCGGCGCGCGGCCTGCCTCGCGGGGCGTCACCGTCGTGTCCGATTTCCGCGAGCCGATGTCGGGGGAGCGTGTCAGGCTAGGGGCATGAGCCTGGCGATGACGTTCGACGAGAGGTACCGCGCGATCGACTCGCGCGATGCGCGCTTCGACGGCCAGTTCGTCACGGCGGTGCGGTCGACCGGCATCTACTGCCGTCCCAGCTGCCCCGCGCGCACGCCGAAGGCGTCGAACGTCACGTTCTACCCCACGAGCGCCGCCGCCCACGAGGCCGGCTACCGCGCGTGCAAGCGGTGCCTGCCCGAGGCCGCGCCGGGGTCGCCGCAGTGGAATCTCCGCGGCGACACCGCCGGCCGCGCGATGCGGCTCATCGCCGACGGCGTCGTCGAGCGCGAGGGCGTGCCGGGCCTCGCCCGGCGGCTGGGCTACTCGCCGCGCCACCTGACGCGCCTGCTCACCGCCGAGCTCGGCGCCGGTCCGCTCGCGCTCAGCCGCGCGCACCGGGCGCAGACGGCCCGCATGCTCCTGGTGGGCACCGACCTGCCCGCGGCGGACGTCGCGTTCTCGTCGGGGTTCGCGAGCGTGCGGCAGTTCAACGACACCGTCCGCGAGGTGTTCGGCCTGTCGCCGCTCGAGCTGCGCGCCCGGCGCCGCCTGCCGCGCCCCTCCAGCGCGCCGGAGGACGCGATGCTCGGCGCGATCGACCTCGTGCTGCCGCATCGCGGGCCGCTCGATGCCGACGGGCTCTTCGCGTGGATGGCGGCCCGCGCCGTGCCGGGCGCCGAGGTGGCGACCTCGACGTCGTTCGCCCGCACGCTGCGGCTGCCGCACGGGCCGGCGTGGTTCGAGCTGCGTGTCGACGATGCCGGACGCGTGCGGCTTCGGGCCCGCCTGACGAACCTCGCCGACCTCTCGACCCTCGTCACGCGGGCCCGGCGGCTGTTCGACCTCGACGCCGATCCCGTCGCGGTCGACGAGGCGCTCGGTGAGCATCCCGAGCTCGCGCCGCTGGTGGCGGACCTGCCCGGCATCCGGGTGCCGGGGGCCGCCGATCCGCACGAGATGCTCGTCCGCGCGATGGTCGGGCAGCAGATCACGGTGGCGGCGGCGCGCACTGCGCTCACGCAGCTCACGACGGCGCTCGGCGACGACGTGGACGGGGCCGAGGGCACGGTGAAGCTGTTCCCGACGATGGCGGCCATCGCCGACCGCGGCCACGAGGTGCTGCGCGGGCCCGCCGCCCGCATCCGCGCGATCACCGGGGCGGCGGCGGCCCTCGCCGACGGCTCCCTCACGCTGACGACCGGCGACGACGCCGTCGAGCAGCGGGCCGCGCTCCTGGCCATGCCCGGCATCGGCCCGTGGACCGCCGACTACGTGCGCATGCGCGTCCTCGCCGACCCCGACGTGTCCCTCCCCGGCGACGTCGCCGTGCGCACCGGCGCCGCGGCCGCGGGACTCCCGTCCGAGCCGCGCGCCCTCACCGGCTGGGCGGCGCGCACGGCGCCATGGCGCAGCTACCTCACCGCGCACCTGTGGCGCGCCGTCCCGCCGAAGGGCCCCGCGCAGCGCAGGGGCGCCGCATCCGTCCTCTCCGTCCCGCCCGTCCCGACCACCGGAGGCATGCCATGACCACCGCGACCATCCAGACCATCGACACCCCCGACGGGGCGTTCACGATCCTCACCGACGACGAGGGGCGCGTGCTCGCATCGGGCTGGACCTCCGAGGCCGGCCGCATCCTCGAGCGTCTGCGGGCATCGGACCGCCCGTCCTCCGTGGCGGAAGGGCGAACGGATGCCGCCGCCGCCGTCTCGGCCTACTACGACGGCGACCTCGCCGCCATCGACGGCATCCCCGTCGTGCAGCACGGCACGGTCATGCAGCTGACCGGGTGGAGCGCTCTGCGGCGCATCGCCCCCGGCCGGCCGCTGACGTACGCGGAGTTCGCCGCGGAGCTCGGGTCGCCGAGCGCGGTGCGGGCCGCGGCCTCGATCTGCGCGCGCAACGCGCCCGCGCTGTTCGTCCCCTGCCACCGGGTGCTGCGCACCGGGGGCGCGCTCGGCGGCTTCGCGTGGGGGCTCGACGTGAAGCAGCGGCTGCTCGACCGCGAGGCCGGTGTGCCCGCCCTCGTGGTCTGACACCGCTCGCCGACAACCGCTTTCCGGGGGACCGGAAAGCGGTTGTTGCGTTCAGTCAACTCCCAGGTATAGGCTGGTCGGCTGTCGCACCGCGAGGAAACCCGCGGTGCCGACATGCCCATTCCGCTCATCCCAAGGAGGAAGAAATGTCTCAGGCCGCCGTCGCTGCGAACGCCGCTCTCGTCCTCCGCTCCGCGGGACCCCGCACCGCCATCCGGCTGCCGCGTCCCCGCATTCAGGGGTAGCAGCCTCCTCCGCACGCCCCGGCTCGGCCGGCTTCGGCATATCGCCGCCCGGCGAAGCGTTTCCCCACTCGGAGCCTTCGCACGACGACGCCCGCCCATGGGCGCCGTTCAGACACGACCCGACGACGGGTCACCGCATCACCGCCACCCACAAGGATCATGACCTCCACCGCCACCCCTGAGCGATCAGAACCGCAACGGTCCGAACTGTCCACCTTCCAAGCCCTCGGCCGGCTGACGCCCTTCGTCAAGCCGGTGCTTCCGCGTCTCGCGCTCGGCGGCGCCAGCGCGCTCGTCGCGAGCCTGCTCGCCCTCGGCATCCCGCTCGTGCTCGAGCAGGTCGTCCGCGGCCCGATCTCGTCGGGCGACATCGCCGCCATCGGGTGGGGCGCCGCCGCCATCCTCGCCCTGGGCCTCGCCGAGGCCGCCATGGTGTGGCTGCGCCGCTGGTTCGTGCTGGGGCCCGCCACGCTCGTCGAGTACGACCTGCGCCAGACGTTCTACTCGCGGCTGCAGCGGCTCCCGGTCGCGTTCCACGACCGCTGGCAGTCCGGCCAGCTGCTCAGCCGCATGATGCAGGACATGAGCATGCTCCGCCGCTGGCTCGCCTTCGGCCTGGTGCTGCTCGTCGTGAACGCGATCACCATCGCCGTCGGAACCGCGCTGCTGTTCCGCTGGCACTGGCTCCTCGGCACGATCTTCCTCATCACCTCGGCGCCCCTCTGGTACGCCGGCTACCGGTTCGAGAAGACCTACGGCACCCTCGCCCGGCAGTCGCAGGACCAAGCGGGCGACCTCGCCACCTCGGTCGAGGAGAGCGTGCACGGCATCCGCGTGCTCAAGGCGTTCGGTCGCGGCAAGCACGCGCTGCAGAAGTTCGCGCGGCAGGCCGAGACGCTGCGCCAGACCGAGCTCAGCAAGGCCCGCGCCATCGGCTGGATCTGGTTCTGGCTGGTGCTGCTGCCCGACGTCGCGTTCGCGCTGTGCCTCGGCGCCGGCATCTACCTGACCGCGATGGGTCAGCTGCAGGGCGCCGAGCTGATCGCGTTCTTCGCGATGGCGACCGTGCTGCGCTGGCCGATGGAGTCCATCGGGTTCCTGTTCTCGTTCCTGCTCGACGCCCGCACGGCGACCGACCGCATCTTCGAGGTCTTCGACGAGGAGAACACGATCGTCGACCCCGAGAACCCCGTGTCGATCGCGAAGCCGCGCGGCGAGCTGGCGTTCGAGGACGTCCACTTCCGGTATCAGGACGCCGCGTCCCGCGAGCGCGATCTGCTGGACGGCGTCGACCTCGTGCTGCGCCCCGGCGAGACCATGGCGCTGGTCGGGCTCACCGGCTCGGGCAAGACGACGCTCACCACGCTCCCGACGCGCCTGTACGACGTGACGGGCGGCCGCGTGACGCTGGACGGCGTCGACGTGCGCGACCTCACCCTCGCCGAGCTGCGCCGGCACATCGGCATGGCGTTCGAGGACGCGACGCTCTTCTCGCAGTCTGTGCGCGACAACGTGCTGCTCGGTCGTGAGGACCTCGAGCCCGGCAGCGCCGAGGCCGAGCGCGTGCTGCGCGAGGCGCTCGGCGTCGCGCAGGCGTCGTTCGTCGACGACCTGCCCGACGGCGTCGACACGGTCATCGGCGAAGAGGGACTCTCGCTCTCGGGCGGGCAGCGGCAGCGCCTCGCGCTCGCCCGCGCGGTCGCCGCGCGCCCCGCGGTGCTCGTGCTCGACGACCCGCTGTCGGCGCTCGACGTCGACACCGAGGCGCTCGTGGAGGACGCCCTGCGCGAGGTGCTCCACGAGACGACGGCGCTCGTCGTCGCCCACCGTCCGTCGACCGTCATGCTCGCCGACCGGGTCGCGCTGCTCGAGGCGGGCCGCGTGACGGCGGTCGGCCGCCACTCCGAGCTGCTGCGCACCAGCGAGCACTACCGGCACGTGATCTCCAGTCTCGAGATCGAAGAAGCCCGCATGCGGGAGAGGGAGGTGACCCTGTGAGCACCACCGTCGTCGGAACGAGCGGGGAGGACCGCTCCGACTACACGCGCGACGAGAGCAGGGCGATCCGCAAGCGGTCGCTGCGCCTGCTCGGGTCGCTCATCACCCCGGTGCGCGGTCAGCTGATCCTGGCTGCGGTCGTGCTCGTGGTCTCGACGGCGCTGCGCGTCGCCGGCCCCTGGCTCATCGGCATCGGGATCAACAACGCGCTGCCGGCGGTCATCGAGCGGAACGACTGGATGCCGACGACCGTGGTCGTCGCCGTCTACCTCGTCGCCGCGATCGGCGGCGCCGCCCTCATCGGGTGGTACGTCGTCGTCGCCGCGCGCCTCACCCAGGCGATCATGCTGGACCTGCGCAAGCGCATCTTCCTGCACACGCAGCGGCTGAGCCTGGAGTTCCACGAGTCGTACACGTCCGGCCGCATCATCTCGCGCCAGACGAGCGACCTCGACACCATCCGGGAGCTCCTGGACGGCGGTCTGAACGAGCTGGTGTCCGGCATCCTGTACGGCGCGTTCACGCTGGTGGCGCTGTTCCTCGTGGACTGGCAGTCCGGGCTGATCCTGACGGTCATGGGCATCCCGCTGTTCCTGCTGATGCGGTGGTTCTACACCCGCTCGCAGCGGGTGTACCGCGAGTCGCGCGTCATCAGCGCCGGCGTCATCGTCAAGTTCGTCGAGACCATGACCGGCATCCGCGCCGTGAAGGCCTTCCGCAAGGAGGTCCGCAACGACGAGGAGTTCGGCGTGCAGGCGATGAACTACCGCGACGTCAACATGCGCTCGATCCGCCTCTTCGGCACATTCGAGCCGGGGCTCATGGCCGTGGCATCCGTCACCCTCGCGGTCGTCATCGCCTGGGGCGGCATCCGCGTCGCCGGCGGCGTGATGGAGATCGGCTTCCTGCTGTCGGCGGTGCTGTACGTGCGCAACTTCTTCTCGCCGCTGCAGGAGGTGGCGTTCTTCCTGAACTCCTACCAGTCCGCGACGGCGGCGCTGGAGAAGGTGTCGGGCGTGCTCGAGGAGCAGCCGACCGTCCCCGACCCCCGCGACCCGGTCGATCTGTGGGAGGCGAAGGGCCACATCCGGTTCGACGACGTGGTGTTCGGGTACTCCCGCGACCGGGTCATCCTGCCGGACTTCTCGCTGGACATCCCCGCGGGGCAGACGATCGCGCTCGTCGGCACGACCGGAGCCGGCAAGTCCACGCTCGCCAAGCTGGTGTCGAGGTTCTACGACCCGACCGAGGGGGCCGTGACGCTCGACGGCGTGGACCTGCGCCGCATGCACCCGAAGGACCTCCGGCGGGCGATCGTCATGGTCACGCAGGAGGCGTACCTGTTCAGCGGCACGGTCGCCGACAACATCGCGCTCGGCAAGCCCGACGCGACGCTCGACGAGATCAAGGCGGCGGCGCGGGCGGTGGGGGCGGATGCCTTCATCGAGCGCCTGCCCGACGGCTACGACACCGACGTCAACAAGCGCGGCGGCCGCGTGTCGGCGGGGCAGCGGCAGCTGATCTCGTTCGCGCGGGCGTTCCTCGCCGACCCGGCGGTGCTCATTCTTGACGAGGCCACGGCCTCGCTCGACATCCCGTCGGAGCGGCAGATCCAGGACGCGCTGCAGACGCTGCTCGCCGACCGCACCGCGATCATCATCGCGCACCGCCTCTCGACGGTCGCGATCGCCGACCGCGTGCTGGTCATGGAGCACGGCCGCATCATCGAGGACGACACCCCCGAGACGCTCATCGGCGGCACGGGCAAGTTCGCCCAGCTGCACGCCGCCTGGCGCGAGTCGCTCGTCTAGCCCGCGAACCCGGATGCCCCGGCCCCGCCTGTCCACGCGGGGCCGGGGCATCCGCCGTCTCCGGGCTCCCGCTGTCCGCGCCCGCCCAATCGGATCCGGAATTCGGACTTCACGCCACTTTCCGGATCCTCCAACGTGGAACGCTCCGGAAACGGAGCGATTGTCCGAGTTCCGGATCCGCCGACGCGGCGCCCGCGACGATTCAGCGAGCGAGGTGCGAGCCGGCGGCGATCGCGCGCGCGATCGTCCGCTCGACGGCGTCCCAGTCGTGCATGACCTGTGCGTAGGTGAACCGGATCACCGTGTACCCCTGGAGCGTGAGTTCCGCGTCGAAGGCGACGTCCTTCGAGCGCTGCGCGGAGGACGAGTGATGGGCGAAGCCGTCGACCTGGATCACGAGGCGCTCACCGATCAGGAGGTCGACAGGTCGTCCGAGCAGGACGACCTGCTGACGCATCGGGATGCCCCAGGCACCGAGCCGCACGGCGATGATCGTCTCGAGACCGGAGTCGGACTGGTCCGACGCCCGGTCGGCGCAGTCTCGCGCCCGACGGTGGGGCCAGCGGACGCGGCGGATCGCGATCGGGGTGATCTGCTCGATCTGGAGTGCGGAGTTCCAGAGGATCTGCGCGTTCTCGGGCGACAGGCAGACGGCGATGTGGGCGAGAGTGTCTTCGATCGACTCGACCAGCCCGTGGCCCGGCGCCGGTGCGATCCGCTGCGTCCAGTGCGCGGTGACGGGGGATATCGGCGACGTCGCATGGGGCTCGAGGCGCACATGCACGGAGTCGTCCATCCCATCGGGTGTCCACCATCCCCGGCGCCGCGCAGCCGAGACGCACGTGAGGCTGCCGCCGTTCTCGGCGGCAGTGAGGAGATCGGCGGGTGCGGCATCCGTCGCCAGCCAGTCCCGACGGACACGACGGACGGCACCGCACCGCACCGCCGCGCGACGCACGGCCACACCGAATCCCGCGTTCGCGGCGGCATCCCGGTGGGCGATGCCGCCCGCCGCGTCCACCCACTCCGCC
The DNA here is from genome assembly GCF_053619935.1 of Microbacterium sp. NPDC055455. NCBI lineage: Bacteria > Bacillati > Actinomycetota > Actinomycetes > Micrococcales > Microbacteriaceae > Microbacterium > Microbacterium sp. NPDC055455. Next base: position 53,623 of record NZ_JBSHLB010000006.1, read on the forward strand.
AATCGGCCGACCTCGCGCGCCACCCGCTGGACAGGACTCACTCGGTGGACGACGCTCACACGAGCATCCTGCTGCGCGGCACGCTCCGCACCGCGCCGTCCACAGCCCGCGCGCGCCACGCCGCGTGAATCCTGCCCTGGGGAGGAGGGGGCTTTGTGCGACGCCCCGCAGATTGCCTCGTCAAGCCCTACTTTCGCGGATCCGGAAATCGGACTTCACGCCGTTTTCCGGACTTCCCGAGGCGAGCGGATCCGGAAACGGTGCGATTGTCCGAATTCCGGATCCGCGCGCACAGCGAAGGAACGCGACGACCCTCAGGCGTGGGCGAACGACACGGCGTGGGCGAGCGGATGCCGCGCCTCGAGGCCCGCGAGCGCGACGGCGCCGTCGATGCCGTGGCCGCGGGGCTCCACGAGGGCGACGTCGAGCTCGCTCGCGGCGATGTGCGAGGCGAAGGCCTCGCGCAGCTGCGGCGAGCGGAAGACGCCGCCGATCGCGCACACCGAGAAGTGCTCGCGATCGTCGGAGCGCACCCGCCGCAGCGCCGTCTCGACGCTGTGGGCGAGCTCGCCGCCGGCGCGGACGGTGATGTTCTGCGACACCGCGTCGCCCTCGGCGGCGAGCCGGGCGACGTGCTCGGCGAACGACGCGACGAGGCGCACGCGGTCGGGGTCGGACTGGATGTGGATGTACGCCTGGCTGAGGTCGGGCCAGCGCTCCTCGGCCACGGCGCGCAGCGACGTCGCGGGGCCGCGGCCGTCGAACTCGCGCATGACCGCGTCCAGCGCCTCGCGCCCGATCCAGTAGCCGCTGCCGGCGTCGCCGACGAGGTAGCCCCACCCGTCGACGCGGGCCACGCGCTCGGCTCCGACGGCGAGGGTGACCACCCCGGTGCCGGCGGCGACGACCGCGCCCCGCTCGTCGCCCAGCGCGCCGAGGAACGACGTGGTCGAGTCGTGGGCCAGGATCACCTCGTGCACCGCGGGGTCGTCGATGCGGGCGAGGAGGGCCGCGGCATCCGCTTCCCGCGTCGTCAACCCGGAGACCCCGGCGGTCACGACCGAGACATCGGCGCCGATGCGCACGATGGTCGCGTCGGCGACGGCCGCCAGCTGGGGGAGCAGCGGCTCGTCGGTGCGGATGCCGGGGAACACCAGGTCCTGCTCGCGCACCCGCACCTTGATCCCGGTCTGCCCGGCGTCGATCGCCAGGACGCCGGCGGTCACCGCGTCACCGCCGCGGTCAGCGCGGTGTACCGCTCGCGCAGGAGGTCGCCCGCGGGCTTGCCGTACGGGCAGTAGTCGTCGTTGCGCGCGGCATCCGCCACGTCGTAGAGCCGAGCGGGCCAATCCCACATCATGAATCCCCCCAACCACGGGCGCTGCGCGCACGCGTCGAACATGACTCTGTAATACCGCAGCTGCTCCTCGGCCGAGGGGGCTCCGGGCAGCGACCAGTCGTTCGGACGCTCCGCCGACCCCTCGCGCGCGGGGCACCCGGCCTCCATGAAGAAGAACGGCTTGCCCGTCGCGGCGACGGCGCGCTCGATGCGGTCGAGCTCGGCGTCCCACCGGTCGATGGGGTAGTACCCGCTCGACGTGACGACGTCCACGGCGTCCCACCAGGTCAGGCGGTCCTCCTGGTACTTGTCGCAGTTGTACGTGACGATGCCGGAGTACTCGGCTCGGACCGCCGCGATCAGCTCGCGCCACTCGGCCTCGCGCGCGTCGGCACGCACCATCTCGCAGCCGACGCAGAGCATCTCGCAGCCCTCGGCTTCGGCGATGCGGGCGGCGTGGACGACGAACGCACGGTACGACGCGAACCACTGCGCCCACGTCGGCTCGCCGGGGACGTCCTGGTCGAAGAAGCCGATGTGCGCGCGCCACGTGCCGTCGGCCACGTTGACGACGGGCTTGAGGCACACCTTGAGCCCGAGCGCCTTCGCCTCACGGATCGCCCACACGATCTCGTCGTCCGTGACGGTCGGCTCGTCGCCGAACCGGACGTCGGTCGACTGCGCGGTGTCCTGCAGGGCCGAGTACGCCAGCGCCGTCCAGTTCACGCCGTGGTCGGCCATCGCCCGGAGGGACGCGGATGCCTCTGCGGTGCGCCACGTGCCGCGCACGCCGGTCCACCCCCACGTCATCCCGGCCACGTACGGCTCGAGCGCGCGGGCCGTCTCGGCGCTCACGAGGCGACCAGTTCGTTCGCGGTGCGGAGCACGCGCGGATCGGACAGAGCGGATGCCTCGAGCGCGGCGCCGTCGTGCCGCACGAGGATCGTCGTGCTCTCGCCGGGCAGCAGCGTCAGCAGGGCGTCGGAGGCCACGGCATCCGGGACGACCTTGTCGACGAGCAGCGTGAGGTCGCGCACGAGGCCGGCACTCGTGAGCGTCACGCGGGTGCCGCCGTCGGCGGGCTCGGTGCTCACCTCGACCGATGCCGCCTCGAGCGCCGAGTCGCGCGGTTCGGCGAAGAACCAGAACCCGCGCGTCTCGCCGACTCCCGCGATGACGAGCTCGCGCGCCGCGTCGGCCGGCGTCGCCACGTCGGCCGGCAGGGCCACGGTCACGGTTTCGCGCGGCGCGAGCGACACCGGCGACGTGAAGCGGGCGAGCGCGCCCCCGGCGACGTCAAGCCGGCGGGCGACGAGCTCTCCCGTCCACGGCTCGGCGGTGTCGTTGACCAGCACCGCGGCCAGGCCGCCGTCGCGCGGCTGGATCGTCGCCAGACGCGGCGCGAAGGCGTGCTTCAGCCCGTAGTACAGCGGCTTCGGCCGCTCGTCGCCGTCGATCGCGGCCCACGACGTCACCGGCCAGCAGTCGTTGAGCTGCCAGACGACGGCGCCCTGCGTGTGCGGCGCCCACGAGCGGAAGTGCTCGAGCGCGGTGCGCACCGCGAGGGCCTGGTTGAGCTGCATCGCCCAGTGCCAGTCCTCCATGGCCTCCGGCATCCGGAAATGCGGGATCAGCCCGTTCGTGAGCTTGGTGTTCCCCTCCATCGCCTTCTGGTGCACGATCATCCCCGGCGACTCCGGTGTGAGCGGGTCGTCCGAGACCGATCGCGTGAGCGTCGTCCACGTGGGCGGGCCCTGCCAGCCGAACTCGGCGACGAACCGCGGCCGGTGGTCGCGGTAGGTCGCCCAGTCCTGACGGTTCCACTGCTCCCACAGGTGCATCGACCCGTGCTGCTCGTCGTTGGGGTGGGGGCCGGTCTGGCGCTCGCCGTCCCAGCCCATCCCCGGGCTGAACGGGCTGCCCGGCGCATACGGGACGTGCGGGGCGAGCTCGGCGACCAGCGCGGGGAACAGCTCGTAATAGTAGTGCGCGCCCCAGCTCTTGCCGTCCAGGCGCAGCTTCCAGCCCCAGTCCTCGTAGCCCCACAGGTTCTCGTTGTTGCCGGTGAGCAGCACGAGCGAGGCGTGGTGGGCGAGTCGCACGATGTTCTCGCGCGCCTCCGCCTCGACCTCGGACCGCAGCGGCTCCTCCTCGGCGTACGCGGCGCACGCGAACAGGAAGTCCTGCCACACCAGCAGCCCGAGCTCGTCGGCCAGTTCGTAGAAGTCGTCGGACTCGTACAGCCCGCCGCCCCACACCCTGATCAGATTCAGGTTGGCGTCCAGGGCCTGCGCGAACCGGCGCCGAAGCCGGTCGCGCGTGACGCGGACGGTGAGGGCATCGTCGGGGATCCAGTTGACGCCCTTGACGAAGACCGGCTGGTCGTTGACGACGAGGGTGAACGGCGTGCCGTCCGCGTCGGGCGTCGTGTCCCACCGGACGTCGCGGAATCCCACGGACCGGTGCGTCGCGTCCAGCGGCTGCGGGGCGTCGCCGTGCAGGCGGACGTCCACCACGTACAGCGGCTGGTCGCCGTACCCCGCCGGCCACCAGCGCCGGGCGGCGGGCAGGTCGACGCGCACCTGCGCGCGGTCGCCGACCACGTCCACGACCGTGCCCGGCAGGTCGTCGCCGAGTCCCGGACCGTTCACGACGACGCTGACCGAGAGGGGGACGGATGCCGCACCCGCCGCCCGTTCGAGCTCCACGTCGACCGTGATCGTCCCGCCGTCGCCTGCGGGCGTCGCGACCACCCTCGTCTGCGCGAGGCGGGCGACCGACCACGATTCGAGGCCGACGGGCTTCACGATCCCGCTCGTGTAGGTGGCGATGCCCCAGTCCCACCCGAAGCTGCAGGCGGACTTGCGGATGGCGTCGTACGGCAGCGGGTAGGGCCGCTGGCGCACGCCGAGCGCCACGCTCTGCTCGTTCGCGTACTTCACGGGGGAGCGGAAGCGCACCACGAGCTCGTTCTCGCCGGCGACGAGTGCGTCGCGTACGGCGAACCGGTAGGAACGGTGCTGGTTGGCGGTGGACCCGAGCACCCGGCCGTTGAGGGCGACGGATGCGACGGTGTCGAGCCCCTCGAACACGAGGTCCGCGCGGTCCGAGCCGTCGGGCTCCCACGCGAACGACGTCGCGTACGTCCAGTCCACGAGGCCGATCCACGAGAGCGCCGACTCGTTGTCGTCGAGGAACGGATCCGGGATGAGGTCTGCGGCGAGCAGGTCGGTGTGCACGCATCCCGGGACCGCGGCCGGGACGGGGCCCTCCAAGCCGGCCGGGGCGGGCCCCCTCTCGGCGCGGAGGGTCCAGCCCGAGTCGAGTGGTCGGAAGGTGCGGGTGAGGGTCACTTGACGGCTCCTGAGGTGAGGCCCTTGTAGATCCAGCGCTGAAGCAGGAGGAAGGCGATGAGGGTGGGGATGATGACCAGGACGGTGCCGGCCGCGATGACCTCCCACTGCGCGCCGAACGGTCCCTTGAACCGGAACAGCGACGTCGAGATGAGGCCCTCCGACGGCAGGTAGAGGAAGGGTGCGTAGAACTCGTTGTACACCGCGATGCCCTTGATGATCACGACGGTCGCGATGGCGGGCTTGAGGAGCGGCAGCACGATGCGCCAGTAGATGGTCCACCGGTTCGCGCCGTCGATCATCGCCGCTTCGTCGAGCGACACCGGGATCGACTGCATGAACTGGATGAACAGGTAGATGGCGATGATGTCGGTGCCCATGAAGAGCAGGATCAGGGCGGCCTTCGTGTCGTACAGGCCCAGGCCGTTGATGAGCTGGAAGGTCGCGACCTGACTCGTCACGCTGGGGATGAGCGTGGCGACCAGGAACAGGCCGAAGACGAGCTTCTTGCCGCGGAAGGCGAAGCGGTCCAGCGCGTATGCGGCCATGGTGCCGATGAAGATCGTGCCGGCCAGCGACACCACGAGCACGATCGTCGTGTTGACGAAGCCCTCCAGCATCTCGCCGCTGGTGAACGCCGTGACGAAGTTGTCGAAGTTGAGCCAGTTCGACGGCGGGTCGAAGGGACCCGTCTGCGCATACTCGGGCGCCGTCTTCAGGCTCGCGAACAGCAGCACCGACAGCGGCAGCAGCGTCACGACGGACGCGATGACGAGGCTCAGGTACTTGGCCGTCGTCGCGCTGATCCCGCGCAGTCGCTCGAGAGGGGAACGGCCCCGGATGCTGCGTGCCGGCGCAGCCGGGGTCGTGGCGGTGCGCGGCGATTCGGTGATGGTCATGTCAGGTCGACCTTCTCGTCGGGGAACACCTTTCGCTGGATCCAGGTGACGACCAGCACGATCGCCAGGAGCACGACGGCCATGGCGGAGGCGAGGCCCACCTGCCGGAAGGTGAACGCGGTCTGGAGCGTCTGGATCACGAAGGTTGCCGATCCGTTGGCGCCGCCGGTCATGATGAAAGGGATCTCGAAGACGCTGAGGCTGCCGGCGATCGCGAGGATGAACGACAGGCCGACCACGCGCCGGATGCCGGGGAAGATGATCGCCCAGAACTGCTGCCAGCGGCTCGCCCCATCGAGCTCGGCCGCCTCGTACAGCTCGTGCGGGATGGACTGGATGGCCCCCAGGAACAGCACGAAGTTCATGCCCGTGTAGCGCCACACCGACGTGCCCGCCAGCGACCAGTTGACGACGTCGGGGTTGCCGAGCCAGTGCGGCGGGTCGCTGACGCCGAACCAGCTGAGGACGGTGTCGAGCGTCCCGCCGGGCTGGAAGAGGTAGAGGAACACGAAGCCGATCGCGACGCCGTTGATGAGGTAGGGGAAGAACATGATGCCGCGGAAGAGGTTGGAGAAGCGCGTCGAGAAGCTGAGGATCGTCGCGAAGTAGAGCGCGATCGCCATCTGCGCGAAGGACGCGAAGAAGTAGTAGAGGCTCACGCCGAAGACGGAGAAGATCCGCGGGTCGGTGAACACCTGCACGTAGTTGTCGAGCCCGACGAAATCCTTCTCGAGGTCGATGCCGTCCCAGTCGGTGACGCTGAAGTAGAAGAGGTTCACCGCCGGCCAGTAGGTGAACAGCAGCAGGAAGCCCACCGCCGCGGCGAGGAAGAGCCACGGGGTGAGGTGCTGCAGGATGCTCCGCCCGGCGGAGCCGCCGCGCGGGCGGCCGATCCGGCGGATTCCTCCGCCGAATCGCCGCGCCCGCGCGGGCGCGGAGAGGACGGCAGGGGCATCCGCCGGTGCCGCACCAGGTGTCGCGATGGCCATGAGTGCCGTCCCCGTCCGCTCAGCCCGCGAGCTTCTCGACCGACGCGCCCCAGCGCTCGTTCAGCTCGGCGAAGTAGCTCTCTTTGTCGCCGTCGGCCGCGCCGCGGGCGATGTCGACAAGCTTCTGCCGGTAGATCGGGCCGTACAGGTCGATCTGGGAGTCATCGGCGATGTTGTTGATGAGTCCCTCCTTGCCGGCCGGGGCGGGGTTGATCTCCATCAGCTCGACGCCCGCCTCCTCGAAGCCCTGCAGGTTCTCGGGGAGCGGCTTGTCGAGCACCGGCGAGATCATGCCCTGCGCCTCGGTGTAGCCGGAGTCCTCGACCACCCACTGGATCCAGGCCCACGCCGCCGCCTTGGCCTTGGAGTGCTTGCTGACCGCGAGGTTGTAGTCCCCGCCGATCACCGCGAGCTGCCGGCCGTCGACGCTCGCCGGGAACGCCATGTAGCCGATGTCGTCGGCGGATGCGCCGTTGTCCTCGGCGGCCGCCTGCATCTGCGAGATCGCCCACGATCCGAGCGTCATCGCGGCGATCTTTCCGGTGCCGAGGTCGACCTTGGACTGCTCCCAGTTGGTGGTGAGCGGGTCGTCCTCGGTCAGGCCTGCCGCCACCGATTCGTACAGCAGCGAGTCGATCGCGTAGACGTCGGTGCCCTCGGTCCACGGCGCGGGATCCTCCGCCATGGTGATCGGCGCGTCGGCATCGTCGGTGACGACACCGAGGTTGCCGAAGCTCTGCGTCAGCGGCCAGCCGTCCTTGTAGTTCGTGTACAGCGGGATCGCGTCGGTGTCGTCCTTCACCTGCTGCAGGGCATCCAGCCACTCCGCCTCGGAGGTCGGCAGCTCGGTGACGCCGGCCTCTTCGAAGATGCGCTTGTTGTAGACGACGCCGTTGGCGTTGCCTCCCCAGGCGATGCCGTACTGGGTGCCGTCGTAGCTCGCGGCGGGGAGGAAGCGGTACGTGTCCTCGAAGTCCGACGTCTCGCCGAGGGGCTCGAGGAACTGCTCGTACTGCTCCGGCTTGATCGCGGGGATCCCGATGACGTCCCCGTAGTTGGTCGTGCTCATGCGCGTGAGCATCTCGCCGGCGTAGTCGGTGATGCCCTCGAACGTCACGTTCACGTCCGGGTACTTCTTGTTGAACTCCTCCGCGTACTTCTCGAACGTGCCGTCCTCGACGAGGTCGGTGCGCCAGGTGACGACCTTGATGTCGCCCTTCACCTCGCCGTCGATCGTGTTGTCGGCGTCGTCGCCCGCCCCGCCGCCGGCGCAGCCGCTCAGCGCGACCGCGGCGGTGGCCGCGAGCGCGATGCCCGCGAGTGCCTTCTTGGCCATGTGATGCTCCTTGTCAGGTTCGCCCTTGAACTTTCCGGTGCGGCTGTTCGCACCGTTGCGTGGTTCGTCGCGCCGTCAGGCTAAAGGCATTCGAAGCGGTTTCGCAAGCGTCGGATGTCAGCGCTGTCTAAGCCTGTCCGCGATGTGAAGCGTAAGAAATAAAGCATTATAACCAGGCATATTTTCTCCATCGCTCGCGCGGAGGCCGTCCGAATGTCTGTGAAATGTCCTACGTGGACATCAGCCGCAGGACGGTGCTAGCGTGGTGGCGTCGGCGAGGAGGCCACACCGATGACCGTTCAGCAGCGCGCAACGCTCGAAGACGTCGCCCGTCTGGCGGGCGTGAGTTCCAAGACGGTGTCGCGGGTGTTCACGCATCGCGACCTCGTCGCCCCCGACACGGTGGATCGCGTGCTCGTCGCCGCCAAACGGCTGCGCTTCCGTCCCAACCCGCTCGCCCGCAATCTGCGGCGGGGCGGCCCGACGAACACGATCGGGTTCATCATGGGCGAGCTGAACAACCCCTTCTACTACAAGGTCGCGGCGGGTATCGAGCGCGAGCTGTCCGCGAACGGGTTCTCCCTCGTGGTGGCGACCACCGACGACACCGCCGAAGGGGAGGAGCGGGTCGCCGAGACGCTGCTGGGTCAGCGACTGGGGGCGCTGCTGCTGATCCCCGTCGCCGAGGACCAGTCCTACCTCGAGGGGGAGCGCCACCTGGGGACCCCGGTCATCGCGATCGACCGACCGGCACGCAACCTCGTCGCCGACTGCCTCGTCCTGGAGAACCACGGCGGCGTCTTCGACGCCACGACCCGTCTGCTGGAGCGCGGGCATCGGCGCATCGGCTACATCTGCAATCCGGCATCCGTCTACACCCAGGCCGAGCGGCTGCGCGGCTACCGGGACGCGCTGGCCGCCTACGGCATCCACGACTCATCCCGATGGGAGCGGCTCGCCGACGACCTGTCGGTGCCGGCCGACGGCTTCATCGCCGACCTGCTCGACCAGCCCGACGCGCCGACGGCGATCATCACCGGCAACAACCGGGTCACGGTCGGCGCGCTCCGCGTTCTGCGCGACCGCCACGACGACGGCCGCACCGCCCTCATCGGCTTCGACGACTTCGACACCGCCGACGTGCTCGGCGTGTCGGTGGTCACCTACGACCCGCTGGCGCTCGGACGCGCCGCGGCGACGCTCGCGATCGAGCGGATGCAGGACCCCGCCGGGTTCACGCGCCGACTGGAGCTGCCGACGTGGGTGGTCGAGCGTGGCACGGGCGAGCGCCCGCCCGCCGACCGGGCTCCGGCCTGACGAGGGCCGGAGTGCGTCAGAGGAGTCCGGCGAGGAAGCGGGCCTGCTTCGGGAACTGGAACGCCTGGCCGCCTTCGTGGCCGTTGTGCGTGTAGACCTCGATCCGCTTCGTGGCGGCGGTGTGGCGGTTGAACGCCGCGTACACCGTCGACGGGGGGCAGATGGTGTCCATGAGCGCGACGGAGTACAGGGCCGCGGCATCCGCCCGCTTCGCCATGTTGACCCCGTCGAAGTAGGACAGCGTCTCGAACACCCGGTCGTCGGCGCCGCGGTGGACGGCCAGATACCGGACCACCTCCTGGTACGGGTCGTCGCCGGTCAGCCCGACCGCGCGCTCGAAGTGGCACAGGAACGGCACGTCGGGCATGACCGCGACCAGGCCCTCCGACAGTCCGGCCGCCGCGATCGCGATGCCGCCTCCCTGGCTCGCGCCGCAGACCGCGACGCGCTCCGCGTCGACCTGCGGGAGCGAGCGCACCGCGTCGACGGCGCGGACCGCGTCGGTGTAGACGCGGCGGTAGTAGTAGGCGGCGGGGTCCTCGATGCCGCGCGTCATGAACCCGGACGAGGAGGGACCCGTGCCGTGGGGGTCGAGCGTGTCGCCGCCGGAGCCCCACATGGACCCCTGGCCGCGCGTGTCCATGAACAGGTGGGCATAGCCCGCGACCGCCCAGTTGATCCGCTCGCCCGCGACCCCGCGGCCGCCGCCGTAGCCCTGGAACTCCACGACGGCCGGCAGCGGGCCCTCCGCACCCGCCGGGAGGGTGAGCCAGGCGCGCACCGGGTCACCGGCGAAGCCCGGGAAGGTGACGTCGTAGACGTCGACCAGGGTGAGCGCCGTGTCGACACGGGTGAGGACGGGCGCGGCATCCGCTCGGCGTGACTCGGCGAGGGTGTCGGCCCAGAAGGCGTCGAAGTCGGCGGGTTCGCGGACCTCCGGGGCGAAGGTCTCGAGCTCGGCGGGGGACAGATCGAATCTCGGCACGGGCATACCCTAGCGCGTTCGCGACGAAGCGTTTCGACGGTGCCGCAGAGGGCGACGAGGCCTCGATGGGGGAGGGGTATTCGAGGCCCCGCCGCCGGTCTCGGAAGCCCCAGTCCGGGCGGCGTCGTGGCAGAGCGAGTGTCGCGCCCGCGTCTTACAGGCGCATCTCCGCGATCACTTCACCGTACTCGGTCTCCCCGACCGGTGTGAAGCCCACGCGCTCGAAGAATGCCTGCGGGCCGCCCTCGCCCGCCTCGTAGATGACGTTGACGTGGTCCATGCCCCGGTTGCGGGCCTCCTCCAGGAGTCCCGCGACCGCGAACCGGCCGACGCCGCGGCCCTGGTCGTCGGCGTCCACGTTGATGCGCCACAGGACCGAGCGGAAGTGCTCCTGCGGGGCGTCGGGGTCGAAGTTGCCGCTCACGAAGGCGACGACCTCCTCGCCGTCGAGCACGACGCGCTGCCAGGTCGTCTGCGGATTGACCACCGTCGCGGCGATGCCGTAGCTGACGGGGGACAGGTACTCCTCCTGCCCGGGCTTCAGCGACATATTGTTGACCGCCACGATGGTGGCGGCGGACAGTTCGACGAGTCGCAGGTCACCCATAACGCACAGGCTAGCGGGGATGGACGCATCCGGCACCGCCGGGATGTCGGATTAACACGGTGTTCATACGCGGAGATATCTTGACGTCGAGATATCTCCGGGCCTGTTGCGATAGGCTGACAGCCGACCCGCAAGAAGGACGTGACAGGTGACCGACTCCACCATCATCTACACCTACACCGACGAGGCCCCGGCTCTCGCGACCGCATCGTTCCTGCCGATCGTGCAGGCCGTCACCCGCCAGGCGGGTGTGGACGTCGAGACGCGCGACATCTCACTGGCCGGCCGCATCCTCGCGGCATTCCCCCAGAACCTCACCCCCGAGCAGCAGGTGGGCGACGCGCTCGCCGAGCTCGGCGGCCTCGCCACCCTCCCCGAGGCGAACATCATCAAGCTGCCGAACATCTCGGCGTCGATCCCGCAGCTCAAGGCCGCCATCGCCGAGCTGCAGTCGCAGGGCTACGACATCCCCGACTACCCGGACGAGGCCGAGACGCTCGAGCAGAAGGACGTCCGCGCCCGCTACGACCGCATCAAGGGCTCCGCGGTCAACCCGGTGCTGCGCGAGGGCAACAGCGACCGGCGCGCACCGCTCTCGGTGAAGAGCTACGCGCGCAAGCACCCGCACCGCAACAAGGCGTTCGCCGAGGGCTCGAAGACCCGCGTCGCCACGATGGGCCACGACGACTTCCGCTCGAACGAGAAGTCCTTCGTCTCCCCCGCCGACGACGTGCTGACCATCCAGCACGTGGCCGCCGACGGCACGGTCACCGAGCTCAAGACCGGCCTGAAGGTGCTGCCGGGCGAGATCATCGACGCGACCTTCCTCTCGGCGTCCGAGCTCGACGCCTTCCTGGCGCAGACGCTCAAGGATGCCGCAGCCGACGACGTGCTCTACTCGGTGCACCTCAAGGCGACCATGATGAAGGTCAGCGACCCGATCATCTTCGGCCATGTCGTCAAGGCCTACTTCGCCGACGTGTTCGCCACCTACGGCGACAAGATCGCCGAGGCGGGCCTGACCCCGAACGACGGCCTCGGCGCGATCCTCGCCGGCCTTCCGTCGGTCGAGGGCGGTGACGAGATCGCGGCGGCCATCGCGGCCGACCTCGAGCGCGGTCCTCGCCTGTCGTACACCAACTCGGACAAGGGCCTGACGAACCTGCACGTTCCCTCCGACGTGATCGTGGACGCCTCGATGCCGGCGCTCATCCGCAACGGTGGCAAGCTCTGGGGCGTCGACGGCGGCGAGGACGACACGCTCGCCGTGATCCCCGACTCGTCGTACGCCGGCGTGTTCCAGACCGTGATCGACGACGTGAATGCCCACGGCCCGCTCGACCCCGCCACGATCGGCTCGGTGCCGAACGTCGGTCTCATGGCGCAAGCGGCCGAGGAGTACGGCAGCCACGACAAGACCTTCGAGATCGCGGCTCCCGGCGTCGTCCAGGTCGTCGGCGGTTCCGGCGACGTGCTCCTCGAGCACGCCGTGCAGCGGGGCGACATCTGGCGGGCGACCCAGACCAAGGACGTCGCGATCCGCGACTGGGTCAAGCTCGCCGTCTCGCGAGCTCGCGCGAGCGCCACTCCCGCGGTGTTCTGGCTCGATGAGACCCGCGCCCACGACGCCGAACTGATCGGCAAGGTGAAGACGTACCTGGCCGACCACGACACCGAGGGCCTCACGATCGAGATCCTCGCTCCGGCGGCGGCGACGCAGTACTCGCTCGACCGGCTTCGCAAGGGTGAGGACACCATCTCGGTCACCGGCAACGTGCTGCGCGACTACAACACCGACCTGTTCCCGATCCTCGAGGTCGGCACCAGCGCCAAGATGCTCTCGATCGTGCCGCTGCTCTCGGGCGGTGGGCTCTTCGAGACCGGCGCCGGCGGTTCGGCTCCGAAGCACGTGCAGCAGCTCGTCTCGGAGAACTACCTGCGCTGGGATTCGCTCGGCGAATTCTTCGCGCTCGCCGCGTCGCTGGAGCACCTCGCGGACTTCACCGGCAACGTCAAGGCGCAGGTCCTGGCCGACACGCTGGATGCCGCGACCGGAACGTTCCTCGAGAACGACAAGTCGCCCGGCCGTGCGCTCGGGACGATCGACAACCGCGGAAGCCACTTCTACCTCGCGCTGTACTGGGCGCAGGAGCTCGCCGCGCAGCAGGCGGATCCCGAGCTGGCTGCGGTCTTCGCGCCGGTGGCCGAGGCGCTCGCGGCCGACGAGCAGAAGATCGTCGAGGAGCTGAACGCCGTCCAGGGCTCGCCGGCCGAGATCGGCGGCTACTACCGTCCCGACGCCGAGCTCGTGGCGGGAATCATGCGTCCGTCGGCGACCTTCAACGCCGTGATCGACGCGCTCTGAAACCCCGAGAGCAGGAAGGGCGGATGCTGCGGCATCCGCCCTTCCTCGTTCTCAGGTCGTCGCCGAGCAGGTCAGTGGTGAACCCACACCTCGGTGCCTCGGGCGGTCCAGTCGTAGACGAACTTGGCGGCCGACTCGGTCATGTTCACGCAGCCGTGGCTCATCGGCGTACCGAAGTTGTTGTGCCAATACGTGCCGTGGAAGGCGATGTCCGGCGCGAACCACGTGATCCAGGGCACGTCCTCCGTGCAGTAGCTGTTCTGTGCCTCCGGGTTGTAGCAGAGCGCCCCCAGGTCCTGGATGCGGGTGTACGCGTTCACGGTGAAGTGTCCCGTCGGGGTCGGGGTGGCGGCCCGCCCTGACGAGATCGCGTACGTGCCGACGACGTTGCCGTTCTCGAAGAGATACGCCGTCTGGCTGGACAGGTTCACCTCGACCGTGCGAGCCAGAGTCCTCATCTCAGGTGCAGTCTCGGTCACGGGCGCCGCGAACACCGCGTTTCCGGTGGCGAGCTGCTCGGCGAAGTCGGAGGCCACGTTCGAGGTGTCGCCGAGCTGCCGCCCGGACACTCCCGCAGCCTCCTCGCGGAGCACGGTGCCCGCCGAGTTGGTGATGACCGCGCCGTTCTCGACCGGCCGGTTGATGGCCGCCGCAAGGCCGTCGACCGCGGTCTGGATCGCGGCGGCGTCGGCGGTGATCTCGAAGCCGCCGCTCTCGGTGTCGGGCGCCACGTTCAACCACCCCGCCAGGGTGGCGCGATCGATCGGCACCGTGCGCTCCTCGCCGACGTAGAAGCCGGCCGTGTCGAGCATCCCGTTCAGCTGTGCCACCGCGGCGTCCGCCGTCTCGGTCGAGATGCCGGCCGGGATCTCGACCGCCACGGGCTCGACGTCGGCGCTCCGGGCGCCGGTCATCAGGGCGTCCTGCAGGGCGGCCTGCACGGTGGCGAGGTCGATCCCGGTGCCTGGAACAGCCGGCGTCACCACATACGAGGCCGACGCCGGATCGAAGGCCAGCGTCGCGTCGACCGGATCGGTGTACAGCTGGGGGACCGCCTCGCTGAGTGCTGCGGTCGCGGTGGCGGCGTCGAGCGCGACCTCTGCGTCGGTGCTCTGGAACCACGACGTCACGTTCCACATCGGGTGCTGCGCGAACGCGGCGTCGGCGAGAGCCTGCGCGTCGACGGTCGCTCCGAGCTCGGCGCCCGTCAGTTCGACGTCACCGTCCTCGCCGGCGATGACGACCGTGGTCTCGGCGAGGCTGCCGTCGATCGCGTCGGCGGCGGCGCCGGGCGTCAGCCATCCGACCGGAACCCCGGCGACCGTGGTGCCGGGGGCGATCAGCACGAGCGATGACACCACCAGTCCGACGACGGCGACGCCGGCGGCCGCGGTGATCCAGAGCCCGGTGCGCCTCTTCTTGGCCTTCGGCTCGGCGGGCGCCCACGCGTAGACGGCGGCGTCGGCAGAGATCGAGGGGAGCGGCGGCACCGGAGTCGTGGCCGCCGACGTGGCGAGCGCGGCTGTCGCGGCGGCCTCCGGCTCGGGCTCGTCGGCCTGCGCGGGCTCGTCGGCCGGCTTCGCTTCGTCGGCCGGCGCGGGCTCGTCGGCCGGCTCCGCTTCGTCGGCCTGCGCGGGCTCGTCGGCCGGCTTCGCCTCGACGGCCTCCTCGGCGTCGACGGCCCCCTCCGGCTCGTCGGCCGGCTCCGTCTCGACCGCGGTCTCGTCGCTTTCGACGGCCTGCTGGGCCCGGTCGTCGTCTTCTGAAGACGCCTCACCGGCCTGCGACTGGGTCGCCAGATCTGTCACGCCAACACCCCCGACTGTGATAAACGCTTCCCCCATGGTAGGTGACGGAGGCCACCCATGAGGTTACGGCCTGATCACGCATGAATCGCCGGTCACGCTGCGAAACGTGCGTGGACGCGTTTCGGACCGCCTGCGCGGGAGGTCACGGTTTTGTAAAGCCTCCGCGCAAATAGGCTCTGAGGGTTGCGGAAAGTTAGTTCGTAAGCTCTACTAACAAACATGCCGAACACGGAAACGCAGCGCAGCGCCTCTGTCGCGGACGCCCCACCGGTGTCCGGGTCCGGCGCGTTCACCCCCGGACGCACGCTGCGCCAGGGGCGCAAGGTGCTGCCGGAGCACGCTCGCGGCCACAACCGGTCGCTGGTGCTGCAGACCCTGTTCCACCAGGGCGCCATGAGCCGCGCCGACCTGTCAAGGGAGACCGGGCTCACGCGCGTCACGATCTCCGACCTCGTCGCCGAGCTCATCGCCGACGGCTTCGTCTCGGAGCGGGGCGTGCGCGAGGCGTCAGGCCCGGGCAAGCCCGCCATCCTCGTCGACCTCGACCACGACGGCCACCGCATCGTCGGCCTGGATCTGTCCGGCAGCGACACCTTCATCGGCGCGGTGCTGACCCTCGACGGCAGCATCGTCGCGCGGCGCGAGGTCCCGCTGCCGGCCGACGAGGACGTCGTGACGACGGTCGTCGACCTCGCCCGCGCGCTCGTGGCCGACTCGCACGCCCCGGTGCTCGGCATCGGCGTCGGCACGCCCGGCGTCGTGGACGACCGCGGCGTGATCCTCACGGCCCCGAACTTCGGCTGGGCGGGCTTCGACCTCGAGGGCGCGCTGCGCGGCGCGCTCGGGCTCCCCGTGCTGGTCGCCAACGACGCGAACGCCGCGGTGCTGGCCGAGTACACCTTCGGCGGCGCACCCGACGACGTGCTGCTCGTCAAGGTCGGCCGAGGCGTGGGCTCTGGGCTGCTGCTGGCCGGTCAGCCCATGCGCGGCAGCCGCTTCGCTGCGGGCGAGATCGGCCATGTGACGGTCGGGACCGACGGCGGTCCCCGCTGCGCGTGCGGTCGGGTCGGATGCCTCGAGGCCTGGCTGTCGGTGCCCTCGCTGTCGTCGCGGCTGGCCGCGGCATCCGATCCCGATGCCCGCGAGGGCGTCCTCCGCGATGCGGGGGAGCGACTCGGGATCGCGCTCGCACCGGTCGTCGGCACCCTCGACGTGTCGGAGATCGTCCTCTCCGGCCCCCCTGAACTCCTCGGCGGGTCCCTCGCGGACCAGACCGTCGAGACCCTCCGTGCGCGCACGCTCGCGTCGTCCGACGACGAGGGCGTGCGGGTGCGGATGACGGAGCAAGGCCAGGACATCGTCCTGCGCGGCGCGGCCGTCATGGTCCTGTCAGGTCAACTCGGGGTGTCCTGACGGCGCTGTCTGTCCGGGTTCGTCCCGGAAACCCCGATTCCCCCCGGATGGGCCACCCGGCCCACCCGAACCAAGAGAACACCGAACAGAACACGAAGGAAGACACCATGAAGAAGACGCTCGGAGCTGTGGCGCTCATCGGCGCCTCGGCACTGGTGCTCGCCGGCTGCGCCGGCAGCAGCGACGAGGGCGGCTCCTCGTCGGAGGAGGGCGCCGAGATCCGCGTGTGGCTCGTCGGCACCGACACGCCGCAGGACGCGCGGGACTACCTGAAGGAGACCTTCGAGGAGGAGAACCCGGGGTCGACGCTGGTCATCGAGGAGCAGCAGTGGACGGGCCTCGTCGACAAGCTGACCACCAGCCTGTCGTCCAACGACAGCCCGGACATCGTCGAGATGGGCAACACGCAGGCTCCGGCCTTCACCTCCAGCGGCGCGCTGCTGAGCCTCGACGACATCGAGGGCGACCTCGGCGGCGACGACCTGCTCCCCGGCTTCGTCGAGGCGGGCAGCTGGGACGACACGCTGTTCGCGGCCCCGTACTACTCCGGCGCCCGGGTCGTGTTCTACAACACGGCGATGTACGAGCAGGCGGGCGTCGCGGTACCCACGACCCTCGACGAGTACGTGTCGAACGGCGTGACCCTGGCCGGGGCGCTGCCGGGGGTGTCGGGCGTGTACTTCCCGGGCAAGGACTGGTACAACGCGCTGCCCTTCATCTGGGAGAACGGCGGAGAGATCGCCGTCCAGGACGGCGACGAGTGGGATGCGCAGCTGTCCAGCGACGAGTCCCTCGCCGGTCTCGCGCAGGTGCAGCAGCTGATGACCGAGGCCTCCCTCGCGCCGAAGGACGGCGACGAGGCCGAGGGCTGGGTCCCCTTCCGCACCGAGCAGTCGGCCACCTACTCCGCGCCGAGCTGGGCGTACTGGTCGATCGTCGCCGATGAGGACAAGCAGCCCACCCCGGTCGCAGACCTCACGGGCTACTTCGCCCTCCCTGGCATGGACGGCGGCGCTGCGCAGGTCTTCGCGGGCGGATCCAACATCGGCATCGCGGCCAAGTCGCAGAACCCGGACCTGGCCAAGAGCGCGCTGCAGATCATGCTGAGCGAGGAGTACCAGACGATCCTCGCCGAGAACGGTCTGGTCCCCGCCCTCGTCTCGCTCGGCGACAAGGTGGCCGCGGCCACCCCCGAGCTCGCGACCGTCATCGCCGAGGCGGCTGCCGACGCGAAGCTCACGCCGGCATCGCCCAACTGGGCCGACGTCGAGGCGCAGGGCATCATGCAGGACCTGTTCGTCAACATCGCGAACGGCGGCGACATCGAAGAGCTCGCCACCGCGGCCGATGAGCAGATCGAAGAGATCCTGAACGGCTGATCTTCGGGAGCGGGGTGCCTCGTGCCGCGGGGCACCCCGTTCCATGCCCGCCCCCAGGGCTCGCACGATCTTGAGAGGAGGTTCGCCATGACGACCATTCCCGCGGAGGCATCCGCACCGCCGGCCTCGCCGTCGGCGTCACGGCCCGAACCCGAACAGCCGCGACGGCGCGGCTTCCCGTGGGCGCCGCTCGCGCTGCTCACACCCGCGCTCATCATGCTCGTCGTCTTCATCGGCTGGCCCCTGGTGCAGCTCGTGATCATGTCGTTCCAGGAGTTCGGGCGTGCGCAGATCTTCGGCGCCGCACCGGAGTTCATCGGCATCGACAACTACGTCTCCGTGCTGACCGACCCCGAGTTCTGGGCCGTGCTCGGACGCAGCGTCGCCCTCTGCGTCGTGAGCGTCGTGGCCACCATGCTCCTCGGCGTCGCGATCGCGGTGATGATGACCAGGCTCGGCGCGGTGATGCGCACCGCGGTGTCGATCTCGCTGCTCCTGGCCTGGGCGATGCCGGCGCTGACCGCCACCATCGTGTGGGGCTGGATCTTCGACACCCAGTACGGACTCGTGAACTGGCTGCTGACCCAGCTCACGGGTGAGAACTGGATCGGCCACAGCTGGCTGATCGACCCCACGAGCTTCTACGCCGTCGCGGCGATCATCATCACGTGGGGAGCGATCCCGTTCGTCGCGTTCAGCACCTACGCCGCGCTCATGCAGGTCCCGGACGAGGTGCTGG
The DNA here is from genome assembly GCF_053619935.1 of Microbacterium sp. NPDC055455. Lineage (NCBI taxonomy): Bacteria > Bacillati > Actinomycetota > Actinomycetes > Micrococcales > Microbacteriaceae > Microbacterium > Microbacterium sp. NPDC055455. The sequence goes on from NZ_JBSHLB010000006.1 coordinate 72,152, forward strand.
AGGCGGCCTCCCTCGACGGCGCCGGCGGCTTCGCCCGGTTCCGCCTCATCGTCATGCCCTACCTGCGGTCCGTGCTGCTGGTGCTGCTGGTCCTCCAGATCATCTGGGACCTCCGCGTGTTCGCCCAGATCTACGCGCTGCAGTCGATCGGCGGCGTCCGCGCCGAGACCAACACCATCGGCGTCTACATCTACAGCGTCTCGATGGCCTCCGGCGACCTCGGCGCAGGGGGAGCGATCTCGGTGATCCTCGTCATCCTCCTGCTGGTCATCTCGGGCTACTGGATCCGCACCATGCTGAAGGAGGAGTCATGACAGGCCGCCCCCGCCGCGCCATGGCACGGGTGTCGCTGAACGCCGCCGCCCTCGTCGTCATCGTCGCCTCGCTCTTCCCCGTCTACTGGATGGTGAACACGTCCCTGCTGCCGGCATCCGCGGTGCGCTCGACCACGCCGCACTGGTGGCCCGACGAGTTCACCCTGAGCAACTATCAGGAGGCGCTCGGCGACGACAGCCTGGTGAACGCGCTCTTCAACTCGATGGCGGTGACCGGCATCACGCTCGTGGTGGCGCTCGCCTTCGCCTTCCTCGGGGCCGTCGCGGTGTCGCGCTACCGTTTCCGCACGCGGACGTCCTTCATCGTCGCGATCCTCGTGATCCAGATGATCCCCGCGGAGGCCATGATCGTCTCGGTGTTCCGCGTGCTGGACGGCTGGTACCTGCTCAACACGATCATCGGCCTGAGCTTCGTCTACATCGCGTTCGTGCTGCCGTTCACGATCTGGACGCTGCGCGGCTTCGTCAACGGCGTGCCCGCCGACCTCGAAGAGGCTGCGATGATCGACGGATGCAGTCGCTCGGGCGCCTTCTGGCGCATCACGTTCCCGCTGCTCGCGCCGGGACTGATCGCGACCGGGGTGTTCGCCTTCATCCAGGCCTGGAACGAGTTCGTCTTCGCCCTCGTCATCATGACGCGCCCGGAGTCGCTCACGCTGCCCATCTGGCTGCGGGCCTTCGTGCAGGCGACGAAGGCGACCGACTGGGCGGTCGTCATGGCCGCCTCCACGATCATGGCAGTGCCTGTCATCGTCTTCTTCCTCATCGTCCAGCACCGCATGACCAGCGGTCTGGTCTCCGGGGCGGTCAAGGGCTGATGCGCGGGGGTTCTGGGCCGGCGTCCCGCGGGGAGGCCGGCGGATGAGGATCGGGCTGGACGTCGGCGGAACCAAGACCGACGTCGTCGCGGTCGACGATGCCGGTGCCGTCATCGGTCGTCTGCGGGTGGCCACGGGATGGGGACCGGATGCCGTCGTCGACACGGTGGTGGACGCCGTGCGGGCCCTCGGCGCCGAGACCGGTGTCGACCTCGGCGCGGTGCGGTCGGTGGGGGTCGGCATCCCCGGCCAGGTCGAGCCGGGGACCGGACGCGTCGTGCATGCGGTCAACCTCGGCGTCGACGAGCTGGACCTCGCCGCGGCGGTCTCGCCCCGGCTCGGCGTGCCCGTGCGGGTGGAGAACGACGTCAAGGCGGCCGCTCTCGGCGCCCACGCGCTGCATGCGGTCTCGGGACCGCCGCCGCGGTCGATGGCGTATCTGAACCTCGGCACCGGCGTCGCGGCCGGCATCGTGTCGGAGGGAACGCTGTGGCGAGGGGCGCGCGGTGCCGCCGGCGAGGTGGGTCACATCTCCATCGACCCGAACGGGCCGGTCTGCCGCTGCGGGCAGCGGGGGTGCATCGAGGCCTTCGCGGGCGGCGGGGCCATCGCCGAGCGATGGGGGCGGCGCTCGGCCCTCCCCGTGCGCGACGTGTTCGACGCCGCCGACGCGGGCGATCCGTCGGCGCAGCGGCTGCGCGCGGGTCTCGCCCGCGGCGTGGCGGCCGCCGTGCGGGTACTGGTGCTCACCGCCGACGTCGATATCGTGGTCCTCGGAGGGGGTGTGACAGCGCTGGGCGATCGGCTGATGACGGATGTCGCAGCCGAGCTGTCGGCCAGCGCCGAGGCATCCCCGTTCATGCGCTCCCTGCACCTCGCCGAGCGCGTCGAGCTGCTGCCGCCGGGTTCGCCCGCGGCGGCGCTGGGCGCCGCGCTCGTGGGTGCGGAGGGCGATGCCACACACGACACCGAGGAGGCTCTGGTCCATGGCTGAGATCGTCATCGTCCGCGACAAGGAGGCCGCGGGGGCGCTCGTCGCCGATCACATCGCGGCGCTCGTGCGAGAGAATCCCGAGACGGTCCTGGGTCTTGCGACCGGGTCGACCCCGCTTCCGGTGTACGAGGCCCTGAAGCCGCGGCTGGAGGGTCTGGACGTGTCACGCGTGCGCGGCTTCGCGCTGGACGAGTACGTCGGGATCGACCCGGCCCACCCCGAGAGCTACCGCTCGGTCATCACGCGGGAGGTCGTGGAGCCGCTGGGCCTCGACCCCGAGCTGATCCGCACGCCCGACGGCACGCCGGAGGGCATCGAGTTCCACGGCGACGAGTACGAGGCGGCGATCCTGGACGCCGGCGGCATCGACCTGCAGATCCTCGGCATCGGCACCGACGGTCACATCGGCTTCAACGAGCCCGGCTCGTCGTTCGCCTCCCAGACGCGCGTGAAGACGCTCACCGAGCAGACCCGGCGCGACAACGCGCGGTTCTTCGACTCGATCGACGACGTGCCGATGCACTGCATCACGCAGGGGCTGGGCACGATCCTGCGGGCGCGTCACCTGGTGCTGCTGGCCTTCGGCGAGGGGAAGGCGGCGGCTGTCGCCGGCGCGGTCGAGGGGCCGCTGAGCGCGTCGCTGCCCGGGTCGGCCATCCAGCTGCACGCCCGCGCGACGGTGGTCGTCGACGAGGCGGCCGCATCGCAGCTGCGTCGCGCCGACTACTACCGCTACGCGTTCGACAACAAGCCCGACTGGCAGGGCATCTGATCCCGGCTTCGGACGCGTGACGGATGCCGCGGCTCAGCGCCAGGCGTAGCGGATGAGCTGGTTCCGCGAGAGCGGCGCGAGGGGCGTCGCCTCGACCTCGTGCTCGCCGATCCACCGCAGCTCGGCGATCTCGGCCGCCGGGATCGCCGTGCCCGAGCCCGCCGCAACCCTGAGGACGTAGGCGTCGGCCACGACGAGGTGACCCGGCTCGTTGGCGGCGGCATCCGTGAACCGTCCGAGCGGCTCGAACGCGGCGCGGTCGGCCACGATGCCGGTCTCCTCGGCCACCTCGCGCACGACCGCGTCGAGGGCGGTCTCGCCGGGGTCGGGCTTGCCGCCGGGCTGCTGAAACACCGTCGCGCCGTGCTTGCGGACGACGAGCGCCCGGCCGGCGTCGTCGACCACGACGGCGGCGCTGACGTGCACCGTGGCGGTCACGGCGCGAACACCTTGCCCGGGTTCAGGATGCCCTGCGGATCGAACAGGCGGGTGATCTGCCGCTGCAGCTCCCACTGGTCCTCGCCCAGCTCGTCGGCGAGCCACCGGCGCTTGAGCACGCCGACGCCGTGCTCGCCGGTGAGCGTGCCGCCCAGCCGCAGCGCGGCGCGGAACAGGTCGTCGGCCGCGCGCCAGATGTACTCGGGAGCCTCGACGACGCCGAACTCGCCGGGCACGCCCTCGAAGATGAAGTTGGGGTGCAGATTGCCGTCGCCGGCGTGGGCGACCGTGGGGATGACGACGCCGTGCTCGCGCTCGACGCGGGCGATCTCGTCGAACATCGCCGGGAGCGCGCTGCGCGGCACCGAGACGTCCTCGATGAGCGCGGTGCCGAGCGTCTCCATCGCGGGGTGCATCGATCGGCGGACCGTCAGCAGCCGCTCGCCCTCCTCGCGATCGTGCGAGACCGCGACCGTGCCGCCGGCGCGGCGCAGCACCGCGGCGATCGCCTCGGCCTCCGCGATGGCCGCGGGACCGTCGGTCTGGATGGTCAGCTGGGCGGCGCCCGGGGTGGGTGGGCCCAGCGACAGCAGGGCGTGCACCGCGGCGAGGGACGCGGCATCCATGAGCTCCATGATCGCCGGCTGCGTCCCGGACGCCGTGACGGCGGCGGATGCCTCGGCGGCCGTCCGCACGTCGGGGAAGGTCGCGGCGATCGTGCACACCTCGCCGGGCATGAGCCGGCGCAGCTTCAGGGTCGCGCCCACGATCACCCCGAGCGTGCCCTCGGACCCGATGACCAGCGACGTGAGGTCGAGGCCGGTCACCCCCTTGACGGTGCGGTGGCCGAGCGTGAGCAGCCGTCCGTCGGCCAGGACGATGTCGACGCCCAGCACCGCGTCGCGTACCACGCCGTACTTGGCGCACAGCAGTCCGCCGGCGCCGGTCGCGATGTTGCCGCCCACGGTCGAGATCGCCCGGCTCGCGGGGTCGGGCGCCCACCAGAGGCCGTGCGGGGCGAGCGCGGCGTTGAGGTCGGCGTTGAGGATGCCGGGCTCCACGACGGCGAGGAGGTCGTCCGGACGCACCTCGAGGATGCCGTCCATGGCGCGCATCGAGAGGGCGATCTCGCCGGCGCCCGCGTTGGCGCCGCCCGCGAGGCCGGTGCCCGCGCCGCGGGTGACGACCGGCGTGCCTGTCTCGCTCGCGATGCGGAGGGTGCGCTGGACGTCCTCGACGCTGCGGGCGTGCACGACGGCGATCGGGTGCCCGGATGCCGCATGCCCCGACTTGTCGGCGCGCGCGGCGGCCAGCGACGCGGGTGAGGTGTCGACCCGGTCGCCGAGCTCGGCGCGCAGGAGGGTGAGCGCGTCCGCGCCCGTGATCACGAGAGGCGCCGGCGGCCGACGATCACGCCGGCGGTGACGGCGATGACGCCGTAGGCGAGGCCGATCCAGGCGTTGCCCATGCTCCACCACGCGATCGTCGCCGACGCGTACACCAGGAGCTCGACGACGGCGCGCACGAACGGATGCACGGCGAGCACGGCGCGCGGTGAGACGAAGAGCGCCCAGGCGAGGATGGCGACGACCGGAGCCGCGATGCCCGCCACGATGTTCCACGGGAACGGCCACATCGTGAAGCCCCACAGCGCCAGGGTGGCGAAGGCGAAGAGCTCGCACAGGAACGCCACGATGTCGATCGCCGAGAGCGGCGGGCGGGTGCCCGGTGCCGGTTCGGACGCCTGCGGCGCAGCCTTGCTCGTGGGCGCAGGCGTGGCGCCGGTCGTGTCGGACATGGCCTCCAGTCTACGGCGGGATGCCGCACCCGCCGGCCGGGTCAGTCTCCGGCGGGCGCCGCCCCGCGCGCGCCCGCGGCGGCGTCGGCGCGTGCCGCAGGCCCCCGGCTGTCCGAGGCGTCGGCGGCCGCCTGGGCCGCCGGGGTCTCGCGGGCGGGGGGCGCCGCCGGGGTTGCGCGCTCCTCGGGCTCCGCAGCAGCCGGCGAGTGCGGTGTCGAGCCCCTCGTCGCCGTCGGGCCGGTCTCCGCCGGTCGATTCCCGGGGGCCTGGCCTGGGCGGGCGTCTGCCGCCTGCTCGGCGCCGGTCGCGTCCTGGCCGCGTGCATCCGCGGCCGGCGACGCCGCCCGCTTCTCCTCGGCCGGGGAGCCGGCGGCGGTCGGTCGCGTCGGGGCTGCGGCCTCCGGCGTCTCCGGCGCTGCTGTCTCGGTCTTGCCGGGCCGCGTGCTGCTGTTCGGCGCGCCGCTCGGCTTCTTCTCGTCCACGCCGGCCGCATCGTCGTCGCCGGCCGGCTCCTCGCTGACCGCGGCGCCGCCGTTGCCGCGGCCGGGGGTCTGAACCGGCGTGCCGGGCGTGGTCGCCTCGTCGCCGCGTCCGCTTCCGTACGCATTGCCGTTGCCGGTGCCGTACGCATTGCCGTTGCCGGTGCCGTACGCGTTGCCGTTGCCGTTCTTCGTCGGGCCGTCGGGGGCGTCGCCCGCCTCATCGCCGGCCTCGTCGCCGTCTTCGGCGGCGCTGCCGTCGGCCTCGTCGTCGGTGGCGTCGCCCCGGCTGGGGCGCTCGCCGTCCGCGCCCTGACCGCCGGTGTCGCGCCTGCCCCGCACCACGTCGTCCGACGGTCCGTGCTCGGCGATCACGGAGATGTCCGCGGGATCCGGGCCCGGCTCGTCCGAGAGCTGCAGCGCGGGTTCGTCCTCATCGACGATGCCGGGCAGCGCGTCGAGGAGGCCGGGCTCGGACGCCGTCACGGCCGGTGTCGGCGCAGGGTCGGGTGCTGCGGCCGGCAGCGCCACCGCCGCCACCACACTGCTGACCACCACGAGGCCCGCAGCCGCCAGGCCCGAGGCGGCGCCGATCCCGGCCAGGGTCGACCCGCCGACGGCGCCGGCGATGCCCGTCGTCGTCCCCGCCGCGACCGCGCTGCCCACGGCGCCGGCGCTCGAGGTGACCGCGACGGCGCTCGCCCCGACCCCGGTGCCGGTGCTCGCGATCGCACTCGTCGAACCGGCGAGCGTCCCGCCGGTGGTCGCGGCGGCGCCGCTGCCGGCGCCTGTGGAGGTCCCGGCGCCGATCGCGAGGTCGGCCGCGCGGGGGAGGACCGCGGCGGCGCCTTCCACGACGGCGGACGGCATCTCGGCCATCGCGACCAGTGTCGTGCCGCCGCCCTGGACCGTCGCCAGGTAGCCCGCGGTGCCGGTGGCCCCGATCGCGAGCGGAAGCAGCACCAGGGCGAGGCGGCTCGAGACCTCCTTGGCCTCGCTCGCGACGATCGAGCACCGCACGCAGCTGGACAGGTGGCGCTCGACCTTGGCGTGGTCGCGGCGTCCGAGGTTGCGCCGGGCGTAGGCGCCCAGGCGCTCGATCGTCCACTGGCACTCGGACCCGTCGGCGACCGAGCGCAGGTGCGCCTGGATCCACGCCTCGCGCAGCCCCTCACGCGCGCGGAACGTCAGCTGCGCCACCGCCGTCGGCTTCATGCCGAGGAGGGGCGCGATCTCGGCCGGCTTCATCTGCTCGATCTCGGAGTACCAGAGCACCTCCTGCCAGCGCGTGGGCAGGCTGCGGAACGCCTGGTGCGTGAGGCCGCGGTCGAGCGCGGCCTCGCTCTCGTGCTCGCCGGCCGCCGGGTCCTCGACGCCGTCGAGCTCGTCGTACGCCGTCTCGCGGCGCGCGCGTCCCCACGCCGCTGCGGTGTTGCGGATGCTCGTGAACAGGTACGCGCGGAAGGATCCGGTGGGGCCGCCGCCGGACACGATGGAGTGGTAGATGCGGGTGTACGCCTCCTGCACCAGGTCGTCCGCGTCCAGGCTCGACGTCATGTTGCGCGCCACCGTGACGCCCGCCCGGTAGTGGCGGCGCCACAGCTCTCCGAAGGCGCCGGAGTCGCCCGAGCGGGTGCGGGTCACGAGGTCGGAGTCGGCGACGACGTCGGCATCGACCGCGTCGTGCTCGCGTACCTCGTCGTGTTCCATGAATCCCCAGACTCCACAGCGCCACGATCGCGCACGCCCCGGTGCGCGGCGCGTCTCGCGTCGCGACTGGGTCCATTGTCGCGGCCCTGCCTCGATTTGACCAGTGGTCTGCGCAGCCCGCCGGCGCAGCGGCGCGATGCGCGCTCCTCGCCGTGCTCCGCGAGCCCGAAGAAAATCTTCGCGAAGTCGCGTAATAGATGCCGGGACCCGCGGTCTCTCTGGTCAGAGTGGCAGGACCGCCCTTGTGTGGGGCACGACGGCGGCGGCCCCCCGCGGGATCATCCCGCGGATATGGCGGGGCTCGAAGGTATCTCGGGGGAGGGACCTTCGGCCCCGCCTTCATCGTGCCTGCGTCAGTCGGAGCTGCCCGCGACCCACACCCGGCGCACGGCGAGGTCGTCGTCCAGCAGCACCGCATCGGCGAGGGAGCCTTCGTCCAGCCGTCCCAGGTCGGGTCGGCCGATCGCCTTCGCGGGGGTCTGCGTCGCGGCGCGCACCGCGTCGTCGAGAGCGACTCCGGCCGCGACGACGTTGCGCACTGCGGCATCCTGCGTGAGCGTCGACCCGGCGATCGCGCCGCCGTCCTCCAGGCGCGCCACTCCTCCGTCCACCCGTACGGCGAGCCCGCCGAGCACGTAGCGCCCGTCCGCCGCGCCCGCCGCCGCCATCGCGTCGGTGACCAGCGCCATGCGGTCGCCGTCGGCGGCGAAGAGCGTCGCGATCAGGGCGAGGTCGACGTGCACCCCGTCGGCGATGATCTCGACGGTCACGCGGTCGTCGCGCAACGCCGCGACGACCGGTCCCGGTGCGCGGTGGTGGATGCCGTTCATCGCGTTGAAGGCGTGCGTGAGGATGGTCGCGCCGGCGTCGAACGCGCGACGGGCGACGGCGGCGTCCGCGTCGGTGTGCCCGACCGCGACGGCCACGCCCGCGTCGACGAAGCGGCTGATGGCCTCGAAGGCGCCCGGGAGCTCGGGAGCGAGGGTGACCTGCCGGATCGATCCTCGTCCGGCCTCGAGCAGGCGGTCGACGGAGGCCGCGTCCGGGGCGCGCAGCAGCGCCTCTGCGTGCGCGCCCTTGTGACCGGGGTCGAGGAACGGTCCCTCCAGGTGGGAGCCCAGGATCGTCGGGTCGGATTCGGTCAGGTCGGCGACCATCGCGACCCGCGCGGCCAGCTCGTCGATCGGCGCGGTGATCAGCGACAGCACGGCGCGTGTCGTGCCGTGGGCCCGGTGCACTGCGCGCGCTGCGCGGATCGCCTCCGGGCCGTCGTCGAAGCCGGCCCCGCCCCCGCCATGCCCGTGGATGTCGATGAAGCCGGGGACGAGGCATCCGCCCCTGCCGTCCACGACGTCCTGGGCAGCAGGGAGGTCGCCGCCCGCCCCGGCGCCCGAGACCCGGCCGTCCTCGAACAGGACCCAGCCGTCGCCGCGGCCGGAGTCGACGCCTGCCGACCCGAGCAGGCGGACGGTGTGGACGAGCGTGCTCATGCGGTGCGTCCTTCCTCGGCGGCCGTCACTCGGCGGCCCACGGGATCTCGTCGGAGGGGTGGAAGCCGATGCCCATCGCGGTCCACAGCGGACCCAGCGCGCCGACGCGCTCGCGGAACGACCCCCACGTCCGCAGCTCGCTGTCGCCGGTCGCCGGCGACCACCCGGCCTCGGCCGCCGCGGCGATGCGGGGGAAGGCCATGGTGTCGATGTCGGCGGCGGTCCGGACCGTCTCGGTCCACAGCGCGGCCTCGATCCCGAGGATGGCGCCGTCGTCGACGCCGGGCACGACGTCGGACGGCTCCCACGAGTACGCGCGCTCGACGCTCGTCGGTCCGTCGGCCCACGTCAGCCCGAGCGCGGGACCGGACGGGTACTTCATGTCGAGGTAGATCGCGTCGGCGGGGGAGAGGATGAGCCCGCCGCCGTTGTCGACGAACGCCCTCGCCTTCTCGCCGGAATCGCCCTGCGGCCTCACGAAGCCCCAGTACTGGCCGATCGTCGTGTCCGCGATGTCCTTCGCGGCGCCCGCCTCGTGCCACGCGACCGGCGTCTTGCCGAGGTCGGCGATGATCGCGCTGACGCGGGTGACGAACTCGTCGAAGTCCGCGGCGCTGGTCGACAGCGATTCGTCGCCCCCGAAGTGGAGATAGGGCCCGGGCGTCATGGCCGTCAGCTCGCCGAAGACGTCGGCCACGAAGTCGTAGGTCGCCTCCTCGTGGATCTTCAGCGAGGAGAACCCCACCGCCATGCCGTCGTACGGCACGCCGGCGACGGGCGCGTCGCCGCCGTACTCGGCGAGCGTCTCGAGGATGTGGTCGCCGACCGCCGGCTCCTCCGCCAGCTCGGGGTACGCGAGCCCGACCGCGTGGGTGTGACCGGGCATGTCGATCTCGGGCACGACGATCATGTGCCGCGACGCGGCGTACCGGACGATGTCGCGGTAGTCGTCCTTCGTGTAGAACCCGCCCGGGTCGCCGCCGACCGAGCCGGCGCTCGCGCGCTCCACGAGCTCGGGACGCGAGTCGAGCTGGATGCGCCACGCCTGGTCGTCGGTCAGATGGAGGTGGAGCGCGTTCATCTTCAGCGAGGCGGCGCGGTCGATGCAGCCCTTCACCGCCTCGACGGGGTGGAAGTGCCGGGCGACGTCGAGCATCAGCCCGCGGTAGGCGAACCGCGGTGCGTCGTCGATGCTCACGGCGGGCAGGCTCCAGCCCGCCCCGTCGCGTGCGATCAGCTGCCCGAGGGTCTGCACGCCGTAGAACAGTCCGGCCGCGTCGGCTCCAGTCACGACGACGGATGCCTCCGCCACGTCGATCCGGTAGGACTCCGGCGCGCCGCCCGGCGTCACGCGCAGCTCGACGTCGGCGGCGCCCTCGGCGGCGCCCAGGCTCAGCCCGGTCCGCGCCAGGACGATGGCGGCGAGGGCGGCCGTGGCATCCGCGTCCCCCGCCAGCGAGGTGGTCTCGGAGAGCCGGAAGGGCGCACCGCTGCCCGCCTCGATCGACGACGGTGCAGGGACGACGGCGGGAAGCGACGCGGCATGCATGTAAAGAGTCCTAACAAATCGGTCGGGCATCAGCCTAGCGGTTCGTCTTCGGTTATGCTCGGGATGTCGCGACTGGCGTTGAGGTGGGCCACCACCGGGGAGCGACCGACTACGGCATTCGACCGCACGCCTGGGCCGATGTGGGACACCCCTATCTGGAAGCCGTGAGTCAGGAGATCGCATGACCGATCAGTTCTTCAACGCCCCGCTCGCCGAGGTCGATCCCGAGATCGCCCAGGTGCTCGACCGCGAGCTGGACCGGCAGCGCGGATTCCTCGAGATGATCGCGTCCGAGAACTTCGTCCCCGTGTCGGTCCTGCAGTCGCAGGGCTCGGTGCTGACGAACAAGTACGCCGAGGGCTATCCCGGCCGCCGCTACTACGGCGGCTGCGAGGAGGTCGACGTCGCGGAGGAGCTTGCGATCCACCGCGCGAAGAAGCTCTTCGGCGCCGAGTTCGCCAACGTGCAGCCCCATTCGGGCGCCACCGCGAACGCCGCGGTGCTCCACGCGATCGCGCGCCCCGGCGACACGCTGCTCGGTCTGTCGCTCGACCAGGGCGGCCACCTCACGCACGGCATGAAGATCAACTTCTCGGGCCGGCTGTACAACATCGTCGCGTACGGCGTCGACCCCGAGACCTCGACCATCGACATGGACGAGGTCGCGCGGCTGGCGCGCGAGCACCGGCCGAAGGTGATCATCGCCGGCTGGTCGGCCTACCCCCGTCAGCTGGACTTCGCGCGCTTCCGCGCGATCGCCGACGAGGTCGGCGCCACGCTGTGGGTCGACATGGCGCACTTCGCGGGACTCGTCGCGGCGGGTGTGCACCCGAACCCCGTGCCGCACGCGCACGTGGTGTCCTCGACGGTGCACAAGACCATCGGCGGCCCGCGCTCGGGTTTCATCCTCACCAACGACGCCGAGATCGCCAAGAAGATCAACACCGCGGTCTTCCCTGGCCAGCAGGGCGGCCCGCTCATGCACGTGATCGCGGCCAAGGCCACCGCGTTCAAGCTCGCGGCCACCCCCGAGTTCAAGGAGCGGCAGGAGCGCGTCCTGCGCGGCGCCCGCATCATCGCCGAGCGCCTGTCGCAGCAGGACGTGAAGGATGCCGGCATCACGGTGCGCTCCGGCGGCACCGACGTCCACCTCGTGCTGGTCGACCTGCGCAACGCCGAGCTCGACGGCAAGCAGGCCGAGGACCGCCTCCACGAGATCCGCATCACCGTCAACCGCAATGCGGTCCCCAACGACCCCCGCCCCCCGATGGTCACGTCCGGTCTGCGCATCGGCACGCCGGCGCTCGCCACGCGCGGGTTCGGCGACGCCGAGTTCACCGAGGTCGCCGACGTCATCGCCCTCGCCCTCCAGCCGGGCGCCGACCTCGAGGAGCTGCGCCTGCGGGTGTCGGCCCTGACCGCCGCGTTCCCGCTGTACCCCGACTTCCGCCATTGAGCGGAAGCGGGCGCCGCAGCGGGGGCGCTCGTCTGGTATCACTATCGAGATAGGGATTTCGGATGCCGCGGGTGCGGCATCCGTCGACGGAGGCACGACATGACGGCACAGAAGCTCGACGGCAAGGCGGCCGCGGCCGAGATCAAGGACGAGCTGCGCGGGCGCATCGCCGCGCTGAAGGAGAAGGGCATCACGCCGGGCATCGCGACCGTGCTCGTCGGCGCCGACCCCGCGTCGCAGCTGTACGTGGGGATGAAGCACCGCGAGTCCGAGGCGATCGGGATGAACTCCATCCAGCGGGAGCTTCCGGCCGACGCCACGCAGGAGCAGGTCGAGGCGCTGATCGACGAGCTCAACGCCGATCCGGAGTGCCACGGCTACATCGTGCAGCTGCCGCTGCCGAAGCACCTCGACACCGACGCGATCCTGGAGCGCATCGATCCGGCCAAGGACGCCGACGGCCTGCATCCGACGAACCTCGGACGCCTCGTCCTCAACGTCAACGCGCCGATCACGACGCCGCTGCCGTGCACGCCCCGCGGTGTCATCGAGCTGCTCCTGCGCAACGGCTACGACCTGAAGGGCAAGGACGTCGTGGTGGTCGGCCGCGGAGTCACCATCGGCCGCTCGATCGGCCTGCTGCTCACCCGACGCGAGATCAACGCCACGGTGACCCTCACGCACACCGGCACCACCGACCTCGGCCACCACCTGCGCCAGGCCGACGTCATCGTCGCCGCCGCCGGCGTGAAGCACATCGTGCGCGCGGAGGACGTCAAGCCCGGCGCGGCCGTGCTCGACGTCGGCGTGACGCGCGAGGAGGACCCAGAGACCGGCAAGTCCCGCGTGTACGGCGACGTCGCCCCCGATGTCGCCGAGGTCGCGGGCTACCTGTCGCCGAACCCCGGCGGCGTGGGGCCGATGACCGTCGCGCTGCTCATGACGAACGTGGTCGAGGCCGCCGAGCGCGCCGCCGGCTGACGCCGGGCGGGCTAGCCCGCGCCGGCTGGGCCCCCTGCGCGGGCTGGGCCCGCCGGGCACGGATGGCGCGTCCGCGGTGTCGGCGTCACCCCGTCGGGCGTCGAATGGTCGGATCCGGAATCCGGAGAATGTGACGGATTCCGGATGCCTCGTGCCGCCGGCATCCGAATACGCGGCGAATCTCCGAATTCCGGACCCGCGTCGCCGGAAGCGCCGCGTCGCCGGAACCGCGCGAGCGCGGCGTCGGCGGGCTCAGCGCAGCCGCGCCTCGGCGGCGGCGAGGGCCGCCCGGGCCCCGTCGGTCGGGGCGATCGCCACCAGTCCGCGGTAGAGCTTCACGAGAGCCTCGACGTCCAGCTCGCCGGTGCGGGCGCGGTCGCAGTGCACGGCCTGGATCGCCGCCTCGAGCTGGAAGCGACCGAGCGGACGACCGAGCGCGGAGGCGCGGCGCAGCAGCGCGGCGCCCTCGGCGATGAGCGAGCGGTCCCACAGCGCCGGGTCCTGTTCGTCCAGTGGCGGCCACGGCGCGGCCGCGCGTGCCGCGGCACGCGACTGGGCATACGTCAGCAGCGCGGCCAGGCCCCACGCCTCGGGCTCGTCGTCGAGGAGGGCGGCCGTCAGCACCGCGAGCCAGCGCGCCTCGTCGGCGAGCGACTCCCGCGGCTCGTCGCCCTGGTCGAGCCACGCGATCGCGTACGCGCCGTACACGGCCTCGAGCACGGCGGGCAGCCGGGCCGGCATGTCGGCCCGCAACGGCACCCGGAACGGGATCCCGGCGTCGCGGATGCGGCGCTTCGCGCGCACGAGCCGCTGCGCCATCGTCGCCGGTGCCACGCCGAACGCGCCGGCGATCTGCGCGGCGTCGAACCCCAGCACCGTCTGCAGCATGAGCGGCGTGCGGGCGGCGGGATCGATCGCGGGGTGCGCGCAGGCGAACAGCAGCTCGAGCCGCCGGTCGGGGATGACCTCGCGTCGCGCGACGGCCGTCGCCGCGTCGCCGTCGTCGGCGAGCGTCGCCAGGAGTGCCTCATCGAGTGGCACGCCCGTGCGGCGCGCGGCGGAGCCCAGTGCGTCGCGGATGCGGTTTCGGGCCACGGTGACGAGCCACCCTTCGGGATTGGCGGGGATGCCGGCATCCGGCCACGTCCGCAGCGCCTTCTCGAACGCGTCGGCGAGGGCGTCCTCGACCAGCGCGATGTCCGGGCCGACGTGCCCGGAGGCTCCGCGCGACGCGCCGGCGGCGCGGGGAGGAGGCGAGGGGAGCGTCGAGGCGGCGACGACGGCGAGCAGCCGGCCGTACGACGTCCTCGCGGCGTGCTCGGCGGCCGCAGCAGCGGCGCCGGGTGCCACGCCCCCGGTCGATCCGCCCGGAACGACGGGCCGGTCGGGAGGGGGCACGGCGGCCGGCGGCATCAGCTCGCGAACGGGGTCCAGGCGCCGTCGCGGAAGTGCGTGGCGCTCGGGCGCACCTCGATGGCGCCCCAGCCGACCGAGGGCGCCTTGCCGGCCCACGCGACGGCGGCGTCGAGGTCGTCGACCTCGATCACGAAGGTGCCGCCGAGCTGCTCCCTCGTGTCGGCGAACGGGCCGTCCTGCACGCGCAGCGCACCGTCCGGCGCCGTGACGGTCGTGGTCACCGCGGACGGCTGGAGCACCTCGGCCGACACGAGCACGCCGGCGTCATCGAGCGCCTTGGCGTACTCGTCGAACTCGCGCATGCCCTCGGCCCACGCATCGGGGCCCATGTCGTCGGCGGTCATCTCGGGGTAGTGGAGGAGGAGTGCGTAGCGCATGGCGTCGTCCTTTCTGGAGGGGTGTGACACCTCTATGACGATCGGGGTCGACGCCGATCGACAGATCGGGCCCGATCAGCCCTTGCCGAGTTCGTCGAGCATGCGGCGCTGCTCGTCGGTGAGGCCGTCGTTCAGCTCGCGCCGGCCCGCGGCGGCCTCGGGGCTCCGCACCGGCGGGGCGGAGGCATCCGGCCCCGGCACACTGCGCGTACCGGTCGCCCGGTCGTAGAGGGTGCCGGCGTGCGTCTCGACCCGGTCATCGATCGCGGCGTAGATCGCCCAGGCGATGAGGAGGAAAACCGGGGGCATCACCCACCCCCAGAATGCGCCGAAGATCCCGCCGCCGATCGACACGCCGGTGAAGACCACGGTGGCGATCCAGACGAGGAAGGCGACGGCGAAGGCGAGGAGGAACTCGACGAGCTTCTCGCCTGCCCGGGTGCGCTGGTGGGACGACCGGGCCGCCATCGAGCGGAACCACTTCTCGACGAGGGGCTTGATCCAGATCACGAGCGCGGTCAGGACGATGCCCGCCCACAATGCCGCCCAGCCGACGCGCGCGGGAGTGAGCCAGCCCACGACCAGCAGCACGACGATGTTGAACACGAGCAGCGACGCGAACCGCACGACCCACTTCTTCATGCCTCTCACTGTGCCATGTCCGCTCGGGCGCTGGTGACCGATGCCACCGCCCGCCGTCCGGCCGGTGGGGACGCTCAGGCGATCGAGACGAGCCTGTCGAGGTCGTCGTCCGGCAGCACGTCGGCCGTCGCGCCCACGGTGACGTCGACGAGGTCGGCGCGGCCCGACACCACCGTGAGGAACGCCGTGTCGGCGGCATCCCTCCCCGTCGCGATGCGGACGAGACTCGAGCGCGGGGCGAGCGTGGTGGCGTCGACGGCCCGCCACGCGTCGTCGATCCACGCCTCGGCGACCGCGTGGAAGTCCATCGGGTGCAGTCCAGGCGCGTAGACGGCCACCATGCGGGCCGGGATGCCGAGCCCGCGCAGCAGCGCGATGCACAGGTGGGCGTAGTCGCGGCACACGCCCTGACGTGCGAGGAGGGTGCGGGTGGCGCCGTCCGTCGGGAGCGACGAGCCGGGGACGTACGCCAGGCGCGTGCCGACCCACGACGACACGGCGGCGAGGAGCTGGGTGGCGCCCTCGATGCCGGCGAACTCCGCGGCCGCTGTGGGGGCCATCGCATCGGACTCGGCGTAGCGGCTCTGACGGAGGTACACGAGCCGCTCGACGTCGTCGCCGCCGGCCGGGTCGCCCTCGTCGAGCGCGGCGGCGTACTCCATCGCGAACGCGCCGACCGGGGCGAGCACGCGGTGCAGACGCGTCCCGTGGACGTCGAGGAGCTCCTCGATCTCGAGGGACCGGCCGTCGACGGTCGCCGAGATGCGCTCGGACGCGGGGGAGTAGTGGCGGGAGGCCGCGATGGCGAACACCAGTTCGGCGGGCTCGGTGATGTTCAGGGCGATGCGGCTGGAGACGTCGCGCTTCATGGGCCCAGCGTGTCACGCCCGCGCTGCGGGTGGGGGCCCTTGACAGGGTTCGCCCGGCGCCTGTCGCCGGGAGCAGCAGCGCTCGTGCGCCTCAGTACGACGCGCGGTCGCCGTCGCCGGATGCCACGACCCAGCGCGCCGCGAGGGCCTCGGACCCGCGCGCGAGCAGCGCGACGTCGGCGCCGACGAGGATGAAGGATGCTCCGGCGCCGAGGTACGCGTCGGCGGCGGCCGGATCGAACGCGTTGACGCCCACCGGCTTGCCGGCGGCGCGCACGGCGTCGAAGGCGCGGTGGACGGCGGAGACGACGTCCGGATGCGTCTGCTGACCGAGGACTCCCATCGAGGCGGCGAGGTCGGACGGCCCGACGAACACCCCGTCGACCCCGTCGACCGCGGCGATCTCGGCGGCCGCCTCGACGCCCGCGGCCGTCTCGATCTGGACGAACAGCGACACGTGGTCGTCGGCGTCCCGCAGGTATCCGTCGACGCGGTTCCACCGCGCCGACCGGGCGAGCGCCGAGCCCACCCCGCGGTTCCCCCGCGGGGGATAGCGCACGGCGGCGACGGCGGCCTCGGCATCCGTCCTGGACGACACCATCGGCACGAGCAGGTTCTGGGCTCCGAGATCGAGTACCTGCTTGATCGTCACGACGTCGCCGATGGGCACGCGGACGACGGGCGTCACCGGGTAGGCGGCCACCGCCTGCAGCTGCGCGAGCACGGACTCGAGGCCGTTGGGCGAGTGCTCCATGTCGATCAGCACCCAGTCCAGGCCCGAGCCCGCGCAGATCTCGGCCACCAGCGGCGATCCCGTGCACACCCACATCCCGGCCAGCGGGCGATCGGCGCCCGCGAGGGCGGCGCTCAAGGTCGGGCTCAGACGAAGCGGCATTCGATGACTCCCATCGGTCCGTAGTCGCACCTGACGCTATCTCCCCGCGAGACCCACATGGGGCGCGTGAAGGACCCGGCGAGGATGATCTCGCCCGCCTCCAGTCGTGCGCCGTGCTGGTGGAACTTGTTCGCGAGCCACGCGACACCGGTGGCGGGGTGGCCCAGCACGCCGGCGGCGACCCCGGTCTCCTCGATCTCGCCGTTGCGGCTGAGCACGCCCGGGACCCACCGCAGGTCGATCTCGTCGGGCCGCTTGCGCACATCGCCGAGCACCATCGCACCGTACGCGGCGTTGTCGGCGATCGTGTCGACGATCGTGCGGCCCTCCAGCTCGATGTGCGAGTTGAGGATCTCGAGGGCCGGCACGGCGTCCTCGATCGCGGCGAGGGCGTCCTCGAGCGTGCAGTCCGGACCCTCGAGGGGCTTCGCGAGCACGAAGGCGAGCTCGACCTCGATGCGCACGTTCGAGAAGAGGTCGACCGGGATCTCGGCGCCCGACTCGTAGACGGTGTCGTCGAACATCACGCCGTAGTCCGGCTCGGTGATGCCCGTCGCCTGCTGCATCGCCTTGGAGGTGAGCCCGATCTTGCGGCCGACGAGCCGGCGCCCGGCGGCGATGTTCTGGTCGCGCCACACCCCCTGGATCGCGTACGAGTCCTCGACCGTCGCGTCGGGATACCGCGCGGTGATCCGGGGGATGACCCCGTGCGTGCGGTCGGCCTCGGCGAGCTCCGCCGCGATCTGCGCGATCTGCTCGTGTGTCAGCATCCGATTCTCCTTCGCTTCGAATTCAACGGGTCGTGTCACGCGTGCGGTGGGTGTCGGATGCTGCGACCAGCCCATTGTGTGACACGGCTGAGAGCCGTGTCACACAGCCGGCGGGTCGATCCACCCCGCACCCGCGACGAGCGTGACATCGGCGGGTCTAGAGCTGGTGGCCGAGCTTGTACTCGCCCTGCTTCCAGCTCGGCAGCTCCTCGGCCCGCTCGTCCGGGCGCGTGTACGAGAAGCCGTCCGCGCCGATCGTGACGGCCATCTCGGACGAGTCGGTGCGGGCGACGACCGGCTGCGGGTTGCCGTCGAGGTCGAGCACGAGCGAGGCCTCGGTGTACCAGGAGGGCACGACGGGGTTTCCCCACCAGTCGCGGCGCTGGTTGTCGTGCACGTCCCACGTGACGACGGGGTTGTCGGGGTCGCCGGTGTAGTAGTCCTGCGTGTAGATCTCGACGCGGTGCCCGTCGGGGTCGCGCAGGTAGAGGTAGAACGCGTTGGACACGCCGTGCCGCCCCGGCCCGCGCTCGATCGCATCGGAGCGGCGGAGAGCGCCGAGCTTGTCGCAGATCGCGAGGATGTTGTGCTTCTCGTGCGTGGCGAACGCCACGTGGTGCATGCGCGGGCCGTCGCCGCCGGTCATGGCGGTGTCGTGCACGGTGGGCTTGCGGCGCATCCATGCGGCGTAGACGGTGCCCTCCTCGTCCTGGATGTCCTCGGTGACGCGGAAGCCCAGCGACTGCATGAAGTTCACCGCGCGGGGCACGTCGGGGGTCACCTGGTTGAAGTGGTCCAGGCGCACCAGCTCGCCGGGGGTGTGCAGGTCGTAGCGCCACGACAGGCGCTCCACGTGCTCGGTGGCGTAGAAGAACTCGTACGGGAAGCCGAGCGGGTCGGTCACCCGCACCGCGTCGCCGATGCCCTTGACGAAGCCGTCCGGGCGGCGCTCGACACGGCAGCCGAGCTCCTCGTAGAAGGCGACGGCGCGGTCGAGGTCCTCGGGGGTGCGCACGCGGTACGAGAATGCGGCGACAGCGGCCACCGGCCCCTGGCGCAGCACGAGGTTGTGGTGGATGAACTCCTCCGTCGAGCGGAGGTAGATCGCCTCGTCGTCCTCCTCGGTGACGTACAGACCCAGCACGTCGACGTAGAACGTGCGGGAGGCGGCGAGGTCGGTGACCACGAGCTCCATGTACGCGCAGCGCAGGATGTCGGGCGCCGGAACGGAGGGGGTGGGGATCGGGTCGTCCGAGAGGATCGGCGCCTCCTGGCTCACGAAGAAGCCGGAGGAGGTCAGGGTCTTGTCGTGGGTCATATCAGGCTCCCTTGCCGAAGGTGGGGTTGTGGGCGGGGCCGAGCGTGATGTGCACGGCCTGCTGGTCGGTGTAGAAGTCGATCGAGCGGTAGCCGCCCTCGTGACCGAGGCCCGACGCCTTGACGCCGCCGAACGGGGTGCGCAGGTCCCGCACGTTGTTCGAGTTCAGCCACACCATGCCGGCCTCGATCGCCTGCGAGAAGTTGTGCGCACGCTTCAGATCGTTCGTCCACACGTACGCGGCGAGGCCGTAGCGCACGCCGTTGGCGAGCTCGAGCGCCTCTTCGTCGGTGTCGAAGGGCGTGATCGCGACGACCGGGCCGAAGATCTCCTCCTGGAAGATCCGCGCGTCGGGGGCGACGTCGGCGAAGACGGTCGGGCGCACGAAGTTGCCCCCGTCGAACCCGTCGGGGCGGCCGCCGCCGGCGACGAGGCGCGCCTCGCCCTTGCCGATCTCGATGTAGCCCATCACCTTGTCGTAGTGCTCGGGGTGCACGAGCGCGCCGACCTCGGTGGCGGGATCGTGCGGGTAGCCGACCACGACGCGCTCGGCCTGGGCCGCGTAGCGCTCGACGAACTCGTCGTACACCGATCGCTCGACGAGGATGCGCGAGCCGGCGGTGCAGCGCTCGCCGTTCAGTGAGAAGACCCCGAAGATCGTCGCGTCGATCGCGGCCTCCAGGTCGGCGTCGGCGAAGACGACGGCCGGGCTCTTGCCTCCGAGCTCCATCGACAGGCCCTTGAGGAACGGTGCGGCGTTGCCGAAGATGATCTGCCCCGTGCGGCTCTCGCCGGTGAAGGAGATGAGCGGCACATCCGGATGCTTCACCAGCGCGTCGCCCGCGTCCTCGCCGAGCCCGTTGACGAGGTTGAACACACCCTGCGGGAGCCCCGCCTCCTCGAAGATGCCGGCCCACAGCGATGCCGACAGCGGGGTGAACTCGGCGGGCTTGAGCACCACGGTGTTGCCGGTGGCCAGGGCGGGGCCGAGCTTCCACGACTCGAGCATGAACGGCGTGTTCCACGGGGTGATGAGCCCGGCGACGCCGATCGGCTTGCGGTTGACGTAGTTCATCTGGCGGCCCGGCACCTTGTAGGCGTCGTCGGCCTGCGCGACGATCAGGTCGGCGAAGAACCGGAAGTTCTCGGCCGCGCGGCGGGCCTGACCGAGCGCCTGCGTGATCGGCAGGCCCGAGTCGAACGACTCGAGTTCGGCCAGGCGGGCGTCGCGGGACTCCACGATGTCGGCGATGCGGTGCAGCACGCGCGAGCGCTCGCGCGGCAGCATCCGCGGCCAGGGTCCTTCGGTGAAGGCGCGCCGCGCGGCGGCGACCGCCCGGTCGATGTCCGCCTTCTTGCCGGCGGCCGCCTGGACATAGGTTTCGTTGGTGACGGGGTCGAGCACGTCGAACGTGTCGCCGTCCAGCGAGTCGACGAACGCGCCGTCGATGTAGTGCTGGATGCGGTCCGGCAGGCCCTCGGGCACGTGCCGCGTCGCGAGAACGGTCTGGGTGTCGGTCATTTCGCTCCTTCGTCGGAGATTCGTGACGGGTGCGGGTCGGGCAGCCGTCGAGGTGTCAGAACGCGGGGAGGCCGAGCGCCTCGTCGGGGTGCTCGTGGATCATGTACGCGTCGAGGGTGGCGGCGCGGTGGCGGCGGGCGGCCTTCTCGATCTCGCCGAGCGGGGCGCCGACCTCGATGAGCCGGACGATGTTCTCGTGCTCGTGCACCGACTCCTGCGCGCGCCCGGGCACGAAGCTGAACGTCGAGTCGCGCAGGTGGCCGAGGCGCGCCCACTCCGCGTTGACGAGCTCGAGCATGCGGGGGTTGGCGCACTTGGAGTACAGCGCCGAGTGGAACTCGTGGTTCAGCGACGTGAAGGCCCGCGGGTCGAAGTGGTTGAGCGTCTCGATCATCAGCTCGTTGATGCGGCGTGCGGCGCGGAGGTCGTCGGCGGTGAGCCGGCGCGCGGCGAGGGCGGTGGCGGTGCCCTCGAGGATCGACAGCGCCTGCATGCTGTGCCGGTACTGCGAGTCGTCGACCATCGACACCCGGGCGCCCACGTTGCGCTCGAATGTAACCAGGCCCTCCGCCTCCAGCTGGCGGATCGCCTCGCGCACCGGCACGACGCTCATGTCGAGGTCGCCCGCGATCGAGCCGAGCACGAGGCGGTAGCCGGGGGTGAACTCCTGCCGCGCGATGCGCTCCTTGATCCAGTGGTAGGCGATCTGCGACTTGCTCCGGCTCGGCGTGTCGACGCCGGTCTCGACCTCGGTCATCGCTCCCGTCCCTTCTGCGCGTCGTACCGCTCGCGCCACTGCGCGTTCATCGGGAAGAGGCCGTCGACGGGATGCCCCTCCGCGACGCGTTCGGCGATCCAGGCGTCCTCCACCTCCTGCGCGAGGGCCGCGTCCGCGACCTCCTCGACGATCCCGGGCGGGATGACGATGACGCCGTCGGCGTCGCCGACGATCACATCGCCGGGCTGCACCGTGGCGCCGCCGCACGCGATGGTGAGGTCGTGGTCCCACGGGACGTGCCTGCGGCCGAGCACGGCCGGGTGGGCGCCGGAGGTGTACACCGGGATGCCGACGGCCGCGACGGCTGCGGCATCGCGCACCCCGCCGTCGGTGACGATGCCGGCGGCGCCACGGGCGTGGGCGCGGATGGCGAGGATGTCGCCGAGCGTGCCGGAGCCGGCTTCGCCGCGCGCCTCGATGACGACGACCTCGCCCTCGCCGACGGCGTCGAACGCGCGCTTCTGCGCGTTGTAGCCGCCGCCGTGCGAGGCGAACAGGTCCTCGCGGTTGGGTACGAAGCGCAGCGTCCGGGCGGTGCCGACGAGCTTGGCCCCCGGGTGCAGCGGCACGACGCCGTCGATGTGCACGTTGTCCAGGCCGCGCTTGCGCAGCTGCGCCGAGAGGCCGGCGACCGGCACGGCGTCGAGCTTCGCCCGCAGCGCGTCGCTGAGCACGGGTGCGGCGGAGGCTTCGGGCTCCTCGGGCGGAAGCCCGGCCGCCTCGCGGGAGCCCCACGCCTCGGAGCGCTGCAGGTCGTCGGCGGCGGGGAGCGACCCGAGCGCGCCGTCGAAGCCGACGGTGCCCTGCACGACCGTCGTGACCAGGCGTCCCGAGGTGGGGCCGCCGGGGACGTCGACCTCGACCTCGACGACGTCGCCGGGGACGGCGACCGAGGAGCCGGCCGGCGTGCCGGTGAGGATGACGTCGCCGCGCTCGAGGGTGAAGTGCTGAGAGAGGTCGGCGACGAGCTGGGGGAGCGCGAAGATCATGCCGGCGGCGGTGTCGTCCTGCACCGGCGTGCCGTTGAGCCACGTGCGCACCCGCAGGTCGCGAGGCTCGATGGTGCGCGCGTCGATGAGGGAGGGGCCGATCGGCGTGTAGCCGTCGCCGCCCTTCGACCGCACATTCGAGCCCTTGTCGTTGGCGCGCAGGTCGTAGAGCCCGAAGTCGTCGGCCGCCGTGACCCAGCCGACGTGGTTCCACGCGTCTTCGAGGGAGACCCGTCGTGCGGGCTCGCCGATCACGAGGGCGATCTCGCCCTCGAACGCCAGCAGCTCGGTGCCCGCCGGCCGCTCGATCGTGCCGCCGGAGGCGGCGACCGAGCTCGAGGGCTTGAAGAAGTACGACGGATGCTGCGGCCGACGCCCGCGCTGGTCGGCGCGAGACGCGTAGCTGAGGTGGATCGCGACGATCTTGCCGGGGCGCGAGGGCAGCGCCGCGAATCGCGGGTCTGCGGCGTCGGGGGTGTCTGCCATGAGCTTCCTCACTCGGTGGGCTGTTGCGTCGTATCCGAAATCGTATATGATCATCCCGCATCCGGCAAGCGTCCCGAATCGTTCGCCGGTGACGACGACGTCAGCCCCGACACAGGAGTCAGAATGAGCTCATCGAAAGCCCCGCAGGGGTTCACCCCCACCGGCACCATCGCCACTTCGGCCGATCGGCGCCGGGTCGTCTTCGCCACGGTCGTCGGCACGACCGTCGAGTGGTACGACTTCTTCATCTACGCGTTCGCGGCCGGCCTCGTCTTCGCCGAGCTGTTCTTCGCCCCCGCCGGTGAGGGGTTCGCCCAGATCCTCTCGTTCATCACGGTCGGCATCAGCTTCCTGTTCCGCCCGCTCGGCGCGTTCCTGGCCGGGCACTTCGGCGACAAGTACGGCCGCAAGGTCGTGCTGATGTGGACGCTGATCCTCATGGGCGCCGCCACGACCCTCGTCGGTCTGCTGCCGACGTATGCCGCGATCGGCATCGCCGCACCGATCCTGCTCATCCTGCTGCGCGTGCTGCAGGGCGTCTCGGCCGGCGGCGAGTGGGGCGGCGCGGTGCTGATGGCCGTCGAGCACGCGCCCAAGGCGCGCCGCGGCATCTTCGGGGCCTCGCCGCAGGTCGGCGTGCCCATCGGCCTGCTGCTGGCCTCGGGCGTCATGGCCCTGGTCGCGATCCCCGGCGACGAGTGGTTCAAGGAGTGGGGATGGCGCATCCCGTTCCTGCTGAGCGTCGTGCTGATCCTCGTCGGCTACTACGTCCGCCGTCGCGTCGAGGAGAGCCCGGTCTTCGCCGAGCTCGCCGAGCGCAAGGAGGAGGCGCGCATGCCGATCGTGCAGCTGTTCAAGAAGCACACGCTCCTGGTGATCATCGCCGCGCTCGTCTTCGCCGGCAACAACGCGGTCGGCTACATGACCACCGGCGGCTACATCCAGCGCTACGCCACCGACCCCGAGGGTCCGGTCGGCCTGGCCACCGCGCCGGTGCTGTGGGCGGTGACGGGATCGGCCGTGACGTGGCTGATCGCGACCTTCGTCGCCGGCTGGCTCAGCGACAAGATCGGCCGCCGCACGACGTACATCATCGGCTGGATCCTGCAGCTGGCGGGTGTCTTCCTCCTCTTCCCGCTGGTGAACACCGCCGACGTCGGCCTGCTGTTCTCGGGGCTCGCGTTCCTCACGATCGGCCTGGGCTTCACCTACGGTCCGCAGGCGGCGCTGTACAGCGAGCTGTTCCCCGCCTCGATCCGGTTCTCGGGCGTCTCGATCTCGTACGCGATCGGCGCGATCGTGGGTGGTGCGTTCGCCCCGACCATCGCGCAGGCTCTGGTGCAGACGACCGGCTCCACCGACGCCGTGACCTGGTATCTCGCCGGCATGACGCTCATCGGCCTCATCGCCACGCTCCTCCTCCGCGACCGCTCGGGCATCCCGCTCGGCCCCGACCACGAGGCCGAGCAGGCGAAGAGCCCGATCTACGGCCTGTCCCGGGCCTGACGCCTCGACGGCGGATGCCGCGACCCCGCCCCCTCACGGGCGGCGGGTCGCGGCATCCGTCGTCCGTCAGCGCGTGCGCATGCCGTCGAGGGCGACCGCCACGACGTCGTGCGCCAACTGGTCGCGGCCCGTGGGACCGCCGGGTCGGTACCACTCGACGATCGAGTTGACCATGCCGAACACGAGGCGGGTCGCGACGGCGCCGTCGACGTCGGCGCGGACCTGACCGGCCCGCTGCGCCTCGCTCACCAGCGCGGCCACGCGGTGGTCGAAAGCGCGACGGCGCTCCAGCGCGGAGCGCTCGACGGCGCTGTTGCCGCGCACGCGCAGCAGCAGCGTGACGTACGGCAGCTTGTCGACCAGCACCCGCACGGCGCCGCGCAGCACGGTCGCCAGGCGCTCGGCCGGGTCGCCGATCGCGGCGGAGGGATCGTCGAGCACGCCCTCCAGGCCGTCGAGCGCCTCGTCGAGGGCCAGCGCGAGCAGCTGCTCCTTGGAGTCGAAGTGGTGGTAGAGCGCCGATTTCGTCAGGCCCAGCCGCTCGGCGAGGCCGGCGACCGAGGTGGCGTCGTACCCCTGCTCGTTGAACAGCGTCACGGCGACGGCGAGCACCTGGTCGCGGTCGTACCCAGGGCGCCCGCGCCGCACGGCGGCCTGCGCGGGCTCGGACGGCAGCGGCATGTGCCCCAGTCTGGCACGGGAAGGGGTATTACTGAACGATCGGTCACGTAATATGGAGGCGACCGCGACGGAGCGGATCGAGAGGATGCCGATGCCCGAGCCGCTGCAGCTCCAGCGCCGCACAGACCGCGTCATCGCCACGCTGTCGCGGCCCGAGGTGCGCAACGCCATCGACCAGGACATGATCGAGCGGCTGCACGAGCTGTGCCGTGAGCTCGAGAGCGAGCCCCGCACGCTGATCCTCATCGGCGCGGACGGCGTGTTCGCCTCCGGCGCCGACATCGCCCAGCTGCGCGAGCGGCGGGCCGCCGACGCGCGCAAGGGCATCAACACCCGGGCGTTCCAGCGGATCCGCAACCTGCCCATGCCCGTCATCGCCGCCGTCGACGGATACGCCCTCGGCGGCGGCGCCGAGCTCGCCTACGCCGCCGACATCCGCATCGGCACGCCGCGTCTGCAGATCGGCAACCCCGAGACCGGCCTCGGCATCATCGCCGCCGCGGGGGCGACGTGGCGGCTGCCGCAGCTGGTCGGCGAGGCCCGCGCCGCCGAGATGCTGCTGACCGGACGGATCCTGGATGCCGAGACCGCCGTCGCGTGGGGCCTCGTGTCGTCGCTGTACGAGCCGGACGAGCTCCTCGCCGCCGCGAACACGCTCGCCGACCGCATCGCCCGCAACGATGCGCTGGCCACGAGGCACACCAAGACCGCGCTGCTCGCGCCGCCCGCGGCGCACCCGGAGGTGGAGCTGGAGCTGCAGGCCCAGCTCTTCGAGAGCCCCGAGAAGGACCGGCGCATGGCCGCCTTCCTCGAGAGGCGCACGCGATGAGCGCGGGCGTCCCCGCGCGCGTCGGCGTCATCGGCGGAGGCCGCATGGGGGCCGGCATCGCACACGCCTTCGCGCTGGCCGGCGCCGCGGTGACCGTCGTCGAGCGGGACGCGGATGCCGCGGCCGCGGCATCCGCTCGCCTCCTCGAGAGCCTGCGGCGCAGCGTCGAGCGCGATGCGACCGAGCGCCGGTTCGAGGCGCTCGCGGCCGCGGTGGAGACGACGGCGGATGCCGCCGCCCTCGGCGGCTGCGGCCTCGTCGTCGAGGCCGTCCCCGAGGAGCGTGGGCTCAAGCTCGAGGCGCTCCGGCGGGCCGAGGGGACCCTCGGGCCTGAGGCGGCGCTGGCGACCAACACGTCATCGATCTCGATCGACGACCTGGCGTCCGGGCTGGAGCGTCCGGAGCGGTTCCTGGGCCTGCACTTCTTCAACCCCGTGCCGGCCTCGCAGCTGGTCGAGGTCGTCACGGGCTCGGCGACCGGCCCGGGCCTGGTCGACGACGCGCGCGGCTGGGTCGAGGCGCTCGGCAAGGCGGCCGTGGTCGTACGCGACAGCCCGGGCTTCGCGTCGAGCCGGCTGGGGGTGGCGCTGGGGCTCGAGGCGATCCGCATGCTCGAGGAGGGCGTCGCATCGGCGGCCGACATCGACGCGGCGATGGAGCTCGGGTACCGGCATCCGCTCGGCCCGCTGCGCACGACCGACCTCGTCGGCCTCGACGTGCGGCTCGGCATCGCCGAGGAGCTGCACGCGAAGCTCGGCGACCGCTTCGCGCCCCCCGACCTGCTGCGACGGCTCGTCGCCGACGGACATCTCGGCCGCAAGACCGGCCGCGGCTTCTACGAATGGAGTGACCAGTGATCGACGATCGGACCGAGGTCGGCATCCTCCCCAGCTACCTCCAGGATCGGTGGTGGGCTCCCGAGCCCGGCGCCGAGGCGGCCGAGGTGCTCGACGCGTCGACGGGCGAGGTCGTGACCCGCGTGAGCACCGCCGGCATCGACCTCGCGGGCGCGATCGCCTGCGCGCGCACGACGGGGCAGGCGAGCCTCGGTGCGCTGACGTTCCACCAGCGGGCGCTGCTGCTCAAGGAGTTCGCCATCGCGCTCACCGCGCGCAAGGACGAGCTGTACGAGCTCTCCAAGCGCGCCGGCGCGACGGTGCGCGACTCCCTCAGCGACGTCGACGGCGGCATCGGCGTGCTCTTCACGTACTCGTCGAAGGGGCGTCGCGAGCTGCCGAACGCGCAGGTGTACCTCGACGGCCCGGCCGAGCCGCTCTCCAAGGACGGATCGTTCCTCGGCCGCCACGTCTACACGCGCCTTCCCGGCGTCACCGTGCAGATCAACGCCTTCAACTTCCCGATGTGGGGGGCGCTGGAGAAGTTCGCGCCGGCGTTCCTCGCGGGCGTCCCGACGATCGTGAAGCCCGCGACCCCCACGGCGTACGTGGCCGAGGCCTGGGTGCGCATCCTCGTCGAGACGGGGAGGCTCCCGGCAGGATCGCTGCAGCTGGTGAGCGGCGGCGTGCCCGGTCTTTTCGACCATCTCGGACTCGGAGACCTCGTCGGCTTCACCGGAAGCGCCTCGACCGCCGAGCGGCTGCGGGCCCAGGCGGCCCCGGGCGTGCGGTTCACCAGCGAGACCGACTCCATCAACGCCTCGGTGCTCGGCCCCGACGCGGTGCCGGGCACGCCGGAGTTCGACGCGTACGTCACGCAGCTCACGGTCGAGCTCACCACGAAGGCCGGGCAGAAGTGCACAGCCATCCGCCGCGCGATCGTGCCCGTCGCGTCCGTCGAGCCGCTCGTGGCGGCGCTGCGGGCGAAGATCGTCGAGCGCGTGGTCGTCGGCGATCCGCGCGCCGACGGCGTCACGATGGGGCCCGTCGTCTCGCGCGCCCAGCGCGAGGAGGTGCTCCGGGCGGTCGGCGAGCTGCAGGCGGCGGGCGGCCGGCTGCTGATCGGAACGACGGATGCCCCCGACGTCACGCACGCGGACGGCTCGACCGGACCCGCGCCCGACGGCGCGTTCGTCGCGCCGATCGTGGTCGGCTTCGACGGCGACCCGGCGTCGCTGCCGGACGCCGTGCACGAGGTCGAGGCGTTCGGGCCCGTCGCGAGCATCCTGGCGTACCGCACGGTCGACGAGGCCGCCGACCTCGTGGAGCGCGGCGGCGGGTCGCTCGTGACCAGCGTCGCCACCTCCGCCCCCGCGGTCGCCGCGACGCTGCTCGCCCGCACCGCGGCCTACAACGGGCGCCTGCTGTTCCTCGACCGCGACGACGCCCGCTCGTCGACCGGCCACGGCGCACCCGTGCCGCACCTCGTCCACGGCGGACCCGGCCGCGCCGGCGGGGGAGAGGAGCTCGGCGGCATCCGCGCCGTCCTGCACCACATGCAGCGCACCGCCGTGCAGGGATCGCCGCAGATGCTCACGGCCCTGACCGGCGTGTGGCACCAGGGTGCGGCATCCCGCTCCGACCGCCACCCGTTCCGCAAGTCGCTCGCCGAGCTCGCCGTCGGCGACCAGGTGGCCTCGCCCACGCGCCCGGTCACGCTCGACGACATCGAGACGTTCGCGAACTTCACCGGCGACCTCTTCTACGCGCACATGGACGAGGCGGCCGCCGCCGCCAACCCGTTCTTCCCGGGGCGGGTCGCGCACGGCTACCTGCTCGTCTC
Organism: Microbacterium sp. NPDC055455; assembly: GCF_053619935.1. Classification (NCBI taxonomy): domain Bacteria; kingdom Bacillati; phylum Actinomycetota; class Actinomycetes; order Micrococcales; family Microbacteriaceae; genus Microbacterium; species Microbacterium sp. NPDC055455. The sequence continues at coordinate 100,729 of NZ_JBSHLB010000006.1, forward strand.
GTGGGCCGCGGGCCTGTTCGTCGACCCCGAGCCGGGCCCGGTGCTCGCCAACTACGGGCTCGAGAACCTCCGCTTCATGACCCCGGTGTCGCCGGGCGACGAGATCCGCGTCGTGCTCACGGCGAAGCAGATCACGCCGCGCGAGACCGACGCGTACGGCGAGGTGCGGTGGGATGCCGTGATCCTCAACCAGGACGACGAGATCGTGGCGACCTACGACGTGCTCACCCTCGTCGCGAAGACGGCGGAGGCGACGGATGCCCTCCCGTCCGGCTCTCCCGCCGCCCAGGTACCGGTGTGACCGACCCGGCCGAGCACTTCGCGGGGCAGCGGCCCATGCTCCGGCGCGACCGGGCGTCGGCGGCGCTCGGCATGGTCGTCGAGCGCGACGAGCCGGGGGAGGCGGTGGTGTCGATGCGGGTGCGCGACGACATGACCAACGGCTTCGCGATCACCCACGGCGGGATGGTGTTCGCGCTCGCCGACACCGCGTTCGCGATGGCGTGCAACGGTGCGGATCCGGGCTCCGCGGGCGACCCCGCCGTCACGGTGGCGGCCGGGGCCGACATCTCGTTCCTCAAGGCGACGCGCGCGGGGCAGACGCTCACCGCACACGCGCGCCGCGTGGCGGTGACCGGCCGCAGCGGGCTCTACGACGTGACGGTCGCCGACGAGACGGGCGACGTCGTGGCGGAGTTCCGCGGGCGCTCCTTCACCACGCGCCGGGCCGGCCCCGAGGAGTCGGTGTGAGGTCGTGGCGAGGCATCCGTCGCCGTACTACACTTTTACTGAACGAACGGTCTGTAATCCTTTCGACAGGCTCAGGAACCGAACGGAGTCGACGATGACGACCGATGCGACGTCCGCCGAGACCGCCGAGCAGGCGGCCTTCGACGCGATCATCGAAGCCGACTCGCGCATCGAGCCGCGCGACTGGATGCCGGCTGCGTACCGGAAGACGCTGATCCGCCAGATCTCGCAGCACGCGCACTCCGAGATCATCGGCATGCAGCCGGAGGGCAACTGGATCACCCGGGCGCCGAGCCTCAAGCGCAAGGCCATCCTGATGGCCAAGGTGCAGGACGAGGCGGGCCACGGCCTGTACCTCTACTCCGCCGCGCAGACCCTCGGCATCACCCGCGACGAGATGACCGAGCAGCTCATCGAAGGCCGCGCGAAGTACTCGTCGATCTTCAACTACCCGACACCCACGTGGGCCGACATGGGCGCGATCGGCTGGCTCGTGGACGGCGCGGCGATCTGCAACCAGGTGCCGCTGTGCCGCGCCTCGTACGGCCCCTACGGCCGGGCGATGGTGCGCATCTGCAAGGAGGAGTCGTTCCACCAGCGCCAGGGCTTCGAGATCCTGCTGACGCTGATGCAGGGCACCGAGGCGCAGCGGACGATGGCGCAGGATGCCGTCGACCGCTGGTACTGGCCGTCGCTGATGATGTTCGGGCCGCCCGACGACGCCTCGCCCAACTCGGCGCAGTCGATGGCGTGGAACATCAAGCGGTTCTCCAACGACGAGCTGCGGCAGCGGTTCATCGGGATGCTGGTGCCGCAGGCCGAGGTGCTCGGGGTCACGCTCCCCGACCCCGAACTGCGCTGGGACGACGAGGCCGGACGCTGGCACACCAGCGAGATCGACTGGAGCGAGCTGCAGGAGGTGATCGCCGGTCGCGGCGCGATGAACGCCGAGCGCATCCGCAACCGACGCAACGCCCACGAGGAGGGCGCGTGGGTGCGCGAGGCCGCCGCCGAGTACGCCCGCAAGCAGGCGCTCGACGCGCAGAAGGCGGTGGCATGATGCCGACCCCCGGATTCTCCGACCGCGAATCGTGGCCGCTGTGGGAGGTGTTCGTCCGCGCCGGCCGCGGCCTGTCGCACGTGCACGCCGGGTCGCTCCACGCGCCCGATGCGGACTTCGCGCTGCGCAATGCGCGGGACCTCTACACCCGGCGCGGCGAGGGCACGTCGATCTGGGTCGTGCCCGCCGACGCCATCACGACCAGCGACCCCGCCTCCAAGGGCGCGTTCTTCGAGAGCCCCGCCGGCAAGAACTACCGGCACGCGACCTACTACACGGCCTCGGAGGGGGTGCCGCACCTGTGACCCTCCGACACGCCCAGGCACCGGATCTCGGCGGCGACGCTCACGGCGACGTCACCGTCGAGCGGATCGCGCTCTCGGCCGAGCTCGCCGGCGGCGAAGGCCGCGCGCCGTCGGCCGACGTCGCGGAGTACGCGCTGTGGCTCGGCGACGACGCGCTGATCCTGTCGCAGCAGCTCGGCGCCTGGATCGCGCGGGCGCCCGAGCTCGAAGAGGACGTCGCGCTGGCGAACATCGCACTCGACCTCCTGGGCCACGCGCGGTCGCTGCTGCACTACGCCGGCTCGTTCGACGGACGCACCGAGGACGACCTGGCCTACTGGCGCGACGAGCCGGAGTTCCGGTGCGCCTGGCTCTTCCAGCAGCCCAACGGCGACTTCGCGCAGACGATCGCGCGCCAGCTGGTGGCATCCGTGTACCTCTTCGAGCTGTACACCGCGCTGCAGGGATCGTCCGACGAGACCCTCGCGGCCATCGCCGGCAAGGCGGTCAAGGAGGTCGAGTACCACCGCGACCACGCCGTGCAGTGGACGCTGCGCCTGGCCGGCGGCACCGACGAGTCGCGGCGGCGCATCGTGCGCGCCGTCGGCGACGTGTGGCCGTACGTCGGCGAGCTGTTCCGCGACGAGCCGCTCATCGACCGGCTCGGCGACGTCGCGGTGCGCCCGTCGGCGCTGCAGGCGGGGTTCGACGCCGTCATCGCGGCGGTCTTCGCGGAAGCGGAGATCGAGGTCCCGGCCGGCCCGGTGTCTTCGGCCGGCGGACGCCGCGGGGCCCACTTCTCGACGCTGGGGTACCTGCTCGCCGAGATGCAGGTGCTCGCGCGAGCGCATCCGGGGGCGACATGGTGACCGGGGCGGTTCCCTCGCTGGCAGCTTCCGCCGGCCGCTCTGTGCCGATTGCAGGATCGGGCGGCTCGGCGGCGGGCACGCCCGCGGATTCCCGCGGGCGCGCGTCGGCGCGGGACGAGACGCTCCTGCGAACGGTACGTGTCGAGGCTGCGACCGGAGACGGGGTACCAGAACGCACCCGCGCCTGGGCGGTGGCGGCCTCCGTCCTCGACCCGGAGGTGCCGGTCCTCACCATCGAGGATCTCGGCGTCCTGCGTGACGTCGTGGTCGAGGGCGGCCGCGTCACGGTCACCATCACCCCCACCTACTCGGGCTGCCCCGCCATGGACGCGATCCGCGACGACGTCGTGCTCGCGCTGACCGCGGCCGGGTTCGAGCACGTCGACGTGCGGCTCGTGCTGGCGCCCGCGTGGACGACGGACTGGATGACGGATGCCGGCAAGCGCAAGCTCGTCGACTACGGCATCGCCCCGCCCACCGGCCGGGCGGCGGTGCGCGGCCCGATCCCGGTGCGGCTGTCGGTGCGGTGCCCGCGGTGCGGGTCGCTCGACACCCGCGAAGTAGCCCGGTTCGGGTCGACCGCGTGCAAAGCGCTCTACGAGTGCCGCGCATGCCTCGAGCCCTTCGACCACTTCAAGGCGCACTGATGCGGCCCGACGACCTCGCCGACGCCGAGCGCCGGCGCATCGCCGAGACGCTGCTGACGACCGCGGTGGGTGGTCCCCGCGGCGCGAAGCACCGCGCGCGGTTCCACACGCTCCGCGTCGCCGCGGTGCGGCCGCTGACGGATGCCGCCGTCGAGGTGACCTTCGCCATCCCCGAGGAGGCGCGCGGCGACTTCGACTACCTCGCCGGTCAGCACGTCGCGCTGCGGAAGGTGATCGACGGGCACGAGCTGCGCCGGTCGTACTCGCTGTGCCGGGCGGCGGACTCGGGCGGCGGGGGCGACGGCCCCCGCACGATCAGTGTCGCGATCAAGCGCGATTCGGGCGGCCTGTTCTCGACGTGGGCGCAGACCGAGCTGCGGGTGGGCGACCGGATCGACGTCATGAGCCCGCAGGGCACGTTCACCTCGAAGCTGGCCGACCTGGACGACGCGCACGTCGCCGGTATCGCGGCGGGGTCCGGCATCACGCCGCTGATGGCGCTCGCCGCGACGGTGCTCGCGCGCTCCGCCACCTCGCGGTTCACCCTGGTCTACACGAACCGCTCGAGCCTCGATGTGATGTTCCTCGACGAGCTCTCCGACCTCAAGGACCGCTACCCGACGCGCCTCGCGCTGCACCACGTGCTCTCGCGCGAGCAGCGCACGGCGCCGCTGCTGTCGGGGCGCATCGACGAGCCGCGCCTGCGGCGCATCCTCGGCGACCTCGTGCTGCCCGACACCGTCGACGAGTGGTTCCTCTGCGGGCCGTTCGAGCTGGTGCAGCTGTGCCGCGACACGCTCGCCGACATCGGCGTCGACCCGGCGCACGTGCGCTACGAGCTGTTCACCACCGGCGAGGGCGAGCGGGCCGAGCCGGCCGCGGGTCGACCCGTCGCCGTGGCCGCGGACGAGCCGGTGCGACGCATCGAATTCACGCTGGACGGGCAGTCGCAGGCCGTCGACAGCCCGGTCTCGGCGCGCGAGTCGATCCTCAACGCCGCGCTGCGCGTGCGCCCCGACGTGCCCTTCGCCTGCGCGGGCGGCGTGTGCGGCACCTGTCGTGCCCGGCTGCTGGAGGGCTCCGTCACGATGACCGAGAACTACGCGCTCGAGCCCGACGAGCTCGAGCGCGGCTACGTGCTCACCTGCCAATCCCACCCGACGACCGACACCGTGGTCGTCGACTACGACGTCTGAGGAGGAACGCATGATCGAACTGTCCATCACCGGCGACGTGGCCGACGTCGTCCTCAACGCGCCGGAGAAGCTCAACGCCCTCTCGCTGCGGGCGCTGGGGGAGATGGATGCCGCCTATCGCAGTGCCGAAGAGGCCGGCGTCCGGGCGCTCGTGCTGCGGGCCGAGGGCCGCGCGTTCTGCGCGGGCCGCGACATCGCCGGCGTCGACCCCCTGACCGACGACGTGCCCCAGTACCTCGCGGGCGTGGAGACGCTCATGCGGAGGATCGCCGCGTTCCCCGCGCCGACCTTCGCGGCCGTCCACGGCGCATGCCTCGGGGTGGGGCTCGGCCTCGCGATCGCGACCGACGTCGTCTACGTCGCCGACGACGCCAAGATCGGCTCGCCGTTCGCGAGCCTCGGCGCGATGCTGGACTCCGGCGGCCACGCCCTGCTCTACGAGCGGCTCGGCGCCCACCGGGCGCTCGACCTCATCTACACCGGCGAGCTCATGACCGGCGCGGAAGCCGTCGCAGCGGGCCTGTTCAGCCGGGCGATGCCCGTCGAGGACGTGTTCGACTTCACCCAGCAGCGTGCCACGGTCGCGGCATCCGGACCGACGGCGGCATTCGTCGCCTCCAAGCGCCTGATCGCCCGGCTGCGCGGGGAGCGGCTGTGGGATGCCGTCGCCGAGGAGGCGCGCGCCCAGGAGGCGCTGCGCACCACCGCCGACTACCGCGAGGGCTTCGCCGCGTTCCAGCAGAAGCGCCGCCCCGACTTCAAGGGGGAGTAGCCCGGCTCGGCCCGTCAGGAGTTCACGCGGATGATCTCGCGCTGATACGGCGCGACGACCGCGCCCGAGATGCGGCAGTCCAGGACCAGGAAGCGGCGGGATGCCTCGGGCTCGGCCGCCCAGGTCGCGAGACGGTCCAGATCCTCGAGCGTCCGCACGACGACGCCCTCGGCGCCCACGCCCGCGGCGAGGGCTGCGAAGTCGACCTCGGGGATGAGCATCGGCTCCTTCGCGAGCCCCTTCAGGCCGTACAGGTTCACCTCGGCGCCGTAGGCGGCGTCGTTCCAGACGACGGCCAGTCCTCGACCGCGTGCGACCCGCACGGCGCTCTCGAGATCGGCGAGCGCCATGAGTCCGCCGCCGTCGCCGGTCGTCAGCACGACCGTCGCCGAGGGCTTCGCGAGCGCCGCGCCCGGCACGGACGGCCAGCCCAGCCCGATCGACTGGAATGCCGTGCCGACCATGCTCATGCGGTCGGGGGAGGCGACCGGCCAGTACATGTTCGCCCAGCCAATGAAGTGCCCGCCGTCCGACACGACCACGCGGTCGTCGGGCAGCAGTTCGCCGATGCGCGCCGCCACCGAGCGGGGGTCCAGGCGTCCGTCGGGGGCGGCGCGGTCGCCCGGCTCGTAGGTGCGCAGCGCCGCCACGTCGATCGACTCGCGCCAGCCGCTCGGCGCCGCGCCTCGCGCGCGCAGGCCTTCCGCGACGGCACGCGCCACGACGGCGGCGTCCCCGCGCACGAAGCCGCCGACGTGCGGGTGGGTCGCCGCGCCCGTCACGTCCACCTGGAAGACCCGGGTCCCCGGCGCGAACAGGTCGCCGAAGCGCATCGTGAACTGGTTGAGGGATGCCCCGAAGACGACGGCCACATCGGCCGTGCGCACGAGCTCCATGGCCCCCTCGGCTCCGAAGCCGCCGGTCACGCCCAAGTCGAACTCGCCGCGCGGGAACACGCCCCGCCCGAGCGCGGTGGAGGCCGTCACGGCGCCGACCGCGTCGGCGATGTCGCCGAGCGCCTCCCCGGCGCGGGAGATCCAGGCTCCCCGGCCGGCGAGCAGGAAGGGACGCGCCGCCGACGCCAGTGCATCCACGATGCCCTCGACCGCGCCCTCGGCGAACGGCCCGGCGGGCACCAGCGGTCCGGGAAGCCGGGGCTCCGGAGCCTCCGGCACCGGCCCGGCGTCGCGCGCCGCGACGTCGTAGGGGATCGCCAGCACCGTCGGCACCCGGTAGGTGAGGGCGTGCTCGATGGCGATGACGGTCGTGGCCGCGGCATCCGCCCGCCCCACGGTGTAGGTGCGGGCGCCGACCGCCGACGCGAGCGCGATCTGGTCCACGTCCCACGGGCGCGGTCCCGACGTGGGCTCGTCGCCCACGACGAGCACGAGTGGCACGTGCGCCTGCACGGCCTCGGCGAGAGCGGTGATCGTGTTGGTGAACCCCGCACCGTAGGTCGCGGTCGCCGCGGCCAGGCGTCCGGAGGCGCGGTGGTACGCGTCGGCGGCGACCACGCCGCCCGCCTCGTGGCGCACGGCCGTGAAGTGCACGTCGGTGGAGCGCTCGAGCGCGTCGAGGAAGTACGCGTTGCCGTTGCCCATCACCCCGAAGACGTGGTCGATGTGGCGGGCGAGGGTGAGCGCGACGTGCGCGGAGACGGTGGGCATGGCGGAGCCTTTCGAGACGGAACGGAGGATCAGGCCGTATGTGTCTCGCGCTTCGCGCTGCGTGCCCATTTTTCGAGCACCGGCGGGCTTCGGTGCCGCCGGACGAGTCGAGTATATGACTTCGGCCAAGATGGGTTCATGAAGACGATCCAGCTGCGCCGGTACACGCTCGTCGAAGGGGAGTACGACGCGTTCGTCGCGTGGTGGACCGAATGGATGCCGAGGGTCCGGCCCGCCGCCGGCTTCACGGTCGAGTTCGCCTACGGCCTGCCCGAGACGAACGAGTTCGTATGGGCCGTCAGCGCGCCCGGCGACGAGGACGCGTTCGCCGCCCTCGAGAAGGCGTACATGGCGTCCGAGGCGCGGGCCGAGGCGTTCGCGGGCGTCCCGCAGCGGGTCGCCGAGTACAACATCCGCTTCGTGTCGGACTTCCCGACGACGGCCTGACCCCCCCAGAACGGGTCAGCCGCCGAGCGCGTCCCTGATGGCGGAGGCCGAGCGCGACAGCCGCTGCGCGATGGCGTCGTCGCCGTGCGCGCTGGCCACGAACACCACGGCGATCGCCGCCGGTCCGCGCCCCCGCACGGCCAGGGGGACCGCGACCGCGCGCAGGCTCGGGATGACCTCGTCGTGGCTCGTCGCCCAGCCGCGGGCCGCGGCATCGCGGATCTCGCCGGCGAGGTCGTCGCCGACGCCGTCGGGCCACGATCGCTCGGGCACCAGCGACAGGATCGCCTTGCCGGGCGCGCCGCGGGTGACCGGATGCCGCGTGCCCGGCCGTTGCGCGACCGGGTTCACGGCGTGCCGCGGCTCGACGCTGGAGAGCGTGACGCACTCGTCGTGGTCGAGCACTGAGAGGAAGCAGGTCACGCCGAGGTCTCCGGCCACGGCGGTGAGCTCGGGGAGGGCCTCGGCCTGCAGGTCGTGCGCGACGCCCGCCGCGAGGGCGGCCATGCGCGCGCCGAGCTCGACGCGTCCCGCGGAGTCGCGCTCGATCAGGCCGTGGTCCTCGAGCGTCCGCAGCAGCCGGTAGGCGACCGAGCGGTGCACCTCGAGGCGGCGCGCGATCTCGTCGATCGTGAGAGGCCCGCGCGCGTCGGCGAGCACTTCGAGGATCCGGATGCCGCGACTCAGCGTCTGCGACGCCGGCGCCGGACTGCTGCGCGGAGGGGCCATGTGTGCTCGCAGTCTTGCCGCTGCGCGGCAGGTCGTATACGATCTGTTCAATAGTAGAACGATGTGTTCGAATATAGAACACATCACCCAGGCTCTCAAGCCCTCGACACCGTCGTCCGAGGAGGACACGATGCAGTTCCACCACCACGGCTACGTCTCGGGCGACCCCCGCGTGCAGGACGCCGCCGGCACCGGCATCGACCGCCCCGCCGAGCTGCCCGACGAGATGGACGTGCTCATCGTCGGCTCCGGGCCTGCGGGCATGCTGCTCGCCGCGCAGATGTCGCAGTTCCCCGGCGTCACCACGCGGATCATCGAACGGCGCGACGGTCGCCTCGTGCTGGGGCAGGCCGACGGCATCCAGCCCCGCAGCGTCGAGACCTTCCAGGCGTTCGGCTTCGCGGAGCCGATCATCGCCGAGGCGTACAACATCGCGTACATGAACTTCTGGGGTCCCGACCCCGAGAACCCCCGCGACATCGTGCGCACCGCCCGCACCGAGGACTACGCCTTCAAGATCAGCGAGTTCCCTCACCTGATCGTGAACCAGGCCCGGGTGCTCGACTACTTCGCCGACGCCGCCGCGAAGGGTCCCGGCCGCATCGTCCCCGACTACGGCATCGAGTTCGTCGGCCTGACCGTCCACGGCGAGGGCGAGCACCCCGTCGAGGTGCGCCTGCGCCACGTCGCGGGGGAGCGGGCCGGCGAGGAGCGCACGGTGCGCGCCAAGTACGTGGTCGGCTCCGACGGCGCCCGCAGCGGTGTGCGCGAGGCGATCGGGCGCAAGCACGTCGGCGAGTTCGCGGCCCACGCGTGGGGCGTCATGGATGTGCTCGTCAACACCGACTTCCCGGACTGGCGCACCAAGTGCGCGATCAACTCCAGTGCCGGCAACATCCTCCACATCCCCCGCGAGGGCGGCTACCTCAGCCGCATGTACATCGACCTGGGCGAAGTGGCAGCCGACGACGAGCACCGCGTGCGCCGGACGCCGATCGAAGAGATCATCCGCCGCGCGAACGAGATCCTCCACCCGTACACGATCGACGTGAAGCAGGTCGCGTGGCACAGCGTGTACGAGGTCGGCCACCGCGTGACCGACAAGTTCGACGACGTCGACGTCGACCAGGGGCACGCCCCGCGGGTCTTCCTCACCGGTGACGCGTGCCACACGCACAGCGCGAAGGCGGGCCAGGGCATGAACGTTTCGATGCAGGACGGCTTCAACCTCGGCTGGAAGCTGGGGCACGTCCTCACCGGGCTGAGTCCCGCCTCGCTGCTGGAGACCTACTCGGCCGAGCGGCAGCCGGTCGCGCAGCAGCTCATCGACTTCGACCGCGAGTGGTCCTCTCTCATGGCGCGCAAGCCGGAGGAGATTTCCGACCCGCAGGAGCTCGCGAACTACTACCTCGGCACCGCCGAGTTCCCATCGGGCTTCATGACGCAGTACGGCCCGTCGATGATCGTGACGGATGCCGCGCATCAGGCGCTGGCCGAGGGCTTCCCGCTGGGCAAGCGCTTCAAGTCCGCGGAGGTCGTGCGCGTGTGCGACGGCAACGCGGTGCACCTCGGCCACCACGCCAAGGCCGACGGGCGGTGGCGTGTGTACGCATTCGCCGACGCGCCGGCCGCGGGAGAGGCATCCGCCCTCTCCGCCTGGGCGGAGTTCATCGCCTCGCCGGACTCGCCCGTGCGTCGCTTCACCCCTGCGGGCGCCGACGTCGACGCGGTCTTCGACGTCAAGGTGATCTACCAGCAGCGCTACGAGGACGTCGACCTCGCGCGCGTGCCCGAGGCGTTCCTCCCCCAGACGGGACCGCTCGGGCTCACCGACTGGGAGAAGGTCTACGCCGCCGCGCCGAGCGCGTGGACGACCGACGACATCTTCGCCGAGCGCGGGTTGTCGCGCGACGGCGTCGTCGTCGTCGTGCGGCCCGACCAGTACGTCGCCGCGGTGCTGCCCCTGCAGGCGCACGACGAACTCGCCGCGTTCTTCGCGCAGTCCTTCCTGCCGCAGCAGGAGCCTGCGGTCCTGGTCGGCTGATCGCCTCCAGGCCGGCGAAACAACCATCCCCGGTGTACAGCGCGTACATCGGCCGCCCCGGCGGCGGCGGGCAGAATTGGCCCGGTAGACATCGAACGAGCGGATGCCGCGACGGGCGGCATCCGGAACCGACGAGGGAGTCCCCGTGAGCACGACGATCACCGAAACCCGTGAGTCCGAGCTGCTGGCGTCCGTGCCCGACGGGCTGTTCATCGGCGGGCGGTGGCGTGCGGCATCCGGCGACAGGACGCTGAAGGTCTACGACCCGTCCAACGGCGAAACGGTCAAGGAGATCGCCGACGCGTCGCCCGAGGACGGCAAGGCCGCGCTCGATGCGGCCGTCGAGGCGTTCCCCGGATGGGCGGCGACGCCGGCGCGGGAGCGGGCCGAGATCCTGCGTCGCGCGTTCGATCTGCTGCAGGAGCGCAAGGAGGACTTCGCCCTGCTGATGACGATCGAGATGGGCAAGCCGTTGGCCGAGGCGCGCGGCGAGGTCGCGTACGGCGGCGAGTTCCTGCGCTGGTTCAGCGAGGAGACCTCCCGCGTGCAGGGCCGCTACGGCGCGAACCCGGAGGGCACCGGCCGCATGATCGTGTCGCAGCATCCCGTCGGGCCGTGCTTCCTGATCACGCCGTGGAACTTCCCGCTCGCGATGGCGACCCGCAAGATCGCGCCGGCGCTCGCCGCCGGCTGCACCGTGGTGATCAAGCCCGCCGAGCTCACGCCGCTGACCACCCTCTACTTCGCGAAGCTGCTCGAAGACGCCGGCGTGCCCGCGGGGGTCGTGAACGTCTTCACCACCTCGACGTCCGGTGCGGTGTCGGAGCCGATCATCCGCGACCCGCGGCTGCGCAAGCTGTCGTTCACCGGGTCGACGCAGGTCGGTCAGCGCCTGCTCGAGCAGGCCGCGCAGGGCGTGCTGCGCACCTCGATGGAGCTCGGCGGCAACGCCCCCTTCGTCGTGTTCGACGACGCCGACCTCGACAAGGCGGTCGACGGGGCGATCGCGGCGAAGTTCCGCAACATCGGGCAGGCCTGCACCGCCGCCAACCGGTTCATCGTGCACCGCTCCGTCGCCGACGAGTTCGCCCGCCGGGTGACCGAGCGCGTCAACGGCTTCAAGGTCGGGCGCGGCACCGAGGAAGGCGTGACCATCGGCCCGCTCATCGACGACCGCGCGGTCGCGAAGGCGTCGCAGCTGGTGCAGGACGCCGTGAATCGCGGCGCGAAGGTCGCCACCGGCGGCAGCGAGGTCGAGGGGCCGGGCACGTTCTACGAGCCCACCGTCGTCACCGACGTGCAGCCCGGCTCGGACATCCTCCGCGAGGAGATCTTCGGACCGGTGCTCGCCATCGTCCCCTTCGACACCGAGGACGACGCGGTGCGTCTGGCCAACGACACCGAGTACGGCCTGGTCTCCTACGTCTTCACCGAGAGCCTCGCCCGCGGCCAGCGCATGATCGAGCGCCTCGAGACCGGCATGATGGGCCTGAACATGGGCGTCGTCTCCAACGCCGCCGCGCCGTTCGGCGGCTGGAAGATGTCGGGCCTGGGCCGCGAGGGCGGCGCCGAGGGCATCCACGAGTACCTGCAGACCAAGTACACGCTGACCCCGAACCCGTTTTGACGCGACACGGATCAATGTGAGCGCCAGCGAACGTTGATGCGTGGCGGGTCAAGATCGAGTAGCGAGGAACGAGCGTATCGAGATCCTCGCCCAGAGCGATCCGCGCCCTGCGGGGCGCGGATCGCCCGCACGGGATAATGGACGCATGACCTCCTCCGTCGAACGCCGCTCCAACCCGACGGCCTGGGCCGCGTTCTGGTTCGCGCTGGCCGGCCTCGTGCTCATGCCCATCCCGCTGTTCATCGGTCTGATCCTCGGCGGCGGCCTCTCCATCGTCGCCGCGGTGCTCGCCGTGATCGCGCTCCTCAAGGGCCTCGCACGCAACGGCAAGGGCATCGCACCGGTCGTGTTCGCCGCGATCTTCATCGCGCTCACGTGGGGCGGCATCTCGCTCGGCGGCGGCACGATCTGGTAGCTCACACCGGCACGCGCACGCCGGTGAGCTGTTCGGAGAGGTCCCAGATGCGTCGGCCGTCCTCCTCGCTCGCGAGGCGCGAGTACACCGGCTGCTCGGCGGGGAGTCCGCCCAGGTGGCGGAAGCCCTTCGGCCCGTACAGTCGGCCCCCGATCGCATCCGCGCTGGTCGCCGCGTAGACGGCGGAGAGCGCCGCCGAGGAGGGAGTGCCGACCAGGATGCCCAGGCGCGACAGCGTCCGGATCACCTTGACCGCCGTCGTGTCTTCGGGGCGACCCATGCCGGGCTGGGCCGAGAGCAGATTGGTGGGCGTGATGCCGGGGTGCGAGAGGTTGCTCCGGATGCCCCATACGGCCGCCTGCGAACGCCGATGCAGCTCCATCGCGAACAGTCCGAACGCGATCTTCGACGAGCTGTACGCCTTCATCGGGTCGTAGTGGCGGCTCCAGTTCGGGTCGTCCCAGTTCACCGTGCCCTGATCCGCGGCGATGCTCACCTGGCTCGTCATGTGGGCACGACCCTCGCGCAGAAGCGGCATCAGCCCGGCGATCAGGGTGAAGTGCCCGAGGTGGTTCGTCGCGAGCTGCAGCTCGAAGCCGTCGGCGGTGAGTCGACGCGTCGGCGGGTTCATGACGCCGGCATTCAGGATGAGGATGTCGATCGGCCGTCCGTCGCGGAGCAGGCCGTCGGCGAACGCCGACACCGAGTCGAGCGACGAGAGGTCGAGCGGGCGGACGTCGGTGGTGGCATCCGTCGTCCGCTCCCGGATGCGCCCGGCTGCCGCCTCTCCCTTCTGCCGGTTGCGGACGGGAAGGACGATGTCGGCGCCGGCGCGGGCAAGACGCGAGGCGATCTCGAATCCGACGCCGTCGCTCGCGCCGGTGACGACCGCCAGCTTTCCGGCGAGATCCGGGACGGAGATGTCGAGGGAGGTGGGCATGAGGTGGCTCCTGTTCGGTCGGTGACCTCCATGCTGGAGTCCTCGTCCCGACGGATTCAGGGCGCGCTTGTCCAGGGACTGCGGGTCCCTGGCTGCGAGATCAACCCGCGACGTCGGCCGAGCGACCGGCGGGGCTCGCCTGTGCCGGCGCCTCGGGCTCCCACCGGAGGAGGTCGCCGGGCTGGCATTCGAGCACCTCGCACAGGGCGTCGAGCGTGGTGAAGCGGACGGCCTTCGCCCTGCCGTTCTTGAGCACGGCCAGGTTCGCCGGTGTGATGCCGACCCGCTCGGCCAGGGTGCCCACCGACATCTTCCGTCGTGCGAGCATCACATCCACATCGATGACGATCGGCATGTCAGACCACCTCGTCCAGCTCGGAGCGCAGGGCCGTGGCCTCGGTCTCGCGGTCGATGGCCTGCCGCAGCAGCGTCTTCATGACCACGACGAGCAGGGCCATCCCGCCGAGCACGAGCGTCGCCCCGCAGATGAGCCCGACCACACCCGGCGCGGCCTCGCCGCTGGCGAGCAGGACGGCGATGGCGAACGTGATGACGGCCGCCGCCGCGATCGACCAGATGACCACGTCGACGTACCGGAAGGAGGACTCCGAGAACACCGACCCCTTGCGCACCTTCGTCAGCAGCTGCCAGACGCAGACGGCGAAGACCTGCATGGTCACGACGCCGAGCACGAGGAGCGTGACGAAGGTGATCCGGGGCACCGGGGGAGCGCCGTCGAGGTCCACCCAGACCGCCGGGACGATGAAGGTCTGCACGATGAGCGACCCGGCCAGTGCCAGCGCGATGACGACCTGCAGCACGAGAGTTGTCGACTTGGCCACGGCATCCGTCCTTTCTTCAGCTAACGACAGAAAACTATCGTTCCTCGATAGATATCGCAATACTGTCGATAGATTAGTGGGGATCGGATGCCGCGCAGCGATGACGGGACCCCGGGCGCGGGCGCCCGGGGTCCCGACGATGATCGCTAGAGCGCGGCCGTGTAGATCGTGCCCAGGTTGGTGCCGAAGTAGAACGCCCCGTCCTTCACGGCGATGCTCGCGGCGGTCCCGCGCATCTCGGTGGTGATCTCGCCGTTGTGCCAGGTGTGGAGCCAGTTGTCGACGGGGATGTCGATGTTCATCACCGGGGTCCACGTGAGGCCGTCCTTCGACGAGTACAGGGTGTCGTCGGCGGTCACCGCGTCCGCGCGGACGAGGCCGTAGATGGTCGAGCCGTCCACGTAGAGATCGACCAGCACGCCGCCGCTCGTCCCGAGGGTCGCCCCCTGGATGGTGGCCTTCCTCGCCGCGGTGTCGAAGACGAACACCGAGTTGTTGATCGACTTCGCCACGATCTTCGTGCCGAAGGTCGTGAGGTGGTGCGCCTCGAGCACGCTCGCCGGGCTGGACGACGGGAGGGTGACCGTCGACCAGGTGCCCGCGGCGTACACGTCGATGATCTTGTTGCGGTACCCGTTCGCGTCGGCGACGGTGGCGGCGGCGTAGACCTTGCCGTTGACGGACGCGAGCCAGTAGTAGCGGTCGTTGTCGTTGCTGCCGCGCAGCGACGAGCGCGTCTTCTCGATGGTCCAGGTCTTTCCGCCGTCCGCGGACTTCTTGATCGCGGCGAGGTACGGCGCGGGGCCGTAGGTGGCGGTGTCGGGGTTGACGATGCTGCCGGCCAGGAAGATCTCGCTTCCGGCGACGGCGACGTCGAAGACATGGATGAAGGGGGTCGCCGCGTTGTATTTCCACACGCCGCCCGCGTTCGTGGCATACCCGGCGTTGGACTGCCAGCCCACCTTGGGGTCGATGTCCGCGGTGTAGACGCTCCCGTTGACCACGCGCAGCGCGTTGAGCTCCTCCCCGTTGACGGTGAGGTGGTGGGTCTGCGCGCCGGTCGCCAGGTTGTGCGAGTTCAGCGCGATCGGGCCGATGTTGCCGTTGTAGTCGCCCCAGGACGAGTACAGCTCACCGCCTGCGATCGCGAGGTCGGTGAGCGACCGGTGCCAGTGGTCGGAGAGGGCGTTGGCATCGGTGTTCGTGGCGAACAGCGTGCCGGAGACCGTCGGGGTGGGTGCGGCGGTCGTCGTGGGGACGGGGCCGGGCTTGCCGGGACCTCCCGGCTTGGCGGCGAAGGCGGGGCTCGCGCCGAGCACGGCGGTCGCGATGAGGGCGGCGGTGGCGAGGGACGCGACGGTCCGACGCGGTCGGGGGTGGGACAACTGACCTCCAAGGTTCGGTCGACCGTCCCCAGGTGCACGCGGAACTCGTGCCCTGTGGGGTGGGAACAGGCCGACAACAGCACCGTATTGGCAAGCGTTTCCGCGATTCTGTAGACCTTTCGGGGGACATGCCGCCGCGCCTCGCCGCTCTGGGCGCCGGCACTACGCCTCTCGCGCGCGTCCGTCCACCCCTTTCTTCCGCATGCGGATGCGGGTCAAGGTGGGGTGGTGCATTTCACGGATGAGATCGGCGCCTGGGTGGCGCAGCAGCGGTGGTACGCGGGGAAGGGGCACGAGCCCAGATTCCGGCTCCTCGACGCCCGACCGGTCACGGGGGCCACCCGCTATCTGCTCATGGACGACGCGGGGACGCTGCCGGCGCTGTACCACGTGCCCCTCGCGCTGGTCGCCGAGCCGATCGAGCCGCCGGACGCCGTCGTCAGCCGTGGCGAGGGCGGATGCCTCGTCGATGCGGCCCGGCATCCGGAGTTCGCCGTCGGCATCCTCGCGGAGATGGGCGTCGACGTCAGCCGTGTGACGGGTTCGCGGGTGCTCACGGGGGAGCAGTCGAACACGTCGATCGTGTTCGACGAGGACGGTGAGCCGACGATCATCCTCAAGCTCTTCCGCACCCTCCACCACGGCGAGAATCCCGACGTCACGGTGCAGCGCGTGCTGAGCGGCGAGGGCTCGCCGTTCGTGCCCCGCTTCTTCGGCAGCGTGGACGCCGAGTGGCCGGATGTCGGGCGCGAGGCCGGCGTCGCGCACGGCACCCTCGGCTTCGCGCAGGAGTTCCTCCCCGGCGTGCGGGACGGGTGGGCGGTCGCGCTGGAGGAGGCGCGCGAGGGGCGGGACTTCACCGCCGCGGCGCATGACCTCGGAACCGCGGTCGCCGGCGTGCACGGCGCCCTCGGAGCGGCGCTGGAGACGGCGGATGCCGGACCCGACGAGGTGGCGTCCACGGCGACCGCCTGGCGGCGGCGCCTGCGGATCGCGTCGGCCGAGGTGCCCGCCGTCGCCGAGCGGCTCCCCGCGATCGACGCCGTCTACCGTGCCGCACTCGAGCGCGCGTGGCCGCGGCTGCAGCGGATCCACGGGGACCTGCATCTCGGTCAGGTGCTCGCGGTGCCCGACGGCGGGTGGCGCATCGTCGACTTCGAGGGCGAGCCCCTCCGCCCGATGAGGGAGCGGGCCATCCCCGACCTCCCGCCGCGGGACGTCGCGGGCATGCTCCGGTCCTTCGACTACGCGGGTGCGGTGGCCGCCGGCCCCGACGGCGCCCGGTGGGCGGCGGCGTGCCAGGCTGCGTTCGTCGAGGCCTACGCCGGCGCGCCCGGCGCCGTGGGGCTGGACCCCGTTCTGCTGCGGGCGCTCGTCCTCGACAAGGCGGTGTACGAGTCGATCTACGAAGCGCGCAACCGCCCCGCCTGGCTGCCCGTGCCGCTCGCGGGGATCGACGCAGCGCTCGCCTGACCCGCCCGCCGGTGCGGGCCGGGGCCGGGCCCGGCGGCGACGTGCGCCGGAGGCATCCGACCTCCGGCGCGCGGGCTGGGGCTACTCGGCGGATTCCGCAGGCCGGAGCACCAGGAACAGTGCTCCGTAGGCGGGGAGCGAGACCGAGAAGCTCTGCAGGTCGTCGACGCGCCCGACCGACTCGCCCGAGGCCGCGTCCACGACCTCGCTGCCGGGAGCGAGCTGCTCCGATCGCACGGTGCCCTCGGTGGGGTCCTGCGAGAAGTTCAGCACCGTCACCTGCATCGGGGCCTCGGCGTGCGGGTCGCCGTCGTCGAGGCGGTGCACGAGCACGAGCATGCCCGCGTGGGCGACCTCGGGGATGTCGATCTGCGACGCCGTCGCGATGCCGTGCTCCCGGCGCAGGGCGAGGATGTCGGCGAGACGCGACGCGAACGACTCCCGGTCGGCCAGCTGCGCCGGCAGCGCGCCGTACAGCGCGCGCCCGCGGGGCATGCCCGCCGCCGACCGCGTGGCGCTGCCGTCGACGTCGAGCAGATCGTGGGCGCCCCGCTCGATCCACCGCGTGTCGCCCGCGGCGACGAGATCGGCGACCTGGTCCGCCGGCACGGTGAGCATGCCGGTGAGGTCCCAGCCCGAGAGCGCGAAGACGCCCGGCTGCCACGCGTTGTAGGCGCACAGCAGCAGGTGCGCGTCGCGGATGGCCGGCAGGTCGTCGTCGGTGATGTCATCGAGCCTGGCCAGTCCGCGGGTCGCCGCGATGAGCGACGTCGTCGTGCAGGCGATGCCGTTCTGCGTGAAGACGCGGTTGTAGTCCGCCGTGCCGGTGAGCCGCTCGGTGAGGTCCGCGCGCACCTCCTCGGCGAGCTGGCTGCCCGGGATCTCGCGCCCCCGGAAGGGGAACGTGTCGTCGCCGTGCCGCGTCGCCCAGTGCACGAGCTCGTAGGTGAGCTCGTCGTGGTTCTGCAGGCCGTGGACGAGCTGCACCGGCTGCACGCCCAGCCGCAGCGACGTGGTCAGCGCGAGGCGGAGGAACTCGGTCTGCCCGGTCGCCAGCGCGTGGTGGTAGCCCGGGCGACCGATGAAGTCGTACGACAGGTCGGCGCCGACGGCGCCCGTGTCGCGGATGTCCTCGATCGTGAGGTTGAGCTCCTGGAAGGTGAAGCCGCCGACCTTGCGGACCATGCCGGCGATGATGTGGTTGGCGGCGTGCGAGAGCGGATGCCCCTCCGACCACGCCGGAAGACCCTCGGCGCTCTTCTCCACGCCGAGGAATCCGTTCGCGTCCAGGCGCAGCGCACTCGTGCCGAGCTCCCCGAGCGAGTGCAGCGCGTCGCCGATGACAAGGCGCATCCCCGCGAACGTCGGGTCGAGCCAGTTGATCGACGGCTGGCCCTGCTTGAAGTAGTGGAGGTACACCCACCGGCGGGTCACGCCGTCGGGTCCGATCACCGGGGCGGTCGCGCTCCAGTTCGTCTCCTTCACGCCGGGGGTGTAGAAGATGACGCGCTGCAGGGCGCCGATGATGTACCCGTGCCCGGCGAGCTCATGCTCGGTCGCGGCGTCCAGGTTGACGCTGTCGACGCCGTCGGGCACCTCGGGCAGCAGCGCCCAGTCCTCCGGCGGGATCTCGATCATGTGGTAGATCCCCGGATAGTCCTTGAAGCCCATCTCGGCGAGGCGGAAGTCGGCGCCCTTGCCCGTGTGCCCGGGCACGATGTCGTCGATGATGCTCCCGCCGTGCGTGTCGGCGACGTCGCACAGGGCGCGGAACTCGTCCTCGGTGCCGAAGGCGGGGTCGATCTGCGTGCTGATGCGGTCGAAGTGCCCGTCGACGCTCGGGGTGTCCAGCCACCCGGCGATGCCGCCCGCCCGCTTCACCGGCCCGGTGTGGATGGCGGTGATCCCGATGCGCTCGAAGGCCGACCAGAGCGCGTCGTCGCCGAGCGAGGCCAGGAACGACTGCCCCGGCCGGGTGATGAGGGAGATCGGATACGCCGTGAACCACACGTCACTCGTCGCGATGGCCCGCCGGGCGTCCGGACGCGCGTAGGCATGACGCCACATCGTCGGCTGCCCCGACAGCTGGCGGGCCAGGACGTCGGCGTCCTTGAGCATCGACTGCCGCACGAGCCACTCGACGTACGACGGGTTGGTGCCGTTCGCCGTGCGCGGGTCGGTCCGGATGCGCCGCACGCTGCTGCCGCGCAGATGGTCGCGGGGGCGCAGTCGCCGCGGACGGGCAGGGTAGCGCTGCTCGTCGTAGCTGATCTCGGGCGTCTCGGCCTCGGGCTCCGCCCCCTCGATCGCCTCGATCCCGGCCAGGTCGATGGGTCCGGTGTACAGGGCCTCCGGCCATTGCTCGTCGCGCGCCATCCCTCCACGCTAGAGATCCCGGCTCCCCGGCACGAGGGACTGGTGCGCACCCTCCGCCAGGGGTTATAGGGGACACCGGCTGTCCGCGGGCTGGGCCATGATGGGCGGATGGATGCCTCGACCGTGCGTCACGAGCGGCTCCGGTCGCATCGCCTGACCGCTCCCGCGGCGTCGGTCGCCGACGCCGCACGGCACATGCTCGCGACGCAGAGCCAGGAGTTCTGGGGCGGCCGCTGGGCGCTCGCGGCACGCACCCGCGGGCGCATCACGGTGCGCGACGTCGACGCCGCGTACGGGCGCGGCGAGATCGTGCGCACGTGGACGATGCGCGGGACGATCCACACGATCCCGGCCGCCGACGTCGCGTGGGTTCTCTCGGTGACCGCCCAGCGGCAGCTCCGTCAGGCCGCCGCCGTCCATCGTGCCGAGGGGATCGACGCCGACGAGGCCGATCGGGCCGAGCGCCTCGCCCGTGCGGCGCTCGCCGGCGGCGGTCGCCTCACCCGCAGGGAGCTGCTGGCGGTGTGGGAGCAGGGCGGCGTGTCGACGCTGCGCCAGCGCGGCTACCACCTCCTCGTCGCGCTGTCGCTGCGGTCCGTGCTGTGCCAGGGCCCCGTCGTCCCGCGCGAGAGCGGGCCGACCCGCGAACAGTACTGGGTGCTCGCCGACGAGTGGATCACGGATGCCGCCGCCCCCGCCGATCCGCTCGCCGAGTTCTTCGTCCGCTACATCGCCTCGCACGGACCGGCCGGGCCGCGGGACTTCGCGTGGTGGACCGGGCTGCCGCTGGGGGTGTCGCGGGCCGCGGCGGAAGCGGCATCCGACCGTCTCGTCGTCGTCGCCGACGAGCCCGAGCCGCAGTATCTGGTCGCCGGCGCGGCGCCGCGACGCAGCGCGGCCGCACCCGAGGTCGTGGCCCTCCCGCCGTTCGAGGAGTACTACCTGTCGTACGTGGACCGCACCGTGCCGTGCGCGCCGGAGTTCCTGAGCGCGATCGGGCCGAGCATGAACGGCATCGTCCGGCCCATCCTCGTCGCCCGCGGCGAGGCCGTCGGCGTGTGGACCCACTCGGTCGCGGTGGGCCGGCATGCCGATGCGCCGGTGCCCGAGCTGTTCACGCCGGGGGCGGCGACGGATGCCGAGATCGCGGCCGCGCTCGACCGCTACCGGGACTTCATCACGGTGTAGGCGGGCGGCACGCGCTCAGGCGTGGCGGTCGAGGAAGTCGTAGACCTCGTTGTCGTCGACGCCGGGGAAGGCGCCGCGGGGGAGCGGCGAGAACATCTGCATGTGCACGCGCGCGCTCGGCCAGGCCTTCCCCGACCAGCGCTCGAGCACGTCGGGTGCCGCCCGGCGGCAGCAGGACTCGTCGGGGCACGTCGACGTGGCGCGCTTCTGGGTCTCGCGTCCGCGGAACCAGCGGGCGTCGTCGAAGGGCACACCGACGGTGATCGAGAACTCGCCCGCCGAGGTGGTGCCGGTCTGCGTCGAGCACCAGTACGTGCCGGCCGGAGTGTCGGTGTACTGGTAGTGCTCCGTCGTGCGGTTCTGCTCCGAGAACGCGGCGCGCGCCGAAAACTTGCGGCAGGCGATCTGGCCGTCCACCGCGCCGGTGACGTCCATCGGCAGGGGGAGGTCGTCGTTCTCGTAGACGCGCGAGATCGCCCCCGAGCCGTCGACGCGCAGGAAGTGCAGCTTGATGCCGAGGTGGTGGGTCGCGAGGTTGGTCAGGCGCATGCCCGCGGCCTCGTGCGTCACGCCGAAGGCGTCGCGGAAGTCCTCCACCGCGAGGTTGCGGTCCTTCTTGGCCTGCTGGAGGAACGCCACCGACGCCGTCTCGGGCATGAGGCAGCACGCGGCGTAGTAGTTGATCTCCAGTCGCTGCTGCAGGAAGTCGGCGTAGTCGGTGGGGCGCTCGTGCCCGAGCAGGCGGTGGGCCATCGCCTGCAGCGCCATCGAGCGCAGGCCGTGGCCGCCGGGGATCGAGGCGGGCGGCAGGTAGATGCGGCCGTGCTCGAGGTCGGTCACCGAGCGGGTCGAGTGGGGCAGGTCGTTGACGTAGATCAGCTCGAATCCGAGCTTCTCCGCCATGATGCTCACGGTGCGGTGGGTCAGCGCGCCGGTCGTGTGGCCCGCGGCCTTCAGCTGCTTCTCGGCGAGCTTCTCGATCTCGGGGAGGTAGTTGTCGCGCTCGCGCATCATGAGCCGCAGCTCGGTGTTCGCGCGGCGGGCCTCCTCGGGTGTCGCGATCGCCTCCTTCTCGCGGCGCTGCAGCTCGCGGTGCAGCCCGAGGATCGACTCGATCGTCTCGTCGCTCATGCCCTTGGACACCTTGACGGGGGCGATCCCCAGCTGGCGGAAGACGGAGCTCGACTGCGCCCGGTCGAGCTCGATCTCGAGGGCCGCGCGCCGGTTGGGAGGCTCGGCCGACAGCAGGTCGGCGACCTCGACGCCGGTCGACGACGCGATCGCCTGCAGCAGCGAGAGCTTCGGCTCGCGCTTGCCGTTCTCGATGAGGCTCAGCTGGCTGCCGGCGACGCCGACGAGGGCGCCGAGCTCGTCCAGCGTGTAGCCGTGGGCGAGGCGCTGATGACGGATGCGGTGACCCAGGGTCGAGAGTTCGAGCGCGGTGGCGGGCATTCTTTGATGCTAGCGAAAGAATCAAGACTCTTGACGCCATGTTGCGTGGGAAAACAAGCTCAAGGGCATCCAAAGTAGAGGAAGAGCACGAATCTGAATCGTCTATCCGACGGTCGAATCAACGAGGAGCGACACTATGGCCCTTGCCGACATCTTCACCCGGACCGAAGGCTCCACCCCCGCCCGTCATGCCGCGACCCGGTCGTACGGCGCGGTGCCCACCGTCCAGGGTGAGGGCATGGCCGCCCTCACGCAGTGGGTCGACGAGATCGCCGCGCTGACGAAGCCGGCCCGCATCCACTGGGTGGACGGCTCGCGCGCCGAGAACGACGCGCTGCTGCGCGAGATGGTCGACGAGGGCAAGCTCATCAAGCTCAACCCCGAGTGGCGGCCGGGTTCGTACCTCGCCCGCTCGCACCCCAGCGACGTCGCCCGCACCGAGGCGCGCACCTTCATCGCCTCCGAGCGCGAGCAGGACGCGGGGCCGACGAACAACTGGGCCGCGCCCGACGAGATCCGGGCCACCATCACCCCGCTGTTCGAGGGCTCGATGGCCGGCCGCACGATGTACGTCGTGCCGTTCTCGATGGGGCCGGTCGGCGGGCCGCTGTCGCACATCGGCGTGCAGGTGACCGACAGCGCCTACGCCGTCACCTCGATCGGCATCATGACGCGCGTGGGCACCGAGGTGCTGCGCGAGATCGCCGGCGGTGCGCCGTGGGTCAAGACCGTGCACTCGGTGGGGGCCCCGCTGCAGCCTGGCCAGCAGGACGTCGCGTGGCCGTGCAACGACGAGAAGTACATCGTGCACTTCCCCGACACCCTCGAGGTGTGGTCGTTCGGCTCGGGCTACGGCGGCAACGCGATCCTGGCCAAGAAGTGCTTCGCGCTGCGCATCGCGTCGGTGATCGGCCGCGACGAGGGCTGGCTCGCAGAGCACATGCTGCTCATCCGCGTGATCGACCCGGCCGGCCGCGCCTACCACCTCGCGGCCGCGTTCCCCTCGGCGTGCGGCAAGACGAACCTCGCGATGCTGCGGCCGACCATCCCCGGCTGGCGCGTCGAGACCCTCGGCGACGACATCGCGTGGCTCCGCCCCGGCGAGGACGGGCGCCTGTGGGCGATCAATCCCGAGGCCGGCTTCTTCGGCGTCGCCCCGGGCACCGGCGAGTCCACGAACGTCACGGCCGTCGAGACGCTGTGGGGCAACACGATCTTCACCAACGTCGCGCTGCGCCCCGACGGCGACGTGTGGTGGGAGGGTCTCACCGACGAGCCGCCGGCGGAGCTCACCGACTGGGAGGGGAACCCCTGGACCCCGGCATCCGGTCGTCCCGCCGCGCACCCGAACTCGCGCTTCACCGTCGCCGCTGCCCAGTGCCCGCAGATCGCCGACGACTGGGACGCCCCGCAGGGCGTGCCGCTGGACGCGATCCTGTTCGGCGGGCGCCGGGCGACGAACGTGCCGCTCGTCGTGGAGGCCACCGACTGGACCCACGGCGTCTTCATGGGCTCGAACATCTCGTCCGAGCGCACCGCCGCCGCCGAGGGCACGGTCGGCGAGCTGCGCCGCGACCCGTTCGCGATGCTGCCCTTCTGCGGGTACAACATGGCCGACTACTTCGGGCACTGGCTCAAGGTCGGGCAGAAGCTGCGCTTCGACCGCGCCCCGCGCGTGTTCCAGGTGAACTGGTTCCGCAAGGGCGCCGACGGCCGCTTCCTGTGGCCGGGCTTCGGCGACAACTCGCGCGTCATCGACTGGATCATCCGGCGCATCGAGGGCGAGGTCGGCGCGATCGACAGCCCGATCGGACGCCTCCCGCGCAACGAGGACCTCGACCTCGACGGCATCGAGGTGTCGCAGGCCGACCTCGACGAGCTGTTCGCCATCGACCGCGACCTGTGGCTGCACGAGGCCGACCTCACCGAGGAGTTCTACCGCACCTTCGACGGCCGCGTGCCCGCCCCCCTCTGGGCCGAGCTCGCCGCCCTGCGGTACCGGCTCCAGCGCGCCTGACGCGCCCCCGACCGGCGCCCGGCCCCTCTTCTTCGCAGAGGGTCCGGGCGCCTCATCACGGGCGCCGCGTCAGACGAGCAGCTGGTGCTTGGCCAGCTCGCGGTACAGCGGCGTCGACTGCACGAGCTCGGAGTGCGTGCCCTGGCCGACCACCCGGCCGTGCTCCATGACGACGATGTGGTCGCTGTCGACGACGGTCGACAGGCGGTGCGCGATCACGATGAGCGTGCGGCCGGCCGCGACGGCGTCGATCGCCTCGCGCATGCGCTGCTCATTCAGCCCGTCGAGCGACGAGGTCGACTCGTCGAGCAGCAGGATCGGGGGAGCGGCCAGCAGCGCCCGGGCGATCGCCAGGCGCTGGCGCTCGCCGCCCGAGAGCATGACGCCCGACTCGCCCACGGGCGCGTCGACGCCGAGCGGGTTGCGATCGAGCACCTCGCCGAGATTCACGGCGCGCAGCACGGCCTCGCATTCGGAATCGGATGCCTCGGGCGAGGCCAGCCGAAGGTTGTCGCCGATCGTCCCGGCCAGGGTCGGGGCGTCCTGTTCGACGTAGCCGAGCTGCGCGCGCAGCTCGACGCGGTCGAGCGTGCGCACGTCCGTGCCGTCGAGCAGGATCGCGCCGCCGGTGGGGTCGTAGAAGCGCTCGATGAGCGCGAGGGTCGTGCTCTTGCCCGCACCCGAAGGGCCGACGAGCGCGACGCGCGCGCCGCGCGGGACCGAGAACGACACCCCCCGCAGCACCTCGGCATCGCCCGAGACGGATGCAGCGGCATCCGTCCGTCCGTCCGTGCTGCCGGAGACGGACTCGTCGCCGAGCGCGATCGCCGAGGTGTCGACGTGAGCGCTCTCGAGCACCGCCCGCGCCTCGGACTCGGCCTTGCGGCGCGCCTCGACGACGTTCTCGGGGTATCGGAACCGCACGTCGCGGAACTCGATGGCCGGCGCTTCGGCACGCTCAGCGACCGGGTCCGGTCCCTGAGCCTGTCGGAGGGCCCGTGCCGCGATGGCGGCGTCGTCCTGCGACTCGGTGGGAAGGTCGAGCACCTCCTGGATGCGGCCGAGGGCGCCGAGCGCCTGGCTCACCGACGTGATGGCGCCGAAGAACGAGCCCAGCGGTGCGATCAGCATGAACAGGAACATGATGAACGTCACGAGGCTCGCGATCGACAGCGCGCCGGTCGCGACGCGGAAGCCGCCGAGGCCGATGACCACCAGAAGCGACACCTGCAGTGCGACGCTGGCGATGGGCACCACCAGCGCCGACACCTTCGCGATGCGCACGCCGACGGTGTAGGCATCCGTCGCCTGCGCGGTGACCGCGTCGATCTCACGCGCGGTCGCGCCGGACGCGCGGACGGTGCGGATCGATCCGACGGCGCGCTCGACGCCCGACGCGAGCGCGCCGACCTTCTCCTGCTGCTCGGTCGAGGCGGTGCGGATGCGGCCGCTCAGTGCGGTGACGCCGAGCACCGAGATGCCGATCACGACCACGATGATCGCGAGCAGCACCGGGTCGATGATCGCCATGGCGACGAGCGCGCCGACGAACAGCAGCGCGTTGCCGATCGAGTCTGCGAGCCCCTGCGTGAGCGCTGAGTAGAGGAGTGTCGTGTCGCTGCCGACGCGCGAGACGAGGTCGCCGGTGCGGCGCGCGTCGAACTCTCTGACGGGCAGGTGCAGGATGCGCGCGATGAGCCGGCGGCGGCTCGAGTAGACGACGGCCGTGCCCGTGCGCTGCAGCAGGTAGTGCTGCCACCCCGAGATGAGCGAGGCCAGGAGGACGAAGCCGACGAGCGCCCAGACCAGCAGGCCCAGGTCGAGCCCCTCCTGCACGCGCGTGATGACCTGGCCGACCAGAAGCGGCTGCACGAGGGACGCGGCGGCGCTCAGGATGCTGAGCATCACCACGACGGCGAGGGTGCGCTTGTGCTCGAAGAGGTAGGGGAGCAGCTGCCCGAACGAGGCACGGGGGCCGTCGTCCTGCTTGCCGCGGCGCGAGCGGCCGCGCGGCGCGCGAGGGGAGGGGGACGCCGTGGGCGGTGCGACGGCGGGGGCTTCGTCGAGTTCGGCGGAGGGCATGGGTGTACCTCGTTCGTGAAAAGGGCTTACCTTCGACCGTACTTCTTGTGGACGGCCTGTCGGCTCACGCCCAGGGCGCTCGCGATCGCCTGCCACGAGAAGCCGAGGTTGCGGGCCTTGCGCACCTGCACCTCTTCGGCGCGGGCGAGCTCGCGGCGCACCTCGGCGAGGCGGTGCAGCTCGGCCAGGGGTTCGCGCGCGCCGGCCGCCCCGATCAGGGTGCTCAGGTCGTCGCCGCTCATCGTGCGCCTCTCGTGCGGGCCGCCCATCGGTCGATGAGCTGTCGGATCACGGATGCCGCAGGCCGCGGCATCCGTCGTCAACCATAGTTGACACGCCGCGGCGCCGTCAACTCGCGTTGACGCTGCAGCCGCCAACCAACTCGATCGAGGAAGGGTGCGGGCGGGGGAGCGCCGTGGGCGCATGACGGCGCTGGTCGGTGTCGGAGCGGGGCGTTAGGGTGGTCCGGTGCCCGCCCCCGTGATCGAAGCTGCGAACCTCGTCAAGGCCTACAAGGTCAAGGGCAAGCCCGACTTCCTCGCCGTCGACGGCCTCTCGTTCGAGGTCGCGCCCGGCGAGTCGTTCGGCCTGCTCGGCCCGAACGGCGCAGGCAAGTCGACGACGATGAAGATGATCGGCGCCGTCTCGACCCGCACCGCCGGCGACCTCGAGATCCTCGGGCTCGACCCCGACCGCTACGGGCCGGAGATCCGCTCGCGCCTCGGCGTCGTGCCCCAGCAGGACAACCTCGACGGCGAGCTCAACGCGCGCGAGAACCTCTACATCTACGGCCGCTACTTCGGCCTGCCCGGCCGGGTGTGCGCCGAGAAGGCCGACGAGCTGCTGGCCTTCGCCGCGCTGGAAGACAAGGCCAAGTCGAAGGTCGACCAGCTCTCGGGCGGGATGAAGCGACGGCTGACGATCGCCCGCGGCCTCATCAACGACCCGCGCATCCTGCTCCTCGACGAGCCGACCACGGGCCTGGACCCGCAGGCGCGGCACGTGCTGTGGGACCGGCTGTTCCGCCTCAAGGAGCGCGGCACGACGCTCGTGCTGACGACGCACTACATGGACGAGGCCGAGCAGCTGTGCGACCGCCTCATCGTCGTGGACAAGGGCCGCATCATGGCCGAGGGCACGCCGGCGTCACTCATCCGCGACCACTCCAGCCGCGAGGTGCTCGAGGTGCGGTTCGGCTCCGACCGCAACGAGCAGGTCGCGCCGCTGCTCGAGGGCATCGGCGACCGCGTCGAGGTGCTGCCCGACCGCGTGCTCGTCTACGCGCGCAACGGCGAAGAGGCCCTCGAGGCCGTCACGCACCGCGGTCTCCGCCCGATCACGAGCCTCGTGCGCCGCTCGAGCCTCGAGGACGTCTTCCTGCGCCTGACCGGAAGGTCGCTGATCGAATGACCGCGCGACCCGAAGACGCCGGCGCCGCCGCGACGACCGCGGCGCCGTCGCTCGACGAGCTGCGTGCCGAGGCGCTGCAGTGGGGGCGCAAGCCCCGCATGTTCGGCACCTGGTACGTCACCGAGCACATGGTGCGTGCCATGCGCGCCTACGGCTGGACGATCATCGTCGGCGCGCTGGGCCAGCCGATCCTCTACCTCCTCGGGCTGGCGGTGGGGCTCGCGGCGCTCATCGACGCGCCGATCGTCGAGAACGGCGTGGAGGTGTCGTACCTCGTGTTCGTCGCCCCCGCCCTTCTCATGACCGCCGCGATCTCGGTCGCGTCCGAGGAGTTCTCCTACCCGGTGATGGCCGGCTTCAAGTGGCGGCGCTACTTCTTCGGCTTCAGCGCCTCGGCGCTCTCCCCCGGTCAGATCGCCGGCGGTGTGGTCGCCGGCGCCTCTGCGCGCATCATCTTCGTCGTCGTCGCCTACTACGCCTTCCTCTGGATCTTCGGCGCCGTGCCCGACCCGGCGACCGGCTGGCTCACCATCCCCATCGGCCTGCTCGCGGGGCTCGCGTTCGGGATCCCGTACATGGCGTACGCCGCCTCGATCACGGAGGACAAAGGGCAGATCGCGCTGGTCCAGCGCTTCATCTTCATGCCCATGTTCCTGTTCTCGGGCACGTTCTATCCGCTGGCCACGCTTCCGCTGTGGCTGCAGTGGATCGGATGGGTCTCGCCCCTCTGGCACGCCACCGAGCTCGGCCGCATCGTCACCTACGGCAAACCCGCCGAACCCTTCATGATCGTCGTGCACGTCGGCTACCTGCTCGTGCTGTCCATCGGCGGCTACCTCGTCGGCAGGCGTCTGTTCGGCAGGAGGCTGGCCGAATGACCGCCGTCCGACAGTCCTCCGGACCGGAGGAGACGCAGGCGCAGGTCCGCCGTGGCGGCGTGCGGGCGCTGTGGGCGGGCAACCCGCAGGCCGTGGTGCAGCGCGGGCTCCTCGCCGCCCGCTCGTCGAGCTGGGCCGTCGTGCTCTCGGGCTTCTTCGAGCCCGTGTTCTACCTCGCCTCGATGGGCATCGGGCTCGGTGCCCTCATCGGCGATGTCCAGACCTCCAGCGGCGTCGAGGTGCCCTACGCGGCCTTCATCGCCCCGGCGCTCCTGGCGGTGTCGGCGATGAACGGCGCCATCTACGACTCGACGTGGAACGTCTTCTTCAAGCTCAACTACGGCAAGCTCTACGAGGGGATGCTGGCGACCTCCATGGGGCCGCTCGACGTGGCGCTCGGCGAGATCCTCTACGCGCTGCTGCGCGGCCTGCTCTACGCCACCGGCTTCATGGTGATCATGCAGCTGCTCGGGCTGAATCTGGCCTGGACCGCGATCCTCGCGCTGCCGGCGGTGCTGCTCATCGCCTTCGGTTTCGCCAGCCTCGGCATGGCGGTCACCAGCTACATGAAGACCTTCCAGCAGATGGACTGGATCAACTTCGTGCTGCTGCCGATGTTCCTCTTCTCGGCGACGCTGTACCCCATCACCATCTACCCCGAGTGGATCCAGGGCATCATCATGGCCTTCCCGCTGTGGCACGGTGTCGAGCTGGTCCGCGGCCTCACCACCGGCATCCTCACGCCCGACATGTGGTGGCACGTCCTGTACTACGTCGTCATGATCGCCGTGGGCCTGGTCTTCACCACGAAGCGGCTGCGCGCGCTGTTCCTGGACTGAGGTCACAGACGACGGATGCCCCGACCCGGCCGGGTCGGGGCATCCGCTCGTCCGGCGCGATATCGCTAGAGCGAACCGGTCGCACCGACGCCCAGGTCGGCGTCGTAGTCGACGTCCTTCGTCTCGGGCGCGAGGAGCAGCGCGATGAACGTCAGCACCGCCATCGCCGACAGGTACACCCCGACCAGCACGGGGCTGCCGCCGGCGGACGCCCACAGCCAGACCGCGACGATCGGCGCGAGGGCCGCCCCGAGGATCGACGACACGTTGTACGAGATGGCCGATCCCGAGTACCGGACGTTGGTCGGGAACAGCTCCGGCAGCACGGCGCCCATCGGCCCGAACGTGGAGCCCATCAGCATGAACCCGAAGACGAGGAACGCCTGCGTGAGGGCTCCGGTGAACTTCGGGTCGGCCTGCGGGAGCAGGAAGATGTTGAAGGTGAGGCCGAACACGATGATCAGACCCGTCACCCACAGCAGCAGGCGGCGGCGGCCGATCGCGTCGGCGATCGGACCGGACAGCAGCGTGAAGATGCCGAAGAACACCACGCCGATGATCTGCATCAGCACGAAGTCGGTGTAGCCGAAGCCCAGACCCGGGTAGAACTGCGCCGCGAAGGCGTCGGCGTCGAACGGGTTGCCCGCGGCCTCGGCGGCCGCCTGCGCGGCGGCCGATGCCGTCTCGAGGTCCGCCGCCTTCGTGCCGTACGAGAGGGTGAAGTTCGTCATCAGGTAGAACAGCACGTACGTCGCCAGCATGATGAACGTGCCGAGGATCAGGTGCCACCAGTGGTGACGCAGGACCGTCGCCAGCGGGAACTTGCGGATCGCGCCCTTGGCCTCCGCCTTGACGAAGGTGTCGGACTCGACGAGGCGCAGGCGCACCCACAGGCCGATGATCACCATGACCGCCGAGAACAGGAACGGCACGCGCCATCCCCACGCGAGGAAGTCGTCCGAGCGCTGTCCTGCGCCGTCCGGGTGCGGGAGCAGGTAGTTGATCGCGAGGAACACCGAGTTGGCGATGATGAAGCCCAGCGGGGCACCCAGCTGCGGGAACGTGCCGTACCAGGCGCGCTTGCCCTTCGGGGCGTTCTCGGTCGCGACGAGCGCCGCGCCCGACCACTCGCCGCCGAGCGCGAAGCCCTGGGCGAGGCGGAGCACCAGCAGCAATACGGCCGCCCACACGCCGATCTCGTTGAAGGTCGGGAGGCATCCGATCAGGAAGGTCGCGATGCCCATCGTGAGGAGCGAGGCGACGAGGGTCGCCTTGCGCCCGAAGCGGTCGCCGAAGTGGCCGAACACCACCGCGCCGAGCGGTCGGGCGATCATGGCGGCGCCGAACACGCTGAACGAGAGCAGGAGCGACGTGGTGTCGTTGCCGGTGGGGAAGAAGAGGATGGGGAAGACCAGGACGGCGGCGGTCGCGTAGACGTAGAAGTCGTAGAACTCGATCGTCGTGCCGACGAGGCTCGCGGTGATGACGCGGGAACGGGGATTGGCGGGGGCCGCGGGCGTGGCGGCGGACGTGCGGGAAGTCATTGTCACCTGGGGGAGTGCGGAGCGAAGCATCCGGGTCGGATGCGGCGGTGGGCGTCCGCACGGCGCAGGGTGATGCGTCAGGCGGCACTGCACTGGATCACCGTGAGCACGGGCGGGGTCGCCCGGCACGAGGATCGAGTCTACCCCCGGCTGCGGATGCCGCGACGCGGGGTCGCGGCATCCGCTCGTTCCCGCTGGATCAGCGCCAGAGCACCGCGATCGCGGCGTTGGCGAAGGTGAGGATGCCGATCGACCAGAAGATCGCCGGCGGCACCGAGCCGGACTTGCGCTGGCGGCCGGCGCCGATGCCCAGCAGCGCGCCGATGATCAGGAGGATGACCAGCTTCACGCCGATCTTGGCGTAATTGAGGTCGTACTCGATTCCCGAGGGGGCGGCGAGGATGAGGCCGGCGACACCCGCGATGCCGAGACCCCAGTGCATGAGACGCGTGATGTGGTGCTTCCCGTTGACCAGTTCGACGACCCAGGCTCCGAAGAGGATGGCGAAGCCGACGAGGTGGACGAGCACGACGACGTGGCGGAGGATTTCCATGCCATCAGCCTACCTGAAGGTTGCCTCGCCTCCAGGGCCGATCGCGGCGGCGCGGCGAGGCCCGCGCCACCCGGTCACCGAGCCTGGCGGAGCTCCCGCAGCACGAGCGCGGTGCGCAGCGCGGCGTCCGCCGCCTCGTACCCCTTGTCCTCCTTCGACCCCTCGAGTCCGGCGCGGTCGATGCCCTGCGCCTCGTCGTCGAGCGTGAGCACACCGAAGCCCACCGGCTTGCCGGTGTCCAGCGCCACGCGCGTGAGGCCGTCGGTGGCCGCGTTCGAGACGAAGTCGAAGTGAGGCGTACCACCGCGGATGATCACCCCCAGCGCGACCGCCGCATCGGCGCCGGCGTCCAGCGCCGCCTTCGCGACGACCGGCAGCTCGAACGAGCCCGGCACGCGGACGAGGCGCCAGGAGGCGCCCGATGCCTCGAGGGCGCGCTCGGCGCCGGCGATGAGGCCGTCGGTGATCGTGTCGTGCCACGTGCCGGCGACGACGACCACGTCCAGCCCCGCGCCGTCGATCCGGTCGGTGGCCTGGGGAGCGCCCTTGCCGCTCATCGCTCTGCTCCTTCGTGCATCTGGGCCAGCGCGTCGGCGAGATCCGCCTCGGCGATGATGTGGCCCATGCGGTCGCGCTTGGTCGCGAGGTACTGGTGGTTGTTCGGGCCGACGCCCACGAGCAGCGGAACCTGCTCGACGATGTCGAGTCCGAGGGCTCGCAGCTGCGCCACCTTGTCGGTGTTGTTGGTCAGCAGGCGCACCTTCTCGATGCCGAGGTCGGTGAGGATCCCCGCCGCCGCCGCGTAGTCGCGCGCATCGGCCGGGAGGCCGAGCGCCAGGTTCGCATCGACGGTGTCGAGTCCGCGCTCCTGCAGCGAGTACGCGCGCAGCTTGTTGATGAGCCCGATGCCGCGCCCCTCGTGGCCGCGCATGTAGATGACGACCCCGCCGTCCTGCTCGATGGCGTCCAGCGCCGCATCGAGCTGGGGGCCGCACTCGCACTTGAGCGACCCGAAGGCTTCGCCGGTCAGGCACTCGGAGTGCACGCGCACCAGCGGCGCGTCGGAGAGCTCGCCCGAGACGACCGCGATGTGGTCGGTGCCGGTGACGCGGTCCTTGTACGCGAGGAAACGGAAGTCGCCGTGCGAGGTGGGCACGCGCGCCTCGGCGCGCAGGCTCACGCGGCGCTTGTGCGCGCCGTGGGTCGCCGGGTCGCACGGCGCCGTCTCGTCGAGGTGGGCGATGAGCTGCTCGATCGTGATCACCGGGATGTCGTGCTCGGCGCCGAGCTCCTGGAGACCCGGCAGTCGCATCATGCTGCCGTCGTCGGCCACGACCTCGCCGATGACGCCGACCGGCGTGAGCTCGGCGAGGCGCATGAGCTCCACCGCGGCCTCGGTGTGGCCGGCCCGCTCGCGGACGCCGCCGTCGACGGCGCGCAGGGGCAGGATGTGGCCGGGACGGATGAGGCTGGCAGGCGTCGACTCGGGGTCGGCGAGCACGTTGAGCGTGTGCGCGCGGTCGGATGCGCTGATGCCCGTCGACGAGCGGTCGGCCGCGTCGACGCTGACGGTGTACGCGGTGCCGCGGGCGTCCTCGTTGACCTCCACCATCGGGGGGAGGTCGAGACGGTCGGCCCAGTCGGCGGGCATCGGGGCGCACAGGAAGCCGCTGGTCCAGCGGACGGTCCAGGCGACCCACTCGGGCGTCGCGAGCTGTGCCGACAGCACGACGTCGCCCTCGTTCTCGCGGTTCTCATCGTCGGCGACGATGACCGGCCGGCCGGCGCGCAGCGCCGCCAGGGCCTCGGGGATCGTGGAAAGGCTCATGCGGAGCCTCCTTCCGTGGGTGCGGACGTCGCCGCGGAGGCTGCTGAGGCGGCCGGGGCCGCGGAGGCGAAGGAGAGGAGGCGCTGCACGTGCCGCGCCAGGATGTCGGTCTCGAGGTTGACGCGGTCGCCCGGCACCCGGGCGCCGAGGGTCGTCGCGGCGAGGGTCTCGGGAATGAGCGAGACCTCGAACCACCCGTCGCCGGGGGAGGCGGGGCTGGCGGCGCTGACCGTGAGCGAGACGCCGTCGACGGCGATCGAGCCCTTGTCGACGACAAGGGGCGCGAGCGGTGCCGGCAGCGAGATGCGCAGCACCTGCCACTGCGCGCCGGGGCGCACCTCGAGAACCTCGCCGGTGCCGTCGATGTGACCCTGCACGATGTGCCCGCCCAGTCGTCCGTGCACGGCCGTGGCGCGCTCGAGGTTCACGCGGCGTCCCGCTGCGACCCCGGCGAGGGTCGACATGTCCAGGGTCTGCTTCATCACGTCCGCGGTGAACCAGTCCGCGCCCTGGTCGACGACGGTGAGGCACACGCCGCTGACCGAGATCGAGTCGCCGTGCGCGGCATCCGACACCGCCTTCGGGGCGGTGACCATCACGCGCACGCCGTCGCCCGACGGCTCGACGGCGGCGATCTCGCCGATCTCCTCGACGATTCCGGTGAACATCACTCGTCTCCTTCCGACGACGGGCGGGCGACGATGAGCAGATCATCGCCGAGGGGGGTGACGGATGCCACGGCCAGGCGTCGCGCCTCGGTGATCGTTGTCACGCCGATGTCCTGGAGCGCGAGGCGGTCGCCGCCGAGCAGCACGGGGGCGACGTACACGAGGAGCTCGTCGGCGAGCCCGTCGCGAAGGAAGGAGGCGGCGACGGAGGGCCCGCCCTCGACGAACACGCGCTGCACGCCGCGACGGCGGAGGTCTTCGAGCAGCGCCGGGAGGCCGCCGGACGCGGGGTCGCCGGGGAACTGCAGGAATGCGTGCGGGTGCCGGCGCAGCGCCGCGGTCTCGGGCACCGCGCGGGCGCCCACGACGACGGGGACAGGCTGTCGCGACAGGAGCGAGCCGTCCTCGGCGCGCGCGGTGAGGGCCGGGTCGTCGGCGAGGACCGTGCCGGTGCCGGCCACGATCGCGTCCGCCTGCGCCCGGCGAACGTGGACGTCGGCGCGCGCCACCGGTCCGGTGATCCACTGGCTGGTGCCGTCGGATGCCGCAGCCCGCCCGTCGAGGCTCTGGGCCCACTTCACCGTCACGTGCGGGCGACCGAGGCGCTGCACCGTGAGCCACGCGTCGAGCAGCGCGGCCGCCTCCGGCGCGAACAGGCCGGACTCGACGTCCACGCCGGCAGCGCGGAGCCGGTCGGCGCCGCCGGAGGAGTGGTCGCCGGGGTCGGCGACGGCGTACACCACGCGGGCGACCCCGGCGGCGATGAGCGCCTGGGCGCACGGGCCGGTGCGTCCGGTGTGGTTGCAGGGTTCGAGGGTGACGACGGCGGTCGCACCGCGGGCTGCCCCCGGCGCCAGCTGCGACAGGGCATCGACCTCGGCGTGCGGCGTCCCGGCGCCGCGGTGCCAGCCCTCGGCGAGGATCTCGCCGTCGGGCGAGAGCAGCACGGCACCGACCTGCGGGTTCACGCCCCGCGGGCCGCGCACGGCGAGCTCCAGCGCGCGACGCA
This sequence comes from Microbacterium sp. NPDC055455, assembly GCF_053619935.1. Taxonomy (NCBI): domain Bacteria; kingdom Bacillati; phylum Actinomycetota; class Actinomycetes; order Micrococcales; family Microbacteriaceae; genus Microbacterium; species Microbacterium sp. NPDC055455. The sequence goes on from NZ_JBSHLB010000006.1 coordinate 135,720, forward strand.
TCGCGTCGTGTTCCGCTGCGCTTGCCATCCGGCCCCTCGTCTCGTCGTCGTCTACGACGCTCCGGGGCACGGGAAGCCGCGGCGCGCAGGGCGCCGCTCGTGCTGCCTCCCATCCGGACTAGCGACGGATACCCGTCGCATCACCGTCGGTTCCGGAGTTCCACCGGATCGGCCGTGGCGGCATCCGATCGGATGCTGATGCCTCGGCTCGCGGACTGTCACCGCCGGTTCGGATTCTCACCGACCCCGGAGCACGTTGATGCTCACGAGTGTAGTCAACGCGGCATCCGTTCATTCATTCCATGTCTTCGCATGTACTTCGTCGCGAGGCGGGCGCGGCATGCGGCCGTCACTCCAGCAGCGCGCGCGCGGTGGCCTCGTCCACGACCAGGTCGGTGGCGATGCGCGCGGCCAGCGCCCCGCGCAGGCTCGCGAGCTTCGAGACGCCCGAGACGATGCACAGGCGCCGGGGGATCCGCCGCAGCAGGTCGAGGCTCGGGCCCGTCGCGCGGGCGTTGAGCGTGATGCCGTCGCTCGAGCCGTCGGCGCGGTAGAAGACCGTCGCGACGTCGCCGACCACGCCCTCGTCGGCGAGCTCGTCGAGCTCGCCCGCCTCGAGGTAGCCGCCGCTGTACACGTGGCTGGGCACCTGCGAGCCCGCCGAGCCGGTGCTGAAGACGACGAGGTCCATCGACGTCTGCATGTCGAGGATCCGGCGGGTGCTGCGCTCCCGCCACATCGCCCGCTTCGTCGCCGGGTCGTCGAAGAACGCCGGCACCGGGAACTGCTGCGCGCTGCCGTCGTACGCCGCGGCGAAGCGGCTGAGGATCTCGCTGGCGTACAGGAGGCCGGTCGTGTGCGTGTTGCCCGAGCCGTTGAGCTGCACGAACGTCGCGCCGTGGACCGGCTTGGGCACCAGATGCCGGCTCACCGCGGCGGTCGTCGACCCCCACGCGACACCCACTGTCATGTCGTCCTGGACGAGGTCGGCGACGATGTGGGCGGCGGCGATCGCGACGCGCTGGAGGCGGTCGACCTCGGTGGCCTCCTCGGGCACCGGGACGACGTCGGCCGCGATGCCGAACCGTTCGGCCAGGCGCTCCTCGAGCCCCTCCGGGGCGGCGAAGGGAGACCGGATGCGGATGTCGACGATGCCCGCGGCGCGCGCATGGGTCAGCAGACGCGACACCGTCGAACGCGACGTGCCGAGCTCGCGGGCGATCGCCTCCATCGTGCGGTCCTGCACGTAATAGAGGTGCGCGGCGGTGAGGGCCCGCTGCACCGTCCGGGCGTCGCCGATCTGCTCCATCCGCCCATTGTGCACGTATGTGCATATGGCCTGCAAGGACGTCCAGAGGTGTCATCATGGTCACCAGCGACACGAGAGGGGGCCGGCGATGACGGCGGGTTCGGAGCGAGGATTCGAGGCACTTTCGGCGCGTCCGTATGCCGACGTGCTGATCATCGGGGGCGGCATCAACGGCCTCGCCACCTTCCGCGACCTCGCCATCCAGGGCGTGGACGTCGCGCTCGTCGAGAAGGACGACTTCGTCAGCGGCGCCTCCGCGGCCTCGTCCCACATGATCCACGGCGGCATCCGCTACCTCGAGAACGGCGAGTTCCGTCTCGTGCACGAGGCGGTCACCGAGCGCAACGCGCTGCTCAAGACCGCACCGCACTACGTGCGCCCGCTGCAGACGACCATCCCGATCTTCTCCACCTTCTCCGGCGTCCTCTCCGCTCCGCTGCGCTTCCTCCGCCACGGCGGCGGAAAGCACCGAGAGCGCGGCGCCGCGCTCATCAAGATCGGGCTGGTCATCTACGACTCCTTCTCCCGTGGCGGAGGTCTGTTCGGGCGCGGCACCGTGCCACGCCACACGTTCCACGGCCGCAAGCGCTCGCTCGCGCAGCTCCCTCAGCTGAACCCCGACGTGAAGTACACCGCCACCTACTGGGATGCCTCCCTCCACGACCCCGAGCGCCTGGCGATCGACGTCCTGCGCGACGGCCGCATCGCCGGCGGCGAGCGCGCGCGCGCTGCCAACCACACCGCGGCGGTGGGGGTCGACCGCGGACGGGTCGTGCTGCGCGACGCGCTGAGCGGGGAGGAGACGCGGTTCGCGGCATCCGTCGTCGTCAACGCCAGCGGACCGTGGACGGATCTGACGAACCTGGCCCTGGGCGACCCGACACGCTACATGGGCGGCACCAAGGGCTCGCACATCGTGCTCGACCACCCCGAGCTGCTCGCTGCGACGGGCGGCCGGGAGCTGTTCTTCGAGAACGAGGACGGCCGCATCGTCCTCATCTACCCCCTGAAGGGTCGCGTGCTGGTCGGCACCACCGATCTCGAGCACGAGATGGGCGACCCGGTCGTGTGCACCGAGGCCGAGGTCGACTACTTCATCGACCTCATCGGGCAGGTGCTGCCCACCGTGCCGGTGCAGCGCTCGCAGATCGTCTACCGGTTCTCGGGCGTGCGGCCGCTGCCGGGCCACGGCGAGCTCTCGCCCGGCTTCGTCTCGCGGGACTATCGCATCGAGTCCGCCCCGCTCGTGGGAGGGGACGCCACGGTCCTGAGCCTCGTCGGCGGCAAGTGGACGACCTTCCGCGCCTCGGCCGAGGACCTCGCCGACCGCGCCCTCGAGCTGCTCGCCCAGCCCCGCCGTCGCTCCACCCGCGGCCTGCCGATCGGCGGCGGCCGGGGCTACCCCGTCACCGAGCGCGCGCGGCAGCAGTGGATCGCCTCGCACGCCGTGGACGTCCCCGCCGCGCGCGTGGCGACGCTGCTGGACCGCTACGGCACGGTCGCGGCATCCGTCGTCGAGGCCATCGCGCAGGACCCGGACGACGCACTCCTGGACCACGCGCCCTCCTACAGCTCGGGCGAGCTGCGGCACCTCGCGGCGACCGAGGACGTCGCGCACCTCGACGACCTGCTCCTGCGCCGCACGAGCATCGCCTTCACCGGCGGTGCGACGCCCGACGCGGTGGCCGAGGTCGCCGACGCCGTCGCGCCGGTGCTCGGGTGGGATGCGGACCGCGTCTCCCTCGAGATCGCCCGTGCTCTCGAGCGGGTCCACGCCGCCGACCCGACGTGGTCCCCGGCGTCGGCACGATAGCCTGACCGCACCGCGCCCGAGGGCGCCGTCGCGGGCACTGCCGCCCGCCGAGGAAGGAGACGAGGTTGCCCGGCCACGTGCTGTCCATCGATCAGGGCACGACCTCGACGCGCGCGATCGTGTTCGACTCCGGCGGCGCGGTCGTCGCCGTCTCGCAGCGCGAGCACGAGCAGATCTTCCCCCGCGCGGGCTGGGTCGAGCACGATCCGGTCGAGATCTGGACGAACACCGAATGGGTGGTGGCCTCGTGCCTCTCGCGCGCCGGGATCGGCGCGTCCGAGGTCGCGGCGATCGGCGTGACCAACCAGCGCGAGACCGCCGTCGTGTGGGAGAAGCGCACCGGCCGGCCCGTGCACAACGCCCTCGTCTGGCAGGACACCCGCACGCAGCCGCGCATCGACGAGATGTCGCGCGACGGCGGGGGCGACCGATTCGCCGACACCACCGGTCTGCCGCTGGCGACCTACTTCTCGGCGTCGAAAGTGGCGTGGATCCTCGACCACGTGCCCGGCGCGCGCGCGGCCGCGGAGGCGGGCGACCTGCTGTTCGGCACGCCCGACACGTGGGTGGTGTGGAACCTCACCGGCGGCGCGCGCGGCGGCATCCACGTCACCGACGTCACCAACGCCTCGCGGACGCTCCTGATGGACCTGCGCACCCTCGACTGGTCCGACGAGCTGCTGGCGACCTGGCGCATCCCGCGGGCGATGATGCCGGCCATCCGCTCCTCATCGGAGGTCGTCGGCGAATCGCTGCTGCCGGAGGTCCTCCACGGCGCCCCGATCGCCGGGATCCTCGGCGACCAGCAGGCGGCGACCTTCGGGCAGGCGGCGTTCGACGCGGGAGAGTCGAAGAACACGTACGGCACGGGCAACTTCCTGCTCGTCAACACCGGGACCGAGATCATCCGCTCCGGCAGCGGGCTCATCACCACCGTCGGCTACCGGATCGGCGACGAGCCCGCGCGCTATGCGCTGGAGGGCTCGATCGCCGTGACCGGCTCGCTGGTCCAGTGGCTGCGCGACAACCTCGGCATCATCCAGCGCTCGGAGGAGGTCGAGACGCTCGCCTCGACCGTCGACGACAACGGCGGAGCGTACTTCGTGCCGGCGTTCTCGGGGCTTTTCGCGCCGTACTGGCGCCCCGACGCACGCGGCGCGCTCGTCGGCCTCACACGCTACGTCAACAAGGGGCACATCGCGCGGGCCGCCCTCGAGTCGACGGCCTTCCAGACCCGCGATGTCATCGAGGCGGTCGTCGCCGACACAGGACGGACGCTCGACGAGCTCCGCGTGGACGGCGGCATGACGCGCAACGACCTGCTGATGCAGTTCCAGGCCGACATCCTCGGCATCCCGGTGGTGCGCCCGAAGGTCGTCGAGACCACGGCGCTCGGCGCCGCGTACGCCGCGGGCCTGGCGACGGGGGTCTGGCGCGACCTCGACGAGCTGCGCGCCCACTGGCAGGAGGACGTCCGCTTCGAGCCGCGGATGGCGCAGGACGAGCGCGAGCGGCGATTCCGGCAGTGGCGCAAGGCCGTGTCGAAGTCGCTGGACTGGGTCGACGACGACGCCCGCGTGCTCATGGGCACCACCGAGACGCCGCCGTTCGGCTGAGGCCTCGACGGGCGCCGCGGGGTCCCGGCGCGTCGGCGCCTACTTCAGCAGGCGCGAGAGGCGGCGGTCCGCGAGGATCTTGCCGCCGGTCTGGCAGGTCGGACAGTACTCGAGCGAGTTGTCGGCGAAGAACACGCTGCGCACCTCGTCGTCGCACACGGGGCAGGTCTCGCCTCGCCGGCCGTGCACCTGCATGCCGCGGCGCTTGGCGTCTTTCAGCTCGGCCGGCGGCTTGCCGGACGCCTCGGCGACGGCATCCGTCAGCGTCTGCGTCATCGCGTCGAAGAGGCGCGTGATGTCGGCGTCCGACAGTGAGGACGCGAGCGCGTACGGCGACATCTTCGCCGCGTGGAGGATCTCGTCGGAGTAGGCGTTGCCGACGCCGGCGATGATCGCCTGGTCGCGCAGCACGCCTTTGATCTGCGTGCGCCGGCCCTCGATGAGGGACGCGAACACGTCGCGCGAGAAGGACGGGTCGAGCGGGTCGGGGCCGAGCCGGGCGATGCCGGGCACGTCGGCGGGCTCGCGCACGACGTAGACGGCGAGCGACTTCTTCGTGCCCGCCTCGGTCAGGTCGAAGCCCGCGCCGTCGGCGAGCGCCACGCGCAGCGCGATCGGTGTCTTGCCGGGGCGGATCACGGTCTTCGGCAGCTCGTCGTACCAGCGCAGCCACCCCGCCTTGGCGAGGTGGAACACCAGGTGCGGGCCGGTCGTGGCGAGGTCGATGAACTTGCCGTGGCGTTCGGCCCCCGTGATCTCGGCGTCCTTCAGCGCGTCGATCGGCGGGTCGTACGTCTTCAGCGCCGCGATGTTCGCGACCGTGGCGCGCTCGATGCGCACGCCGGTGAGCCGCTCGCGGAGGAAGTCGACGAGCCCCTGAACCTCGGGCATCTCGGGCATGCGCTCATCCTGCCATGTGCCCGCGACGGCCGGGCCGGCGAACCCGCCGGGTACGCGGCGACCGGCGGGGGCCGGTCAGTCCGCGAGGACCGCCCAGTGCTGCGGCCTGCGGTCGTCGGACGCGAGGAGGCCGGCGATCCAGCCGTCGTCGCGCCCGTGCGCGCCCGTCAGCGCGTCGCGCAGCAGTCCCTCGTACCGGAAGCCGAGCGTGCGGGCGAGCTTGGCAGAGGCGACGTTCCCCACGACCGCCCGCCACTCGATGCGGACCAGGCCCAGACCGTCGGACGAGAACCCCCAGTCGATCACCGCCTCGGCCGCCTCGCGGAGCCGACCGCCGCCGCGAGACCAGGGCGCCATCCAGTAGCCGATCTCACCGGCTCCTCGTCCGTCGACGCGGTAGAACCCGATGGTGCCGACGAGGCGGTCGCTCTCGCGGATGATCCAGGTCAGGTGCTGGCCCGCCTCCCAGTCGCGCGGGATGCGCTCCACGAACGCCGCCGCGTGCTCCCGCTCGTACGGGACCGGCACCGGGGTGTACCGCTGGATGTCGGCATCCTGGCAGGCCGCGTGGATCAGGTCGACATCGTCCTCACGGGGGAGCGACAGCTCGAGGCGAGGCGTGCGCAGGACGACCGGCTCCATCGGCCCAGCCTAGGGCCGAGCGCGTGGGGTTGCCCGCGGCAGGCCGGGGAGTCAGCGGGTACGGCGGAGCAGCCCCACCTTGTCGTAGACGTCGGCGAGCGTGCGGTTGGCGACTTCTTCGGCCTTGGCGGCGTTCGCGGCCAGCACGCGGTCGAGCTCTGCCGGGTCGTCGAGCATCTGCAGGGCGCGCTCGCGCACCGGACCGAACTCGTTCACCACGACCTCGGCCAGGCCCTTCTTGAAGTCGCCGTAGCCGCGGCCCGCGTACTCGTCCTCGATCGCCGGGATCTGGCGGCCCGTCAGCGCCGCGTAGATCACCAGCAGGTTCGACACGCCGGGCTTGGTCTCGCGGTCGTACCGCACCGACCCCTCGGAGTCGGTCACGGCGCGCATGATCTTCTTCGCCGAGACCGCCGGGTCGTCCAGCAGCCAGAGCACGCCGGCATCCGTCTCGGCCGACTTCGACATCTTCGCGGTCGGGTTCTGCAGGTCGTAGATGCGCGCGGTCTCCTGCTGGATGACCGGCGTCGGCACGCGGAACGTCTTGCCGAAGCGGCTGTTGAAGCGCTCGGCGAGGTCGCGCGTGAGCTCGACGTGCTGCTTCTGGTCGTCGCCGACAGGCACGATGTCGGTCTGGTAGAGCAGGATGTCGGCGGCCATCAGCACCGGGTAGGTGAAGAGCCCGACGGAGGTCGCGTCCGTGCCGTAGCGCTGCGACTTGTCCTTGAACTGCGTCATGCGGCCGGCCTCGCCGAAGCCGGTGATCGTCGACAGGATCCACGCGAGCTCGGGGTGCGCGGGCACGTGCGACTGCACGTACAGCGTCGACTTCGACGGCTCGATCCCCGCCGCGATGTACTGCGCGGCCGTGCGGCGCGTCTTCTCGCGGAGGTGCTCGGGATCCTGCGCGACGGTGATCGCGTGGAGGTCGACCACCGAGAAGAACGCGTCGTAGGACTCCTGCAGATCGCGCCACTGCATGAGGGCCCCGATGTAGTTGCCGATCTGGAGCGAGTCGGCGGAGGGCTGCATGCCGGAATAGAGACGCGACTTGGTCATCCGACAATCCTACAAAGCGGATGCCGCCGCTCCGCGCCGCCCGCGGGTGCCGGCGCGGCTCGGCGAGCGGTCAGCGGCCGATCGTGTAGTCCGCGACGACGGGGGAGTGGTCGCTCCACCGGGTGTCCCACGAGGGCGCCCGCACCACGCGATAGTCGGCGACCCGCGCCCCCAGCTCGGGCGTTGCGAGGTGGTAGTCGATCCGCCACCCGGTGTCGTTGTCGAACGCGCGTCCGCGCATCGACCACCACGTGTAGGGGCCGTCGACGTCGCCGTGGAACCGGCGGCCGACGTCGACCCAGCCGAGGCCCGGGCCGACCGACCCGTCGGCGCCCGTGACGTCGGCACCCTCGTCGCCGAAGAACCGGTCGAAGTACGCCCGCTCGCGGGGGAGGAAGCCGGCCTTCTTGACGTTGCCCTTCCAGTTGCGGATGTCGAACTCGCGGTGCCCGACGTTGAGGTCGCCCATCACGAGGGCGAGCGGCGAGGCGGCGCGCAGCTGCGGCATCCGCTTCTCCATCGCATCGAGGAAGGCCCACTTGGCGTCCTGTTTCGGCGTCTCGGCCTCTCCGGTGTGGACGTAGGCGCTGACCACGATCAGGCGCTCGCCGTCGATGTCGAAGTCGGCCTCGATCCAGCGGCCCGCGCTGTCGAGCACATCGGCGGCGTCCTCCGCCGCGGGCCCGAGCACCCGCCGCACCTCGACCGAGGGCATCCGGCTGGCCACGGCGACGCCGGCGCGGCCCTTCGCCAGCGCCTCGTCGTTGACGATCTCCCACCCGGGCAGGGCCGCGCGCAGCTCGTCCTCGGTCGCGCGCACCTCCTGCAGCGCCATCACGTCGATGTCGGCGGCGTCGAGCCACTCGAGCATGCCCTTGCGCGTCGCCGCGCGGATCCCGTTGACGTTGACAGAGGCGATGCGAACACGGCGAGACACGACGGCAAGACTATCCGGCACCGCCGACACTCACTCGAACAGGCTGCCGGCCTTCTTCTGCACGGGCGGCGTCGCCGCCTCGACCTGGGCCAGCTCGTCCTCGGCGGCGCGGACGGCGCGGTTCGCCGTCCAGATCCGGTACCACGGCGCGCTGTCGCGCGCCTCCTCGGCGGTGCGCAGGCGCACGCGCGCGGCGACCAGGAGCGCCGCATGCTCGGCCGCCAGCCGGTCGGCCTCCGTCTGCGGCAGGAGGGGGATCTCCTCGTCCTGTGCCGACACCGCGATCCACGCGGCGGCGACGAGCATGATGATGCCGATGATGCGGAACCACAGCAGCAGGCCGACGAAGATCGCGAAGGTGGCCAGCAGCGCGTTCGTCGGCGTGTAGATGAAGAGCCAGCCGGTGAACAGCTGCAGCACGGTGATCGCGCCCCCGCCGAGCAGGGCGCCGGGGATGATCCGCCGCGGGGGGAGCTCGGTCCCGGTGAGGAAGCGGATGAGCGCGCCGAGCGCGGCGCTGTAGATGGCGAACGAGATGAGGATCGTGCCGACGGTGGCCGTGACCCCGATCCACCCCGACGCGTCGTCCCAGCCGAGGATCGAGAACACCCACGTGAGCGCCCACGTCCCGATCGAGGTGGCCGCGAAGCCCAGCACGAGGGCGAGCGCGAACAGCCCGGCGCCGATGAGGTCGCGCACCTTCAGGTAGACGTAGCTGCGGCTGTCGGGCGGCAGGCCGAAGATGTCGCGCACCGCGCGGCGCGTGAAGGTGACGAACCCGATCGCGGTCCAGATCAGGGTGCCGAGCGCGATGATGCCTGTGATGCCGAGCACGCCGGCGTTGCTCGTGGCGACCTCGGTCACCTGGTCGGGGGTGAACAGCCCGCCCTCCGGCGCGATGAGACCGGGGATGTAGCTGTTGATGAGGTCGATGAGGCCCTCGATGGCCTGCTCGCTGCCGCCGAGCCAGAGGCCGGTGATCGCGAACGCCACATAGATCGCCGCGAACGTCGCGAACAGCGCCTGGTAGCTCACGCCCGCCGCGAGCAGGAAGCCGTTGTGCTGCAGGAAGTGGCGCCACACGCGCACCGGGAACCAGGCGAGCGTGCGCTGCGTGATCGCCGTCGCGCGGCTCAGCGGCTCGTCGAAGCGCTGACGCAGGCTCGTCTGCGTCGCCTCCCACCGCGCGCGGAGCGACTCCTCCTCGCGCTGGGCGGCGTCGGCCTGGTCCCGGGCTTGCTCGTGGCCCTGCGCATGGCGGCGCGGCTTCTCCTGCGCGTCGTCCCGATGGCTCACGGACCTCACATTATCGACAGACGGATGCCGCATCGCAGTGCGATGCGGCATCCGGTCGTCCAGCGTGCGCGGCGTCTACGGGCGTCCGCGCAGAACCGCCTGCTTCACCTCGGCGATGGCCTTGGTGACCTCGATGCCGCGGGGGCACGCCTCGGTGCAGTTGAAGGTGGTGCGGCAGCGCCACACGCCCTCCTTGTCGTTGAGGATGTCGAGGCGCACATCGCCGGCGTCGTCGCGCGAGTCGAAGATGAAGCGGTGGGCGTTGACGATCGCGGCCGGACCGAAGTACTGGCCGTCGGTCCAGAACACCGGGCACGACGAGGTGCACGCGGCGCACAGGATGCACTTCGTGGTGTCGTCGAAGACCTCGCGGTCGACGATGGACTGGATGCGCTCCTTGCCCGGCTCCGGCGTGGAGCTCGCGATGAGGAACGGCTGCACCTCGCGGTACGACGCGAAGAAGGGCTCCATGTCGACGACGAGGTCCTTCTCCAGCGGCAGGCCCTTGATCGCCTCGACGTAGATCGGCTGGGAGATGTCGAGATCCTTGATGAGGGTCTTGCACGCCAGGCGGTTGCGGCCGTTGATGCGCATCGCGTCGGAGCCGCAGATCCCGTGGGCGCACGAGCGCCGGAAGGTCAGCGACCCGTCGACCTCCCACTTGATCTTGTGGAGCGCGTCCAGCACGCGGTCGGTCGAATAGAGCTCGACGTCGTAGTCGACCCAGCGCGGCTCCTCGTCGACCTCCGGGTCGAAGCGACGGATGATGAACGTGACGAGGAACGACTGGATGCCGGTGTCGCTCGCGGTCTCCTGCGCGCGCACGGGGGCGTCGGCGTCGGTGCGCTCGATGACGTCGGTTGCCGAGGTGGCCATCAGTACTTCCTCTCCATCGGCTGGTAGCGGGTCACCACGACGGGCTTCCAGTCGAGGCGGATGTGGTCGTCGGCCTTCGACGAGCCGGCATCCCCCGAGAGGTACGCCATCGTGTGCTGCATGTAGTTCTCGTCGTCGCGCTGGGGGAAGTCGTCGCGCATGTGACCGCCGCGGCTCTCCTTGCGGTTGCGCGCGGTGACGACGACGACCTCCGCGATGTCGAGCAGGAAGCCGAGCTCGACGGCCTCGAGCAGGTCGGTGTTGAACCGCTTGCCCTTGTCGTCGACGTGCACGTTCCGGAAGCGCTCGCGGAGCTCCTCGATGACCTCGAGGACCTCGCCGAGCGACTCCTCGGTGCGGAAGACCTGAGCCTTGCGGTCCATCTCGTCCTGCAGCTTCTTGCGCAGGACGGCGATGCGCTCGGTGCCCTGGTTGTTGCGCAGGCCCTCGATCAGGTTCCGCACCTCGGCGGCGGGGTCTTCGGGCAGCGGCACGAAGTCGGCGCTCTGCACGTACTGGACCGCGTTGCGGCCGGCCCGCTTGCCGAACACGTTGATGTCCAGGAGCGAGTTGGTGCCGAGGCGGTTGGAGCCGTGTACCGACACGCACGCGCACTCGCCGGCGGCGTACAGGCCCGGGACGACCGTGGTGTTGTCGCTGAGCACCTGCGCGTCGTTGTTGGTCGGGATGCCGCCCATCGCGTAGTGCGCGGTCGGCATGACGGGCACGGGCTCCACCACCGGGTCGACGCCGAGGTAGGTGCGGGCGAACTCGGTGATGTCGGGGAGCTTGGTCTCGAGGACCTCGGCGCCCAGGTGGGTGCAGTCCAGCAGCACGTAGTCGCGGTGCGGGCCGGCGCCGCGTCCTTCGGCGACCTCCTGCACCATGCAGCGGCTGACGATGTCGCGGGGCGCGAGGTCCTTGATGGTCGGCGCGTAGCGCTCCATGAAGCGCTCGCCGCTCACGTTCCGCAGGATCGCCCCCTCGCCGCGCGCGCCCTCGGTGAGCAGGATGCCGAGTCCGGCGAGGCCCGTCGGGTGGAACTGGAAGAACTCCATGTCCTCCAGGGGCAGGCCCTTGCGCCAGATGATGCCGACGCCGTCACCGGTGAGGGTGTGGGCGTTCGAGGTCGTCTTGAAGATCTTGCCGAAGCCGCCGGTGGCGAAGATCACGGCCTTCGAGTGGAACACGTGCAGGTCGCCCGTGGCGAGCTCGTACGCCACGACGCCCGCGATCTCGGTGCCGCCGTCGGCGTTCTTCACCGTGATGAGGTCGAGGACGTAGAACTCGTTGAAGAAGTTGATGCCGAGCTTGACGCAGTTCTGGAACAGCGTCTGCAGGATCATGTGGCCGGTGCGGTCGGCGGCGTAGCAGGCGCGGCGCACCGGGGTCTTGCCGTGATCGGCGGTGTGGCCGCCGAAGCGGCGCTGGTCGATCTTGCCCTCGGGCGTGCGGTTGAAGGGCAGGCCCATGTTCTCGAGGTCGATGACCGCGTCGATGGCCTCCTTCGCGAGGATCTCGGCCGCGTCCTGGTCGACCAGGTAGTCGCCGCCCTTGACGGTGTCGAAGGTGTGCCACTCCCAGGAGTCCTCTTCGACGTTGGCCAGCGCCGCCGCCATGCCGCCCTGCGCCGCGCCGGTGTGGGAGCGGGTGGGGTACAGCTTGGTGATGACGGCGGTCTTCGCGCCGGGGCCGGCCTCGATGGCGGCGCGCATGCCCGCGCCGCCGGCCCCCACGATGACGATGTCGAACTGGTGGTAGTGGACGCCGTCCTTGACGTAGGAGTCCGCGGTCTGAGTGCTCACGTGTGGGGTGCCTCTGTTCTGTGCTGCGTTCTGAGTCGTGGCGAGGGGGTCTGCGTCAGGCGTTGCAGATCTCGGCCAGGACGCTTCCGTCGCTGAGGTTGGGGATGCACGGGTCGAAGGTGAAGACCACGAGCGTGCCGAGGAGGATGAGGAAGGCGGCGGTGAGCCACAGCGCCCACACCAGCACCCGGCGGGTCTTGTCGTGCATGACGTAGTCGTTCACGATCGTCCGCATGCCGTTGGCGCCGTGGATGAGGGCGAGCCAGAGCATCAGCACGTCCCACCACTGCCAGAACGGCGAGGCGAACTTGCCGGCGACGAAGGCGAAGTCGATGCCGTGGATGCCCTCGCCGAGCATGAGGTTGACGAAGAGGTGGCCGAAGATCAGCACCACCAGCAGCACGCCGGAGGCGCGCATGTAGATCCAGCCCCACTTCTCGAGGTTCGGTCCCTTGCGGCGCACCGCGGTGCGCGGGGAGCGGGGGTCGGCGATCGCGGCGCCGCCCTGCGTCTGTCCGAGGGTCATCAGTGCTCTCCTCCCCAGCCGTAGGCGAAGACGATCGACAGGTGGCGTACGGCGAAGGGGATCATCGTCGCCAGGAACAGGGCGATGACGCCCCACCACAGCTGGCGCTGGTGGCGGGTCGCCCAGGGCCAGAAGTCGACCAGGATGATCCGCAGCCCGTTGTAGGCGTGATAGGCGACGGCGCCGACCAGCACGACCTCGCCGAGCCCCATGATCGGGTTCTTGTACGAGCTCATCACTGCGTCGTACGCGTCCGGCGCGACCCGGATCAGGGCCGTGTCGAGGATGTGCACGAGGAGGAAGAAGAAGATGGCGACGCCGGTGATGCGGTGGAGCACCCATGACCACATGCCCTCGTTCCCGCGGTAGAGGGTGCCGCGGGGGACTCGGGAGGTGGTCTCGGATACCGACGGTGTGACGCGTGCTGGTGCAGACACGTGCGTCCTCCTTGGATCGAAACACGGTGGGGCGGCCTCGGCGGACGAGGACGGCCCCCGGAGAGGGCCCCAAACGGTGGGCTTCGGGCCGTCGGCGTCACGCGGGCGCTGCGTCCATCCTATTCCCGCATTCGGGGCACGGGCGACGAAGGGCATCCTTACGGTGCCTTCTTCCGGAGGGATCTTCGCATGCGTGAAGAACACCGTTTGTTTCGCCCGGCGGCCCACTCAGCAGCGCTCGGCCGGGTCCGGTCGCGGCCGGTGTCGAAAATCCGCCGAAACTCTTTGCCCGCCCGGGAGACCCCGCCTAGCTTTTGTTGGACACAAGAACATATGCGTCGCTGCGGCGACGCCGACGAAGATGTCAGGAGTTCTCCATGCGTCGATCCCTTCGATCGATTCTGGTGGCCACGGCCGCCGCTTCCCTCGTGGTGCCCCTCTGGGCGGGCACGGCCGCCAACGCCGAGCCGCCCGGATTCAGCCACGCCGACAAGGACACGCTGCGCAATCAGGCCCCGCGCGATCTCGCGATCGGCAGCGCCGTCTGGGCGCAGCGGGACCTCCTCTCCTATGACCCCGCCGCGCCGACGGAGCTGCAGCGGGTCCTCGGCGCCCAGTTCTCCTCGGTGACCCCCGAGAACGACATGAAGTGGGATGCCATCCACCCGGCGCCCGACGTGTACGACTTCGCGTCCGCCGACGCGCTGGTCGCCTTCGCCGAGGCGAACGGCCAGGAGGTCCGCGGCCACACGCTCCTCTGGCACAGCCAGAACCCGGCCTGGGTGACCGCGGCGAGCAGCACGTGGACCTGCGACGACGCTCGGGCCGTGCTGGAGGACCACATCCGCACCGTGGTCGGCCACTTCAAGGGCGAGATCTACGAGTGGGACGTCGCGAACGAGATCTTCCAGGACAACTGGGACGCGGGCGGGGTCCGGCTCCGCACCGAGGCCAACCCGTTCCTCCGGGCGTGCGCCGACGACCCGGTCGCGCTCATCGGGGATGCCTTCCGCTGGGCGCACGAGGCCGATCCCGACGCCGTGCTGTTCCTCAACGACTACAACGCCGAGGGCATCAACGAGAAGACCGACGCATACTACGACCTCGCGCAGCGCCTGCTCGCCGACGGCGTGCCCCTGAGCGGGTTCGGCGCGCAGGGGCACCTCAGCCTGCTGTACGGCTTCGACACCTCCATCCAGGCGAACTTCGAGCGGTTCGCCGCGCTGGGACTGAAGGTCGCCGTGACGGAAGCGGACGTGCGCATCCCGCTGCTCGACGGTGAGACGGGCCCGACGCCTGCCCAGGTCGCCGAGCAGGCCGCGCGCTACGACGCGATGCTCGAGGCGTGCCTGAACGTCCCCGCATGTTCGTCGTTCACCGTGTGGGGCTTCCCGGATGCCAACTCGTGGGTTCCCGCCGTCTTCCCCGGCGAGGGCTGGGCGACGATCTTCGAGGACGACTTCTCGCCGAAGCCGGCCTTCGACGTCATGCTCGCGTCGCTGCGCGACGCCACGCCCGGCATCTCGCCGAGAAGGGGCTGACCTCCACGACGGCGGCGGGCAGGCGATGCCCGCCGCCGTCGTCATGCGCCCGCCACGCGCGCGCCATCCCGGCGAAAACCGGCCCGATAGCCTGGGGTCATGTCCGGACGCATCGACGACTTCTACGCCGTCATCCCCGCGGGTGGCATCGGCAGCCGGCTCTGGCCGCTCTCGCGAGCCGACGCCCCCAAGTTCCTGCACGATCTCACCGGCTCCGGGCGCACCCTGCTGCGCGACACCTGGGACCGGCTGGAGCCCCTGGCCGGTGCGGACCGCATCGCCGTGGTGACCGGGCGCGCCCATCGCGCGGCCGTGGAGAGGGAGCTCCCGGGCATCCCCGACCACAACGTCTTCCTCGAGTCCGAGCCGCGCGACTCCACCGCGGCGATCGGCCTCGCCGCGGCGATCCTGGCGCGCCGGGAGCCCGACGTCATCATCGGATCCTTCGCAGCCGACCACGTCATCCGCGTGCCGCAGCTGTTCGACTGGGCCGTGCGCCAGGCGGTCGCCACCGCCCGCGAGGGGTACATCTGCACAATCGGCATCCAGCCCTCCGAGCCGTCAGTCGGCTTCGGCTACATCCGCAAGGGCGACGCGCTGACCGTGGAGGGTGCGCCCGAGGCGGCCCTGGTGGAGAGCTTCGTGGAGAAGCCCGACCTGGAGACCGCCAAGGAGTACTTCGCCGACCGCAACTACCTGTGGAACGCGGGCATGTTCATCACGCGCGCCGACGTGCTGCTGGGAGAGATCGCCGAGAGCGACCCCCACCTGTACGCGGGCCTCATGGACCTGGCCGAGGCCTGGGACGACCGCGACCGCCGCGGCCCGGTCGTGGACCGCGTCTGGCCGACCCTCACCAAGATCGCCATCGACTACGCCGTCGCCGAGCCCGCCGCGGCGAAGGGCCGCCTCGCCGTGATCCCCGGGCACTTCGACTGGGACGACGTGGGCGACTTCGCCAGTCTCGCCAAGCTCAACTCCGGCGGGCGCAAGAACGATCTGGCGATCCTGGGTGAGAACGCACGGGTGCTGTCCGACGCCGCCAGCGGCATCGTCGTCAGCCAGACCCGCCGCGTGATCAGCGTCATCGGGGTGCGCGACATCGTGGTCGTCGACACCGAGGACGCCCTCCTGGTCACCACGAGCGAGCATGCGCAGCGGGTGAAGGGCGTCGTCGACGCGCTCAAGCTGAGCGGGCGCGGCGAGGTGCTCTGACGAGGAAGTGATGGGACCGGATGCCGCGAGCCGCGGCATCCGGTATCGAACTCGTCTCGCGATATTGCGTCTTTGTAACCATTCCGCTCGCGGGGGCCCGGACGCATGCAACTCCGGCGTCACAATGGGTAACTTGATGCAGTCCCCGTGAAGGCCGCGGGGGAACGTAGTGGAGGCTGAGTTGACCATCTCACGCACCAAGAAGCTCGTCGGCGTCACCGTCGCCGCGGGCATGCTGATCGCCCTCGCGGGCTGCGGCTCCGCCCCGGAGGAGACGGACCCCACCGGTGACGCAGGCGGCGACGTCGTCGAGGGCTTCACGCCCTGCCTGGTCTCGGACGACGGCGGCTTCAACGACAAGTCGTTCAACCAGTCGGCCCTCGAGGGCATGGAGCGCGCCGCCGACGAGCTCGGCGTCGAGGCGATCGAGGTCGAGTCGAGCTCGGCCAACGACTATGCCCCGAACCTCGAGAACCTGATCGCCGAGGGCTGCACGTTCATCGTGTCGGTCGGCTTCAAGCTCTCGGCCGACACCATCACGTCGGCCAACGCCAACCCCGAGGTGAGCTACGCCATCATCGACGACTGGGCCGACAACACCGGCGCCAAGGACGACGAGGGCAACGACATCGGCGACGGCACCACCGACGCCCCCAACATCAAGCCGCTCATGTTCGACACGGTCCAGGCCGCGTACCTCGGCGGCTACGCCGCGGCCGCGTGGTCGGCGCAGTCCGGCGTCAACAAGGTCGGCACGGTCGGCGGCATCCCGATCCCGCCGGTGACCATCTTCATGGACGGCTTCGTCGACGGCGTCGAGAAGTACAACGAGGACAAGGGCGCCAACGTCGAGACCTTCGGCTGGGACGTCGAGGCTCAGCAGGGCTCGATGACCGGTGGCTTCCAGGCCAACGACACCGCCAAGCAGGCCATGCAGGGCGTGCTCGACCAGGGCGTCGACGTCATCCTCCCGGTCGGCGGCCCGATCTACCAGAGCGCCCGCGACGCCATCACCGACGGCGGCACCGGCACCGTCATGCTCGGTGTGGACTCCGACCTCGCCGTGGCCGACCCGTCGGTCGCCGACATGGTGCTCGTCTCGATCATGAAGCGCATCGACGAGGCCGTCTACCAGGCCACGCTCGAGGCGTCGACCGGTGACTTCGACGTCACCCCCTACGTCGGCACGCTCGAGAACGAGGGCGTCGGCCTCTCCGGCTTCGGCTCGTTCGAGTCGCAGCTGCCCGAGGGTCTGACCGACGAGCTCGACGCGCTGCGCGAGCAGATCATCTCGGGTGAGCTCGAGGTCACCTCGCCCAGCTCGCCGTAAGGCAGGGCAGGTGTGATACGCGGCCGGGTGGACGATTCCACCCGGCCGCGTTCTTCCGGGCACGGCAGCCACCATGGCGCCACCGCCGAATGGATATATAAGGTGCAGATATGAAGCTCGAGCTCCGTGGCATCACGAAGCGGTTCGGCTCCCTCGTCGCGAACGACCACATCGATCTGGTGGTCCAACCGGGTGAGATCCACGCTCTTCTGGGGGAGAACGGCGCCGGCAAGTCCACGCTCATGAACGTCCTCTACGGCCTGTATCAGGCGGACGAGGGCGAGATCCTGCTGAACGACGTCGTCCAGCACTTCCGCGGCCCCGGCGACGCGATGAACGCCGGCATCGGCATGGTGCACCAGCACTTCATGCTCATCCCCGTCTTCACCGTGGCCGAGAACGTCATGCTGGGCCACGAAGACACCAAGGCGCTCGGCGCCCTCGACCTCGCCAAGGCGCGCCAGCACGTGCGCGCCGTCGCCGACCGGTTCGGGTTCGAGGTGGATCCCGACGCGATCGTCGGCGACCTCCCCGTCGGAGTCCAGCAGCGCGTCGAGATCATCAAGGCGCTCTCCCGCGACGCGAAGGTGCTCGTGTTCGACGAGCCCACCGCGGTGCTCACGCCGCAGGAGACCGACGAGCTGATGGCGATCATGCGGCAGCTGCGCGACGAGGGCACCTCGATCGTCTTCATCACCCACAAGCTCCGCGAGGTCCGCGCCGTCGCCGACCGCATCACCGTCATCCGGCTCGGCAAGGTCGTGGGCGAGGCCGCGCCCACCGCGTCCAACGCCGAGCTCGCGTCGCTCATGGTGGGCCGCGCCGTCGAGCTCACCGTCCACAAGGAGCCGGCGACGCCCGGCACGGGCGGCCTGGAGGTGCGCGATCTGCGCGTCGTCGCCGCCGACGGCACCGTCGTCGTCGACGACGTGAGCTTCGACGTGCGGCCCGGCGAGATCCTCGCGGTGGCCGGTGTGCAGGGCAACGGCCAGACCGAGCTCATCGAGGCCATGGTTGGCCTCGCCGACCGCGTGACCGGTTCGATCGAGCTCGACGGCGTCGAGCTCGTCGGCAGGAGCGTGCGCGGCATCCTCGACGAGGGTGTCGGGTTCGTCCCCGAGGACCGCACCGAGGACGGCCTCGTCGGCACCTTCACCGTCGCCGAGAATCTGATCCTCGACCGCTCCGGCGACAGCGCCTTCATCTCGGGCGGCACGATCCGCCGGGGCGTGCTGGACGAATTCGCCAGGGCGCGGATCGCCGAGTACGACATCCGCACGCAGGGCCCGGACCTGCCCGCCGGCACGCTCTCGGGCGGGAACCAGCAGAAGGTCGTCATCGCCCGGGAGATGAGCCGCGACCTCAAGCTCCTCGTCGCCGCGCAGCCCACGCGCGGCGTCGACGTCGGCTCCATCGAGTTCATCCACAAGCGCATCGTCGAGACCCGCGATGCCGGCATCCCCGTCGTCGTCGTCTCCACGGAGCTCGACGAGGTCGCCGCGCTGGCCGACCGCATCGCCGTCATGTACCGCGGTGCGATCGTCGGCATCGTGCCCGGCGGAACCCCCCGTGACGTTCTCGGCCTGATGATGGCCGGCGAGAAGCCTGAGGAGGCGGTCGCGTGAGCGGTCAGACCCCTGCCGCGAGCGGCGAACCGCTGAAGGGCGGCTTGCCCCCCGAGCAGCTGCCCCCGGTCTCCGGACCCCTGACGGGGTCGCCCGACTTCCCCGCACCCTCGCCGACCGCGCCCGGCGCCGTCGACGGCGAGGTGCCGCCGCCGCCCCGGCAGAACGTCTTCATCAAAGAGCTGCTGCGCAGCAACTGGGTGACGACCGTTCTCGCGATCGTCGTGGCCATGGTCGTCGGCGGCATCCTCATGGCGCTCACCGACGAGGACGTCCAGGAGGCGGCGGGGTACTTCTTCGCCCGCCCCACCGACACACTCGCGGCCATCTGGAACGCGGTGTACGGCGGGTACGAGGCGATGTTCCGCGGCGCCATCTTCAACCCCCGCGCCAATGACTTCGCGACGCAGATCCGCCCGCTGACCAACACCCTCGGGTTCGCGGCGCCGCTGATCGCCGCGGGCCTCGGCGTGGCGCTGGCGTTCCGCGTCGGCCTGTTCAACATCGGCGGTCGCGGCCAGATCCTCATCGCCTGTGCGACGGCGGCGCTGCTGACGTTCAACCTCAACCTCCCGATGTTCCTGCAGCTGCCGCTGACGCTCGCCGCAGGCATCGCCGGCGGCGCGATCTGGGGTGGCATCGTCGGTGTGCTGAAGGCCCGCACCGGTGCCCACGAGGTCATCCTCACGATCATGCTCAACTACGTCGCGTTCTACCTCGTGACGTGGATGGTGCGCACCTCCGGCATCCTGCAGCGGCCCGCCGGGGACCAGCCGATCTCGTCGGCGACCCCCGCGAACGCGCAGTTCCCCGAACTGCTCGGGCCGCGCTTCCCGCTGCTGGACTGGGGCTTCATCATCGTGATCGGGGCCACCGTCTTCGTCTGGTGGCTCGTCGAGCGCTCCGGCCTCGGCTTCCGGCTGCGTGCCGTGGGTGAGAACCCGCACGCCGCGCGGGCGGCGGGCATCTCGGTGCAGCGCATGTACATCTACGCGATGCTCTTCGCCGGCGGCCTCGCCGGCCTGGCCGGCATGAACCAGATCCAGGGCTCGGTGACCACGGGCTTCGACGGCCTCATCGACGCGGGCATCGGCTTCGACGCGATCACCGTGGCGCTCCTCGGCCGCAGCCGGGCGTGGGGCGTGTTCGCGGCGGGTCTGCTGTTCGGCGCGCTCAAGGCCGGATCGTTCACGATGCAGGCCTCGCAGGGCATCCCGGTCGACATCGTGCTGGTCGTGCAGTCGCTCATCGTGCTGTTCATCGCCGCACCGCCGCTTATCCGCACGATCTTCTTCCTACCCAAGACCGATGCCGAGAAGGCCGCGAAGGCCAGAGCCAAGGCCGCGAAGAAGGCGGTGTCCGCATGACCGCCCTCGCCCCCGCTCCCGCCGCAGGGAGCACCGTGCAGCACTCCACGGTGAAGGTCCGCCATCTGAAGATGCCCATCACCCTCGCCATCGCGACGGTGCTGCTGGCCCTGCTGTTCCTCCTCGTGCCGCGCGACGGCGTCAGCACGTTCCGGCTGGGCGACCCCGGCTCGTCCATCGCGCTGCCGAACGTCAGCGTCCCGACGGCGCCGACGTGCTGGATCCTGATCGTCCTGCTCGTCCTGCTGACCCTGTTGGCCTTCTGGAACGCGGTCTCGTATCGCCGCACCGGCATGTGGCTTCCGATCGTGTTCGGCCTCCTCGCCGTGTTCGCGTTCCTGGTGTGGGCCTCCGCCGGCGGTCTCGTGCCCGTCACGGGGCTGCTCTTCGGCGCGCTGTCGCTGTCGATCCCGCTGATCTTCGGCGCCCTGGGCGGCGTCATCGGCGAGCGCGTCGGCGTGGTCAACGTCGCGATCGAGGGTCAGTTCCTCTTCGGGGCGTTCAGCGCGGCGCTGCTGGCGAGCATCACGCACAACCCGTTCGTCGGCCTCGTCGGCGCGATGATCGGCGGCGTGCTCGTGGCGTTCGTGCTGGCCGCGTTCTCGATCAAGTACCTCGTCGATCAGGTGATCGTCGGTGTGGTCCTGAACGTCCTGGTCACCGGCCTGACCGGATTCCTCTACGGCGCGCTGCTGGTGCCCAACGAGTCCGAGCTCAACCGCCCGGTGCGCTTCACGCGCTGGGAGATCCCGGTGCTCGGCGAGATCCCGATCATCGGGCCGGTGCTGTTCAACCAGACGTTCATCGTCTACCTCATGTACATCACGGTCGCGGTGGTGGCGTGGGGCCTGTACCGCACCCGGTGGGGCCTGCGCCTGCGCGCGGTCGGCGAGCACCCGCAGGCCGCCGACACCGTGGGCATCAAGGTGAACACGAGCCGCTTCTGGAACGTCTCGCTCGCGGGGGCCATCGCCGGAATCGGCGGGGCGTACTTCACGCTGGTCTCGGTGGGGCAGTTCACCAAGGAGATGACGGCGGGCCTCGGCTTCATCGCCCTCGCGGCCGTCATCTTCGGCCGCTGGGATCCGATCCGCGCGACGCTGGCGGCGCTGCTGTTCGGCTTCGCGACGAACCTGCAGAACCTCCTCACGGTGCTGCGGACGCCGATCCCCAGCGAGTTCATGCTGATGCTTCCGTACGTCGTGACCATCATCGCCGTCGCCGGCTTCGCGGGGCAGATCCGCGGCCCCGCGGCAGCGGGCAAGCCGTACATCAAGGGATGACTCCGTGACCGATATCGACTGGGACGAGCTGCGGGCCGCGGCGACCGATGCGATGGAGCGCGCGTACGCGCCGTACTCGCGCTACAAGGTCGGCGCGGCGGCGCTCGTGACCGACGGGCGCATCGTGACCGGCTGCAACGTCGAGAACGCGTCGTACGGCGTCGGCCTGTGCGCCGAGTGCGGCCTGGTGAGCGAGCTGCAGAACTCGGGCGGCGGCGGTCTCGTCGCCTTCGTGTGCGTCAACGGTCACGGCGACACGATCATGCCGTGCGGTCGCTGCCGGCAGCTGCTCTTCGAGTTCGCGATCCCCGGCATGCTGCTCGAGACCGTCTCGGGCATCCGCACCATCGACGAGGTGCTGCCCGACGCCTTCGGGCCGCGGGACCTCGAGGAGGCGGGGCGATGAGCGAGCAGAGCACGGATGCCGCGGTGGAGCCCTTCGACGCCGTCGACGTCATCCGCGCCAAGCGCGACGGGGGAGCGGTCCCCGAGGCCGCGCTGCGCTGGATGGTCGACGCGTACACGCGCGGCTATGTCGCGGACTCGCAGATGGCGGCGTTCGCCATGGCGGTGCTCCTGAACGGCATGACGCGCGACGAGATCCGCGTCATGACCGATGCGATGATCGCGTCGGGGGAGCGTATGAGCTTCGCCGGCCTCGGCAAGCCCACGGTCGACAAGCACTCGACCGGGGGCGTGGGCGACAAGATCACGCTGCCGCTGGCGCCCCTCGTCGCGTCGTTCGGCGTCGCCGTGCCGCAGCTGTCCGGCCGCGGCCTCGGCCACACCGGCGGCACCCTCGACAAGCTCGAGTCGATCCCGGGCTGGCGCGCGGCGCTCTCGAACGACGAGATGTTCGCGCAGCTGCGCGACGTCGGCCCGGTCATCTGCGCCGCCGGGTCGGGCCTCGCACCGGCCGACAAGAAGCTCTACGCGCTGCGCGACGTCACCGGCACGGTCGAGGCGATCCCGCTCATCGCCTCGAGCATCATGTCGAAGAAGATCGCCGAGGGCACCGACTCGCTCGTGCTGGACGTGAAGTTCGGCTCCGGGGCGTTCATGCGCGACGTCGACCGTGCGCGCGAGCTGGCGCGGACGATGGTCGAGCTCGGCACCGACTCGGGCGTCGCGACGACGGCGCTCCTCACCGACATGAACACGCCCCTCGGCCTCGCGATCGGAAACGCCAACGAGGTCCGCGAATCGGTCGAGGTGCTCGCCGGCGGCGGACCCGCTGACGTGGTCGAGCTGACGGTGGCGCTCGCGCGCGAGATGCTCGCGCTCGCGGGACAGCCGGACGCCGATGTCGAGGCCGCGCTGCGCGACGGCCGTGCGATGGACACATGGCGCGCGATGATCGCCGCGCAGGGCGGGGATCCGGATGCCGCCCTCCCCGCGCCGAACGACACCCACACGGTGTCGGCGCCCCGGAGCGGGTTCGTCACCCGCCTGGAGGCGCTCCCGTTCGGGATCGCCGCCTGGCGCCTCGGCGCGGGGCGGGCGCGGGCCCAGGACCCGGTGCTGCACGCCGCGGGCATCGACCTCCACGTCAAGCCGGGCGACGAGATCGCCGCCGGACAGCCGCTGTTCACCCTCCTCGGGCAGGATGACTCGCGGTTCGAGCGCGCCCTGGACGCACTGGAGGGCGCGTGGGAGATCGGGACGGATGCCCCCGCCTCGTCGCCCCTCGTCCTCGAACGCATCACTGCCTAGACTGTTCAGTCGCGCGTGCCACGACACGACGCGGCGCCGGGCAGCGGCATCCGTCATCACACCCCCACTCGCGATCGCAACCGAGGAGAACTCCATGCCCATCGATCAGCACGGCGACGCCATCCTCGACGGACTGTCGGTCCGCGGCCTGCCGAAGGTGTCGCTGCACGACCACCTCGACGGCGGCGTGCGCCCGGCGACGATCATCGAGCTCGCCGACGCGATCGGGCTGGAGGTTCCCGAGACCGACCCGGACGACCTCGCGGACTGGTTCGCCGAGAAGAGCGACTCGGGCTCGCTCGTCGAGTACCTCAAGACGTTCGACCTGACGACGGCGGTCATGCAGACCCGCGAGGGGCTCACGCGCGTCGCGCGGGAGTTCGTCGAGGACCTCGCCGCCGACGGCGTCATCTACGGCGAGGTGCGCTGGGCTCCCGAGCAGCACCTCGGCCGCGGCCTGTCGCTCGACGAGGTCGTCGCCGCCGTGCAGGAGGGCATCGAGGAGGGCGAGGATGCCGCCGAGCGTCGCGGACGCGACATCCGCGTCGGACAGCTCATCACGGCGATGCGCCACACCGACCGCTCGCTGGAGATCGCGCGGCTCGCGGTGGACTGGCGCGGCCGCGGCGCGGTCGGCTTCGACATCGCCGGGCCGGAGGACGGATTCCCCGCCTCGAATCACCGCGATGCCTTCGACTACCTCGCGTCGGAGTTCTTCCCGGCGACCGTGCACGCCGGAGAGGCCGCGGGGCTCGACTCCATCCGCTCGGCGCTGATCGACGGCCGCGCGCTGCGACTCGGCCACGGCGTGCGCATCGCCGAGGACCTCGAGGTCGTCTCTCGGGCGGGCGAAGAGGTGCTCGTGCAGTTCGGCGATCTGGCGCGCTGGGTGCGCGACCGCGAGATCCCGCTCGAGCTGTCGCCGTCGTCGAACCTGCAGACCGGCGCGATCGAGCGCTGGGGCAGCACGATGGAGGATCACCCCTTCGATCTGCTGTACCAGCTCGGCTTCTCGGTGACGGTGAACGTCGACAACCGCACGATGAGCCGCACGTCCCTGACGCGCGAGCTCGCCCTGCTGGCCGAGACGTTCGAGTACGGCCTCGACGACCTCGAGGCGTTCCAGCTCAACGCCGCCGCGGCCGCGTTCCTCCCGGTGGAGGAGCGCGAGGAGCTCATCGAGCTCATCGCCGAGGGCTTCGGCGCCTGACGCCACCCGTGCTCGGCACCCCCGGGCTGAGGCGCACTCATCGTGGGTCGGAGCGCGACGGTCACCGGTCGGCGACGGCGGTGAGGGCGAAGGCGCCGACCAGCTCGGTGAGCTGCCTCCGCATGTCGTCGTCCGAGATCGTGGGCGTGCCGTCGCCGGCCTGCGGGCCGTAGTCGCCGAACGACGAGTGGCTCGCCCCCTCGATCTCGTGCATCTCCGCGTCCTCGGGCAGGAGGTGTCGCCCGTCGGCGATCTCGCCGGGCGTCGAGAGACCGTCCTCACTGCCCGCGACGCTGATCACGGGGAGCCCCGATGCCGCCAGGTCGGTCGCGCAGTACGAGGCGAAGAGCGCGAGGCCGTCGGCATCCGTCGCCAGCTGGCACGCGCGGACGCCGCCCAGGGAGTGCCCGCCGACGAGCCACGTGTCGACGTCCGGGGCGAGCTCGGTGAACGCTCCGAGCGGGCGCAGGTCGAAGAAGGCGAGGTTCAGCCACGGCTTGGTGATGACGACGGTGATGCCGTCCTCGGCGACGAGGCCCGACAGCTTGTCGGCGTACGCCCACGGCTCGACCTTCGCGCCCGGCACATAGACGAGTCCCACGTCCGCGCTGCCGTCCGCCGGCGCGAGGACGATGCCCGCGTCCGTATCGGTGACCGCGATCGCGGAGTTCGCCCGCACGGCCGCGACCGGCCCTTCCTCGGCCGCCATCACACCGACCTGGCTCCAGACCAGGATCGCGACGACGCCGAGGAGGATGACGGCGGCGAGCGAGCCCAGGATCCACCACAGCACCCGCAGTCCGCGGCGTCGCGGCCGCGTCGCGGACGCGTGCGAGGCGGCGTGCGCGGGGTCGGCGTCGCGTGCGGTCACGGCACGAGCCTATTCCGCGCCACCGCCTACTCCGATGACTCCGGCTGCTCCGCCAGCTCCGCCTGCCGCGCCGCGACGACGGCCGCCACGCGGGGGAAGAGCGGATGCCCGGGCTCCAGGCCGGTGACCGCGGCGGTGAACTCTCCGGCATCCTGCTCGCGCAGCATCCGCTGCAGGTCGACCGACTGCGCGTCCTCGGCGTCGTCGAACGCGAGTGCCGCGCCCATCGCCGCGAGGAGGGCGTCGACGCCGAGCCCGCGCTCGGCGGCTTCGGCCGCGGGACCTGTGAAGCGCTCATGGCGCGACAGCTTGCGCAGCGGCTGGCGGCCGACCCGCCATACCGTGTCGGGGAGTGCGTGGTTGCGGAACCGCTGCAGGATCGTCGCCCGGTAGTCGGCGAGCGACGGCGCGCCGAGCCCGTGCTTGGCCTCCAGGAGCGCCGAGGTCTCCTCCAGCGCGGCCGAGACGCGTGCGGCGATGGCCTCGTCGGCGAGGGCGTCGGCGATCCCCTCGATCCCCGCCTGCGCCCCGAAGTAGGCGGTCGCGGCGTGCCCGGTGTTGACGGTGAAGAGCTTTCGCTCGATGTAGGGAGTCAGGTCGTCGACGAAGTGCGCGCCCGGGATGCTCGGCGGGTCGTCCCCGAAGGGAAGCCGCTCGATCGCCCATTCGAAGAACGGCTCGACGGTCACGTCGACGCCGCCGCCGTCGGGCTGGGCGGGGACGATGCGGTCCACGGCGGTGTTGGCGAACACGGCGCGGGAGGCCAGGCCGTCCCACGCATCGGCCGCGAGGGCCACCATCTCGTCGCGCAGCAGGTCGGTCGCATTGATCGCGTTCTCGCACGCCATGATCTGCAGCGGCGGGCTCGACGGGTTGCGCAGCGCGAGTCCGGCGACGATGTGCGGGGCGACGAACTTGAGGATCGTCGGCCCGACGGCCGTGGTGACGACGTTGGCCGTGGCGATCTCCTCGACGACCTCGTCGGGGTGCTCGGCGCTGTTGATCGCGCGGAAGCCGGTGACGACGGTGTCGCGGCCGCCCTCGCCCACCTCGTGGACGGTGTAGCGGTCGGTGGCGTTGATGGCGTCCACGAGCGACGCCGCGACGTCGGAGAACACCAGCCGGTAGCCGCCCTGGTGCAGGAGCAGGCCGACGAATCCCCGGCCGATGTTCCCGGCCCCGAAGTGGACCGCCTTCATCAGACGCCCGCCGCCGACACGAGGGCGAAGAGCTCCTCCGGCGTCTGGGCGGCCTTGAGCTTCTCGACCTCGTCCTCGTCCGAGAACAGGATCGCGATCTGCGACAGGATCTCCAGGTGCTCGTCGCCCTTGCCTGCGATGCCGATCACGAAGCTGACCGGGTTGCCGTCCCAGTCGACGCCGCCGTCGTACCGCACCACCGAGAGGGCCGACTCCAGGATCTCGTTCTTGGTCTCGTTGGTGCCGTGCGGAATGGCCAGCTCGTTGCCCATGTAGGTCGAGACCGTCTGCTCGCGCTGCAGCATGGCGTCGTAGTAGGCGCCGGTGACGGCTCCCGCGCTCTGCAGGATGTCGGCGGCCTCCCGCATCGCGTCGTCTCGCGTCGCGCTGCCGGAGTGGATGCGCACCTGACCGATGCTCAGGACCTCGCGTGCCATGTCATCGCCTTTCTGGTTGATCGTCTGTGGCTGTGGGGGACGGATGCCGCGGCCGGCCGTGTCCTCGACCTTACGGGCCGCTCGGGAGAAGGGCGATGGGACCGGGGGCATTCGCCTGCCCGGCCCCATCGCCGCCTTGTTACGCCTTGCCCTCGTGCTGGGCACGGACGAGATCGACGACCTCGTCGTAGCGCGGCGAATTCATGAAGTTGTCGACCGAGACGTGCACCGCGTCGGGCGTGCGGTGGCGCGCCCGGTCGGTGAGCTGGTTCTGCGTGATGACCAGGTCGGCCGACGGGTCGAGGTTGGCGATCGCCTTGTTGACGACCGTGACGTCCTCGATGCCCGCCTTCTTGATCTTGTTGCGCAGGACGCTCGCGCCCATCGCCGAGGAGCCCATGCCCGCGTCGCACGCGAACACGATGTTGCGGATCTGGCGCTCCGTCATGGTGGGGGGCTCCACGCCGCCGCCCGCCTCGGTCGCCGCTCCGCCGCGGAGGCCGGTCAGGTGCGACGAGGACTTGCCCTTGGCCGCCTCGGTCTGCGTGATCGCGGCGCCGAACGCGTCGTCGGTCGCCGCCATGGCCGCGAGGTCGCGCTTGCGCGAGGCGCGCAGGATCAGCGCGGCGATGACGAAGGTCACCGCGGCCGAGAGGATCACCGACAGGATCACCGCGAGATACGCGCCCGTGGCCGTCTGCGCGAGCACCGCGATGATGCTGCCCGGCGCGGCCGGCGCGCGCAGCGCGCCGCCCAGGAGCATGTTCGTGGTGACGCCCGTCATGCCGCCGGCGATGAGCGCGACGATCAGGATCGGCTTCATCAGCGCGTACGGGAAGTACACCTCGTGGATGCCGCCGAAGAACTGGATCACCGCGGCACCGGGGGCCGAGGCGCGCGCGGCGCCCAGGCCGAAGAAGGTGAACGCCAGCAGCAGGCCGACACCGGGGCCGGGGTTGGCCTCGAGGAGGAACAGGATCGACGAGCCCTCCTCGGCGGCCTGCGAGATGCCGAGCGGCGTCAGCACGCCGTGGTTGATGGCGTTGTTCAGGAAGAACACCTTCGCCGGCTCGATGATGATGCTGGTCAGCGGCAGCAGGTTGAAGTCGACGAGCCACTCCACCGCGCGCGACAGCACGCCCATGATGCCGTTGACGAGCCACGCGACCGGGTAGAACCCGACGATGGCCATCACGAAGCCCCAGATGCCTGCCGAGAACATGTTCACGAGCATCTCGAAGCCGGCCTTGATCTTGCCCTCCCACAGGCTGTCGAGCCACTTCATCGTGTAGGCCGACAGGGGGGCGAGGATCATCGCGCCGATGAACATGTGCACCTGACCCAGCTGCGCCTCGCCCTCGGGGAGCGTCGCGTTGAACTGGGCGATGAGCAGGTCGGAGCCGGCGATCGCGCCCATCGTGGCGATGGA
Organism: Microbacterium sp. NPDC055455; assembly: GCF_053619935.1. NCBI lineage: Bacteria > Bacillati > Actinomycetota > Actinomycetes > Micrococcales > Microbacteriaceae > Microbacterium > Microbacterium sp. NPDC055455. The sequence continues at coordinate 164,156 of NZ_JBSHLB010000006.1, forward strand.
TGCCACGACGCCGCCTCGGATGCCGTACACGATGCTTCCGCCCGTATAGGCGATCAGGATCGGCAGCAGGTAGTGGATGAACGGACCGACGATCGTCGCGAGGTCGGCGTTGGGCGTCCAGCCGACTCCGATGAAGAACGCGGTGAAGATGCCCCACGCGATGAGCGCGGGGATGTTCGGCATGATCATGCCGGACAGGTACGTGCCGAAGCGCTGGACTCCGACTCGCGCCTTGCTGGCGCCCGATGTGGGCGCAGACGCCGTTGTCATGACTTTCTCCTTCTCTCCGCGGCCGCTCAGGCGGCGGGCTCTCGGGTGACGGCCGCCTGGGCGGCGGCTCGGGCGGATGCCGCGTCCGACGCGGCGACGGCGGCCGAGGCGATCTCGCGCGCCTGGTCGAGGGTGTACTGCAGCAGGGTGGCCCGCACGTCGGCGAGAGCGGTGGGGGCCATGGACAGGCTCGTGGCGCCGAGGCCCACGAGCACGACGGCCAGCAGCGGGTCCGCTGCCGCCTCGCCGCAGATGCCGACCGGCTTGCCCGTGGCGCGGCCGGCTTCGCCGACCTCGCCCACGAGCCGCAGCACCGCCGGGTGCCACGGATCCTGGAACGAGGCGACCGATCCGAGGAGCCGGTCGGCGGCGAGCGTGTACTGGGTGAGGTCGTTGGTGCCGATCGAGGCGAAGTCGGCCTCGGCGAGGATGCGGTCGGCGAGCAGGGCCGAGGACGGCACCTCCACCATGACGCCGGCGGTCTTGATGCCGTAGTCACGGGCGACGTCGACGAAGTAGGCGGTCTCCTCGACGGTGGACACCATCGGCGCCATGACCCACAGGTCGGCGTCGGTGGCGGCATCCGCCTCTGCCAGCGCGGTGAGCTGCTCGCGCAGGATGTCCTCACTGGCACGCAGCGCGCGGAGGCCCCGCAGGCCGAGCGCGGGGTTCTCCTCGTGCGCGTCGTTGAGGAAGGGCAGCGGCTTGTCGGCGCCGGCGTCGAGCACGCGCACGACGACCTTCTTGCCGGGGAACGCCGCGAGCAGCCTCGTGTACGCCTCGCGCTGCTGCTCGACGGTGGGTGCCTGGCTGGCGCTGAGGAACAGGAACTCGGTGCGGAACAGCCCCACGCCCTCCGCGCCGAGCGCGACGGCGTCCGGTGCCCCGTCGGCATTGCCGAGGTTGGCCAGCAGCGGCACCGGGGTGCCGTCCGCGAGCGCGCCGTCGGTGATCGGCGCGGATGCCGCGGCCGCGCGATCGGCGGCACGACGATGCGCCCGGTCGAGCTCGTCGGCGGTCGGCTCGGTCGTCACCACGCCGGCGGCGGCATCCACGATCACCGTCTCGCCCTCGCGCAGTCCCTTCGCGTCCACCGCGCCGACCACGGCGACGATCGACTTCTCGCGCGCGAGGATCGCGGTGTGCGAGGTGGGCCCGCCCTCGGTGGTCACGAGCGCCAGCACCTTGTCGAGGTCGAGCAGGGCGGTGTCGGCGGGCGCCAGGTCCTTGGCGACGAGCACGAAGGGATGCCCCGGGTCGGGCACGCCCGGCGCCGCCACGCCGCGCAGCCTCGCGATGACCCGCTGGGCGACGTCATCGAGGTCGGCGGCGCGCTCGCCGAGGTAGCCGCCGAGGGCCGTCAGCTGGTCGCGGAACGACGCGAAGGCGTCGAATACGGCGAACTCGCCGGTCTTGCCCTGCGCGATGCGGGCGTTCACCTCGTCGGCGAGGCTGGGGTCCTCGGCCATCATCGCCTGCGCCTCGAGCACCTCCTGCGCGGCGCCGCCCGCCTGCGCGCCGCGAGCCTCGAGCTCGCGGGCGACAGCGGCGACGGCATCCGCCACCCGCGCCTTCTCCTCGTCGTGGGTCAGCGTGCTCGGCGCGTCGGACGGCGCCGGCAGCGGCTCGGCCATGCGCGCGACGGGACCCTGGGCCACGCCCAGGCCGATTCCCACACCCCGAAGCTCGGTCATGTTCACGCCTCCGCGTCGTGGTCGGTGGTCAGCAGTTCCGCGAGCCGGTCGAGCGTGGGCTCGGCGCCGTCGCCGTCGGCGGTGAGGGTGACGTAGTCGCCCTGCTCCACGCCCAGGGCGATCACGCCCAGGATGCTCGCCGCGTTGACGGGCGCGCCGGAGTCCTTCGCGATGGTGATCGGGATGCCGGCATCCTTCGCCGCCTGTGCGAAGAGCTTCGCGGGGCGGGCGTGCAGCCCGTGCGCCGATCCGATGCGGACGGTGCGGGAGATGGGGGGCATGTCGTGACCTCTCTGTCGGAGTCCGGCGTCGTTCAGTCTTCGGGTGAGGCGGTGCCGGCTGCGGGGGCCGCGTCCGTCGCCGGCCGTGGACCCTCGTCGGCTCCGGCTGCGGCGCGGACCAGCTCGAGTGTCCGTGTGCCGTCCCGGTCTCCGAAGATGTCGGGCGGCAGCAGCACCACCGTCGTGCCCCGCGCGGCGGCATCCCGTTCGATGCGCTCGAGCGCATGAGCCAGATGCGGTCCCACGAGGACCATGTCGGCGGCGTCGAGGTCGATCGGGAGCGACCGCTCGGTGCCGGCGAAGGCGGAATAGTCGAGCCCCCGGGCTTGGGCTGCGTGGCGCACGCGCTGGGCGACGAAGGTGCTCGAGGCACCCGCTCCGCAGACCACCAGGATCCTCATCGATCCGCCTCCTCTGGAGCCATTCTTGTGAGAACGCTGAGAGGGGACAACCAGTCCTTCTTCCGCGGGGGCGGAAACGCGGACCGGCCGGGGCGTCCCGGCGCGTGATTGACTGGGCGTGTGACCCGGGCCCGGCAAGATCGCGTGCTGGGGCTCCTCCTGCGCGACGGGGACTGGATGACCGCGTCCGCGCTCGCCGACGCCCTCGGCGTCACGCCGCGCAGCATCCGCTCGTACGTCACCGCGGCCAATGCGCGGGTGGCCCCGGGCGTCGCCGTCGAATCGGGCCCGCAGGGATACCGGGCGGGATCGGACGCGGCGGCCGCGCTGCGCGCCGGCGGTGATGCCGGGACGCCGCGCGATCGGCTCCACACGCTCGTGCGCGCGCTGCTGGACGCACCCGACGGCATCGACGTGTTCGAGACCGCCGACGCGCTGCACGTGTCGACGGCGACGCTGGACGCCGACCTCGCGCGGGTCCGGGGACTGCTGGGCGGCACCGAGCTGACTCTCGAGCGCTCCGCGTCGCAGGCGCGCCTGCGCGGCACCGAGAGCGCCCAGCGACGGCTGCTCAGCCGGCTCGCGCACGACGAGATGGATGCCGGGTCGTTCGACATCGCCGCCCTGCGGCGGACGCTCGGCGAGGGGTCGGTGGGGGCGCAGGCGTTCGGGCCGTTCAAGTCCGACCTCGTCGCGCGGCTCGGCGAGCTCGGCTGGTTCGTCAACGAGTTCGGGATCGGCGACGTGGTGATGCACATCGCGATCGCCGCGGACCGGACGGCCCGGGACCGGCCGCTGGACGCGGCGGGCGCGGATGCCGCGGGCGACCGGCCGACGCAGCGGCAGGTCGCCGAGATCATCGCCGAGCTGTCCGCGCAGCATCTGGGGGTGCGGCTGGGCACGGCCGACCTGCAGCACCTCGCGACGCTCGTGCTGACGCGCGTCGTCGCCCCCGACGGTGCGGCGGGCGAGGCATCCGGATCCCGGCCGGCCTCGCTCGACGCGGAGGTGGAGGAGGTCGTGCGGGAGGTCGTGACGGCGGCGGCCGACGAGTTCCTCGTCGACATCGTCCACGACGACTTCGTCGCCCGACTGGCGCTGCACGTGCAGAACCTGCTGCACCGCGCCCGCGAGCAGGCGTGGTCGCGCAACCCGCTCACGCGCTCGCTCAAGTCGACCTACCCGATGATCTTCGAGGTCGCGGTCTTCATCGCCAGCCGCCTGCAGCAGCGGCTGGGCATCCCGCTGCCCGATGACGAGATCGCCTACATCGCGATGCACGTCGGCGGGCGTCTCGAGCGGAGCCGCCGCGCCGACCAGCTGCTGACGGCGACGATCGTCTGCCCGGGCTACTACGACCTGCACGAGCTGCTGCGCTCGAGCGTCGATCGCTCGCTCGGGCGGGCCGTCGAGGTCGTCGGCGTCGAGACGCGCGTCGACCCCGACTGGGGCTCGATCGACACCGACCTCGTGCTGACGACCATCGACCCGCCCACGACGAGCGACCGCATCGTCCGTATCCAGCCGTTCCTCACCGACGCCGACGTGGAGCGCGTGCACACGGCGGCGGGACGCATCCGCAGGTCCCGGCGCCTCGCGCGCCTGCGCGCCGAGCTCGAGCGGTACTTCGAGCCTTCGGCCTACCTGCGCGGGCTCGACGGCGTCGCGGCCTCAGGGGACGAGGGCGTGATCCGGGCGCTGGGGGCGCTGCTGGTCGGACAGGGCGTCATCGACGACGAGTACGTCGAGCGCACCATCGAGCGCGAGCGCCTGTCGTCCACGGCGTTCACCGACGCGCTAGCGGTGCCGCACGCGCTCGAGATGACGGCATCCCGCACCGCGATCGCCATCGGGATCGCCGACCCGTCGATCCCGTGGGGCGACGGGCGCGTGCAGGTGGTGGCGCTGGTGGCGTTCTCCGAGACCGACCGCGAGGCCTTCCAGACCATCTTCGAGCAGTTCGTCGAGGTCTTCAGCGAGCGCGACAGTGTGCAGCGGATCGTCCGCCGAGGCACTGACTTCAACGCCTTCCTCGACGAGCTCGTCGCCGTGATAGATGGCTGAGCCGCGGCATCCGTCTCCTTCGGGGCTGCCGGCGTCCGTCCCCTCTCTCGGGATTGCCCATCGGTTTGGGGCGCACGGCGACCGTTCGGGGCGTGCGGTGACCGTTCGGGGCGCGCGCGGTGCGCCCCGATTGCGCGCGGCGCGCCCCAAACCCGCGGCGTGGCCGCAACTGCTGCACGCCGACGTCATCTCGAGCGCACAGGGTGCCGCTCGCCTCGGTTCGGGGCGCGTGGCAACCGTTCGGGGCGCGCGCGGTGCGCACCGAACGCACGCGGCGCGCCCCAAACCCGGCGTCCGTCCCCTCCCGGGATTGCCCACGGATTTGGGGCGCACGGCGACCGTTCGGGGCGCGCGCCGTGCGCCCCGAACGCACGCGGCGCGCCCCAAACCCGGCGGCGTGGCCCCGAACCCGCGCGGTTCGCGGCGAACCCGCGGAGGACGTCAGCGGGGCGGCCGGATGCTGAAGGCCTCGAGTCGCATCCGCAAGTCCGTCGCCGTCGCGAGGTGCGGCCACCCCCAGCGGGCGTAGCGGCGCTGGGTGGTCCCGCGGATCCAGTCCTCGCGCTGCTTCTCCTCGTCGAAGACCTGCGACGACGTGCGGCCGTCGAGGATGTTCCCGTCGACGTACTTGATCGCTCCGTCGAACTCCCCGAAGGCGTCGGCCTCGTCGAGGCCGAAATCGACGTAGTACGGATGCATGCCCCGCCCCGGCACCGCGACCTGCAGCTCCAGGGAACGGAAGCCGATCTCGCGGAGCCGGATTCGGCTGATGCTCTCGCCGGGCAGCTGTGCGCGCCCGTCGGCGAACTCGAGGGCGCGACGAGCGCGCGTGCGACCATGAGCTGATCGGCTCGCGATCACGAGCACCTCCCGCCGGAACCGCTCCGCTCCGGCGAAGTCGTATTCACCCGGAGCGGTGACGAACTGCCGGCGCAGCGCGGCGTCGGCGATGGCGACCGACTGCTCGAACGAGGCGGTTCGGGCGACGTCTGAGACGGTGCGAGCGAGCGATGTGACCTGGAGTCCGTCGATTTCGACCATGTCATCGTCCCGGAGTTCGCCGCGGTGACGGATCACGCCACCCGCAGCACCCGGTCGCGCGTGCGGCGCGATGACGTGCACCCGGTTCCGATCCGCGCGATACAGCGGCAGGCCATGCACCGCGGCGGCCGTCTCGTGAGAGATCACGGGTGCCGTCGGCGAGACCAGCGCCAGGGCACGAGCGCGCGCAAGGACGCGAGCTTCGGGCTTCGCGGCATCCCACGCCACCGTGTCCACGTAGACCCCGACTCTCAGCCGCGTGAGCTCGCCGGCGGTGACCGCCTTCGTGAGCCGGCGGGGCGTCATCGCGCCGAGGAGTTCCTCGCGCCTGAGCAGTGTGAGGGCGGCCATGTCGGCGAGTCTCCGTCGCACCGCCGTGGGTGCGGCGCCCGGGCCCGGAAAGTGTGGACAACTTCAGCCTGTGGAGGAGGCCGCCGCGCGTTCGCGGCATCCGCTCTCCCCGTTCCTTCCGCCCTCGGGACTCCCGGCATCCGGCATGGCCCTGCTTCGTGCGTTTGGGGCGCTGGACGCACGTTCGGGGCGCGCGCGGTGCGCCCCGAACGAAACCGGTGCGCCCCAAACCCCGATGGGGGGCCGGACGCAGCCAGGGCGGGACGACACGGATCCAGAACGACGGATGCCGCGGCCGGGCCGCGCCGAGCTCCCCGGGTCAGCCGCGGGCGAGACGCTCCGTGAGGTCGAGGCGCACGGCCGGCCACTCGCCGGGGAGGATCGAGAACACCACGGTGTCGCGCAGCGTGCCGTCGGGGCCGAGGCGGTGGTTGCGCAGCACGCCGTCCTGCTTCGCGCCGAGCCGGGCGATCGCGGCGCGCGACTGCCGATTGTGCCAGTGCGTCCGGAACTCGACCGCGATGGCGTCGCACGCCTCGAAGGCGTGCGCGAGGAGGAGCAGCTTCGACGCGGTGTTCACGGCCGTGCGCTGCGCCTCGAGCCCGATCCAGGTGTGGCCGATCTCGACGTGCCGGTTCGGCTGGTCGATGTTGCAGAAGGTCGTGGTCCCCACGACGCGGCCGGTGTCCAGGCGGCGGACCGCCCACGGATTCATGTGCCCCTCGTCGCGCCACGCGAGCCGCTGTGCGATGTCGGCGTCGACCTCGCCGGGACGCGGCACCGAGGTGTACCAGGCGTGCTCCAGCCCGACGGCGGCCGCACTCAGGTCGGCTGCATGCTCCGGCGACAGCGGCTCCAGCCGGACGTGGGCGTTCTCGAGTGTGAGGGGCTGGGTGAGGAGCATTCCCCGAGCCTAGGGCTGGATCGGCCCGAATCCCCGTGCGGGCCCGGCGTATACGCCGCGTCGCGGCATCCGATGCTCAGGACTCCTTCGCGTGCATCTCGGCCTCGACCACCGCCGCAGCGGTGCCCGGGTCGTGCTCGGCCACCTGCGACGCCCGGCGTGCGGCGGCGATCGCCCGCCGGCCGGCCGGCAGCCACACCGAGAGGCCGACGACGACGAACGTGAGCACCCCGGCGGCGATGAGGAGCGCCTCGATGGGCACGAGGTCGGCGAGTGGGCCGAACACGACCATGCCGATCGGCATCGCGACCGCCATCACGATGCCGACGAAGCCGAACACGCGGCCCTGGCGCTCGGGCTCCACCGTCTCCTGCAGCAGCGTCATCGACGGCGTCGAGAAGAAGGGCACCGCGAGGCCGACGAGGAACATGAAGCCGAAGAACACCCAGACGTTCGGCGACAGGCCGAGTCCGATCGACAGCACGCCGAACACCAGCGACGACGCCACGATCATGCCGATCCGGCTGCGCTTGGCGAAGAACGACGCGACCAGGATGCCGCCGAGCATCATGCCGATGCTGAAGGCGATCTCGAGGACGGCCAGGTTCACGACGTCCTGCGACTCGCCGGCGGGGAACGACCGCACCAGCATGAGCGGCGTGAGGTTCGACGGCGCGACGGTGAGCAGGAAGATGATGGCGAACAGCACCAGGAGCCAGCGCACGAACGCGTGGTGCACGATGTAGCGGACGCCGTCGACCAGGTCGGCGAAGTAGCCGGTGTGGGCGTCGGCGGCGCGTCGCACGGTTCCCACCGGGATGAACGCGAGGATGCCGACGCCGATGACCGCGGTCGCGACGTCGATGAAGAAGATCGGGATGAGCGACGCGGCGGCACCGTCGGACGCCGCCGACGCCCACGCGTACAGCGCCCCGGCGGCAGCCGGCGCCAGCAGCGCCATCGCGGACTGGATCGAGCCGTTGATGCCGTTGACCCGGATCAGGTTGCGCGTCGGTGCGATCTGAGGGATGAGCGCCGACACCGCCGGCATCTGGATGCCCGCCCCGGCGGACCGGATGGCCATGGTGGCGAAGATCAGCCACACCGCGTCGTAGCCGGTCATCATGATGAGTGCGAGGGTCAGCGTCGACAGGGCGATCGCCGCATCGGCGCCCATGATGAGGTACTTGCGGTTGTGGCGGTCCGCCCAGACACCGCCGAAGATCGACACCACGGCCTGCGGCAGGAAGCCGAACAGGGCCGCGAGGGCCATCACCAGGCCGGACTGATAGGTGATCGTGAGGTACCAGAAGACGGCGTACTGCACGAGCATCGACCCGAAGAGGCTGACGGTCTGCCCGCTCAGGAAGAGGATGACGTTGCGCAGCCACCGCGGGGGATCGGGGGTCTGGGTAGCGGCATCCGTCCGCTCGTCGTCGCTCCCGCTGCCCATCGTCGCTCCCGTCGCTCGCCCGCGCGCAGGCGCGAACCGTCCAGGCAGGGGAGGGCTCGCGGTCTACCGCGGACGCGACTCTAGCACCGGGCCCGGACACACGCCGGACACCCGTGAGGGTCAGCCTCCGTAGGTGTTCAGGAGCGTGCGCGCGCCGTCGGCGAGCGCACGGATCCGCGCAGACGCGTCCTCGCGGTCGTCACCGCGCACGTCGAGGTACAGCTTGAGCTTGGGCTCGGTGCCGCTCGGCCGCACGATCACGCGCGACCCGTCCGAGAGCCAGAGGCGCAGCACGTCGCCGGGCGGCAGGTCGCCGAACCCGCCGAGCAGGTCGTCGACGCGGTCGACCGCGACATCTCCCACGGATTCCGGATGCCGCTCCCGCAGCGCACCCATGATCCGGCCGATCTGGGACAGATCGTCGACGCGCACCGAGATCTGGTCGCTCGCGAACGACCCGAACTGCTCGTCGAACTCCCGCAGCAGGTCGGCGAGGGACGCGCCGCGCTCGCGGGCCTCCGACACCATCCCGAGGATCGCCACGGCCGCCGAGATGCCGTCCTTGTCGCGGACGGTCTCGGGGTTGACGAGATAGCCCAGGGCCTCCTCGAACCCGAACACCATGCCCGGCGCGCGCGAGATCCACTTGAACCCGGTCAGCGTCGCGTGGAAGTCCAGGCCGTAGTGCTCGGCGACCGCCTGCAGACCGGGCGAGGACACCAGCGAGCACGCGAGCGACGCGCCGGCCGGCCTCCCGTCGGCGGTCGCGAGGCGCGCTGCGCGCCAGCCCAGCAGCAGGCCGATCTCGTTGCCGGTGAGCCGCCGCCAGCCGCCCTCCGCTGCGTCGTCGGGCAGGGCGACTGCGAGCCGGTCGGCGTCGGGGTCGTTGGCGATGACCAGCTCGGCGCCCGACTCGCGCGCGAGCTCGAAGGCGAGGTCCATCGCGCCGGGCTCCTCCGGATTGGGGAAGGCCACCGTCGGGAAGGCGCCGTCGGGCTCGAGCTGCGCCGTCACCGGCACCGGCGGCGGGTAGCCCGCGGTCTCGAGGATGCGCGCGAAGGTCTCCCAGCCGACGCCGTGCATGGCCGTGTACACCCAGGTGAGTCCCTCGGCCCCGTGCGTCGCCGGGGCGACGGCGGCGGTCGCGGCGACGTAGTCGTCGACCACCGCCTCGGTCGCCAGCTCGAACCCGAGCGAACGGGGGAGCGTCGAGATGTCGCCGGCCTCCGCGACGCGCTCGATGTGCGCGGCGATCTCCGCGTCGGCGGGGGAGACGATCTGCGAGCCGTCGTCGTCGCCGCCTAGGTACACCTTGTACCCGTTGTCGTCGGGCGGATTGTGGCTCGCGGTGACCATCACGCCGGCCGCCGCGCCGAAGCGGCGGACGGCGAAGGCCAGCACGGGGGTCGGCAGCAGACGCGGCAGCACGATGGCGCGGAGCCCGGCGCCCGCGAAGATCTCGGCGGAGTCGCGCGCGAAGACGTCGGAATTGCGGCGGCCGTCGTAGCCGATGACCACGATCGGCGCATCGTCGAGGATGCCGGGGACCTCCGGGCCCTCCGCCTCGAGCGCGTCGTGAGACGGCGCCTCGATGAGCGCGCCGTCCGGTGCGGCATCCGACGCGCTGTCCGGTGCGGCATCCGACGCGCTGTCCGGTGCGGCATCCGGCGACGCCTCGGGCTCGGCCGGCGCCCCCTCCGGGGCAACCGCCGCCGGCCGATCGCTCTCGCCGCCGTGATCCGCGCCGAGCGGCGGCATCCCGGCCCGCTCGCGCACGTAGGCGGCGAGGCCTGCCGCGGCCTGCGCCACCAGGACGCGGTTCATGCGGTTGCTCCCGGCTCCGAGGGCGCCGCGCAGGCCCGCGGTCCCGAAGGCGAGCCGTGTCGCGAACCGGTCCTCGAGGTCGTCTGCCGCCCCGGCGTCGCCCGCTTCGGCCGCGTCGATCAGCGCGCGCAGCTCCGCGCGCGTCTCGCCGTCGGGATCCTGCGCCAGCCAGGCGTGCGCCCGCGCCAGGATCGCCGTGGCGTCGTCCGCGCCGGCGGACACCGCGTCGGGCGCCGGCTCCTGGACGTCGGGGCTCGCCGCGGGCACCTCCTCGCCGCTCACAGCGAACCGATCACACGGGCCAGCAGCGACGAGATGACCGGCTCGGCCTCGCGGCCGGCGTCGAGCACCTCCTGATGGCTGAGCGGGGTCTTCTGGATGCCGGCGGCCATGTTCGTGATGAGCGAGAAGCCGAGGATCTCCATGCCCGCTTCGCGGGCGGCGACCGCTTCGAGGGCGGTCGACATGCCGACGATGTGCCCGCCGACGGCCTTGACCATCTGCACCTCGGCCGGCGTCTCGTACTGCGGACCGCGGAACTGGCAGTACACGCCCTCGTCCAGCGTCGGATCGACCCTGCGCGCGAGGTCGCGCAGTCGCATCGAGTACAGGTCGGTGAGGTCGATGAAGGTGGCGCCCTCGAGCGGCGTGGCGCCGGTGAAGTTGATGTGGTCGCTGATGAGCACCGGGCGGCCGGGCGTCCAGGTGTGCTTGATGCCGCCGGCGCCGTTGGTGAGCACCATCGTGCGGGCGCCGGTCGCGGCGGCCGTGCGCACGCTGTGGACGACCCGGCGCACGCCGTGGCCCTCGTAGTAGTGGGTTCGCGCGCCGATGACGAGCACCCGGCGGCCTCGGGGGGTGACGATGCTGCGAAGCGTGCCGACGTGCCCGGCGAGGGCCGGCGCGCTGAAGCCGGTGATCTCGGTGGCGGGGAACGTCGCGGTCGTCTCGCCGAGGAGCTCGGCGGCCTTGCCCCAGCCGCTGCCGAGGGTCAGCGCGATGTCGTGGCGCTCGACCCCGGTGACGCGGGCGATGTCCTCGGCGGCGGCCGCCGCGACCTCGAACGGGTCGACGGCGGGATCGTCGAGGGGGTTGCCGGTGGTGTCTGACATGGGACCACTCTAGGAACCGGCGGGCATCAGAGCCAACGATCCTGTTTCGGCGCCCCGCCGGGAGTGTCGCGGCCGATGTCGTGCCCGCCCCCGCGGGCAGGAGAGAATGGAACCCATGTCGATCAGCTTCGAGCGCACGCAGAGCGTCGCCATCATCGGCGGCGGACCCGGCGGATACGAAGCGGCGCTGGCCGCCGCCCAGCTCGGAGCCGAGGTGACGGTGGTCGAACGGGCCGGCATCGGCGGCTCCGCGGTCATCACCGACGTCGTGCCGTCCAAGTCGCTCATCGCCACCGCCGACGCCGCCGTGGCGATCGCCGGCGCGGGCGACCTCGGGGTGCAGGTGTTCGCCAAGGGGAAGGACGGCAAGCCGCTCAAGCCCGAGATCGCGATCAACCTCGCCGCCGTCAACAAGCGCCTGCTCACCCTCGCCCGGCAGCAGTCCGACGACATGCGGGCGACGCTCGCCGAAGCGGGCGTGCGGATCATCTCCGGTCACGGCCGCCTCGAGGGGGACGACGCGGTGGTCGTGTCGACCGGCCCCGGCGGCACCGACTTCGACCGCATCGAGGCCGACACCCTCGTGGTCTCCACGGGCTCCTCGCCCCGGGTTCTGCCGTCTGCGATGCCCGACGGGGAGCGCATCCTGACCTGGACGCAGCTCTACAACATGGCGGCGATCCCCGAGCATCTCATCGTCGTCGGCTCCGGCGTCACAGGCGCCGAGTTCGCCGGCGCCTACATGAACCTCGGGGCGAAGGTCACCCTGGTCTCGAGCCGCGACCAGGTGCTCCCGGGCGAGGACAAGGACGCCGCGGCGGTGCTCGAGCGCGTGTTCAAGCGCGGCGGCATGAAGCTCCTGCAGAAGTCCCGGGCCGACAAGGTCGAGAACACCGGCGACGGCGTCGTGGTGACCCTGTCGGACGGCGCGACGGTCGAGGGCAGCCACTGTCTCATGGCGGTCGGGTCGGTGCCGAACACGAAGGGCATCGGCCTCGAGGAGGCAGGCGTCCAGATGACCGAGTCCGGACACATCCAGGTGAACCGCGTCGCGCGCACGTCGGTCCCCAACATCTACGCCGCGGGCGACTGCACCACCTTCGTCCCGCTCGCGTCGGTCGCCTCGATGCAGGGCCGCACCGCCGTCTTCCATGCGCTGGGCGACGTCGTGATCCCGCTCGAGCGCCGGCGCATCACCTCGAACATCTTCACCGCGCCCGAGATCGCCACGATCGGCTGGCAGGAGAACGACATCGTCGACGGGCACATCAACGGCGTGGTGCACAAGCTCCCGCTGGCCGCCAACCCGCGCGCGAAGATGATGGGCGTCAAGGACGGCTTCGTGAAGCTCATCGCGCGCGAGGGCAGCGGGACCGTCATCGGCGGCGTCATCGTCGCCCCCCGCGCGTCGGAGCTCATCTACCCCATCGCGATCGCCGTCGAGCGCCGTCTCACCGTCGACCAGGTCTCGCGCGTGTTCGCGGTCTACCCGTCGCTGTCGGGCAGCATCACGGATGCCGCACGCGCGATGCACGTCGTCGACCACAACCTCTACGGCGGCTGACCCCGAGCACCGCGTTCCCCAGGGGCCGACCTCACCTTTCCGCGGACCCGAATTCGGAGAACCTGCCGCTTTCCGGCGAGCCCGCGGCGTGTCGGTCCGGAGACAGCGCGGAAGTCCGGATTCCGGATCGGGCGAGGATGACGGATGCCGCGACCCGCGGCATCCGGCGCGCGTCAGCTGATGGTGAGGAGCTGGTGGCCGGCCGACACGGTCGTGCCCGGATCGGCGTCGATCGCGCCGATGACGCCGTCCTTGTGCGCCTGGATCGGCTGCTCCATCTTCATCGCCTCGAGGACCACGACCAGATCGCCCTTGACGACCTGCTGCCCGTCCTCGACGGCGACCTTCACGACGGTGGCCTGCATCGGCGACTTCACGGCGTCGCCCGACGCGCCGGCCACGACCGAGGGGGAGTGCGAGCGGCGCGACGGCGGCACGGCGGCGGGGCGCCCCGCGACGCCGACGGGGGTCACGACGCGGTCGGGCAGGCTCACCTCGAGACGCTTGCCCGCGACCTCGACGACGACCGTGTGGCGCGCCTCGGCGGCGGTCGGCTCGCTGAGCTCGCCGTCCCACGGCGGGATGTCGTTCACGAACTCCGTCTCGATCCATCTCGTGAAGACGCCGAAGCGGCCGTCCTCCGCGGTGAAGGCGGGGTCGCGCACGACGGCCCGGTGGAACGGGAGCACGGTGGGCAGGCCCGAGACCTCGAACTCGTCGAGGGCACGGCGTGAGCGCTCCAGCGCCTCGGCGCGGTCGCGGCCGGTGACGATGATCTTCGCCAGCAGCGAGTCGAAGGCCCCCGAGACGCTGTCGCCGGCGGTGACGCCGGAGTCGAGGCGGATGCCGGGACCGCCGAACGTCTTGAACACGTGGATCGGCCCGGGCTGGGGGAGGAAGCCGCGGCCGGGGTCCTCGCCGTTGATGCGGAACTCGATCGAGTGGCCGTCGGCGACCGGGTCGTCGTAGCCGAGCTCTTCGCCCTCGGCCAGGCGGAACTGCTCGCGCACCAGGTCGATGCCGGTGATCTCCTCGGAGACGGGGTGCTCCACCTGCAGGCGGGTGTTCACCTCGAGGAAGGAGATCGTGCCGTCGGCGCCGATGAGGAACTCGCACGTGCCCGCGCCGACGTACCCGACCTCCTTGAGGATGGCCTTCGACGCCTCGTACAGCGTCTTGTTCTGCGCCTCGGTCAGGAAGGGCGCCGGTGCCTCTTCGACGAGCTTCTGGTGACGGCGCTGCAGCGAGCAGTCGCGCGTCGAGACGACGACGACGTTGCCCGCGGCATCCGCGAGGCACTGCGTCTCGACGTGACGCGGCTTGTCGAGGTACTTCTCGACGAAGCACTCGCCGCGTCCGAAGGCGGTGATCGCCTCGCGCGTGGCGGATTCGAAGAGCTCGGGGACCTCGTCGAGGGTGCGGGCGACCTTGAGGCCGCGGCCGCCGCCGCCGTAGGCCGCCTTGATGGCGATGGGCAGACCGACCGACTGTGCGAAGGCGACCACCTCGTCGGCGCCCGACACGGGGCCGGGGGTGCCGGGCGCGAGGGGCGCGCCCACCTTCTCGGCGACCGCGCGGGCGGTCACCTTGTCGCCGAGCGCCTCGATGGCCTCCGGGGACGGGCCGATCCAGACGAGCCCCGACGCGATGACGGCCCGCGCGAAGTCGGCGTTCTCGGCCAGGAAGCCGTACCCGGGGTGCACGGCGTCGGCGCCCGACCGGCGGGCGACCGAGAGGATCTTGTCGATCGAGAGGTAGGTCTCGGCGCTCGTGGAGCCGTCGAGCGCGTAGGCCTCGTCGGCGAGGCGCGCGTGCATCGCGTCGCGGTCCTGGTCGGCGTACACGGCGACCGAGGACTTCCCGGCGTCGCGGGCGGCGCGGATGACGCGGACGGCGATCTCGCCGCGGTTGGCAACGAGAACCTTGGCGATCTGAGGCATGAGTGCCAGCCTACCGACGGCACCCCGAGGGCTTTTGACCGGTTCGTACAAGAACCGACCAGAAACGTGGGATTCCTACTACAACGCCGACGGCTCCGCGACGCGCGCCGAGCTAGTGCGCGGACGTCTCGTCGAGCGACGGGTCGGTCGTGTTCCACAGCGCCGTCCAGTCCACGCCGAGCGCGCGGACGAGGTCGCGGAGGGTCGACAGCGACATCCCGACGACGGTAGACGGGTCGCCCTCGACGCGGGAGATGAACGCGCCCCCGAGGCTGTCCACCGTGAACGCGCCCGCCACGTGGAGCGGCTCGCCGGTGGCGACGTACGCGTCGATCTCGGCATCCGTCACATCCTCGGCGAACGAGACGGATGCCTCGGCCGTCGCGTGCACCTCCCGCGGCTGCTCGTCCGGCGCGACGCGGACGACGGCGTGTCCCGAGTGCAGCACGCCGGTGCGTCCGCGCATCGACCGCCAGCGGGCGACGGCGTTCTCGGGGGTGTAGGGCTTGCCGAGCACCTCGCCGCCGATCTCGAACATCGAGTCGCCGCCGATCACGATGCCGTCGAAGTCGGGGATGTCGTCGCGCAGCCGGGCGGCGACGTCGGCGGCCTTGCGGCGCGCGAGCAGCAGCACGTGCTCGTCGGGCGCCAGCGTGCGCCGCTCCGCGCTCTCCACCGCGGCGATCACCGCCTCCTCGTCGACGGCGGGCGCGAGGGTCAGCGGGCGGATGCCGAACTGCTGCAGCAGCATGAGCCGGGCGGGGCTGGTCGAGGCGAGGCAGACGCGCATGCGTCCACCGTACGCAACGGCCGGGGGACGTAGGCTCGACGGGTGAGCGGAACCGGCGACATCCTCGACCTCGACATCACGGGCGTCGCCCACGGCGGCGTCTTCGTCGCCCGCCATGAGGGGCGGGTGGTGTTCGTGCCCGACACGATCCCGGGGGAGCGTGTGCGCGTGCGGCTCACCGACACCGCGAAGAAGTCGTTCTGGCGGGCCGAGACGCTCGAGGTCCTCGACGCGTCGCCGCACCGGCAGCTGCACGTCTGGCGGCAGGCCGATGTCGACGTGCCGCCCGAGCAGCGCCCCGGCGGCGCCGACTTCGGGCACATCTCGCTGGAGCACCAGCGCCGGCTGAAGCTCGAGGTGCTCCTGGACGCGCTGCACCGCTTCGGCGGCATCGCCGATCCCGCCGCGACGATGAGCGGCGCGTCCGCTCCGGTCGACGGCGAGGAGGTCGACGGCGACGAGGCCGACGCCGAGACCGTCGACGGCACCGGATGGCGCACCCGCGTGAGCCTGCACGTCGACGCCGACGGCAACGTCGGCCAGTACGCCGCGCGCAGCCACCGGGTGATCCCGCTCGAAGACCTGCCGCTGGCCACCGCCGAGGTCGAGCGCGCGGCCATGGCTCTCCACGGCGGCGAGCCGGGGCGCATCGACCTGGTGCAGCCGGCGGACGGCCGCGTGCGCGTGCTGCCGCGCCCCGATGCGGTGCGGCCCACCGGTCCTCGCGGTGGCCGGGGGCGGCCCGGGCGACGTCCGGGGCGGCCCCAGGCCAAGCCGCCGGCCCCCGAGGTGATCGTCGAGCGCGTCGGCGGGCGCGGGTTCCGCGTGGACGCCGGCGGGTTCTGGCAGGTGCACCGGCTGGCGGCGCACACGCTCACGACCACCGTCGCGGCGGCGCTGCGGGCCCGGGCGGGCGACGCGCCCGCCGTCGATCCGGACGCCTGGCACCTGGACCTCTACGGCGGCGTCGGCCTCTTCGCCGCGACGCTGGGGGAGCTCGGCGGTCCCTCCACCCGTGTCACGAGCGTCGAGTCCGACTCCCGTGCGACCGAGCATGCCGGTGAGAACCTCGCCGAGTGGGTGGGCGCGCGCGCCGAGACCGGGCGGGTCGACCGGTGGCTGGCGCGGCTGGCGGCCGAGGCATCCGCCGCCGAGAAGGAACGGCTGGCGCGCGGTGTGGTGCTGCTCGACCCGCCCCGCTCAGGTGCGGGTCGCGAGGTCGTGGAGCACATCACGACCCTGTCGCCGGCCACGATCGTCTACGTCGCGTGCGACCCGGTGGCCCTCGCCCGCGACATCGCGACGTTCCGCGCCGGGGGATACGCGATGGCGGGCATCGACGCACTGGACGTCTTCCCCAATTCACATCACGTCGAGGCTGTGGCCCTCCTCACCCGCGCCGAGGACCCCACCCCGGTCAACTAGGGTGGGGACAGAATGAACCAGCCCCTCGCGCAACCTGGCGAAACCGACACCGACAACGACGTCGACGCCCGCACCTACTACGACCGCATCCGGCCTCTCGTCGAGTCCTACGCCGCGTCCCTGCCCGTCACCCGTGTCGCCGTGGTCGGCAACCAGCCGCTGTCCCGTTCCGCTGAGCGGGCGATGGTCATCGACGGGTCGGACCTGATCTTCCGGGTCAACGGCTTCCGGGTCGACACCTCTGAGAGCGGCCCCTGCGTCGGCACTCGGACGGATGTCGTCGTCTTCAATCGGGGTGTGCGGGCGACGCCCTGGTTCTTCGCGGGATATACCGGCCGCCTGTATCTGCTCATCGAACCGGGTCGGCTGCGCTGGGAGAATGAGAGCATCCCGGCATTTTGGCCCACCGACCTGGGATTCATCACCGTCCCGAACCGCGAGGTCATCCTCCCGCTCAACGACACCATCGGGCTGGATGCTCGGGGCGCAGGGCTGTGGGCGACGACCGGGACGACCATGCTGTGGATGGCGTCGCACCTGTTTCCCGAGGCCCAGCTCCACGCCACCGGGTTCTCGTTCGTCGACGAGCCGACGCAGAAGGACTGGAACCATGCCTACGGCGAGCCGTCGGCCGTCGGAGCCGAACACCGGATCCGGAACGAGTCCGATCTCGTCCGGGCATGGATCGACAACGGCCGCATCATGTACCATCGCTGACCCGGATCGAGGATCACGAATGCTCACACCACTACGGCGCCGGTTCGACGCGGCGGTCAGCCGGCGGATCGACTCCCGCATTGCTGCGTACGACGAGGAGTCGGCGCGGATCCGGGCCGACTACGAGGCGCGACTGGGTGGACTGCAGGCCGACTACGACTTCCTCCGGTCGGAGTTCGATCGCCTCGCCCCTCAGCTGGCGGCGCTGGAGTACCGCGTCGAGCGGCTTGCGAACGCGCCCCTCGACGCAGGCGCCGAGAAGGCAACCACGACCGCCGCTCTGGAGCACGAGCGCGCGCGCTTGCGCGTCGAGCTCGCCAGCCACTACGAGGAGCGTCTACGCCGTCTCGAGGAGGCGGCGCAGGCATGAGCTCGGTGCTCGACGGCAGTTCGGTTCTGATCACCGGCGGGACCGGTTCGCTGGGCAAGGCGCTCACCCGAGAGCTCCTGGCGAACCATGCGATCGCGCGGCTCGTGATCCTCAGCCGCGACGAGCTCAAGCAGTTCGAGATGCGCGAGCAGTTCGGACACGACCCGCGACTGCGCTGGTTCCTCGGTGACATCCGCGACGTCGGCCGCCTGAGGCGTGCCATGCACGGTGTGGACTACGTGATCCACGCCGCCGCGCTCAAGCAGGTCGACACCGCCGAGTACAACCCTTTCGAGTTCGTGGAGACGAACGTCCGCGGATCCCAGAACGTCATCGAGGCATCGATCGACTCCGGCGTCCGGCGGGTCGTGGCTCTGTCCACCGACAAGGCTTCCAGCCCGATCAACCTCTACGGGGCGACCAAGCTCGCCGCCGATCGCATGTTCATCGCGAGCAACCACTACGCGGCGAACCACCCCACCCGGTTCTCCGTCGTGCGATACGGGAACGTCTCGGGGTCGCGGGGGAGCATCGTGCCGAAGTGGCGCGAGCTCGCCGCGGCGGGGCGGCCGCTGCCGGTCACGGACCGCCGCATGACCCGCTTCTGGATCACCCTTCCGCAGGCCGTCGACTTCGTACTGTCCTCGTTCGACCTGATGACCGGCGGCGAGCTCTACGTGCCGCGGATTCCGTCCATGCGGATCACCGATCTCGCCGAGGCGGTGGCGCCCGGCGCGCCGACCGACGAGATCGGCATCCGCCCGGGTGAGAAGCTCCACGAGGAGATGATCGCCGAGGACGACGCGCGCCGAACCCTGGTGATGGGGGACCGCTTCGTCGTGCAGCCTCACCTGAGCGGATGGGGCTACACCCCGCCGCGCGACGCGGTCCCTTTCCCGGAGGGCCGCAGCTACCGCTCGGACAGCAACGATCGCTGGCTGAGTGTCGACCAGCTGCGCGCGATCGTGGACGCAGGGTGACGGGGATGATCCAGTACGGTCGTCAGTCCATCAATCAGGACGACGTCGACGCCGTGGTCGCCGCGCTCCGCTCGGACTGGCTCACCACCGGTCCCGCTGTGGAGCGGTTCGAAACCGACGTGAGCCGCGCTGCAGGGGTGACGCTGCCCGCGGTCGCCGTCACCAGTGGCACGGCCGCCCTCCATGTCGCGTACCAGGCGATGGGCGTACGCCCAGGCGTGGAGGTCGTGACGAGCCCTCTCACGTTCGCAGCCACCGCGTCCGCCGCGGCACTCCTCGGCGGGCGCGTGGTCTTCGCCGACGTCGACGAGAAGACCGGAAACCTCGACCCGCGTGCCGCTGCCGGCGCGGTTACGGAGCGCACCGCTGTCGTCGCAGGCGTGGACTATGCCGGTGTCCCCATGGATGCGGACCGGCTCTCGGAGGTGGCGCACGCCGCGGGGGCGCTGCTCCTCGAGGACGCCGCCCACTCGATCGGCAGCGCGGTCGACGGCCGCCCAGTCGGCTCGCTCGCGGACGTCACGACCTTCTCCTTCTTCCCGACCAAGAACGCGACGACCGCCGAGGGCGGTGCCGTGGTCACCGCCGACGCGACGGTCTGGGAGCGCGCCCGCTCCTTCCGCAACCACGGCCTCATCCGCGATCGTGACCGGCAGCGGTGGCCGGATGAAGGGCCCTGGCACCAGGAGATCGCGGAGTTCGGGCTCAATTACCGGCTCCCCGACGTGCTGGCGGCTCTCGGTTCGAGCCAGCTGTCCCGCCTCGAGGCGTTCAAGCTGCGTCGGGCGCAGGTCTTCGAGCGCTACCGGGACGGGCTGTCCGACGTCGAGGGGCTGCAGCTGCCGTGGCGTCCGCCGGACGCGGACCCGATGTGGCACCTGTACACCGTCCGCGTGCCCGCGGACGAGCGCCGCCGCATTTTCGAGGAACTCCGGGCCGCCGGGATCGGCGTGCAGGTCAACTACATCCCCGTCTACTGGCATCCCGTCTTCGAAGACCTCGGGTATCGCCGCGGCCTCTGCCCCGTCGCCGAGGACTGGTACCGTCGCGAGGTCTCTTTGCCGATGCACGCCGGACTGGCGGACGACGAGGTCGACCGGGTGATCGACGCCGTGCGGAAGGCCATGAAGGCGTGAGCGATCGGGTGGTCGCCGTCGTCCAGGCGCGGATGGGCTCGACGCGACTGTCGGGGAAAGTGCTGAGGCACCTGGCAGGACGCCCGGTGCTGGACTGGGTCGTCGGTGCGGCGCGGTCCGCGGATCAGGTCGACGACGTCGTCGTCGCGACTTCCGTGCTCGACGCGGATGACCCGATCGCCGCGTGGGCGAGTGCCGCCGGCGTGCCCGTCGTCCGAGGCAGCGAATCCGACGTGCTCTCCCGCTTCGTGCTGGCCGCGGACGAGAGCCGCGCCGATGCCGTGGTGCGGCTCACCGCCGACTGCCCGCTCCTGGACGCCGTTCTCATCGATCAGGTCGTCGCCGTCTGGCGGCGGGACCCGGGCCTCGGCTACGTGTCTACCACGCTCCAGCGCACGCTCCCGCGTGGGCTCGACGTCGAGCTGATCTCCACACCGGCGCTGCGCACGACCGATGTGAGGGCGACGGGCTACGACCGCGTCCACGTCACCAGCAGCGCCTACTCCCCAGGGTCGGACATCCGTCGGGCGGGCATCGTGGTGTCCCCGTCCTCGTCGGATCTTCGCGTCACGCTGGACACCGATGCGGATGCCGCGCTGCTGGACGCCCTCGTTCGGCTGCTGCCGCCGTCGCCGCGGTGGTACGAGGTGGTGGCGACGCTCCGATCCCATCCCGAGATCGTCGCGCTGAATGCGCACGTCGAGCAGAAGAGCGTGGAGGAGGGGTGAGCACCGTCCTGTTCCGCTGCGACGCGACGACGCAGGGCGGAATCGGCCATCTGGTTCGAACGCTCGCGCTCGCGGAGGCGCTCGCCGACCGCGGGGGCCGGCCGATCGTCTCCGGGGACGTCACCGCCCCGTTGGCGCGGGAGATGCTGGCGGGGAGCGGCATCGAGGTGCTTCCTCCCGCATCGACCCCCCAGGCGCTGCTGCAACAGGCGGAGGTCGCCGATGCCGCCCTCATCCATGTCGATCACTACGAGGGGTACGCGACACTGCACGAGCAGGCGCGAGCCTCCCGGCGATTACTCTCCACCGCGACCGACGCGACCTTCGGACGCCGGTTCGCGGACGTCATCGTGGATGGCTCCCCTCGCGCCCTCGAGCACTACGACCCGCTGTACGGCGAGGCGGACGTGTGCCTGGGCCCCGACCATCTCGCGCTTCGCCGCGGGCTCGTCCGCGGCGGGGAGCCCGGCGGCGGCGCCCGCACTGAGGGCGTGGGCGTGCTCGTGCTCATGGGGGGAACGGATGCCGCGGGCTACGGGTCCGCGGTGGCGCGGGCCGCGGTCGACGTTCCAGGCGTCGCCCGGGTAGGTCTGGTCGGCGGCGTCGAGCCGCTCGACGGGGTGACCCGCCTGCCGCGGCAACCCGACCTGGCTCGACTCGTCGCGGGATGGGACATCGTCATCACCGCCGCGGGAACGACCGTGTGGGACCTCGCCGCGGTCGGTGCGCCCATGGCGCTCATCGGGGTCGCCGAGAACCAGAGGGACCACTACGACGCCCTCATCCGCGCCGGTGCGGCCGTCGGCGTCGGGTTCCTCCCCGAATCGGACGGCCTGGCGATGCAGGGCGTCGCCGCGCTCGCAGCGGATGAGGACGACCGACGGGAGCAGGCGGCGAGGGCGCGGCGCCTCGTCGACGGCAGGGGTGCCGAACGCGTCGTCCTTGCGTGGACCGGTGCGCTGAGCGACCATCGGGCGGCGTCCCTCGTGCTCCGCCGCGCGGAGCTGCGTGACGCAGGTCGCCTGTACGCGTGGCGAAACGATCCGGTCGTGCGCCGACAGTCCCGCAACCACGATCCTGTGCCGTGGCCGGGGCACCTTGCATGGCTGAACAGAACGATCGCCGGGGACGGGGTGCGCTTCTTCGTGGCCGCCTGGCGCGGCGCCGTCGGAACCGTCCGGCTCGATGCGCTCGCCGAGCGGGAATGGGAGATATCAGTGACCGTGGCGCCGAGCCACCGCGGGCGCGGAGTCGGAGGGCGGATCATCGCGCAGGCGCTGGACATCGTCGCCGGAGACGGCGGCGGCACGGTCGTCGCCGACCTGCGCAGCTCGAACAGCGCCTCGCGCGCACTCTTCCGCCGTTCCGGCTTCGCCGCCGCTCCGTCAGCAGGCGAGGGCTGGGAGCGCTGGGTCGCCCGGGTCTGAGCCACGCCGCCGAGAGTGGGGCCTCAGATGAGGTCCCAGGTGAGGGGCGTCCCGCGCCGGACGTCGGTGCGGAAGGCGCGTCCCTCCACGTGCTCCCACTCCGCGGGCTCGAGTCCGCCCGCCGGGCGGATCGACCTCACGGCGTCGGCGGAGACGGGGTCTCCTGCTTCCACGTCTCGCACCACCCACAGCGATCGGCGCAGCCTGCGGCTCTCCGACTCGCCTGCGGTCAGCCGGGGCGTCGCGGCACCGAGCGACTCCCATGCCCGACGCGCCTCCTGCGTGAGGAGGGCGAACTCCGCCGGCTCCAGCGAGAACTCGGCGTCGACCCCGCCCTCAGCGCGCGAGAGGATGAGGTGCTTCTCCACCACGGTGGCGCCGTGAGCGATCGCCGCCAGTGCGGCCCCGATGCCGGGCGTGTGGTCTGAGAACCCGACCTGAACGCCCAGGGCGTCTCGGAGCGTCGGGATGCTGCGCACGTTCGCCTCGCGCGGGTCGGCGGGGTAAGAGGACACGCAGGACAGGAGGATGATCTCGTCAGCCCCGGCATCTCGAAGCGTCTGGACCGCGTGCGCCACCTCGACGAGGCTGGTCGCGCCGTTGGAGAGGATGACGGGCTTTCCGGTCGAGGCCACGGACCTCAGCAGTCCGGTGTCGCCGACTTCGAGCGAGGCGATCTTGTAGACCGGGGCGTCCAGGGACTCCAGCAGCGCCACAGCGGTGTCGTCGAACGGGCTGGAGAACGGGATCAGCCCGTTCTCGCGGGCCCGCGCGAACATCGCGTCGTGCCAATCCCAGGGAGTGTGCGCCTCGGTGTAGAGATCGTAGAGGGTCCGTCCGCCCCACAGGCCGTGCCCGTCGGACACCCGGAAGACGGGCTCGTCGACGTCGATGGTGATCGTGTCGGCCGTATAGGTCTGGAACTTCACGGCGTCGGCGCCGGCGTCCGCCGCCGCATCGATGATCGCCAGCGCGCGGTCGAGATCGCCGCCGTGGTTGCCGGACACCTCCGCGATGAGGAACGGCGGGTGCTCGGGACCAACCGGTCGTCCTGCGATGGTCACGGGGTAGCTGGTCATTGACGCCTTTCTGCCGATTCAGGCTACAAGCTCCATGGTGCAGGGGTGCACGTGGATAGGCTGAGCGCATGACGCGCGTCGCCCTCATCGACGACCACGAGTCGGTGCGGCTCGGGCTCCAGGCGGCGTGCGCGCGGGCCGAGAGCATGAACGTGGCCTTCTCGGGCAGCACCGTGACGGAGTATCTGGACTGGCGTGCCTACGCGCGCCAGGCGCCGGCCGACGTCGTCGTGCTCGACCTCACGCTCGGCGACGGGACGACCGTGACCGAGAACGTCGGCCGTCTCGTGCGCGACGGCTCGAGCGTCATCATCCACAGCGTCGCCGACCGCCCTGCCGCCGTGCGCGAGGCGCTCGCCGCCGGCGCCGCCGGGGTGGTGAGCAAGTCCTCGCCGATCGACGACGTGATCGCCGCGGTGCGCACCGTCGCCCGCGGCGAACCCCTCAACAACGTCGAGTGGGCCAGTGCCGTCGAGGGGGATCGCGCGTTCGCCGACGCACAGCTGTCGGCGCGTGAGCGCGACGTCCTGCGGCTCTACGCCGCCGGGCTGCCGCTCAAGGTCGTCGCGGACCGCCTCGGCGTGGCTTATTCCACCGCCAAGGAGAACATCACGCGCATCCGCGTCAAGTACGTCGAGGTCGGGCGCCCCGCGCCCACCAAGATCGATCTGCTCCACCGCGCGGTCGAGGACGGCATCCTCGTCGAGCCGTCCGCCGACCCGGGAGACGTGGCGCGTGGCCGCTGACGTGCAGACGGGCGTGCTCGACACGGCCTGGGGGCAGATCCCGCATGCCACGCATTCGACGGCGGGGATCGGCTCGTTCACCCGGTCGCGGGTCGAGCGCATCATCTCGCTCGCCGCCGGCCTCGGGTCGGTCATCGTCGGCCTGCAGTCGTTCCTGACCGCGCTGGGATCCGCCGACGAGCGCCCGGGCTGGCACGAGGCGCTCATGATCTCGGTGTTCGGGTCGCTCGCCGTCATGATCCTGGCCTGCATCATCGGCCGCGGGGTGCGCATCGCGGCCGGCGCGTTCGCGATGATCTACGTCCTCGCCCTCGTCGCCTGGCCCATCGCGACGGCCGGCGTCGCGCCGCCCTCGCTCGAGGAGCCGTGGATCTGGCTTCCCCTCAACCTCGCGACCCTGGCGGCCGTGCTCGCCTTCCCCTTCCCGCTGCAGGTCATCTGGACCGCGCTGACGCCGCTGCTCTTCGGGATCGTGCGCCTGATCCAGGTCGGCTTCGCCCAGGAGTACTGGCTGGTCGTCGGGCTCGACGTGTCGTTCACGCTCATCCTGGGCGGCGTGATCCTCACGCTCGGGTGGCTGTTCCGCTCGATGGCCGTCAACGTCGACGAGACGCGCGCCCGCGCCGTGGCCTCGTACGCGAAGGCGGCCGCCGCGGACGCCGCCGAGCAGGAGCGCGTCGCCGTCGCGGCGCTCATGCACGACAGCGTGCTGGCCGCGCTGATCGCGGCGGAGCGCGCGACCACGCCGCGCGAGCGCACGCTGGCGGCGACGATGGCGCGGGAGGCGCTGACGCGGCTGGCCAACACCGAGCAGGACGACCACGAGGGCACCGACGAGCCGTGGGATGCCGCCACCCTCGCCGCCGAGGTGGGCGAGGCCGCCCGCGACCTGGGCGTCGAGGTCGACGTCCAGCGCGACATCGACCCCGCCTCGCCGCCGATCCCGGGGCGCGTGGCGCGGGCGCTCACGCTCGCCGCGACCCAGGCCGTCGCCAACGCGATCCAGCACGCCGGCGGCGCGGGTCTCGGCGTGGCCGTGATCTGCGGCGGCGGACGGGTGCGCGTGGAGGTGCACGACGCCGGGGAGGGCTTCGATCCGGATGCCGTCCCCGACGACCGCCTCGGGATCCGTGCGTCGATCGTGGCGCGGGTCGCGGCCGTCGGCGGGAAGGCCGACCTGCAGACGGGACCGCACGGCACCGTCGTCCGCCTGTCGTGGCAGGAGGCGGCCGCATGATCAGCGTCAAGAACGTCCTGGCCGTGCTGGCCGTCGCCTTCACGGCGTACCTCGCCGCCCGCGGGCTGTCGTGGACGGGCCCGGTGCCCTACCCGCTCGTGGTCGTCACCACCCTCGCCCTCTATCTCGCCACCACCTGGCTCTGCATCTTCTGGGAGCCTGCGGCGGTGAGGGCTGCCCGCGCCGCGGCCGAGGCGGCCGGACCCGGCGCGCCCCGCGACCCCGCAAGGCCCGAGGCCGCGGGCGACGGCATCCGCGGTTCGATGCCGCTGCCCGTTCCCGCCCAGGTGCTCGCTCTGGCGTGCGCCCTCATCGTGCCGAGCGCCATCGCCCTCTCGGTCGGCGAGGCCGCGCGCACCGATCCCTTCGCCACCTGGTACCTGGGCGGCATCGGGGCGCTGATGACCATCGTCATGGTCCGCCGCCGGCCGTGGACGGCCTGGGCGGGCATCGTCGCGCTGTCGGTGGCGTCGATGGCGTGGATGGGGCCGCTGACCGCGCTCGGTCTCGGCCTCGTGGGCTCGATCGTCTGGGTCGCCGTCGCGCAGCTGCTCGTGCGCTCGATGGATCGCGCCGCGCGCGACACCTCGCGTCTCACGCGCCTGCAGCGCGCCGCGACGGCCTGGCAGACGTCCCAGGTCGTGCGTCAGCGGGAGCGGCGGGTGCAGGTGCAGAAGGCGCTCGCGGTCGCCGGGCCCGTGCTCACGCGGACCGTCGCGAACGGCGGCGCCCTCACCGACGACGACCGCCTCGAGGCGCGCATCGCCGAGGGCCGGCTGCGCGACGAGATGCGCGGGCCGCGTCTCCTCGACGACGACGTGCGCGCCGAGCTGGAGCGGGCGCGACGGCGCGGTGCGAACGTGACGGTGCTCGACGAAGGCGGGCTGGACGACGTCGACGAGGACACGCTGGCGGTCATCCGGGCGCAGCTGGCCGAGACCCTGCGTTCGGCCAGCTCCGACCGCCTGTACATCCGCACGTCGCCGGACGAGCGGGTCGCGGTGACGGTGGTGGGGCGATCGCCGTCGGTCGGCGCCCCCAGCGACGAGGACGCGGTCGACCTCTGGCGCGAGATCCCGCATCCCGGGAGGGTGTGACGACGCGCCGCGCCCGTCCGCACTCGCGGACGGCGTCTGTCGGCGCACACGATCCCCGCCCAGCAGAGGGAGGGACGCCGGACGGGGAACGAAATCGAAGGAGGCGAGGGGCGGCGAAGCCGCCCGCCCCTCGCCTGGCGGACGGTTACCCGAAAACCGTCCGCGTGGCCGGACCCGGGGTATCCGCATGACGGATCCGGGTCGGCCGAACGCAAAAGCGTTCCAGCGAATCCAGTATCGCCACGCGATGCGACCGGTGTCTGTAGGTATTTCGGGGGACACGGCCATGCCCGCGCGGGGGTCAGCCGAAGCGTCCCCAGCCGAGATCGCGCCGCAGCGGGCGGCGAAGGTCGC
This sequence comes from Microbacterium sp. NPDC055455, assembly GCF_053619935.1. NCBI lineage: Bacteria > Bacillati > Actinomycetota > Actinomycetes > Micrococcales > Microbacteriaceae > Microbacterium > Microbacterium sp. NPDC055455. Next base: position 191,141 of record NZ_JBSHLB010000006.1, read on the forward strand.
GCTGCGACAGCTGCCACGCGGTGCGGCGGGCGCTGTCGTCGGCGACGGCCTCCGCGGCCTCGCCGACGTAGGCCTCGCTGACGACGGCGATGAGCGCCGCGAGCTCCTCCTCCGTGGCAGTGCCGCGGAGGACGTCGATCGTGACGCGGTCCGCCTGCGACCCGTCGTCCGCGATGCTCACAGCGGGATGTTCCCGTGCTTCTTGGGCGGCAGGCTCGCGCGCTTGCCGCGGAGGGCCCGCAGCGCCTTGGCGACCGACACGCGGGTGGCCGCGGGCTCAATGATGCCGTCGAGCTCGCCGCGCTCGGCGGCGAGGAACGGCGAGGCGACGTTGTAGGTGTACTCGTTCGCCAGGCGCGTGCGCACGGCGGCGACGTCTTCGCCCGCCTCCTCGGCCCGCTTGATCTCGCCGCGATACAGGATGTTGACCGCGCCCTGCCCGCCCATCACGGCGATCTCGGCGGTCGGCCACGCTAGGTTGATGTCTGCGCCCAGCTGCTTGGAGCCCATCACGATGTAGGCGCCGCCGTACGCCTTGCGCAGGATCACGGTGACCAGCGGCACGGTCGCCTCGGCGTACGCGTACAGCAGCTTCGCGCCGCGACGGATGACGCCCGTCCACTCCTGGTCGGTGCCGGGGAGGTAGCCGGGCACGTCGACGAGGGTGACGATCGGGATCGAGAACGCGTCGCAGAAGCGCACGAAGCGGCTGGCCTTCTCGCCGGCCTCGATGTTGAGGGTCCCCGCCATCTGCGACGGCTGGTTGGCGATGATGCCCACCGAGCGCCCCTCGATGCGGCCGAAGCCGATGACGATGTTCGGGGCGAACAGAGGCTGCACCTCGAGGAAGTCCTCCGCGTCGACGATGCCGCGGATGACCTGATGGATGTCGTACGGCTGGTTGGGCGAGTCGGGGATGATCGCGTTCAGCGCGCGGTCGGCATCCGTCGTCTCGAACTCGAATCCCGTCTCGTAGACCGGCAGCTCGGCCATGTTGTTGTCAGGGAGGAAGCCGAGCATGGTGCGGACGTAGTCGATCGCGTCGTCCTCGTCCTCGGCGAGATAGTGCGCGACGCCCGAGCGGGTGTTGTGCGTGTGCGCGCCGCCGAGCTCCTCCATGCCGACGTCCTCGCCGGTCACGGTCTTGATGACGTCGGGGCCGGTGACGAACATCTGGCTGGTCTTGTCGACCATGACGACGAAATCGGTGAGGGCGGGGGAGTAGACCGCACCGCCGGCGGCCGGGCCCATGATGATCGAGATCTGCGGGATGACGCCCGACGCCTGGGTATTGAGGCGGAAGATCTCGCCGTACTTGCCGAGGGCGACGACGCCCTCCTGGATGCGCGCACCGCCCGAATCGAGGATTCCGACGATCGGGATGCCGGAGCGCAGCGCGAACTCCATCACCTTGATGATCTTCTCGCCGGCGACCTCGCCGAGCGAGCCGCCGAAGGTCGAGAAGTCCTGCGAGTACACCGCCACCGTGCGACCGTGGATGGTGCCGACGCCCGACACGACGGAGTCGCCGTAGGGGCGGGACCGGTCCATGCCGAACGCGGTGGTGCGGTGGCGGACGTACTCGTCGAGCTCGACGAAGCTGCCGGTGTCGAGGAGCATGTCGATGCGCTCCCGCGCGGTGCCCTTGCCCTTCGCGTGCTGCTTCTGCTTGGCGACCTCCTCGGGATCGAGCACGGCCTCCTGGAAGCGGGCGCGGAGGTCGGCGATCTTGCCGGCGGTCGTCGAGAGGTCGGGCTGCTCGGTCACGGATTCCACCCTATCGGCGGGGTCGGCGCATCCGTTGGAGGGTCCGCACAAGGGGTCGCGGCATCCGCTGTGCACCTCACCGCACGGTCGCGGCGCGCGCCACTCACAGATCCTGATGGATGGCGGCATGAACGGCGTAGCGTGAGGATCATGACGTTCTCGTCCGACGGGTTCCCGCTCACCGCCGCCATCAGCCCGCGCGTCCAGGTCGTGGAGTCGACGGACTCGACCAACGCGGACGTGCTGCGCCACGTCGCGGAGGCGCCCGCGGACTGGCCGCACCTGTCCCTCCTCCTGACGAACGACCAGCGCGCGGGCCGCGGTCGCCTGGACCGCACGTGGGTGACGCCGCCGGGCACCGCCCTGGCCGTGTCGGTGCTCGTGGACGTCACCGGCCTGCCGGCCGCCGCGCGCGGCTGGATCCCGCTCATCGCCGGCGCCGCGATGACGCGGGCGATCGGCGCACAGCTGACCGGCAGCATCCACACCGCGACCCTCAAGTGGCCCAACGACGTGCTCCTGGACGGCCAGAAGGTGTGCGGCATCCTCGCCGAGGTCGTCCCCGGCCGTCCGGACGCCGTCGTGGTCGGAGCGGGCGTCAACACGCGGATGCCGCGCCCCGACCTGCCGGTGACCACGGCCACATCCTTCGCCGTGCACGGCCTCACGTGCGACGAGGACCGCCTGCTCGCCGACTACCTCGGCGCGCTGGACGAGCAGCTCAAGGCCCTGGTCGCGGCGGGCGGGGATGCGGGGGCGTCGGGGGTGCACGGCGAGGTCGAGGCACTGTGCGGCACCCTCGGTCACGACGTGGCCGTGTCGCTGCCCGACGGCCAGACGCTGTGGGGGCGAGGTCACCGCATCGACCCGGACGGGCGGCTCGTGATCGTCCAGGACGACGAGTACGAGAGCGTGGTCTCGGCGGGCGACGTGGTCCACGTCCGGACCCGGCCGTCGACCGCACCGGACTGAGCCGAACCGGCGGGTGCGCGCCGCGGTGTCGCGGCCACCGGTCACAATGGGAGCATGACGCAGCCGACGAGCTACGGCGGCAGGCCGCTCACCCCGGCCCCGGGCGCCCCCACGCCGGAGCTGCTCGTCGCGCGCTTCCGCCCCCACGCCCGCAGGCTGTTCTGGTCCGCGCTGGTGCTCATCGCCGTCGCAGCGGCCTGCGGATATCTTTACGGCAACCTCCCTGCCCCGTTCGAGGACTGGATGCTGCTGGGTGCCGGCGCCGCCATCGTCCTCCTCCTCGTGCTCCTGCCGTTCCTCGGCTGGTGGGCCCACGTCTACACGATCACGACCCGGCGGGTCATGGAGCGCCGTGGCGCCTTCGGCGTGAAGAAGCGGGAGCTCGCCCACGTGCGCGGCTACACGCTCACCGTGCGCCGGGGCGTCCTGCAGCGCCTGTGGGGTGCCGGCACGATCACTCTCGCGAACGGCGTCGACGAGCCCCTGCGCCTGGCCGACATCCCGAGCGTCGAGCTCGTGCACGAGGCGCTCGTCGACCAGGTCGAGGTCAACCAGATCCTGGCGCATCGCGACGCCCAGCCGCTTCCGCCGGGCCCGCCGCCCGCGGTCCCGCCACGGCCTCCCGCGCCGACCTCCTGACGCGCCGCCTCCCGCTCGCGGGTGCGGGATGATGGAGGAGGTCTGTCTGCAGTCGAGAGGGAGTGGCATGGCGCTGCGAGTCGGAGTCGTCGGGGGCGGGCAGCTGGCCCGCATGATGATCGCGCCGGCGGTCGAGCTCGGGGTCGAGCTGCGGGTGCTCGCCGAGGAGGAGGGCATGTCGGCCTCGCTCGCCGCGACCGCCGTCGGCGACTACCGCGACGCCGCCACGGTGCTGGCCTTCGCCCGGGACGTCGACGTGCTCACCTTCGACCACGAGCACGTGCCGCAGGAGGTGCTGGCGGCGCTGGTGGCCGAGGGCGTCGCCGTCCACCCTGGTCCCGACGCGCTGCGGTACGCGCAGGACAAGCTGTTGATGCGCGCACGCCTGCAGGAGCTGGGGATGCCGCAGCCGGACTGGGCGGCCGTCACGACCGCTGAGGAGCTCCAGGCCTTCATCGACGACCACGGCGGCCGGGCGGTCGTGAAGACGCCGCGCGGCGGGTACGACGGCAAGGGCGTGCGCGTCGTCTCGGCGGGCACGGAGGCTATGGACTGGTTCGCGACGCTCGCGGAGGACGCTCGGGGCGGCGCGCTGCTGGCGGAGGAGCTGGTCGAGTTCACGCGCGAGCTCGCCCAGCAGGTCGCCCGCCGTCCGTCGGGCGCCGTCCGGGCGTATCCGGTGGTCGAGACGGTCCAGCGCGACGGCGTCTGCGCCGAGGTGATCGCGCCCGCCCCGCACGCGGGGGACCGGCTGCAGCAGGTGGCGGCCCAGGTCGGCGTCGGAATCGCCGAGGGCCTGGGCGTCACCGGGATGCTGGCGGTGGAGCTCTTCGAGACCACGGACGAGCGGCTGCTCGTCAACGAGCTCGCGATGCGGCCGCACAACAGCGGGCACTGGAGCCAGGACGGCGCGGTGACCAGCCAGTTCGAGCAGCACCTGCGTGCGGTGCTGGACCTTCCGCTGGGCGACACCGATCCGCTGGCCGAGTGGGCGATGATGGTCAACATCCTCGGCGGCCCGGCGCAGGACGCTCTGGACGCGCGGTTCGCCGCGGCGATGGGCGAGCACCCGCAGGCGAAGGTGCACACCTACGGCAAGGCGCCCCGCCCCGGGCGCAAGGTCGGTCACGTCACCGTCGTGGGCGACGACCTGGACGACGTCGCGTACCAGGCGCGGGCCGCGGCATCCGTCTTCCTCGACTGAGCGCTCGAGCGGCTCCTGAGCTTGCCGACGGGGCCGCGCCGTTGCGGGGATCTTCCAGCCTCGCCCCCTACCCTTGACGAGTGACTGCGCCCCTTCACTCCTCCGAGGCGCCGCTGGTCGGCGTCGTCATGGGTTCCGACTCGGACTGGCGGGTCATGAGCGATGCCTCCCAGGCCCTCACCGACTTCGGGATCCCCCACGAGGTGGAGGTCGTCTCGGCGCACCGCACGCCCGACAAGCTCATGCGCTACGGGCGGGACGCCCGCTCGCGCGGCCTGAGGGTCATCATCGCGGGAGCGGGGGGCGCTGCCCACCTGCCGGGCATGCTGGCGTCGGTGACGGCGCTGCCCGTGATCGGGGTCCCGGTGCAGCTCGCGACGCTCGACGGCATGGACTCGCTGCTGAGCATCGTCCAGATGCCCGCAGGAATCCCGGTGGCCACGGTCTCGATCAACGGCGCCAAGAACGCCGGGCTCCTGGCCGCGCGCATCCTCGGAGTCGCCGACGATGCCGTGGCGGATCGCGTCGAGGCCTACGCCCGTGACCTGGAATCCCAGGTGGAGGAGAAGAACCGGCGGCTCAGGGAGTCGCTGTGAGCATCGCCAGTCCTCCGCGCACGGGCGCCAGGGCGGTGACGGCCGCGGTCGTGAACGAGCGTCCGCTGCGGTATCCCGACACCTCGTCCCGCGCCCTCATGACCCGGCGCGGGTGGTGGCTGGTCGGTCTCAACTTCCTCATCCCGGGCTCGGCGCAGGTGCTCGCGGGCAACCGGCGGCTCGGTCGCTTCGGGATCGCATCCACGCTCGTGCTGTGGGTGCTCGCGGTGGTGGGGGTGCTGTTCGCCCTGCTCGCGCCGACCGCGGGGCTGAGCCTGGTCACCAGCGCGTGGCTTCCGGACTGGCTCGGACTCCTCCGCCCGCTGCCGCTCCTCGTCGCGCAGGGCGTGCTCATCGCCTACGCCGCGCTGTGGATCGTGCTCACGATCGACACGCTGCGCCTCGTGCGGCTGGTCAGGACCGGGCGTGGCGCCCGCTTCGCGATCGCGACCGTGGCCGTGGGGCTGCTCGTCGTCGCCAGCGGCGCCGCCGCCTACGCATCCACGGCGGTCGGCACCGCCCGCAGCACGATCTCGACGATCTTCGGGGCGAGCGGTCCGACCGTGCCGCCGTCGGACGGGTACTACAACATCCTCCTGCTCGGCGCCGACAGCGGCGAGGGCCGCGACTCGATGCGGTTCGACAGCATCTCGGTCGTGTCGGTGAACGCTCAGACGGGGGCCACCACGATCACCGGCATCCCACGCGACATGCCGCATTTCCCGTTCTCGGAGGGACCGATGCGGGACCGCTATCCCGACGGCCACGAGGGCTTCTCCGACCCGTCGTGCGGGTGGGGGAGCGGCATCAACCAGCTGCGCACCGAGGTCGAGGTGTGCCAGGACGGCGCGGAGCTGTATCCGGATGCCGAGTCCAACGGATCGGCCCCCGGCATCGAGGCCACGAAGGACGCCGCCGAAGGCATCCTCGGCATCGAGATCCCCTATTACGTGTTCATCGACATGCACGGGTTCGCGTCCCTCGTCGACGCTCTCGGCGGCGTCGAGATCACCGTCGACGAGCGCCTGCCCAAGGGCGGCGGGCCGTCATACACCGGCCAGCCCGTCGAGGAGTGGGCGATCGGCTGGATCGAGCCCGGCACGCAGCGCATGGACGGCGACACCGCGCAGTGGTACGCCCGCTCCCGCTACACCACGAGCGACTTCGACCGCATGGAGCGCCAGCGGGAGCTGCAGGCGGCGATCCTCGCGCAGTTCACCCCGCAGGTGGTGCTGACCCGGTTCCAGGACGTCGCCGCGGCGGGTGCCGACATCGTGCAGACCGATCTGCCGCAGTCGCTCATCCCGACGCTCGTGGACCTGGCGATGAAGGCCAAGGAGCAGCCCGTGCAGACGCTCGAGCTGACGCCGGCCGGCGGGATCGACGAGTTCGACCCCGACTACGCCTATATCGCCGAGCTGATCCGGACGACGCTGCACCCGCCGACCGAGACGCCGGAGGGCTGAGCGGTGGTGGCGACCCTTCGCGTCATGCTGGACCAGCTCGTGGCGCCCAATGAGCCGCAGCTCGCCGAGGCATCGCTCGAGCTGGCGCGGGCTCTCGTCGTGGCCGCGCCCGACGGGTGCGAGGTGGAGGGCATCGGCCCCGCGGGCGGCGCGGACGACGCGTTCGCGGCGGTTCCGGGGCTGTCCGCCGTCCGGCGCAGCGCGCTGCCGCGTCGCGAGCTCGCCGGTGTGCTGCAGCTCGGGGTGGGCAGCGGCCTCGGCGGCGGCATGATCCACGCGCCGTCGCTGTTCGCGCCCCTCGTGCGGCACGACCGCGTCCACGACCACGACCAGACCGTCGTGACGATCTGGGATCTGCGGCCGTGGGAGGCGTCGTCCGAGCTGCCTCGCTCGGTCGTCGGGTGGCACCGGGCGATGCTCAAGCGCGCGGCCAAGCACGCCGACGCGGTCGTCGTGCCGACGCACTCGCTCGCCACGCGGCTGCTGGAGATCGCCCCTTCGCTGGCGAACAGGGTCCGGGTCATCGCCGGCGCCGCCCCGTCCCGATTCGCGGTGCCGACGGACGAGGTCGGTCGTCGTCGGGGGCTCGACCTGCCGGAAGGATTCGTGCTGATCGCCGGAGGCCCGCCCCCTTCGGAGAACCTCGCCACGGCGCTGGCAGCGGTGGCGGCATCCGGCATCGACCTCCCCGTCGTGGTCATCGACGTCGAAGAGGGGGACGAGCCGGCGGTCGCCGACATCGCCTCCGCCGCGGGCGTGCCCGAGCGCGCCGTGCATGTGCGGGGCGCGCTCGATCCCGCCGACCGCGCCGCCGTGTTCGGCGGGGCGGTCGCGCTCGTCGCGCCGTCGCGACGGGCCGCGTTCCCCTGGCGCGTGGTCGACGCGCTGCGGCTCGGTGTCCCGGTGATCGCCGCGGCCTCCGCCGTGCACGACGAGGTCGTGCTCGACGGGGGAGTGCTCGTCTCGGCGACCGACGCCTCCGAGCTGTCCGACGGCCTCGGTGCGGCGCTCGCGTCGGCGCTCGCGTCCACGGCACAGGCCGAGCGGCTCGGCGTGCTGGCCGGTGATCGCGGCCGCGCCTTCTCGTGGCGCGAGGCGGCGGACAAGGTGTGGCTCCTCCACGCCGAGCTGTAGACCGTCAGCGCGAGATGGGCGGCATGACGGGTTGAACGACCCGTCGCGCAGGCTTATGCTGAGCGCGGGGAGGCGTGTTGGGGAACACGCGATCTGGACACCGTGACTGGGAAGCGGTGTCTAAACGATTGTGCCTAGCGAGCAGTTGAGCTGCTCGATCCGCGACCGGCTTTCCGGTGGTAATCGCGATGCCCGCGTGCATCGCGACCGATCGGGTACAGCGAGGTCACAATGCACAGCAAGCGAACGCGGTCGATCGCGGCGACGGCGGCGGCGGCCGTCCTCCTGACGGTGGTGCTGGGGTACACCGTCCCGGCCATCGCGGAGGAGACGCCGCCGGTCGAGCCCACGACATCGACGCAGGCCGACACCGGCGGATCGACACAGGAGGTCGAACCGACGCCGACCCCCACGGTGGCTCCGACCGACGTGCCAGCGCCGGTCGTCACACCGGAGCCGACGATGGTTCCGGAACCGACTCTCACGCCGACGCCCACGCCGACGCCGACACCCACGCCCACGCCGACATGGACGGTGCCGGCCCCGGTGACGAGCAACCTGCCCACCATCGACATCACTTTGACGGATCCGGCGCGGTCGCTCACCTGGGTCCACAGCGACAAGGACAACAAGGCTCCGGCCACAATCAGCCTGACCGACCCCGCAGGGACCTATTCGATCGCTCCGCAGCCGGGCGGCGAGCTCAAGGGCCGCGGGAACTACACCTGGACCCTTGCGAAGAAGCCGTACCAGTTCAAGTTCGCGGCGTCGACGGACGTGCTCGGCATGGGGTCGGCCAAGACGTGGATCCTGCTGGCGAACCACGCCGACGCGTCGCTCATGCGCAACAAGCTGGCCTTCGACTTCGCCGACGCTCTGGGCCTCCCGTTCACCCCGGCCTCCCGGTGGGTGGACGTCCGGATCAACGGCGCGTACTACGGCAACTACCTGCTCACCGAGAAGGTGGAGGTCAAGAAGAACCGCGTGGAGTTCGCCGACTCGCGCGGCGTGCTGGTCGAGCTCGACAACAATTACGGCACGGCTGAGGACTACTACTTCCGCACCGGTACGACGGGGACGATCTTCACGCTGAAGGACGCGAAGTCCGAGGTTCCGGGTCTACCCGACGGCGTGGCGAAGAACACCCCGGGCTACCTGCCGGCCGACACGCAAGCGGGCTGGGAGGACGTCAAAAGGACGCTTAACGCCCTCGACGCCGCCCTCCATGCGCCGAAGCCCGATTGGAACGCGATCAGCGCCCTCATCGACGTCGAGTCGTTCGTGAAGTACTACTTCGTGTTCGAGACGACGGAGAACCCGGAGATTGTGGCATCCAGTGTCTTCTTCTACAAGGACGGACCCGGGGACAAGCTGCACGCCGGGCCGGTGTGGGACTTCGACAGCTCCCTGTTCAACTACGACAAGAGCGAAGACCTCGGGGCGGACCCGCTGTCGGACTATGTGGAGAACGCGGCGACGCTGCGCACGCCGAACCGCATCCCGCCGAGCAACCCCTGGTTCCAGGACATCTTCCGCAACCCGGCGTTCGTCAAGCGGGCGAACGAGCTCTGGCACGGCGAGATCGGCGCCGCTGCCGCCGCGCTCCCCGGCAAGATCGACGGATACTCCGCGGCCATCACTGCCTCGGCCGCGAACAACTTCACCAGGTGGAAGGTGCTGGGTCAGTCGACACTGCTGATCCCGGGTCAGGGCAAGACGTACGCCAGCACGTACGCCGGCGAGGTCTCGTACCTGCGAGGAAAGGTCGCCACACGCACCGGCTTCCTCGGCAAGGAGTACGGCGTGGTCCCGATCCTTCAGTACCGCGCACACGTGCAGAGCATCGGCTGGGATACCCGCATGAATTCCGGGCAGATCGTTGGCACTTTCGGCAAGTCCTTGAGGCTGGAGGCCATGTCGGTCGCGATCGTCGACGCGGCGGGCCAGTCCGGCGGGATCGAGGCGCGCAGCCACGTGCAGAACATCGGCTGGAGCGGATGGGGTTCGTCCTCAACCATGGGCACGGTGGGTCAGAGCCTGCGGCTGGAGGCCGTCGCATTCCGGCTCACCGGGTCCCTCGCGAGCCTGTACGACGTCCAGTACCGCGCCCACGTGCAGAACATCGGCTGGCAGAAGTGGGTGTCCAATGCGGCGGTCGCCGGCACGGAGGGGCAGGCGCTCCGCATCGAGGCGCTCCAGGTGCGTCTGGTGAAGAAGGCGGGCGCCACCCCGACGCCCACGCCGACCCCGACACCCACGCCCACCCCGACCCCGACGCCGACCGTAGCGCCCACGCCCACCCCGACGCCCACCACCACACCGCCGCAGAGCGACGCCTCGGCGTCATACCGCGCACACGTGGAGAGCATCGGGTGGATGGCGACCGTCAAGGACGGCGCCACCGCGGGCACCACGGGGAGATCGCTGCGCGTCGAAGCGCTCCGGCTCTCTGTCGGCGATGCCGTGTACACGGGTGGGATCCTGTGGCGCGGCCAGGTGCAGAACATCGGATGGCAGCAATGGACCACCGGCGGTGAGATCGGCACGACCGGCCGCGCGCTTCGACTCGAGGCGCTCGAGATCAAGCTGACGGGCGACCTGGCGGAACACTACTCGATCCGTTATCGTGCCCACGTGCAGAACGTCGGGTGGCAGAGCTGGCGGACCGACGGGCAGACCGCGGGCACGGTCGGTCAATCCCTGCGCATCGAGGCGGTTCAGATCGACCTGGTTCCCAAGGGATGAAGCGACGTCTGACCGGACCCGTCCGCCGACTCCCGGGTCGGCGGAGGGCGGGGACGGTCGGACTGGCGCTGCTCATCGGGCTGCTGACGGTGGGCTGCGTTCCGACCCCGAGCACGCCGGACGAGCAGCCGCAGCCCGACACCGGAACGCTCACAGGGCAGGGTGAACCCGGATCGCGGGCCGCGTCGTCGTGGGCGCTCATCACGGACTACGGCAACTGCGACGAGGGCGAGCAGCAGGTGGCCGCGATGGTCGCCGCCTGGAACCCGGCGATCGTCGCCACAGCAGGCGACAACACGCAGGGGGTCGCCGGCTGCGTTCCCTTCGCCCAATCCGTCGGAAATTACTACTCCGCCTTCGTGAGCGGTCCGGACGGTCCCCGCCTGTTCCCCGTGCCGGGCAACCACGACTACGAGAACGAGGGCGCCGGTCAGGCCGCCTACCTCGACTACTTCGCGTACCTCGGCGCGCTCGGCGGGGGCGGGCTCTGGTACCAGGCGGAGATCGGCGGCGCCAACCTCTTCATGCTGGACAGCGAACTGGACGACGCCGAGCTTGAGCGGCAGCGGTCCTGGCTGCAGCGGGCGCTGACCGAAGCTCGCCTGTCGGAGCCGCGGGACTGGAACATCGTCGTGTTCCACCGTCCGGTGTTCACGTCGGGCCCGCACGAGCCCAATCTGAGGATGCGGCCGGAGGCGGGCTGGGACTACGCGGAGTGGGGGGCGGATCTCGTCGTCGCGGGCCATCAGCACGTGTACGAGGAGCTGGAGGTCGACGGACTGCCGTATCTCGTCGCCGGGGTGGGAGCCAGCGACATCGCGCGGCAGTGTCCGGTGCCGCTCGTCGCAGAGAGCGGAGGCTGCGTCGAGGGCTTCGGCGCGCTGCGGGTCACCGCGACCGACTCTCGGCTCGTGCTGGACTACCGCGTCCCTGACGGCGGGCAGGGACGCAGCGTGGAACAGCTCGAGCTGAGCCGCGGCGGCTGACGATCATCGCCGCGGGCCCGGGCGTCGCGACGGGCGACGAGCGAGGGGCAAGACGTGGTCACGCGCGCATGAGCGCGACCGCCTGCTTGCTGTCGCCGTCGAACACGACCTTTCCGTCGCGAAGCAGGATGCCCCGCTGGCAGAGGTCGGAGACCATGTTGAGGTCGTGACTCACGACGACCAGGGTCTTGCCGGCTGCGTGCAGCTCGCGGATCCTCATGAGGCACTTCTTCTGGAACGGCTCGTCGCCGACCGAGAGGATCTCATCGATGAGGAGGATGTCGACCTCCGTGTGGATCGCGACAGAGAACGCCAGGCGCAGGAACATCCCGGACGAGTAGTGCTTGACCTCCGTGTCGATGAACTGCTCGATCTCGCTGAACGCGACGATGTCGTCGAAGCGCTCCTCTGTCTCCTTCTTGGTCATCCCGAGAATCGCTGCGTTGAGGTAGATGTTCTCGCGGCCGGAGAGATCGGGATGGAATCCCGCCCCCACCTCGATGAGGCCGGCGACCCGCCCGCGCGTCATGACGCTTCCGCTGTCGGGCCGGAGCACCCCGGAGATCATCTTCAGCGTCGTCGATTTCCCGGAGCCGTTGAACCCCAGCAGCGCCACGGCCTCGCCCTCGGCGATGTCGAACGAGACCCCGTCGAGCGCGTGGAAGTCTGTCGTCAGCGGTCGGCGCCGAACCGCGGCCAGAACCGTCTCCTTGATGGAGTGGGTGTGCCGCAGCTTGAAGTCCTTGTGCACGTCGCGGACGGTCACGCGCGGGAGCGTGCCGGCGAGCGTGTCAGAGGTCTTGTGCAAAGCGCCCCTCCAAACGGCGGAAGACGGTCTGGCCGATCACGAGCAGGACGGCGGACGTGCCGATCGCGATCGCGGTGTACATCCACATGCCGGGAATCATGGATGCCTGCCGGGGGTCGAGGGGGAACCAGATGCCGTAATGGAAGAGCTCGACGGCCACCGTGATGGGATTGAGGCGGTAGAGCACGAACAACCACTCCGGCACCGCATCCGCCACCATCTCCCACTGATACATCACCGGCGACGCCCACACGGCGCACATCACGATGATCTCGACGAAGCTCTGCGCGTCGCGGAATGTGACGTTCACGGCGCCGAAGAACAGCCCGAGACCGGTCGCGAGGGTCGCCACGATGATCAGTCCGAGGAAGATCGCTCCGATCTGCAGTGCGGTCGGCGCCCAGCCGAAGAAGAGGGCGATCACGATCACCACCACGATCTGCGGGAGAGTGTTCACAGCCGCGATCATCATGCTGGCCACCGGGAACATCTCTCGCGGGAGGTAGATCTTCTTGATCAGCGCAGCGTTGTCGACGAGCGATCGGGTCCCGTTGGAGAAGGCCTCGTTGAAGAACGTCACGATCGTGATGCCGGCGAGCAGATAGATCGGGAAGTAGTCCACTCGGCCGTTCATCCCGAGGAAGACGCCGATCGCCAGATAGAAGACGACGAACTGGACGAGCGGCTTGACGTAGGACCACATCCAGCCGAGCACCGACCCGCGGTAGCGGATCTGCACCTCCTTTCGCACGATGAGCGACAGCAGGTAGCGGCGACGGAACACGTCCAGCAGGCCGATGCTGCGTCCTGGCTCGTCGAGAGTCGCGAGCTCGGGTGCGGCGCGGGACATTGCCCTCCTCGGATGCTGTGACAGGCCCGGAATGGGGCCGATACATCCTAATGCGTGACGTCCTCACGGGTTGCTGTGAGGAGCCGCTGGTAGGCTCGGCGGGTTCCCGCGCCCCCCACGACGGGTTCCCGCGCCCCCACGACACAGACGAGAGACCGCCCGACAGTGACACTTCGCCAAGTGCTCGGCCAGCCGGCCCTCTTCCGATTGACCGACTCCAGCGAGATTCCGGATGACCTGTCACTGCGTGAGCGTCGCCTGCTCGTCGGCGCACTGAACTTCCACGCGCTCATGGCGCCGGAGCAGGAGCTCGTGGTGCACGAGTACGGCGGCGGCTGGGACTCCCTGCCCCGCACCTCCGACGACACGACGTTCTCGGGCATGTCGCGCGCGTTCCGGAAGCGCGAGTACTCGCTTCGCGCGGCCAGCGTCGTCTCGCCCGAGGAGTGGGCGCGCGTCGAAGCGGAGCGCGAGGCGCGCGAGCTCGTCGCGCAGCCCGTCCGCCACATCCACGTCTCCCGCGACGAGGTGCTGGACTTCGACCCGCCGCGGGACATCGAGCCGACACTCGTCCGGCGAACACTGAGAGCGATCCGGGCGCGGATGCCTCTCCTCTACGACGAGGCCCGCGACATAGAGCTTCTCCGTCATCGCGCGGCTCTGATCCGGCGCGCGCCCCGCCGCGACTTCGAAGCGGAATTCCTTCCCGGCGCCGCACACTCCGACTCGGCGATCATCCCGGCCGTGCAGCACCCCGCTGGCGCCGAACGGGCGGTCATCGTCGGTCTGCACTGGTTCGAGCTGGGCGGCGCGGAACGCTGGGCGTTCGAGAGCGTCCGTCTCATCCGCGAGGCCGGCCTGCTTCCGATCGTCCTGACGAACCGGGATTCCCACCAGCCGTGGATCACGCGACCGGAACTCGACGACGCGCTCATCATCCCGTTCTCCGAGGCGACCTCCAAGTCGCAGACGCCCGGCGTCGAGGAGCTCCTCCGCGCACTGCTGCGCACGTTCGACGTGCGCGGCGCGGTCGTCCACCACAATCAGTGGCTCTACGACCGCCTGCACTGGATCGCGCGGTCCCGTCCGGGTATCCCGATCGTCGACTCCACGCACGTCATCGAGTACCGGGGCGGCGGCTACCCACTGAGCAGCGCCCTCGTCGCCGACGTGATCACCACGCACCACGTCATCTCGCCCGCGCTCGAGCGATGGATGATCGACCGGCAGGGCATCGCACCGGATCGGGTGGTGATGGCGCCGCTCGGCGGGTTGACGGTCGACGCGCGGGAGGCGGAGTTCCGCGCTCGCGGCGATGAGCCGTTCACGGTGGCCTTCGTCGGTCGGATGGCGCGGCAGAAGGCGCCCGAGGTGTTCGTGGCGATGGCCAACCGTCTGCGCAAGCAGGGACGTGACTTCCGGTTCATCATGCACGGCGACGGTGAGATGGCCGGGTGGGTCGGCGACCTGCTCCGGGCGTACGGCCTCACGGATGTCGTGCGCAGGGACTCGACCGTTCCGGTCGAGACGACCCTCGACGAGGCGCACGTACTGGTGGTCACGTCGCACAACGAAGGCCTCACGCTGACCACGCTCGAAGCGATCACCCACGGGGTCCCGGTGGTCTCCACCGACGTCGGCGCGCAGTCGGACATCATCCCTGCGTCCGGACTCGTCCCCAAGAACGTCCACCGGGCGGTGCGGACGGCGGCGGAGCGCGTCGCGGTGCTCGCCGACGATGAGGCGCGCCGGCGAGAACTCTGGCGCGCGGAACGCGAAGCCGAGCAGAGGCTGCTGTCGCACCCGTCCGCGAGCGAATGGTTCACGAAGGAGATCAAGACGTGGTGACGGTCGCAGCGGTCGTGGTGACGTTCAACCGGCTCGAGAAGCTCAAGACGGTCATCGCCTCCCTCGAGGCGCAGACGATGCCCGTCGCGCAGCTGATCGTGGTGGACAACGCCTCCACGGACGGCACGGGGGACTACCTCGCCCGACTTGAGACGCGAGCGCCGTTGACCGTCGTGTCGATGGCCGAGAACAGCGGAGGAGCCGGCGGGTTCGCCGAGGGTATGCTCCGCGGATACGTGGGCGGGGCCGACCACGTCTGGATCATGGACGACGACTGCTACCCCCAGCCCACCGCCCTCGAGACACTGGTCCGCGGATTCGACGAAGCGGTCTCGGAGCTGGGCGGCGACGTGCCGTTCGCCTGTTCCGTCGTGCAGTTCACCGACGGCAGCATCTGCGAGATGAACAACCCCGTGCCCACCTGGGACTGGGGCCGGCTCCTGGTCAAGGCGCAGCGCAACGTGATGGTGACGGCCTGCTCGTTCGTGTCCGTCCTGATCCCGCGATGGGCCATCGCACAGTACGGGCTGCCCTATCGCGACTACTTCATCTGGTTCGATGACCGCGAGTACACCCTGCGCCTCACGCGCCGGTGCCCGGGCGTGCAGGTGCTCGACAGCGTGGTGGTCCACGACATGGGCGAGAACCGCGGGGTGAACTTCGGGATGGTCGACCGCAAGAGCCTCTGGAAGTTCGCCTACGGCGTCCGCAACGAGGCGTCGTACCAGCTGCACCACCGCGGACTGCTGTACTTCCTGGAGTTCGGGGCTCGGCTCGCCGTCAGTCTCCACCGCGGGCGCGTCGCGCTTCCGCTGCGGGCCCGGCTGCTCGGCCGCTGGCTCGCCGGGGTGACGTTCAACCCGAAGGTGGAGTACCCGCGACAGGCCGACGCGTGAGCTGGCTGAGCCTCACGCCGACCGCCGCCGTCACCCTCCTGGTCCTCGCCGTGCCCGGCGGGCTCACCGCCTGGCTGCTCGGGTTCCGCGGTCTCCGCTTGGCAGCGGCCGCCCCGGGCATCTCGGTCGCCATCATCGCCGTCGCCGCCCTGGTCTCGCCGATGGTGGGGAGCGGCTGGGGTCCGGTACCGGTGATCGCCCTCACTGTGATCGCCGCGGCGTCGGCGTACGCATGGTCGAGGTGGGCAGGAACGCCCGCGCACTCCGCGAGACGACCGGACCGCTCCCGCTGGTGGGTGACGGCGGTCGCGTTCGCGATCCCAGCCGCGGTCATCACCCACCTGCTGGTCCGCAGCATCGGCGACCCCGAGTACCTGTCCCAGCGGTACGACAACTTCTTCCACCTCAACGCGGTGCAGTACGTCATCGACACCGCGAACGCGTCACCGCTGTGGATCGGCTCGATGACCTCGCCCGAGGGCCTGCCCTTCTACCCGTCGGGCTGGCACGCCGTCGTCTCGCTCATCGTCATGCTCACCGGTGCGTCCGTCGTCGCCGCGACCAACGCGGCGGTGTTCGCGATCGCTGCGGCTGTGTGGCCGCTCGGTGCGCTGTTCCTCGCCCGGACGCTCCTCGGGCGGAGCCGCATCACGACCGTGTCCGCGGGCGTGCTCAGCGCGGCCTTCCCCGCGTTCCCGTATCTGCCGCTGCACTACGGCGTGCTGTATCCCCTCTTCCTCGGGCTCTCCATCGTGCCGGCCGCGCTCGCCTTCGCGTACCTGGCGCTGCGGCCGGGGCGGGTTCCCCGCCGGCAGGACGCCGTGCTCCTCGTCGTGCTGCTCGTGCCGGGCCTCGGAGTGGCCCACCCCGGTGCGCTCCTCGCCCTGCTCGCCCTGAGCGTGCCGATCGTGCTCGCCTTCGCCCTGGGGCGGCTCGGCCGCGCCCGGCGGCCGATGATCCGCGCCGCATGGGTCGGCGGGATCCTCGCCTACGCGGTCATCGGCTGCGTCATCCTGATCGCCGTGCGACCCCCGGCGAGTCAGATCTACTGGCCGGTCCTCGGCACGCTGCCGGCGGCGATCGGAGAGGTCGTCAGCGCCTCCGTCTACCAGTATCCCGCCGCGCCTGTGGTGGCGGTGCTGTCGCTCGTCGGGGTTTACTCGGCGATCCGGCGCCCGACCTACGCCCGGTGGATCGTGCTGTCCATCGCGCTGATCGGCGGTGTGCTGTACGTGATCGTCGCGGGGTCGACGAGCGAGACGCTCCGCATGTGGCTCACGGCCCCCTGGTACAACAACGCACCGCGGCTCGCCTCGGTCTGGGCCATCGGAGCCCTTCCGCTCGCCGCGCTCGGAGGGGCGGTGCTGGTGCGCTTCCTCACCGCACGCCTGCCTGCCCGGGGCCGTCGACTCGTGGGGACCGGCGCGTCGGTGGTCGTCTTCGGGATCGTCCTGACACTGCTGAGCCAGGGGCCGGCGATGCGGCAGGCGGCCGCGGACATCGAGTTCACCTACCAGCTGCGCCCGGGTGGCCCGATCCTCAGCCCCGACGAGTACAAGCTCATGCGCGAGCTGGACGACTACGTTCCCGAGGATGCCGTCATCGCAGCCAACCCGTGGACGGGCGCCTCATTCGCATACGGCATCTCGGGTCGCGCCGTGCTCATGCCCCACCTCCTCATGGACGAGACCGCGGCGGCGCGCGTGATCAACACCGGCTTGGACACCGACGGCGACTCGCCCGAGATGTGCGAGGCGCTCGAGGAGACCGGCGTCCGATTCGTCCTGGATTTCGGCGGAGGGGACTTCCAGGAGCACGACGGCGACTACTCCGGCCTCGACCATCTGGAGAGATCGGATGACGTGGAGCTCGTCGTGAGCGAAGGTGACGCTCGGCTGTATCGCGTCGTCTCGTGCGGGCTCCGGCGATGAGCACGCTCGAGATCGCCATCCCGTACTGGGGAGATCCCGCGCTGCTGCTGCGCGCCGTCGCGAGCGTGCAGGGCCAGTCCGACCCGAACTGGCGACTCACGGTCGTCGACGACTGCTATCCGGACCTGACCGTCCAGCGAGCCGTGCAGGCAATCACCGATCCCCGCGTGCGATACGTGAGGAACGAGGCGAACCTGGGGATCAGCGGGAACTTCCAGCGCTGCATAGATCTCGCCGAGCACCCGTTCGTGACGATCATGGGCGCCGACGACGTGCTGCTGCCGTCATACGTCGAGGTGGTGCGCCAGGCGCTGGCGTCGGCCCCTGACGTCGACATCGTGCAGCCCGGCGTCCAGGTCGTCGATGCACGCGGCGAGGCTCGCACGCCGCTCGTCGATCGCGTCAAGGACGCTCTCGCGCCGCCTCGGTCGAAGCGGACCGTGCTGCACGGTGAGGAGCTGGCCGCGAGTCTGCTGCGGGGCAACTGGCTGTACTGGCCTTCTCTCGCCTTCCGGGCGGAGACGCTCCGCCGGCACCCCTTCCGCGAGGATCTCGCGGTCATCCAGGATCTCGCGGTGCTCATCGAGATCGCCATGGATGGGGGAAGCCTGCTCTACGATCCTTCCCCGGCGTTCCTGTACCGGCGCCATGACGCGAGTGCCTCGCAGACCGCGCTGCTGGACGGCACGCGGTTCCGCGACGAGCGGCGCTTCTACGCCGAGGCCCGGAAGGCCGCTTCGGTGATGGGCTGGCGAAGGGCTCGACGCGCCGCCGCCCTGCGGCTGATGTCGCGCCTGCACGCGATCACGGAGCTGCCGGCGGCCGCTCTGCGGGGGAACGGCTCAGCCCTGGCGGCGTGCGCCGCGCACATCTTTGCCCCGTGAGCGCGCCCGTCGCAGGCGACGGCCGGCTTCGAGCACGAGTCGCAGCAGCATCACTCTGGCCTTCAGCACGGTGATCAGGCCCCGGGGGCGCGACGGCGAGGTGTTGCCGTCGTGGAACCGGCGGCGGATCGTGGCGTCCTCGACGTGACCCATGGCGTGCGCGCGGTTGCCGAGGATCGCGAGCCACAGATCGTGCGACTCGGTGAGGTAGGAGGGGAAGGGCAGCGCGATCGAGCGGAAGTCCGCCCGCACCGCCATCGCGCACCCGTAGTACGGGGCGACGCCCGCGAGGATCCGGAGGATGTTGCGGGCGGACTGGCCGGACGTGGCGGCGCTGAGCCGCCACGGTCTCCGAGTGACGGGGTTCGACAGCGGGGCACCGCTGCCGAGGACGACGAGGTTCGACGCGCACACCTGCGCCCCCGAGAGTCCGGCCACCAGGGCGGCACGTCGGCCCGGCTCCCACACGTCGTCCTGGTCCGCGAGCAGGAGCACGTCGCCCCGAGCCTCGGACAAAGCTCGCTCGAACGTGCGGACGTATCCCCGGTTGACGGGCTGCCGGATGAGCCGGATCCGATCGTCCGCGAGCGACTCCACCACCTCCGCGGTGGTGTCACGGCTGGCGTCGTCGACGACGACCACTTCGTCCTGCGGCTCGAGCTCCGACACGATGGACTGCAGCTGCTCGGCGACGAAGCGCGCGCCGTTGTACGTCGCCATGCAGACGCTGACCTTCATACACTCCCTCTCGGCGGCAGAACGGGCTGCGGGCACCCCACGCCGTAGAATCTGGGGTGATGCGGTCATTCATGCTGAAACTCGCCGGCTTCGCCGGAGCGCCCGTGATCGCAGCTTTCGCGCCTTTCATCATACTTCCCGTCATCTCCCGCATCGTGGGCAGCGAGGGGTGGGCGAACTTCTCCACCGGGCAGTCCATCGGCATCCTCGGCATGGTCGGCGTCCTGTTCGGGTGGGGAGTCGTCGGCCCTGTCCGGATCGCGAGGAGCCGATCTGCCCACGAGCGGGCGGAGATCCTCGGCGAGAGCCTCCGGTCTCGGGTCCTCCTCGCCTGCGCCGCCGTTCCGCTCGCGGGGGTCGTCACCGCGATCATCTGCCAGGGTGCCTACCGCACGGAATCCATCGCGGTCGCCGTCGCCATGACGCTCGGTGGACTCTCTCCGGCCTGGTTCTGCATCGGCCAGGGCAATCCCCGCGCGCTCATGATCTTCGACGCGGCACCCAAGCTGGCGGCATCCGTCCTCATGCTTCCCGTGGTCCTCCTCTCCGGCCAGGTCCTCTGGTACCCGATCGCCTTGGTGCTCTTCACGCTGCCGGCGGTGCTCGCTCACTGGCTGATCGTCAGGCGCGATCACGACCCCACGCTGGCCACGAAGAGACCCATGGGCGCGATCGTCGGCGCACTGGTGCCGACGGCGGCGATCGACGCGACGGCGAACGCGTACGGTTCGACGCCGATCCCGATCGCCACCGCCGGGCTCAGCGCCGCGGATGCGAGTGCTTTCGCGTCCGCGGACCGCATCTACCGCGTGGGACTGCTCGCGGTGGTCGCGGTCGGAAACGCCTTCCAGGCCTGGGTGCTCGATCCCGCCGGCGACGACCCGGCGCGCAGGCAGCGGATGGCGCTGTCGGCCCACGTCGGTCTGGGGATCGTGGGCGGCGCGATGATCGCGCTCCTCGGTCCGTGGGCGACGGCCGTCCTCTTCGGCCCCGCTGTCGCCGCCCAGCCGATTCCGTCTGTGCTCTTCGGTGCCGCGTTCCTGTTCATCTCCACCGCGACGCCGCTGACGCGGAACCTCCTTATCCCCGACCACCGGTACCGCGTCGTGTTCGGGGCGACGATCGCGGCCGCCGCGACGGGACTGGCGGTCATGCTGGTCGGGTCCGCGTCGGGGTCCGCGAACCTGATCGCGCTGGGTGTCGCCTGCGCGGAGGCCACTGCTCTGGCCGTGATCGCCGTACCGGCGCTGCGCGCGTACCGCCGAGTGCGTGCCTCCGCCGTCAGTCCAGGCGCCGAGCAGACCACGTGACAGCGAGGGCCCGTGTCTCGGTCTCGGGGTCTATCCGCCCCAGCCGGAGACGGCGTCCGTCGCTCAGCCCCCGCAGGTACAGCGCCGCGAGCGAACGCCAGGGCCGTGCGAGCGGAAGCACCATCGCGAAATGCGCCGCATCCAGCGCCGTGTCGATGAGCCGCGCTCCTCTCAGCCGCCCGGCGAAGATGCGGTTCAGCGCGACGCGGTTGCGCACCCGGTAGTAGTAGCGGAAAGGGGTGCTGACGGTGGCGGCGCCGGGCAGAAGGATGCCGAGCACGCGGCGCTCGAGCCGCAGCCCGAGCCGATGCTCCAGCCGCAGACCCGCGCTCGCAAGCGGCGTTCGTCCGGCGACGCGGCAGCGCATGGCGAACTCGACGTCGACCAGGTCGATGAAGAAATCCTCCCGCAGCGGTCCGACGGCGTCGAAGACCTCGACTTCGACCAGCATGCCCGACTGGATCGCCTTCGGAGCCGTGAGCGCAGAGGACCGACCGCGTCGCACCGCCTGCGATACGCCGCCGAAGAACTCCGGGACGACCGGCGCGGCCGGACGTCCGGATGCTGCCGCAGAACGGGCGGTCGTCTCGAGCGCCTCGACGAAGCCGGGCGCCACGGAGGAGTCCTGATCGAAGGTGACGACGGAGCGCGCGCCAGCGAGGCGGGCGACCGCGACGCCGCGGTTGAGCGCCGCGGCGATCCCTGCGTTGGCCGGCAGGCGGACGACGGTGACATCGTCCGCAGCGAGCGACGACCAGACGTCATCGAAGCCGTCTCCGCCACCGTCATCGACGACGACGACCCCTGCCACCTGGTCTGCGACCGACGCGACGTTCGCGATGAGGGAGGGGTCGGGCCGGTACGCGCTGAAGACGGCCCAGACGGGCGCGGTCATCCGTTCCCGTCTGCGTCGGACGCGCTGGCGCTCTCGGAGTGGCCTTCCAGGGCCGAGAGCCGTTCTGTGAGCGCGTGCATCTCAGCGCGCGCGATCGCCGATTCTTCGGCGACCTTCCGGATCTCCTCCTCCGCCTGCGAGAGTTCCCAGGAGAGGTGGAGCGACACGCCCAGGAGGAGCACGATCGCAGTGGCGAACAGCAAGTTGGCCGGCAGCTGCACGCCCAGCGCTCCGGTCAGCCAGTAGAGCAGCTGCGGGAAGATGCCGAGCACCAGCACGCCGAGCCCGATGACGAGCCAGAGCACGGCGTACTTCTCGCGCAGTCGGCGCGTGAGGAGCAGCCACATGACGATAGCGAGGAAGACGACCGCGAGCACGATCCCGAGGAAGACGATCACAGCGGCAGCCCATCGCCGGCGGGGTTGGGCGTCGGTCGCCGCATCAGCGCGAGCGCGAGCGCGAACACCGAGCGCCCCAGGTAGATGGTGGACCCGACGGCGCCCTGGCTCGGGCGGCCGTGCTGGCGGGGTCGCATCGCGACCGGAACCTGCGTGACGGAGAGGCCGGCGTGGCAGGCGGCCACGAGGGAGTCGAGGGTGTCTCCGAGGTATTCGGCGGGATAGTAGCGGACATACTGGGCGATCGCCTTGGGGCCGGCTGCGCGGAAACCGCTCGTCACATCGGTGAGTCGCGTCCGGGCGACCCTGCTCAGCACGCGCGCCAGGAAGCGCATGGCCCACTTGCGCGGTCCACGCACGCTGTAGTCGCCGACGTCGCTGAAACGGGCACCGATCGAGATGTCCGCGACGTCCAGCCCCGCCAGCACGCGGTCGATGTCCGCAGGGTTGTGCTGTCCGTCGGCGTCCACCTGGATGGCTCTGCCGTAGCCGTGTCGCTGCGCGTACGTGAAGCCGGTGCGCATCGCGCCGCCGACGCCCAGATTGAAGGGCAGGGAGATCACAGTCGCTCCCGCCGCGCGGGCGACCGCAGCGGTGTCGTCGGTGGACCCGTCGTCGACGACGGCCACGTCGTAGCGGGAGTCCTGCCGCAGGATCTCCGTAACGGTGGCTCCGACGTTACGCGATTCATTCCACGCGGGAACGATGACCAGCACACGAGAGCTCACAGTTCAAGGATCCTACCAACTCGGCGCACGGCGACCCGCCCGGAGGACCCCGGTCGGGTCGCCGCCGCGACAGCGTGCTGTCTAGGGGATGGGCGCACCGATGACGTACACCGGCAGGTACGCCGCGGGAAGGAATTCGATGGCCGGGATGCGTCCGCCGCCGAACTTCAGCAGCGTCTGCATCGACTGGACATGGCGCAGTCCGGTCGATTCGACTCGGTAGACCTCGCCACGACCCTCGAACTGCACGAACGCTCCGTCGGCGAGCACCGGTGCACCCACCCCGATGCGCGCGACGGCGTCAGGCGACCAGCGGAGGATGGTGAGCGGGCGCGGCCCGTTGAGCTCCAGGAGCTTGGCGTAGGAGCGGACGTGGCGCAGCTTGCCCTTGTCGAGGACGTACACCTCGGCCGCAGAGACCGGCTGGATGAGCACCGGGGCTGCGAGAGACCCGCCCACCCGGGGGATCCCGGCGCAGTCGGCGCCGTTCAGCGCGGTCGCGGTCACGCCTTCGGGCTTGCCGCCGTCCAGGACTCGCGCCCCTCCGCGGGCGGCGATGAGGACCTCGCCACCGCAGTCGATGATCGGAGCGAGCTGGGTGCTCGCGATGCTGCGCCCGGCCAGTGCGCTGTCGGGCAGGACGCGGTACGCGGTTGCGCCGAAGTCGGCCGCCAGCGAGAAGCTCGGGATGTGGACGAGAGTCGCGGTGGGCGTCACCAGCATGACGTCACCCGACGACTGGGCGCGCACGAGCGTGTTCGGCGTGAGATATGTCGGTCCGACAGGGATGTTCGCGGCGGCCGCAGCATCGACCGTCGCGAGGTACCGCGAGGTTCCGCGGGTGACGTACTGCCAGGCCGCCCAGTCGTACACATGGCGACGCTGGCCGTTCTCGACCAGGTACGCCTCGGGCTTGGCCCACACCTGGATGAAGGAACCCACATCGGAGCCTGTTGTGAAGGCGTCGGCGACGCGAGCGTCGACGTCGACGTAGCCGGTGAAGGCATACCCGAACAGCGTGACCTGCGCGGCGGAGGCGAAGCGATGCTTCGTGCCGTCGCGCTCGAGGAGATACAGCGTGCCGGATCTCGGGTCGTGGACGTAGCGCGACATCGGCTTGCCGGAAGGGCGGTCGTCGATGTACGCCGCCGGCACCGTCGCGACCGCTCCGAGCCGCGAGCGCAGCGTCGTGAGGACCTCCATGGTGGGGACGTGGTGCTTGTTGCCGTTCGACAGAAGATACACCTCGGCGCGCCCCGCTCCCTGGACCAGCGCCCCGTAGCGGGTCTGGGTGCTGCCGAACCAGTCGGTGAAGCGCTTGAAGAAGTTGCGGTTGCCGTATGCGGAGCACGAGTCCCCCTCGCCGTATCCGGCGCGGAGCGAGGCGGCGTTCGGCTGATAGGGCGTGTAGTAGTAGAGGTTCGCGGTGGCCTGGTTCTCGATGTAGACCGGCGACGATCCGCACGACGTGTTCGGGTGGTACCGGACGTTCCAGGTCTTGCCCGGTGCGTAGTAGGTGAAGTATCGATTCTCGGTGTAGATCTTGAACTGGCGCGCCGCCCCGTACACCTGGTTGTAGAAGCCGTAGTAGCGGGTGTCGCAGTCCGACGTGTCAGGGCATCCCTGGCCCATCGCGATGGTGTACCGCCAGGAGGACGGCCAGGTGTGAGTCACGAGTCCCTGCTCCTTCTCCAGGGTCACGATGAGCACCTGGGGATTGATCCCGCACGCCCGTGCGACCTTGGAGATGATCTGGGCGGCGGATTCGTTGGAGGCTCCCTCGTAGGCGTTGCAGTACCTGTCGGCGGCCCGGGACGTCGTCGAGAGCCGGTAATCCTTCAGGCAGACGTATCCCGACTGGCAGCGGGCCACCCGCTGCTTCAGGAATGCGTCGATGTTCTCGGCGGTCATTGTCGACGAGTCGAAGAACACCTCGTTGGAGATGATGTTCCCGGGGCGGAACTGCGCGGGATCGGTGATGACGGCCGGGGCGACGGCCGCTGCCGGCACGGCCGTCGTTGGCTGCTGGGCCGCCGTCGCCGGAACGGCGCCTGCGATCAGCCCTGCCGCCAGTGCCGTGGAGACCAGGAGCGCGGTCATGGAGTGACGAAGGCGACCCGGTTGAGCATCATTCACGTGATCATTGTTACCGAAGTGGCGGTTAGATACCACTGTGACGCGTGTGATTGATGCTATGACACGCGGTGCACAGGATGATCCCGGGCTGCTCTCAGCACGGGAATCCAGGCAGCCGTATGACACGATTGACGGGTGAAGGGCATCATTCTCGCCGGAGGCTCGGGCACGCGTCTGCACCCGATCACCCTGGGCGTTTCCAAGCAGCTCGTCCCCGTTTACGACAAGCCGATGGTGTACTACCCGCTGTCGACTCTGATGCTCGCGGGCATCCGCGACATCCTCGTGATCACCACGCCGCACGACGCGCCGTTCTTCGAGCGCCTCCTCGGGGACGGGTCGCAGTTCGGCGTGCGCCTCACCTTCGCGCAGCAACCCTCGCCGGACGGTCTCGCGCAGGCCTTCACCATCGGCGCGGACTTCATCGGCGACGACAAGGTCGCCCTCGTGCTGGGGGACAACCTCCTCTACGGCCCGGGGCTGGGCACGCAGCTCAAGCGCTATTCGGACGTCGACGGGGGCGCCGTCTTCGCATACTGGGTCGCAGAGCCGTCCGCCTACGGCGTCGTCGAGTTCGATGCCGAGGGGAAGGCTGTCTCCCTGGAGGAGAAGCCCGCCGAGCCCAAGTCGAACTACGCGGTTCCGGGGCTTTACTTCTACGACAACGATGTGGTCGACATCGCTCGGGGACTCCAGCCGTCGCCGCGTGGTGAATACGAGATCACCGATGTGAACCGGGCGTACCTCGAACGCGGGAAGCTGCAGGTGGAGGTGCTGCCTCGCGGCACAGCGTGGCTCGACACCGGGACCTTCGACCAGATGACGGACGCGGCAGACTACGTCCGCACGATGGAGCGCCGGACCGGCCTGCGGATCGGCGTGCCCGAGGAGGTCGCCTGGCGTCAGGGGTTCCTGAGCGACGACGAGCTTCGTGAGCGGGCGCAGAAGCTGGTGAAATCCGGATACGGGACGTATCTGCTGGAGACGTTGGAAAGAGGGCGCTGAATGGGCCGCAAGCTTCTGGTCACGGGGGGCGCCGGCTTCATCGGCTCCAACTTCGTCCATCACGTCATCGCCCACACGGACGACCACGTCACCGTGCTGGACAAGCTGACCTATGCCGGCAACCGCGCATCGCTGGACGGCCTGCCGGAGGACCGGGTGCGCCTCGTGGTGGGGGACATCGCGGACGCGGCATTGGTGGACGACCTGTTCTCCGGAGTCGACGCCGTCGTGCACTACGCGGCCGAGTCGCACAACGACAACTCGCTGCACGACCCGCGGCCGTTCCTCGACACCAACATCGTGGGCACCTACACGCTCTTGGAAGCGGCACGCAGACACGACCGGCGCTTCCACCACATCTCCACGGACGAGGTCTACGGCGACCTGGAGCTCGACGACCCCGCGCGGTTCACGGAGTCGACGCCGTACAACCCCTCGTCGCCCTACTCGTCGACCAAGGCGGGAAGTGACCTTCTCGTCCGCGCCTGGGTCCGATCGTTCGGCGTGCGGGCGACGATCTCGAACTGCTCGAACAACTACGGGCCCTACCAGCACGTCGAGAAGTTCATTCCCCGTCAGATCACCAACGTTCTGCGCGGCATCCGTCCCAAGCTCTACGGCAAGGGCGAGAACGTGCGGGACTGGATCCACGCGGACGACCACTCGTCGGCCGTCCTCACGATCCTCGACAAGGGCGCGATCGGAGAGACGTACCTCATCGGTGCCGACGGCGAGAAAGACAACAAGACGGTCGTCGAGACGATTCTCCGGCTGATGGGCCGGCCGGCGGACGCCTACGATCACGTCACCGACCGAGCCGGACACGACCTGCGTTACGCCATCGATTCGACCAAGCTTCGGACGGAGCTCGGGTGGACTCCCCAGTACGGCGACTTCGACGCCGGACTCGCTGCGACGGTCGACTGGTATCGGGCCAACGAGTCCTGGTGGGCGCCGGCCAAGGACGGGGTGGAGGCGTTCTACGCCTCCAAGGGCCAGTAGCGGGGAGCCCCCGCCCTCACGTTCTCTCACCTGTTCCGAAAGGCGTCGCGTCGTGTCCATCGAGTTCGGCAAGCAGCTTCGGGCCACCGAAACGTCCATCCCCGGTCTGGTCCTCTTCGATCTGCCCGTGCACGGCGACTCCCGCGGC
This sequence comes from Microbacterium sp. NPDC055455, assembly GCF_053619935.1. Taxonomy (NCBI): domain Bacteria; kingdom Bacillati; phylum Actinomycetota; class Actinomycetes; order Micrococcales; family Microbacteriaceae; genus Microbacterium; species Microbacterium sp. NPDC055455. The sequence continues at coordinate 218,227 of NZ_JBSHLB010000006.1, forward strand.
TGGTTCAAGGAGAACTGGCAGCGCGAGAAGATGGCGGCGCTCGGTCTCCCGGACCTCGGGCCGGTGCAGAACAACATCTCGTTCAATGACGAGGTCGGCACCACTCGAGGCATCCATGCGGAGCCGTGGGACAAGTGGGTCTCGGTGGCGACCGGCCGCATCTTCGGCGCGTGGGTGGACCTGCGCGAAGGCCCGACGTTCGGAGCTGTCTTCACCGCCGAGATCGACCCGTCACGCGCGATCTTCGTTCCCCGCGGCGTCGGCAACTCGTACCAGACGCTCGAACCGGAAACCGCGTACACGTATCTGGTCAACGATCACTGGTCGCCTGAAGCCGAATACTCCTTCCTCAATCTGGCAGACGAGACCGCCGGAATCGTGTGGCCGATCCCCTTGGATCGGGTGGTGATCAGCGACAAGGACCAGAATCACCCTCGCCTGGCGGACGTCACACCCATTCGACCCCGCAAGATCCTGGTTCTGGGCGCCAACGGACAGCTCGGCAGAGCCGTCCGTGACGAGTTCGGAGACCCCGCGCACGTCGAGTACGTCACGCGCGACGACCTGGACGTCACCGCACCCGGTCTGGCTGGTGCCCGCCGGTGGCGCGACTACGGTGCGATCATCAACGCAGCGGCGTACACGAAGGTTGATCTGGCGGAGACGGAGGGGCGCGCACACGCCTGGGCAGCGAACACCACGGCGGTGGCCGACCTGGCCCGCGTCGCGGCCGAGAACGGCATCACGCTGGTCCACATCTCGAGCGACTACGTGTTCGACGGTACCAAGACCGAGGCGTACGGGGAGGACGATCCCGTCGCGCCGCTCGGCGTCTACGGACAGACCAAGGCGGCCGGTGATGCCGCTGCAGCCACCGCCCCCCGTCACTACATCGTCCGGACGAGTTGGGTGATCGGCGACGGCGGCAACTTCGTGCGAACCATGGCGGCGCTCGCGCGAAGTGGCGTCGACCCGCGCGTGGTGGACGACCAGGTCGGTCGCCTGTCGTTCACCTCTGACATCGCGGCTGCCATCCGGCATCTCCTCGATGTCGAAGCTCCATACGGTGTCTACAACGTCACCGGCGCGGGGGAGCCGGTCACCTGGGCCGACGTCGCGCGTCGCGTCTTCAGCCTCACCGGGCAGGACCCGGCGCGAGTGACCGGTGTGAGCACCGAGGAGTACTTCGCCGGGGCCGCTGCGGTCGTCGCGCCTCGCCCGCGCAACAGCGTCCTCCGTCTCGAGCGGATCCGATCCACGGGATTCGCGCCCGTGGCATGGGAGGAAGCGCTCGAGCGGTACCTCGCGTCGACCGGGTCCGAGGATCCCGCCGCTGGTCGGTAGAATCTATGGCGGTGTTCTCGCACCGCGCCCCCCGCTCCCATTCTCAAAAGGCTTCTGCATGGATCTCCTCGTCGTCGGCTCCGGCTTCTTCGGCCTCACCATCGCTGAGCGGGCCGCCGAGGCGGGTCGCAAGGTGACGGTGATCGATCGGCGGCTGCACATCGGCGGCAACGCCTTCAGCGAGGACGACCCCGAGACCGGGATCGAGGTCCATCGCTACGGTGCGCATCTCTTCCACACGTCCAACGCGACGGTGTGGGAGTACGTCAACAGATTCACGACGTTCACCGATTACGTGCATCGCGTGTACACGAATCACCGCGGCGTCGTCTATCCGCTGCCGATCAACCTCGGCACCATCAACCAGTTCTTCCAGTCGGCCTACAGCCCCGACCAGGCGAAGGCGCTGGTGCACGAGCTTGCCGGCGAGTTCGACGCGAAGGAGGCAGCCAACCTCGAGGAGAAGGGGATCGCTCTCATCGGCCGACCTCTCTACGAGGCATTCATCCGCGACTACACGGCCAAGCAGTGGCAGACCGACCCGAAGAACCTGCCCGCCGAGGTCATCAGCCGACTCCCCGTGCGCTACAACTACGACAACCGGTACTTCAACGACACCTGGGAAGGTCTTCCCACGGACGGCTACACTGCGTGGCTGGAGCGCATGGCAGATCACGCCAACATCGAGGTGAAGCTCGAGACCGACTTCTTCGATGAGTCGCAGCCGTTGAGCCGGAACGCGGTCGTGGGCCAGCTCCCCGTGGTCTACACGGGTCCGGTGGATCGCTACTTCGACTATGCGGAGGGCGCGCTCTCGTGGCGCACACTCGACTTCGAGGAGGAGGTGCTCGAGGTGGGCGACTTCCAGGGCACCTCGGTCATGAACTACGCCGATGCGGACGTGCCGTACACCCGCGTCCACGAGTTCAAGCACTTCCACCCCGAACGAGCCGAGCGATACCCCGCTGACAAGACCGTGATCATGCGGGAGTTCTCCCGGTTCGCTACCCGGGACGACGAGCCTTACTACCCGGTGAACACCCCTGAAGACCGGGCCGGCCTCCTCGCCTACCGCGAGCTCGCCAGGGGCGAGAAGGACGTCCTGTTCGGCGGCCGTCTCGGCACGTACCAGTACCTCGACATGCACATGGCGATCGGCTCGGCGCTGTCGATGTGGCAGAACCAGCTGGCGTGACCGAGCTCACAGTCGCCTCGACGCTCGCCGCGCGTCGGAGCGTCGGGGACGCAGCTCATCGTCCCGACATCGACGGGCTGAGGGCTCTCGCAGTCGGGCTGGTCGTCGCGTACCACGTGTGGTTCGGGCGCGTATCAGGGGGCGTGGACGTCTTCCTGATGATCTCGGCGTACTTCCTGACGGCGTCGCTGGCGCGACGCCTGCTCGACGGGAGGGGGCCCGCCCTCGGCGCATACTGGGTGGGCCGATTCCGTCGCCTTCTCCCCGCCGCCGCCGTCACCATCGTCGGAGTGCTCGCCGTGACCTGGCTCTGGTTCCCGCCGTCGACATGGTCGGACGTCTGGCGGCAGGCCTGGGCGTCTCTGTTCTACGCGCAGAACTGGGAGCTGATGGCGTCCTCCGTGGACTATTACGCGCGCGAGGAGTCCACCCCGAGCCCACTGCTCCACTTCTGGTCGCTGTCGATTCAGGGACAGGTGTTCATCGCGTGGCCACTGGTCATCCTCACCATCGGCCTCGCTGCCCGACGGGCGGGCCTGGACCTGAGGCGCTCGCTCGCCGTCGTCTTCGCCGTCATCTTCGCCGCGTCCTTCGTGTACTCCATCATCGCCACCTCAGCAGACCAGCAGCGGGCGTACTTCGACACCTTCGCCCGCCTGTGGGAGTTCGCACTCGGGTCCCTCCTCGCGCTTGCGGCGCCGCAGATCAGGCTCGGGGCTCGCTGGGCGATAGTCGTGGGCTGGGCCGGCATCGCGGGGCTCGTCTCGTGCGGCATGGTGCTCGATGTGCAGGGCGGGTTCCCGGGCTATCTCGCGCTGTGGCCCACGCTGAGCGCCGCAGCGGTCATCATCGCGGGCCGCACGACGACACGCTTCGGCGCGGAGCGCTTCCTCTCCAACGGCATCCTGCTCCGGCTCGGTGCGATCGCTTACGCCCTCTATCTCGTCCACTGGCCGGTTCTCATCACCTGGTTGACGCTGACAAATCGAACCTCCGTCGGCCCGTACGCCGGCACGGCGGTGATCGCCCTCAGCGTCGGGCTCGCCTTCGCCCTCACGTACCTGGTCGAGAACCCCGTCCGGCGCTCGCGCTGGATCAGCGCCTCGACGCGCCGTGGCGTGGTCGCGATCCTGGCGTCGGTGGCCCTCGTCGCTGTGCCGCTCACGGCGTGGACCGCTGCCGAGACGGCGCGTGCGGCCACGATCGAGGCGTCGTCGCAGAACCCCGGTGCAGCGGTCCTGCTTCCGGGAGGCTCCGGCCCGGACGGCAGTTACGACGAGATCGTGCCGCTGGCGACAGCCCTCGACGAGGAGTGGGTGGCGCTGGACGGCCCCTGCACAGGGACTCGGAAGCCGGTAGCCGGGTCGTCGCCAGGATGCTCGGAGAAACCGGCGGCTTCCGCGCCGCAGGGCACCCTCGTGGTCGTCGGCGACTCGCATGCCCAGCAGTGGATGGGTGCGGTGATCCCGTTGGCAGAGGAGCGGGGCCTGGACGTGGTGGCACTCCTCAAAGCCGGCTGCTCGTTCGCGGCTGACGAGTCGCCGGTTCCCGGAGTCGAGGGGTGCCAGGAGTGGCGCGACGACGCCCTGGCGCACATCCGCCGGCTCGACCCGGCGATCATCGTGGCGATGGGGACGAAGACGATCCCCGATGCCTCGGAGGAGCGGCTGCTCGCCGGAATCGAGGCGACGCTGGAAGATCTGAGCACCACCGAGGCCCAGATCCTCCTCATCCGCGACAACCCCCGATTCGCCATCGACATGTTCGACTGTGTCGAGGACTTCGGTCCTGAGGCGGCCGAATGCACCCGCACCGCCGACGCGGTGCTCGCGCATCGAAATCCGGCCGCCGGCTTAGAGGGGGGCGACGTACGCGTCGCCGACCTGACGCCCTACCTCTGCCCGGACGGTGTGTGCCTGCCGGTCATCGGCGGTGTCGTCGTGTATCTCGACGACAATCACCTGACGGCGACGTACGCTCGCACACTCGCACCGGCGCTCGCCCGGCTGCTCTGAGACACCGGCTCTGACGCGGGGACGACGGCCACGCGACGCGCCACGCGTCAGTCAGCGACCAACGGTGCGAGTGCGGAGGCCAGCGGGTCCGCAAGGCTCGCGGCAAACGATCGAGACAGGTGATTGTCGTCGGTGTAGACCGACAGCCCGCCGATCTGCCAGTAGCAGACCTCTGCGTCGCAGAACGCGTCGGTGAGATCCACGATCCCCGCGCCGGTCGCGGTGGCTGCCGCGGTCATCGGGTCGTCGAAGTCGGCTGCAGTGCGCGGCATCCGGCAGCTGTCGATGGGGGCGAGCGCAAGACAATCGGGTGCGCTCGCGCCACCCTGCTGCGGCACCGGACGGATCTCGGGATGGTCTTTGAGGATCACGACATTCTTGCCCGCGTCCTGCAGAGCCTTTATTGAGGCCTCCACCGCCTCGGCCTGGAGCGGATGGTGCGCCGGGTCGTCGGAGAGATACAGCCGTGTCCGATTGGTGAAGACCACGTCCGTGATGGCGGGATCGTCGGCGACCTCCTGCAGCAGCGCTCCGGTGGGAGCGGTGCACAGCTCGGCGCCGACGGGATCGAACCCCCAGGGGCTGCCGAGCGGCTCGCGCGAGACGAGGGGACATCCGGACACGAGGTACGTCGTCAGGCTCCAGCCGTCGTCGCCGGCGGCACGATCGAACGCCTCCACCCACCGCGTGGCATGCGAGTCGCCGATCAGCGCGATGTGGGGGGCATCGTCGGCTCCGGCGACGCGGTCGCACCGCCGGAAGGCCGCCAGTTCCACGGTGACCTCGCACGCCTGCGCGTCAGGCGTCGGACGGTCTGCGGCGAAAGACTCCGGCGGCGCCTTCAGCGGCGTGGCGAGCGGACCGCCGCACGACGCGTCGGTCATCGCAGCAGCACCCCAGCAGGCGGGCAGAGTCGCCGGTGGGTCGGGAGGCGGAGGGATCGATGACACCGCGAGCGGCAATGCCGCGCACGTGACCAGTACCATTCCCGCCGCCGCACCGAGCAGCGAGCGCCGTGGCCGTCCCGCGAGCCACCGGTGGCCGCGGACCGGGTCTTCGACGAATCTCTTCGACGCCCAGCCGAGCGCGATCGAGGCGGCCGCGATGCCCAGCTTCTGCCCCGTGGCGAGGGGCGTCAGCGTGACGAAGGGCAGCAGGACGATCAGGGGCCAGTGCCACAGATAGACGCCGTACGACACATCCCCCAGGAACTGGATCGGCGGCAGGCCCGTGATGCGCGCCCGCGGTCCCGTCGCGGGGGTGCCCGCTGCGATGACCGCGAGGACGCCCAGCACCGGCAGTCCCGCCGTGTAGGAGGGGAACGGTGTGGAGGAGGTGTACACCACCATCGTTCCCAGGATCAGCAGCCAGCCGCCGACGGCGGCCACTGATGCCCACGCAGCGCCGAAGGGCGCCGGGCGCCTACGCAGGAGCAAGGAGAGGAGAGCACCGGCGCCGAACTCCCACGCGCGCGTGAAGGTGGAGTAATACGCGACGGTCGGCACCAGCACCGTGTAGACGACCGAGAAGACCAGGCTGCCGACGGTCGCCGATGCCACTGCCACGGTGATGCCCAACCCCGCGCCCTTCCTCGCGAGTCGGGCGACGAGGATCCCCACGGCGAGCAGCAGCGGCCAGACGAGGTAGAACTGCTCCTCCACGCCCAGCGTCCAGAAATGCTGGACCGGAGACGCGACATTCGAAGCGGCCATGTAGTCGACGGACTGCGCGGCGAGGGCCCAGTTCTCGACGTACAGCGCGGAGGCGATGATCTCCGAGCCGATCTGCGGCCAGCGATTGAGCGGAACCCAGGCGTATACCGCTGCGGCCGTCGCCAGGAGGACGAGGAAGGATGCCGGAAGCAGGCGGCGCGCTCGCCGAGCCCAGAACGCGGCCAGCGGGACGCGCCCGAAGCGCTCGTGGTCGCGCACGAGATGATCGGTGATCAGGAATCCCGAGACGACGAAGAAGACATCGACGCCGACGTATCCGCCGGTGAGACGGTTCGGCCACAGATGGAAGAGGAGGACACCCAGCACCGCGAGCATCCGGAGTGCCTGGATCTCTGCTCGGACGGGGGTCAAACGAGCCGGGCGGGCTGGGGTGTAGGTCGCTGCTGTGGCTGTCGTCACGGGGAGGAATCTCACGTCGGGGGCGCGTACAGACTACCGCGCCTCGGTGCACGCGCCGTGTGCAGGCGGAGCCTAGACTCGTTTGAGTGAGCACTGCCGCCGTCGGCGCCCCCGGATCGCCCCGGCGCTACGTCCACTCCCTGTGGCTGCTGTCGGCGCGTGATCTGAAGGTCCGCTACGCCACGAGTGCGCTCGGCTACCTGTGGTCGGTCCTCGACCCGCTCGTGATGAGCGCGATCTACTGGTTCGTCTTCACGCAGATCTTCGATCGCACGGTCGGCCACGAGCCGTACATCGTCTTCCTAATCACCGCACTGCTGCCGTGGGTGTGGTTCAACTCGGTGGTGTCGGACTTCACGCGGGCGTTCAATAAGGACGCCCGGCTGGTGCGGTCCACCGCGATCCCGCGCTCCATCTGGGTGAACCGGATCGTGCTGTCGAAGGGCATCGAGTTCCTGTGCTCGCTGCCGGTCCTCGTGCTGTTCGTCGTCTTCGCCGGACCGGGCGTCCAGTTCAACTGGGGACTGCTGCTGTTCCCGGTCGCCGTCGTGCTGCAGACCATCCTGCTCATCGGCCTCGGCCTGCTCGTCGCGCCCCTGTGCGTGCTGTGGAGCGACCTCGAGCGCACGACGAAGCTGATCCTGCGCGCACTGTTCTATGCCTCTCCGGTCATCTACGGCGTCTCCGACCTGCCGGGCGCTCTCGAGACGCTCGCCGCGTTCAATCCGCTGGCCGGGATCTTCGCCCTCTATCGGGTGGGTTTCTTCCCTGAGGAATGGGACCCGTGGGTGGTCTCCATCGGCGCCGTGACGTCGCTGCTCTTCTTCGTCCTCGGCGTCCTCGTGTTTCGCCGCCTCGAGCGTCCCGTGCTGAAGGAGCTGTGATGACGTCGTCGGGTCTCGCGATCGAGGTCGAGGGCCTCGGGGTGCGCTTCCGCCGCAACCGGCGCGGCCGCCGCAGCATCAAGGACCTGTTCTCGGACTCCTCGCGGCGCTCCAAACCCGGCGAGTTCTGGGCCCTGCGCGACGTCGCCTTCGACGTGCGTCCCGGAGAGTCGATCGGCGTGGTCGGACGCAACGGGCAGGGCAAGTCCACGCTGCTCAAGCTCGTCGCGGGCGTGCTGCTCCCGGACGAGGGGAGCGTCTCAGTGAACGGCGGAGTGGCCCCGCTTATCGAGATCACCGGAGGCTTCGTCGGCGACCTGACCGTGCGCGAGAACGTGCGCCTGACCTCGGGCCTCCATGGGATGTCGAAGGCGGAGGTGACGCGTCGGTTCGACGGCATCATCGACTTCGCCGAGCTGGGAGACTTCGTCGACACGCCCTACAAGCATCTCAGCAACGGCATGAAGGTGCGCCTGGCGTTCTCTGTCGTCTCGCAGCTCGAGGAGCCGATCCTCCTCGTCGACGAAGTGCTGGCGGTCGGCGATAAGGCGTTCCGCGAGAAGTGCTACACCCGCATCGACGAGCTGCTGGCAGACGGCCGGACGCTGTTCTTCGTGTCGCACAGCGAACGCGACCTGCGGCGGTTCTGCCGTCGCGGACTGTACCTCGACAGGCACCGGCTCGCGCTGGACGCTCCGATCGACGAGGTGCTCGACCGCTACAACGCCGACTACCCGACCGGCTGATCGCGCTCACTCCCACCGGTTGGTCCAGAATCGATGAGACCGATGCGTCGAGATCAGGCCTGGGCAGTTGCCGCTGTCAGGGGCGGCATGGGCTGCCACGAGGCATCCTTGGAGATCTTCCGCCCGTCACGAAGGCCGCGGAAGAGGTTCGATGTGCCGCGGACCGTGCGCTCGACGAAGAGGAGGCGGATGAGCTCCTTGCCGAAAGTCAACGCCGTCCCGAGGGCGAACGGCACGCGGCGGTAAACGCCCAGCGCGCGGTAGTACTTCTTGATGTATGCCCTGTTGCGCATGATGTAGTAGCGGTAGGCGTTGCTGGACGCGTTCATGTGCCGGATGCCCATGTCCCACTGCTTGATCTCGCGCGTGCGGCGGAGCACGAACTCATTCACGATGACGGACTGCGTGATGCGGGAAGCCAGCCAGCCGTACATCTGGTCGTCCCAGTAGATGAAGAAGCGCGGGTCGGGCAGGCCGATCTCGCGCACGATGTCGCGGTGGATGAACATCCCCTCGAAGCAGCCCGAGTTCATCGGCTTGTAGCCCGAGTCGTCGAAGCCCGCAGGGGCGAACGGGATGGGGATGCCCAACGGCTCCGCGATCCGGTACTGCCAATAGAATGCGCTGCCGTCGTAGTCGTAGCGGCGTCCTTGGATGCTCTTGAAGCGCGGCGCCCATCTGCCCATCTTCGCCAGCCCGTCGGGGAGGACCTCGACGTCGTCGTCCATGAGCCAGATCCATTCGGACCCGAGTTCGTACGCGACGCGCATGCCCTCGCTGAAGCCGCCCGACCCACCGGTGTTGGTCTCCATGCGCCGGTATACGACGGACGTGGGCTCCAGGCTCTCGCGGAACGACTCGACGACATCGGCAGTGTCGTCGGTCGAGGCATTGTCGATGATCACGACGTTGCCGGGCTTCGGGTCCATCGTCGTCAGGCTCGTCAGCAGGCGCGTCAGCAGACCGGACCGGTTGTACGTCACGATGGCGATGGTCGCGGTGGCGGGGTCGAACGGTGCGACGGACGGAACGTGGCTCACGGGGTGATCTCCGGGATGAGGCGGCGGGCGCCGAGACGTCGGGCCGGAGAGAAGCCTACCCCGCCGTCCCGTGCGGTCCCTGGTCGTGGGGAAGCCCGGAGCCGCTCGCGCCCGCCCCGCCGCCGGCATCCGTCCCGCCGTCCAGCCGCTCGCGCCACGAGCGGGACTGGCCCGCGCGCACCGCGCACAGCACGAGCATCAGCCAGCCGAGGCCGGTGAGCGTGAAGCTCTCGAACATCGAGTCGACCAGGAGCGCCACGAGGATGAGCGGCGTCCACGCGTACACCACCGAGCGACGCTCGCCGGCGACCAGCCACGCGCGCGCGAGGGCGAGGGCGCCCAGGGCGAGGAACAGCACCAGCCCCACCCAGCCGAGCTGCAGCGCCACGTCGAAGTAGGCGTTCAGCCCGGTGGCGTGGTCGGCGTCGACCCAGAAGTTGATGGCGTTGAAGGGGTACTCCCGCGGGTCCCACACGCCGAACCAGCCGAATCCCTGCACGGGCCTCTGGCGCAGGATGTCGACCATGAAGTTCCAGAGGTCGACGCGCATGGAGAAGTCCGTGCCGGCCCCGAGCAGGGCGATGATCGGATGCCGCGCCGCATAGCCGACGAAGACGCCGACGACGACCAGGGCGCCGAGGGCGAGCTGCAGTCCGGCGCGACGCTCGGGGCGCGCGTGGCGCACGAGCGCGAGGGCGCCGACGGCCAGGCCCACGGCGAGGGCGAGGACGACGACCGTGGGGGAGTCGCTCAGGGCGGCCAGGCCGCCCGCCAGCACGACGGATGCCACCGACACGCCCGGCGCGACGGACTGCGTGCGGTACTCGATCAGGAAGGTGATGAGAGCGAGCACGGCGACGAAGCCGAGGAGGTTGCGCGTCCCGAAGATGCCCTGGACCGGGCCCAGCTGTGCGAGGTTGCCCTGCACGCCGAGGAAGCGGAACGGGACGTCGAGCAGGATGCCGGAGAGCACCTCGACGGCGAGGGAGAGGCCCAGGAGCACGCGGAGCACGTCGCCGAGGGCCCGGACGGTCTGCAGCGTGTCCCGCACGTGGCCGATCACCACGGCCAGGAAGGCGATCGCGGCCATCGAGACCCAGCTCCAGAACGAGGTGGTCGGCTCGCCGCTCCAGAAGACGCTCGCCAGTGCCCAGCCGACGAACACGACCACGCTCGTGGGCACCAGCCGCAGGAGCGAGACCTCGCCCCGGCGCACCATCATCACCGCCGCTCCCAGCACGCACAGCCCGGCGACCACGGTGACATAGGTGACGTGCCCGGCGATGCGCTCGATCGCGAAGGACGCGAAGACGGTGCCGAAGACGGTGACGGTGAACGCGCGGGCGAAGGACGCCGAGTTCAGCAGCGCCCCCGGCCATCCGGGTGCCGTCGGCGCGGGCGAGTCGCTCACGCGCCCGGCCCCGGGCGGTCACGGGGGACGGACTCGTCCGGGCGGACGGCCTCACCGCGCTCGATCGCGGCCGATTGCTCGGCGGGACCGACCCCCACGTGCGGGGACTGCTTGATCTTGCCGCCGAGCATGACCACGAAGAGCCAGCCCCACAGCAGCAGCGGGCTGGACTCGGCCAGCCCCTGCACCAGGAGGATCGCCCCCACCAGCGTGGGCAGCAGGGTCAGCGGCGAGTACGGGCGGTCGGATCGGAGATCCCAGCGCGGCCGGTCGACGGCGAAGAACCACGAGCGCCAGATGAAGGCGAAGAAGAGCAGCGCGAGCAGCACCACGCCGACGATCCCGAGCTGCATCGACACGTCGATCCACATGCTGTGCGCCTGCATGACGGTCTGGCCGTGATCGACCACCCAGCCGTCGAACGCCGGATCCGACGGGATCCACGGCGTCGCGTAGCCCCAGCCGACCCACGGCCGCTCCGCGGTGCGGGCCAGCACCGCGTCCCAAATGCGCTCCCGGCCGGTGAGGTCGGCGCTGCGTCCCAGGGCGCTGAAGACGGCATCCCGCAGCAGCCAGAGCGCCACCAGGCCACCCACGCCCACGACGAGGTATCCCAGGTAGAACTTCGTCCGCTCGCCCGGCTTCGTCGCGCGGCGCATGAGGAGCGCGGTGACCAGCACCACGGCCACCGCGGCGGCGGCGAGGTAGGCCGTGGCCGAGGACGCGCGGACGAAGAGGAAGGCCGCCGATCCGATCCAGATCCACAGCGCCACGCGGCGGGGCGCGCCCGCGGCCAGCCGGATCGCGAAGACGATGATCGCCAGCAGCGCCACCGGGCCGAGCAGGTTGGCGTTGCCCATGATGCCCTGGATGCGCTCAGGGAAATCGAAGAGGTTGTTCCGCGACCAGTACTCGATCGGATCGTCGGCCTTCTCGACGACCCAGCCGGGCATGATCGGCTCGCCGATGACGACCGACACCCACAGCTCGAAGAGGATCGACAGCGCGACGACCCACTTCAACGCGGACGCGACCGCACCCACCAGCTCGCGCCACGTCAGGACGCTGCCGATGAAGAGCGCCTGCAGGGTCGTGATGTACAGCAGCAGCAGGGTGATCGCCGTGGTCTGCGGCCATGCCGACCACGCCAGCGACGTCGTCGCCCACACGACGTAGGCCACGACGAACCAGGGCAGGCGGCGCCACTGCACCGGAGGGCGGACGACGATCCACAGCACCGCCGAGAGGACGCCGCCGCCGATGGTCACGACGGCCGCCGGAAGCTCTCCGAACGCGTTGACCCATGCCGTGCCGGACAGCGACATGAACAGGACGAAGATGCACCAGCCGCGCAGCAGCAGGTGGCCGGTCTTCTCGCGGACCGGCGGTCCGGGCGGCGCCGACGCCGGATGCTTCGAGTGGACGGCCATCGCTCTCAGAGTACCCGCGCGACCCCGTCCGCCCCGCCGCTCGCAGGACCCCGCGCCGCGCGACCGGAGGCGGGTCCGCGGATGACGCACGGCGGGGAGGGGTGCGAGGGCCGTGGCTAGGCTGAGGCGCGTGCTGATTCCGCTTGCGAACGACCCCCGCGACTACGCGTGGGGCTCCCCGTCCCTGCTGGCAGAGCTCGAAGGGCGCGAGCCGTCCGGCCGCCCCGAGGCCGAGGTGTGGTTCGGCGACCACCCGGGGGACCCGGCCGACACCCCGGACGGGCGCACGCTGGACCGCTGGATCGCCGAGGACGGCGCCGCCGTCGGCGTGGACGGACCGCTGCCGTACCTGCTGAAGCTCCTGGCTGCGGCATCCGCCCTGTCCATCCAGGCGCATCCCTCCATCGCCCAGGCAGAAGCCGGCTTCGCGCGCGAGGAGGCCGCCGGGATCCCCCGGGACGCGGGCGAGCGCACCTACCGCGACCGCAACCACAAGCCGGAGCTCATCGTGGCGCTGAGCGAGACCTTCCGCGCGCTGGCGGGGCTGCGCGAGATCGACGCGACGCGCCGCCTCGTGCACGAGCTGGGTGCGGGAGCGGCTCCGCTGGCCGACAGGCTCGCCGATCCGGATGCCTCGCTCGCGGCCGTCATCGGCTGGGTGCTGTCGGACGGCGCCGACGCGGCGAAGGAGATCATCGCCGCCGCGGTCGCCGCCCGCTCCGACGAGTTCGCCGCCGAGCTGGAGCTCGCCCGCGCGCTGGACGAGGCGTTCCCCGGCGACCCCGGCATCGTCGTCGCGCTGCTGATGAACCTCGTGACCCTGCGCCGCGGCGAGGGGCTGTTCGTGCCAGCGGGGGTCCTGCATGCCTACCTCGAGGGGCTCGGCGTGGAACTCATGGCAGCCAGCGACAACGTGCTGCGCGGCGGCCTGACCCCCAAGCACGTGGATGCCGCGGAGCTGGTCGGCGTGCTCGACCCCGCGCCGGGCCTTCCGCCCGTGATCCGGGCGCGGCCGGTCGGCGACGGCGTCGGTCGCTACGACGTCCCGGTCGAGGACTTCGCGCTGCTGACCGCCTCGCCGCGCGACGACGCGGGCATCGACGTGCCGCTCGAGGGCCCAGCGATCGCCCTCGCGACCGGCGGCGCCGTCACCGTGTCGGGTCGCGCCTCGGGCGGACGGGCGGAGCTGGTGCCGGGCGCCGCGGTGCTCGTCACCCCGGACGAGCGGGGAGTGCGCGTGTCGGGCGAGGGTGAGCTGTTCATCGCGCTGCCGGGGCGGTGAGGACGCCCCAGGGCGGCTTTCTCACCGGACCGTTACACAGTGCGACACGCCGTCGGCGCGTCGTGAAGGTTCAAGAGTCGGTTGAGCCTTTACTATCTGCGACTTGACCTCACCGAACTACACGGGTGTAATTAGCCGTACACGCACCAGCGTGGAGCAGGATCTCGGGGGGTGAGAACGACATGACGGTTTCGCAATTCCGTTCCGGCGTTCCCGACGACTGGTTCGTCGATCCGGTTCAACTGGGGGTTCCGGGGGTACGCCGCAACGTCGACGCGGAAGAAGACAATCCGCTCGCGTGGCAGACCGACGCACTCTGTGCGCAGACCGATCCGGAGGCGTTCTTCCCTGAGAAGGGCGGCTCCACCAGAGATGCCAAGCGCATCTGCACGTCGTGCGACGTTCGGGGGGAATGTCTCGAGTACGCGCTGCAGAATGACGAGCGGTTCGGCATCTGGGGCGGGCTGAGCGAGCGGGAGCGTCGCAAGCTGAAGCGCCGAGCAGGCTGAACGCACGCCGCGGCCGACCGGTCCGATCCGGTCGGCCCGGCGCGTTCGCCCGGCGTGACGGATCTGCACGCCTAGGCTGACGAAGACATGCCCGCCGACACGCCGAACAGAGTCCACGCCGTCCTGGTCGTGCGTCCCGACGGGCGCACTCCAGCCGCGTTCCATCTGCGCCGGAGCCTCGCGGCGCTCGGACAGCAGTCGCGTTCGGTCGACACGCTGACCGTCGTCGTCTGCGGCGGCGACGACCATCTGTTCGAGGTCGCCGATGCCGGCAGGCCAGACGTCATCCTGCGCGCGCCGGCGTCGACCGGATTCGCCGCCGCGGTGGCGCAGGCCACGGACGATCTCGGCGACGGCGTGGTGTGGCTCCTGGCCCAGGACACCGCACCCGAGCCGGACGCGCTGGCGCGACTGCTCGGCGCGCTGGAGCGGTCGCCGTCGGTCGCCTTCGTCGCCCCCAAGCTCGTGCGGTGGGACGATCGCTCCGAGATCGTGTCCCTCGGCGTGGGCATGACGCGCTTCGGGCGCTCGGTCGGGCTCGCCGACGACGAGCTGGACCAGGGTCAGCACGACGCCCGCGAAGACGTGCTCGGCACCGACGTGCGCGGCATCCTGATCCGCGCCGACGCCTGGAAGCGACTCGGCGGACTCGACCGGGGCCTCGCGGGCGCGGACGAGGGATTGGATCTGGGGGTGCGCGCACGGCTCGCCGGCGGGCGCGTCTCGCTGGTGCCCAGCGCGCTGGTCGCGGTCGCGGGGGACGGCGTGGCAGGCCTTCCCGTTCCGCTCACGCCGCAGCGGCGGCGCCGAACGGCATACGCCGTTCGCCTGGCGCAGCTGCACCGCCGCCTCGTGTACGCGCCGGCGCCGGCGGTGCCGCTGCACTGGCTGACGATCCTGCCGCTCGCGGTGTGGCGGACCATCGCGGACCTCGCCCGCAAGCAGCCGGGCCGCATCGCGCCCGAGTGGGCGGCGGCCGCCGTCGCGCTCGTCGGGTTCGCGTCCGTGTGGCGCGGGCGGCGGCGCCTGCGCAACGCCCGCACGGCGTCGTGGGCGCTGCTGGCGCCGCTGCGGACCAGTCAGGCCGAGCTGCGCGAGCGGCTGGACGACGAGCCCGAGGTGGCGATCGGCGGGCACCGGCGCAGCGACCTGCGGTTCTTCTCCGGCGGCGGCGCGTGGCTGGTGCTCGCGGCGCTGGTCGGATCCATCGCCGCCTTCCCCGCGCTCCTGGCCTGGCCGGTGCTGGGCGGGGGAGCGCTGCAGCCCCTCGCGACGACGGTGGGGCAGCTGTGGAACGACGCGGCTTTCGGGCAGCGTGCCCTCGGCCTTGCGACCATCGGGCCGGCCGACCCGTTCGCGGCGGTCGTCGCCGTCCTCGGCTCGCTCTCGCCGTGGGCGCCGTCCCGCGGGCTCGTGCTGCTGTGGATCGCCGCGCTCCCGCTCGCCGCTCTGGGCGGATGGTTCGCGGCGACGCGCGTCACCGAGCGCTCGGGGCTCCGACTCCTCGGCGGCGCCGTCTGGGCGCTCGCTCCCACCTTTGTGATCGCCCTCATGCAGGGCCGGCCGACCGGTGTGATCCTGCACCTGCTCCTGCCGTGGCTGTTCTACGCCGGCTCGGTCGCCCACCGCTCCTGGGCGGGTGCGGGCGCCGCCTCGATCCTGCTGGCCGCCGTGCTCGCGACCGCGCCGTCCCTCGCCCCCGCGATGGCGCTGATCTGGATCGGCGCGGTGCTGCTGGCCGTCTTCGGCCGGGCGGGGCACGGCGTGGCGCGGCTGATCTGGGCGCTCGTGCCCACCATCGCCCTGGCTCTGCCCCTCGTCTGGCACAGCCTCGCGGGCGGCAGCGCCTGGAGCCTTGTGGCCGACCCCGGCGTCCCGTGGCCGGGACCCCAGGTCGCGGCGGACGCCGCTGGTCGGGCCCTGCTCGCGGCGGGCATCCCGACCCCCGACCTCGCCGGATGGGCAGCGCTCCTCCCGGAGGGCCCGACGTGGTGGGTGCCGCTGCTGAGCGTCCCGCTCGCGCTCCTCGCCCTGGCGGCCCCGCTCACCCAGCGCTGGGCCGTGGGCACCGGCCTCCTGGTCGTGACGGCGCTCGGGCTGGCGACGGCCTTCGCGGCCGCGGGCGTGTCGGTCCAGTTCATCCAGTCGCTCACCGTGCCGCTGTGGCCGGGGACCGCGCTGAGCCTCGCCTGGCTGGGAGCGCTCGGCGGCGCGCTCGTGGCACTGGATGCCGGGCTCGCGCCGCGGGTCGCCCTCGTGCGGGGCGTCGCCGCCGCGCTCGTCTTCGGCTGCGCCGTGGTGCTCGCGCTGCCCTCCCTCACCGCGTTTACCCGCGGTGCGGCGACGCTCGCCAACGGCCCGGCCAGCACCCTCCCGGCGTTCGTCGCCGCGGAGGGCCGCGAGGATCCGGACGTCGGGACGATCGTGCTGACCCCGCAGGCCGACTCCGGTGTCGCCGCCCAGGTGGTGTGGGGCGCGAGTGAGACGATCGGCGGCCAGACCACCCTGCTGTCCGCCCGCACGGAGCCCACGGCGCAGGACGCCGAGCTGGCCAGGCTCGCCGCGGACCTCGTGACGCCGTCCTCCGAGGACGTCGTCGCGCAGCTGGGCGAGAGCGGCATCGGCTTCATCCTGCTGGCGCCGGCCACACCGCCCGAGACCGACGCCGCCCGCACGGTGCGCCTGTCGGCGATGACGGCGCTCGGTCAGCGCGAGACGCTCGTGGTCGTGGGCGACACCGCGAAGGGCGAGCTGTGGCGCGTCGTCGACGAGGTGGCCGAGCGGCCTGGGGAGCCGGCATCCGTGTCGATGATCGCGTGGTGGATCGCCGCCGCGCAGCTCGTCGTCTTCGGCATCGCGCTGCTCCTGGCCGTGCCGACGGGCGCGTCGCTGCGCCAGGCGCGGCGCACGCCGCGGATCGTGGGACCGCACTGGCAGGAGGGACGATGAGCGACCGACGCGTGTTCCGGTGGGCGACCTCGAGCGCCCGCCTCCTCATCGGCACGGCGGTGTCGATCTGTGCCGCGATCGCGGTGGTGACGGCGGTCTGGCTGCCGTGGCCGACCCTCGCGCGCTCGCCGCTGGAGGTGACGGCCACGCCGGCGCCCGCGGCGTCGATGATCGTGTGCGACGGTGCGCTCCTGACGATCGGGCGGGACCCGACCGACGCCGACGCCGTTCAGGTGGCCGTGCCGCAGTCCGTCGTCGGCGGCGTGGCCGAGGGCGAGCCCGCCGACGAGGAGCGGCTCGAGACGGTGGACGTGGGCGAGGGCCCCGTCGCGTTCGTCGCCCAGCCGGTCGGCGACGAGGCGGTGGACATCGCCGCCACCGGCTCCGCCACCGCGGCGGAGCCCGACCTCGCCGGATTCGCCGCGTCGGCGTGCCGCCCCCCGCTGCTGGACTCGTGGCTGGTGGGCGGGTCGGCGACGACGGGCGCGGCGGATCTGGTGCTGCTGTCGAATCCGGGGACGGTGGCGGCGACCGTGCAGCTCACCGTGTACGGCGTGGACGGGCCGCAGGTTCCCCCCGGCGGCTCGGACCTCGTGATCGCCCCCGGCACGCAGCGGGTCATTCCGCTGGCGGGCCTCGCGCTCGGCGAGGAGACGCCCGTCGTACGGGTCTCCGCGGTCGGCGCCCCCATCCACGCCTCGCTGCAGGCGAGCATCATCCGCACCCTCACGCCGGGCGGGGTCGACCAGGTCGGCCCCGTGCCGCAGGCGGAGACCCGCACCGTGATCACCGGCGTCACCGTCGAGCCCGACACCGGCGAGGACGACGGCGCGGCAGAGGCCCCGGCGGAGGCCACCGTGCTGCGGATGCTGTCGCCCTCTGCCGCGGCCACCGCCCGGGTCACCGTCAATGCGGTGGGACGGGCGGAGTCGGTGCGCGAGCCGCAGGAGGTGGCGCTCGAAGAGGGACGCCCGCTGGCGTTCGCGCTGGACGGCCTCAGCACCGGCACCTACACGGTGACGGTGGAGGCGGACGCCCCCGTCGTCTCGGCGGTCTGGCAGACCACGGGCGTCGAAGAGGGCGACGACTTCGCGTGGTACACGCCGTCGCCCGAGGTCGCGGTGCCGTCGCTGTTCGCGACGCCCGGCGGCCCGACGCCGACGCTCTCGATCGTGAATCCCGCCGCGGAGGCCGTCACCGTCGGCGTGGTCGCCGCCGACGGCGGCTCGACGATGGACCTCACGGTTCCCGCCCTCGGATCGGTGGCCGTGCGTCTCGCGCCCCGCACGCTGTACCTGTTCGAGCCCGACGCGCCGGTGCGGGCGGGGCTGACGTTCGCCGGCGACGGCGCGCTGGCCGGCTTCCCGATCTGGCCGGCCGACGTCGCCACGCCGGAGATCGTCGTCTACCCGTAGTCCGCCGCGGGCCGCGTCTCGATCCGAGTCGCGTCAGAAGTACCGGAAGCGCTCCGGCCCGAGATCCCAGGGGTCGCGGTCGAGGTACTCCGCCGCGGCCCGGAACACGGCGCCCTCCACGAGCATGCGTCGATGCAGCTCGTCGTCGCGGTGCAGGTGGCTCAGCCGCTCGATGGGGAGCCGGTACAGGATGATGCGTCGCTCGGCGGGCAGGACCGTCCAGCGGGGGATTCCGTCGGCGCCGGTCGCGGCAGGCATGTCGGCGACCTCGAACCGCACGTCGCGCAGCTCCGACCAGGCCGAGCGCAGGAACTCCGCCGCCGTTCCCACGGACAGGTCGAAGCGGTCCACGCGGGTGTCCAGCGGGGGCAGCGGCGGTCGGACGACGGAGCTCCGCCCCTCGCGCCCGTGGCGTCCGTGTCGCGACGCCCGCCGCGCCACGCGGTCGCTGGTCCGGGTCCGACGCCACGCCATGCCCCCATCCTAGGTCTCGCGCAGGTCGCCGCGGCGCGGCATCCGTCGCTCCCGTCGATGGGGCAGTAGCGTCGAGCCGATGCGCGAGAGAGTCTGCTCCAAAGTCGGCTGCGCCCGTGAGGCGGTGTCGACGCTCACCTACGACTACGGCGACCAGATGGCGGCTCTCGGCCCCCTCGGCGCGGTGGGCGACCCGCACGCGCACGACCTGTGCGCGATCCACACCGACCGGCTCTCGGTTCCCAAGGGCTGGGTGGTGGTGCGCCACGAGACCCTGCGCGCCTGAGCCCGTTCGTGCGCCGGATCCGCATGGGAGAATGGGCGGATGCCGACCCACACCTCTGTCGCGCCCGCCGGCGCCCCCGCTGCTGAGGCAGCAGCCTCCGCTTTCGAGTTCGAGGTCGCCGACCTCTCGCTGGCCGAGGCGGGACGCCACCAGCTGCGCCTGGCCGAGAACGAGATGCCGGGCCTCATGGCGCTGCGCGAGGAGTTCGGTGCGTCGCAGCCGCTGAAGGGCGCCCGCATCGCCGGGTCGCTGCACATGACGGTGCAGACGGCCGTGCTCATCGAGACCCTGGTCGCCCTCGGCGCGCAGGTGCGCTGGGCCAGCTGCAACATCTTCTCCACCCAGGACGAGGCGGCCGCGGCCGTCGTCGTCGGTCCGGCCGGCACCGTCGACGCGCCGGCCGGCGTGCCGGTGTTCGCGTGGAAGGGCGAGACCCTCGAGGAGTACTGGCGCCTCGCTGACCGCATCTTCGACTGGTCGGCCGAGGGCTTCGACGGCCCGAACATGATCCTCGACGACGGCGGTGACGCGACCCTCCTCGTGCACAAGGGCGTCGAGTTCGAGAAGGACGGGGCGGTGCCGGATGCCGCGCCCGGCGACCCGGCCGAGTACCGGATCATCCTCGACACGATCCGCGCGAGCATCGCGCGCGATCCGCAGCGGTTCACGCGTATGGCAGCGGACCTGCTGGGCGTCACGGAGGAGACCACGACAGGCGTCCACCGCCTGTACGAGTTGGCGGCATCCGGCGACCTGCTCTTCCCGGCGATCAACGTCAACGACTCGGTCACGAAGTCCAAGTTCGACAACAAATACGGCATCCGCCACTCGCTCCCCGACGGCATCAACCGCGCGACCGACGTGCTGATGGGCGGCAAGGTCGCCTTCGTGTGCGGCTACGGCGACGTGGGCAAGGGCGCGGCCGAGGCGCTGCGCGGGCAGGGCGCCCGCGTGATCGTGAGCGAGGTCGACCCGATCTGCGCGCTGCAGGCCGCGATGGACGGCTACCAGGTGGCGCCGCTCGCCGATGTCGCCGGCCAGGTCGACATCCTCATCACCGGCACGGGCAACAAGGACGTCGTCACCGTCGACGATCTCCTCGCCCTCAAGCATCTGGCGATCGTCGGCAACGTCGGGCACTTCGACAACGAGATCGACATGGCCGGGCTCGAGTCGCTCCCCGGCGCCGAGAAGGTCGAGATCAAGCCGCAGGTCCACGAATGGCGCCTGCCCAACGGACGCAGCGTGCTCGTGCTGAGCGAGGGCCGGCTGCTCAACCTGGGCAATGCGACGGGGCATCCGTCGTTCGTCATGAGCGCCTCCTTCACCAACCAGGTGCTCGCCCAGATCGAGCTGTTCACCCGGCGCGACGAGTATCCGACCGCGGTGTACACGCTTCCCAAGCACCTCGACGAGAAGGTCGCTCGCCTTCACCTCGATGCCCTCGGGGTGAAGCTGACCACGCTGACCGAGGAGCAGGCCGACTACATCGGCGTTCCCGTCCAGGGGCCGTACAAGCTCGACCACTACCGCTACTGAGGCATCGCGCCGCAGCGGCGCGGATCAGCGCTCCGGGAAGCCGCGCGGCGGGGACGCCGCCGGTCCTGACAGGGCGTCCGCGCGGGCGGTCTCCAGCTGCAGCGCCCGCAGCTCGCGATCGCGACGCAGCGCCATCACGCCGATGAGGAACGTCTCGGGATCGACGGGCGGCACCGGCGAGACGTGCTCGGCCGCCTCTCGTGCGAGGGATGCCGCCACCCGCGTGCGCGCGGCCGGCTGCATGCTGGTCGCCGACCGCGAGAACTGCGAGATGCGGCGCGAGAGCGGCTCGGGCAGCCGGGCGACATCGGCGACCGCCGCCCACCCGGTGAGGGGCGGCGGAACGCCGATCCACGCGTCGGGCAGGCGGGGCGTGCGCGTGCGCTCGGAGTAGGTGCCCGCGACGAGGTCGCCGAGTCGCTGCGACCGCGGCGTGAACGCGCCGACGAGGGCGGCGACGGCGCCGAGCGTGAACCACAGCTCGAAGACGCCGACGAGGGCGCGGACGAACGCGTGCCGGAAGCCCGCCGCTCCGCCGTCCGTGCGGACGATGCGCCCGCCCACGGCGAGGCGGCCGAGGCTGCGGCCGTGCGTGGTCGTCTCGACGACCGTCGGGATCACGACCATCACGAGAACGAGCACGACGATCGTCAGGATCGGCACCACCGTGCTGTCCACGGCCCCTACGCCCACGAGCCAGAGCATCCCCCACGCGAACAGCAGCAGGATCGCGACGCCGATCAGCATGTCGATCAGTACGCCGAGCGCCCGGAGGAAGAAGCCCAGCGGCTGGACGTCCAGCGCGACCGCCTCGCCGGTGAGGACCTCGTCCTGGTGGATGTCGACGACGGCGCCGCGGGAGACGCTCGGCGGCGGGACGGACGGCGGAGCGCTCATGGCTACAGTAAAGCGCATGGACCTCGACGCGCTCACCGCCGCCCGTCGCCAGGAGTGGGCCCGGCTGGACGAGCTCAGCCGTGCGCGGCGCCTGTCGGGCGCGGAGGTCGACGAGCTGGTGACGCGGTACCGGGCGGCATCCGCCGATCTCGCCGACGCGAAGACGTCGGCCGGGCGGAGCATCCAGAGCGACCACGTGTCGACCATGCTCGGCAGGGCGCGGCTGCGGCTCACCGGCGCCCCCGAGAACGTCATGCGGCAGATCCCGCGGTTCTTCGCGCTCCAGCTGCCGGCGGCGCTGTACCGCGTGCGCTGGACGACGCTCGTCATCGCGGCGGCGTTCCTGATGGTCGTCACGGTCGTGGCCCTGTGGGTCTCGCAGGACGCCGCGCTCGTGGCGAGTCTGGGCAGCCGGGCGCAGCTCGAGCAGTACGCCGAGAACGACTTCACCGAGTACTACAGCGAGAACCCGGCGGCCGTGTTCGCCGGCACCGTATGGACCAACAACGCCTGGATCGCGGCGCAGTGCGTGCTGTTCGGCATCACGGGCGTGTGGCCGGTCATGGTGCTGGTCCAGAACGCCGTCGGCGTCGGCACCGCCGCCGCCGTGATGACGGCGTTCGACCGTGCCGACGTCTTCGTCCTCTTCATCCTCCCGCACGGCCTCCTCGAGCTGACCTGCATCTTCGTCGCCGGCGCGGCCGGGCTGCACATCTTCTGGGCCTGGGTGGCGCCCGGCGCCCGCTCGCGCGGCGAGGCGCTCGCGGCGACGGGCCGCTCGCTGGCCACGATCGCGATCGGGCTCGTCATCGCCCTCGGCGTCTCCGGGCTCATCGAGGGCTTCGTCACGGCGCAGCCCTGGCCGTGGCCGGTCAAGATCGGCATCGGCGCGGCCGCGCTCGCGCTGTTCCTCGTCTACATGCTGGTCGTGGGACGCCGCGCGCACCGGCTGGGGGAGACGGGCGACCTCACCGAGTACGAGACGGGCACCCCGACGCTCGTCGCCGGCTGAGCCATTACCACTGTTTTGAATGACTCAAAACAAAGCTACGATGAAGGGGTGACTCCGGCCCCCCACCTCGACGCTGCGCACGTCGACCCGATCGCGCGGCTGCGCGCGGCCGGCCTGCGGGTGACCGAGTCCCGGCGCGCGGTCGTCGCCGCTCTCGTCGAGCGTCCGCACGCCAGCGCGGACGAGCTCTACGGCGTCGTGGCTCGCACGGTGCCCGGCACGAGCCTGCAGTCCGTCTACAACGCACTGGGCGACTTCGTCGACGCCGGACTCGCGCGCCGTATCGAGCCGGCGGGTCGACCCGGCCTGTTCGAGCTGCGGGTCGACGACAACCACCACCACCTCATCTGCTCGCGCTGCGGCGCCGTGCAGGACGTCGACTGCGTGGTGGGCGAGGCGCCGTGTCTCACGCCCGCCGACACCCACGGCTACGCGCTGCAGGTCGCCGAGGTGACCTTCTGGGGTGTGTGCCCCGCGTGCGCGGCGGAGGACGCCGGCGGCGCCGCCCCCGGGCGCGCCGTGCCCGCCGCATCCTGACTCACTCCGACCCGACAGCCCATCCCGATTGGAAGGAAGCCATGACCGACAGCAACGAGATCATCCCCGAGATCGGTGAGGACCTGCCCAACACCGACCAGGCGGTCACGCCGATCGACACCCCCGTCGACGAGCGCGAGGACGGCGAGACGCGTCCGCGCCCGAATCTCGACGAGTCGTGCCCGGTCATCCACGGCGGCGGTCAGCCGCACCCGACGACGGGCAACGCGAACAGCGTGTGGTGGCCGAACCAGCTGAACCTCAAGATCCTCGCCAAGAACCCGGCCGTGGCGAACCCGCTCGGCGACGACTTCGACTACAAGGCCGCCTTCGAGGCGCTCGACCTCGCGGCGGTCAAGGCCGACATCGCCCAGACCCTCACCACCTCGCAGGACTGGTGGCCGGCCGACTTCGGCAACTACGGTCCGCTGATGATCCGCATGGCCTGGCACAGCGCGGGAACGTACCGCGTGACCGACGGCCGCGGTGGCGGCGGGGCCGGCCAGCAGCGCTTCGCGCCGCTGAACAGCTGGCCCGACAACGTCAACCTCGACAAGGCCCGCCGCCTGCTGTGGCCGGTGAAGAAGAAGTACGGCCAGTCGATCTCGTGGGCCGACCTGATGATCCTCGCCGGCAACGTGGCGCTCGAGTCGATGGGCTTCCGCACCTTCGGGTTCGCCGGCGGTCGTGCCGACGTGTGGGAGCCCGACGCCGACGTGTACTGGGGCCCCGAGACCACCTGGCTCGCCGACGAGCGCTACTCGGGCGAGCGCGACCTCGAGAAGCCCCTCGCCGCCGTGCAGATGGGACTCATCTACGTCAACCCGGAGGGGCCCAACGGCAACCCCGATCCGCTCGCGTCGGCCCGCGACATCCGCGAGACCTTCGGTCGCATGGCGATGGACGACGAGGAGACCGTCGCGCTGATCGCCGGCGGCCACACGTTCGGCAAGACCCACGGCGCCGCGCCCGACACGAACGTCGAGGACAACCCCGAGGCCGCCGGCCTCGAGCAGCAGGGCCTGGGCTGGAAGAACAACCACGGCACCGGGCACGGCGACGACACCATCACCTCGGGTCTCGAGGTCACCTGGACCTACCACCCCACGCGCTGGGACAACGAGTTCTTCCACATCCTCTACGCGTACGACTGGGAGCTCATGCGCAGCCCCGGCGGCGGCCACCAGTGGCGCCCGGTCAACGGCGGCGGCGCCGACATGGTGCCGATGGCCCACTCGAACGGCCGGCGCGAGCCCCGCATGCTGACGAGCGACCTCGCGCTGCGCACCGACCCCGAGTACGACCGGATCTCGCGCCGCTTCAAGGACGACCCCGAGGCGTTCGCCGACGCGTTCGCGCGGGCGTGGTTCAAGCTCACCCATCGCGACATGGGCCCGATCGACCGCTACCTCGGCCCCGAGGTCCCGGCGGAGGAGCTCCTGTGGCAGGACCGCGTCCCGGCCGTCGACCACGAGCTCATCGACGCGGCGGACGCGGCGGCGCTCAAGGCACGGATCCTCGACTCCGGTCTCACCGTCACGCAGCTCGTCGAGACGACGTGGGCCGCGGCATCCTCGTTCCGCGGCAGCGACAAGCGCGGCGGCGTCAACGGCGCCCGCATCCGCCTCGTGCCGCAGAAGGACTGGGAGGTCAACAAGCCCGCCCAGCTGGCGACGGTGCTCGCGCAGCTCGAGCAGATCCAGGCCGCGTTCAACGACGGCCGCACCGACGGCAAGAAGGTGTCGCTGGCCGACCTCATCGTGCTCGCCGGCAACGCGGCGGTCGAGAAGGCTGCCGAGGACGCGGGCGTCGAGGCCGAGGTGGTCTTCCACCCCGGTCGCACCGACGCCACGCAGGAGCAGACGGATGCCGCGTCGTTCGCGTTCCTCGAGCCGGCGGCGGACGGATTCCGCAACTACTACGGGCCGCAGGCGTTCATGCCCGAGGAGCACCACCTCATCGACCGCGCGAACCTGCTGACGCTCAGCGCGCCGGAGATGACCGTGCTCGTCGGCGGGCTTCGCGTGCTCGGCGCGAACTGGGACGACTCGGACTACGGCGTGTTCACCGATCGCAAGGGCGTTCTCACGAACGACTTCTTCGTGAACCTGCTGGACCTCGGCACCACCTGGAAGCCGCTCGACCCGGGCTCGCACGCCTTCTCGGGCGCCAAGGACGGCTCGGGCGAGCCGGTCGGCATCGGCACCCGGGTCGACCTGCTGTTCGCGTCGAACTCGGAGCTGCGTGCCGTCGCCGAGGTGTACGCCTCCGACGACGCCACCGAGAAGTTCGTGCGCGACTTCGTCAAGGCGTGGGGCAAGGTCACCGAGCTCGACCGCTTCGACCTCGTCTGAACGACGGCCACGACAGAGCGGCCCGCCCCCCCTCCGGGGGGGGGCCCCCCCCCCGCCGCCCCTGGTTCCGGTTCTAGCGTTCCTGGCAGAGGCCGACCTCCTGCACCACGATGGCGCGGGAGGTCGGCCTTTGGTCACCCAGCCGGTGGTCCCCACCCGGGGCGGAACGCCTAGAACTGGCAGGACGCCGGCAGGTCCATGTCCCCGGCCGAACCGCTTTGCGCGGCCTCTTTCAGCGCGATGCCGAAGGCGGCCGCCATGTAGTGCGTGGCCAGTTCCGAGCCGGACATCATCGGGGCGGTGTGCCCGATGCCCAGGCCCGGGGCGATGCGCGGAATCTCCGCGGGGACGAAGGTGACGTCGGCGCCGAGCGAGCACCAGTCGCGGGCCATCTGTTCGGCCTGCTGGAACGGGATGACGTCATCGTTGCGCCCGTTGAGCACCAGGACGGGCGCATTGGGCTTCAGGCGCCCGATGCGGTGCTGGTCGAGGACCGAAACGATTTCGGGGTGCTCGGCGAAGTGCGCCGACAGGCTGCGGCCGTCGCGCGTCCACGAATTGGTGCGGTGCAGGCCGACGCGTTCGACGGAGTCGCCGATGCAGTTCTCGGACAGCTCGCCGAGGATGCGCTTGCCGTAGGGCGAGGCGATCTCGTCCATGATCGGGCGCAGCTCCGGGTTCGTTTCCAGGAACCCTTTCACCGCGTAGCCGATGGCCCCCATGATCATGTTGCCGTCGATGCGGGTGAGCACC
>NZ_JBSHLB010000007.1:0-153489 GCF_053619935.1 Microbacterium sp. NPDC055455
CCGGGGCCCCGGCGGGGCGGCGGGGGCCCCCGGCGGCGGGGACCCGGTGCTGTCGCGGCAGGGGATCGGCGCGCCCGATACCGCATCCGACGCCGACGAGCCGTCGGGCGCGGCATCCCTCGCCGAGGCGGCCGCCGCCCTGTGGATCCTGGGGGCCGGCGACGACTACCGCGTCCTCGCCGGGCGGCTCGTCGGCACCCACATCCGAGCCGCGCTCTCGCAGCCGCTCGCGTACGGCGGCCTCCTGCGGGTGGCCACGACCCTGGCCGCCGCGCCGCGGCAGGTGGTCGTCGTGAGCGCAGACCCCGATGCACCGATGGCGGGCCGGGCACGCGGCATCCGTGCCGACGCCGTGGTGGTCGTCTCGCCCGAGCAGGCGGCGGCGTGGGCGGATGCCGGCTTCGGGCTCTTCGCCGACAAGGCGATGCGCGACGGTCGTCCGACGGCGTACGACTGCCGCGACTTCGCGTGCCGGCTGCCGGTCACCGACCCCGCGCAGCTCGACGCCTGAGGGGCCGCGTCAGACCCAGCTCGGCAGCCACATGTGCAGGTGCCAGAAGTCGTAGGGCACGTTCATCGCCGAGATGATCGGGTACCAGAACGCGGCCAGCGCCAGCGCGACGCCGAGGAAGACGAGCACGAAACGCTGACCGGTGAGTCGCCGGTAGGAGTCCGCCGAGTGCGCGCCGGCGATGTCCCTCAGGGCGAAGGTCACAGCGAGGAGCAGGAACGGCAGGATCGCCACGGTGTAGAACTGGAACACCGTGCGGTCGGGGAGGAAGAGCCACGGCACGTAGGTCACCGCGACGCCGGTCAGGACGATCGCGTGGCGCCAGTCGCGGGCAACGACGAACCGGTAGGCGAGGTAGAGGACAGCGGCGACGCCGGCGTACCAGACCAGCGGGTTCGGCATCGACGAGATCACCTCGGAGCAGCCGTTCGCCGCCTGGCAGCCGTCGACGCCGAACGCGTCCTGGCGGTAGTAGATCCCGGTGGGACGCAGCAGGAGCGGCCACTGCCACGCGGGACTCGCGTAGGCGTGGTGCGCGACGATCCCCGACGTCGACTCGTACATCGCGACGTGGTACCGCCACAGGCTCTCCAGCGCCGTGCCGCCGGACTTGCGGTCGTAGCCGCTGTCGGTCACCAGCCAGCCGGTCCAGGACGCCACGTAGACGACCACCGCGACCGGGACGAACAGGAGGAACGTGACCAGACCCTGGCGCACGGCATCCGTCGGCCACAGCAGCACGCCGGCACGGCGCCGCGCGAGCGCGTCGGTCACGACGAGGTAGATCCCGAGCCCCGCGAGGACCCAGGCCCCCGACCACTTGACGGCGCTGGCGGCGCCGATGGCCGCGCCCGCCGCGACGATCCAGGGCCGGTTCCACAGCAGCGGGCCCCACGACGGCGGCTCGTCGCCGTCGTACCGCGCCGCGACGGTCTCCGCGATGCGGCCCATCGTCCGCTCGCGGTCGATCAGGACGAACAGGAACCCCAGCAGCACGAAGAACGTCAGCGGCGTGTCGAGGAGCGCGACGCGGCTCATCGAGATCGCCAGTCCGTCCACCGCCATGAGCAGGCCCGCGACGACGGCGAACGTGGTCGAGCGCGTGAGCCGCTTCGCGATCAGCATCAGCACCAGGACGGCTGCCGTGCCCAGCAGCGCGACGGTGATCCGCCACCCCCAGCCGGACCCGGGGCCGAGCGTCATCATGCCGAGCGCGATGATCCACTTTCCCAGCGGCGGGTGCACGACGAACGACGGCTCGTCGGTGAAGGCGTCGACATCGCCCGACAGGAATCGGTCGTTGGCGTCGGCCGGCCACGAGCCCTCGTAGCCCAGGTTCAGCAGGGTCCAGGCGTCCTTGACGTAGTACGTCTCGTCGAACTGGTTCATCAGGTCGTGCGCGGCGGCGAGATTCCACAGGCGCAGGACGGCGGCGATGAGGAGGACGATCGCGGGGCCCAGCCAGGCGTAGAGGCGGGCCGCCCGTGGGTCCTCGCCGAGGCGGCGGGTGAACCGGTCGTAGAGGCTCGGCCGGGCCGGGGGGAGGAGCGGCGCGGCGGTCTCGTCGGTCTCGAGCCGCGGGGCATCCGTCACCCGGTCAAGTCTAGGCTGAGGGCGTGATCATCCTCGCGGCGACCCCGATCGGAAACCTCGGGGACGCCTCCCGCCGGCTGGTCGAGGCGCTGGAGAGCGCCACGGTCGTCGCCGCTGAGGACACCCGCACCACGCAGCGCCTGCTCGCCGCGCTCGGCGTCGGCAACCGCCCGCGCCTGATCGCCCTGCACGACCACAACGAGAAGGAGCGGGCGCCCGAGCTCGTCGCCCTCGCCCGCGACGGGGACGTGCTCGTCCTGAGCGACGCCGGCATGCCGACGGTGAGCGATCCCGGCTACGGGCTCGTCGCCGCGGCCGCCGCGGCGGGCGTGCAGGTCACGGCGATCCCCGGCCCGAGCGCCGTCCTGACCGCGCTCGCCGTGTCGGGCCTGCCGACAGACAGATTCACATTCGAGGGATTCGTCGGGCGCAAGCAGGGCGAGCGACTCGCGGCCTTCCGTGCCCTCGCCGGCGAACCTCGCACGATGGTGTTCTTCGAGGCGCCGTCGCGCGTGGCCGCGACCCTGGCCGACATGGCCGCCGAGTTCGGAGCGGATCGGCGGGCGGCCGTGTGCCGCGAGCTGACGAAGCTGCACGAGGAAGTCGCGCGGGGGACCCTCTCCGAGCTCGTCGAGTGGGCCGACGGCGGCGTGCGCGGCGAGGTGGTCATCGTGGTGGCGGGGGCCGCCGCGCGCGCCGTCGCCTTCCCGGATGCGGTCGCCCAAGTGGTCGCCCTCGTCGCCGGCGGCGTGCGGCGCAAGGACGCCGCGGCCGAAGTGTCCCAGGTGACGGGACACTCCAGCCGCGAGCTCTATCAGGCGTCTCTGTCCGCGCGGGACTGAGCGCCGCCGGTGGGCGGTCCCTACCGCTTGGCCTTCTTCAGGCGGTGGATCGCCTTGTCGACCTGCTTCGTGGCGGCCTTCACGTCCGCAGCGGTCGCCTTCGATCCGGCGAGGACGACCTCGCCGACGGCGATCGCGTCGTCGAGGACGGCGAGCGAGTCGACCGAGTAGCGGTCGCGGTCGACGGATGCCGCATCGGCGAGGGCCTGCTCGAGCGCCGTCGTGTCGGGCTGCGACCCGCCGCCCACCGATGCCGCGTCGACGAGTCGCACCTCGTCCAGAACGCCCCACGCTCCGGCCGACAGCGAGAACTCGGCCGAGATCGAGACGACGCCGTCCTCTCCCACCACGATGCCGGACACCGTCGCCGTGTGGAAGTCGTTCCACACGGTGAACTCCAGCGGCGCGGTCCAGGTGCCCGCCGAGGTCGTCGCCTCGAGCGTCCGGGTGTCGGTGGCGGGGCTGTTGGTGCCCTGCGTCGTCGCCTGCAGCACGTACGTTCCGGCGGGCACGCCGGTGACGGTCTGCGACGCCGACGTCTCGTACGCCGACCCGTTCCAGAAGGTGACGGCGTAGTCGCCCGCGAAGCCGTCGGCCGTCTCCTGCCTGGCCGCCGGTCCGGTGAGCGTCCACGCGCTCATGTCGGCGCTCTCGAAGCCGGGGTTCACGACGAGGTTCGGCGCCTCGACCGTGACGTCCGCGGTCACGTCGAGCCCGGAGTCGGTCTTCCCTGGGATCGAGTACGTGCCGGGTCCGCGGATCCACGCGACGGCGTCGCTCCAGTGCACCGCGTGCTGCTCGGTGGTGCGGTCGTTGTAGGCGACCTCGACGGTGTCGGGCAGCGCGATCGGGGCGCCGTCGACGACGAGGAGCGACACCTCCTCGACCGACACGATCTCGCGCGGCGCGACGGCGCCGGTCCGCACGTAGGAGAAGGTGCGCAGCGACTCGAGCGGCGTGCCGTCCCACGCGAAGAGGGCCTGGTTGTCCCACGCCGAACCGCCGTAGTACTCGCCGACGTGGACGGGATCGTAGTCGCCGGCCGCGCTCGTCGCCCAGCCCGAGCCGAACTGCTCCCAGAGCAGTCGGTTCGCCTCGACCTCGGACGGCGGCCCGACCGGAAGCCACGCGGGCTCCCAGTAGTAGACGCCGATGCCGGCATCGCCGACCGCGGCGACCGCGGCGATCACGTCGCGCAGCTCCCACGCCTGCCCCTGCACGCTCACCGGGTACTGGCCGGTGATGCCGCCCGCCCCGATGACGTTCGGGTAGCCGTCGCCGTCCTCGAGCGTGTGCGCCCAGCTCGTCTCGGCGACGATGACCTGCTTGCCGTAGGTCGTGGCGACCTCCGTCAGCACGGCCGTGAGGTTGTCGATCGCGCCGTGCCAGTACGGGTAGTAGGAGCTCGCGAAGACGTCGTAGTCGACGTCGAAGGCGTCGAGCCCCGCCGCATAGGTCGCGTAGCGGCCCGGCGTCTCGGGGTTCGTGAAGTGCACGGCGACGAGGGCGTCGGGAAGCACCTCGCGCACGGCGGCGCTGCCCGCCGAGACGAGCGCCGCGAACTGCGCGTCGATCTCGCGCCCCGGACGCGTGTGCCCCGCGATGGCGTTGTTGGTCTCGTTGCCGACCTGCACCATCCGCACATCCACGCCCGCGTCCTCGAAGCGCTGCAGCGCATCGGCGGTGAAGTCGTGCAGCGCGGTGACCGTGTCGGCGTCGCTGAGCCCCTCCCACGCCTTCGGCGCCAGCTGGCGGGCGGGGTCGGCCCAGAAGTCGGAGTAGTGGAAGTCGACGAGCACGTCCAGGCCGGCGGCGGTCGCGCGCTGCCCGATCCGGACGGCCCGGTCCACGTCCACCGTGCCGCCGCCGTAGCCGCGGCCCGACGCGTCGTACGGGTCGTTCCAGACGCGGATGCGCACCGAGTTCACGCCGTTGTCGGCGAGCACCGCGAACAGGTCGGCCGGCTCACCGGCGGCGTCGCGGAACACCACGCCGCTCTCCTCGAGCGACAGCACGGTCGACACGTCGACCCCCATCGCGAAATCCTCGGCGAGGCCGTCGACCCTGTCGACGAAGACGCCGGCGTCGACGGGCCCGTCATCGACCGTTGCCGCCGATGCGGTGGGCACGGCGAGCGCACCCGCGCAGACGACGACGGATGCCGCGACCGCACTGAGCACGATCCGGATGCGGCGGGGGCGGGAGGGGTGGGACATGCGATTCTCCGATCGACGGTGATCAGTGTCAGGTGGAGGGGTCAGCCCTTGACGGACCCCGCGGTGAGGCCGCCGACGATGTAGCGCTGCAGCGACAGGAAGAGGACGAGCACGGGGACCGCCGCGATGACGGCGCCGGCCGCGAACAGCCCCCAGTTGGAGGCGAGCTGGTTGGACACCCACTGGTACATGCCCACCGCGAGGGTCCAGTTCTCCTCGGAGACGAGCACGATCTTGGCGATGATGTAGTCGCCGAACGCGGCGATGAACGCCAGCAGCGCGACCACGGCGAGGATCGGCGTCACCAGCGGCATGATGAGCCGCCAGAAGATCTGCGCGTGCGTCGCGCCGTCGATCTTCGCGGACTCGTCGATCTCGATCGGCACGGTGTTGAAGAAGCCGTACATCAGGAATGTGTTCACGCCGAGCGCGCCGCCGAGGTACACGCAGATGAGGGCGATCTTGGAGTTGAGCCCCAGCGCGGGCACGACCTCGCCCAGTGCGAGCAGCATCAGGAAGATGGCCACGAAGGCCAGTGCCTGCGGGAACATCTGGATGATGAGCAGGCCGGTGAGGCCGGGGCGCCGGCCGGCGAAGCGGAAGCGCGAGAATGCGTACGCGGCGGCGGCTCCCATGAGCACGGCGCCCACGGCGGCGATGCCGCCGATGAGCAGCGTGTTGCCCGCCCACGTCCAGAACCGCGTCTCGCCCAGGGCCGCGTAGTTCGACAGGTCGATCACGCTGAACAGGGCGTTGCTGGCGGCGAGCGTGCCGTTCGGGTTGAGGGATGCCGACAGCACGTACACGAGCGGGAACACCGCGTAGAAGATCACGACGACGGCCAGCAGGTACTTCCAGCCGACCTCGAGCAGCCAGCGGCGACGGCGCGCGGTGCGGCGGTCACCCGTGGCGCGCGCGGTCGTCGAGGCGGCGGACGCAGCGGTTGTCGTGGACATCACTGGAACTCCTCGAGCTTGCGGGTCTGGCGGAAGGCGATCGCCGAGATGCCCCCGACGACGGCGAACACGAGGATCGACAGGGCGCTCGCGAGGCCGTAGTCGGCGGCGCCGCCGGACACCCCCGAGATGTCGTAGATGGCGGAGATCAGGATGTCGGTGGCGCCCAGCGCATAGGGCGCGCCGGGGATCGCCGGACCGCCGTTGTTGAACATGTAGATCACGGTGAAGTTGTTGAAGCTGAACGCGAACGACGAGATCAGCAGCGGGGCGGTCGCCACGAGGACGAGAGGCAGGATGATCGACCGCAGCTGGCGCGAGCGGCCGGCGCCGTCGATCGATGCCGCCTCCAGCGTGTCCTGCGGGAGCGCCTGCAGCGCGCCGGTGCACACCAGGAAGTAGTACGGGTAGGTGAGCCACAGGTTCACCCACACCACCGCGGCACGGGCCAGCCACGGATCGCCCAGCCAGTTGATGTCGGCGCCGAAGAAGAACAGGTCGTTGATGACGCCGAACTCCGCGTTGAACATGCCGCGGAACAGCAGCGCCGACATGAACGCGGGGAAGGCGTAGGGGAGGATGTACAGCGTCCGCAGGAACCGCCGGCCCTTCAGGCGCGCGTCGTTGTAGATGAGCGCGAGCAGCAGGCCCAGCGCGAACGGCAGCACGACCGAGAGCGTCGCGAAGACGAAGGTCCACACCGTGACCATCGCGAGCGTCTGGGCGAGCGCGGGATCGGTGAACAGCCGCAGGAAGTTCTCGAATCCGACGTTCACGTACCAGCCGGCGGGGAGCGCCGAGCCGTCCCCGGCGACGAACGAGCCGTTGGCGGTGGCGCTGTAGACCGTGCCGGTCGTGGTGTCGGTGATCGTCTGGGCGTCGGCATCCCACACCAGCGTCGACTCGTAGACGGCGCCCGACGAGCCGTCGCGCGTGCGGACCGAGCCGTCGTTCGGATCCTCGGACACGGGCACGCGAAGGCTCGCGATCTGCTCCTGCAGGGCGGTATCGGTGATGACGGTCGCCCGCGGGACGACCTCCCAGCCGGGCACCTCGGACGGGGTTCCGCCGCTGCTGATCTCGGCGTCCCGCGCCTCTTCCAGCGGCTGCGTCGCCGAGCCGACGAGCACGTCGCCGTCCTCGTCGACGATCGCGAAACCGAGCTCGCCGACACGCTCGACGACCGACAGCGGGTAGGTGGGGGAGTCCTCGACGCGACGCTCGCCCTGGATCAGGGCCGCCTCGACGGCCTGCTCCTGCGTGCCGGCGTGACCGGTGCCGTAGTTGGTGAAGGCGATGTACGCGGTGTAGGCGAAGATGAAGATCTGGAAGACCAGCAGGAACACCAGCCCCGGCAGCAGGTACTTCAGCGGCAGCGCGCGCTTGGTGAAGTACACGATGTCGGCCGCCAGCAGCAGCACGAGCGTGGCCGAGAAGACGAGCCAGGACTCGGCGCGGAAGGCGCTCAGCAGGGTCATGACTCCGAACGCGTTGACGAGCGCCATCAGGGCGAGCTTCGCCAGGAAGCCCCAGCCGGGGCCGCGCCAGCGACGGCCGTGCGGCTCGCTCGGTCGCGGCGCGCCGGCCGTCGTCGTCTGAGGGGGTGCGTCCACCGTCGGCTCCTGTCGCGGGATGTGCTCCAGCGGCCTGTGCGCGGAGCGGGGTTGGGGTCCGGGAGGCGGGGAGAGGCACTCACCCGCCTCCCGGAGTCTGTCGGCCGCGATCGCCCGCGGCCTGGTCGTCAGGCGGCCGGGCTCAGCCCGCGACCGCCGCCTGGACGTCGGCGACCATGGTGTTCCACGTCGAGACGGGGTCGGCGCCGTTGATGATCTGCGACTGCGCGGCGTTCCAGAGGTCCCACACCGAGCCCATCTCGGGGATGCTCGGCATCGGCACGCCGTTCTGCGCCGAGGCGAGGAATCCGGCGATGATCGGGTCGGAGGCGACCTCGGCGGCGAGGGTCGACCAGGCCGGGATGCGCGGGTCGGCCTCGTAGAGCGCGCGCTGGGCCTCCTCGGTGCCGAGGTGGTTCACCAGGAACTCCTGCGCGAGCAGCGCGTTCTCGGACTGCGAGCTCAGGTAGAAGCCCTGCACGCCCACGAACGGCGCGGCCGTCTGGCCGCCCGCCGACGGGATCGGGTTCACCGTGATGTTCTCGACGTCGGTGTAGGCGCTGATCGCCCAGGGGCCCTGGATCGTGTACGGAGCCTTGCCCGTGTTGAACAGCTCGTTGTTGATGTCGTAGTCCACGGTCGTCGAGATGTAGCCGGTGCCGGCCGAGCCGTTGGCGCCCAGCCAGGTCGCGAACGCCTCGCCCGCGGGACCGCCCATCCCGACCTCGGTGGTGTACGAGCCGGAGTCGTCCTGGACGAACACCGGGGCGCCGAAGGAGGTCTGGAACCCGTACATGGTGTAGCCGTCGCCGGTCTCGCCGTTGGTGTTGATGACGAAGGGGCGCTCGGCGCCGGAGGCCAGCCCGCGCTGGATCATGTCATCCCACGTCGCCGGCGCCTCCTCGCCCACGAGGTCGGCGTTCTGCACGAGCGCGATGGTCTCGAGCGAATAGGGGAGGGCGTAGAGCTGGCCGTCGTAGGTCATCGCCTCGAGGGCGACGGGCTCGAACTCCGACGCCTTGTCGCCGAGGTCGATGGTGTCGACCACGCCGGCGGCGACGAGCGCCCCCAGCCAGTCGTGTGCGCCGACCGTGATGTCGGGGCCCTCGCCCGTCGGCACCTGGGCGATGAAGTCGTTGCGCAGGTCCTCGAAGTTCTTCTGCACGAGCGTGACCGTCGCGCCGGTCTCCTCTTCGAACGCCGCTGCGGCGTCGGAGATGGCCTGCTCGCGCTCCTCGTCGGTCCAGATGACGAGCTCGGCGCCGCTGCCTTCGGCCTCATCGCCGTCGTCGGACGAGCCGCCGCCGGCGCAGCCGGCGAGGACGACCGCTGCCGTGAGCGCCAGCGCTCCGAGTGCGAACTGCTTTCGCATGGTTTCCCTTTCGGTGGTGGATGGATCTTGCAGGGTCAGGACGATTCGGCCGTGCCGGCACGGTCGGTGCGGACGACCGCGACCCCTCCGGCCGGCACGACGAGCTCGCCGTCGACGGCGGCCTCGCTGAGCAGCTCGACGCCCGTGGCGGCGAACGCGGCGGGCTCGTCGCGATGGTTGATGGCGACCGCGAAGTCGGCGGCGTGGCCGCGCCGGACGACGACCTCCAGTCCTTCCGGGTGCGCCGCGGGGGCGACCCCCGCGTCGGCGTAGACGTCGGTCATCACCGCGCGCAGGCCGGCGGCATCCAGCCGCGTGCTGATGTACCAGCCGTGTCCCGCTCCGTGCGCGTTGCGGGTGATGGCGGGCTTGCCGGCGCCGGGGCCGTCGACGTAGGTCCCCTTGACCTCGGCGGAGGCGACGACGAGATCCTCCTGCCACGCATCCGCGGAGAGGGTCGTGGCCGATGCCGCCCCCGACCACTGCACGGCGTGCCGCGCGTCCTCTCGCAGCGGCAGGAACTCCTCGACGACCAGCCCGAGAGCGTCACGCAGCGGGGCGGCGAAGCCGCCGGGATGGACCGCGTCGTTCTCGTCGACGATCGCCGAGAAGAACGAGACGACGAGGGTCCCGCCCGCCTCGACGTACCGCGTGAGGTTCGCGGCGTCGGCGGCACCGAGCAGGTACTGCGCCGGGGCGACCACGAGCTTGTAGCGCGACAGGTCGTGGCCGGGCAGTGCGAAGTCGACCGTGATGCCGTCGCGCCACAGCCGCTCGTAGAAGGCGCGGACCCGCTCGGCGTGGGAGACGTCGACCGACGGGCGCCATTCGAGGTCCTGCGCCCAGAACGACTCGAAGTCCCACAGAATCGCGACGTCGGCGTCCACGCGGGAGCCGCGGACCTCGTCGAGGCGTCCGAGCGCGTCGCCGAGTCCAACGACCTCCCGCCACACCCGCGACGACGTGCCGGCGTGCGGGATCATCGCCGAGTGGAACTTCTCGGCCCCCGAGCGGGAGGCGCGCCACTGGAAGAAGAGGATCGCGTCGGCCCCGCGCGCGAGGTGGCTGAGCGAGTTGCGCGCCATCTCTCCGGGGCGCTTGGCGACGTTGCGGGGCTGCCAGTTGACCGCAGATGTCGAGTGCTCCATGAGGATCCACGGCTTTCCGCCGCCGACCGAGCGGGAGAGGTCGGCGGCGATCGCGAGGCCGATCTCGCCCTCGGGATCGGCCGCCCACAGGTAGTGGTCGTCCGAGACGATGTCGACCTCGCGCGCCCACGCCCACATGTCGGTGGTCCAGCTCTGGTTGGCCATGAAGTTGGTGGTGACCGGCTGCGAGGCGTGCGCCCGGATGGCGTCGCGCTCGGCGATGAAGCACGCGCGCAGCTGGTGGTCGGTGAACCGCGCGAAGTCCAGGCGCTGCGCCGGGTTGACCACCGACGGTGCCGCGGCGGGGGCGCCGACGTGCTCCCACTCGCCGTAGCGCTGGCCCCAGAAGGCCGTGCCCCACGCCGCGTTGAGCGCATCGAGCGAGCCGTACCTCTCACGCAGCCACTCGCGGAACGCGCGCACCGACTGGGGGGAGTAGTCCTCGCCGACCGGGACGCCGTACTCGTTGTGGACGTGCCACATCACGACCGCGGGGTGCGAGCCGTAGCGCTCTGCCAGGGCCGACGCGATGCGGACGATCGCCGCCCGGTACGCGGGTGAGGCGTGCGAGGCCATGCCGCGCGCGCCGAACCCCATCGTGACGCCGTCGCGGGAGACGACCCGCGCGTCGGGGTGCTCGGCGAAGAACCACGCCGGCGGCGACGCAGTGGGCGTTCCCAGATCGACCGCGATGCCGTTCTCGTGCAGCAGGTCCAGCAGCTCGTCGAGCCACGCGAAGT
Organism: Microbacterium sp. NPDC055455; assembly: GCF_053619935.1. Classification (NCBI taxonomy): domain Bacteria; kingdom Bacillati; phylum Actinomycetota; class Actinomycetes; order Micrococcales; family Microbacteriaceae; genus Microbacterium; species Microbacterium sp. NPDC055455. The sequence continues at coordinate 10,992 of NZ_JBSHLB010000007.1, forward strand.
CGAAGACGCCCTCGCTCGTCTCGATGAGGGCCCACGCGAAGATGCCGACGCTGACGAGGTTGACCCCGGCCTCGCGCATGAGGGCGGCGTCCTCGCGCCACACCTCTCTCGGCCACTGCTCGGGGGTGTAATCGCCGCCGTAGGCGATGCCCCGGATCTCGGGCCAGCGGTCGGGCGAGGTCATGGACGCTCCATCGGGTCGGGGGTGGGATCGGCGGTCACGCGGCTGCGCCGACTGGGACCGGTCACAGTCTTACCCGCGCCGGCATCGTGCGGCAGGGGTGCGCCCGCAACCGTTATCGAACTGTGACCGGTCCCAGGTTCTCTTCGTGTCGGCACCGGCGACGCCTCCCGACGGGAGTAGAGTCGCTCGTCGTGGGGGAGTCGACGACCGTGCGGCGCAAGCCGACGATCCGGGATGTGGCCGCGGCGGCGGGCGTGTCGCGGGGCACGGTGTCACGCGTCATCAACGGAGGCCATTGGGTCTCGCCCGACGCGCGCGCCGCGGTCGAGGAGGCCATCCGCCGCACGGGCTACACCGCCAATCACGCCGCGCGCAGCCTCGCGACCGGACGCGCCGGCTCGCTGGCGTTCCTGCTCACCGAGCCGCAGCACCTGCTGTTCGACGACCCGACGTTCGCGCTCCTGCTGCGCGGCGCGGCCGAGGCGCTGGCGCAGCGGTCGATGACCCTCGTCCTCCTCGTCGCCGGCACGCCCGCCGAGCGGGCCAACGTCGCCCACTTCGTCAGCGCCGGTCACGTCGACGGCGTGCTGCTCATCTCGTCGCACGAGGCCGACCCGCTCGTCGAGGAGCTGCTCGAGGCCGGCGTGCCCACCGTGTGCTGCGGCATCCCGCTGGGCCACGAGGCGCAGGTGCCCACCGTCTCGGTCGACGAGATCGGCTCGGCTCGCGAGATGACCCGCTACCTGCGAGGGCGCGGGCATCGCCGCATCGCGATGATCGCCGGGCCCCACGACACCCCCGGGGGACGCTTCCGGCTCGTGGGGTTCGAACAGGAGATGGGTGAGGACTTCGATCCCACCCTGGTCGAAGAGGGCGACTACAGCCAGGACTCCGGAGCCGCCGCCATGTCCCGGCTCCTCGAGCACACGCGCGACATCGACGCCGTGTTCGCGGCCAGCGACCGCATGGCGGCAGGCGCCGTGACGGTCCTGCGCGCGGCGGGACTGCGCGTGCCCGACGACATCGCGGTCGCCGGCTTCGACGACTCGGGGCTCGCCGCCACGCACATGCCGCCGCTGACCACCATGCGCCAGCCGTGGGAGCGCCTGAGCGACGAGATGGTCTCGCTGCTCCTCGACGTCATCGCCGGCGGGGCGCCTGGGCCGATCACCCTGCCGACGACGCTCATCGTGCGCGAGAGCGCCTGACCCGCGGATGCGCGGAGGGCGCGCGGCGCGTGCGTGTTACGAGTGCCCCCGCTGCGGGCGGCCCACGACGCCGCCTTGTCACGACGGCGGGCGCGGCATCCGCTCGAACTAGACTCTCCTGGTGACCTCCGGCCGCCAGTCCTTCTACATCACGACGCCGATCTACTACCCGAGCGACGTGCCCCACATCGGCCACGGCTACACCACCGTGGCGGTCGACACCCTCGCGCGCTGGCACCGCCAGGCCGGCGACGACACCTGGATGCTCACGGGCACCGATGAGCACGGGCAGAAGATGCTGCGCGCGGCCAGCGCGAACGGCGTGACGCCGCAGCAGTGGGTCGACAAGCTCGTGAGCGAGTCGTGGTTCCCGCTGCTGCAGACGCTCGACGTCGCCAACGACGACTTCATCCGCACCACGCAGGAGCGGCACGAGGAGCGCGTCAAGGCGTTCGTGCAGGCCATCTACGACCGCGGCTACATCTATGCGGGCGAGTACGAGGCGCTGTACTGCGTGGGCTGCGAGGAGTTCAAGCCGGAGTCCGAGATCGTCGACGGCACGGGCCCGTTCGAGGGCCTGAAGGTCTGCGCGATCCACTCGAAGCCGCTGGAGCTGCTGCAGGAGAAGAACTACTTCTTCAAGCTGAGCGAGTTCCAGGAGCGCCTGCTCGAGCTGTACCAGTCCGACTTCGTGCAGCCCGAGAGCGCGCGCAACGAGGTGGTCTCGTTCGTGCGGTCGGGGCTGAAGGATCTGTCCATCTCGCGTTCCGCCTTCGACTGGGGCATCCCGCTGCCGTGGGACGAGTCCCACGTCATCTACGTGTGGGTCGACGCGCTGCTGAACTACGCCACCGCCGTGGGCTACGGCTCGGACCCCGAGCAGTTCGCGCGCCGCTGGCCGGCGTACCACGTGGTGGGCAAGGACATCCTCCGCTTCCACGCGGTCATCTGGCCGGCGATGCTGATGGCCGCGGGCGTCGACGTGCCCAGGGGCGTGTTCGCGCACGGCTGGCTGCTGGTCGGCGGCGAGAAGATGTCGAAGTCCAAGCTGACCGGCATCGCGCCGACCGAGATCACCGACGTCTTCGGCTCGGACGCCTACCGCTTCTACTTTCTGTCGGCGATCGCGTTCGGGCAGGACGGCTCGTTCTCGTGGGAGGACCTGTCGGCGCGGTACCAGGCCGAGCTCGCGAACGGCTTCGGCAACCTCGCCTCGCGCACGACCGCGATGGTCGAGCGGTACTTCGAAGGCGTCGTGCCGCCGCCGAGCACGTACACCGACGCCGACCTGCACATCCAGCGGACGGTGGCGGATGCCGCGACCGCCGCCGACGCCGCCATCGAGCGGTTCCGCATCGACGAGGCGATCTCGTCGGTATGGACGATCGTCGACGCGCTGAACCACTACATCACCGAGAACGAGCCGTGGGCGCTCGCGAAGGACGAGAGCCGGCGCGAGCGCCTGGGCACCGTCCTGTACACGGCGGCCGAGGGTCTGCGCGCGCTCGCCGTGCTGCTGTCGCCGGTGATGCCGGTCGCGACCGAGAAGCTGTGGATCGCGCTGGGCGCGGCCGACTCGCTCGGGCGCCTGCAGGACCAGCCGATCCGCGAGGCCGGCGCCTGGGGCCTGCTCAAGCCCGGCACCTCGGTGAACGGACTCGCGCCGCTGTTCCCGCGCGTCGAGCAGACGGCGTGATGAGCGACCCCAGCACCTACGTCCGCACGCGCGAGAAGGGCTCCCGCGACGTCACCTATCCGGCGGCGCCCGAGCCGCTCGCGGTGCCGGTGTACGACAACCACGCCCACCTCGAGATCGAGGACGGCGTGGGGCTGTCGCTCGACGAGCAGCTTTCGCGCGCCGGCGAGGTCGGCGTCATCGGCGTCGTGCAGGCCGGCGGCGACATCGACTCGAGCCGCTGGTCGGCGTGGGCCGCGGCATCCCACCCGCGTGTCCTGGCGGCGGTGGCGATCCACCCGAACGAGGCGCCGGCGTATGCGCGGGCGGGACGCCTCGATGAGGCGATCGCGGTGATCGACGAGCTCGCCGCGCAGCCGCGGGTGCGGGCGATCGGCGAGACGGGCCTGGACTTCTTCCGCACCGACGCGGACGGCGTGCCTGCCCAGTCCGAGAGCTTCGAGGCTCATATCGCGCTGGCCAAGAAGCACGGGATCGCGATGCAGATCCACGATCGCGACGCCCACGACGCCGTGCTCGAGACCCTGGACCGCGTCGGAGCGCCCGAGCGCACGGTCTTCCACTGCTTCTCGGGCGACGCCGACATGGCGCGCATCGCGGGGGAGCGCGGCTACTACCTCTCGTTCGCGGGGAACATCACGTTCAAGAACGCGCAGAACCTCCGCGACGCCCTCGCCGTGATCCCGCGGGAGCGGATCCTGGTCGAGACGGATGCGCCGTTCCTGACCCCCGTCCCGCACCGCGGGCGGCCGAACGCGCCGTACCTGATCCCCGTGACGATGCGCTTCATGGCGACCGAGCTCGGCGTGGACGTCGGCCACCTGTGCGCACAGGTGGCCGCCAACACGCTCGAGGTGTACGGGGCGTTCGAGGACTGATCCATGGACGGCGAGCTGTGGGACCTGACGGATGCCTCGGGCGCGCCGACTGGTGCGACTTTCCGTCGCGGTGATCCCGACTTTCCCAAGGCTCTCTTCCACATCGTGGCGTCGGTGTGCGTCCTGCGCGGTGACGGTCTCGTCCTGATGACGCGGAGGGCGGCGGCGAAGGACTGGCCCCTGTGCTGGGAATTCCCCGCCGGAAGTGCGCTCGCGGGTGAGTCGAGCGCCGAGGGTGCGGTGCGGGAGCTCGAGGAGGAGGCCGGCGTCCGCGTCGGCGTCGATGAACTGGAGTTCGTCGGTCGCGTGGTCGAGCGGGAGGCGCTCTTCGACCTGTACTTCGCGCGTGTGGCGGGCGATCCTGTGCTGCAGCTCGATCCGGAAGAGGTGTGCGAGAGCGCCTGGGTTCCGTTCTCTGAGGCGCTGCGGCGTTGTGATGCCGGTGACATGGCAGGTCCGTGGGTGCTGAGACTTGAGCAGCTGGGCGAAAGGCTCCGCGAACTGGTCGGCCGTTCCCCGGAGTAGCGGGCCACGTACGCGCCCGGCGTGCGCGGTCGATCACCGGCGCGGCGCCGTACCGTTCACCCGGGTTGACCGGATCCTCGCGGGTGCCCGATCCGCCGACACAGCCCGCTCACGCCGCCGGCCGGAAGCGTGGGGGCGGAGGTTCGAGTTCGGCCCAAAGACAGCGGAGTCCGAGGCGAGGCGGTAGCAGTACGGGGTCGCCCCTGCCCGGCGGCGGGTGGAGCACGAAGTCGGCGCGCCTATGGCGGGTGATGCGCCAGCCGCCGTGATGAAGCTCCATGTGATGGAAGCGGCACAGCAGGATGCCGCGATCGACGTCGGTGCGGCCCCCCGTCGCGTAGGAGTCGATGTGATGCGCTTCGCAGTAGGAGGCGGGACGGTCGCACCCGCGCCACCGGCACCCGCCGTCGCGCGCCGCGAGCGCGATGCGCTGTTTCGGCGTGAAGAGGCGGGCATCGCGTCCGAGGTCGAGCGGATTCCCCGCGCCGTCGAAAGTGCAGGTGACGGTGCCGGACTCGCACGTCTGCTGTGCGATAAGCCATGCCGGCAGCGTCGTCTGGTCGTCTTCGGTGAGGCCGACGGCTGGTGCTCCGGCGGCACCCACCTCGAGTCCGGCGGCGCTGATCACGACTCGCACACCGGCCTGTCGCGTCCCGAACACGGCCTTCGCGTCGGCGAGCGCGCCGGCGCGGAACACATCGAGCAGCAGGTCGTAGGCAAGCTGGTCGTTGGTGCGAGGGTCGGCGGCGAGCGCCTCGGCACTCGCCCTCTCATCCGGATCGACGAACCTGGGCCCGCCGCGTCGTGGCCGCAGGGCGGCATCGAGCACCGCCTGCGTCCAGGCGCCGCCGAAGTCGTCGAACACGATCGAACCGCGCCGCACACCCTCGGCGTCGCGCCACAGGCGGAACGACCGCCGAAGGAACCGCTCGTCGAAACGCCGTTGCGCTCCCTCGGGATCGAGCTGGTCGCGAACCGTGCGGGCGGTTCGTCCGAGCTCTTCCACGGTGCGCTCCCGCGCCTCGGCGATCAGCTGCTCGGCGGCGAGAGGCCACGCTTCCCTCCCTCGACGCAGCGCCTCGGCGCCGTCGGTGGATTCGGGTGGTTCCCCCAGCCCGCGAAGAATCGCGTCGTGCTGCGCGGAACCGATAGAGCCTGCCAGAAGCGCGCGGCCGAGCGGCGCGTGCCACGGCTCAGGTTCCGCGCATCCCGGTGCCGGTCCGGCCGGGGCCGCGGCATCCGTCATCGCTCCTTCAACGTCAACGAAGGGATCGAGACCGGCGCCGATCCGGAGTGACTCCCCCAAACGGACGTGCTTCACGGCCTCGGCCCGGGTGGCGCCGGTGATCTCCTGTATGAGCGCCGCGGGGCAGCGATGGCCCCGACTCTGTGCGAGCCCGTCGTGACCCGCTTTTCGCGCGGATCTCGCCGCAGCGACGCCCGCCGCGGCGATTCGCACCTTCTCGCCCGCGCGAACGAGCTCCGTCGCCGCGACCAAGGCTGCCACGACGGCATCGTCACCGAGCCCCTCCACGACAACGGGTAGATCGCACGCATCGAACTCGCCGCCGAACATCTCACGCAGCAGAACGAGCCGCGTCTCGAGTTCGGAGAAGAAGTCCATGATTCATCCTGTCAGCCACCTCTGACATTCGAACATGACGACGAAAAGTCCTTCAATCGGGCAGCGGCATCCCGCCGGTGCCGGGCTCATCCTCGGGCGGGATCCGATCGGCTGTCTCGGCGTCGAGCACGGGCTTGGCGGCGGCGATGTGCGAGATCGACCGCCACACCATCAGCAGGGTGACGGCGGACCCCGCGAACGCGAACCACCACGGTGCGGTCAGCCCGAACAGCTGCGCCAGGATGCCGCCGATGAACTGGCCGATCACGAGGCCGCCGAAGACGCCGACCATGTTGACCGAGGCGATGCGGCCCTGCAGCTCCATGGGGACCAGGCGCTGGCGGACGGTGGTCGAGATCGTGCCCCACACGAACGCGTAGAGGCCGAAGCCGAACATGATGACGAACGCGACGATCGGCGACGTGGTGAGCGCGAACGACAGATGCATCAGCACCTCGAGCGAGAGGCACACGCGCATGAGCGTCGCGAAGGACACGTGCTTCTCGAGCCAACCGAAGCCGAAGATCGCGATGAATCCGCCGAGCGCCGACGCCGTCGTCAGGGCGCCGTAGCCGACCGGGCCCATGCCGAGGTGCTCCGTGGCGTACAGCACGAGCACCCCCCACGGCGCCGCCCACGTCACGTTGAAGACGAGGATGATGATGACGAGCGTCCGCACCGGCGCGTTGTGGCGCAGCCAGCGCAGCCCCTCGCGGATGGCGTGCACCTTGCCCGGGGCGGAGGCGGGATGCTCGGGCACCGGCGTGCGCGCGATGCGCGAGATCAGCAGCACGGCCAGCGACACGCAGAGCACCTGGAGCAGGAACGGCCAGAAGGACCCCAGCGCGAACAGGAACGCGCCCAGCGGCGGGCCGGCGAGCTGGTTGGCGACGAGATAGCCCGCCTGCATGCGGGCGTTCCCGATGCCCAGGTCGGCGGGCCTGACGAGCATCGGCAGGAGCGTGCTCCCGGCCGAGTCGGCGAACACCTCGGCCGTGCCGTAGAGGAAGGCGGTCGCGAGCACGAGCCACACCGTCGCCTGGCCGGTCACGAGGAAGACGACGAGCACCAGCACGACCATGGCTCTGATGCCGTTCGCCAGCATCACCAGGCGCCGTCGGTCGTGATGATCGGCGACAGCGCCGGCGAGGAGGCCGAACAGCAGCCAGGGCAGGAACTGCATCATCGCGCCGGCGGCCACGAGGATGGGCGACGAGGTGAGCGATGCGATGAGCAGCGGAGCCGCCGCGAGGGCGATGCCGTCGCCCAGGTTGCTCGTCCACGACGACGCCAGCAGCCAGCGGAAGTCCCGTCCCAGACGGCGGGGCGCGATCAGGTCGCCGAGGGAGGGCATCCCGCCATCCTACGATCGCCGGGAGCGCGCCGACGCCTCGGTCGGGGCGGCCAGGGGCGCGCCCCGCGAGCCGGCCCCTACGAGGCCCTCCGGCGCGCGGGCGAGTCGACCATGGACTCCAGAGTCTGCCCCTTCGTCTCGCGGACGTACCGGATCACGAAGAAGATCGCCACGAACGCGAAGAACGTGTACACGCCGTACGCGAGTCCGAGCCCGACCGCGGCGAGTGCGGGGAACGTCGTGGAGATGACGAAGTTCGCAGCCCACTGGGCGGCCGCGGCGACCGACAGCGCCACCGCGCGGATGCGGTTGCTGAACATCTCGCCCAGCAGCACCCAGACGACCGGCCCCCACGACGCTCCGAAGAAGACGACGTAGAGGTTCGCCGCCAGCAGCGCGATCGTGCCGGCCGCACCCTCCAGGACGGGCTCGCCGTCGACGATCGGGGCCGAGGCGAAGATCACCGTCAGCACGCCGAGGCACACGAACTGACCCATCGCGCCGATGAGCAGCAGCGGCCTGCGGCCGACGCGGTCGATGAGCATGATCGCGACGATCGTGGTGACGATGTTCGTGACCGAGGTGATGACGGTGATCGTGAGCGAGTCCTGCTCGGTGAAGCCGACCGCCTGCCACAGCGTCGTGGAGTAGTAGAAGATCACGTTGATGCCCGTGAACTGCTGGAGCACCGACAGGCCGATGCCGATCCAGACGATCGGCAGCAGGCCGAGGGCGTTGCCGCGGAGGATGCGGAATCGCGGCCGGTCCTCCTTGCCCTCGACGGTCTTCAGGATGTCGGTCGAGGTCTTCTCCACGTCGCCGCCCACGTACCGCGACAGCACGTCCTTGGCCCGCTTCATCTCACCGCGCGCGATGAGGTATCGCGGCGACTCGGGGATCGTGAGCGCGAGGGCGCCGTAGATCACCGCGGGGACGAGCTCCGACAGGAACATCCACCGCCACGCCTCGAGGCCGAGCAGCCACGGAGCGGTGGCGGTGCCCGCGGCGGCGACGATGGCGGCGTCGGTGAGGAGCGCCACGAAGATGCCCGTGACGATCGCCATCTGCTGCAGCGAGCCCAGGCGTCCGCGGTACGCCGGGGGTGAGACCTCGGCGATGTAGGCGGGGGCGATGACGGATGCCGCGCCCACGCCCAGACCGCCCACCACCCGCCAGAACGACAGGTCCCACACGCTGAAGGCGAGGCCGCAGCCGAGGGCGCTCGCGACGAACAGGATCGCGGCGATGATCATCACGCGGATGCGGCCGTACCGGTCCGCGATGCGTCCGGCGAACCACGCTCCGATCGCACAGCCGATGAGGGCCGAGGCGACCGAGAAGCCCAGGAGGAAGGGTCCGGTCTGGAACTGCTCGCCGATCGCGCTCACCGCGCCGTTGATCACGGCGGTGTCGAAGCCGAACAGGAACCCGCCGAGCGCGGCGGTCGAGGCGACGAGCACCACCCTCGCGAGCGGGACCGAGACGTCGTGACCGGACGTGTGCGCCGAAGTCATGGGATGGATCCTCCTCGTTCGCCCGGCACGCGGTTCCCGCCTGCACTGGGGCACACCCTGGCGTGGCGCTGGCGACGCTGTCAAGGCGTTGCGCGGGTCCGGGCGACCTGCATCGCGCGGCTACAGTGAGTGCATGCCCGTGACACTGCTCGGTGCGGCCGAGATCCGCTCGCTGGCCGCAGAACTCGACGTCACGCCGACGAAGAAGCTCGGGCAGAACTTCGTGGTCGACGCGAACACCGTGCGCAAGATCGTGGCCGTCGCCCAGGTCTCGGCGGGCGACCGCGTGGTGGAGGTGGGGCCCGGTCTCGGGTCGCTGACCCTCGCCATCCTCGAGGCCGGGGCATCGGTCACCGCCGTCGAGATCGACCACCGTCTGGCCGAGCGGCTGCCGGCCACGGCGGCAGCCCACGGCGTCGACGACGGCGCGCTCACCGTGGTGGACGCCGACGCGCTGCGCGTCACGGCGCTGCCCGGCGACCCGGCGGTGCTGGTGGCGAACCTGCCCTACAACGTCAGCGTGCCGGTGCTCCTGCATTTCCTCGAGACGTTCCCGGGCCTCGAACGGGGCGTGGTGATGGTGCAGGCCGAGGTCGGCGAGCGCCTGGCCGCGGCGCCGGGTTCGAAGGTGTACGGCGCGCCGAGCGTCAAGGCGGCGTGGTACGGACCGTGGCGACTGGCCGGCACGGTGTCGCGGCAGGTGTTCTGGCCGGTGCCCAACGTCGACTCCGTGCTGGTGGGCTTCCGCCGCGATCCCGAGCCGCGCGGCGACGAGGCGCTGCGGCGCCGCACCTTCGGCATCGTCGACGCGGCGTTCCAGCAGCGGCGCAAGATGCTGCGCCAGGCGCTGTCGCAGGTGCTCGGCGGATCATCCACCGCGGCATCCGCCGTCCTCGAGTCCGCGGGCGTGGCGCCGACGGCGCGCGGCGAGGACCTCTCCGTCGACGACTACATGCGGATCGCCCGCGCGGCGGAGCCGCTGGAAAGGTGATATTCAGCGGATCTTCACCGCGTCGTCGGAGACCTTTCGAAACAAGCCGGTAACATTCCGAGCGTCCGCCGTCCGGTTACACTGGCAGATCGCCATCCGGCGGACCGGAGTGAACCCGACATGCGCACCGCCGAGTACCCGGCCCCCGAACGCATCCTGCTGCACCTGAGCGACACCCACCTCCGGGATGCCGCCACCCCGCGCCTCTTCGACGCCGTCGACGGCGCCGAGCGTCTGGCGCAGACCATCGACGCCATCGAGGCGAGCGGAATCCTGCCCGACGCGATCGTCGTCACCGGCGATCTCGCCGACCTCGGCGAGCCGGGCGCCTACGCCGCGCTGAGGGCGCTCGTCGAGCCCTTCGCCGCGCGCCTCGGCGCGCACGTGCTGTGGGTGATGGGCAACCACGACGACCGCGGCGCCTTCCGTGCGGGCCTCCTCGACGAGGCATCCGCCGCCCTCCCGGTGGACCGGGTCGACGAGCTCGACGGCCTCCGGGTCGTCACGCTCGACACGACCGTGCCCGGCCACCACCACGGTGAGGTGAGCGAGGCGCAGCTGGAGTGGCTCCGCGACGTGCTGGCCACGCCTGCGCCGCTGGGCTCGATCCTCGCGATGCACCACCCGCCGGTGCCGAGCGTCCTGCCCCTGGCGGCCAGCGTCGAGCTGCGGGATCAGCGCCGGCTCGCCGACGTGCTGCGCGCCACCGACGTGCGCGGGATCATCGCCGGCCACCTGCACTACTCCACCTTCGCGACGTTCGCCGGCATCCCGGTCTCGGTCGCGTCATCGACCTGCTACGCGCAGGACCTCACCGTGCCGGTCGGCGGCACGCGGCCTCAGGACGGCGCGCAGGCGTTCAACATCGTGCACGTCTACGACGACACGGTGGTGCACTCGGTCGTGCCGGTCGACGCGCCGCGCACGCTCGAGCACATCGACGCGGCGGAGGCCGCCCGCCGGCTCGCGTCCGCCGGCGTGGCGCCCGTCATCGCCGAGCGGAGGGATGCGCCGACCGAGCCGATTCCCGTGCTGCGCTGAGCTCGTCGCGCTCCCACGGGGCGCGCACCGGGAAAAGGCGCTCCAGCGCGTCGCGGATCGCCCGTACGCGGATCTCCTCCGGCACCTCGACCTCGCCGCCGTCGTTGAGGCAGAACATGTCGGCGTCGGCGCGCTCGGTGAGCCGCTGCATCCGGCGCAATCCGGACGCGACCGTCGTCTGCACGTAACGCACCCGCGGGGCGCGCGTCGAGATCGCCCGGCCCGTGAGCAGCGCGTAGTAGTGGTAGAGGCTGTTGGTCACCGAGATGTCGGTGGCGGAGCGGAAGCGGGATGCCGCGGTCCGCGCGAAGTCCTCGGGGAAGGCCGCCTCGAGCTCGGCCATGACGCTCTTGCGCAGCGGTGCGGCGCAGTGCTCCAGGTCGCGGACGATCGTGCGGGCGAACCGTTCGCGCAGGAGCGCGCGGTTCACCCGCAGACCGTTGTCGTGGCCGCTGCGGTGCGGCGCCGGGGCACCGGCCCCGATACGCACCTCGCACTCGACGAACTTCGTGACGCCGCCGGGCGTGAAGAACAGCTCGGGCTCGACGGGGCGGCCGAAGAACATGTCGTCGTTGGAGTAGAGGAAGTGCTCGGCGAGGCCGGGGATGCGATGCAGCTGCGCCTCGATCGCGTGCGAGTTGTGCGTCGGCAGCACCGACGGGTCTGCGAAGAACTCCTCGCTGCGCACGATCGTCACCTTGGGGTGGTCGAGCAGCCACGACGGGGCGGGGGAGTCGGTGGCGATGAAGATGCGACGGACCCACGGTGCGTACATGTGGACGCTGCGCAGGGCGTACCGCAGCTCGTCGACGTGCCGGTAGCGGGCGGGGCCGTCGTCGCCGTCGCCGACCACGTACTCGGCCATCTGGGCGGCGCGCTGCCGCTGGAACTCGCTGGTCGAGCCGTCGACCCACGAGAAGACGATGTCGATGTCGTCGACGACCTCCAGCGGCTGCGGATCGAACATCCCCGCGACGGATCGCCACGGGCGCCCGTGCCGCTCGACGGTCTCGTACGCGATGTCGTCCGTAGCCGTGACGCGGCGCGTCAGCGCGTTGTCGCGCGGCGCGTCGACGGTGTCGGCGCCGAAGCGCCAGAACTCCAGGTGCACGCCCCACGCCGCGCCGTAGCGATGCCCGCCCGAGCTCGTCAGCCGCGGGCGGTACACCCGAACGACGGAGGGGGCGTCCGAGAGCGCGGGCGCGTCGCACGCCAGTACCGGGGCCCGGCCCTTCGCCTTCAGGTACAGCGGCTCCCGGTCGCACACGGCCGCGAGGGCCGCCTGCGCGGCCTCGCGTCGGCTGACATCGACCACGAGCGCGGGAAGCCTGCGGTCATGACGGATGAGGAGCACATCGATGCCCGCCTCCTCGAGCACGGAGGCGACCAGGAGCAGATCGGCCTCGCGCGCCTGGTGCGGGGCGAGGTCGTCGTGCACGAGATGGAGGACTCCGCGATCGACGACCACGTCAGGACGCTCGATGAGCGCGGTCGACGGGTCGGTGGCACGGGGCAGCGCAGACAGCACGGTCATGCAGTCCTCCTTCTGGGGCGAGGCGAGGCGGGGTGGTGGCGCGCGGCGGGGCTCACGCCTGGTGACGCCACCATAAAGAGGTTCCGTTACGCGGACGTTTCGGGCCAGGCCCTTGACACGCTGTCCGAGGGTGTGCGTGCCCGAACCCCTGCACGTCGCCGCCGACGTCGCTAGCCTGGACCGGTGACCGAAGACGCGCGCTACCTGTCCCGTGGAGGAGACCTCCACCGCCCCTACACCGCCGACGCCGACCGCTACGCGAGGTCATCCTACCGCCGTGTCGGGACGTCGGGACTCACGCTGCCGCCGGTCTCGCTGGGGCTGTGGTGGAACTTCGGCGACAACATCCCGTTCGACGACCAGCGCGCGCTGCTGCGTCACGCGTTCGACCGGGGCATCACCCATTTCGACCTCGCGAACAACTACGGCCCGCCCTACGGCACGGCCGAGACGAACTTCGGCCGGATGATGCGGGAGGACTTCGCCCCGTACCGGGACGAGCTCATCATCTCGTCGAAGGCGGGCTACGACATGTGGCACGGCCCGTACGGCAACGGCGGGTCGCGGAAGTACATCATCGCCAGCGCCGAGCAGTCCCTGAAGCGGATGAGCATCGACTACGTCGACATCTTCTACTCCCACCGCGTCGACCCGGACGTGCCGATCGAGGAGACCGTCGGAGCCCTCGACACCCTCGTGCGGCAGGGCAAGGCGCTCTACGTCGGCATCTCGTCGTACAGCGCCGAGCGCACGGCGGTGGCGGCATCCGTCGCCCGGTCGCTCGGCACTCCGCTGGTGATCCACCAGCCCGCGTACTCGATCCTCAACCGCTGGGTCGAGGACGGCCTGACGGGCGTGCTGAAGAAGGAGGGCATGGGGGCGATCGCCTTCACGCCGCTGGCGCAGGGCCTGCTCACCGACAAGTACCTCGCCGGCGGCACCGCCGACCGCGCCCAGCAGCGGGCCTCGCTTCCCGGCGGCCCGCTCAGCGACAGGGGCCTGTCGACGCTGCGCTCGCTCGACGTCATCGCGAAGGAGCGAGGGCAGTCCCTGGCGCAGATGGCGATCCAGTGGGTGCTCCGCGAACCGGTGGTCGCCTCGGCGCTCATCGGTGCGTCGCGTCCCGCGCAGCTCGACGAGAACCTCAAGGCGCTCGACGGTCCCGCCTTCACGATGGAGGAGGAGGAGCGCATCGACGCCCTGTCGGACGGGATCGACGTGGACCTCTGGGCGGAATCGGCGAACCGGTGAGCCAGGCCCTCGCCGCCGACGGCGTCAGGGTTCGGGCGCCGGGAAAGCTGAACCTCTTCTTCGAGGTCGGCGGCGTGCAGTCCGACGGCTACCACGATGTGGCGTCGGCATATCAGGCGGTTTCGCTGTACGAAGACGTGTGGGCGACGCCCAGCGACGATTTCACGGTCGCCGTCACGGGGACGGTCGACGTCTCGGGCGTGCCCGCCGACGACCGCAACCTCGCGGTGCGTGCCGCGAGGCTCGTCGCGCAGCGGATCGGCCACACGGGCGGCGCGCATCTCGACATCGTCAAGCACGTGCCGGTCGCCGGCGGCATGGGGGGAGGATCCGCGGATGCCGCGGCCGCCCTCGTCGCGTGCGATGCGCTGTGGGGCGCCGAGCTCGGCACGGCCGAGCTGCTCAAGCTCGCGTCGCGCCTGGGGGCCGATGTGCCCTTCGCGCTGCTGGGCGGCACGGCGATCGGCACCGGCAGGGGCGACCAGCTGAGCCCCGCCCTGGCGAAGGGACGATTCGACTGGGTGGTGGTCCCCTCGGACGCCGGGCTGTCGACGCCCGAGGTGTACGCGCACCTCGACGAGCTGCGGGATCGCCCCGACATCGCCGCCGGCGCCCGGGTGCCCGCCGTCGAACCGGGCGTGCTGCAGGCCCTGCGCGCGGGCGACCCCGTCGCGCTGGCCGAGCACACCCGCAACGACCTGCAGATCGCCGCGCTCTCGCTGCGCCCCGAGCTGCGCGAGGTGCTGGAGCTCGGCGAGCAGTCCGGCGCTCTGAGCGGGATGGTCTCGGGATCGGGGCCGACGCTCGCCTTCCTCGCCGTCGACCCGGAGGCGGCGCTCGAGGTCCAGATCACGCTGTCGGCTGCGGGGTACGAGGCGCTGCACGTGCACGGTCCCGTCGCCGGAGCCCGCGTGCTGCCGTAGCACGCCGCATCGACTCAGGCCGCGCCCCGCGGCAGACACGGAGGATCCATGAACGAGCCCGACGCCCACGCCCCTGCCGGCGAGTCCGACCGCGCGGCCTTCCGCGCCGGCGACGTCGACGCCCGGTCCCGCGAGAGCCTCGCCCGCACCGGTCTGGACTATCGCCGCGTCGCCGTCGACGGCGACGGGTATGCGCCCTGGCTGCAGTCGGTCGCGCGCGGCTTCCAGGACGGCGAGCGCAGCGACGAGCAGATCGCCGCTGCGCGCGAGCGCAGCGGATACCGCAGGCTCACCGGCGTCTTCGACGGCGCGGGACCCGCGCCCGAGACCCCGGTGGCGACCATCGCGTCGTGGATCGGCGAGCTCACGGTGCCCGGTGGCGGCGTCATCCCGTCGTGCGCGATCTCCGCCGTCACGGTGGCGCCGACGCACCGCCGGCGCGGCGTGGCGCGCGCGATGCTCGAGGGCGAGCTGCGCGCAGCCCGGGACGCCCGCGTGCCCATGGCGATGCTCACCGTGAGCGAGTCGACCCTGTACGGACGCTACGGCTTCGGGCCGGCGGCGGCGGGGGCCTCGTGGCGCATCGAGACCAGGCGCGCGGGGTGGGTGGGTCCTCGGCCCGACGGGCGCATCGACTTCATCAGCCGCGAGCGGGTGCGCGAGCTGCTGCCGATGCTGCACGAGCGCGTCCGCCGGCGGACCGCGGGCGAGATCGACGTGCCCGGAGGTCACTGGGACGGCTTCGCCGGTACGAACCCCACGGCCGAGAAGGCCGGGGACAGGCGCGCGGTGCAGTACGCCGATGCCGACGGCGAGGTCCGCGGCGCGGCGGTGTACACGGTGCGCGAGAACCACGACGACTTCACGAAGGCGACCGTGGAGGTCCGCTACCTGCTGGCCGAGACGGATGCCGCCTATGCCGCGCTGTGGCGGTTCCTGCTCGAGCTCGATCTGGTGGCCGAGGTGCACGCGGCGGAGCTTTCGGCGGACGAGCCGCTGCTGTGGATGATCGCCGACCAGCGCGCTGCGAAGGTGACGGTGCGCGACCACCAGTACGTGCGGATCATCGATGTGGTCACCGCGCTGGAGGCGCGCCGGTACGGTGCCGCGGGGCGTGTCGTGCTCGACGTCTCCGATCCGCTGGACCTCGCCGGCGGGCGCTGGCTGCTCGAGGTGGACGAGGCCGGCGCGGGCCGCGTCCGGCGCCTCGCGGACGACGAGGAGCCGGACGCGCCGGTGGTCGAGCTGGGCATCGCCGAGCTGTCGGCGACCTACCTCGGCGGCGTCTCGCTCGCGACGCTCGCCGCGGCCGGCCGGGTGCGTGTGACGGATGCCTCGCACGAGGGCCCCGACGGCACCGGGCCGATCGCCGCGGCGACGCGCCTGCTGTCCTGGCACACGACGCCGCGCCTCAGCTTCTGGTACTGATCGCCGGTCAGCCCACGACGGGGAGCTGCGTCGACTGCGCGGCCTGGTCGAGTGAGCCGAGGTCGGTCACATCGGTGAACCCGGCGTCCTGCATGAGCCGGACGGCCTGGGCGGAGCGGTTGCCCGACCGGCAGTAGACGAGGTACTCCGCGTCCTGCTCGAGCGTCGCGAGGGCCGCGGACAGCTCTCCCGAGGTGACGTCGAGATTCTCCGCTCCGTCGAGGTGGCCTGCCGCGTACTCCTGCGCCGTGCGCACGTCGATGATGATCGCCTCATCGCTGACGTCGACGGGCGACGCGGCGGCGCCGGCGCAGCCGGTGAGGGTCAGCGCGAGCGCCGCGGCGCCCAGGATGATCGCGGGGATGCGGGACATGGTGTTCTCCTTGTGATGCGGGGGAATGGGGGAGGGGGAAGGGGGTGGGTCCTGCCGTCAGCCGGGCGCGAGCGCCAGCAGCCGGGGAAGCTCCTGGGAGAGCACGAATGCACCCATGGCGAGGACGAAGACGCCGAAGCCCGTCCGCAGCGCGCGCTCGGGGAGTCGTCCGGCGAGGGCGCTGCCGACGAAGGATCCGGCGACGGCGGTGCCGGTCGAGCCGCCGCCGCCGAGGAGGCCGAGCAGGACGCCGACGACCACTGCGAGCAGCAGCCCTGCGACGAAATGACTGGGGTCCATGGCGGATCTCCGGGTGGTGCCGGGCTGCGCGCAGGGCGCGCTATGCCGCGAGCGTGGTGTCGGACGCGGTCTCGTCGGTCACCGGCACATTGCCCGGGACGGCCAGCCAGCCGAGGTACGACCCGTCGAGCTCGACGACGTCGAACCCGTCGCGGCGCAGGGCGCTGGCCGTGACGCTGTTGCGCACGCCGCTCTGGCAGTACGTGACGATCGTGCCTGACCCCGCGAGCCGGGCCCGCTCCCACAGGGCGCGCCCGCCGCTGAGCTGCTGCGCGCCGGGCAGGTGCCCCGCCGCGTACTCCGTCCTGATGCGCACGTCCAGCAGGAGCGAGTGCGGGAATTCGCCGAGGGCGTCCGGCGCCACCGTGGCGGGCGTGACGAGGTCGAGGCCCGCGAGAGACGTCGCGAAGCCGGCGACCGCGTCGATCCCGACGCGGACCAGATGATCGCGCAGCTCGTCGGCGTGTTCGCGGTCCTCCGCCAGGACGACCAGCGGACGGCTCTCGCGCTCGGGGTCGTACACCCACGCGCCGTAGGTGGCGGCCTTCGCCGCACCCGGGATGTTGAGCGAACGGGCGACCGTCCCCTCGTGCACCTGGCGGTGGTGGCGGGTGTCGACGAAGATCACCTCACCGGCGGACAGCGCCGCCCGCAGGCGGTCGGGTGCGTATTCGACCAGCGGGGGCCGGGGCCCGAGGACGGCGGGGCCGCTCTTGTTCTGCGCCTTCATCCGTGCGAAGTACGCGTGGGCGTCGGGCTGGCCGCTGAGCAGCTCGTCGACGAAGCCCTGCTCGTCGTCGTCGCGGAGATAGCGGCTCCACCACGCGAAGGCGCGCTCGTAGCCCACGGTCGACGTCGGCACCGCGCCGAGCGCCTTGCCGCACGCGCTTCCCGAGCCGTGCGCGGGGAGCACCTGCACGTAGTCGGGCAGTGTGAGGAACTTGTCGCGCAGACTCGCGAAGAGGTCCCGGGCTCCGGAAAAGCGCGTGTCGACGCCGCCCGCCACTTCGTCCAGCAGATCGGGACGCCCGATGTCGCCGACGAACACGAAGTCGCCGGTGAGCATGAAACCGGGGGCGTCGGCATAGGCGCCGTCGGTGACGAGGAATGACAGGTGCTCGGGGGTGTGGCCCGGGGTGTGCACCGCCGTGACGGTGATGTTGCCGATCCGGATCTCGTGACCGTCCTTCATCCTCACCGCGTCGGCGAACCCGCTGCCGTACGTCCAGTCGGGCCCGCCCTCGTCGGAGACGTGCATCGTCGCGCCGGTCCTGGCGGCGAGCTCGCGCGTGCCGGACAGGTAGTCCGCGTGGATGTGGGTCTCGGTCACCGCGGTGATCTTCATCCCGTTCTTGCGGGCGATCTCGAGATAGACCTCGACGTCGCGGCGCGGGTCGACGACGATCGCCACGCCCTGGGCCTGGCATCCGATCACGTAGCTCGCCTGAGCGAGGTCCTCGTCGTAGATGTGCTCGAGCAGCATGTCGCGTCTCCGTCGTCTGGCTCAGGCGGCGTCCGCGCCGCGGGCTTCGTGTGCGGCGATCTGTCGCCGGACGTCGTCCATGTCGAGGGCGCGGGCGCCCGCGACGAGCTGTTCGAGCTGAGGCGCGGCGAGGGCGCCCGGCTGCGAGAAGACGAGGATGCCGTCGCGGAAGACCATCAGGGTGGGGATCGAGGTGATCCGCATCGCCGCGGCGAGCTGCTGCTCGGCCTCGGTGTCGACCTTCGCGAACACGATGTCGGGGTGCCGGGCGGCGGCCTGCTCGAACACCGGTGCGAACGCCCGGCAGGGGCCGCACCACGCGGCCCAGAAGTCGACGAGGACGATGCCCTCGCCGGTCACGGTGGTCTCGAAGTCGGCGGCGGTGAGTGCTGTCGTGGTCATGGGGTCCGGTCCTATCGGCTGAAGAGGCGTGCGAAGAATCCGCCGCTCGTCGCGGTGGCGGCGTCGCGCTGTGCTGCGGTGTGGTTGCCGTCGCACCACTGCGACGCCGGCACGGTCCGCTTCACGGACTGCACATGCTGTCCGCATCCGGCCCACGTCGTCTTCCCGCAGATGCGGCATGTCGTTGCTCGGCACATGGATCCCACTCGCTTCCGTTGATTGGATGAATACCCTGGGGGGTATCCCGAACTATACCCCACGGGGTATTATCGATGTCAAATCCGATCGGAAGGACCCGCCATGACGGACGCCACTGGGGCCATCTCGGCCTACGACCCCGAGGCTCAGCGCAAGATCGCCAACCGGCTGCGACGGGCGCACGGCCAGCTCGCCGCCGTCATCGCGGCGGTGGAGGGCGACGCGCACTGCCGCGACGTCGTCCAGCAGCTCTCGGCCGTCTCCAAAGCCATCGACCGGGCGGGCTTCCTCGTCATCTCGACAGCGCTGAAGGGGTGTCTGTCGGACCCCGACGCCGACGGCCCGCAGCCCGACGAGCTGGAGAAGCTGTTCCTCTCCCTCGCCTAGCCTGTAAGGGATGGCACATCTTCTGGGGGCCGAGGCCCTGCACCTGGAGTTCCCGACCAAGGTCGTCTTCGACCGCGTGTCGCTGGGCATCGACGAGGGCGACCGCATCGGCGTCGTCGGACGCAACGGCGACGGCAAGTCGAGCCTGCTGGCGATGCTCGCCGGCCGCCTCGAACCCGACGGCGGACGCGTCACCGTGCGCGGGGGCGTGCGGGTCGGGGTTCTCGACCAGGCCGACGTCCTCGACGAGGCGCTCACGGTGCGTCAGGCGGTCGTCGGCGACCGGCCGGATCACGAGTGGGCCGGCGACGCACGCGCGCGCGACGTCATCGCCGGACTCCTCGGCGACCTCGCCTGGGACGGGCCCGTCGCCGGGCTCTCCGGCGGCCAGCGGAGGCGCGTCTCACTCGCCGCCCTCCTCGTGGGCGACCACGACGTGCTGTTCCTCGACGAGCCGACGAACCACCTCGACGTCGAGGCGATCGCGTGGCTCGCCGACCACGTCAAGCGGCGCTGGCCCGCCAACCAGGGCGGACTGCTCGTCGTGACGCACGACCGGTGGTTCCTCGACGAGGTGTGCACGACGACCTGGGAGGTGCACGACCGCATCGTCGAGCCGTTCGAGGGCGGCTACGCGGCATACATCCTGCAGCGGGTCGAGCGGGACCGCCAGGCTGCCGTCATCGAGCAGCGGCGCCAGAACCTCGCACGCAAGGAGCTGGCGTGGCTGCGCCGCGGTGCGCCCGCGCGCACGTCGAAGCCGAAGTTCCGCATCGACGCCGCGAACGTGCTCATCGCCGACGTCCCCGAGATCCGCGACGCCACCGAGCTGCGCTCCCTCGCCGTCTCGCGGCTGGGGAAGGACGTCGTCGACCTTCTCGACGCGGGCGTCTCCTACGCCGGGCGTGAGGTGCTGCGGCCCGTCGAGTGGCGCATCGCACCGGGCGAGCGCACCGGCATCCTCGGCGTCAACGGCGCCGGCAAGTCGACGCTCCTCGGCCTGGTGTCCGGCGACGTCCAGCCGACGACGGGCCGCGTCAAGCGGGGGAAGACCGTCAAGGTCGCGACGCTGACCCAGCGTCTCGACGAGCTCGACGAGCACCTCGACGATCCCGTGCGGGTCGTCATCGCGGGCCTGCGCACCACGTACACGTTCGGCAGCGGATCCAAGGCGCAGGAGCTGACGCCCGGACAGCTCCTCGAGCGCATGGGCTTCCTGAACGCGCAGCTCTCGACGCCGGTGAAGGACCTCTCCGGCGGGCAGAAGCGGCGGCTGCAGCTGCTGCTCATCCTCCTCGAGCAGCCCAACGTCCTCATCCTCGACGAGCCCACGAACGACCTCGACACCGACATGCTGGCCGCTATCGAGGACCTCCTCGACTCGTGGCCGGGGACGCTCCTGGTCGTCTCGCACGACCGTTACTTCCTCGAGCGCGTCACCGACCAGCAGTACGCGATCCTCGGCGGTCGCCTGCGTCACCTTCCCGGCGGCGTCGAAGAGTATCTGCGGCTGCGCGAGCGGGAGCGCGGGGCGTCGCCGGCGACCGAGAAGGCGACGGATGCCGCGCCCGCGGCGTCCCCCTCGCTGTCGGGGCAGGGGCTGCGGGCGGCGCAGAAGGAGGTCGCCGCGCTGGAGCGGCGGCTGGAGAAGCTCGAGTCGCAGATCGATGCGGCACGCACGGCGCTCGCCGACCACGACCAGTCGGACTACGTCGGCCTCGGCGCGGAGATGACGCGCATCGGCGAGCTCGAGAAGGAGCGGGACGGCGTCGAGGAGCGCTGGTTCGAGCTCACGGAGCAGATCGGCTGAGCGCCGTCCGCTCAGTCCGCGCTGTCGAACCCGAGGCTCAGCTTTCGCAGCAGCGCGGCCAGGCGGTCCCTGTCGGCGCGGGAGAGGCTCTCCAGCAGGAGCGCCTCGGCGTCGACGAGCCGTGTGATCGCGGCATCCACCCGGATCCTGCCCTCGTCGGTCAGCGTCACCAGCACGCTGCGGCCGTCGTCGGGGTCGGCCTCGCGCCGCACGAGGCGGCGGCCGACCAGCCGGTCGATGCGATTGGTCATGGTGCCGCTGGAGACGAGGGTCTGCTGCAGCAGCTGCTTCGGGCTGAGCTGGAACGGCTCGCCGGCGCGGCGCAGGGCCGACAGAACGTCCCATTCCCATGGCTCGAGCTCGCTGCGCCGGAAGGCGTCGCGGCGTGCGCGGTCGAGATGACGTGACAGCCGGTCGACGCGCGACAGCACGCCCAGCGGCGAGAAGTCGAGGTCGGGTCGCTGGGTGATCCACGCTTCGACGATGCGGTCCACCTCGTCGCTCTGCGCCGTCATGCCTTCATTATCGCGGGGCGCCGCGGCAGGTACCGCCATCGACAGGCTCAGTGACCGGTGGGCGGTCTGGCAGACTTGACGAGGCCGCGCGAGCGGCGGTCCGCCGTGGTGTAGTGGCAGCACGACAGCCTTTGGAGCTGTGAGGTCCAGGTTCGAGTCCTGGCGGCGGAGCATGACCGACACCCCCCGTGACACCCCCCTGGCCGTCATCGTGCTCGCCGCCGGGCAGGGCACGCGCATGAAGTCCTCGCTGCCGAAGGTGCTGCACCGCATCGGCGGCCGTCCGCTGGTCGGGCACGTGCTCGACACCGCGCTCTCCCTCCATCCGCAGCGCGTGGTCGTGGTCGTCCGCCACGAGCGCGATCTCGTGGCGGAGGCCGTCGCCGGCGCCGCGCCCGACGTCGTGGTGGTCGACCAGGACGAGATCCCCGGCACCGGCCGCGCGGTCGAGGTGGCCCTGGACGCGCTGGCCGACTTCGCCGGGGACGTGCTGGTCCTCAGCGGCGACGTGCCGCTGCTCGAGACCGACACGCTCGCCGCGCTCGTGCGCACGCACCGCGATCGCGCCGTCGCCGCGACGGTCCTGAGCGCCACGGTGGGCGACGCCACCGGCTACGGGCGCGTCATCCGCGACGCCGACGGCACCGTGTCGCGGATCGTCGAGCAGAAGGACGCCACCGCGGAGGAGGCATCCGTCACCGAGATCAACGCGGGCGTCTACGTCTTCCAGGCGACGGCGCTGCGCACCGAGCTCGCGCTCGTCGGCACCGCCAACGCACAGGGCGAGAAGTACCTCACCGACGTCGTTGCGCTGCTGCGCGGCGACGGGTTCGCCGTGGCGGCCCAGCCCGCGCCGGATGCCGCCGCCGCCCTGGGCGTGAACGACCGGGTCCAGCTCGCCGAGGCCGCCCGTGTGCTCAACGCGCGCACCGTGCGGCGGTGGCAGCTGGAGGGCGCGACGATCCTCGACCCGGCCACGACCTGGATCGACGTCGAGGCGAAGCTCGCGCCCGACGTGACGGTGCTGCCCAACACGCACATCCTGCGCGCGACGGTGATCGCCGGCGGCGCCACCGTCGGCCCCGACACCAGCCTCGTGGACTGCGAGGTCGGCGAGAACGCGGTCGTGACCCGCACCGACGCCACGCTGGCAGTCATCGGCGCCGGGGCGACGGTCGGCCCGTTCGCCTACCTCCGTCCGGGCACGTACCTCGGCGACAAGGGCAAGATCGGCACGTTCGTCGAGACGAAGAACTCGACCATCGGCGAGCGCAGCAAGGTGCCCCACCTGTCGTACATCGGCGACACGACGATCGGCAGGGGCGTCAACCTGGGCGCGGGCGCCATCACGGCCAACTACGACGACCTCACCAAGCACCGCACCGAGATCGGCGACGAGGTGCACGCCGGCTCGCACAACGTCTTCGTGGCGCCCGTTAGGATCGGAGACGGCGCGAAGACCGGAGCCGGGGCGGTCATCCGAAAGGATGTCCCCGCCGGCGCCCTCGCACTGAGCGTCGCCCCTCAGCGGAACGTCGAGGGGTGGGTCGAGAAGAACAGACCGGGAACAGGTGCGGCGGACGTCGCCGCCAAGGCCCGTGGCGCACAGAAGGCGGACGATGGCGCGCAAGAAGAAGACCGTTGAGCTCGACCGGGCGAACGACATCGCCCCCGGTCTCGTCGCGAAGACCAAGAAGCGCCTCGTCGTCGCACGCGGCAGCTCGCACCCCGAGCTGGCCGGCGAGGTCGCCGAGCAGCTGAGCACCGAGCTCGTCCCCACCGAGTACCGCACGTTCGCGTCGGGGGAGATCCTGACGCGCTTCGAGGTGTCGATCCGCGGCTGCGACCTCTTCCTCATCCAGAGCTTCGGGCCCCCGGTCAACGAGTGGATGATGGAGACCCTCATCATGCTCGACGCCGCCAAGCGCGCGTCGGCGAAGCGCATCACCGTCGTCGCCCCGTACTTCCCGTACTCGCGTCAGGACAAGAAGGGCAGAGGTCGCGAGCCGATCAGCGCCCGCCTGGTCGCCGACCTGTTCAAGACCGCCGGCGCCGATCGCATCATGAGCGTCGACCTGCACGCGGCGCAGATCCAGGGCTTCTTCGACGGCCCCGTCGACCACCTCTTCGCCAAGCCGGTGCTGCTGGAGTACTTCGAGAACACCCTGAGCGCGGAGGACCGTGACCGGCTCACGGTGGTCTCGCCCGACACCGGCCGCGTCCGCGTCGCCGACACGTGGTCCGACAGCCTCGGCGCGCCGCTGGCCATCATCCACAAGCGCCGCGACCCGAACGTCGCCAACCAGGTCACCGTCAACGAGATCGTCGGCGCCGTCGACGGCCGCGTGTGCCTCCTCGTCGACGACATGATCGACACCGGCGGCACCATCGTGAAGGCCGCAGAGGCCCTCAAGGCCAACGGCGCGGTCAAGGTCATCGTCGCCGCGACCCACGCGATCTTCAGCGACCCCGCGGCGCAGCGCCTGCAGAGCCCCGCCATCGACCAGGTCGTCGTCACCGACACGGTGCCGATCCCCGACGAGAAGCGCTTCCCGAGCCTTACGATTCTGCCTATCGCGCCGCTGCTCGCACGGGCGATCCACGAAGTGTTCGAGGACGGCTCCGTGACCAGCATGTTCGACGGGGCCGCCTGACGCCGACGCCGGACGAGGCGGCCCGGAACCCCGGGACCGGCCGGGGCGGCGGCACCGCAAGGACGGAGTGAGGATGTCCCAGCCGCTGACCGAAGCCCGCCTGACGGTCGCACGACCCTGGGCGCTCCCCGTGGACGCGGTGCTCGCGCACCTCGAGGCCGACGCGTCGGGGCTGACCTCCGACGACGCCGGCCGACGCCTCGAGATCGCCGGGCCGAACCGCCTTCCCGAGCCCGCGCGCCGCCCCGCCGTGCTGCGGTTCCTCTCGCACTTCAACGACACCCTGATCTACATCCTCCTCGGCGCCGCCGTCATCAAGGCGCTGATGGGGGACTGGCTGGACTTCTGGGTCATCATGGTCGTCGCGATCATCAACGCCGTCATCGGCTACATCCAGGAGGGGCGCGCCGAGCGGGCGCTCGCGGGGATTCGCGGGATGCTGTCGGCCGAGGCCAGCGCCCGCCGCGACGGCGGGTGGGTCACGGTGGCGGCGGCCGATCTCGTCCCCGGCGACGTGGTGCGGCTGATGCCGGGCGACAAGGTCCCCGCCGACCTCCGGCTGTTCGAGGCCTTCCAGCTGCGGATCGACGAGGCGGCGCTCACCGGTGAGTCGGTCCCGTCGTCGAAGGTCGACGACCCGGTCGACCCCGACGCCGGCGTCGGCGACCGCCGGTCGATGGCGTTCTCGGGCACCATCGTGAGCGCCGGCCAGGGCCGGGGCGTCGTCACCGCGACCGGGGCGACCACCGAGCTCGGCCGGATCCAGAGCCTCGCCGAAGAGGCCGAGACGCTCGCCACACCGCTCACACGCCAGCTCGACGGGTTCGGCCGGATCCTCACGCTCGTGATCCTGGGCATGGCGGCCGTGATGATGATGATCGGGCGCTTCCTGCACGGGATGCCGTACCCCGAGCTCATCTCGGCGGCCATCGGCTTCGCGGTCGCGGCGATCCCCGAGGGCCTCCCAGCGCTCGTGACCATCACGCTGGCGATCGGCGTGCAGCAGATGGCCCGCCACAACGCCATCACCCGCAAGCTCCCCGCTGTCGAGGCGCTGGGCTCGGTGACCACCGTCTGCTCCGACAAGACCGGCACGCTCACCAGGAACGAGATGACGGTCCGGCACATCGTCACGCCCCTCGCGCACTACGAGGTGACCGGTCTGGGCTACCGGCCGGAGGGGCGCATCGCCCCGGCGGGCGGAGCCGGGCTGCCCGGGGACGGGCTGCCCGGAGACCTCTCCGCGATCCTGGCGATCGGCACGCTCTGCAACGACGCCCACATCGTGCGCGACGACGACGGCGGATGGAGCCTCGTGGGCGAGCCCACCGAGGGCGCACTGAAGGTCGTCGCGATGAAGGGCGGTGTCGGGGGCGCGGGGGGAAGGCGCGTCGCCGTCATCCCGTTCGACTCGGCCAACAAGCTGATGGCGACGCTCAACGAGGGCCCGCGCTCGGGTGGGGCGGCGGGGGAGGTGTCGCGCGCGATCCTCGTGAAGGGCGCGCCCGACCGCCTGCTGGAGCGCTCGCTCACGCAGCGGAGCGAGGACGGCTCCCAGCCCCTGGACCGCACGCACTGGGAGGAGCAGGTCGCCGCGCTGAGCTCCCGCGGGCTGCGCGTGCTCGCCGCCGCCCGCAAGCCCGTGCGCGCGACGACCGAGGAGTTCGCGCTGGACGACCTCGTCGACCTCGAGTTCATCGGGCTCTGGGGGATCGTCGATCCGCCGCGCCCGGAGGCGATCGACGCGATCGCCGACTGCCACACCGCCGGCATCGGCGTGAAGATGATCACCGGCGACCACGCCGGCACCGCCCTGGCGATCGCCCGCGAGATGGGCCTCGCCGGCGCCGACGCCGAGGTTCTCACCGGCACCGAGCTCGAGGCGCTCAGCCAGGAGCAGCTGCGGGAGGTGGTGCGCGACGTCGACGTCTACGCCCGCACCAGCCCCGAGCACAAGATCCGCATCGTGCGCGCGCTGCAGTCCCACGGCGAGGTGGTCGCCATGACCGGCGACGGCGTGAACGACGCCCCCGCCCTGACGCGCGCGGACGTGGGCATCGCGATGGGGATCAAGGGCACGGAGGCGACCAAGGAGGCCGCGGAGTTCGTGCTCGCCGACGACAACTTCGCCACGATCCGCAGCGCCGTCGCCGAGGGCAGGCGCATCTACGACAACCTGCGCAAGTCCATCGTGTTCCTGCTGCCCACCAACGGCGCGCAGTCGCTCGTCATCCTGGTCGCGGTCGTCTTCGGGCTCGCCCTTCCCCTCACGTCGGTGCAGGTGCTGTGGGTCAACATGGTCACCGCCGTCACCCTCTCGCTCGCGCTGGCCTACGAGCCCGCCGAGCGCGGGATCATGCGACGCCCCCCGCGCGCCACCGGCGGGCCGATCATCGACCGCCGCGAGCTCGGCTTCGTGCTCGCCGTGTCGTTCCTCATCGGCGGGGCGGCGATGGGCGTGTTCTACGGCGTCGTGGCGACCGGCGTCGACATCGAGGTGGCACGCACCGAGGCGGTGCTCATGCTCGCGCTGGGGCAGCTCGCCTACCTCTTCAACTGCCGGCTCCTGACCCGCTCCAGCTTCACCCTCGACGTGCTGCGCGGCAACCGCGCGGTGTGGTGGTCAGCGCTTGCTCTCGTCGTCCTCCAGCTGATCTACACGTATGTGCCGTTCATGAACGTGCTGTTCGACTCGCGTCCGCTCGACCCGTCGGCGTGGATCCTCCCCATCGTGCTCTCGGTCGTGATCTTCGTCGCCGTCGAGGTGCTCAAGGCGCTGCTGCGCGCCCGGCCGCCCGCGTCCGCACCGGCACCCGCGCTCAAAGCTTCCTCATAGGACCGGTTGCGAGGATCGCCGCGACGCCCGACGCGTCGACGACACGAGCTGGAGGACCGCAATGATCCGCACCGCCCCCGCATCCCGCACCGTCCGAGCCGGCGCCGCACTGAGCGCCGCCGCCGGGATCGCGCTCCTCGCCGGTTGCGCGGCGACGGCCTCCGATGCGGAGGAGCCGGCCACCGGAGCCGATCAGGAAGCGACCGGCTCCGGGTCGACGGGCTCCGGCAGCGCCTCGGGCTCGTATGCCGACGGCACGTACACCGCCGACGGCGCCTACGCGACCCCCGAGTCCGTCGAGACCATCACTGTCACCGTCACCCTGGAGGGCGACGTCATCACCGATGTGGAGGTGACCGGCGACCCGCAGAAGAGCGAGTCCGAGGAGTACCAGGGGCGGTTCATCGGCGGCATCGCGGACGTCGTGGTCGGGCAGGACATCGACGACATCCAGGTCAGCCGCGTCGCGGGCTCGTCGCTGACCAGCGGAGGCTTCAACGAGGCGATCGAGGCGATCAAGTCCGAGGCGGCCGCCTGAGCCATGGGCGGGTCGGCGTCCTCCTGGCGATTCGACGCCATCGGCACCGTCTGGGAGGTCGTCACCGTCGAGCCGCTGCCCGAGCCTGCCCGCGACCGCGTACGGGGCCGCATCGAGGCGTTCGACCGCACCTGGTCGCGGTTCCGGAAGGACTCCGTGGTGACCCGGCTCGCGCGGGCCGGCGGGGAAGTCCCGCTCCCCGACGACGCCGGGCCGATGCTCGACGCGCTGGCGGCGGTGTGGGAGGCGACGGACGGCGCCGTGAACCCGCTCGTCGGGCGATCCCTCGAAGCGCTCGGCTACGACGCGCGGTACTCGCTGGTCGATCGCGGGGCGGTGGCGGCGCCCCCCGATTGGCGCAGGCTGCTCGCGTGGGACGACGAGCGGCTCATGCTCTCCAGCGCCGCGACGATCGACGTCGGCGCCCTCGGCAAGGGACGCCTGGTCGACATCGTGCTCGACGTCGTATGCGACGAGACGGCGGGGGACGTCACGGTCGACGCGGGCGGCGATCTGGCGGTGCGGGGGACGCCGCAGCGCATCGGGCTGGAGCATCCGTTCGATCCGCGTCGCGCGATCGGCGTGTGGGAGGTGACGGATGCCGCGCTGTGCGCGTCGGCGGTCACCCGGCGCGCCTGGCCGTCGGCCACCGGCACGACGCTGCATCACGTGCTCGACGCGCGGACGGGGCAGCCGGTGCGCACGATCGCCGCGACGTGGGCCGTCGCGCGGGACGCGATGACGGCCGACGCGGTCGCGACCGCGCTGTTCTTCGACGGTGGCCCGCGCCTCGCGCACGAGCGGGGTGTCGAATGGGTGCGCGTGACGACCGACGGGCGTGCGGAGTGGTCGCCCGGCTGCAGCGCCGAGCTGTTCCTGCGAACGGATAACGTGGAACGGTGATTCACGAGCCGATCGTGGCGGTGTGATGTGGGAACGCTCACCGCCTTCTGGAACCGCGTCTTCGCGGTGCTCGGCCGCGTGTCGATGTACCGCCTGGTCTACCTCGCGCTCGCGGCGCTCGCGGTCGTCGCCCTGGTGCTCTCGCTCTTCGACCTCGTCGGACCCGACCCGGTCGAGCTCATCGCGACGCTGCTCGTGCTCGCCGCCGTCTGCGTGGGGGTGGATGCCGCCGCCCAGCGGGTGCTGACCCTGCCGTGGCGCCTGGAGTCATCGCTCATCACGGCGCACATCCT
This sequence comes from Microbacterium sp. NPDC055455, assembly GCF_053619935.1. Lineage (NCBI taxonomy): Bacteria > Bacillati > Actinomycetota > Actinomycetes > Micrococcales > Microbacteriaceae > Microbacterium > Microbacterium sp. NPDC055455. Next base: position 39,835 of record NZ_JBSHLB010000007.1, read on the forward strand.
GCTCTTCGTGCTGCGCCCGACGCTGGAGCTCGCCGGGCTGGCGGGGATCGCGATCGCCGCCGCGGTCGCGTCCCTCTCGAAGTACCTGCTCGCCTGGCGCGGGCGCCACATCTTCAACCCCGCCGCCGTGGGTGCCACCGTGCTCACGCTGCTGAGCCTCGCGTGGCCGGCGCTCGGCTCGTCGGCGTGGTGGGTGGGCACGCCCGCCCTCGCCGCACCGGTCATCGTGCTGGGCCTGGCGGTGCTGGTGCGCACCGAGAAGCTCCGGGTCGTGGCGGTGTTCCTCGTCGTCGCCGTCGCGGTCGCCGTCATCCGCACGGCCGCGCAGTATCAGGCCGCCGGGGTCGAGGTGGAGATCCTCGACGTGCTGTGGCCTGTGCTGTGGTCCTCGCCCTTCCTGTTCCTCGGCGCCTTCATGCTGTCCGAGCCGCTCACGCTGCCGCCCCGGCGCTGGCAGCAGTTCACCGTCGCCGCGGTCGTCGGAGTGCTCGCGGGCTGGCCGATCTCACTCGGCGACATCACCCTCGGACAGGAGCGGGCGCTGCTCATCGGCAACCTGGTCGCGTTCGCGTTCGCGCTGCGCACGGCGGTGCGGCTGACCCTGGTCTCGCGGGCCGAGCCCACACCGACCGTCGAAGAGCTCACATTCCGGGTGCACGACCGGTTGGCCTTCCTGCCCGGGCAGTACCTGGAGCTGGAGGTGCCGCACCGTCACCCCGACGCGCGCGGCACGCGGCGCGAGTTCAGCATCGCGTCCGCGCCCGAGGACCTGCCGCTGCTCAAGGTCGCGTTCAAGGACGGCACGGGCACGAAGCCGCTGAGCTCCTACAAGAAGGCCCTCGCGCAGGTGCGGCCGGGCGACGACCTCGCGATCACCGGGGTGTGGGGCGACTTCCTGCTGCCCAAGCGCGATGCCGCGCCGATCCTCATGGTCGCCGCCGGCATCGGCGTGACGCCCTTCGTGTCGCAGCTGCGGCATCTGACCGCGGCGGGCCTCGAGCGCGACATCGTGCTGGTCTATGTCGCGTCGGATGCCTCGGAGCTGGCGTTCCGCGGCGAGATCGAGGCATCCGCCGCTCGCGTCGTGGTCTTCACGCGCGACCGTCCGGTCGACCTGCCGAGTCACTGGCAGTGGGCGCAGGGCGTGCGCCTGGACGCCGAGGGCCTGATGCGGGTGGTACCCGACATCGCCTCCCGCCACGCCTACATCTCGGGGCCGGCCGGTCTGATCGCCGATCTCGCTCCCGCCCTCGAGCGCGCCCGTTCGATCACCACCGACGCCTTCAGCGGCTACTGAGCCGTGCCGACGCCGATCCCTGGGGCCGGATCGAGGGGACGGGCGGGCAGGCGCACCTCGAAGGTGGTGTCGCCGGGCCGGCTGTCCACCGAGATGGAGCCCCCGTGCGCGTCGACGATGGCGCGCGCGATCGAGAGGCCGAGGCCTGTGCCCCCGGTCTGACGCGCGCGTGAGCGGTCGCCGCGGGCGAAGCGCTCGAACAGCTCGTCGGCGATGCGCGGGTCGACGCCGGGGCCGTCGTCATGGACGCGGAGCACGGCCGTGCCGCCGTCCCGCGCCACCGTCACCGTCACCGTGGTGCCGGCAGGTGTGTGCGTGCGGGCGTTCGCGAGCAGGTTGGTGACGACCTGCTGGAGGCGGCTCGCGTCGCCCGCGACGAGCACGGGCTCGTCGCCGACCTCGAGCACCCACTCGTGGTCGGGACCGGTCGGGCGGGCATCGCCCACCGCGTCGATGGCGAGCCGCGTGAGATCGACCGTGCCGTACACCAGCTCCTGGCCCTCGTCGAGCCGGGCGAGGAGGAGGAGATCCTCCACGAGGGACGTCATCCGCAGCGACTGCGCCTGGATGCGCTCCAGCGACGCCTCGGTCGTCTCGAGGGTCGCGGCGGCGGGCCCGGGCTCCGGCCGCGGTGCCAGACCGAGCGCCTTCAGCGACAGCTCGGAGTAGCCGCGGATCGAGGCGAGCGGCGTGCGCAGCTCGTGACTGGCATCGGCGACGAACGCGCGCATGCGCTGTTCGTTGCGCTGGCGGGCGGTGAGCGACTCGTCGACGTGGTCCAGGAGCGTGTTCAGCGCCTCGCCGACCCGGCCGACCTCGGTGCGGGGGTCCGCCTGGCGCGCGGGGACCCGTTCGCTGATGGACACCTCGCCCTGGTCCAGCTGCTGCCGGGAGACCCGCTCGGCCGTGGCGGCGACCGCGCGCAGCGGCGCGAGGCCGGCGCGGATCGTCCATGCCGTCGCGACCGCGAGGAGGATGAGGCCGCCGGCGGTCAGCAGGCCGATGGTGGTGAGCATGCGCGCGATCGTGGCGGCCACCTCGTCGCGGGACAGCCCCACGACGACGATCGACTGACCGTCGACGCTGCGCCCTTCGACGCGGAACGTGCCGACGCCGTCGATGGTCACCACCAGCGGGCCCTCTGCGCGCAGTCCCGCCGCGAGCTGCTCGATCTGCTCGTCGTCGAGCGCGGTCACGGTGCCGTCCGGCTCGGTCACCGCCGCGGTGGGCGATGAGGGGGGAGTCTCGATGGCCAGCAGGAATCCGGCCTGCTGGGGCTGCTGCTCCAGGATCTCCTGAGCGGTGAGCCCCGCACCCACGGGCTGCCGGGTGAGCGCCGACATGCGGTCGGCGGTCGAGCGCAGCTCGCTGCTCAGTCCCTCCTCGAGCACCGTCCCCAGGATCGCGCTGGTCGCCACGCCGACCAGCACCATGATGAACGACGTGATGCCGACGACGGTGACGATGAGCTTCCGCTGCAGCGTCCACGCGGCGCGCCGGGGAAGCTCGTCCGAGGCAGGAGCACCCGTCCCGGGCGCCTCTTCGTCGCGCGGGGGCTCGATGCCAGCGCCGGTCGCGGCATCCGGCTCCGTCGTCGTACGGCTCCGGTCCGTCACTGGGGCGCCTTGATCATGTAGCCGACACCACGCACGGTGTGGATGAGGGGTTCGCGGCCGGCGTCGATCTTCTTGCGGAGGTAGGAGATGTAGAGCTCGACGACGCTGGAGCGGCCGCCGAAGTCGTAGTTCCACACGCGGTCCAGGATCTGCGCCTTCGACACGACGCGTCGCTGGTTGCGCATGAGGTAGCGCAGCAGCTCGAACTCCGTCGCGGTGAGCTCGATCTGCTCACCGGCGCGCTCGACCTCGTGGCTGTCCTCGTTGAGCGTCAGGTCCCCGACGCGCAGGATCGGCTCGGCGCCCGCCGCGTGCGCGGTGCCGGCGCGGCGCATGAGGCCGCGGAGCCGCGCGACCACCTCCTCGAGGCTGAACGGCTTCGTCACATAGTCGTCGCCGCCGGCGGTGAGACCCGCCACGCGGTCGGTGACGGCATCCTTGGCGGTCAGGAAGAGCACGGGGACGTCGTCGCCGGCCTGGCGCAGCCGCTGCAGCACGGCCATGCCGTCGAGGTCGGGCATCATGATGTCCAGCACCATGGCGTCGGGCTCGAACTCGCGCGCCGACTGCAGCGCCTCGAACCCCGACCCGGCGGTGCGCACCTCCCAGCCCTCCATCCGCAGCGCCATCGACAGCAGATCGGTGAGCATCTGCTCGTCGTCCACGACGAGGACGCGCAGGCTGGAGCCGTCGGGACGGAGGAGGGCCGGTGCCGGGTTGGTCATGCGTCCATTGTGGATGGCTTCCTATGCGCTTCCTATGGAGCCGGCTATGCGCGGGCTGTGAAATCCAGTCCGCGGCGCGGGGATCGGATCCGGCGTCAGCCGGCCGAACGCGCGTGGGCCGCGATGCGATCGAACAGCGCGTCGCGGTCCTCGTCGACCCGGCGGGCGCCGGGGGCGGCGTCGTAGTACGCCAGGATCCGCCGCGCCCCCTCGTCGAACGTGACCGTCGTGCGGAACTCCGGCACGAGCTCAGTCACCTTCGAGACGTCGAACAGCATCGAGTGCGCCTTGTCTCCGATCAGGCCGGGACCGAGGTCGGGGGCGACCGCCGCGATCGTGTCGGAGGCGACGTGGACGATGTCGGCGTCGGCCACGCCCGCAGCCTCGGCCAGCCAGCCGTAGATCTGGTTCCAGGTCGGTGCGTGCGTTCCGGTGATGGTGAACGCCTCTCCGATCGCCGCGGGGTTCGCGACGAGCCCCGTGAACGCGACTGCGAAGTCGTCGCTGTGCGTGATCGTCCACAGGCTCGTGCCGTCGCCGTGCACGATGACGGGACGCCCCGCGCGCATGCGGGCGATGTCGGTCCAGCCGCCGAGGGTGGGGAGCAGACGCTCGTCGTACGTGTGCGAGGGGCGGACGATGGTGACAGGAAGCCCCCGCTCCCGGTGGGCGGCGACCAGGACGTCCTCGCACGCGATCTTGTCGCGCGAGTACTGCCAATAGGGATTGCGCAGCGGCGTCGACTCGGTGACCGGCACCCGCCGCGGGGGCTTCTCGTACGCCGAGGCCGAGCTGATGAACACGTACTGCCCGGTGCGCCCCTCGAAGAGCTCGAGATCGGAAGCGATGTGGTCGGGCGTGAAGGCCAGGAACTCCGCGACCACGTCGAAGCGCCGACTGCCCAGTGCGGCGCGCACCGCTGCGGCATCGCGGATGTCGGCCTCGATCAGCTCCGCCTCGGGCGGGATGGGCCGCCGGGCGCTGCCGCGGTTGAGGACCGCGACGTCGTGCCCGAGGGCGACGGAGCGGCGGACGCACGCCGCGCTGATGGTTCCGGTACCGCCGATGTAGAGGATGCTCGTCACCCTCGCGAGCCTACGCCCGACCAGAGGCGACGCGCCTCGACGCCGACGCCCGCCGCGCACGGACCCCGTGCGCGATGTCGGTCCCGCCCCCTAGTCTGGCGCGCATGAGCAACGACGATCTCAGCGCCGCCTCCGTCGGCACCGTCATCCGTCCGGGCGACCCCGAGTGGGAGTCCGCACGTCGCTTCCACTCCGGCATCGGCTCGCCCGCCGCCGTCATCCGGGCCTCCACCGTCGACGACGTGAGAGGGGCCATCCGCTACGCCTCGGCCGAGCGCCTCGAGGTCATGATCCGCGGCGGCGGCCACAGCGCGTGGGGCGAGGTCCCGGGCGGTCTCACCCTCGACATCTCGGCGCTGGACGCCATCTCCGTCGAGGGCACGCGGGTGCGTGTCGGGGGCGGTGCGCGGTGGGGTGCCGTCGCGCACGCGCTCGCCGAGCACGACCTCGGACTCAGCTCCGGCGACACCGCGTCCGTCGGCGTCGGCGGCCTCACCCTCGGGGGCGGCATCGGCTGGATGGTGCGCGCGTGGGGGCTCGCGTGCGACCAGCTGGTGGGCGCGCAGCTCGTGACCGCCCGCGGCGAGGTGGTGGAGGTGACGGATGCCTCGCACCCCGAGCTCCTGTGGGCCCTCCGCGGCGGCGGCGGCAACTTCGGCGTCGTCACGCGCTTCGACTTCGAGGCGCACCGGCTGAACGGCGTGGTGCACGCCGTCTACGGCATCGACGCAGACGCACGGCCCGCCCTGCGGGTGCTGCGCGACATCCTCGCAGACGCTCCACGCGAGCTCACCGTCACCTACATGGACGTCCCGCCGATGGACCCGAACGCTCCTGCCGGCGCCACGGTGACCGCGGTATGGATCGGCACCGACGAGGAGGAGGCGCGCCGCGCGCTCGCGCCGCTCGCCGAAGCCCCCGGGGTGTCCGAGCGCGAGTTCGGCGTGCAGAGCTACCCCGATGTGCTGCTCGAGGCGCCCGAGTTCGACCCCGACCAGCCCATGCCGGGGTTCCTCGGGGGGAACACGCTCGTGGCGGACCTCGACGACGACGCGATCGATCGGATCGTCTCGTTCCGAGAGGCGAACCCGGCATCGGTCGTGCTGCTGCGGTCGCTCGGCGGGGCGTACGGGGACGTCGCCCAGGACGACTCCGCGTTCCCGGCGCGCAACGCGACGTGGTTCGCCATGGCGGGGGCGTTCGACATCCCGGGCATGGTCGACGACGACGCCCGGGCGCGGGCGCTGGCCGCGTGGGACGCCATCGAGGCGAGCGGCTCGGGCGTGTACGGCAACTTCACGGTGTCGACCGACCCCTCCTACGCCGCGCGAATCTACCCGCCGGCGACGATGGCGCGACTGGCGGCGGTCAAGCGCACGTGGGACCCGGGCAATGTCTTCTGCCGCAACCACAACGTGCAGCCCGAGGGCGACGGCCGGCCGGGTTCGGACGGACAGGCCGCCTGAGACGCCGAGGGCGGATCTCCGGCCGGGGATCCGCCCTCTGTCCGCTCAGGCGGTGCGTCAGTGGGTGTCTTCCGCCTCGATCTCGGTGCGGTCGCCCGACCACAGGGTGTGGAAGGTGCCTTCCTTGTCGATGCGCTTGTAGGTGTGGGCGCCGAAGAAGTCGCGCTGGCCCTGGATCAGCGCGGCGGGCAGGCGCTCGGCGCGCAGGCCGTCGTAGTAGGCCAGCGACGACGAGAACGCGGGAGCCGGGATGCCGGAGTTCGCAGACGCCGAGACGATGCGGCGCCATGCGCCCTGGGCGCGGCCGAGCGCGTCGGCGAAGTACGGGGCGGTCAGCAGCACCGCCAGGTCGGGGGTCTGGTCGTAGGCCTCGGCGATGCGGTTGAGGAACTGGGCCCGGATGATGCAGCCCGCGCGCCAGATCTTCGACACGGCGCCGAGGTCGATGGTCCAGCCGTACTCGGCGGCACCGGCGCGGATCTCGTCGAAGCCCTGGCTGTAGGCGACGATCTTCGACGCGTACAGCGCGAGGCGGACGTCCTCGATGAACGCGTCGGGGTCGTCGACCTGGAGGCCCTCGGCGGGGCCGGGCAGGCCGCGGGAGACCGCGCGCTGCTCGGGGTGGCTGGAGAGCGACCGTGCGAAGGTGGCCTCGGCGATGCCCGAGACCGGGACGCCGAGCGACAGCGCGGTCTGCACGGTCCACGCGCCGGTGCCCTTGGCGCCGGCCTGGTCGAGGATGACGTCGACCAGGGGCTCTCCGGTCGCGGCGTCCACCTGGCGCAGGACCTCGGCGGTGATCTCGATCAGGTACGACTCCAGCTCGCCGCGGTTCCACTCGGCGAACACCTCGGCGATCTCTGCCGGCGTCTTTCCGGTGCCGCGGCGGATCAGGTCGTAAGCCTCGGCGATGAGCTGCATGTCGGCGTATTCGATGCCGTTGTGCACCATCTTCACGAAGTGGCCGGCGCCGTCGTGACCCACGTGCGTGACGCACGGCTCGCCCTCCGCGACCGCCGCGATGGACTTGAGGATCGGTCCGAGGGTCACCCACGACTCGTCCGAGCCGCCGGGCATGATCGACGGGCCGTTGAGCGCGCCCTCCTCGCCGCCGGAGATCCCGGCGCCGACGAAGTTGATGCCGGTCTCGCGGACGGCCTTCTCGCGGCGGATGGTGTCGGTGAAGAGGGCGTTGCCGCCGTCGACGATGATGTCGCCGGGCTCGAACACCTCGACCAGCGAGTCGATGACCGCGTCGGTGGGGCGGCCGGCCTTGACCATGATGATCGCCGCGCGCGGCTTCTGCAGCGACGCGGCGAACTCCTCGTAGGAGAACGCGGGAACGAAGCCCGCCTCCGGGTGCGTCTCGGTCAGCTCGTCGGTCTTGGACCGGCTGCGGTTGTACACGGCCACGGTGTTGCCTTCGCGGGAGGCGAGGTTGCGGGCGAGGTTCGAGCCCATCACCGCCAGGCCCACCACGCCGATGTTCGCCGTCGCGGCGACGGCGAGCTCCGGGCCCTCAGGCTCCGGGGTGGGGCGCTCGACGTCCTCGGGCGCGGGCGCGGCCTCGTGCGCCGTCGTCGCCTCATCAGGCGCCTGGTCCTGATCCGTCGAGATGGTGGTCTGGGCCTGCTCGCCGGTCAGCGAAGGATCGTTGGAAGACACGCGTGCTCCTGGGGTTGAGTCGTCGCTTTCAGCCTAGAGTCTGACGGCTCCGTGTTACGCCGCAGCGGCCGGAAGCTCACACGGCACGCAGCCGGGTTGTGACGCGCGGGCGGCCGTCGGCTACCGTGGCGGGGTGATCCCGTCTCACTCCGGCGCGACCGCCGGCAGTCCCGCTGCGCAAGGCCCCCGGATCGTCGTGATGGGTCCGAGCGGCTCGGGGAAGTCCGCGGTGGGGAGCGCGGTGGCCGCACGCCTCGCTCTCCCGTTCGTCGACGCCGATGACCTGCACCCGGAGGCGAACGTGGCGAAGATGGCCGCCGGGGTGCCGCTGGACGACGCGGATCGGATGCCGTGGCTGGACGTGGTGGCCGCCGAGCTCCACGACGCGCCCGGTGGAGTCGTGGTCGCGTGCTCGGCGCTGGCACGACGCTATCGGGAGCGCATCCTCTCCGGCGCACCGGCGACGGTCTTCGTCGAGCTGCGGACGTCCACCCGCGAGCTGGCCCGGCGCATGGCGACGCGCGAGCACTTCATGCCGTCGTCGCTGCTGGCCTCCCAGCTGCAGACGCTGGAGCACCTGGAGCCTGAGGAGCCGGGCGTGGTGGTGGCGGGGGACCCGCCGCTGGCGGACGTCGTCGACGCCGCGGTTCACGCGATCCGGCGGTATCCGGCGCTCCGATAGCCCCGTTCAGTCCTTGTTGCGGTACGCCTGACGCCCGAGGCCCCAGAAGGCCAGCGCCGTCCCGAGGGCGCCGACCGCGGCCATCGCGCCGATCAGCCAGAGCAGGGCGTGAGACCAGAAGCCGTATTCCATGGGGTCCTCCGTGTGAGCGGGAAGTCGGTGCGTTCCTCATCGTAGTGGGGGCGCTGGTAGACTCGTGTCGAACTTCGGCGAGGGATGCCTCGCGCCTGTCGGCCACCGGCGGGCTGCGGCATCCGTGATCGACGCGGTGATGCGGGCCCCCGGCTTTCCTCACGCGCGCGCGTTCGAGTCGAAGACACCCCCGATACCCACGGTCCGCCACCTCGCGGGCCGAGCGACAACGGGCCCCAGGCCCGCAAGGAGAACCCATGTCCACTGAGGTCGACACCAAGGTCCAGGCCGAGCTGCGCGAGAACTTCGGCAAGGGCTTCGCCCGCCGCCTGCGCGCCGCCGGCAAGATCCCCGCCGTCATCTACGGCCACGGCACCGATCCCGTCCACGTGGCCCTTCCGGGCCACCAGGTGTCGCTGCTCATCCGCCGCGCCAACGCGGTGCTCGAGCTCGATCTCGACGGCAAGGCGCAGCTGACGCTGGTGAAGGACGTCCAGAAGGACCCGGTGCACCAGATCATCGAGCACATCGACCTCCTCGTCGTGAAGAAGGGCGAGAAGATCCAGGTCGACGTCCCGGTCATCGTCAACGGCGAGCCCTTCGCCGGCACGATCGTCAACCTGGACGCGCAGACCGTGGCGCTCGAGGTCGAGGCGACCCACATCCCCGAGCACATCGAGGTCGACGTCGAGGGCCTCGAGGAGGGCACGCACATCACCGCCGGCGAGCTCACGCTGCCCCGTGGCGCGACCCTCGCCGCCGACCCGGAGATGCTCGTCGTCGCCATCTCGGTCCCCGCTGCCACGCTGGCCGCCGAGGACGAGATCGCCGAGGCCGACGCCGAGGTCGCCGCCGAGCAGTCGGAGGCTTCCGAGACCCCGGCCGAGGAGAACGAGTCCGAGTAAGCCTCGGAGCGCTTTTCAGGCGAGGGGGTGCGGATGCCGCACCCCCTCGTCCCGTTCCACGACGAGCTCGATCCGGGCCGGACGCCCGGTCGGGCAGGATGGAAGTCATGGCAGAGGCGTGGCTGATCGTAGGCCTGGGCAACCCGGGGCCCCGATACGAGCTGACCCGCCACAACGTCGGCCAGCTCGTGGTCGACGAGCTGGCGGGACGGCGCGGCGAGTCCTTCAAGACGCACAAGGCGAACGCCCGCGTGGTCGAGACGTGGCTGCGGCCGGGCGGCGCGAAGCTGGTGCTGGCGAAGCCGAACACGTTCATGAACGTATCGGGCGGTCCCGTCGCAGGGCTGGCGAAGTTCTACGGGATCGACCCCGCGCACGTCGTGGTGATCCACGACGAGCTGGACATCCCGTTCGACACCATCAAGCTGAAGGTCGGCGGCGGCCACGGCGGTCACAACGGCGTCCGCGACGTCGCCAAAGCGCTGGACACCCCGGCGTTCCCGCGCGTGCGCGTCGGGATCGGCCGCCCGCACGGCCGGCAGGACCCGGCGGACTGGGTGCTCGACCCGTTCGGCGCCACCGAGCGCAAGAACCTCCCGATCCTCCTGGGCGACGCCGCCGACGCCGTGGAGCAGCTGGTCGACGAGGGACTCCTCGCCGCGCAGCAGAAGCACCACGCGCCCCGCGAGTGACTCCGGGCTCAGCCCGCGGCGAGGCCGGCCGTCAGGAAGCCCTGCGCCACCGCGCCGTAGGCGATGGGGCCGAGAGCGGCGATGATCACCGCCGCGATGCCGGCTCCCCGTCCGCGGGAGGTCACGATGGCCACCACGCCCTGGATGAGCGCCCACAGGCCGAGCGCGGTGCCGGCCCAGAAGGCGATCTCGCCCATGAGCACCCAATCCCGCACGGGCGAGAGGATCGACCAGTCGAAATCGCCGGTGGCGGTGCGCGCGCTGATCTCGCGACCCGCTCCGAGCCCGATGTTGAACGCGGCGACCGCCGCGAGCAGGCTCGCGCCGACCGTCGCGATGAGAGCCAGGCCGAGGGCGACGAGTCCGAGCGTGCCGCGGCGCCGCGCGGGTGCGGGTGCCGCGGAGGGCGACATGGCCGGCGCGGCGCCGGGAGTGCCGCCGAACCCGGCGGGCGGCGCATAGCCCGGCGGGGGCGCGTACGCGGAGGCGGGCGGAGGACCGAACGGTGCCGCTCCGGGCGGCGCCCACGTCTGCGGGGGTGCGGGCGGGGGCGGGGCCGGCGTGGCCGAGGGCTGCGAGGGATCGCTCACGCGACTCATCCTAGGAGCGCCGACGACGTTCGCGGCCGCCCCGCCCCTGGCTCGCGGCGCCCGGTGTCGGCGGCGCGTCGTAGACTCGTGCGGTGACAGTTCCCGGGATCGTGCGCGCCCTCGAACAGGCTGAACCGTTCCGGGACGCTGTGGCCGCGGCATCCGTCGACGCCGACTTCTCGCTCGTCGAGGGCCTCGACGCCCCCCTCCTGGCGGCGCTGGTGGAACGCCGGCGCGCCGCCGGGCGTCCGCCTGCCGTGCTCGTGATCGCCCCGACGGGGCGCCGTGCCGAATCCCTCGGGCCTGCGCTGGGAGCGCTGCTGCCCGGAGCCGAGGTGCTCCACTTCCCGGCGTGGGAGACGCTGCCGCACGAGCGGCTGAGCCCGAGCGCAGAGACGGTGGGCGCCCGCCTCGACATCCTCCGCCGGATCGCACGATGGGACGCCTCGACGCCGCTCGTGGTGACCGCATCGGTGCGCGGCGCGATCCAGCCGCTGGCGGCGGGACTGGACGACGTCGAGCCGATCGAGATCGTCGTCGGCGGCCGCGGGCACGACCTCGGCGAGGTGTCGGCGCGACTGGTGGAGCTCGCCTACCACCGGGTCGACATGGTGTCGCGACGCGGCGAGTTCGCCGTACGCGGCGGCATCCTCGACGTGTTCCCGCCGACGGCCGCCCACCCGTACCGCGTCGAGTTCTTCGGCGACGAGGTGGACCAGATCCGCGCCTTCTCGGTGGCCGACCAGCGCTCCCTCGCCGGGGATGTGCGCGAGGTCACGCTGCTGCCGAGCCGGGAGCTCCTTCTCACCGAGGCCGTGCGCGGACGCGCGCGACAGCTCAAGGACGAGTTCCCCGGACTCGCCGCGATGCTCGAGAAGATGGCCGAGGGCATCCCGGTCGAGGGGATGGAGTCGCTGCTTCCGGCCGTGGTCGACGACCTCGTGACCCTCGCGGACTACCTCCCCGAAGGATCCGCCGTCGCGCTGGTCGATCCCGAGCGCGCCGTCACGCGCGCGATCACGCTGGGCGAGACCAACCGCGAGTTCCTGGACGCGGCCTGGAGCGCGGCGACAGCGGGCGCCCGGACCCCGGTCGACCTCGGTGCCGGCGACTTCCTCACCCTTCCCGAGCTCCGCGAGGCGGCGCGCGAGCGGGGGAGTGTCTGGTGGCGGATGAGCTCGTTCGACTCCGGGCAGGCCGATGCCGTGGCCGAAGGCCTCCTCGACGCCGCGATCGACGACGACGTCGACGTCGCGCTCGAGGCCGCTGCGGCGATCCGCGTCCCCGGCGCCCCCGTGCCCTCATTCCATGGCAACGTCGACGGCGCCACCGAGCATGTCGGCGCGCTCCTGGCCGAAGGGTGGCGCGTCGTGGTCGCCGCGTCGGGCGCCGGCCTCGTGGAGCGGGCGCGCGATGTCCTCGCCGAGCGGGGCATCGCCGCGCGCAAGGTCGACGAGGTGCACCACGCCCCCGAACCCGGCATCGCCCACGTCGTGGTGAGCGTCCTCGAGCGCGGCTTCCAGTTCCCCGACGCCAAGCTCGCGGTGCTCACCGAGTCGGAGTTCTACGGCAGGACCATCGGCGGCGACAGCCGTGTCGTGAAGAAGCTCGCGTCGCGACGCAAGACCGTCGTCGACCCGCTGCAGCTCAAGGCCGGCGACTACGTCGTTCACGCCACGCACGGCATCGGCAGGTTCGTCGAGCTCACCCAGCGCGAGGTCTCCAGCGGCGGGCGCAACGCCGTGAAGAGCGTGCGCGAGTACCTCGTGCTGGAGTACGCGCCGTCCAAGCGCGGCTACCCGGGCGACAAGCTGTTCGTGCCCACCGACCAGCTCGACCTGCTCTCGCGCTACGTCGGCGGCGAAGCGCCGTCGCTGTCGAAGATGGGCGGCAGCGACTGGGCGCAGGCCAAGAGCAAGGCCCGTCGCGCGGTGCGCGACATCGCCGTCGAGCTCGTCAAGCTGTACTCGGCGCGCATGGCGTCCAAGGGGCACGCGTTCGGCCCCGACACCCCGTGGCAGCGGGAGCTGGAGGAGGCCTTCCCCTTCGCCGAGACCCCCGATCAGCTGCAGACGATCGACGAGATCAAGGCCGACATGGAGAAGCCGATCCCGATGGACCGGCTGCTGTCCGGCGACGTCGGATTCGGCAAGACCGAGGTCGCCGTGCGCGCGGCCTTCAAGGCCATCCAGGACGGCAAGCAGGTGGCGATGCTGGTGCCCACGACACTCCTGGTCAAGCAGCACCTCGAGACCTTCACCGAGCGGTTCGCCGGGTTCCCGGTCAAGGTGCGGGCGCTGTCGCGGTTCCAGACCGACAAGCAGGCGCGCGACGTGGTCGCAGGCCTCGCGGACGGCACCGTCGACATGGTCATCGGAACGCACCGCATCCTCACCGAGAAGGTGCTGTTCAAGGACCTCGGCCTCATGATCATCGACGAGGAGCAGCGCTTCGGCGTCGAGCACAAGGACCAGCTGAAGAAGCTCAAGACCAACGTCGACATCCTCGCGATGAGCGCGACGCCGATTCCGCGCACCCTCGAGATGGCTGTGACCGGCATCCGCGAGATGTCGACGCTGCAGACGCCGCCGGAGGACCGGCACCCGATCCTGTCCTACGTCGGCCCACGCAACGACAAGCAGATCGCCGCGGCGATCCGCCGCGAGCTGCTGCGGGAGGGGCAGATCTTCTACGTCCACAACCGCGTGCAGTCGATCCAGCGCGTCGCATCGCAGCTGGCCGAGCTCGTGCCGGAGGCGCGGATCGTCGTCGCGCACGGGCAGATGGGGGAGCACCAGCTCGAGCAGGTCGTCGACGACTTCTGGGAGCGCAAGGCCGACGTGCTGGTCTCCACGACCATCATCGAGACCGGCCTCGACATCGCCAACGCCAACACGATCATCATCGACCGCGCCGACAAGTACGGGCTGAGCCAGCTCCACCAGCTGCGCGGCCGCGTCGGCCGTGCGCGCGAGCGGGCGTACGCGTACTTCCTGTACGACGACCAGAAGCCGCTGAGCGAGACGGCGGCCGACCGCCTCGAGACGATCGCCGTGAACAACGACCTGGGCTCGGGCATGCAGGTGGCGCTCAAGGACCTCGAGATCCGCGGCGCGGGCAACCTCCTCGGCGCCGAGCAGGCCGGGCACATCGCCGGCGTCGGGTTCGACCTGTACCTCCGCATGATCGGCGAGGCCGTGGCGACCTTCCGGGGCGAGGACACCGAGGGCCCGACGGAGCTCCGGCTCGAGCTGCCGGTGCAGGCGCGCATACCCGATTCGTACATCGACAGCGAGCGACTGCGTCTCGAGGCCTACCAGAAGCTGTCGGCGGCCGCATCCGTCACCGCGGCGCCCGACGCGATCGACCTGGTGATCGAGGAGCTGACCGACCGCTACGGGGAGCCGCCGGCGGAGGTCGAGGGGCTGCTCGCGGTGGCGCGGCTGCGGCGCCGCGCCGGTCAGGCCGGCCTCGCCGACGTCGTCGCGATGGGCCCGAACCTGCGCATCGCGCCGGCGAACCTGCCCGATTCGATGCGGGTGCGGCTGCAGCGCCTGCACCCGAAGGCGAAGGTCGTCGCCGGCGGCGAGGCGCTGGTCGTGCCCCTGCCGACCGCAGGCGGCGAGCAGCTCGGCGACGACGAGCTCGTCGCGTGGGTGGCGCAGCTCATCGAGCAGCTCTGGCCCGAGAAGAAGGCGGAGCCGGCGGCGGCCGAGGCGGCGACGGCCTGATCGGGCGGCGGTGCGCCGGACTCAGGAGCCGGACGCCTCCAGGCGCGGGAAGGTCCACGAGCCGTCGAGCACCTCGGGGTGCGGCCGGTAGAGGCGCACCAGGTAGTTCCAGCCCTCGGTGACGGGGATCGCGTTGGCCGTCCCGGGCGGGAAGTCGCCGAAGCGCACGGTGGTCGACCCGTCCGGATTGCGCACGCCGGTGATGCTGTTCACGGTGTACGCGTCGCGGTCGTTCGGTTCGAAGAAGCCGGCGGCGTTGTAGACCGAGATGGACCAGAATCCGTCGACCGGCACCTCGCCGACGGTGAGCTCGTACCGGCCGACGGGGAGGCGGGGATCCTCGCTGACGTAGACCGCCTCGCTGGTGGGCAGCCCGCCCCAGCCCGCGGCGGTGCCGATGAGGTGACGGATCGGGTCGACCTCGTCCCGCGTGCCGAAGGTGCGGTCGAACGACGTCAGGTTGCGGGCGAGTGCCAGGAGGGCGTCGCGGGTCTCGTCGAGCGAGCCGGTGTCGTAGTCCGGATAGTCGAAGGCGGCAGCGGAGGCTGCTGTCAGACCCATGGCGTCCTGGATCTCGTGCACGGCAGCCAGGTCGTCGGCGTCGCCGGGATCGACGAGCGTCCGCACGGCCACCACGACGTGGCGGCTGCCCGGTCGGGCTGCGCTCAGCTGGTACGCACCGGCATCGTGGTAGACCGCCACGACGTGGTGATCCTGGTCGAGCACCATCGCGGACAGGTAGCGGTCTCCGTGCTCCGGGAGCGTCAGCGTCGCCTCGGCGGTCGCATCCACCACGGCGAAGCTGTACAGGGTGTCGCGGTTGAGCCGGATGACGGTCTGGTCGTCGATCGCCGCAGGCGTCCGATTGTGCACGAACCGGTTCACGCCGCCCGCCTTGTGCTGGAGGTCGCGGAACATGCGGTCCGTCTCGGCGCGGGTGAAGTTGTCGGCGCTCACGTGGATGCTCACGACGCCGATCCTGACACATCGGCCTGGAGGCTCGCGAAGCCGCGGTCGGCTCAGATGACGCCCTGGGCCAGCATCGCGTGCGCGACGCGCTCGAAGCCGGCGCAGTTGGCGCCGACGACGTAGTCGCCCGGGTGACCGAACTTCTCGGCGGCGGCGAACGCGGAGTCGTGCACGTCGGCCATGATGGCACGCAGCTTCGCCTCGCTGTCGTCGAAGCTCCAGCGCTGTCGGGCCGCGTTCTGGCTCATTTCCAGGGCGGACGTCGCGACGCCGCCGGCGTTCGCGGCCTTGCCGGGGCCGAAGAGCACACCCGCCGACTGGAACAGCTCGATCGCCTCGGGCGTCGAGGGCATGTTGGCGCCCTCGGCGACCGCGCGCACCCCGTTCGCGACCAGCGCGCGGGCGTCCTCGGCCTCCAGCTCGTTCTGCGTCGCGCTCGGGATCGCCACGTCGACCGGCACCTCCCAGGGACGCGCGCCCTCGACATAGCGCGCGCCGGAGCGGCGCGCCGCGTACTCCGAGATGCGCGCGCGCTCGATCTCTTTGATCTGCCGGAGGAGGTCGACGTCGATCCCGGCGTCGTCGACGACATAGCCGGAGGAGTCGGATGCCGTCACCGGCGTCGCGCCGAGCTGGCGTGCCTTGTCGATGGCGTAGATCGCCACGTTGCCCGAGCCCGAGACGCCGATCCGCTTGCCCTCGAGGGTCTCACCGTGGACGCCGAGCATCTCGTCGACGAAGAAGACCGCGCCGTAGCCGGTGGCCTCGGTGCGCACCTCGGCGCCGCCCCACTGCACGCCCTTGCCGGTGAACATGCCCGACTCGTGGCGGTTGGTCACCTTGCGGTACTGGCCGAACAGGTATCCGATCTCACGGGCGCCGACGCCGATGTCGCCGGCCGGCACGTCGGTGTGCTCGCCGAGGTGGCGGTAGAGCTCGTTCATGAAGGACTGGCAGAAGCGCATGATCTCGGCGTCCGACCTGCCGTGGGGATCGAAGTCGCTGCCGCCCTTGGCGCCGCCGATGCCCTGGCCGGTGAGGGCGTTCTTGAAGATCTGCTCGAAGCCGAGGAACTTGATGATCGAGAGGTTCACCGACGGGTGGAACCGCAGGCCGCCCTTGTAGGGGCCGAGGACCGACGAGAACTGCACCCGGTAGCCGCGATTGACCTGCAGGCGTCCGGTGTCATCGACCCACGGCACGCGGAAGAGGATCTGGCGCTCGGGTTCGACGAGCCGCTCGAGGATGCCGCCGTCGACGAACTCCGGGTGGGCTTCCAGCACCGGCGCGATGGACTCGAGCACCTCGTGCACCGCCTGCAGGAACTCCGGTTCGTGCGGGTTGCGCGCCTCGACGGTGTCAAGGACGAGGCGGATGGAGTCGGAGGCGGCGATCGCGGCGGGGGGCGAGGCGATGGGCAGCGCAGAAGTCATGGTGCAGGCTTTCGGGGGGTGGAGCGATGGGCCGGGATGCGGCACCTTTTCACCCTACCCACGGCCGAACGGCACTCGGCCCGTGTGACGCCGGTCCCCGGCGCCCGGCGCCGGGCGCGGGGCTGCGGCATCGCACTACGCTGTGAACCGAGCCGCGCCGGCGCCGATGACGCACGGCAGCGGAGGCGAGGAGGCATGATGCGATTCGAGCACCTCGGGGTCACGCCCCGGATCCATCCCGACGCGGTGGTCGCCCCGACGGCGGTGATCAGCGGCGACGTCGTGATCGGACCCGACTGCCAGATCCTGCACGGCGCGGTCGTCACCGCGGAGGGCGGCGCGATCACGCTCGGGTCGAACGTCATCGTGATGGAGAACGCGCTCATCCGGGCGACCGCCACCAACCCGGTGCACATCGCCGACCACGTCCTCGTCGGGCCGATGGCGAGCATCTCTGGAGCGGTGGTGGAGGAGGAGGTCTTCCTGGCCACCGGCACGCGGGTGTTCAACGGCGCGTATGTGGGAGCGCGAAGCGAGGTGCGCATCAACGCCGTGGTGCACCTGCGGACGACGCTGCCGCCCGACTCCACCGTGCCGATCGGATGGGTCGCGGTCGGACACCCGGTGCAGATCCTCTCGCCGGACCGGCACGAGGAGATCTGGGCCGCGCAGCGGGAGCTCGACTTCCCCGGCTACGTCTTCGGCCTCGACCGCGAGACGCCCGACCTCATGGTGCAGCTCACCGAGCGCTACGGACGCAGCCTCGCCCGCCACGCCGACGACCGCCGGCTGGACTGACGCGAGCCCGTCGCCTTCTCCGGGCGGGCCGGCCCGCCGGCGTTGCGCGAAGCGACCTCGGGACCCTGGTGGGCGCTCGCGGGAGCATCTAGGGTCGGTCCATGGGCCTTCTGGGGACCCGATCGAAGCTCGAACAGGCTGCGGGGGCCTTCTCGAGCAACTGGCGCAACCCCAATCTGCGCCGCGCCCAGCTGAGCTTCCTCGGCGCCTGGACGGCGGAGTGGGCCTTCACCGTCGCGCTGGGGATCGTGGCCTACAACGACGGCGGCGCGCTTGCGCTGGGATTGGTCGGCCTCCTGCGCATGCTTCCGTCGGCCCTCCTGGCGCCGATCCTGTCGCCCTTCGCCGACCGCGGACGGCGGGAGCGGGTGCTCGTGACGGTCTCGCTCCTGCGCGGGGCGGCGACCGCTGTCGCCGCGGCGGTGGTCGTCCTCGCCGGCCCGGTCCTCGTCGTCTACGCGCTGGCCGTGCTGTCCACGATCGCGGCGACCCTCTTCCGCCCGGCCCACTCCGCGCTGCTGCCGACGCTGTCGCGCACCGGGCACGAACTCGCGAGCGCGAACGTGGTTCGGGGTCTGCTCGACTCCGTCGCGACGCTCATCGGACCGCTGATCGCGGCGGTCCTGCTGGCGGTCGCCGACGTGTCGATCGTGTTCGCGGTCGCGGCGGCGGCCTCCTTCTGGGCGGCAGTCCTGCTGCTTCGTGTCCGCTACGACGCGCCCCCGCGGCCACCGGCGCCGCGACCCGACCTGATGCGGGAGGCGATCGACGGCCTTCGCGCCGTCGTGCGCAGCCGCGACCTCCTGCTCATCCTGGGCCTCGCGGCCGCTCAGGCGCTGACGCGCGGCGCGCTCACGGTGTTCTCGGTCGTCGTCGCGATCGAGCTGCTGGGCATGGGCGAGTCGGGCGCCGGCGCATTGATGGCCGCCGTGGGCGTGGGCGCAGTCGTGGGGTCGCTGTGCGCCTCGCTGCTGGTCGGCACCGGACGACTCGGCGCGTGGTTCGCGGTGGGGGTCGCGCTGTGGGGTCTGCCGATCGCGCTGGTCGGCGTGTTCCCCGGGCAGGCGGCCGCGCTGCTGCTGCTCTCGTTCGTCGGCGTCGGGAACGCGCTGATCGATCTGGCGGGGTTCACGCTCATCGGCCGACTCGCCCCCGACGAGGTCATGGCCCGCATCTTCGGCGTGCTCGAGAGCCTGGTCGTCATCTCGATCGGCGTGGGGTCGATCCTGGCCTCGGCACTCATCGCCTGGCTCGGCCTGGAGCCCGCCCTCATCGGCATCGGCCTCATCTGCCCGGTGCTGGCGATGCTCTCGTGGTGGCGCCTGCGCCGGCTGGACGGCGCGGTCGGCGCGCTGGATGCCGACGTCGCCCTGCTGCAGCGGGTGCCGATGCTCCAGCCCCTGCCGCTTCCGGCGATCGAGCAGCTGGCGCGGGGGCTCGAGCCGGTCGACGTGCCCGCCGGGCGGGCGGTGTTCGTGGCCGGGGACGTCGGCGACCGCTATTACGTCATCGCGTCCGGTGAGGCGGACGTGATCGGCGACGATCGCGTGGTGGCGACGCTGGGGGAGGGCGAGGGGTTCGGCGAGATCGCACTCCTGCGACGCACCCGGCGCACGGCAACCGTCGTGGCGCGCACGGCACTCGCGCTGAAGGGGCTGGCGGCGGACCGCTTCATCGCCGTCGTCGTCGGATACGGTCCCAGCGCCCGCACCGCCGCCGCGGCGGTCGACGTCCGGCTCGGCCGCTACGCACCCAAGGGCACGGCGGGCGAGGCGCCGGCCGCCGAGGACGGGCAGCCCTGACGCGCGAGCGCGTGCTCAGCCGGTGTTCTGGAGGCCTGCGGCCACGCCCGAGACAGACAGCAGCAGGAGGCGCTGGAGCTCGGGATCGACGGGTGCCCCCTCGGGTGCGGCGCGCAGCGCCCGCAGGGCGCGCAGCTGCAGCAGCGACAGCGCGTCCACGTAGGGGCTGCGCATCTTGACCGCGCGCTGGAGGACGGGCTTGTTGCCGAGCAGCTCGGTGCCGCCGGTGACCCGGATCACCCAGTCCCGCGTGAGCCTCATCTCGTCGCGCACGAGGGCGGCGAGGTCGTCGCGGTCGCCGAGCTCGAGGTAGTGGCGGGCGATCCGGTCGTCGGTCTTGGCCAGGCTCATGGCGACGTTGTCGATCAGGGTGCGGAAGAGCGGCCACTCCCGGTAGGCCCGCTGCAGCAGCTCCTCGTCGCCGACGCGCTCGAGGGCCGTGCCCAGCCCGAACCAGCCGGCGAGGTTGATGCGGGCCTGGGTCCACGCGAACACCCACGGGATCGCGCGCAGGTCCTCGAGGGACTCGACGGAGAGCCCGCGCCGCGCGGGACGCGAGCCGAGCGCGAGGTGGCCGATCTCCTCCATCGGGGTGACGCGGGCGAACCAGGGCGCGAAGCCGGGTGCCTTCACGAGCGAGAAGAAGCGCTCGCGGGATGCCTCGTCCATCGTCGCCGCGACGGCGGCGAACTCGTCCGCCGCCGCCCTGTTGCGCTGCTCGTTGGACGGCGCGGATGCCAGCAGGATGGCCGCGGCCACCTGGTCGATGTGGCGCATCGCGATGGCGGGATCGCCGTAGCGGGCGAAGATGACCTCGCCCTGCTCGGTGAGCTTGAATCGGCCGTCCACCGAGTGGGGCGGCTGCGCGAGGATCGCGGAGTTCGCCGGCCCGCCGCCGCGTCCGAGGGCTCCGCCTCGGCCGTGGAACAGGGTCAGCTCGATGCCGTTCTCGTCCGCCCACGCGGCGATCTTCGCCTGCGCCTCGTACAGCGCGAGGTTCGCGGCGACCGGTCCGACGTCCTTCGACGAGTCCGAGTAGCCGAGCATGACCTCCAGGCGCCGGCCGGTGGCATCCAGACGCGCGGCGAATTCGGGGTGCTGCACGATCTCGGCGAGGATCGCGGGGGCCGCCTGCAGGTCGGCGAAGGTCTCGAACAGCGGGATCACGTCGAGCACCGGCGGCGTGCCGTCGGGTCCGACGGCGAAGCGGGCGAGCTTGTGAACCGCCGCGAGGTCGTCCGCCGACTGCGTGAACGACACGATGTACCGTCCGGCCGCTCGCGGGCCGTAGCGCTCCTGCAGGAACCCGACGCTCCGGATCACGTCGAGCACCTCCTCGGCCTGCTCGCTGAGCGGGCCGCCCGCTTCGAGTTCCGCCAGCACCTTGGCGTGCACGGCCGAGTGCTGACGCACCTCGAGCTCGGTCAGGTGGAACCCGTACGTCTCCACCTGCCACAGCAGCTGCTGCAGGTGCCCGTACGCCTGACGGGGCGCGCCCGCCTGCACGAGCGAGTCCTGGACCACCCGCAGATCGGCGAGGAGGTGCTCCGGATCCCGGTAGGCGAGGTCGGCGTCGCGCTGACGCGTCGCCTCGATCTTCCGGGCGATGAGCAGCAGGATGCGGCGGTGCGGCTCGTCGGGCGATCGCTTGGCGATCTCCTTCGCCGCGTCCTCGTCGGCGGCCTTCATGCGCTGCCACAGGGCGACCAGCGCGTCGCTCGGCGGCGTGGTGGAGGCATCCAGCGTCAGCGTCCGCCCGATGCGGCTCGCCGTGCGCTCCAGACCGAGCAGCACGTGCTCGCTGGCGATCGCGGATGCCTTGCGGGTGACGGATGCCGTCACGAACGGGTTGCCGTCGCGGTCGCCGCCGACCCACGAGCCGACGCGCACGAAGGAGCGCACGACGGGGGCGCGGCCTCCGGCGGCGGGACCCTGCAGCGCGTCGTCGACGCGGCGGTACACGTGGGGCACGGCGGTGTAGAGCGTCTCGTCGAAGACGGCCATCACCGCGCGCACCTCGTCGGTCGGCGAGGGCTTCTCGGGGCGCAGCGGAGCGGTGCGCCAGAGCGTGTCGATCTCCTCCAGCATGCGCCGCTCCGCCCGCCGCTCGTCCGCGCCGTTGCGCAGGGACGCGTCGTGCTCCTCGAGCAGGGCGGCGAGCCGCCGGATGCTCGACGACACCGCCCGACGGCGCGCCTCGGTGGGGTGGGCCGTGAAGACCGGGTGGAAGCGCATGGCCTGGAGGCGCTGCAGCGCGGTGTCGTCGCCGACCTCGGCGGCCAGGCGCACGAAGGCCGCGGCGACGGAGTCGGTGGCCTGCTCGCGGTCGGGGCGCCCGTCGCGCTCGCGGAGGACACGCACGCGCTGGTGCTCCTCGGCAAGGTTCACGAGGTGGAAGTACGCCGTGAACGCCCGGGCGACCTCGTCGGCGCGGGCGATCGTGAAGGACTCGGCGATCTCGGCGGCGCGGGCGAAGGCCTCCGGCGTCTCATCGGTGTAGGCCTGGATGGTCGCGGTGCGCAGTCGCTCCACGTCCTCGTACAGCCCGGGCGAGCCGCTCTCGCGCAGGACCTGCCCCAGCAGCGTGCCGAGCATGCGCACGTCGCCGCGCATCTTCTCGGGAATCGCCTGCTCCGCCTCGAATCGTCCGACGAGGTCGATCGCTTCGGTGTGGGTGAGTTCGCGCATCCCTCCAGGCTAACGGCGCGTCGTTTCGGCGACGTCACGCGGGACGCTGTGTGACGAAGGCCGCCGGGCGCCGTCCGGATAGACTGGGCCCCTGGTGTGCCGGGAAGTCTGGTCGGCGCGGTGCTTCGGCGCCGGAACCCGATGATCGACGAAAGGACCCGTGTGTCCCTGCTCCGCTCTGCCCGCTTTCCGGCGATCGTCCTCCTCGCGGCGGCGATCCTCGCGCTCGTGCTCGCCAACTCGCCGCTCGGACCCGCGGTCGCGTCCGTCAAGGATGCCTACGTCGGCATTCCGGGCGTGTTCGAGATGTCGGTGGGGCACTGGGTGCAGGACGGGCTCCTGGCCGTCTTCTTCTTCATCGTGGCCGTCGAGCTGCAATACGAGCTCACCAACGGCGAGCTGAATTCGGCGCGCAAGGCGCTGCAGCCGGCGATCGCGGCCGCGGGCGGCGTCATCGTGCCGATCGGCGTGTTCCTGCTGTTCGCGGCACGCTCCGACGCGGTCGACGGGTGGCCGATCCCCACCGCGACCGACATCGCCTTCGCCCTCGGCGTGCTGGCCGTCTTCGGCAGGGGCCTTCCCTCCGGGATCCGCATCTTCCTCCTCGCTCTGGCGATCCTCGACGACATCGTCGGCATCGTCTTCATCGCGGTGCTGTTCACCGAGGACGTCAACGTCGGGCTGCTCGCGCTCGCCGCGGTGGTCGTGATCGTGTTCGGCTTCTTGAGCCGCCGGCTCGACACCCGCGCGCAGGTGCCGATCGCGATCGTGCTCGGCGTGCTGGCGATCGCCACGTGGGTGCTGGTCTACCTGTCGGGTGTCCACGCCACCATCGCCGGCGTCGCACTCGGTCTCGCGATGGCGCAGCGTCCCGCCCTGCGCACCCGGCACGAGCTGGAGCCGTGGGTGAACGGCATCGTGCTTCCCCTGTTCGCGTTCTCGGCGGCGCTCGTCGTCATCCCGTCCGTCTCTCCGTCGCAGCTGTCGCCGGCGTTCTGGGGCATCCTCGTCGCGCTCCCGGTCGGCAAGGTCATCGGCATCTCCCTCGCGGGCTGGATCTCGCTGCGCGTGGGCAACCGCGGCGCGACGCCGCATCTGTCCTTCGCCGACCTGCTCGCGGCAGGAGCCCTGGGCGGGATCGGCTTCACCGTCTCGCTGCTGCTGTCCGAGCTCGCGTTCTCCGGCGATCCGCTCCTGCGCGACGAGGCGACCCTGGGCGTGCTGGGCGGATCGATGATCTCGATCCTGCTCGCGGCGGTCCTCGTTGCCCAGCGGGCGCGGCACTACCGCCGCTCGGAGTCCGCGTCGCCGAGCGATGAGATGCCCCCGCCGGCCGCGACGGAGGGCCAGATCGCATGACCGCCGGATCCGGTCCCGCGTCCGACCCGCTGCGCGAGGCGGCCGACGTCATGCGCGCGGTGCGCGACCGCTGCGTGTGGACGCAGCAGATCGACCACCGCGCACTGGTCCCGTACCTCGTCGAGGAGAGCGCGGAGCTCATCGACGCCGTGGAGGACGGCACCCGCGACGAGCTGCGCGAAGAGCTGGGCGACCTGCTGTGGCAGGTGCTGTTCCACGCCGAGATCGCCTCGCGCGACCCCGAGGCGCCGTTCGACATCGACGACGTCGCCCGCGGGCTGACCGAGAAGATGGTGCGACGCCACCCGCACGTCTTCGGCGACGCCGTGGCGACCACGCCCGAAGAGGTGCTCGTGCACTGGAACGCCGCCAAGGCAGCGGAGAAGCACCACCGACGCTCGGTGCTGGAGGGCGTGAGCGAGCGGATGCCGAGCCTCGCGCTCGCCCAGAAGCTGCTGTCCAAGGGGTCGCAGGTCGGGGTCTCCGCGACGGCCGGGTCGTCCGAGCCGGACTCCGAGGCCGAGCTCGGCGACGCGCTGCTGGCCCTCGTGGCGACGGCGCGCGCCAACGGGTGGGACGCCGAGCGCGCGCTGCGCGAGCGTCTGCGCGGGCTCGAGCACGACATCCGCGCCGCCGAAGGAACCCCGGGCGACCTGGAAGGATAGGGGCGTGGCATCCGTCAATCCGCCGCGCGGCATGCGCGACTTCCTCCCCGCTGAGAAGGCCCGGCGCGAGCGTGTGCTCGCCGTCATCCGTGAGCGCTATCGCGTGCACGGCTTCGACGAGATCGAGACGCCCGTGATGGAGGAGTACTCCCGGCTCCACGCCGGGATCGGCGGCGACAACGAGAAGCTCGCGTACAACGTGCTCAAGCGGGGGCTCGACGCCGAGGCGATCCGCGCGGCCGCCGACGACCCGGCGAGCCTGACCGATCTCGGCCTGCGCTATGACCTCACGGTCCCGCTCGCACGGTTCTACGCGACCAACCGCGGGCAGCTCCCCGCCGTCTTCCGCTCCATCCAGATCGCACCGGTCTGGCGGGCGGAGCGTCCGCAGAAGGGCCGCTACCGCCAGTTCGTGCAGTGCGACATCGACATCATCGGCGACCCGTCGCCCCGCGCCGAGGCCGAGCTCATCGTGGCCACCCTCGACACGCTCGACGCGATGGGCCTGGACGGCGGGAGCGTGCGCATCAACGACCGCCGGGTGCTGGACTGGATGCTGGACAGCTTCGGATTCGGCGTCGAGGAGCGTCCGGGCGTGCTGATCACCGTCGACAAGCTCGACAAGCTGGGCCCCGAGGGGATCGTGGCCGAGTTGCGCGACCGCGGGGCGTCCCCGGCCGCGGTCGACGCCTTCGAGGCGTTCCTGCGCCGCCCGATGACGCTCGAGTACAACCCGTACGGTGAACGCCAGATCCGCAAGGCGCTGCCCGAGGGCGCGCCCGACGACGTCGTCGCGGATCTCGTCGGCATCGGGCACGCGGTGGCCGCGGCCCGCGCGGCGACGCCGGGCGCGACGGCAGGCGACGAGGGTCTCGCGGACATCCCGGTCGTGTTCGATCCCTTCCTCGTGCGCGGCATGGGCTACTACACCGGAACGATCTTCGAGCTCGCCCACCCGTCCGTGGAGTACTCGCTCGGCGGCGGTGGCCGCTACGACGGCATGATCGGCCGCTTCCTCGGGCAGGACGCCCCGGCGGTCGGGTTCTCGATCGGCTTCGAGCGCATCGTGGACCTCATCGCGGAGCAGACGGATGCCGCGGCCCCGGCCGTCGTCCTCGTCCATGACCGCGACGTGCCCGAGGGGGAGCTCCTGGCGCACAAGGCGGCCCTCGTGCGCCAGGGATCGCGTGTGCGCCTCGAGCAGCGCACGAAGAACCTCAAGGCGCTGCTGGAGCGCGCGGCGGCGGACGGCTACACGGCGTTCGCCACCGTCGGCGCCGGCGCCGCGACGGCTGCGCTCGAGGTGAAGCCGCTGGGCTGACGCCGGCCGGTCAGGCCCGCCCGAAGCGCAGACGCAGCGCGCGGTAGGCGACGCCGACGGCGACGACGACCGCTCCCGCCGCCACGGACGGCCAGGGGAGCGTCACCGCGAGGACGAGGCATCCGACGCCGCCCAGGATCTGCAGGGCTGCCGGATACCGCCGTGCGTCCCCGCGCTGACGCAAGGCCGCGACGTTCGCCACGAAGTAGTACAGCAGCACGCCGAACGACGAGAACCCGATCGCGCCGCGCAGGTCGACCATCGCGACCAGCACCACCACGACCGCGGCCACGACGAGCTCGGCATGGTGGGGCACATGCCAGCGGGGGTGCACGCCGTCGAGGAACCGCGGCAGGTCCCGCTCCCGGGCCATCGCGAACGTCGTCCGGCTGACGCCGGCGATGAGTGCGAGCAGCGCCCCGAGCGAGGCGGCCGCCGCGCCGACGCGGACCGCGGTGTCGATCCAGGCCCAGCCGGAGCGCGCCGCGGCATCGGCCACCGGCTCGGTCGACGCCGCGACGGCGGCCGGACCGAGGGAGCCGAGCACCGCCACCGCGACCACGGCGTACACGGCGAACGCGATGGCGAAGGCGATCACGATGGCCCGCGGGATGACCCGGCGCGGGTCGCGGACCTCCTCGCCCATCGTCGCGATGCGCGCGTAGCCGGCGAATGCGAAGAACAGCAGGCCGGCCGACTGCAGGATGCCGTACGCGCCGCCCGTCCAGAGGGTCTCGGCCGAGAGCCACCCGGGAGCGGCGCCCGCGGAGAAGGCGGCGGTGACGGCGGCGGCGAGCGCCCCCAGCGAGATCACGACGATCACGCGGGCGGCGGACGCTGTGCGCGTCACCCCGAACCAGTTCACGGCCGTGAGGACGACGACCGCGCCGATGGCCACGGGTCGCTCCCAGCCGCTCGGCGCGGCATAGGCGGCGAACGTGAGCGCCATCGCCGCGCAGCTGGCGGTCTTGCCGATGATGAAGCCCCAGCCGGCGACGAATCCCCACCACGGCCCGAGCTCGGCGCGCCCGTAGGCGTAGGTCCCTCCCGACGTCGGGTGCGCCGCGGCGAGCTGCGCCGACGACGTCGCATTGCCGAAGGCCACGAGCGCCGCGATCGCGAGCCCGATGAGCAGTCCCGTGCCCGCGGCATCCGCCGCGGGGCCCCAGACGGCGAAGACCCCCGCGCCGACCATGGAGCCGAGACCGATGAACACGGCGTCGCCGAGGCCGAGCCGGCGCTGCAGGGAGGGGGATGCCACGGCCGAACCCTAGCGCGTCCGCGTGGCATCTCCGCGTCACCGGGGCGACGGCATCCGTTCATGCGGGTGCTGTGCCATGACGCCATGCCGCGCACCCACCAGGCCGGTCCGGGCGCCGTCGCCGCCGCGTTCGCCGGCGCCGCCATCGGGGCGGGGCTCGTGCTGCTCGGAGGCCGCGCGGTGCTGTCACGGCAGGCGGCAGTCGCCCGCCGTCGCATCGGCAAGCCGCTCGGCGAGGAGGCGCTCGACGCCGACCGCATCTGGGCGCGGCGCTTCGACGGCGAGCCGGTCGACCTCGTCGTGCTCGGCGACTCGATCGCCGCGGGACTGGGCGCCGAGCGCCGAAAGGACACCCTGGGCGCCCGACTCGCGAAGGGGGTCGCGCGCAAGCTCGGCCGTCCGGTGCGGCTGCGGACCGCCGCGATCGTCGGCGCGGAGTCGTCGGTGCTCGCCCAGCAGGTCGACGGGCTCCCCGCCGACTACGCGCCCGACGCGGCGGTCATCGTCGTCGGCGGCAACGACATCACCCACCGCGTGCCCGTGCCCACCTCGATCGCGCACCTGGAACACGCGATCCTGCGCCTGCGCGCTCGGGGTGCGGTGGTGGTGGTCGGGACCTGCCCCGACTTGGGGGCGCTGCGACCGGTGCCGCAGCCGCTGCGCGCGCTCGGCTCGCGCCTGTCGCGCCAGCTCGCCGACGCCCAGGCCGATGCCGCCTCCCGGTGCGGTGCGCGACCGGTGTCGCTGAGGCGCGCGGTGGGTCCGTTCTTCGTCACCCAACCCGACGAGATGTTCAGTCTCGACAGATTCCATCCGAGCGCACTGGGGTACCGGCGCACCGCCGAGGCGCTGCTGCCGGCTCTCCTCGCGGAGCTCGAGTCGGTCGGCGAGCGCTGGGACCGACCCCACGAATGTCATCTCGACTTGTTCTAGTGGTACTAGAATTAACAGCATGCTGCTCCGTATCGATCCCGAGAGTGACGCCCCGCTGTTCGCGCAGATCGCCGCGTCGGTGCGGGCGGATGCCGCCGCCGGGCGCGTGCGACCCGGCGACCGGCTTCCGGCGGCACGCGACATCGCCGCCGCCCTCGGGGTCAACGTGCACACCGTGCTGCACGCCTATCAGGACCTGCGCGACGAAGGCCTCGTCGAGCTCCGCCGCGGTCGGGGCGCCGTCCTGACCTCCCAGGCGAGCACGCTCGAGGACCTCCGTCACGACATCCACGACCTCGTCGCGCGGGCGCGCGCGGCGGGACTCTCACCCGACGCCCTCGCCGCCCTTGTGAAGGAGATCGCCCGTGACCGTTGATGGCACAGCCCCGTCCCGCCCCGCCCTGCGACGATTCATGCTGGTCGCCGTGTGGCTCCCCGTCGCGCTCGTCGCGCTCGGCGTCGCCGTGCAGCTGCTGCTGCTGCTGCCCCAGGCGCCCGCCACGATCGCCGTCCATTGGAACGCCTCGGGCGAGGCGGACCGGTTCGCACCCGCGTGGACGCAGCCGATCGCTACCGTCGTCTTCGGCCTCGGCGTGCCGGTGCTCATCGCCCTCACGTCCCTCCCCGGTCTCCGTCGGGGCGACCACGGGCCCACCTACCGCCTGATGGGCGCCACGGCCGCCGCGGTGTCGGCGATGGTGAGCGTGGCGCTGACGTGGACGCTCGCGATGCAGGCGGGCCTCGACAGTGCCGCCGACGCGCCCGCGGTGTGGCCCGCCCTCGTCACGTCGCTCGTCGCGGCGTCCGTCGCCGGCGTCGCGGCGTGGTTCGTCCAGCCTCGTGGCGAGTCGGCGGGTGCCGTGACCCCGCCGGCGATCCCGCTCGCCCTGTCGGCGCACGAGCAGGCGCTCTGGATGCGGACGACCAGCATCGCCCGGGGCGCGGCGATCGCGATCTTCGCGGGAGTGCTCGTCATCGCCCTGTCGGCCGCGGTGGCGGGCGTGACCGGCGCGGAACCGCTGCTGGTGTGGTTCCTGGTCGGAGTCGCGGTGCTGCTCCTGGCGATCGCCGCGACCACCCTCGCCTTCCACGTCCGCGTCGACGACAGCGGGATGCACGTCGAGTCGGTGCTCGGCATCCCGCGATACCACGTGCCGCTGGGCGACATCGAGTCGGCCGCGCGCGTCGACGTGAACCCGATGGGCGAGTTCGGCGGCTGGGGCCTGCGCCTGTCGACCGGGGGGCGCTTCGGCGTGGTGCTGCGCGCCGGTGAGGCGATCGAAGTGCTCCGCCGCAGCGGCACGCGCTTCGTGGTCACCGTGGACGACGCGGCGACGGGCGCCGCGCTTCTCGAGGCCTTGGTGAGCCGGGCGGCCGCCAGGCCTTGACGCCCGGCCCGCGGCCGGATTGGCTGAGGGCATGGCGGCACCCGCACCCGACACCTGGCCCACCCCCGAGAAGTGGTCCCGCGTCGACGCGTACCTGACGGAGCTGCTCGTCGGGCACGACCCCGGGCTCGAACGGGCGGTGGCCGACCAGAACGAGGCCGGACTGCCGGCGATCGAGGTCGCGCCGGTCAACGGCAAGCTGCTCCATCTCATCGCGCGCATGTCGGGCGCCCGGCGTGTGCTCGAGATCGGCACGCTGGGCGCGTACTCGACGATCTGGCTGGCACGCGCCCTCCCTCCGGACGGGCTCGTCGTGACGATCGAGGCCGAACCCCGCAACGCCGAGATCGCGCGCGTCAACCTCGACCGTGCGGGCGTGGGGGAGAGGGTCGACATCCGGCTCGGGCGGGGCGCCGACGTGCTGCCGACGCTCGAGGGCGAGGGGGCGTTCGACCTCGTCTTCATCGACGCCGACAAGGAATCCAACACGATCTACCTCGACTGGGCGGCGCGTCTCGGCCGGCCGGGCACCGTCGTCCTGGTCGACAACACGGTGCGCGGCGGGGAGGTGGCCAATCCGGCGACCGAGAATCCGCAGGTCATCGGCGTCCAGCGGGGCCTCGAGATGCTGAGCCGCGACCCGCGCTTCGACGCCACGGCCATCCAGACGCTCGACGCGAAGGGATACGACGGCATCGCGATCGCACTCGTGGTGTGACGCGAGCCTGTGGCCGCGGCATCCGTCACCACCGGACCGTGCCGGTCGCTACGCTGAAGGGCGGACCGACGACGCTCCGGCGAATCACCCTAAGCAAGGAGAAACCCCTGTGGCACAGATCGAGGCTGTAGGCGCGCGCGAGATCCTCGACTCGCGCGGAAACCCGACCGTCGAGGTGGAGGTGCTGCTGGACGACGGCATCGTCCAGCGCGCGGCCGTTCCCTCGGGTGCGTCGACCGGCGCCTTCGAGGCGTACGAGCTGCGCGACGGCGACAAGAGCCGCTACAGCGGCAAGGGCGTGCTGAAGGCGGTCGCGGCCGTCATCGACGAGCTCGGCCCGGCCATCGAGGGGGTCGAGGCGAGCGAGCAGCGCGTCATCGACGAGATCCTCATCGCCACCGACGGCACCGAGAACAAGTCCCGCACCGGCGCCAACGCCATCCTCGGCGTGTCGCTGGCGGTCGCCAAGGCGGCCGCGGACTCGGCCGACCTGCCGCTGTTCCGCTACCTCGGCGGACCCAACGCCCATGTGCTGCCCGTGCCGCTGTTCAACGTCATCAACGGCGGTGAGCACGCTGACAACGGCATCGACTTCCAGGAGTTCTTCCTCGCCCCGATCGGCGCCGACACGTACGCCGAGTCGCTGCGCTGGGGCACCGAGGTCTACCACGTCCTCAAGGGCGAGCTGAAGGCCGCCGGCTTCGCGACGGGCCTCGGCGACGAGGGCGGCTTCGCCCCCGATCTCCCCAGCAACCGCGAGGGCCTGGACTTCCTCATCCAGGCGATCGAGAAGGCCGGCTTCACCCCCGGCCGCGACATCGCCGTGGGCCTGGACGTCGCCGCCACCGAGTTCTTCAAGGACGGCGTCTACACCGTCGAGGGCAAGCCGTGGTCGGCCGAGCAGCTGACCGACTACTTCGCCGACCTCGTCGCGAACTACCCGATCGTCACGATCGAGGACGCCCTCGCCGAGGACGACTGGGACGCGTGGAAGGCCCTCTCCGACAAGATCGGCACGAAGGTGCAGCTCGTCGGCGACGACCTGTTCGTCACCAACCCCGAGCGCCTGCAGCGCGGCATCGACCTCGGTGTCGCCAATGCGCTGCTGGTCAAGGTGAACCAGATCGGCACGCTGTCCGAGACCCTCGATGCGATCTCGCTGGCCACGCAGAACGGCTACCGCTCGATGCTGTCGCACCGCTCGGGCGAGACCGAGGACACCACGATCGCCGATCTCGCGGTCGCGGTGAACGCGGGTCAGATCAAGACCGGCGCGCCCGCCCGCAGCGAGCGCGTCGCGAAATACAATCAGCTTCTGCGCATCGAAGAGGAGCTCGGCGAGGCCGCGGTGTTCGCGGGCCGCGGAGCGTTCCCCCGTTTCCAGGGCTGATGCGCTGACAGCGTTCTGAGGAGAGGGGGAGCCGTGGGAAAGACGACGGCTCCCCCTTCCCGTACCCGGCAGGCGCCGGCCGCGCGCCGTCGTCCGGTGGGCGGCCGGGCCCCGGTCGACGTGCGCGCGTGGCTGGGCGGCATCCGGCTCTCGGGCTTCATGGTGATCATGATGGGCCTCGTGGTGCTCGCCGCCTTCGTGCTGGTGCCCACGATCGGCACGTACGTCGATCAGCGCCAGCGGATCGCCGCGCTCGAGGAGGCGGTCCAGGTCAGCCGCGACGAGGTGGAGGAGCTGGAGTCCCAGCGCGAGCGGTGGCAGGATCCCGCCTACATCACCACGCAGGCTCGCGAGCGGCTGTACTACGTCAAGCCGGGGGAAGTGGTCTACCTCGTCGACGACGACCTGCCGCCTGAGCTCGAGCCGCAGGAGCAGGAGCCGGTGAGCGAGGAGCTCGAGGCCGCACGCTCGGACTGGATGTCGCAGCTCGTGCGATCGGTCGCCGAAGCCGGGCTCGCCCAGACCGTGGCGCCCCTGACGGTGGGCGTCCCCGACCCGGAGCCCGCGACGACGCCGTCGCCGTGAGCGCGGCCGGCTGCGGCATCCGCCCGCGGGCGGGCGCGGTCCAGCGCCCTGCCAGGCGGCGCCGCTAGCCTGGAATCGTGACGACCCCGCCGTTCCCCCCTGTCAGCGACGCCGATCTCGCCGTGCTCCGCGAGCAGCTCGGACGACCCGCCCGCGGTGTGGTGGGGATCGCGGCGCGCTGCGTGTGCGGCAACCCGACCGTCGTCGCGACGTCGCCGCGACTGCCGGACGGGACGCCCTTCCCGACGTTCTACTACCTCACCCACCCAGCGGCGACGGCGGCGATGTCGATGCTCGAGGCCGACCACGTGATGCGGGAGCTCTCGGATGTGCTCGCCGGCGACGACGAGGTGGCCGAGGCCTATCGCCTGGCGCACGAGGCGTATCTCGGCGACCGCGCGGCGTACGGCGCTGTCGAGGAGATCGAGGGCATCTCCGCGGGCGGCATGCCGACGCGCGTGAAGTGCCTGCACGCGCTCGCCGGCCACGCGCTCGCCGCCGGTCCCGGGGTCAATCCGATCGGGGACCGGGCCCTCGCGATGTCGTCCTGGTCTCCGCAGCGTTGCGTGTGCACCCAGCCGGGATCCGGCGGATGATGCGTCGCCTCGTCGGTGCCATCGCCTCCACCGCGATGACGCTCACACTCGTCACGGCCGCCCCCGCGGCCGCGATCGCCGCGCCGGCCGACGAGGATCCGGTCCGGGCCGCCGAGTACTGGCTCGACGACTACGGCATCGAGAAGGCGTGGGAGACGACCCGCGGCGCCGGCGTGAAGATCGCCGTGATCGACACCGGCATCGGCCGCGGGCCGATCGAGTTCACCGGTGCGGTCGTCGGCGGCACGGATGTCTCCGGCGCCGGCTCGCCTGACGGGCGCACGCTCGTGGGCGCCGTCGACGCCGACCACGGCAGCTGGGTCGCCTCGCTCGCCGCCGGCCGCGGAACGGGACCGGACACCGGCATGGTCGGCGTGGCGCCCGAGGCGCAGCTGCTCTCGGTGTCGGTCGCCTTCGGCTCGTCGGCAACCCGGCCGTTCTCGGACCAGATCGCCGACGCGATCCGGTGGTCGGTCGACAACGGCGCCGACGTCATCAACATGTCGCTGACCACGAACGTCCCGGACTGGCCCGAGAGCTGGGACGACGCGTTCCTCTACGCCTTCGAGAACGACGTCGTCATCGTCGTCGCCGCCGGCAACCGCGGAAGCGGCACGACCAAGGTGGGAGCGCCCGCGACGATCCCGGGCGTGCTGACCGTCGGCGGCGTCGACCGCTCCGGCAGGGCGAGCGTCGATGCCTCGACGCAGGGCATCACGATCGGGGTGTCCGCGCCCAGCGAAGAGCTCATCGGCGTGTCGGCGGACTCGACACTGGTCTCGTGGAACGGCACGAGCGGCGCCGCGCCGATCGTCGCCGGCATCGCGGCGCTCGTCAGGGCCGCCCATCCCGACCTCGACGCGGCGAACGTCATCAACCGCATCGTCAAGACGGCCGAGCCCGTGGGCGACACCGATGAGTCGCGCCTGCTCTACGGCTTCGGACTGGTGGATGCCGCGGCCGCCGTCGCCGCCGACGTGGCGGCCGTCACCGCCAACCCGATGGGAAGCCTCGCGGACTGGGTGAGGCTGTACCGGCGGGCCCCGGCGGAGCCGGTCACGGAGGAGCCGCAGGCCAGCGCCCCCGTGCCGGCCCTGCCCGAACCGGACGCGCCCACCAGGCTGTCGTCGCCGCTCCTGCCCGACCGGAACACCGTGCTGTACGGCACCCTTCCGCTCACCATGCTCACGGCGGCGGCTATACTGGTGGCGCTCGGCGTCACCGCTGCTGTCCGACGCATCCGATTGGCGTCCCGCGCGCCGAGCCGCTGACACAGGAGGAGTACTCCAAACCGTGACCAACACCGTGCCCAAGATCCTCATCGTCGGTGGCGGATACGCAGGCTTCTACACGGCCTGGAAGCTCGAGAAGCATCTGCGCAAGGGCGAAGCGGACGTGACGATCGTCGACCCGCTGCCCTACATGACCTACCAGCCCTTCCTCCCGGAGGTCGCGGCCGGCTCCATCGAAGCGCGTCACTCCGTCGTGGCGCTGCGTCGCCACCTCAAGAAGACGACCGTCGTGGCCGCCAAGGTCACCGGCATCAACCACGCGAACAAGGTCGCCACCATCACCCCCATCGCGGGCGAGCCGTACGAGTTCGAGTACGACCAGATCGTCGTCACCGCCGGCGCCGTCTCGCGCACCTTCCCGATCCCCGGCATCGCCGACAACGCGATCGGCCTGAAGACCATCGAGGAGGCCGTCGCCATCCGCGACCGCCTGATGTCGAACTTCGACAAGGCCTCGACACTGCCTCCCGGCCCCGAGCGCGACCGGCTGCTGACGGTCGTCGTGGTCGGCGGCGGCTTCGCGGGCATCGAGGTGTTCGCCGAGCTGCGCTCGCTCGCCTCCGCGCTGGTCAAGAGCTACCCGCAGCTGACGTTCAGCGACACCCACTTCCACCTCATCGAGGCCATGGGGCGCATCATGCCCGAGGTCTCGCTCAAGACCAGCGAGTGGGTGCTGAAGAACCTCGCCCAGCGCGGCGCCTCGGTGCACCTCGACACGCAGGTCACCGGCGCCGTGGGCGGCAACGTCGAGCTCTCCACCGGCGAGACGATCCCCAGCGACCTCATCATCTGGACGGCGGGCGTCATGGCCAACCCGACGGTGGTGCGCGGCGGCGACCTGCCGGTCGAGGAGCGCGGACGCATCCGCACCCGCGCCGACCTGCGCGTGGGCACCGAGGAGGAGATCGTCGAGGGCGCCTGGGCGGCCGGTGACGTCTCGGCCGTTCCCGACCTCAGCGGCGGCGGCGTGGGCGGCTACTGCGTGCCCAACGCCCAGCATGCGGTGCGTCAGGCGAAGCTCCTCGCGAAGAACCTCGTCGCGGTGCTGCGGGGCGAGCTTCCGCGCGAGTACCTCCACAAGAACCTCGGCGCCGTCGCAGGCCTGGGCCTGTGGGTGGGCGTCTTCCAGTCGGGCAACCTCGCCCTGAAGGGCCCGATCGCGTGGCTCGCCCACCGCGGCTACCACGGCCTGGCGATGCCCTCGTGGGAGCGCAAGTGGCGCGTGCTGTGGGGCTGGTGGAACAACTTCTGGCTGGGCCGCGACCTGGTGAACCTGTCGACCGTCCAGAACCCCCGCTATGTCTTCGAGGAGTTCGCCGCGCGTCCGCGTCCGCCGCAGCCGGTCGAGGCGGCCCCCGCCGAGACGCCGGCCGCCGCGCCCGCTCGCAAGGCGCCGGCCCGCAAGACTCCGGCCAAGGCTGCCGCCGACGCCGGCAAGGTCGCCGCGAACTGATGTGGAACGGATGCCGCAGGCTCGTCTGAGAGGATGAGCCTGCGGCATCCGCGTTCCCGCGATCGCCCCCGTAGCCCAACCGGCAGAGGCAGGCGACTTAAACTCGCCCAAGTGTGGGTTCGAATCCCACCGGGGGTACCGACCCGGTCTGCGCGCTCACCGCGGCTCATCGTAGGCTGGGGCGATGCGCGCGCACCGGAGCCGAGCCCGTTGAGTCTCGACCTGCTGTCCACGTCCCCGGCGGCGAAGCCGTGGAGTCGTCCCGCCGCGTACTGGGGCGAGATGACCGGCGCGGTGGCCGACGTCAGCGGCCCGGTCGCCGCCGTCCACGCCGGCGCACTCCGGTACAACGCGCTGGACCTCGTCGTGCGCGCGGGAGGCGTGCCGATCCGTGTCGCCACCAAGTCGGTGCGCGTCCGCGAGGTGCTGGACGCCGTCCTCGCCCTCCCCGGGTACCGCGGCATCCTCGCGTACACGCTGCCGGAGGCCCTGTGGCTGGCAGACACGCATGACGACATCGTGCTCGGGTACCCGACGGCCGACCGCGCGGCGATCGCGGCGCTCGCCGCCGACGAGCGCGCGGCGGCCCGGGTCACGCTCATGGTGGACGACCTCGCGCAGCTCGACCTCGTCGACGCCGTGGCCGCTCCCGGCGCGCGCCCCGAGCTGCGCGTCGCGATAGACGCCGATGCGTCGTGGCGAGCGTCGGGGCTGGGTCACATCGGCGTCCTCCGCTCGCCCGTGCACGAGGCGTCGGAGGTGGCGGCGCTCGCGCGTTCGATCGCGGCGCGTCCGGGGTTCCGGCTCGTCGGGCTGATGATGTACGAGGCGCAGATCGCCGGGCAGGGCGACGCCACCGGCGCCGGCGACGCCGTGATCCGGTGGATGCAGCGGCGCTCGGCGGCCGAGCTGCTCGACCGCCGCGCCTCGATCGTCGCAGGGCTGCGCGACATCGCCCCGCTCGAGTTCGTCAACGGCGGAGGCACCGGCTCGCTGGAGCGCACGGCATCCGATCAGTCCGTCACCGAGGTGACCGCCGGCAGCGGGCTGCTCGCGGGCCACCTGTTCGACGGATACCGCGCCTTCCATCCGGCGCCGGCGGCCGCGTTCGCCCTCGACGTGGTGCGCAAGCCCGCGCCCGACGTCGCGACGGTGCTCGGCGGGGGCTGGATCGCCTCAGGCCCGGCGCTGGCGTCACGACAGCCGCGAGCGGTGTGGCCGGAGGGGCTGCGCATGGCCCCGCGCGAGGGCGCCGGCGAGGTGCAGACGCCGCTGCGCGGCGACGCGGCACGAGACCTGCGCGTCGGGGACCGCGTGTGGTTCCGCCACGCCAAGAGCGGTGAGCCGGCCGAGCACGTCGACCGCTACCACGTCGTCGACGGCGGGGCCGTCGTCGCCGACCTGCCGACGTACCGCGGTGAGGGGAAGGTGTTCCTGTGACGCGTCCGGGCGGGACATGGCGCAACTGGGCGCGCACCGAGGCGGTGAGGCCCCAGCGCGTGGAGTATCCGCGCACGGTCGCGGCGGTGCAGC
Source organism: Microbacterium sp. NPDC055455 (assembly GCF_053619935.1). Taxonomy (NCBI): domain Bacteria; kingdom Bacillati; phylum Actinomycetota; class Actinomycetes; order Micrococcales; family Microbacteriaceae; genus Microbacterium; species Microbacterium sp. NPDC055455. The sequence goes on from NZ_JBSHLB010000007.1 coordinate 76,605, forward strand.
GCGCCGTCGCCGCCGCCGCGGCCCAGCGACTGCCGGTCAAGGCAGTGGGCGCCGGTCACAGCTTCAGCGGCATCGCCGTCGCCCCCGGGGTGCTGCTGGAGCTCGCGGACCTCAGCGGCCTCGTCGCCGTCGACGTCGAGCGCGCCCGGGTGACGCTCCTCGCCGGCACCCGGCTGCACCGCATTCCGGGCCTCCTCGCGCGCTACGGCCTCGCGATGGAGAACCTCGGCGACATCGACCGGCAGTCGATCGCCGGCGCCGTCTCGACCGGCACGCACGGCACCGGCGCGCGGTTCGGGGGCATCGCCGCCCAGGTGGTCGGGGCGACTCTCGTGACGGCGACGGGGGATCTCCTGCGCGTGGACGAGGACGAGAACCCCGAGCTCGTCCCGGCCGTGGCGCTCGGGCTGGGTGCGCTGGGCATCCTCGTCGAGGTCACGCTGCAGTGCGTTCCCGCCTTCGTGCTCCATGCGGTGGATCAGCCCGAGCCCCTCGATGAGGTGATCGCGGGCTTGGAGGACCGCGTCGCCGGCGTCGATCACTTCGAGTTCTACTGGTTCCCCCACACCGACCGGGCGATGACCAAGACCAACATCCGCCTGCCCGAGAGCGCGCCGCGGCATCCGCTCCCGCGGGTCGGCAAGTGGGTCGACGACGTCCTCGTCGGCGGCGGCCTCCATCGCGTCGCGTGCGCGGCGGGCGCCGCGGTGCCGCCGCTGGTGCCCCCGATCAACCGGGTGTCCGCGCGGATCTGGGGGAATCGCGAGTTCACGGATGCCTCGGCCCGCGTCTTCGCCACGCGTCGGTCGGTGCGCTTCCGCGAGATGGAGTACGCGCTGCCGGTCGCGAACGTCCGCCCCGCGTTCGAGGCGGTGCGCGCTCTCATCGACGCACGCGGCTGGCGGGTCGGGTTCCCGGTGGAGGTCCGCTTCGCGGCGCCCGACGACCGCTGGCTGTCCACCGCGCACGACCGCGCGTCCGCGTACATCGCGGTGCACCGGTACTGGCGTGAGGACCCGGCCGAGTACTTCGAGGCGGTGGAGGAGATCATGCTCCGCTTCGACGGGCGGCCGCACTGGGGCAAGATGCACACCCTGGACGCCGACGCGCTGCGGCCGCGGTACCCGCGCTTCGACGCCTTCGTGGAACTGCGCGACCGCCTCGACCCGGAGCGGGTCTTCCGCAACCGATATCTCGAACGGGTTCTCGGTGGGTAACGGCTGAGAGTCCCAGGCCGGGCCCGTTATGCGGTGGACCCGCGTCGATAGTATGAGTGCACTACCGAACGGAGCCCCGGCAATGGAATGGCTGATCCCAGTCCTCATCGTGGTGGCGCTCGCCGTCATCGTCGGCATCTATCTGTGGGCGACGTACAACTCGCTGGTGCAGCTGAACGTGCGCGTCGACGAGGCCTGGAGCGACATCACGGTGCAGCTCAAGCGGCGAGCCGACCTGCTGCCCAACCTGATCGAGTCGGTGAAGGGCTATGCGACCCACGAGAAGGCGGTGTTCGAGCGGGTGACGCAGGCCCGCGCCGACACGCTCTCGGCCTCCGGGCCCGCCGAGGCGGGGGCCGCGGAGGGCCGCATGCAGCAGGCGCTGAAGTCGCTGTTCGCCGTCGCCGAGGCCTACCCGCAGCTGCAGGCGAGCCAGAACTTCCTGCAGCTGCAGCAGTCGATCGTCGACACGGAAGACAAGATCCAGGCCTCGCGCCGCTTCTACAACGGCGGCGTGCGCGAGCTGAACACCAAGATCAAGGTCTTCCCGAACAACATGTTCGCCCGCAACCTGGGCTTCCACGAGCGGGAGTTCTTCGAGGTCATCGACGGCGCCGCGATCTCCGAGCCCCCGCGCGTGCAGTTCTGAGTCGAGGCGGGTCGCGAGGAACGAGCGTATCGAGATCTCCCGCGTATCCAGATCTCACTGTCCGCGCCCGCCGGTAGCGTCGGGCGTGTGACACTCCAGCTCACCCGCGGCGAGGCGCGCCGCATCGCGGTCCAGGCGCAGCTGCTGAGCGCGGACCGGCCGTCGGGCATCGTCGAGACCGTCGACGCGCTCACGGTCGTGAACATCGAGCCGACGGCGGCGGTCGCGCCGAGCGCGGACCTCATCCTGTGGAGCAGGCTGGGGTGGCCGTACCAGCCGGCGGACCTCGTCAGGCTCGTCGAGGAGGACCGGGCGATCTTCGAGTGGGGCGGGTTCTACCGCGCCATGACCGACCTCGCCCTGCTGCTGCCCGAGATGCGGCGGCGGCCCGAGTCGGCCCAGGCCCGACAGTGGCTCGCCGCGAACGACCGGTTCCGGCGTGAGGTGCTCGCGCGGCTCCGCAGCGAGGGGCCGCTGCGGGCGGCCGAGATCCCCGACACGGCGCAGGTGTCGTGGCGCTCGTCGGGGTGGACGGACAACCGCAACTCGATGCAGCTGCTCGAGATGCTGGTGCTCTGCGGCGACGTGGCGGTGCACTCCCGCGACTCCGGCGGCCGGCTCTTCGACGTCGCCGACCGGGTGTATCCGCCCGACGTTCCGGTGCTCGACGAGCACGAGGCGGCGCGTGAGCGCGCCGAGCGCCGGCTGAGGTCGCTCGGCATCGCCCGGGCGAAGGGCGTCGCACAGCCCTTCGAGCCGATCGACGTGGGTGCGGTCGGCGAGGAGGCGGTCGTCGACGGCGTCGCCGGCACATGGCGTGTCGACCCTGCAGCGCTCGACGCACTCGAGGGGTTCTCGCCGCGGACGGCTCTGCTGTCGCCGTTCGACCGGCTGGTGTTCGACCGGCGGCGGCTGGACGAGATCTTCGGCTACGAGTACTTCCTCGAGATGTACAAGCCCGCGGCGAAGCGGCGCTGGGGGTACTTCGCGGTGCCGATCCTGCACGGGGACCGGTTCGTGGGGAAGCTCGACGCGAAGGCCGATCGCAAGGCCGGTGTCTTCCGCGTGCAGGCGGTGCATGAGGACGAGCCGTTCACCGACGCCGTGCGCGACGCCGTGGACGCGCAGGTCAGCGAGCTCGCACGCTGGCTGGGACTGGAGGTGTCCGGGCCTGCGCGGCCGTGAGCCCGGACGCCGACCCGACGGCGACGCCGGGCGTCCGCATCCGATGTCAGCTCGCGAGGCCGTCCCCACCCGCGGCGTCGAGGCCGTCGGGCTCGTCGGCGGCGAACGCCACGGCCTCCCGGGAGCCGGACTCGTGACGGGTCGCCTCGGGCAGGGCGCGGGCGAGATCGTCGGTCGCGTCGCCCCAGTGCGAGATCGAGATGGTCTCGAGCCCCTGCCAGGCGGCGGCGAGCCGGAGCTCGTCGGCCAGCCGCGCCGCCGCCTCTGCCGGGCGTCCGTGCTCCCACCATGCGGACTGCACCAGGAGGCGGGAGGCCGGGCGATCGGCCTTGAGGTCGACGCGCCCGACGATGTCGTCGCCGATCAGGACGGGCAGAGAGTAGTAGCCGTAGCGGCGCTGGGGTGCGGGTGTGTAGATCTCGATGCGGTACTCGAAGTCGAAGAGGCGCTCCGCGCGGTCGCGGAACCACACCACGGGGTCGAACGGCGTCAGGATCGCCGCGGCATCGATGCGCCGCGGCACCGTCGCATCGCGGTGGAGCCAGGCGCGCGAGGGCCGTCCCGCCGTCGTCCAGCCCTCGACCGTCACGGGATGCAGCTCACCGGCGTCGGTGAGCTCGTGCAGCGCGGCGGTCACCGCCTTGCGGTCGGCGATGCGCCAGTAATCGGCGACATCGGCAGCCGTGGAAACCCCACAGGCGCGCGCGGCGCGCCGGACGAGCTCGCGGACGGCCTCGTCACGCGGCACGGGAGCCTCGAGCGCCTCCCGAGGGATCACATCCTCCGCGAGGGCGTACCGGCGCTCGAACCCCCGGCGACCGGCGATCGCGACCTCGCCGAACAGCCACAGGTACTCCAGCGCGTGCTTGACGACGTCCCAGTCCCACCACGGCCCGCGCGCGCCCTTCTTGACGTCGTGCTCGATCTGCGCCGGCCGCAGCGGGCCGCGATCGGCGAGCTCGGCGCGGACCCAGTCCACCAGGTCGCGATGCGTGTCGAACCACCCGCCGGGCTTCGAGCCGTACTTGGCCCGCAGATCCTGCATGCGGAAGTGGAACAGGCCCCAGTCGGCGGCGGGCACGAAAGCGGCGACGTGCGCCCAGTACTCCACGTAGGGGGAGCGCCGGGCGAAGAGGAGCCGGTCGAGGGCGGCGGTGTCGTAGCTGCCCACCCGCGAGAACAGCGGCATGTAGTGGGAGCGGGCGAAGACGTTCACCGAGTCGATCTGCAGCGTCGACATCCTCGCGAGCGCGAGGTTGAGCTGGCGGGTGCCGGCCGCGGCGGGGCGCGCGCGGTCGAAGCCCTGGGCGGCGAGCGAGACCCGGCGCGCCTCGGCGGCGCTCAGCGACGACTTCACGCGCGTCAGCCTAGCCAGAGCCGCCGACATCGCCCGGTCCGCTTCATCACCGGCACGGAATGCGACGCGCCTAGACTGGGCGGATGAGCGGCTCCGACGACAAGCCACGCGGCTCTCTGTTCGACGCCGTGCGCGATCGCAGCCGGATCGTCACCACCGACACGTCCGCCGCCGTCCCGCGCGGTCTGCGCATCGCGACCGCATATTCGTGGCGACTGATCGTCGTCGCCGCGGCGATCGGCGTCGCCGTGTGGCTGGTCATCCAGCTGAAGCTCCTCGTCATCCCGCTGCTGGTGGCGATCCTCGTCACCGCGCTGCTGTGGCCCGCCTTCACCTGGATGCTGCGGCACCGCGTGCCGCGTTGGCTCGCGATCGTCCTCTCGGTCCTGGGCACCCTCGCCATCGTGGCGGGGCTGCTGTGGCTGGTGGGATGGCAGGTCGTGCGGCAGTGGGGCTCGGTGCAGGAGAGCACCGTCGCGGCGATGGCCCAGTTCCGGCAGTACCTCATCGACGGGCCGCTGCACCTCAGCGCCGAGCAGATCGACGATCTGCTGACCCAGGGGTCGGCGCTGGCGCAGGAGCAGGCGGGGGTGCTGTGGTCGGGTGCCCTCGCCCTCGGCACCACCATCGGCCACGTGGCCACGGGTGGGATCCTCGCGCTGTTCATCCTGCTGACGCTGCTCGCGGATGGCGCCGGGATCTGGCGGTGGACGCTCAAGCTCTTCCCCAAGAAGGCCCGTCCCGCCGCGGACGGCGCAGGCCGGGCGGGCTGGATCACGGTGGTCAACTACGCGCGCACGCAGCTGCTGGTCGCGACCATCGACGCCGTGGGCATCGGCCTCGGCGCCGCGCTGCTCGGAGTGCCGCTCGCGATCCCCGTCGCCGTGCTGGTCTTCCTCGGCGCGTTCGTGCCCATCGTGGGTGCCGTCGTCACGGGCGCCGTCGCGGTCTTCCTCGCACTGGTGTACAACGGGCCGTGGATCGCGCTGTGGATGCTCGTCGTCGTCCTCGGCGTCCAGCAGCTCGAGGGTCACGTCCTGCAGCCGCTGCTCATGGGCTCGGCCGTGAAGGTGCACCCGCTCGCCGTCGTGCTGGTCGTCGCCGGCGGTGCCATGATCGCCGGCATCCCGGGGGCGTTGTTCGCCGTCCCGCTCGCAGCTTTCGTCAACGTCGTCGCCGTGTATCTCGGCGAACGCGCGTGGGAGACCGGCGCCAAGCCCACCGGAGACCTCATCTGGAGCACCGTCCCCCGGCCGAGGAGAGTCCGCAAGTGACCACTGCCATGCCATCCGCCGACCACACCGAGCGCGCCGACGGGCTGCCGCCCGCCGCGGCGGCGCTGCGATCGCCGGCGCCCACCCTGAAGGACTTCGCGGATGCCGCGGCCACCCTCGAGGGGGTCATCGCCCACACGCCGCTCGACGAGTCGCAGCACCTCTCCGATGTCCTCGGCGTGCCCGTGCACCTGAAGCTCGAGAACCTGCAGCGCACCGGGTCGTTCAAGATCCGCGGCGCGACCTACCGCCTGTCGCGGCTGACCGCCGAGGAGCGCGCGCGCGGCGTCGTCGCCGCCTCGGCGGGCAACCACGCGCAGGGCGTGGCGCTGGCGGCGAAAGCGCTCGGCATCCACGCGACGATCTTCATGCCGCTCGGCGTCCCGGTGCCCAAGCTCCTGGCCACCCGCGGGTACGGCGCCGACGTGGTGCTGGAGGGCGCGACGGTCGAGACGCCGCTGCGCCTGGCCGCCGAGTTCGCGCAGCGCACCGGCGCCGTGTTCATCCACCCGTTCGACCACCCCGACGTGATCGCGGGGCAGGGCACGCTCGGGCTCGAGCTGATGGACGAGCTTCCCGACCTCGACACCGTCGTGCTCGGCATCGGCGGGGGAGGGCTGATCGCCGGCGTTGCCGCGGCCGTCAAGGCGCGAGCCGCCACCGAAGGCCGCGCCGTGCGCGTCATCGGCGTGCAGGCGGAGAACTCGGCCGCCTACCCGGCGTCGCTGGCGGCGGGGCATCCGCTCGAGGTCCCGACGTCTCCGACGATCGCCGACGGCATCGCCGTGGCGCGCCCCGGCGACCTGCCGTTCGAGATCATCCGCGAGTACGTCGACGAGATCGTGACCGTCTCGGAGGACGACATCGCCCGTGCCCTGCTGGTGCTGCTGGAGCGGGCGAAGCAGGTGGTGGAGCCCGCGGGCGCCGTCGGCGTGGCCGCGATCCTCGCGGGGAAGGTGGTGGCGCACGGCCCCACGGTGACCGTGCTCTCCGGCGGAAACATCGACCCGCTGCTGCTGCAGCGCGTCGTCGCGCACGGTCTCTCGGCATCCGGCCGCTACATGACCCTGCGGATCCCGCTGCCCGACCGGCCCGGCCAGCTCGCGCGCGTGTCGGAGCTGCTGGCGATCGCCGGGGCGAACGTCATCGAGGTGCTCCACACCCGTCACGGCCAGGGGCTGCAGATCAGCGAGGTGATCCTGCAGCTGAGCGTCGAGACGCGCGGGGAGGAGCACCGCGCGCACGTCATCTCTGTGCTGGAGGACGCCGGCTACATGCCGACCGTCGTGCACGACTGACCGGCCGGGTCCGCCGGCCGGCCCGCGGAGTCACTGCCCGTTGTAGGTCTCGACCTTGACGATCTCGACGGCGATCTCGCGACCGTTGGGCGCGGTGTACGAGGTCTTCTCGCCTTCCCTGCGCCCGAGGATCGCGGTGCCGAGGGGAGACGCCTCGCTGTAGACGTCGAGCTCGGAGCCCACGGCGATCTCGCGGTTGCCGAGGAGGAAGACCTCTTCGCCGCCGGCGATGACGGCCGTCACGACGGTGCCGGGCTCGACGACGCCGCTGCTCTCGGGGGCCTCGCCGACCTTGGCCGTCTTCAGCAGCTGCTGCAGCGTGCGGATGCGCGCCTCCTGCTTGCCCTGCTCGTCCTTCGCGGCGTGATAGCCGCCGTTCTCCTTGAGGTCGCCCTCTTCGCGCGCGGCCTCGATGCGCTTGGCGATCTCCTCGCGGCCGGTCGTCGAGAGGTGCTCGAGCTCGGCCGCCAGGCGGTCGTACGCGTCCTGGGTGAGGAAGGTCACGGGTGCATCGGACACGGCTGACTCCTTCGTAGCGCCCGTCGGCGCGAAGCGCGACGGGACATAAACCGAACGCCCCGGCTCACGGGCCAGGGCGCGAATGGATGATCTCCCGTCAGACTACGACACGTTGCCGATCAGGACAAAACCCAGCACGAGTTCACGAAACCCGTGGTCGCGGGTGCGGTGGTGGGGATCACCTCGCGGAACGCGCGGGCGGGGAGGTCGGATGCCGGCAGCTCCACGACCCGCCAGCCCACGACGCCGTGCTCCTCGTCCTGCGCCTCGAGGGCGCAGGCCACCGCCGCCCCCACGGGAGCGGAGATCTGGAACCCGAGGGTGACGGAGTGTCCGTCGGCGATCTCGAACGACGTCGTGTCGGCGTCGACGGCCGCGAGCGTCCCCTGCACCGTCGTCCAGCCGAAGAGCGCGACGGCAGCCGCCGCGAGCGCGACGCCGGCGCCGATGATCCAGCGTCGGGCCGGAGAACGCCGCCGGCCGTAGCGCTCGTCGAGCATGTCCTGCGTGGTCACGCCGCTCCTGAGGTCTCGGGGGTCGCCCTGCGAAGATTAGGCTGGGAACTCCAGGCTATGCGCTCGCGCGCATCCCCGACGACACCGCCCGCCTCGCGGGCAAGCGAGGACACCCATGCATCACGCGCTCGCCGCCCTCGTCAGCGCTGCGACGACCCCCGCGCCGACCCCGACGGCGGACGTCGACCCCGACCTCGTCACCCCCGGGGTCTGGGGATTCGTCATCACGGCGCTGGTCGCCGTGGCGGTCATCTTCCTGGTCTGGGACATGATGCGCCGCATCCGCCGTGGGCGCGTGCGCGCCGACATCCAGGAGGAGCTCGACGCGGAGGAGCAGTCGCCGCGCGCCGCCGCCGCGACGAGGACGGACGACGAGGACGCCGGCGCGGCCGGAGACGACCGCACCGGTGACGAGCCCGACGGCACCGCCCCGCCGAAGGCCTGACCCGCGCGACGGGGGAGCTATCGGATGCCGCGAGCCGCGGCATCCGTCATCGCCGTCAGGCCGGGACGCCCAGCGAGGGCGACAGCGGATCCAGGGCGATGAGCAGCGCCGCGGTCCAGTGGCACAGGAACGCCAGCACCGTGCAGACGTGGAAGATCTCGTGGAAGCCGAAGTGGCCGGGCCACGGGTTCGGCCGCTTCATGGCGTACACGACGGCGCCGACGGTGTACAGCACGCCGCCCACCGCCACGAGGATCATCATGGCGGCATTGGCCTCGAAGAGGTCCACGAGGTACATGACGGCCGCCCACCCGAGCACCAGGTAGAGCGCGACGTACAGCCATCGCGGGGCGTGGAGCCAGAAGACGCGGAACAGGATGCCCAGGAGCGCTCCGGCCCACACCAGGGTGAGCAGGAGAACGCCCTTCTCGGGCGGCAGGGCGAGCGTGGCGATCGGAGTGTAGGTGCCCGCGATCAGCAGCAGGATGTTGGCGTGGTCGATCCGCTTGAGGATCGCCTTCGTCCGGGGCTTCCAGTCGAAGCGGTGATAGAGGGCCGAGTTGCCGAACAGCAGCAGCGACGTGGCCATGAACACCGCCGAGGCCCACTTGGCGGGGGCGCCCTGTGCGACGGTGATCAGCACGATGCCGGCGACGATCGCGACGGGGAACGTGCCGGCGTGGACCCAGCCCCGCCACGTGGGCCGGATCTCGGGTGCGGCGGCATCGACGGACGCGGCGTCCATGAGCGGCAGCGACGGGACGTCAGGGGCCTCGGTGAGGCGGCGGCGACGGCTCATCCTCCCAGGGTAGACGGCGACGCATGCCGTCGACGGCACACGCCGGGACGCGGATGCCGGCACCCGGCCGCGCGCTAGGGCCGGGCCCGCCCGCGGGGTAGCGTAGGCGTGTGGCGCGCGGTTCGACGAACGAAGGCAGAGGACCTCTCTACCGCCTCTACATCAACCGCCTGCGCCGGCGGCTGGACCCCGCGTCCGTGCCGCATCACCTCGCGATGATGATCGACGGGAACCGCCGGTGGGCCAAGCAGCTCGGCTACGACTCCGCCGCGCACGGCCACCGTGCCGGTGCGGCGAAGATGAAGGAGTTCCTGCGCTGGTGCGACGACGTCGGCATCCGCGTCGTCTCGCTCTACCTGCTCTCCAACGACAATCTCCGCAAGCGCGACTCGCGCGAGCTGTCCGACCTCATCGAGATCATCGCCGAACTCGCCGACGAGCTCTCGCACGAGCGCGACTGGGGGGTGAAGCACGTCGGTCGCGCCGACGCGCTCCCCGAGGACCTCGCGCGCGTGCTGGCCGATGTGGAGGCGCGCACGCGCGGCAACGCAGGCATGCACGTGAACCTCGCGGTCGGCTACGGCGGGCGGGGCGAGATCGTCGACGCGGTCCGCAGCATCATCGCCAAGCACGACCAGGAGGGCGGCTCGCTCGAGCAGCTGGCCGCGAGCCTCACCCCCGAGCAGATCGGGGAGCACCTGTACACCGGCGGCCAGCCCGACCCCGACCTCGTGATCCGCACCTCGGGGGAGCAGCGCCTGAGCGACTTCCTGCTGTGGCAGTCCGCCCATTCGGAGTTCTACTTCGTCGAGGCACTGGGGCCCGATCTGCGCGAGGTCGACTTCCTCCGCGCGATCCGTGACTTCGGCTCGCGGGACCGCCGCTACGGCGGCTGAACCGAACCGGATCCGCTGCGCCGTTTCGCGCACAGGCGGGCGCGGGGGCTGTGCGCCGGCGCTCTGCCAGAATGATCCGCGTGACCGATCTGGACCCCTACCTGGCGTCGTTCGACGCCGAGCCGGGCTACCTGGACTGGGCGGCGTTCGGCCCGCTGTCGCCGGCGGTGCGCAGCGAGGCGCAGGGCGACACCGAGCTGCTGGGCACCGGCCGCCGCACGAGCATCCAGCTCGTCGCGGACCACGTCCGGGAGGCCCGCGAGCTGGTCGCAGAGCTCCTCGGCGCCCAGGCCGACCAGGTGGTGCTGCAGCCGTCCACCACGTACGGCCTCATGCACGCCGTCTACGGTCTGGCAGGGGGGCTCCTGCTCAGCCGGGCGGAGTTCCCGAGCCTCACGGTGGCGGCGGCCCGGGCGTCCGACGCGCTGGGATCGCTGCAGCTGCAGTGGGTCGATCCCGTCGGAGGGTTCATGACGCCCGATGCCGTCCGGTCGGCGGTCACCGACGAGACGCGCGCCGTCGCGGTGAGCCTCGTCGACTTCCGCACCGGCTACCGCACCGACCTGACGGCGCTGCGCGAGGTGATCGGCGATCGGCTCCTCATCGTCGACGCCGTCCAGGGATTCGGCATGATCGAGGCCGACTACGCCGCGGCCGACGTCGTGTGCGGCCACGGCTACAAGTGGCTCCGCGCCGGCCGCGGCACCGGGTTCGCCTGGTTCGGCGAGCGAGCGCTGGCGCGCATCGCGCCGGTGCTCTCCGGCTTCCGCGGCGTCGACGGCGACCTCCCGCTCGACACGGTGCCCGCGCCGTCGGCCTCATCCCAGGCCTTCTCGGTCTCCGGCCCCGACACGCTGGCCGCCGCCCGACTCGCGACGGCGCTGCGCGAGATCGCCGATGCCGGAGTCCGCAGCATCGAGTCGGTGCTGGCGGATCGAGCCGCCGACGTCATGTTCTTCGCCGACCGCTACGGGATCCCCGTGGTCACCCCCCGCGATCGCGGGCGCCGGGCCGGCATCGTGACGCTGGAGCCGGAGCCGCGGGACGCCGCGGCGCTGGCGGCATCCCTCGCCAACCACGGCCTCACCGTGACGGCCCGCGGCGGGCGGATCCGCGTGTCGCCCCACGTCGGCACCGGCGCCGACACACTGCGGCTGTTCGGCGACGCACTGGCCGCGTTCTCGTCGGCACGCGTCTGGTGACCGCCTGCCCGGTGCGGACGCTGCGGCATCCGTTCACCGAGACGTCACGAGATTCGGGCGTGTCGGGGCGGGCCGGTGTCGCAGGGGAGTCGTAGCGTGATCGCATCGGGCAAGGAGCCCGGTCGAGTCGGCCTCACGGATCGCGACTCGTGACCCCTGGTCGACTCGTAACTGCCGGGTGAACCACCCGGGGCGGGAGTGGGTTGTGACCACACGAGCACCACACGAGCAGCGCCGTCAGGGCCTCGGGCAGGTCGCCGGATCCGATCAGGATCTGCGCACCTACGTTCTGGACACCTCCGTGCTGCTGAGCGATCCTCGGGCGTTCTTCCGGTTCGCCGAACACAGCGTCGTGATCCCCGTGGTGGTGGTCACGGAGCTCGAGGGGAAGCGGCACGACCCCGAGATCGGATACTTCGCCCGGCAGGCCCTGCGCCATCTCGACGAGCTGCGCGTCGAGCACGGACGCCTCGACTTCCCCGTCCCGGTGGGCACCGGCGGCACCCTCCGCGTCGAGCTGAACAACACCGACGCCTCGGTGCTGCCGTCCGGAATGCGCCTCGGCGACAACGACAGCCGCATCCTCGCCGTCGCGATGAACCTCGCCCAGGACGGGCAGGAGGTCACCGTCGTCTCGAAGGACCTCCCGATGCGCGTCAAAGCGGCGTCGCTCGGCATCACCGCCGAGGAGTACCTCGCCGAGCAGGCGGTCGACTCCGGGTGGACGGGCATCTGCGACCTCGACGTGTCGGGCGATGACATCTCCGACCTGTACGAGAGCGAGGTGGCCGCCAGCGAAGAGGTGCGCGGTCTGCCGGTGAACACGGGACTCATCATCCACTCCGAGCGCGGGTCCGCCCTGGGCCGGGTCGTCGGTGACGGCGAGTACCGGCTGGTCCGCGGCGACCGCGAGGTCTTCGGGCTCCACGGTCGCTCGGCGGAGCAGCGCATCGCCATCGACCTTCTGCTCGACCCCGAGGTCGGCATCGTGTCGCTGGGCGGACGGGCAGGAACCGGCAAGTCCGCGATCGCGCTGTGCGCCGCCCTCGAGGCGGTGCTCGAGCGTCAGCAGCAGCGGAAGATCATCGTCTTCCGGCCGCTGTTCGCCGTCGGCGGCCAGGAGCTCGGCTACCTTCCGGGGGATCAGCAGGAGAAGATGAACCCCTGGGGCCAGGCGGTGTTCGACACCCTCGGATCCGTCGTGTCGGCCAATGTGCTCGACGAGGTCATCGAGCGCGGGCTTCTGGAGGTGCTGCCGCTGACCCACATCCGCGGGCGCTCCCTCCACGACGCGTTCGTGATCGTGGACGAGGCGCAGTCGCTCGAGCGCAACGTGCTGCTGACGGTCCTGAGCCGCATCGGGCAGAACTCGCGCGTCGTGCTCACGCACGACGTCGGGCAGCGCGACAATCTGCGCGTGGGCCGCCACGACGGAGTCGCGTCGGTCATCGAGACGCTCAAGGGGCACGCGCTCTTCGGTCACGTGACGCTCGTCCGCTCGGAGCGTTCGGCGATCGCGGCGCTGGTCACGGACCTGCTGGAGGCCGGCGAGCTCGCCTGAGCAGCGCAAGATCGACCGTGGGCATACTGGGGACGGGATGCCACATCCCGCCCCCGGTGGCCGGCCGACGGTCCGCGCCCGTCATCCTCGGTGAGGATGAGAAGAGTCTCATGCCTCTCGGCGCTCCCGCGTCGGCCCGTCTGCGACGATGGAAGGCGGACATCGACGCCGCTCGCGCACGGAAGGCAGGACAACGACGTGGACGGACGCACGGGGCTCGTGATCGGCGGTCTGACCGCTGTCGCAGCGAGCGTCGCCGTGGTGACCGCCGTCGCGCTGACCAACACCGCTGCGCTGCAGGATTCCCCGGGTGCCACCGTCACGGCCGGCCGCATCCTCGTGCCCGCCGCCGCATCGCCGACCACGGCCACGCCGCAGGCACCCCGGCCCACGCCTGACACCGCACCCACGGCGGCGCCGGACGCGACCGCACCGTCGCGGGCCGAGATCGTCGAGGCCCCGGCCCCGGTGGTCGTGGACCGCGCGGATGCCGATCCTGCGGCGACCGTCTCGATTCCGGATGCCGCCGTCCCGGCGCCCGCGGACGACCTCGAGTCGGTCGTCGCGGCCGGGAAGACCTCGGGCTCGTGGGACGCCGTCCGCGCGTGGGCGACAGCCCAGGGCTGGTCCGCCGGGCGCATCGACGCGCTGGTGGCGCGCCTGGAACGCGAGCAGACCGCAGAGAAGGGCCAGGGCCCCGACGCGCCCGCACCGGGCGACTCCGGCAGCGACCAGCAGCAGCTCGTCGGTTCGGAGGCCGAGCGTCGCATGGCACCGGCTCCGCAGCCGTCGAGCGCAACCCATGACGTCGGAGAGGCTGAGAACCCCTCCCACGCACAGCGTCCCGCACACGCGGGCTCGAACGTCGGGCACGGCGGTGACGCCGATCCCGACGCGAAGAAGGGCCAGTCGCGCAATCCCCCAGACAAGCGCGACTGATGATGGCCGGATCCCCCAGTCCGGCCTTTCACAGCCCCCGGTGTCCCCCAGCACCGGGGGCTTCTTCGTGCCCGCGGGTGCGATTCACTCCCAGCGGTAGCCCGCGCCTCGGACCGTGACGATGTGGTCCGAGCCGAGCTTTCCGCGCAGGTAGCGCACGTACACGTCGACGACGTTCGAGCCCGGGTCGAAGTCCAGCCCCCACACCCGGCTGAGCAGCTGCTCGCGACTGAGCACTCGGCCCGGGTTGCGCAGGAACTGCTCGGCCAGGGCGAACTCGCGGGCCGAGAGGTCCACTTCGCGCCCTGCCACCGTGGCGCGGCGCGCCAGGATGTCCAGCGTGACGTCGCCGCGCGAGATCGACACGCCGGGCTGCGGGACGCTCTCGCGCAGGCGCGAGCGGACGCGGGCGAGGAGCTCTTCGAACGTGAACGGCTTGGGCACGTAGTCGTTCGCGCCGGCATCCAGACCGGCCACCGTGTCGCGCGTGCTCGACCGCGCGGTGAGCATGATCACGGGGACCGCCGAGCCGCGGGCGCGAAGCTCTCGCAGCACCTCGAACCCGTCCATCGTCGGCAGGCCGACATCCAGCAGCACGAGGTCGCCGTCGCCGCGGAGCGCCGCCTCAAGGCCCTCCGGGCCGTCCTCGACCACGAGCGTCTCGTACCCCGCGGATTCCAGGCCGCGACTGACGAACGCGGCGATCCGCGGCTCGTCCTCGATGATGAGGATCTTCGTCATCCCGATGCCTCCCGTTGCAGAACGACATCCCCCGCGCGCACGGGCGCCGGAAGATCGGCCTCCGTCGGAGGCAGGTGGATCGTGAAGGTGGCGCCGCCCCCGCGGGTGTCGGTCACCGAGCAGTGCCCGCCGTGGCCCTTGGCGATCGCGTCGACGATCGCGAGTCCGAGCCCCGATCCTCCCACGGAGCGCTTGACGTGCGCGCGGTTGAACCGCTGGAAGATCCGCGTCCGCGAGGCTGCGGGGATGCCGGGCCCGTGATCGCGCACCCACAGGCTGGCGCCGGTGGCGTCGTGCGCGCTGCCGATCTCGATGGGGCTGCCGGCGGGCGTGTACTTCGCGGCGTTGTCGGCGAGCTGCAGCCAGGCCTGGAGCAGGCGGTCCTGATCGCCGACGGTGATGCCCTCGGCGATCGCCTCGACGCGCCAGGTGTGGCCGGGGATCACCGCCACCAGCTCACCGACGCGAGCCGTCAGCGCACCGAGGTCGACCTCGGCGAGCGTGTAGGACTCGGCCTCGGCCGCCGCCAGCACGTCGATGTCCTCCACCAGGCGGGCCAGCCGATCGAGCTCGGCGATGCCGATCTCCCGCGCGGCCGCGACGTCGCCGGCGTCCGTGGGATCCATGAGCTCCAGGTGCCCGCGGACGATCGTGATCGGCGTCTTGAGCTCATGCCGCACGTCGTCCAGAAGCTGACGCTGTCCGTCCACCGAGCCCTCGAGCCGGTCGAGCATGGAGTTGACGGTGCGGGAGAGGTCGGCGATGTCGTCGTTGCCCTGGGGCTCCAGCCGCAGTGACAGGTCGCTGATCGAGATCGCGTCGGCGGTGTCACGCAGGTGGCGGATCGGCGACAGCAGGCGCCCCGTCACGAACCACCCCACGATGCCGATCGCGCCGAGCACCGCGACCGCCGCGATCACGTAGGTCGCCATGGCCGTGGTCACCGGCTGCAGCTCCGCCCCGAGGTCGACCGCGCGCACGTAGAGGCCCTGCCGGGGGTCTCCGGGCATCGAGACGGGGATCGCGATGTACCGGATCGAGCGCTCGTCGGTGACCGCCGTGCCGCGCTTCGTCTCGCCGCCGCTGGTCTCGGCGACGACGCGATCGATGAACTCCTGATCGTCCGCGATGCGGAAGCCCGAGAACGTCGACGGAACCCAGCGCGGGGCGCCGTCCAGGAGTGCCAGCGACGCCTCGTTGCGCGCCGGCACGAGCCGGGCCACGACGGCGTAGAGGTAGTCGTCGACGGTCTCGTAGTCGTCGGGGTCGAGCTGTTCCGCGGCCGCCGAGGCGCCGCCGGACGCCCCGGAGGCGCCGGAGTCCTCGGCCAGCGTGGTCAGGGCGGCCACCTGCGTCCGCAGCCGTTCGTTCACGCCGGAGATCGCCTGCTCCCGTTGCACCAGGAACGTCACGCTGCCCACGATCGCCAGGCCCACGCACGCGACCGCGAGGATCGCTGCGAGGATCCTGACGCGCGCGGGGATCGGGCGAGGCGTGCGGGCCATGCCCTGATTATCCCGCCCTGGCACGTCATCCGGCACGGGAGGCCGGCTCAGCCCGGGTGCGTCATCGACAGCAGGTCCAGCTTCTCGTCGAGCTGCTCGATGGTGAGCTCGCCGCGCTCCACGTAGCCGAGGTCGATGACCGCCTCGCGCACGGTGATCCCCTTGGCGACGGAGTGCTTGGCGATCTTCGCGGCGGCTTCGTATCCGATGAGCTTGTTCAGCGGCGTGACGATCGAGGGCGACATGCCGGCATAGGCCGCGGCGCGCTCGACATCAGCCCGGAGTCCGGAGATCGTCCGGTCGGCGAGCAGTCGCGAAGCGTTGGCGAGCAGCTCGATCGACTCGAGCACCGCGGTGCCCATGACGGGTATCGCCACGTTGAGCTCGAAGGAACCGGACGCGCCCGCCCAGGCGACGGTGGCGTCGTTGCCGATGACGCGCGCGCAGACCATGAGCGTCGCCTCGGGCACGACGGGGTTGACCTTGCCCGGCATGATCGACGAGCCGGGCTGCAGGTCGGGGATGTGCAGCTCGCCGAGGCCCGTGTTCGGCCCGGAGCCCATCCAGCGCAGGTCGTTGTTGATCTTGGTGAGCGATACGGCGATGGTGCGCAGGGCGCCGGATGCCTCGACCAGGCCGTCACGGTTGGCCTGGGCCTCGAAGTGGTCCTTGGCCTCGGTGATGGGAAGCTCGGTGTCGGCGACGATCAGTTCGATGACCCGCTGCGGGAAGCCCAGCGGGGTGTTGATGCCGGTGCCGACCGCGGTGCCGCCCAGCGGCACCTCCGCGACGCGGGGGAGGACGGCCTGCACACGCTCGATGCCGAGACGCATCTGGCGCGCGTAGCCCCCGAACTCCTGGCCCAGCGTGACGGGCGTGGCATCCATGAGGTGCGTGCGTCCCGACTTCACGACGGTCTTCCACTCCTCGGCCTTCGCCTCCAGCGCGACCGCGAGGTGGTCGAGCGCGGGGATGAGATCGTCGATGAGCTCCTGCGTCACGGCGATGTGCACGGACGTGGGGAAGACGTCGTTCGACGACTGCGAGGCGTTGACGTGGTCGTTGGGGTGCACCGTGGCCCCGAGCGACTGCGTCGCGAGGGTCGCGAGGACCTCGTTCATGTTCATGTTCGACGACGTGCCGCTGCCGGTCTGGTAGACGTCGATCGGGAACTGATCCGCGAACTCGCCGGCGATGATGCGGTCGGCGGCGCCGGCGATCGCGTCGGCGATCGCGCCGTCCAGCGTGCCCAGCTCCTTGTTCGCCTGTGCGGCGGCCTTCTTGATGCGCGCGAGGGCGACGATCTGCGCCGCCTCGAGCGGGTCGCCCGAGATCGGGAAGTTCTCGACGGCGCGCTGCGTCTGCGCAGCGTAGAGCGCGTTCTTGGGGACCCGCACCTCGCCCATGGTGTCGTGCTCGATGCGGTACTCGGTGTCGGTCACGTCGTCGTTCCTCACGTGTCGGTACTGGGGGTGGGGAGATCTGGGGGCTCAGGACGGCTGCGTGATGCCGACCATGACGTCGGGAATCGCGGTGCCCTCGGCGAGCCGGTAGTTGGCGCCGACGATCGCGAGCCTGCCCTCTGCGACGGCCTCGCTGATGAGCTCCGAGGAGTGGAGCAGGTCGGCGACGGTGTCGCGCAGGTGCTCGCGTCCGACCTCCTCGGCGTCGATGGTGTCGGGAACGACGCCGTCGACGGCCGTCTGGCGCTGCACGCGCCGCACCGCGGGGACGATCGGCGAGATGAGCCGCCAGATGTGAGGCGGCAGGGGGGCGGCATCCATGTCGATGCTGTCGATCGCGGCCCGCACGGCGCCGCACGCGTCGTGTCCGAGCACCACGATCAGCGGCACCTCGAGCACGGCGACCGCGTACTCGAGGCTGCCCACGACGGAGTCGGAGATGACCTGTCCGGCGTTGCGCACCACGAAGAGATCGCCCAGGCCCTTGTCGAAGATGATCTCGGCGGCCAGCCGGGAGTCGGAGCATCCGAACAGCGCCGCCCGGGGACGCTGGCCGTCGGCGAGCGTGTGACGGGTGTCGACGTCTTGGCGCGGATGCCGGGGCTCACCGGCGACGAACCGCGCGTTGCCCCTCTCCATCTCGTGCCAGACCTTCGCGGGTGTGAGCTGGTCGGTCACTCGGCCTCCTCGCGCAGTGCGGTGATCTGATCGGTCACGGAGCGCGCCGTCTCTTCGAGCGCGTCGTCGGGGGCGGTGCCGTAGATGAGCACCGTGTCGGGTCCTGCGTCCGTGGCGATCGCGACCGAGATGTTCCCGGTGCGATCGGGGTCGAGCTCGTAGCGGTCCCACGTGATTCCGTCGATGGTGACGGTGTCCTGGGGGGCAGCGCCGGAGAGCACGCGCGCCGGCCACGACTCATCGGCATCGAAGCCCTGGGCGACGCGCAGGAATCCGCGGTCGTCGACGCCCGAGGGGGCGTAGACCACGGTGAACGCGCGCACCGAGCCGCTGCCCTCGATGCCGGCCTTGTTGACCGTCCATCCGTCCGCCAGCTCGGGCGCGATGACCACGCGATCCTCGGAGCTCGAGACGCGCTCGGCGACCGCCGCGACGTCGATGGGCTCGCGCGCGGGCGGCGTGCCCCGGGGGACGGCGAACATGATCACCACCACGACGCCCAGCGTCACCAGGAGCGCGGCGACCAGGTTGCGGACGTTCTGACTCGAACGGTAGACCCGGGACGACTCGGCTTTGCGCGCCGCCGTCTCGTCGGGGGTCTCCGGACGGCCGAGCTCCGCCACGATCCGCGGTTCGCGTGCCATCACGCGCCGCCGTTCTCGTCGGTGCGGCGGACGCCGGGGTCGCCCGTGGCACGGGCGGCCTCCAGCCGGCGCTTGGCGCCGAGGAGCCACTCCTCGCAGCGGGCCGCGAGGGCCTCGCCGCGCTCCCACAGAGCGAGCGAGTGCTCGAGGGTCGGTGCGCCCTGCTCGAGTTCGGCGACGACGCGGACGAGCTCGTCGCGCGCCTGCTCGAACGAGAGGGTCGCGACGTCGCTGGGGGCGCCGCTCGACTCGGTCATGGCCCCCAGTCTAGTTCGGCGCGGGGACGGCCCCGGACTTCTGGGGGTCGCCGGCGGACGCCCCGCCCGGCTCGCCGCCGGCCGGGGAGGCGCCCTCGGCCACCTCGCCCTCCGAGCGGGCAGCGAACGACCCGCGTCCGACGGTGACCACGACGGGAGTCGATGCCGGAGCCTGCGTGGCATCGCGCACGATGACACCGTCGGCGAGGTGTGCGATGGCGTACCCGCGAGCGAGGGTGGAGGCGGGGGAGAGCGCGCGCAGCGTCGCACGCAGCTCGGCCGTGCGCCGCTCGTGGACCTGCACCGCCCGGTCGACCCGCTCCCGGCCCCGCGCGGCGAGCAGCTCCACCTCGTGCGCGCGCGAGGTGAGCAGCGACTCCGGCGAGCGCAGCGCGGGCCGGGAGCGCAGCTGCTCCAGCTGCGCGATGTCGTGGCCGATGCGCTGCGTCAGGCGCGTCGTCAGCCGTGCGCGCAGCTGGGCGACGAGGGCGCGCTGCTCGGCGACGTCCGGCACGACCCGTTTGGCGGCGTCGGTCGGGGTCGACGCCCTCAGGTCCGCGACGTCGTCGAGGAGGGGGTGGTCGTTCTCGTGGCCGATCGCGCTCACGACGGGGGTGGACGCGGCAGCCACGGCACGGAGGAGGCGCTCGTCGCTGAACCCGAGGAGGGTCTGCGGATCGCCGCCGCCGCGCGCGATGATGATGACGTCGACGTCGGGTGCGGCATCCAGCGCCTTCAGCGCGGCGATCGTCTCGGGGACGCATCGGTCGCCCTGCACCGCGGCGTACTTCGTGCGGAACCGCACCTGCGGCCAACGCAGCTCGGCGTTGCGGTGGACGTCCTTCTCGGCGTCGGAGTTCTCGCCGGTGATGAGGCCGATGAGGTGGGGCAGGAAGGGCAGCGCCTTCTTGCGCGACGGGTCGAACAGCCCCTCGCCGCGCAGCTGCACGCGGAGCCGCTCGAGCCGCTCGAGCTGGTCGCCCAGTCCGACGTGGCGCATCGCCGAGACGCTGAAGCCGAAGTCGCCGTTCTTGACGAAGTAGTCGGCCTTGACGCACGTGATGACGTGGTCGCCGACCTTGAGGTCGCCGGGCAGCCGGTCCCGCGTGGACGCCCAGACGCGGAACGAGATCGTCGCATCGGTGACGAGGTCCTTGAGGCGACCGAACACGTTGCCGCCGCGCTGGTTCCACGCGGTGATCTCGCCCTCGACCCACACCGAGCCCCAGGTCTGCACGAATCCGCGGATCGTGTCGTTGAGGCGGGCGACCGAGGTCGGCGCCTGCGCGGTGGAGTCCCGGGGCCGCACCGAGTCGGCCGGCGGCGGCTCGCCGGGGACGACGGCGGGCTGGAAGGAGGTCATGCGGTCCTTTCATGCCCGGCCGTGGGTGCCCGCGGATGGGACCGCGGCGGCACGGGCTCCGCGCCGAGGCCCCGCTCAGGAGGCCGCCCGTAGAATCGTGGGGTGAGCACCAGCACCGTGGGATCGACCCGTGTGAGCCATGCCCCTGTGAGCATGCCCGTCCCGCGCATCCCGAGGCGGCGCGAACCGCTCCAGGATATCGCCGTACCCGGACAGAAGAAGGTGCTGCTGGCGTCTCCGCGCGGATACTGCGCGGGTGTCGACCGGGCGGTCATCGCCGTCGAGAAGGCGCTGGAGCGCTTCGGTGCGCCGGTGTACGTGCGCAAGCAGATCGTGCACAACATCCACGTCGTGACCGAGCTCGAGGCGAAGGGCGCGATTTTCGTCGAGGAGGTCGACGAAGTCCCCGAGGGGGCGCACGTGGTGTTCAGCGCTCACGGGGTGTCGCCCGCCGTCGTGAACGCGGCATCCGATCGGGGCCTGCGAGCGATCGACGCGACCTGCCCGCTCGTGACGAAGGTGCACCGCGAGGCGGTGCGCTTCGCACGCGACGACTTCGAGATCCTCCTCATCGGCCACGTCGGCCACGAGGAGGTAGAGGGCACCGCGGGCGAGGCGCCCGACCACGTCACGATCGTGAACTCGCCCGACGAGGCCGACACGATCGAGGTGCGCGACCCGTCGAAGGTCGTGTGGCTGTCGCAGACGACTCTCTCGGTCGACGAGACCATGGAGACGGTGCGGCGCCTGCGGGCGCGCTTCCCGCAGCTGCAGGATCCGCCGTCGGACGACATCTGCTACGCGACGCAGAACCGACAGGTCGCGATCAAGAAGGTCGCGAAGGACGCCGACCTCGTCATCGTGGTCGGCTCGGCGAACTCCTCGAACAGCGTGCGGCTCGTCGAGGTCGCGTTGGAGTACGGCGCGAAGGCCGCCTACCGCGTGGACTACGCCGACGAGGTCGAGCAGGCGTGGCTCGAGGGCGTCGAGACGGTCGGCGTCACCAGCGGCGCATCCGTCCCCGACGTGCTCGTCCAGGAAGTGCTGCGCGACCTCGCGGCCGCCGGCTACGGCGAGGTCGAGGAGGTCCGGACGGCGGAGGAGGATCTGATGTTCTCCCTGCCCAAGGAGCTGCGGCAGGATGCCGCCGGCAGGCGCGACGAGCGCGCCATCGGTGGCCGGAGCCGCTCGTGACCGACCCGGCCCGTCACACCGACCCGCGGCCCCGGCCGCAGTACGGGGAGTACGCGACGGCCGAGGAGCAGCGCGCCCGCATCCAGGAGCCGGCCCCCTGGCAGCTGCCCACGACGGCGCCTGCGGTCGCCGAAGCGCCGGTTCCGAGCCCCGCGTCGCCGGCGCCTGCTGCGCCGCGGCGCCCGCGGACGGTCGACCGCATCGTCACATTCGCGCTGCTCGCCTACGGTCTCATCAGCGTCGTCTCCGCCTTCCCGGCCTACACGGACTACGGCGGGTATGCCGAGATGGTGCTCGGCCTGATGGGGGTGGACGCGCAGCTCTCCGACCCGGCCGCCGGCCGCCCGTGGGGGATCGCCGCGGCGCTCGTGCTCGCCGTCGGATGGATCCTCACACTGCTCGTCTCCCTCTGGAGCCTGCGCAAGGGCCGGCTCACCTGGTGGATCCCGCTCGTCGCCGGTGTCGTGTTCTCCTTCGCGGCGGGCGCGCTGATGATGGTGCCGATCGTCAACGACCCGGCGGTGTGGCAGGCCCTCGTCGACAGCGCCGGCGGCGCGCGCTGATCGTCCGCGACGTGCAGCCGTGCGCGCGTGGACCGCGGCCGGGTCCATACTCGGTGTGACGGACGGGCGCGGCGGCTGGTCAGGCTGACACCGCGGGCGCCGCGTCTTCCGTCTCCTGCGGGAGGTGAGGGATGCTGCACGACAGCGTGGAACGACGGCGGAGCGCCGACAGCCGCGACGCGGAGCGCCTGGCCGCGCTCTACGACGAGCAGGCGGCGCCGGTGTGGCGCTACGTCGTGCACCTCACGGGTGATCGCGCCGGCGCGGACGACATCGTGCAGGAGACGCTGCTGAGGGCGTGGCGCACGCCCAGGATCCTCGAGGAGGACCCGTCGGCGACGAGGTCGTGGATGTTCACCGTGGCCCGGCACCTCGTGGTCGACGAGGCCCGCAGCGCGCACCGGAGACGCGAGATCGGCGTCGCCGAGGTCCCGGAGCGCGTCGTGCCCGACGCCATCGACGCGCTGTTCGAGGCGATCCTGATCGGGGAGGCGCTGGCCGCGCTGACGATCGAGCACCGGTCGGTCGTGGTCCGGGCGTACTACCGCGGAATGTCGGTCGCCGAGATGGCCGGCGAGCTGGAGGTCCCCGAGGGGACGGTGAAGTCCCGCCTGCACTACGGCCTGCGCGCCCTGCGCCGGACGCTGCAGGAGAAGGGCGTGACGCCGGATCGGGCCGACGCCCTCCTCCCGCCGCCGGGCGGCGAAGACCCGCCGGGGTGAACGATGCGCTCGCCCGGCGCCGGCTGGCTACGATGAGCGGATGCCCCGCATCGTCGCCGTCTGCGCCGTCCGACAGCTCCGACCCGACGCCGGCACCAACGGCGTGACCGCGATCGACAAGGGCGCCGTGGACGGACCGGTGCGCGTCGGGCCGTACGGCGTGCGCGGCGACGTCCAGGCCAACCGGAAGCACCACGGCGGGCTCGACAAGGCGCTCTACGCCTATGCGCAGGAGGACGCCGCCTTCTGGGAGTCCGAGCTCGGCCGCAGCCTTCCGCCCGGCTGGTTCGGTGAGAACCTCCGCGTCGAAGGGCTCGACGTGAACGCCGCGCTCATCGGCGAGCGCTGGCGGATCGGCGAGCGGGTCGAGGTCGAGGTCACGATGCCGCGAACGCCCTGCCAGACCTTCGCCCGGTGGGTGGGCGGCCCGGCGGCGCGCGGGTGGGTCAGGCGGTTCTCGGCCGAGCGCCGGCTCGGCCCGTACCTGCGCGTGGTCCGCAGCGGAACGGTCCGGGCCGGTGACGAGGTGGTCGTGATCCACCGCCCGGACGGCGCGCCCGGCCTGCTGGAGCGCTACGTCGATCCCGTGTAGACGACGGATGCCGCGACGCCGCGCCCATCAGGGCGCGATGCCGCGGCATCCGCTGGAATCGTGCGTCAGGCTGCCAGGCTCTTGCCGTGCGAGCCGAGCTGCCGGGTGGCCTCCACGACGCGGGCGGCCATCGCCGACTCGGCGACCTTGCCCCACGCGCGCGGGTCGTAGGCCTTCTTGTTGCCCACCTCGCCGTCGACCTTCAGCACGCCGTCGTAGTTCGAGAACATGAATCCGGCGACCGACCGGGTGAAGGCGTACTGGGTGTCGGTGTCGATGTTCATCTTGACGACGCCGTTGGCGACGGCGAGCGCGATCTCGTCGTCGGACGAGCCGCTGCCGCCATGGAAGACGAGGTCGAGGGGCTTGGGGCCGGTGCCGAACTTCGCCGCGATGCCCTCCTGGATCTCGCCCAGGAGCTCGGGACGCAGCTTGACGTTGCCCGGCTTGTAGACGCCGTGGACGTTGCCGAACGTGAGGGCCGAGATGTACCGGCCGTTCTCGCCGAGCCCCAGCGCCTCGACCGCCTTCGTCACGTCGGCGACCGTCGTGTACAGCGCGTCGTTCGAGCCCTCGTGCTGGACGCCGTCCTCTTCGCCTCCGACGACGCCGATCTCGACCTCGAGGATGGCGTTGATGTTCTTGAGGCGGGGGAGCAGGTCCTTGGCGATCTCGATGTTCTCGTCGAGCGGCACGGCCGAGCCGTCCCACATGTGCGACTGGAAGATCGGGTTGCGCCCCGCCTTGACCTCCTCCTCGGAGGCCTCGATGAGCGGGAGCACGAAGTCGGCCAGCGCCGGCTTCGGGCAGTGGTCGGTGTGGAGTGCCACCGTGATCGGGTAGCTCTTGGCGACCTCGGTGGCGAACTTCGCGAAGGCGAGGGCGCCGGCGGCGCGGGCCTTGACGGTGTGACCGGCGAAGTAGTCGGCGCCGCCGGTGGTGACCTGGATGATGCCGTCCGAGCCGGCCTCGGTCAGGCCCTGCAGGACCGCGTTGATGGACTGCGAGCTCGAGACGTTGATGGCGGGATACGCGAAGCCACCGGCCTTCGCGCGATCCAGCATGTCGGCGTACTGCTCCGGGGTGGCGACGGGCATGGGTGCTCCCTGTTGATAGTGGCGGGCGTCACCGCAAACTCTATCGAAGGGGGGTCCACGCAGTGACGGATGCGTCCGCTCCCGTAAGGCCGGGAAATCCCCGTCCCTGCGATGACGGAAAGAATCGCGATTCCTTCACCGCTGTGCCACCGAAATCAGCGGGTCCGGGGCGGGATGCTGGCTAGGCTGACCGCATGGTGAGCCTGACCGCGGATATGAGTCCCCTCCACCCTGATCGCAACCTCGCCCTGGAGCTGGTGCGTGCGACCGAGGCGGCCGCGATCCGCGCCGTGCCGTTCATCGGCCGCGGGGCGAAGGAGGCCGCCGACGGCGCCGCCGTCGACGCGATGCGCGCGTTCTTCACCACCGTCAACTTCGACGGCACCATCGTCATCGGCGAAGGCGAGAAGGACGAAGCGCCGATGCTCTACAACGGCGAGCGGGTCGGCAACGGTCGCGGCCCCCGGGCGGACGTGGCCGTGGACCCCATCGACGGGACGTCGCTGACCGCGGCCGGACGCAACAATGCGCTGTCGGTGATCGCGGTGTCCGATCACGGCACGATGCTCGACGCGTCGAGCGTCTTCTACATGGACAA
The DNA here is from genome assembly GCF_053619935.1 of Microbacterium sp. NPDC055455. Classification (NCBI taxonomy): domain Bacteria; kingdom Bacillati; phylum Actinomycetota; class Actinomycetes; order Micrococcales; family Microbacteriaceae; genus Microbacterium; species Microbacterium sp. NPDC055455. The sequence goes on from NZ_JBSHLB010000007.1 coordinate 101,878, forward strand.
GCTCGTCACCGGCCCGGCCGGCGTCGGGGTCGTCGACATCCGCCTTCCCATCGGCGAGAACATCCGCCGGCTCGCCAAGGCGCTCGGCAAGCCCGTCGACGAGCTCGTCGTCTCGGTGCTGCACCGCCCGCGCCACGAGAAGCTGATCGACGAGATCCGCGAGGCGGGCGCGGGCACGCGCCTGATGAGCGACGGCGATGTCGCCGGCGGCATCAACGCCGCGCGTCACAACGCCCGCACCGACATGTGCGTGGGCATCGGCGGCAGCCCGGAGGGCATCGTCACCGCGTGCGCCATCAAGGCCCTCGGCGGGCACATCCAGGGGCGTCTGTGGCCGCGCAGCGACGAGGAGAGGCAGCGCGGCGTCGACGCGGGCCTCAAGCTCGACGACCACGTGTACGAGGCCGACGAGCTCGTCAAGGGCAACAACACGATCTTCGTCGCGACGGGTGTGACCGACGGCGCGCTGGTGGCCGGCGTGCGCCGCGAGGGCGGGTACGTGTACACCGAGAGCGTCGTGCTGCGCGGCGCCTCGGGCACGCTTCGCCGCATCACGTCGGAGCATCTCGTCTCCAAGTGGCTCTGAGCCGCGCCCGCCGCGCCCGACGATCGACGCGCCGGCATCCATCGGCGGGAGCCGTGTGACGGCTGTGACGGATGTTGTCGTTGTGATGCGTCCGTGACCCCGTCGCGACCGATCTCTGGCACAATCGAAGTGGTGCCGACGGAGACATCACAGTGTTTCCACGCGAGGAGTGTGACGATGGCCACGCAGCAGACCGGAGAGACCTCGTCGCCCCAGACCGGCGCGCACGCGGTCGTCGCCAATGCGGTCGACCCGGCTCGCCGCCCCGATGTGCTGCTGCGCGTGCGCCGCGACGAGGGCCACGAGATCAGCGCGTGGTGGATGATCGGCGCGTTCGTCGGCGTCTCCGCGGCCGTGATCGGGCTGCTGAGCTTCGTCCCCGGCGGTCACTGACCACCACCGCGCAGCGACTCCCGCGCATCTATTCGCGCGGTGAGGCGATCCGCGTCCGCACCTCGCCCAGCTCGGCGATGGCCGCCGGCGTCTCGGTGGCCTCGTCGCTGTCCGGCGTGGTGAGGGTGCCGTCGAGCAGCTCGGGGGCGGTGAGACGGCGCGGGGTCTTGTCGATGGTCGCGGGCTCGCTCACCGCGTCGAGCTTCGTCGCGTCGATGCCGGGGAACTTGCGGGCGCTCACCAGCACGCGGGTCTCGAGCGACCCGGCGAACCGGTTGTAGCTGTCGACGGTGCGCTCGATCGCGCGGCGGAGGTCGTCGGCGTGCGACGCGAGCGATCCGAGCCGCTCGTAGAGCTGGTTGCCGAGGTCGAACAGCGCCCGCGCCTCGTGCGAGACGTCCTGCTGCGTCCACGTGTACGCCACGGTCTTGAGGACCGCCCACAGGTTGACCGGCGAGGCCAGTGCCACCCGCTTGCCGAACGCGTAGTCCAGCAGCGCGGGATCCTCCTCCAGCGCCGCCGCCAGGAGCGACTCGCTCGGCAGGAAGCACACGACGAACTCGGGGCTCGACGACAGCCCGGCCCAGTACGTCTTCCGCGCGAGCGCGTCGACGTGCGAGCGTACGGCCTTGACGTGCCTGTCGAGGAGGGCGCGGCGCCGGGCCGCCTCCGCGCCCTGCGCGGTGAGCGGGATGGCGCTGGCTTCGAGGAAGGCGTCGAGCGGCACCTTCGCGTCGACGGCGATCGCCTTGTCGCCGGGCAGCCGGATCACCATGTCGGGACGGCCGGCGCCGGCATCCGTCGTGATCGATGTCTGCACGTCGAAGTCGACGTGACGGGTCAGGCCCGCCGCCTCGACGACGCGGCGCAGCTGCGTCTCGCCCCACACGCCGCGCGTGCTGCCCGAGCGCAGCGCGCTCGCGAGCGACTCGGTCGTGGCCCGCAGCGCCTCATCGGACTCGTGCGCGCGCCGAAGCTGCTCGGCCAGGGTGCCGAACTGCGTGTGACGGTCGCGCTCGAGCTCGTCGACCTTGACATGCATAGCGGCCAGGGTCTCCTGCACCGGGGCGAGGGCGCGGAGCACGGACTGCTCGCGGCGCTCGCGCTCCTCGCGCGCCGCCTGGTCGTGGCGAGCCTGCGCGGCCAGCTCGCGATAGAGCAGCTGCTGATGCTCGAGCTGAGCCTGCACGCCCTGGCGCCCGGCCTCGGACGCGGCCAGGTGCGCCGTCAGCTCGGCGTGCTGCCGCGCCGCGCGCGCCGCGCCGCGCGCGAGCCCCGCCGCCCACCCGGCGAGGGCCCCGACCACGATCCCGGCGATCACCACGGCACTGATCACGACTGCGTCCATGGCCTCAGCGTGCCCGATCCCTCCGACATCGCCGGGCACCGTGCCGGGGCATCCGCTCTAGGCGACCGCGAACGAGACAGCGGGAGCCTCCGCGACCGCGATCTGCGAGACCCGCACGCCGACGGCCGCGGCGAGGCCCTCGATGTCCGCCGCGCCGACGCGGTTCGCCGCGTCGATCATGACGTGGGCGCAGGCCAGGGCGTCCGCCGTGGCGTTGTGGTGGGGGAAGTCGGCGAAACCCGCCTCGGCGGCGACGAACGGCAGCCGGTACGAGTCCAGACGGTACACCTTGCGCGCCACCTGCAGGCTGCACGCGTAGCGGTAGGGCGGGCACTCGTCGCCGGTCGCGTCGCACGCGCGCTTGAGCACGGCCATGTCGAAGCCGGCGTTGTGGGCGACGAGGATGTCGTCGCCCGCGAAGGCGGCGAGATCGGCGAGCTGCCGCCCCCACGTGGCGGCGCCGGCCACATCCTCGGGCCGGATCCCGTGGATCCGCACGTTGAGCTCGAAGAAGACGTCGTGGCCCGCGGGCGGGCGGATCAGCCATCCGGCCTTGTCGACGATGCGCCCGTCGCGCACACGCACCAGCCCGACCGCGCACGCGGAGGCGTTGCTGGAGTTCGCCGTCTCGAAGTCGATCGCGGTGAAGTCCAGTGCCACGTCCCCAGACTCACCCGGACCCGCGCCGGCGGGGCGGAGGCGCGCCGGACGCGGGCCGCCGTCGCCACCGCGGCATAGGCTCGGACCATGGCCGGTCGCGAGGAGATGTCGCTGTCGTTCGGCGCCGCCGCCGGCGCGTACGAATCCGGGCGTCCGGACTATCCGCGCGAGGCGGTGGACTGGATGCTCGCGCCGGTGCGCGAGACGGGACGCGCGCTCCGTGTGGCGGACGTGGGCGCGGGGACCGGCAAGCTGACCCGCACCGTCGTCGAGGCAGGCGCCGAGGTGGTCGCGATCGACCCGGACCCGGCCATGCTCGCCGCGCTCCGGGAGCACGTGCGCGGCGTCCCCACCTTCGTGGGGACCGCAGAGCGGATGCCGCTTCCCGACCACAGCCTCGACGCGGTGCTGCTCGGTCAGGCCTGGCACTGGGTCGACCCGGCCGCGGCGTCCGCCGAGGCCGGACGCGTCCTGCGGGCGGGCGGCGTGCTGGGCCTCGCCTGGAACATCCGCGACGAGTCCGATCCGTGGGTCGCGCGCCTGACCGCCGCCCTGCACGGCTCCCACGCCGAGGAGATGCTCGCCGGGGACGGAGCGCAGGTCGCGTATCCGTTCGACGCGCTCGAGGCGCGCACGTGGACCTGGACGCGCTCGCTCACGCGGGCCGCACTGCTGGACATGGCGGCCTCGCGCAGCTATGTCATCACCGCGCCCGACGCGGACCGCGCCGCGATCCTCGCGGCGGTGTCGGCCCTCTTCGACGAGCGCCTGCTCACCGATGCCACCGGCGCCGAGGTGGTCGACCTGCCGTACGTCACCCGCGCGTTCCGCAGCATCCGTCCCTGAGCGCCGCGGAAGGAATGCCGCGCCGTCATCCCCGGACGGTGCCGACGACGTGCCAGGGGCCGCTGCGCTCGCGGTAGCGCGGCGCGAAGCCGTGGTGGACGAGGACGTCCTCCATCGCGCGCGGGTCGTGGGCGAAGGAGCGATACGGGTTGCCGGTCACCGTGTACAGCGCGTTGAGCGCGCGGGAGGCGACGCGCGTCCACAGCGCGTTCCCCGGGTGGCTGAAGACGACGGCGCGCCTGGCACGACCGGCGGCGGCGCGGAGCAGCCGCCGGTAGTCCGGATAGCAGCAGACCACGCGATGCAGCACGACGATGTCGGCCGGCTCGACGGCCTCGGGCGCACCGGCGAGGTCGACTCCGAGCATCCTCGTCGCCCTGTCCCGCAGTCCCGCTTCGTCGAGGAGCCGGAGGGCCTCGGGCTCGTACGCCGGCGACAGCTCGACGTTGGTGGTGCGGGCGGCGCCGGCCTTGAGCGCCTCGAGCTGGATGTCGCCGATGCCGCCGCCGATCTCGAGCACCGAGGCGCCCTCCAGCCCGGTCGTGCGGGCGAAGTCGAGGACGAGCCGTGCGCTGGGCGTCAGGCCGTCGCGCCGGTAGTCGCGCGCCAGGCGGCGGGCGAACCGGTCGCCGAACTCGCGGTCGTAGCCGTCGGGGGTGCGTGGCGCGCAGCACTCGTCCACGGGCTCAGTATCCCGCCGTCCTTCGGGCCCGGCAACGGCCCGGCCATCGCGGAGCGGCGGGGAGCGGCATCCGTCCCGAACTAGACTGGATGCCCGTGGCTCTCACCATCGGAATCGTCGGACTCCCGAACGTCGGCAAGTCGACCCTCTTCAACGCGCTGACCAAGAACCAGGTGCTCGCGGCGAACTACCCGTTCGCCACGATCGAGCCCAACATCGGCGTGGTCAACCTGCCCGACCCGCGACTGGACAAGCTCGCCGAGATCTTCTCGTCGGAGCGGATCCTCCCCGCAGCGGTGTCGTTCGTCGACATCGCCGGCATCGTCCGCGGGGCCAGCGAGGGCGAGGGGCTCGGGAACAAGTTCCTCGCGAACATCCGCGAAGCCGACGCCATCGCGCAGGTCGTGCGCGGCTTCGCCGACGACGACGTCGTGCACGTCGACGGCGCGGTGAACCCGCGCGGCGACATGGAGACGATCAACGCCGAGCTGCAGCTGGCCGACCTCGAGACGCTCGAGAAGGCGATCACGCGGTATGAGAAGGAGGTCAGGGGCCGCAAGCTCGACCCCGCCGTGCTCGCCGCGGCGACCGAGGCGAAGGACGCGCTCGAACGCGGCGTGCTGCTCTCGGCCTCGGGCATCGACCTCGCGCCGATCAAGGAGCTGGGCCTGCTGACCGCCAAGCCGTTCATCTTCGTCTTCAACGTGGACGAGGCCGTGCTGACGGATGCCTCCCGCAAGGCGGAGCTGGAAGCGCTGGTGGCCCCGGCCAAGGCCGTCTTCCTCGACGCGAAGATCGAGTCCGAGCTCATCGACCTCGACCCCGAGGACGCGGCGGAGCTGCTGGCCTCCACGGGCCAGGAGGAGTCCGGTCTCGATCAGCTCGCCCGCATCGGCTTCGACACGCTCGGCCTGCAGACCTACCTGACGGCGGGGCCCAAGGAGGCGCGCGCGTGGACCATCGGCAAGGGGTGGAAGGCCCCGCAGGCTGCCGGTGTGATCCACACGGACTTCGAGAAGGGCTTCATCAAGGCCGAGGTCATCTCGTTCGACGACCTGGTCGCGGCGGGATCGGTCGTCGAGGCGCGCGCCAAGGGGAAGGCGCGCCTCGAGGGCAAGGACTACGTCATGCAGGACGGCGACGTCGTCGAGTTCCGGTTCAACGTCTGAGCCCCCGACCCGCACCCGATCCGCCCTTCGAGAGGACAACCCGTGGCTGAAACCCAGATCTTCGAGCCCGACGGCCGGGCGATACCGTACGTCGACGAGCGCAGCGACGGTCCCGCGCTGGTGCTGCTGCCCGGCCAGGGCCTGAACATCAGCTATCTGGGTCCGCTCGCGCACGCCCTCGTGGAGGAGGACTTCCACGTCGTCCGCATCGGGCCGCGCCACCCCGCCACCGCCGCGGACGCCGAGGTGTCGCTGCACGACCTGGCGCAGGACGTCGTGGACGTGATGGCGCACGTCGGTCTCGCGGGCGCCTGGGTCGGCGGCCACGCGTTCGGCGGCACCGTGGCCCGCACGGTGGCACTGGATCACCCCGGCCGCGTCAACGGCGTGCTGCTGCTGGGCGTCGAGGGCGCGGTGGCGACCGACGAGCTGGCCGCCGGCGACTCCGACGTCCCCGCGCAGGCGCGCGACGGCGACGTGGTCGCGATGCAGCGCGCGGCACAGGCGTCGACGCCCGATGTGGAGTGGTCCACGCTCCCGCCCGCGCTCCCCGTGCTCGTCATCCAGGGCACGGAGGATCGCCTCACGCCGCCGGCGAACGGCCAGGCCCTCCAGGCGTCCGCCCCCGACCGGGTGAGCGTGACCACCGTCGAGGGCGGCGGGCACCTGTTCCCCGTCACCCACATCGGCGCGACGGCGTGGCCCATCGAGGACTACCTCGACTGGGACTGACCCGTCGTCCGCCGGTGCCGGAAAGGACCGCGGCGACTGCCAGGCTGTGACGATGTCGGATTCAGCGATGTGGGACGCCGAGGCCGCGACCTTCGACGACGCCGTCGACCACGGGCTGCGGCATCCGGTCGCCCGTGAGGCCTGGCGGGCGCTGCTGGTGTCGCTCGTCGGAGAGCGGCGCTCGAGGATCGCCGACCTCGGGTGCGGCACCGGGACGCTGTCGGTGCTGCTCGCCGAGCTCGGCCACGAGGTCACGGGCCTCGACTTCTCGCCGTCGATGATCCAGCGGGCGCGGGAGAAGAGCCGCACCGCCGGCGCGGACGCGACGTTCGTGTGCGCGGACGCCTCGGCTCCGCCGCTCCCGGTGGCGCACTTCGACGTCGTGCTCAGCCGTCACGTGCTGTGGGCGATGACCGTCCCCGCCCAGGCTCTGCGCAACTGGGCCGACCTGCTGCGGCCGGACGGCAGGATCGTCCTCATCGAGGGGCGGTGGCACACGGGCGCGGGGATGACCGCCGAGGACGCGCGCCGGCTGGTCGCTGCGAGCGGTCTCCAGGAGGGCTCGCTCCGGGAGCTCCCGGACGCCGAGCTGTGGGGCGGGCCGATCGCCGACGAGCGATACGCACTGACGGCGTCCCGCTGACGGACGGCGTCCCGCTGAATCGCGGGCCCTATAGCCAGCCCGCCGCGACGACGCAAGAGTGTGGGCACAACTTCGCGCCCGCGCCCTTCGGGTCGACAATGGTGTCCGTGGCGGAGGACCAGGAGCAGCAGGGCGGGCAGTCCGCCCTCGCACCCGTGCCCACCGAGCCGCTGCCGCACCCCGACCCGCACCGCGGCACCGTCCTCGTGGTGGGCGTGTGCGCCGCCGTGGCCTTCGTCGTGCTCCGGTTCATCGTCGCGCTGGGCGGGCACGAGCCCCTCGCCCTCGACATCTGGTGGCAGGCGCTGATGATCGACATCACGACGGACGCGGGGCTGATCCTGGCCTGGATCCCCGCGGTCGTCGGCGGCACGATCGGAATGATCGTGATCGGCATCCTCTTGGTCGCCGTATTCCTGTGGCGCAGGCGTCCATGGGATGCGGCGAACATGGCGCTCGCGATCGTCACCGTCGTGGCGATCGGCGCGCCGATGGCCGCGATCATCGCGCGCGTCCGCCCGGAGAACTCGCTGGCCGAGAGCGTGCCGACCTCGTTCCCCTCCGGCCACACGGCCGTCGCGACGACCGTCGCCGTGACGCTGGGCCTGCTGCTCAGGCGCTGGTACGTGTGGGTGGCCGGCGCATGCTGGGTGGTCTACATGATGTGGAGCCGCACATACCTGCACGCGCACTGGGTCAGTGACGTGGTGGCGGGCATGCTCGAGGGCGTCGCCGTCGCCACGCTGGTGTGGTGCTTCATGCACGCGCTGCGCATCCGCAGGGCCCAGTCGTCGGTCTCGCGAGATACATGAGTGATCTCCGGCCGCATTTCAAGTCCCTTCTGCGCGAGCCGGCGAGGGATACGGTTCCAGCATGACCACTGCGAAGAACGCGGCGCGGGCCGCACAGGAATCACCCGTATTCCGCACCATCGCCCGCATCGGCTACGTCGTGCTCGGCGTGCTCCACATCGTCATCGGCGCGATCGCCATCTCGGTCGCGGCGGGCGGCGGCGGGCAGGCCGACCAGGGCGGCGCGATGCAGACCATCCGGGAGACCCCCGCGGGGGTCTTCATGCTCTGGGCGATCGCGATCGGCCTGGTGGCGCTGGCCGCATGGCAGATCGCAGACGCCTTCCTCGAGCGCGAGCCCGACGAGAAGAAGAAGTGGGGCCACCGCGCGAAGTACCTCGGCACCGCCGCCGCCTACCTCGCGATCGCCGCCACCGCCGTCGTGTACGCGATGGGCGGCAGCTCGGACTCCTCCCAGTCGTCGCAGACGTTCAGCGCCCAGCTCATGTCGACGCCGGGCGGGGTGTTCCTCCTCGTGCTCGTGGGCCTCATCATCTTCGCGGTGGGCGTCGCCTTCATCATCCGGGGCGCGACGCGCGCGTTCGAGAAGCACCTGGATCTGCCGGCAGGGTCGGTCCGCAAGGGCATCGTGACGTTCGGCGTCGTCGGCTACATCGCGAAGGGGATCGCCGTGGGCGTGACGGGCGTGCTCTTCGTCGTCGCCGCTGTCACGCACGACGCCGAGACCGCCGGTGGCCTGGATGCCGCCCTCCACTCGCTCGCCGAGCTGCCCTTCGGGCGCATGATCCTGTGGGTCGTCGCCGCCGGCCTCATCATCTACGGCGTCTTCTGCTTCGCCCGCGCCCGCTACGCCCGGATGTGACACGGGGGAGCGCGGCGGGGAGCGGCCGTCTCACCCGGAGACCGGCTCCGCGTCCGCGCCTCCTGCGCCCGGATCGCGCGCGGATCGCTCGTCGAGGGCGACGAGCGCCGCGCGACGCCCCTCGGCGATGAGACGCGGGACGTCTGACATCGTCCACTGCGCCATGCGTTCCATCTCCGGCTGGATCAAAACGACGGCGGGGTCACCCGCCAGTTCGGCGGTGCGTGAGACGGTGCGCATCATGCGCACGTTCTCCCATCGGGCGTGCAGCCGCACCACGATGAGGCGGGAGGCGCCGAGCATCCGTGCCGCCTCGACGGGCACGTTGTCGACCATGCCGCCGTCGGCCAGCAGCGCCGCGGCGCGCCGCACCGGCGGCAGGATCCCCGGGACGGCGATCGTCGATCGCAGCGCCAGGCTGAGCGGACCCTCGTCGATGACCACCCCGCGGCGGGTGCGCAGGTCCGTGGCGTAGGCGGCGAACCGGCGGGGGAGCTCTTCGATGAGCGGGTCCCTGCCGAGCACGCGGATGACCGAGTCGCGCACCGCTGCGGTGTCGAGCAGGCCCCAGCGGGGGGAGAGGGACCATCGGGCGATCGCCCCCCAGCGGAACTCGCGTGCAGCCCGCTCGATCGCCCCCTGATCGAGCTCGGCGGCGTAGGCGGCCGCGACGAGCGCACCCGAGCTCGTGCCCACGGCGATGCCGGGACGGATGCCTCGCTCCGCGAGCACCTGCAGCACCCCGACGTGGGCGGCGGCGAAGGCTCCGCCCCCGCCGAGCACGAGCGCCAGTCCGTCGTCGTCGGTCACGGGCTCATCCTGCCTCACGCGGCGCTGCGGACAGAAGACGCCGGCGCCGCCGTCCGCGCGGGCCATTGACGCGTCGGCGGCGTCTTGGGAAGCTGAGCGGGGTCACAGTCCGGCGCTGGGGAGCGGGGGTCCGACGATGGAGATGTCGACGCGTGCGAGGGCGGCGAAGAAGTCCGTGGACGTCGTCACGACGTTCTTCTCCCGGATCCAGGCGCTCGCCGCCGATCAGGATGCCCTCGACTTCACGTTCGGCAACCCGCACGAGATGGCGCTGCCGGGGCTCTCGTCCGCACTGCGCGCGAACGCCCAGCCGCGGTCCGTCGACTGGTTCGCCTACAAGAGCAGCGAGCGGTCGGCGCAGGAGGTCGTCGCGTCCGGCCTGCGCACCGAGCTCGGTCTCGACTTCGAGCCCGACGACATCGCGATGACGCAGGGCGCCTTCGGGGCGATCTCGCTGACGTTCGCGCTGCTGGCCGATGCGGGCGACGAGGTCGTCGTGCCGGTGCCCGGCTGGTTCTGCTACGAGCCGACGCTGTACGCCGCTGACCTGGTCCCGGTGCGGGCCGCGCTCGATCCGGAGACCTTCGACCTGGACGTGGATGCCATCGCGCGGGCGATCTCGCCGCGCACGCGGATCGTCATCGTCAACTCGCCCGCCAATCCGACCGGACGTGTGTACCCGAAGTCGGCATGGGACGCTCTCGCGGAAGAGCTGGAGCGTGCGTCGCGCCGTCACGGGCGCCGCATCTGGCTGCTCTCGGACGAGCCGTACCGCCGGATCCGGTTCGACGGCGTCGGGTTCGCCAGCCCGGCCGGCTCGTACCCGTGGACGCTCATCGACTACAGCTACGGCAAGGTGCTCCTCGCTCCCGGGCAGCGGCTCGGGTATCTGGCGCTGTCGCCGCACATCCCGGCGGCAGAGCGGGAGGAGCTGCGCGCCGCGCTCTTCCCGCTCGGACTCGCGATCGGGTGGGGGTTCCCCGACGCCATCATGCAGTACTCCGTCCCCGAGCTCGAGTCGCTGACGATCGACGTGCAGGAGCTGGCGAGGAGGCGGGACCGCCTCTACGGCGTGCTCACGGAGGCAGGTGTGCAGGTCACCCGCCCCGAGGGCACGTTCTATCTCTGGGGCCGGGCGCCCGGCGGGGACGGGCGCGTCTTCTGCGACGCCCTCGCCGCCCGCGGGGTGTACGTCATGCCCGGAGACCTGTTCGATCAGCCGCATCACTTCCGCGTCTCGCTGACGGCGACCATGCCCATGATCGACCGGGCGATCCCGCACATGGTCGATGTCGCCCGGGAGCTCGCGCAGGCCTCCTGACGCCGCAGGCAGCGACGCGCGTCAGGCGGACGGCACCGTGCCGGCTGGCCGTGCGGGCTCCTCTGCGGCGGGTGCGCGCCGGGGCGCGCTCTCCAGCAGGGAGCGAGCGAGCAGCGTGGATCCCGCCACGGCGGCGGGCATCGTGACGACGGCGCCGAGCGGCACGAAGAAGCAGAGCTGGGTCGCCACGCCGAAGCCGAGGACGCGCGCGCGATGCCGCCGCATCAGACGTCGACGGTCGGCGGGAACCAGTCCGCGCGCGGTGAGCGCGCGGGATGCGAGCTCGTCCGCCAGCAGCCAGCCGGTGAACGACACTGCGAACACGGCGCTCAGCGCGCCGCCCACGACCGGGATCAGAGCCACCAGGGCGGCCAGGAGCGCGATCACCATGCCGCGTGAGATGAGCGAGATCCCGTCGGCCACGGATCGCCAGAACCCGTAGCCGGCGTCGTCTCCGGCGTCGCCGAGATCGGCTTCGACCGCCTTCCAGATCCTGTCGTAGAAGGGCTCGCCGATGAGCAGCGTCAACGCCGTGAAGGAGACGGCGACCAGCACGAGCGAGGCGCCGAGGAGCGCCGTGCCGACGGCGAGCCGGAAGACGCTGGCCCACACACCCGGCCAGCCGTCGGCGAAGGGGGTGATCGCCTCCGTGATGGTCGGCAGGTACGTCCCGAGGGCGATGAGACCGGCCAGGAAGATCACCGCGACGATCGCCGCGGGAACGAGCCCGAGCGCCATCAGCCCGGGACGCCGCCGCCAGTAGGCGAAGCCGCGTCCGAGCAGGCCGACCCCCCGGGCGAACTCGCGCATCCCGCTCACTCTACGTCCGGTCGCGGCATCCCGGCCCGGCCCTTGACAGGCGGCGCGAACGGCCCACAGCATCATCGGCAAGTCAACCCCTTGTCGCCGCATTTCGGATGCCGCCAGGGTGGGCCTGCGCTCGCATCGAGGCGGGCTCCGCCAGCAGGAGGTGGCCATGCTCAGTGCACCGATTTCGGCCGATGGGGTTCGTCGCCCTGAACTGACCTGGGTCGGGTCGGGCGCCTGGGTCGCGTGCGATCCGGACGCCGACCCGAACGATCCCCGCCGGACGGTCGCGTACCTCGAGTGCAAGGACGAGCGGGTGTATCTGCTGTGGGTGACCGGCTCGTCGGGGGTGTGCGAGTTCGACTCGATCCGTGCGGCGCTGGATGCGATCGCCGAGCGGCTCGCAATGACGCAGCCGACGCCTGGCTAGAGCAGCCCAGCTCGCGCCTGGACCGTCTCCGGGCCGATGTCAACCCCCTCTGCGGATCTCCGTGCGGGGGGCGATGCTCGGTCCGCAGGAGGTTGACGATGTCCGGACCCACGGGGGGCGCGGGAGCCTCGACGAAGGGAGCGGTCGCCGCCGCCACGAGTGATGCGAGGCATCCGGCGGCGACCGTGCAGCAGCAGGAAGACGCTCGGCGGCTGGTCCTCGCACCGCTGTGCGACCGCTCGTGGCGCCTGTGCGATCGGGCCCTGACCTACAGCGACCCGGCGAGTGTGATCGCGTACGTGGAGGAGCTCGAGGACGGCACCTACGAGGCGGTGTGGGTGTCGGTGGGGCTGGGATTCGCACGGTACCCGTCGCTGGAGCCGCTGCTCGCCGACGCGATCGAACGCGTCGACAGCGGTCGCAGTCTCGGCGCCCTCAAGCCGCAGCACATCCCGCACCGCCCGCCTGCCCGGGTGTGAGGCCGACGCGGGACCACGCCCTCGCCGTGTCGGCGGCCCGTGGCAGGATGTGCCCATGCCAGAGTCTCCCGAGGTCGAGGCGCTCGCGCGGTTCCTCGGCAGCGAGGCCACCGGCCGCCAGGTCGACGAGGTCGATGTCCTCGAGTACCGCGTCGTCAAGACGCGTGCAGCGCCCCCGGCGACGATCGTGGGGCGCACCATCACCGGAGCCGCACGCCACGGCAAGCACGTCGAGCTGATCCTCGACGAGGGGAGCCTCGTCGTCTCGCTCGGCAGACACGGCTGGATGCGGTGGTACGCCGACGGCGTCGATCCCGATTCCGCTGCCGACGAGCCGCCTGCTCTGGCCGCATTCGCCCTTGCCGGCGGGCGGACGCTGGCGGTGACGGATGCCGGAACCTGGGTCTCGCTCGGGCTCTTCGTCGTGGCCACCGCGGAAGCGGTGCCGGCGATCGCGAAGCTCGGTCCCGATCCGGCGGACCCGGGGTTCACCCGTGCGGACTTCGACGCGGCTCTCGGGCGGCGCCGCAAGCAGATCAAGGCGATCCTGCAGGAGCAGGAGTCGCTCGCCGGCATCGGCAACGCGTACTCCGACGAGATCCTGCATCGGGCCCGCGTCTCGCCGCTCGCCCACGCGGCCGCGCTGGACGCGGGCGAGTCCGACCGATTGTTCGATGCGACGGTGTCGACCGTGCGCGAAGCGATCGCCGCGCGCACGGGCGTCCCGATCGACCGGCTGAAGGCCGAGAAGGTGGCCTCGATGCGCGTGCACGGCCGCACCGGCGAGGCGTGCCCGGTGTGCGGTGACACGGTGCGCGATCTCGCGTTCTCGAGCACGGTGGCGCAGTACTGCCCGACGTGCCAGAACGGGGGCGCGCCGCTCTGACGACGCACCCCGGCGCGAGGCGGCAGGGCGGACCCCGCTGCTGCACGGCGTGGGTAGCATGGACGACATGACCACGTCGCAGCAGCCCGCCCCGATCACCCTCGCCCCCGTCTCCGACGACAAGAACCTCCTCACGGTCGTCGAGTCCGGCAGCTCCTGCTGCGGTGGCGGCGCCTGCGGCATGGGCTGAGGCCCGGCGCCCGAAGTCGACTCTCGCCGCGCTGATGACCGACGAACAGCTGCACATCACCCCGCGCGTCGGGCGCATCCTCATGTCCGAGGAGGCGATCTACGGCCTGATCCTCGTGTCCGGGATGATCGTCGTGAGCGGCTCGTCGACGGGCACGTCGCTGGACGCGTTCATCACGGTCGCCGTGACAGTCGTCGTGTTCTTCGCGGCGCACGTCTTCGCCGGCACGCTGGGCAGGCTGGCGGCCACCGACGGTCACGCCGGTCTTCGCGCCAGCCTGAGGGCCTCGTCGCGTCAGTCCGGCGGCATGCTCCTCGCGTCGGTGCCGCCGCTCACGATCCTGCTCCTGGGAACCTCCCGGGTGATCGAGGACAGCACCTCCCTGTGGGTGGCCCTCATCGTCAACACCGTGATGCTCGGCGCGCTCGGGTGGATCGCCGTCGCCCGCTGGAGCACTCACTGGCTCCCGCGCATCCTGAGCGCCCTGACCACCGCCGCGTTCGGCGGCGTCCTCATCCTCCTGAAGGCCGTCATCCACCACTGACGCGGGCCGCGCCGCGGGTCCCGCGCAGCGCGGAGGTGAGCGACGCGCTGAGCCCCGGCACGTCGTCCGCCGGCACGGCGAGCGCCTGCAGCGACCTGCTGAAGAAGTTGCGCGCACCGGCGGCCAGGGTGATGTCCACGATCTGGCGGTCGGTGAACCCCACATCGCGCAAGCGCTGCGCGTCTGCGTCGGTCATCGCCGCAGCATCCGTCGACAGCCTCTCGGCGTACTGCACGACCGCGGCGTCGGCATCGCTCAGGCCGGTGCCGGCAGCCGCGCCGTCGCGGACGAGCCGGGCCAGCTGGTCCTCGTCCAGGAGTCCCGCCCGCAGCGACCTGCGCCCGTGGGCCAGGAGGCAGTGCTCCGACCCCAGGGCACGGGCTGCGCCGAGGGTGGCGAGCTCGTACGTGCGCAGGCCGATCGAGGGCAGGATCGCCCCGATCAGCGCCTCGAAGGCCTGATGCGCCTCAGGATTCACCGCCATCGCCCGCGTGTGGGCGAAGACGAACCCGTCCTCTCGCAGGTCCGCCTGGTACATCTCGGCGACGTGTCCCGCGGCGGTGTCGACATCGGGTGTGCTGACGATCATGCTGCTGCCTTCCCGTCGGTTCTCGGGCGCCATCCAGAATCGCGGATGCCCCACCCCTTGTCGAGGGGCGGGGCATCGGCGTGATACGTCGTCAGTGCGCGGCAGGCGCCCCGACCGGCTGGTCGGCGGGCTTGCGGATGAGGAATGCGCCCACCAGGAGCGGCAGCGACAGGAACGCGGCCGTGAGGAACGCCGCGTGGGTCCCGGCCGCGCCGGCAGCGGCCTCGTCGGCGCCGGATGCCACCGCGGCCGACGTGCCGGCGGCCATGACGCCGAACATCAGGGCGATCCCTGCAGCACCGGCGACCTGCTGAACGGTGCCGACGACCGCCGATCCGTACGAGTAGAACCGGGGCTGCAGCGATGCGAGCGAGGCCGTGAACAGCGGCGTGAAGGAGAGCGCGAGACCCAGCGACAGCGCGGTCTGCGCGACGGCGACGAGCCACACCGGCGTCTCGGTCGTGAACGTCGTGTAGAACCACAGCAGCGAGCTGGTGATGACGGCGCCCGGCACCAGCAGCACCGTGGTGCCCCAGCGGTCGTAGATGCGGCCGATGAAGGGACCCGCCAGACCCATCGCCAGCGCGCCGGGCAGCACCACGAGGCCCGCCGTCAGCGGGTCTGCGCCCAGCACGTCCTGGAGGTAGAGCGGCACGATGGTGATGGCGCCGAAGAACGCCATCGACATGATGGCCATCTGCGCGATCGACAGGGAGAAGTTCGTGCTGCGGAACACCCGCAGGTCCAGCAGTGCGTCGTCCTTGCGCTGGAGGCGCACCTGTCGCCAGCCGAAGAGGCCGAGGGCCACCACGCCGATGCTCAGCGACACGATGAGCGTCGTCGTCGAGGCGGCGGTCGCAGCGGCGGCATCCGCTCCGCCCCCGTGACCGCCGGCGCCCAGCTGGCTGAGGCCGAAGACGAGGCCACCGAAGCCGAGGGCCGACAGGATCACCGACAGCACGTCGATCGGCGCGCGCGTGGTCTCACCGAGGTTGTGGATCCAGCGGGCGCCGACGACCAGCGCCACGATCGCGATCGGCAGCACCATTCCGAAGATCCAGCGCCACTCGAAGTTGTTCAGGATGGCGCCGGCGAGCGTCGGGCCGATCGCGGGGGCGAGCGAGATCACGATGCTGACGCGGCCCATCATGCGACCGCGGATGGCTGCGGGCACCACGGTCATCAGCGTCGTCATGAGCAGCGGCATCATGATCGCGGTGCCCGAGGCCTGCACGACGCGCGCGATGAGGAGCATCGGGAACCCGGGCGCGAGGAACGCGAGGAGCGTGCCCGCCGAGAACAGCGACATCGCGGCGACGAACATCGTCCGCGTGGTGAAGCGGCGCAGCAGGAAGCCGGTGATCGGGATGATCACCGCCATGGTCAGCATGAACGCCGTGGTCAGCCACTGCGCGGCGAGCGCGGTGATGCCGAGGTCGACGATGAGGTGCGGGATCGCGACGCCCATCGTCGTCTCGTTGAGGATCGCGACGAAAGCGGCCGCCAGGAGCAGCCAGATGACGCGGTTCTCCTCGGGGCGGAGGGCGACGGGGGCACCGGCGGCCTGGCGGGAGACGGCGGGCATGCTGCCGGTACCGGGATTCGTTTCGATGGCGGCCAAAAGTCGTCTCCTCGAGGCTCGGATGGACAGCGAAGCGCCACCCGACGATGGCAAGCCTCCAACTTAACCACAGGCTCCGACATCGCATTCCCGATCGGTCGCAGGAATGCCGGCGCGCGCCGGTCGCGCGGTCAGCGCCCGGCGGGCTCCTCGTCGTCCCAGTCCTCCGAGCCGATCGCGTCGGTCGGCTCGGGCTCGGGCTCGCGATCCTCGATGCCCTTGGGCGTCGGACTCACGATCTCCTCGTGGGGGATGGCCTTGAGCGCGTCGATCTCCTCGCGGAGCTCGGCAAGGTCGCTGCCGTCGTGCTCGGGACGGTCCGGGGTGGAGTTCACGGCACGAGCCTAGCGTCGGCGGGCGGAATTAGGCTGGCGGGGTGAGTATGCGCGGTGGTGGAGGCGGCGGAGGGCACCCCGGGTTCCGGCCGGTCGACACCGAGGCGCAGCGCAAGGCCAACGCCGAGGCTCCCCGGATCCCGAACCTGGGCCGCCGGGTCGTCGCGCTCTTCCGGCCGTACACGTTCTCGATCGCGATCACCGGCGTGCTCGTGGTCGTGGGAGCGGGCATCGCGGTCATCCCGCCGCTGCTGGTGCAGCGGGTCTTCGACGACGCGCTGTTCCCCGTCGACGGCTCCGCCCCCGACCTGACGCTCCTCTGGCAGCTCGTGCTGGCCATGATCGTGCTCTTCCTGCTGTCGGCCGTGGTCGGCGTCGTGCAGACGTGGCTGACGTCCACGGTCGGCAACCGGGTCACCGGCGACCTGCGGGTGAAGCTGTTCGACCACCTCCAGTCGATGGAGCTCGGGTTCTTCACGCGCACCAAGACGGGCGTCATCCAGTCGCGTCTGCAGAACGACGTCGGCGGGGTCTCCGGCGTGCTCACCAACACGGTGACGAGCATCCTCGGCAACACCGTCACTGTCGTGGCGTCGCTGGTGGCCATGATCCTCATCGACTGGCGGCTCACGATCATCGCGGTCGTGCTGATGCCCTTCCTCATCCTCATCCAGCGCCGCGTCGGCCAGGTGCGGGCGCGCATCGCCGGCGAGACGCAGGAGTCGCTGTCGGAGCTGACGGCCATCACCCAGGAGACGCTCAGCGTCTCGGGCATCCTGCTCTCCAAGTCCTTCAACCGTCAGCGCACCGAGTCCGCCCGCTATGCCGACGAGAACGTCAACCAGGTCCGCCTGCAGGTGCGGCGGGCCATGAGCGGGCAGGGCTTCTTCGCCGTCGTGCAGGTCATCATGGCCAGCGTCCCGGCGATCATCTACCTCGTGTCGGGCTACCTCATCGGCAGCGGCACCGACGCCATCACCGCCGGCACGATCGTCGCGTTCACGACGGTGCAGGCGCGGCTGCTCATGCCGCTGATGGGCCTCATGCGCGTCTCGCTCGACCTGCAGACCTCGGCGGCGCTGTTCGCGCGCATCTTCGAGTACCTCGACCTGGTGCCGGCGATCAAGGACGCCCTCGATGCGATCGACGTCTCGCAGGCGCCGGGTCCTGTCGGGCGCATCGAGTTCCGCGACGTGGTGTTCCGGTATCCGGATGCCGCCCCCGACACGAGGGCGACCCTGCAGGGCGTGTCCTTCGTGGCCGACCCCGGCCAGCACGTCGCGTTCGTCGGGCCGTCCGGCGCGGGCAAGACCACCGTGCTGTACCTGACGCCGCGCCTGTACGAGGCATCCGAGGGATCCGTCCTGTTCGCGGGCGAGGACGTGCGGCGGCTCCGGCAGGAATCCATCGTCGACAGCGTCGGCATCGTGTCGCAGGAGACGTACCTGTTCCACGCGACGATCCGCGAGAACCTGCGCTACGCCAAGCCCGACGCGACCGACGCGGAGCTTGAGGCCGCCTGTCGCGCGGCCAACATCCACCACGTGATCGAGCGCTTCGAGCAGGGCTACGACACCGTCGTCGGCGAGCGCGGCTACCGTCTCTCGGGCGGCGAGAAGCAGCGGATCGCCATCGCCCGCGTGCTGCTGAAGGACCCTCCCGTGCTGCTCCTCGACGAGGCGACGTCGGCCCTCGACACGGTGTCCGAGCGCGTGGTGCAGGAGGCGCTGGATGCCGCGGCGCGGGGCCGCACCACCCTCTCGATCGCCCATCGCCTCTCGACGGTGATCGACGCCGACGTGATCCATGTCGTCGAGGCCGGCCGCATCGTGGAGTCCGGCACGCACGGTTCGCTGCTGGCCGCAGGCGGACTCTACGCCGAGCTCGCGGCGCAGCAGCTCGCGACCACCCGCATCCTCGAGGCGGAGGTCGATCAGCCGCCCGCCGATCACCCCGAACGCCGCGCCGACACCGCGCCGGACCAACCCCTCGCGCTCACCGCCGCGCAGCTCGAGGAGCGCGGCATCGGGCGGGCGGTCGTCGGCGACCGGCCGCTCGAGGGCTGATCCGCGCCGGCGACGTCACCACAGGGATGCGGCGGCCAGCGCCGTCGCCGCGGCGTCGGGCAGCGACCGGGGCTCGGCGTGCGGCGTCAGCGCCCGGGCGAACGAGCCGAGCGCGCGGCGGTACGCGTCGTCGGGGTGGTGGCGGGCGATGTCGACGAGCGGCGGCAGGTCCATTCCCAGGATCAGCCGGACGCGGGATGCCACCGCACGCTGCTGTCCGGCCGCGTCGAGCACCGCGACCCCGCCGGAGAGGGCTTCCAGGTAGTCCCGCAGCACCGGCAGCTCCCCCTTGTGCTGGGTGATGGAGGAGCCGTCCGCGCGCTCGCGCCATTCGACGACGACGTCCGGGATGACGTCGAACGCCCGCGCGCGCGTGTACATCTGCTGCGCGACGACCTGGTCCTCGTAGGCCTTCCCGACGGGGAAGCGCAGGCCGGTGCGCTGCCACAGGTCGGCTCGGCTGACCTTCGACCACGCGACGATGTTGCCGGACGCCTCCGGGTGCCGGGCGAGCGTCGTGCCGACCCGCGCCGGATCGGTCGCGGCGGCCACCCACGGCTGCACGCTCCCCGCCTCGTATCCGCCGGCGGTGTCGGGCCGCAGCCGCACGTACGCGCCCACCGCGAAGTCGCTGCCGCTGGCGGCGACGGTGCCGACGAGCCGCTCCAGGGCCCGCGGTGCAAGCCGGTCGTCGGCGTCGAGGAAGCCCACGAACGGGGTGCGCACGAGGTCGAGTCCGGTGTTGCGCGCCGCGCCCAGTCCGCGCTGCCGGGGATGATGGATCACGGTGAAGCGCTCGTCGTGCGCCGCCGCGGCGTCGAAAATCCTGCCGGTGTCGTCGTTCGAGGCGTCGTCGACGAGGATGGCGACCCAGTCCGTGCGCGTCTGGGCGCGGAGGGATTCGAGCGCCTCGGCGGCGTAGAGCGCCACGTCGTACCCGGGGACGATGACGGTCACGGCGGGGGTCACCGTCCGATCCTACGGGCGCGGCGAGGCGGCCCGGCGCCGCGGCGCCGGCGTCATCGGCCCGGTGCGGCGACGGCCGCGACCGAGGCGGCGACGGCATCGGCGACGGCGTCGAGAGGGGCGTTGAGCCAGCGCGGGAAGGTGAAGCGCACGGCTGTCCGGGCGACGTCGGGTGCCACGCCCATGGCCACGAGCACGTGCGACGGCTCGTCGCTGCCGGCGGCGCAGGCGGACCCGCTCGACGACACGACGCCGCGCCGTTCCAGCTCGAGCAGCACCGCCTCGCCGCTGGTGCCGGCGAAGGTGAAGCTCGCCGTGCCGGGAAGCCGGTGCACCGGGTCGCCGGTGAGCCGCGCCGGCGGGATGCTCTCGAGCACCCGCGTGATGAAGCGGTCGCGGAGGGCGCTCACGCGCGCGGATGCCGCCACGCGGTCGGACTCGGCCAGCTCCAGCGCCGTCGCCAGCCCGACGGCGCCCGCGACGTCCTCGGTGCCGCTGCGGCGGCCGCGCTCCTGCCCGCCGCCGTGGAGCAGCGGCTCGAGCGGGATGCGCCCGCGCACGCCGAGCACGCCGGTGCCCTTGGGTGCTCCGAGCTTGTGGCCGGCCAGCGAGATCGCGTCGTACCCGAGTTCGTCCGCCGACAGCGGCAGCCAGCCCGCCGCCTGCACGGCGTCGAGGTGCAGCGGCACCCGCCGATCGCGCAGGAGCGCCGCGATCGCCGCGGCATCCTGCACCGTGCCGACCTCGTTGTTGGCGTACCCCAGGCTCACCAGCGCCGTGTCATCGCGCAGGCTCTCGGCCACAGCATCCGGATCCACACGTCCGTGCGCGTCGACGGGCACCCGCGTCACCGCGTACCCGTGCACGCGCTCGAGGTACGCGACGGATTCGAGCACCGACTCGTGCTCGATCGGCGTGGTGATGACGTGGGCGCGCCGGTCGTCCCGGCGCTGCGCGGCGGCGATCGCGATGCCCTTGATCGCGAGGTTGCTGGCCTCGGTGCCGCCCGAGGTGAAGACGACGTCTCCCGATCGCAGGCCGAGCACGCGGGCGACGCGGGTGCGGGCGTCGGCGAGAGCGTCGGCCGCCGCCTCGCCCACGGTGTGGTGGCTGGACGGATTGCCGTACCACCGGGTGAGGTACGGCATCATCGCCTCGAGCACCTCGGGGCGCACCGGTGTCGTGGCGGCGTTGTCGAGGTACAGCATGCTCATCGTGCGCCTGCCCGGGTCACGGGGCGTCGAGGCGCACGTCGAGCCCGAGGTCGAGTGCGCGGGCGGAGTGGGTCAGCGCGCCGACGGAGACGACGTCGACGCCGGTCTCGGCGATCGCACGCACGGTCTCGAGCGAGACGCCGCCGGACGCCTCGACGGTCGCCCGGCCGGCCACCTGGGCGACGCCCGCGCGGAGATCCTCGAGCGAGAAGTTGTCGAGCATGATCGTGCCGATGCCCGCGGCGAGCACCGGCTCGATCTGATCGAGGCGGTCGACCTCGACCTCGATGTGCGTCGTGTGGGGGAGCAGGTCCTTCGCCGAGCGCAGCGCAGCGGTCGCCGACACGCCCTTCTGCGCGAGCACGGCGAGGTGGTTGTCCTTGGCCATCACCGCGTCCGACAGCGAGTGGCGGTGGTTGCGGCCGCCGCCGTCTCGCACCGCCTTGCGCTCGAACGAGCGCAGGCCCGGTGTCGTCTTGCGGGTGTCGGCGATGCGGGCGCCGGTGTGCGCCACCTCGGCGACATAGGCGCCGGTGAGCGTCGCGATGCCCGACATGCGCTGGACGAAGTTGAGCCCGATGCGCTCGGCCTGCAGGACGCCTCGGGCAGGGCCGGTCACGACCGCCAGCACGGCTCCGGGCTCGAACCACTCGCCGTCCTCGACGACGAGCTGGACGTCGGTGCGCGGGTCGGTGAGCCGGAACGCCGCCTCGAAGACCTCGCCGCCGGAGAAGACGCCGCGCTCCCGCGCGACCAGGTCGGCGCGCGCGACCGCGTTCTCGGGGATGAGCGCCTCGCTCGTGAGGTCGCCCCACGGCGCGTCCTCCTCGAGTGCGAGCGCGACGACCCGATCGATGTGGGCACGGCTCAGCATGCGACCGCCTCCTTCACCGCGCCGACGGGGACGGGCGCGGCATCCGAGCGGAAGTGCGCCCCGACGGACTCGCTGCGGTCGCGGGCCGCCGCCACCAGGTGCTCGGCGACGAGGAGCAGGTTCTCGTCCTCCCGGTCGTGCTCGGAGGAGGGGGCCCGGTGCTGCGCACGCCACGCCGCGATGACGGATTCCGCGTGCGCGAGGCCGGCCTCGTCGCGCCGGAGTCCGGCGTGCTCCCACATCAGGTGCTGCAGCGCCGCTCGCGTGAAGGCCGGTGCGCGCCCGCCTTCCGCGCAGTGCTCACGCGTCCCGGACGTCGGCGGCACGGGAGCGGGCCACGATGCGGATGCCGCGTCCGCGGCGATCGCGTCGCCGGCCCGGGCGCCGAACACGGCGCCCTCCAGCAGCGAGTTGGACGCCAGCCGGTTCGCTCCGTGGACGCCGGTGCGGGCGACCTCGCCGACCGCGTACAGGCCCGGCAGCGTCGTGCGTCCGTAGAGGTCGGTCACGACCCCGCCCATGAGGTAGTGGGCGGCCGGCGTCACGGGGATCGGCTGGCGCGCCCAGTCGAGCCCGCGCTCGCGCACCGCGCGGTCGATCGTGGGGAAGCGGCGGGCGAGGAACGCGGCGCGCTCCGCGGGGTCGGCGGAGTGGATGCCCGTCGCGTCGAGGAGCACGGGCCGGCCGTCCTGCTCCTCCATCCGCCGCGCGATCGCCCGGGCGACGACGTCCCGGGGTGCGAGCTCGCCGTCGGGGTGGGCGTCGAACGCGAAGCGGCGGCCACGCTCGTCGACGAGCGTCGCGCCCTCGCCGCGGACCGCCTCCGACACGAGGAACGAATCGCCGACCGCGAGCACCGTCGGGTGGAACTGGAAGAACTCGAGGTCTGCGACGGCCGCGCCGGCTCGGACAGCGGCGGCGATGCCGTCGCCCGTCGCCACCTCGGGGTTCGTCGAGTGCGCGTAGAGCTCGCCGGCGCCGCCCGTCGCCAGCACCACCGCATCGCCCGCAAGCGCCTCGCGGCGGCCGGGTGAGGAATCCGTCTCGCCGACCAGCAGCTCCACGCCCGTTGCCCGGGTCCCATCGGTCAGCAGGTCGACGAGGAACGCGTGTTCGATGACGGTCACGGCGCTCGACCGCAGGCGGGCGACCAGCGCCCGCTCGATGGCCGTGCCGGTGGCGTCGCCGCCGGCGTGGAGGATGCGCGGGTAGGAGTGCGCCGCTTCGAGACCCTTCACGAATCCGCCGCTGCCGTCGCGGTCGAACGCGACCCCCAGGTCGATCAGCTCGCGGATGCGGTCAGGGCCCTCGTCGACGAGCACCCGGACGGCGTCGGGGTCGCTGAGGCCCGCTCCGGCGACGAGGGTGTCGTGCAGGTGGTCGTCGGCGCGGTCGTCGTCGAACATGACGCCCGCGATCCCGCCCTGGGCGTACCGGGTGTTGGCGTGCTCGAGGACGTCCTTGGTCACCAGCGTGACGCGGCATCCGTGCTCCACCGCGTGCAGGGCGGTAAGGAGGCCCGCGATGCCCGACCCGACGATGACCGCGTGCGGAGCGCGGTCCGGCTGCGGAGTCATGATGCGTGCTCCCATGCGGCGGCGGGGGCGGCGGGCGGCTTGGCGGCGAGCATGCGCTCCAGCGCCAGTCGTGCCGGATCGGCGACGTCCTGCGGCACCGTGATGCGGTTGCGCACCTCGCCGGCCACGAGACCCTCGAGCACCCAGGCGAGGTAGCCCGGGTGGATGCGGTACATCGTCGAGCACGGGCACACGACGGGGTCGAGGCAGAAGATGTCGTGCTGCGGGTGCTGGGCGGCCAGTCGCTGCACGAGGTTCACCTCGGTGCCGATCGCGAAGGTGGCAGGCTCGGTCGCGGCCTCGATCGCCTTGCGGATGTAGTCGGTCGAACCGGCCTCGTCCGCGGCATCCACGACCTCCATGGGGCACTCCGGGTGCACGATGACCCGCACGCCCGGGTGCTCCGCGCGCGCCTTCTCGATCTGGTCGACCGAGAAGCGGCGGTGCACCGAGCAGAAGCCGTGCCACAGGATCACGCGCGCATCGGCGAGCTGGTCGGCGGATGCCCCGCCCAGCGGCTTGCGCGGATTCCACATGGGCATCTGCTCGAGCGGCACTCCCATCGCCTTCGCCGTGTTGCGGCCGAGGTGCTGGTCGGGGAAGAAGAGGACGCGGCGGCCGCGCGCGAAGGCCCACTCGAGCACCGTCCGCGCGTTCGAGGACGTGCACACGATGCCGCCGTGGCGACCGACGAAGCCCTTGATGGCGGCCGAGGAGTTCATGTAGGTCACGGGGACGACGGGGACGAGGCCCTCCTCGTCGACGGCGTCGAGCTCGCCGTAGACGTCGGCGAGCTGCTCCCAGCACTCCTCGACCTGGTCGATGTCGGCCATGTCGGCCATCGAGCAGCCCGCGGCGAGGTTGGGCAGGATGACCGCCTGCTCGGGCCGCGACAGCAGGTCGGCGGTCTCCGCCATGAAGTGCACGCCGCAGAACACGATCGCCTCGGCGTCCGGGTGCTCGAGCGCCGCGTTGGCGAGCTGGAACGAGTCGCCCACGTAGTCCGCGTGCACGACGACCTCCTCGCGCTGGTAGAAGTGGCCCAGCACGACGACGCGCTCGCCGAGGGTCGCCTTGGCGGCGCGGATGCGCGCGTCGAGCTCTTCCTCGGAGGCCTCGCGATACTCCCGCGGCAGCTCGCCCTGGCGGGGGGCGCCGGTCGGGATCACGTCGCCCATCGACGATCCGGGCCCGTACCCCGGGCGGGCGTCGAAGTCCCACGGACCGGCGGCGAGGTCGGTGTTGCAGGTCTCGCCGGTCTGCGCACCGGCGACGATCGCCTGGATCGCGTGATCGACGGACGCGTCGAGGTCTGGCCGAGGCTGCAGAGCGATGTTGATGGCGGACATGATGGGCTCTCTCGTTCGGGTGCGGGTCAGTCTCGGGCGCCGAGCGGGCCGCGGTCGGCCAGTTCGACGTCCTGGTTGTACCGGTACAGCCGGGCCGGGCGGTGGCTGCCGGTGCGGAACCGGTCGGTGGGGATGAGGGTGCCGGAGTTCTCGACCTGGCGGCGGAAGTTCGCCGGATCGAGGCGCCGGCCGAGGACCACCTCGTACACCTCGCGCAGCTCGGCGAGCGTGAACTCGTCGGCGAGGAGGCCGTGGGCGATGCGGCTGTAGCCGACCTTGTTGCGCAGGCGCCACAGGGCGTAGTCGACGATCTCGTTGTGGTCGAACGCGAGTCGCGGGAGCCGCGTGGCATCGAACCACTCGACGTTCTCGACCGTGCCGTCGGCGATCTCGTCCGCCCGCAGCAGCGCCCAGTACACGATCGAGACGACCCTGGTGGGGGAGCGGTCGACCGCGCCGAACGCGTACAGCTGCTCGAGGTAGCTCGGCGCCAGCCCCGTCGTCTCGGCGAGCGTGCGCGACGCCGCGGCATCAAGGCCCTCCGCCGCATCCAGCCAGCCGCCGGGGAGCGCCCACTGGCCCTCGTGCGGGTCGCGGGTGCGCCGCACCAGCGGGAGCACCACCTGGACGCCGTCGCTGCCGGGAAGGCGGCGCAGCGTGAAGATCACCGTCGAGACCGCGACGCGGATCGCGTCGGCCGGGACGGGGTCGGGTGCTGTTCTTGTCATCATGACTCTAACTCTCCATCCACGATCATAGTGTCAGAGTGACCAGAAGCGAAACCCCTGGGGTAACACGCGCCGGAGCCCGGGTGTCGCGGTGCCCTCACAGGCTCGATGCGTAGCCTGGCGGGAGCAGTCCGGCCGTGCGGAAGGGGTGGCGATGATCGTCGTCGACGTGATCGTCGTCCTCGTCCTGCTGGCCGCTCTCGTGAGCGGTGCGCAGCGGGGCTTCTTCGCGAGCATCGGCACCCTCGCCGGCCTCGCCGCCGGCGCACTGGCCGCGTTCTGGCTGACACCCCTGGTGGGCACCTGGGTCCCGTCGCCGGTGTGGCGCGGCCCCGCCGTGCTCCTCACGGCGGTCGGCCTCGTGTTCGTGGGGGCGGCGCTGGGCTCCGCCATCGGCTCGGCGCTGCGCTCGGGCGCCGACCGGCTGAAGCTCCGCGGCGTCGAGCGCTTCCTCGGTGGCGTCGCCTCGGTGTTCGCCGCCGTCCTCGCGCTCGCCCTCGTGGCTCCTGCGGTCGCCGTCGCCGGCATCCCGGGGGTCTCGTCGGCCGTCGCGTCCTCGAGCATCCTGCGGGGCATCGAGGCCGCCACGCCCGACCCGGTCGCGGCGGCCCTCGCGGAGCTGCGCGGCGCCGTCCTCGACGACGGGCTGCCCGGCCTCGGCCAGCTCCTCGGGCCGGTCACCGTCGAGCCGGCACCGCCGGTCGCCTTGGACGATCCGGAGCTGCAGCGCGCCGCGGCATCCGTCGCCCGCATCACCGGCAACGCGTACGCCTGCGGACGCGGATCGGCCGGGACCGGATTCGTCGTCGCCGCCGACCGCGTCGTCACCAACGCGCACGTCGTGGCGGGCGTCGACACGCCCATCGTCGAGCTCCCGGGCGTCGCCGCGCGCGAGGGACGCGTCGTGTACTTCGATCCCGTGGACGACATCGCCGTGATCGCCGTCGACGAGCTCGGCGCCACCGCCCTGCCGTTCGCTCCCACGCTCGCCGCCGGCGACGCGGCCGTCGTGCAGGGCTACCCCTTCGGCGGCCCGTTCGCCATGGTGCCGGCGGCGGTGCAGTCGGTGGGCACCGCCACGGTCCCCGACGTGTACGACGAGTCGTGGAACCCCCGCGAGATCTATGCGCTGCAGTCCGTGGTGCGGCCGGGCAACTCGGGCGGTCCGGTGCTGACCGCCGACGGTGCCGTCGCGGGCGTCGTCTTCGCGCGGGCGGAGAACGACGAGGACCTCGGCTACGCCATGACGATGGCCGAGCTCACCCCGGTCGCCGCCCAGGCGCCGTCGCTGTCGGACCCGGTCTCGTCGGGGTCCTGCGTGGGCTGAACCGGCGGCGGCGGCGGACGGAATCGCCGAAACCGCGTGGATCGGGTCGCCGACCGGTATGCTGGCCCCGCAAGTCAACAACGGCCCATGACCCGGGCGGGAGAGCCTCGGCAGCGCGATCGCCGGGCACCGAAGGAGCAAGCCTCCCCGCCAATCTCTCAGGTACGCGTACCGTTCGGGCAGGCCGACTCTGGAAAGCGATTCAAGCGACGCGACGCGTCGCCCGGGATCCGCCGACGGTGAAAGCAGGATGCCTCGCATCCGGCGAAGCTCTCAGGCCCATGACAGAGGGGGAGTTCACAGGCGTCGACAGGCGCCTGCCCGCCCACGACCGGGAGAACTCATGACCGAACCGAGCGACGCTCCGCCCCGCACCACCGTCCTGCATGCGCGCCACGAGGCGCTCGGCGCCTCCTTCACCGACTTCGGCGGCTGGCTGATGCCGGTGCGCTACACCTCGGACCTCGCCGAGCACCACGCGGTCCGCACCGCCGCGGGCCTGTTCGACATCTCGCACATGGCCGAGTTCCTCGTCACCGGTCGCGACGCCGCCGCATTCCTGGACTACGCGGTGGCGGGCGCGATCTCGCCGATGCGGGTCGGGAAGGCGAAGTACTCGCTCGTGCTGTCCGAGGACGGCGGCATCGTCGACGACGTCATCGTCTACCGCATCGCGGACGACCGCTTCCTGGTGATCGCGAACGCCGGGAACCGGGATGCCGTGGCCGCCGCGTTCGCCGAGCGCGCGCGCCGCGCGCCCGTGGCAGCGTCCTTCGCCGCAGATCCTCCCGCCGGCGCGGGCACCGAGGCGTTCCTCCACCTCGAGGGCGTGAGCGGCGTCGCGACCGTCGCGGACATCACCGACGAGGTCGCGCTCATCGCCGTGCAGGGCCCCATCGCGCGCGCTGTGCTGGAGGCCGCCCCGCTGGAGGGCACCGACCCGTCGCTCGAGGACCTCGGATACTACGCATGGTCCTCGTCGCGGTTCCACGGCGAGCACGTCTTCATCGGCCGCACCGGGTACACGGGCGAGGACGGCTTCGAGCTGCTCGTTCCGAACCGTGCGGCCGGTGCCCTCTGGGATGCGCTGCTCGCGGCCGGCGAACCGCTCGGCCTGGTGCCGGCGGGCCTCGCCGCACGGGACACCCTGCGTCTGGAGGCCGGCATGCCGCTCTACGGCCATGAGCTCTCGCTCGAGGTCCTGCCCGCCCAGGCCGGACTCGGCCGCGTCGCGCCGCTGAAGACGAAGGACGCCGACTTCGTCGGACGTGCCGCACTGGAGGCCGGCGCCGCCGCCGACGCCCCGGTTCTCGTCGGCCTCGTCGCGGAGGGGCGTCGCGCCGGCCGCGCCGGGTACGCCGTCTTCGACAGCCCCGACGCCGGCACGCCGGTGGGCGAGATCACCAGCGGCGCGCTCAGCCCGACCCTGGGGCATCCGATCGCCATGGCCTTCGTCCCGCCTGCGGCGAGCGCGCCCGGGACAGAGCTCTACATCGACGTGCGGGGGACGCGCATCCCCGCGACCGTGACCGCCCTGCCCTTCTACCGGAGGAACACATGACCGACCTCACCGCCCTCAAGTACACCGCCGAGCACGAGTGGGTCGCCCTCGACGGCGATGTGGCCACCGTCGGCATCACCTCGTACGCCGCCGACAAGCTCGGCGACGTCGTGTTCGTGGAGCTGCCCGCCGTGGGGAGCGCCGTCACGGCCGCCACCGTCGTGGGCGAGATCGAGTCGACGAAGTCGGTGGGCGAGCTGTACGCGCCGCTGACGGGCGAGGTCGTCGCGGTCAACGACGCCGTCGTGGACGACCCCGGTCTCGTCAACGCCGACCCGTTCGGCGCCGGGTGGCTCGTGAAGATCACGGTGGACCCCGCCGCGGTGGCGGGGCTCCTGGACCGCGACGCGTACATCTCGCTGACCGGGGGCGCCGAATGACGGGTCTGTTCGCCGACCGTCACATCGGGACGGATGCCGCGGCCCAGCGGCTCATGCTGGACGCGCTCGGCTACGACAGCGTCGACGCGCTCGTGGCGGCGGCGGTGCCGGCATCCATCCACGCCACGCCGCGGTCCACGAGCGACATCCCGCCCGCTGCGACGGAGGCGCAGGCGCTCGCCGAGCTGCGCGCGCTGGCGTCGCAGAACCGCACCGCGCGCCCGATGATCGGACTCGGCTACGCCGACACGCTCACCCCGTCGGTCATCGCGCGCAACGTGCTCGAGAACCCCTCGTGGTACACCGCCTACACGCCGTATCAGCCCGAGATCTCGCAGGGCCGGCTCGAGGCGCTGATCAACTTCCAGACGATGGTGACCGATCTCACGGGTCTCGCGACGGCGAACGCGTCGATGCTCGACGAGTCCACCGCGGTCGTCGAGGGCATGCTCGTCGCCCGGCGCGGCTCCAAGTCCGCCTCCGACGTGTTCGTGGTCGACGCCGACACGCTCCCGCAGACGAAGGCCCTGCTCGCCCACCGGGCGGCGGCCGTCGGCATCCGGCTCGTCGAGCTCGACCTCGCCCGCGGCGCGACGCTGCCCGACGAGCTCTTCGGCGTGCTGGTCCAGTACCCGGGCGCCTCGGGGAACGTCTGGGACCCCTCGGGCGTCGTCGATGCGGCGCACGTCGCGGGCGGTCTCGTCGTCGTCGCCGCGGACATCCTCGCGCTGACGCTGCTGCGCTCACCCGGATCGTTCGGTGCCGACGTGGCCGTCGGCACGACCCAGAGGTTCGGCGTGCCGCTCGGATTCGGCGGCCCGCACGCCGGCTACATGGCGGTGCGTCAGGGTCTGGAGCGGCAGCTGCCGGGACGCCTGGTCGGGGTGTCGCAGGATGCCGCCGGTCACGCCGCCTACCGCCTCGCGCTGCAGACGCGCGAGCAGCACATCCGGCGCGAGAAGGCCACGTCGAACATCTGCACCTCGCAGGTGCTGCTGGCGGTGATGGCCTCGATGTACGCGGTCTACCACGGTCCCGACGGCCTTCGCGCGATCGCGACCGACGTCGCGAAGAAGGCCGAGGCGCTCGGCGCGCGACTGCGCGAGTACGGGCTGTCGCTGCGGTCGGACTCGTTCTTCGACACCATCCGCGTCGCGACGCCCGGTGCGTCGCGACGCGTGATCGAGCGCGCGCGGGAGCGCGGGTATCAGCTCTTCTGGGCGGACGACGCGACGGTCGGCGTCTCGGTCGACGAGACCACGACCGAGGACGACCTGGCGGCCGTCGCGTGGGCGTTCGGCCTGCCGGAGGGGGAGTTCCTCGGTGCGGGCGCCCAGGGGGAGCGCGTGCTGCCGTTCACCGACGCCGAGCCGCTCGCGGGCGTGCCGGCGGAGCTCCGCCGCGTCGAGGAGTTCCTCACCCACCCGGTGTTCAACACCCACCGCTCCGAGACGGCCATGATGCGCTATCTCAAGCAGCTCGCCGATCGCGACTACGCGCTGGATCGCGGCATGATCCCGCTCGGCTCGTGCACGATGAAGCTGAACGCGGCCACCGAGATGGCGGCGGTGTCGTGGCCGGAGTTCTCACGGGTGCACCCGTTCGCCCCCGAGGCCGACGTGCACGGCTATCTCGCGATGATCGAGCAGCTCGAGGTGTGGCTGGCGGAGGTGACCGGCTACGACGCCGTCTCGCTGCAGCCGAACGCGGGGTCGCAGGGCGAGCTCGCCGGGCTCATGGCGATCCGCGGCTATCACCGGGCGAACGGCGACCCGGGTCGCACGGTCTGCCTCATCCCGTCGTCGGCGCACGGCACCAACGCGGCATCCGCCGTGCTCGCGGGGATGCGGGTGGTCGTCGTGGCCTGCGACGACCAGGGCAACGTCGACCTCGAGGACCTGCGTGCGAAGATCGCGGCGCACGCCGACGAGCTCGCCGCGCTCATGATCACGTACCCGTCGACGCACGGCGTGTACGAGCAGGACGTGCTGGAGATCACGCAGGCGGTGCACGACGCCGGCGGCCAGGTGTACGTCGACGGCGCGAACCTCAACGCGCTGCTGGGCTATGCCCGGTTCGGCGACCTCGGCGGCGACGTGTCGCACCTGAACCTGCACAAGACGTTCGCGATCCCCCACGGCGGCGGCGGACCGGGCGTCGGCCCGGTCGCGGCCAAGGCGCACCTCGCGCCGTTCCTGCCGAGCCACCCGTTCTCGCAGCGCAAGGACCACGCCGGCGGCGTGTTCGACGGCGGCCCGATCTCTGCCGCGCCCCACGGCTCGGCGAGCATCCTGCCGATCTCGTGGGCGTACGTGCGGATGATGGGCGCCGAGGGCCTCCGCGCGGCGACCGCGTCCGCGGTGCTCGCCGCGAACTACATCGCGTTCCGGCTCCGCGAGCACTACCCGGTGCTCTACATGGGTGAGGGGGGACTCGTCGCGCACGAGTGCATCCTCGACCTGCGCCCGCTGCGTGAGGCCACCGGCGTGACCGTGGACGACGTGGCCAAGCGTCTCATCGACTACGGCTTCCACGCCCCGACGATGTCGTTCCCGGTCACGGGGACGCTCATGGTGGAGCCCACGGAGTCCGAGGACCTGGCCGAGATCGAGCGCTTCATCGAGGCGATGATCGCGATCAAGGCCGAGGCCGACCGTGTGGCCGCGGGGGAGTGGCCCGCCGCCGACAACCCGCTGGTCAACGCCCCCCACACCGCCGAGTCGGTCGTGGCCGGCGAGTGGTCGCATCCGTACTCCCGCGAGACCGCCGTGTATCCCGTCCACGCGCTCGTGCGCACGAAGTACTGGCCGCCGGTGCGCCGCATCGACCAGGCCTACGGCGACCGGAACCTCGTGTGCGCGTGCCCCCCGATCGAGGCGTTCGCCTGACACCCCCGGAGCGACGGGATGCCGCGGCCTGGCCCGTCAGGACGCGGCGGCCGGAGTCGGGGTCGGGGTCGGGGTGAGGGTCGGCGTCGGGACGGGCGCGAAGACGCCGGGCCAGAGGGCGACGGCGAGCGGGTACCCGACGAAGGCGACGACGTCGAGCACCGTGTGCGCGATCACGAGCGGCATGACCCGGCCCCATCGGCGGTAGCACCAGCCGAAGACAATGCCCATCACGATGTTGCCGACGATCGCGCCGATGCCCTGGTAGGCGTGGTACGCGCCGCGCAGCGCGGCGGTCGTGAGGATGATCGTCCAGTCGCCCCAGCCCAGGCGGCGCAGGCGGTCGAAGAGGTAGCCGATGAAGACGACCTCCTCCGTCAGCCCGGCGCGCAGGGCGGACAGCAGGAGGAGGGGGACGGTGTACCACGCCGCGTCCAGCGGCGAGGCCACCACCGCGACCGTGATGCCCAGCACCCGTCCGACGGCGTACAGTGCGAGCCCCGGCAGGCCGATGACGGCGGCGAGCAGGATGCCGCGGCCGACGTCGCCGCCCAACCGCGTGAAGTCCAGCCCGATGCGGCGCAGCGCGTTGCCACCCGGCTCCCACAGCAGGTAGACGACGAGGGCCACGAGCGCCAGCGCGAAGAAGACCGACAGGAGCTGATACACCACGTCCCAGACCGCCTGGGCGTCGCGCGACGGATTGACCTGCGTCTGCTGCGAACCCAGCGGGACGGGCGCGAGGAGCTTGCGGACGAGCGAGAGGACGGAGTACACGGCGGACTGGCCGACCGTGATCGCCAGGACGATCCAGACCTCCCACCGCAGTCGCTGCCGGCCATACCGGTCCAGCCGGGGAAGGGTAGTGGATTCCCTCTGGTTCGCGGGCGCGTTCGGGGGAGTCATCTTGTCAGATTGTCACACTCGGCGTCGATTGAGTTAAGGCTCTGTAACGTTTTCGTCGATCGTTTTGACCATCTCACAGCCGGTGCTTATCGTGTTCCCATCCGCGCACCGACCGGTCATCGACTGGTCGTGTGCGCATTACCCTGCACAGGAGGAACAGTGAGAATTAAGCGCATCTCGACTGCGGTGGCACTCACCGCAGTCGGCGCACTGGTGATCTCGGGCTGCACCGCCGGTGGTGGCGAGGAGAACAACGATGACTCCGGTCTCGTCGAAGGCTCGTCGATCACGGCTGCGTGGAACCAGGCGTTCTACTCGATGAACGGCAACACGTCGTTCGGCAACGCGACCGCGAACAACAACATCAACTACTTGGTGCTCGACGGCTTCAACTACTACGACAACACGCCGGAGCTGGTGAAGAACGAGTCGTTCGGCTCGTACGAGCTCGTCAGCGAAGACCCGCTCACCGTCAAGTACACGATCTCCGACGACGCGAGCTGGTCCGACGGCACGCCCGTCGACGCCGCCGACATGCTGCTGCACTGGGCCGCCAACTCGCGCTCGCTGGACACCCCGGACTTCGACCCGGCAGAGTTCACCGACCCCGACACGGGTGAGTTCACCGAGTCGTTCCCGACCGATGTCGTCTACTTCGACTCGGGTGCGACGCCCACGTCGGGCCTCGGCCTGGTCTCGGAGACCCCCGAGGTCGGCGACGACGGCAAGTCGATCACGATGACGTACGACCAGCCCTTCGTGGACTGGGAGCTCACGTTCGCGGGTGTCGGAGCGATGCTGCCGGCCCACATCGTCGCGAAGAAGGCTCTCGAGCTCGACGACAACGAGGCGGCCAAGCAGGCGATCCTCGACGCGATCCAGGACGAGGACGCCGCCGCGCTGGCGCCGATCTCGTCGTTCTGGAACTCGGGCTTCAACTTCACCGAGATGCCCGACGACCCCGAGCTGGTCACCGCGAGCGGCCCGTACATGATCAGCGACTACGTCGCCGACCAGTACGTCACGCTGACCGCGAACCCCGAGTACGCCGGTGACAACACCGCGAACATCGAGGAGATCACGATCCGCTTCATCCCTGACCCGCTCGCTGCGGTCCAGGCGCTGGAGAACGGCGAGGTCGACATCATCCAGCCCCAGGCGACCGCCGACATCACGACGGCGCTCGAGGGCATCGACGGCATCACGGTCAACACGGGCCTCGGCGGCACCTACGAGCACGTCGACCTGCAGTTCGACCAGGGTCGCAACCCGGAGAACATCTTCTCGAACCCGCTCGTTCGCGAGGCGTTCATGAAGACGATCCCGCGTCAGGAGATCGTCGACACGCTCATCAAGCCGATCATCGGCGACGACGCGATCCTGCGTGACTCGCAGCTGTTCGTGCCGGGTGCAGAGGGCTACGACGACTCGGCCGCGAACAACACCTCCGCGGACTACGCCGAGGTCGACATCGAGGGCGCCAAGGCGCTGCTCGCCGAGTCGGGTGTCACCAACACCGAGGTCTGCATCCTGTACGCCTCGAACAACCCGCGTCGTGTGAACGAGTTCTCGCTCATCCAGCAGTCGGCCAACTCGGCGGGCTTCAACGTCACGGACTGCGGCTCGGAGGAGTGGGGCGGCCTGCTCGGCACGCCCGGCGCCTACGACGCGTCGCTCTTCGGCTGGCAGTCGACGAGCCTCGGCGTGACCAACTCGCTGCCGACGTTCGAGACCGGTGGAATCAACAACCTCAACTTCTACTCGAACGCTGAGGTCGACGAGATCATCTCCCAGCTGAACGTCGAGTTCGACGCGGAGGCCCAGATCGAGCTGCAGCAGGAGATGGACCGCCTGCTGTGGGAGGACTTCTACGGAGTCACGATCTTCCAGTTCCCCGAGGTCACCGCCTTCAGCGACCGCGTCACCAACATCGACGCGTCGATCCTCGCCCCGACGATCTTCTGGAACGCCTGGGACTGGGAAGTCACGGACGGCGGCTCGGAGGAGTAAGCGCATAACGGCTCACGCCGGGCTCATGCCCGGGTCGTGACCGAAGTGGGGTGCAGGTCCCCGAGGGGCCTGCACCTCACCGCGTTAGACTCCTCCTCAGCGGCGGAGGACGGGCCGAGCGTCTCGCCGGCCCTCCTGCGCTGCTTCATCGATTGGCAGGCGGCCACAACATGGCTTCATTCATCATCCGGCGGTTGATCGCGTCGATCTTCGTGCTCTTCGCCGCGACATTCCTGATGTATCTGCTGGTGTCCTTCTCGGGCGATCCCCTCGAGGACCTGCGGCAGAGCAATGCACCGAACAAAGCCGAGCTCATGGAAGCTCGCACCAAGCTCCTCAACCTCGACGTCCCCCCGCCGCTGCGCTACTTCCTGTGGCTCGGCGCGCTCTTCCGCGGGGACTTCGGCATCAGCATCCAGAACCAGTCCGTCAACGCCCTGCTGGGCAACGCGATCACGTCGACGCTGACGCTGGTCACCACGGCGACGATCGTGGCCATCGTGCTGGGCATCACGGTCGGCATCGTGTCGGCGCTGCGCCAGTACACGGGCTTCGACTACGGGGTGACGCTGCTGTCATTCCTGTTCTTCTCGCTGCCCATCTTCTGGGTCGCGGTGCTGCTCAAGCAGTACGGTGCCATCCAGCTGAACAACTGGCTCGGCGACCCGACGATCTCGGTACCCGTGATCATCGGCATGTCGATCTTCGCCGGCTTGATCTGGATGTCGCTGGTCGGCGGGAGATGGCGCCGCCGGCTGACCGTCTTCGGCATCTCGGCGGTCGCCACCGCAGCGGTGCTGACGTTCCTGTCGGTGACCCAGTGGTTCGCAGACCCCAGCATCGGCATCGTCGTGTACGCCTTCCTCGCGATCGGCGTGGCCGTCGGCGTGACGGCCATCTCGACGGGCCTGCGCAACCGCAAGGCGCTGTACGCGTCCCTCATCGTCGCGGCCATCGGCATCGCGCTGTACTCGCCGATGATGAACTACATCCTGAACGGGATGACGCTGTGGGTCTTCGTGCTCCTGGCAGTGGGCGCCGTCGTCGTCTCGGGGGCGATCGGCTGGTTCATGGGCGCTCCCGACCGGGGGCCCGTCGTGCGGACCACCGCGATCGTCGGGTTCATCGTCGCCGCCTTCATCGCGCTGGACAAGTACATGTCGTATTGGGAGGCGTACGCCAACTCCAGCCGCGTGCGCGGCCGTCCGATCGCGACGGTGGGGGCCTCGACGCCTGGACTCGGCGGCAACTTCTGGGTGCAGGGCATCGACCTGTTCACGCACCTGCTGCTGCCCACGATCGCGATCATCCTCATCTCGTTCGCGAGCTACACCCGCTACTCGCGCGCGAGCCTGCTCGAGGTGATGAACCAGGACTACATCCGCACCGCGCGTGCGAAGGGCCTCACCGGTCGCACGGTGATCGTCCGGCACGCGTTCCGCAACGCGCTGATCCCGATCACCACGATCATCGCCTTCGACATCGGCGCGCTCATCGGCGGCGCCGTCATCACCGAGACGGTATTCGGCTGGACCGGCATGGGCCGCCTCTTCGTCGATGCGCTGGCCGTGCACGACCCCAACCCCGTCATGGCGTTCTTCGTGGTCACCGGCACGCTCGCCGTGCTCTTCAACCTCATCGCGGACCTCGTCTACGCGGCCCTCGACCCGAGAATCAAGGTGGGCTGACATGAACACCACGACCGTCAACGACTCCGACTCGAGGGAGACCGAGGCCAAGGCCGAGATCTCGATCGAGCAGAAGGAGACCCAGGGCCTCAGCCAGGGCCAGATCGTCCGCCGGCGGTTCTTCCGTCACCGCGCTGCGCTCATCTCGATGATCGTGCTGGCGTTCATCGTGCTCCTCGCGTTCACCTCCGTCGGCGTGAACCTGTGGGGCATACGCATCCCCGGGTGGTGGCAGTACTCCTGGGACGAGATCCCCCCGAAGATCGACAACGGCGTTCCGACGCTGAGCCTGTGGCCGCTGCAGTTCGGCGACCACCCGTTCGGCCAGGACGAGGTCGGGCGCGACATCTTCGCGGTCGTCATGCGCGGTGCGCAGCAGTCGATCATGGTGATGGTCATCGCCGGTGTCGTCGCGACGATTTTCGGCGTGGTGATCGGCGCCGTCGCCGGGTACTACGGCAAGCTGACCGACTCGGTGCTCATGCGCTTCACCGACATCATCATCACGATCCCCCTCATCGTGATCGGCTCCGTGCTCGGCAACACGTTCGGCAGCCTCGGTGCGGCCGTGCTCGGCGTCGTCATCGGCCTGTTCGCGTGGACCACCATGGCCCGGCTGGTGCGCGGCGAGTTCCTCACCCTCCGCGAGCGCGAGTTCGTGGACGCCGCCCGGGTCTCGGGTGCGCGGGACCGCCGCATCATCTTCCGGCACATCCTGCCCAACTCCGTCGGCGTGATCGTGGTCAACGCCACCCTGCTGATGGCCGGCGCGATCCTGCTGGAGTCGGCGCTGAGCTTCCTCGGCTTCGGCGTGCAGTCGCCGGACACCTCGCTGGGCAAGATCATCTCCGAGAACCAGGCCGCGTTCTCCACGCGTCCGTGGCTGTTCTGGTGGCCGGGTCTGTTCATCATCGCGATCGCCCTGTGCGTGAACTTCATCGGCGACGGGCTGCGCGACGCGTTCGACCCGCGCCAGAAGAAGATGCCGAGCGAGCGGGCGATGGCCCGCGCGGGTCGGGCGGGCGGACCGGTGGCACCAGAGGTCGACACGACGCCGTCGACCGACGCGGCGATGGTCGACGTCGGCATCCAGACGGCCTACACGGGCGACCGGATCGTGAACTTCAACGATCCGCGCCCCGAGGAGCCCGGCGACGTGCAGCACAAGCCGCTCGATCCGGAGCGGTGACGTGCTCTCACGCCAGCGCGCCGACCACCGTCGCGGCGCCGAGCGCCGCGACGGTGGCGATCGTCCCCCAGTGCCACGTCTGCGTCGACGCCTCGGGGTCGACGCCGCTCGCGAAGGCGCCCTCGTCGCGCAGGCGCTCCCAGCGGCCGCGGATGAGCTGGGCCAGGTTGCCGGTGGGCGTCGTGACGGCATCGTTGGGGCGCAGCTCCCCGACCTCGCCCCGCGCGGTCTCACCGACGCCGTCGAAGTCCTTCGGGGCCAGCCCCAGGGTGCGGTGCCGGCCGGGTGCGGGCGCCGCCCACACGGGCACACGGCCGTGGGCGGTGTGCAGGGTGAGCGAGTAGCGGGTGTCGATCGCCGTGATCGACGGCCAGGGCACGAAGCTCGTGCGCAGGACGTTCACCACGGTGATGCCGTGCTCCTGCACGATGAGCGCCGGTCGCCAGAACAGCGCCCACGCCAGCACGCCGACCAGCAGGATCGGCCAGACATAGCGCAGTGCCGCAGCGGGATCGGTGACGATCAGCGCGACGACGCCGAGGGCGCACACCACAACGGTCACGACAGCGAGGATGCGGCCGAACGCCGGCCGGTAGCGGACCTCCTGGAACGACATGACTTCAAGCTTCGCAGATTGGACACCACGGAATGACTGACACGACGGGCATCGACGCCGCTGCGGCGGCGTCGCGAGGAGCCCTTCCGGAGACGATCCTCGAGGTCGACAACCTCGGGGTGGAGTTCTGGGTGGACGGGCAGTTCTACCCGGCAGCCATCGACATGAACTACGAGGTCCGCCGCGGCGAGGTGCTCGCCATCGTCGGCGAGTCGGGCTCCGGCAAGAGCACGAGCTCGATGGCGCTTCTCGGGCTGCTTCCCGAGAACTCCCGCGTCACGGGATCGATCAAGCTGCTGGGCCGCGAGCTGCGGGGCCTCGACGAGGCGGCGCTGCGGTCCCTCCGCGGCAACGAGATCGCCGTGATCTTCCAGGAGCCGATGACGGCCCTCAACCCCGTCTACACCGTCGGCTTCCAGATCATGGAGGCGCTGCGCTCGCACGATCGCGGCATGGCCCCGAGCGATGCCCGGGACCGCGCGGTGGAGCTGCTGCGCATGGTGGAGATGCCCGAGCCGGAGCAGTCGTTCCACAAGTACCCCCATCAGCTCTCCGGCGGTCAGCGCCAGCGCGCGATGATCGCGCAGTCCATCTCGTGCGACCCGCTGCTGCTCATCGCCGACGAGCCGACCACGGCCCTGGACGTGACCGTGCAGGCGGAGGTCCTCGACCTCCTGCGCAACCTGCACAAGCGGCTGGACTCCGCGATCATCCTCATCACCCACGACATGGGCGTGGTCGCCGACCTCGCCGACCGCATCATGGTGATGAAGAACGGCGTCGTGGTCGAGTCGGGCACGGTCGACAAGATCTTCCACGCCCCGGTGCACCCGTACACGCAGCAGCTGCTGGCGTCGGTGCCGCACCTCGGCCTCGGCGTCCTCGAAGAGGCGGAGCCCGGGCCGGCGGAGGTCGTCACCGAGACGTCGGCGGTGCCGTCGGTCTCATACATCCGCGAGCGCGCCAGCGAAGCGGCCGAGGAGATCATCGAGACGCGCACCCCCGTGCTCGCGTTCGAGGACGTCGCCATCGACTACCCCAAGCGCGGCCGCATCCCGGCGTTCCGCGCCGCCGAGCACATCGATCTCGCGATCTATCCCGGCGAGATCGTCGGCCTCGTGGGCGAGTCGGGCTCCGGCAAGACGACCCTGGGTCGCGCCGCCATCGGTCTGCTGCCGATCGCCGAGGGCAAGCTCACCACCGTCGGCACCGACATCTCGCACGCGACGCAGAAGGAGCTGTTCGCGATCCGTCGAAAGACGGGCATCGTGTTCCAGGATCCCGCATCGTCGCTGAACCCGCGTATGCCGATCGGGCAGTCCATCGGCGAGCCGATCCTGCTCGCCGGGGTCGCGAAGGGCAAGGACCTCGACAAGCGCGTGGAGGAGCTGCTCAGCCAGGTCGAGCTGCCCGCGTCGTACCGGAACCGCTTCCCGCACGAGCTCTCGGGTGGGCAGCGCCAGCGCGTGGGCATCGCCCGGGCGCTCGCGCTGGCACCCGAGCTGCTGGTCGCCGACGAGCCCACCTCGGCCCTGGACGTGTCGGTGCAGGCCCGGTTCCTGGACCTCCTGCAGGAGCTGCAGCAGGAGCTGCAGTTCGCGTGCCTGTTCATCAGCCACGACCTCGCGGTGGTCGACATCCTCGCGCACCGCATCGCGGTGATGCACCACGGCAAGCTGGTCGAGTCGGGCACCCGCGACCAGATCCTGCGCGGGGCGAAGGATCCGTACACGCAGCGCCTCATCGCCGCCGTGCCGGTGCCGAACCCCGAGGAGCAGCGGGTGCGCCGCGAGGCGCGCGCCGCGCTGCTCGAGCGCAGCGGCCCCGCCGCGAGCTGACCCGGCCGGCCTCTGTCGGCGCCGCGCCGTCCCGGTCCTCCGGGGCGGCGCGGAGGCGTTCGCGGGAGACGTCCTGGTCGGACCGGTAGAATGACGGATGCCGGTTCCCTCGACACGTTCAGGGGCCGACCTCGTTCTTCCCCTCACTTTCAAGGATTCCCTCATGGCGCGCGCCCTCCGTCCGGACCTCCGCAACGTGGCGATCGTCGCCCACGTCGACCACGGCAAGACGACCCTCGTCGACGCCATGCTCCGCCAGACCGGCTCGTTCGGCTCGCACGAGCACATGGAAGAGCGCGCGATGGACTCGAACGACCTCGAGCGCGAGAAGGGCATCACTATCCTCGCCAAGAACACGGCGATCACCTACAACGGCGTGCACACCGAGGTCCCGGTGACGATCAACGTCATCGACACCCCCGGCCACGCCGACTTCGGCGGCGAGGTGGAGCGCGGTCTGTCGATGGTCGACGGCGTCGTGCTGCTCGTCGACGCCAGTGAAGGGCCGCTGCCGCAGACCCGCTTCGTGCTGCGCAAGGCCCTCGAGGCGAAGCTGCCGGTGATCCTGCTGGTCAACAAGACCGACCGCCCCGACGCGCGTATCGCCGAGGTCGAGGAGGAGGCTCACGATCTGCTGCTCGGGCTCGCGTCGGACCTCCACGAGGACGTGCCCGACCTGGACGTCGACGCGCTGCTGGACGTGCCCGTGGTGTACGCGTCAGGACGCGCGGGCGCGGCATCCCACAACCGTCCCGGCAACGGCGAGCTTCCCGACAACGGCGACCTCGAGCCGCTCTTCGAGGCGATCCTCGAGCATGTTCCCGCTCCGTCGTACGACGACGAGGCGCCGCTGCAGGCGTGGGTGACCAACCTCGACTCGAGCCCCTTCCTCGGCCGCCTGGCGCTGCTGCGCGTCTTCAACGGCACGCTCAAGAAGGGCCAGACGGTCGCGTGGGTGCGCCACGACGGCACGACCAGCAACGCCCGCGTCACCGAGCTGCTGAAGACCCGTGCGCTCGATCGGTACCCCGCCGAAAGCGCCGGACCCGGTGACATCGTCGCGATCGCGGGCTTCGAGGACATCACGATCGGCGAGACGATCGCCGACCCCGAGGACGTCCGCCCGCTGCCCCAGATCCACGTCGACGACCCCGCCATCTCCATGACGATCGGCACCAACACCAGCCCCCTCGTCGGCAAGGTGAAGGGCCACAAGCTCACCGCCCGCATGGTCAAGGACCGCCTCGATCGCGAGCTCGTGGGCAACGTCTCGCTCAAGGTCGTCGACATCGGCCGTCCCGACGCGTGGGAGGTGCAGGGCCGCGGCGAGCTCGCGCTGGCGATCCTCGTCGAGAACATGCGCCGCGAGGGCTTCGAGCTCACCGTCGGCAAGCCGCAGGTCGTCACGCGCAAGGGTGAGGACGGCAAGGTGAAGGAGCCGTTCGAGCACCTCACCATCGACGCGCCGGAGGAGTACCTCGGCGCCATCACCCAGCTCATGGCGGCGCGCAAGGGCCGCATGGACAGCATGACCAACCACGGCACCGGCTGGGTGCGCATGGAGTTCATCGTCCCGTCCCGCGGTCTCATCGGCTTCCGCACCGAGTTCCTCTCGACCACCCGCGGCACCGGTATCGCCAACGCGATCTCCCATGGCTACGACGACTGGGCCGGGCACATCCAGTCCCGCCAGAACGGGTCGATCGTCGCCGACCGTGCGGGCGTCGTCACGCCGTTCGCGATGATCGCGCTGCAGGAGCGCATGAGCTTCTTCGTGCAGCCCACCGAAGAGGTGTACGAGGGCATGGTGGTCGGTGAGAACTCGCGCGCCGACGACATGGACGTGAACATCACCAAGGAGAAGAAGCTCACGAACATGCGCTCCTCGACGGCTGACGCGTTCGAGTCGATGACGCCGCCGCGCCAGCTGTCGCTCGAGGAGAGCCTCGAGTTCGCCCGCGATGACGAGTGCGTCGAGGTCACGCCCGAGAAGGTGCGCATCCGCAAGGTCGTCCTCGACGCCACCGAGCGCGGCCGCGCCGCCGCGCGTCTCAAGCGGCAGGACGCCAACGCGTAAGAGACGGGCGAACGGATGCCGCGGCGGGTGGGCCACTCGTCGCAGAGCGGACCGCCGCGACGTCCGGCGACGCTGGTTACCATGACGAGGTGACCCACGACCCTCACTTCGACGACGTGCACAGCGCCGGAGAGGCGAGGCGGGCGGTGCGCGAGGCGCTCGGGGTCGCCCTGGCGACGAGCGCCTACGGGATCTCGTTCGGCGCACTGGCGGTCGCGTCCGGCCTGGACGTCTGGCAGACGTGCATCCTCAGCCTCGTGATGTTCACCGGCGGATCGCAGTTCGCCTTCGCCGGCATCGTCGGCGCCGGGGGAGTCGCCGCCGC
This sequence comes from Microbacterium sp. NPDC055455, assembly GCF_053619935.1. Classification (NCBI taxonomy): domain Bacteria; kingdom Bacillati; phylum Actinomycetota; class Actinomycetes; order Micrococcales; family Microbacteriaceae; genus Microbacterium; species Microbacterium sp. NPDC055455. The sequence goes on from NZ_JBSHLB010000007.1 coordinate 144,202, forward strand.
GCCCGCCGCCATCGCGTCCGCCGGGCTGCTCGGCGTGCGCAACGTCGCCTACGGCATCCGCATGTCACCGGTCATCGGCCCGGGATTCTGGCGACGCGCCGCCGCAGCGCAGTTCACGATCGACGAGTCAACGGCGGTGTCGCTCGCGCAGTCGTCGCATCGCGCGCGCACGCTGGGCTTCTGGGTCACGGGCATCGGCATCTACATCGGCTGGAACCTCTCGACCCTCGCCGGCGCCCTGCTCGGCGACGTGCTGGGCGATCCCCGCGCCTATGGGCTGGATGCGGCGGCAGCGGCGGCGTTCCTCGCCCTGCTGTGGCCGCGGCTTCGCGCCCGCCAGCCCATCGTGGTCGGTGTCGCCGCCGCGGTCGTGGCGACGGTGCTGACCCCGGTGCTGATGCCGGGGATGCCGGTCATCATCGCCGCCGCCGTGGCCATCGTCGTCGGCTGGTCGAACTGGCTGGGCGCCGACGACGCGGCGGACGGCGCCGAACCCGAGGACGCCGCACAGCGGCGGGCTCAGGAGCCGTGGGAGGGACTGCCGTGACCATGTGGACCGCCGTGCTCGTGGCAGCCATCGTCTGCGTGGCGCTGAAGACGGTCGGATACCTGATCCCGCCCCGGTGGGTGGCGGCGCCGCGACCCATGCGGATCGCAGATCTGCTCACCGTCGCACTGCTGGCAGCGCTCGTCGCCGTGCAGACACTGGGCGCCGGCCAGGCGGTGGTCGTCGACGCCCGGGTGCCCGCGCTGCTGGTCGCGGCCGGTCTGCTGGTGCTGCGGGCGCCGTTCCTCGTCGTCGTCATCGCGGCCGCGCTCGTGGCCGCGCTCCTGCGGCTGTGGGGCTGGGCGGCCTGAGCCGGGCGCTCGTCGCGTGGTCCCGCCGCCTAGACTCGAGACGTGGGTTCGTTCTGGTCGCGCATCGGCGCCTGGGTCGTGGCGTTCGTCATCGGCGCCTTCTACGGCGTGGCCGGCACCGTGGCCCAGGGGTTCCGGCTCGGCTGGTTCCCCCTCGGGCTGGTGCTCGCACTCGTCGGGGTGACCGCGCTGCTCGTGGCGGTCCGGCTGCTCACGAGCGACCGCTGGGCGACGCTGGCGACCGCACTGGGCGCCATGGTCGCCACGCTGGTCTTCTCCGGTGCCGGGCCCGGCGGCTCCGTCGTGGTGCCGCAGGAGGCGGACGGCGCATTCAATCCCGGCGTGGCGTGGACGATCCTCGTGCCGCTGGTCTCCGCGATCGTGATCGCCTGGCCGCAGCCGCGCGTGCCCGCCGTCGCGGCATCCGGTCGCACCGCCTGATCGGCGTCCCGCCGCTCAGGCCCGAGGGCCGCGGCTAGACTGGCACCGTGACGTACGTGATCGCCCTTCCCTGCGTGGACGTCAAGGACCGCGCCTGCATCGACGAGTGTCCCGTGGACTGCATCTACGAGGGCGAGCGCTCGCTGTACATCCACCCCGACGAATGCGTGGACTGCGGCGCCTGCGAGCCGGTCTGCCCGGTCGAGGCCATCTACTACGAGGACGACCTCCCGGACGAGTGGCAGGACTACTACAAGGCCAACGTCGAGTTCTTCGACGACATCGGCTCGCCGGGCGGCGCCGCCAAGGTGGGCGTGATCCACAAGGACCACCCGATCATCGAGGCCCTCCCGCCGCAGGAACACTGACGTGGGGGTCGCCGACCTCGCCGACTACCCCTGGGATGCCGTCGCCCCGTATGCGGCGCGCGCCCGCTCCCACCCCGACGGCATCGTCGACCTCTCGATCGGCTCGCCCGTCGACGCGACGCCCGCCGTCGTGGCGAACGCGCTGCGGGCGGCCACCGACGCGCACGCGTATCCGCAGACCGTCGGAACGCCGGCGCTTCGTGCCGCCATCGCGGCGTGGTTCGAGCGGCGGCGGGGAGTGCCGGGGCTGACGCCGGCGCACGTGCTTCCGACGGTCGGCTCCAAGGAACTCGTGGCCCTGCTGCCGCTGCTGCTCGGACTCGGCCCCGGCGACATCGTCGTGCATCCCCGCGCCGCGTACCCGACCTATGAGGTCGGCGCGCGGCTGGTCGGCGCGACGCCCCTGGCGTCCGACGACCCGGCGGAGTGGCCGGAGGGCACGCGGCTCGTGTGGGTGAACTCGCCGGGGAACCCGGACGGGCGGGTCCTGGATGCCGCCGCCCTGCGGCGCGCGGCGGCACGCGCGCGACAGCTCGGCGCCGTGCTCGCCTCGGACGAGTGCTACGCGGAGCTCGGCTGGGATGCGCCGTGGGATTCCGAGCCGGTGCCCTCAGCGTTGGACCCCCGCGTCACCGACGGCGACGTCGGCGGCATCCTGTCGGTGTACTCGCTGAGCAAGCAGTCCAATCTCGCCGGCTACCGCGCGGCCTTCCTCGCCGGAGATCCGGCGATCGTCGCGCCCCTGCTGACCGCCCGCAAGCACCTCGGCCTGATGCTGCCGGCGCCCGTGCAGTCGGCGATGGTCGCCGCTCTCGAAGACGACGCGCACGTCGCCGCCCAGAAGGAGCTGTACCGCCGCCGCCGGGAGGTGCTGCGTCCTGCGGTCGAGGCGGCCGGGTTCCGGATCGACGGGAGCGAAGCGGGCCTGTATCTCTGGGCGACGGAGGGCCGCGACGGATGGGAGAGCCTCGGCCGGCTCGCAGACCTCGGGATCCTGGCGGGGCCCGGGCACTTCTACGGCACGCACCATCCGGACCACATCAGGCTGTCGCTGACGGCGACCGACGACGGCATCTTCCGGGCGGCCGAGCGCCTGCGCGCCGCATCCGCAGACGGGTCGTGAGGATTCCTCCATCGGATGCCTCGTCCGTTTGGCTGTGTCAGCAGTAGGCGCAGCGGCGCACTAGGCTGTAGGAACGCGGCGACGCGGCATCCCCCGTCCCGCTCCCGAAGTCCTCACGCAGACGACGTCACGGCGTCGCGCCGGAGTGGACGAAACCCCCCGTACGACGACAATCGCGAGGAGGCGCCGTGAGCGAAGCGGGCACCCAGCAGGAGAAGGCCACCCTCACGATCGGTGACAAGACCGCAGAGTTCCCGCTGCTGCGGGGCACGGACGGCACACCGAGCGTGGATGTCTCGACCCTCACCCGCCAGACCGGCTACACGGCGCTCGACTACGGGTTCGTCAACACCGCGGCCACCAAGTCGGCGATCACCTACATCGACGGCGACCAGGGCGTGCTGCGCTACCGCGGCTACCCGATCGAGCAGCTGGCGAAGAACAGCACGTACCTCGAGGTCGCATGGCTGCTGATCTACGGCGAGCTGCCGACCGCCGACGAGCTGGGCGAGTTCGACGAGAAGATCCGTCGCCACACGCTGCTGCACGAGGATCTCAAGCGCTTCTTCTCAGCCCTGCCGCACACGGCGCACCCCATGTCGGTGCTGTCGTCGGCGGTGTCGGCCCTGTCGACGTACTACGAGCACCAGTCCGATCCGAACAACCCCGAGCACGTCGAGCTCAACACGATCCGCATGCTGGCGAAGCTGCCGGTGATCGCCGCGTACGCGCACAAGAAGAGCATCGGGCAGGCGTTCCTGTACCCCGACAACTCGCTCGGCTTCGTCGACAACTTCCTGAAGCTGAACTTCGGCGTGCTCTCCGAGGTCTACCAGGTCGACCCGGTCATGTCGCGCGCGCTCGAGCGCCTGCTGATCCTCCATGAGGACCACGAGCAGAACGCCTCCACCTCCACGGTGCGCCTGGTCGGTTCGACGGGTGCCAACCAGTTCTCGTCGATCTCCGCCGGCATCAACGCCCTCTACGGCCCGCTCCACGGCGGCGCCAACGAGGCGGTGCTCGACATGCTGGCGCGCATCCGCGACTCGGGCGAGAGCGTGCAGCGCTTCGTCGAGCGGGTGAAGAACAAGGAGGACGGCGTCAAGCTGATGGGCTTCGGCCACCGCGTGTACAAGAACTACGACCCGCGCGCGAAGCTCGTCAAGGAGTCGGCCGACGAGGTCCTCTCGGCGCTCGGCGTCAGCGACCCGCTGTTGGACCTCGCGAAGGAGCTGGAGGAGATCGCGCTCAACGACGCGTACTTCCAGGACCGGCGGCTGTACCCGAACGTGGACTTCTACACCGGCGTGATCTACAAGGCGATGGGCTTCCCGACACGCATGTTCACGGTGCTGTTCGCCATCGGGCGTCTGCCCGGCTGGCTCGCGCAATGGCGCGAGGCGGCGAACGATCCGCAGGGGAAGATCGGCCGCCCGCAACAGCTCTACGTCGGCGCATCCGAGCGCAGCTACCCCGGCCTGTCCTGACCCGACGGCTTCTGCCGAGGTCCTTCGCCTAGCGTCGGAGCTCGTCCACGATGACCGGGTGGGTGTCGCGCCACGCGTCGGCGCCGAAGATCACGTCGAGGTGCCCGTAGCCCGGGAACTCGTGGTGGGTGTGCCTGCCGGGGGCGAACGCGTCGAAGTGCGCGAACGAGAGCCGCTGGCCGAGCGGGAGGAAGCAGCGGTTGTCCGCTCCCGCGAGGAAGACGAACCGCGCGTCGGTCTGCGGACGGGCCAGGAGATCCGGCACCACCTCCGGCACATCCCCCGTCGGGACGAGATGCCCGGCGCGCACGCTGTCGCGCATCTGAGCGAAGAACGTCATCGGCGAGCCGGCGAACTCGCCCGTGATCCAGTCGTGTGTGGCTCGGTCGATGTTGCGGTGCGCCCAGAGCGCCGGATGGCCCGCGCCGTAGGTGAAGCTCACCATCGCGCACACGGGGCTGTCGCATTCCGGGTGCGTGGCCGTGACGACCGAGCGCAGCACTCGCGAGAAGGGCCCCTCCGTCTTGTAGCCCCACTTCGGCGAGAGCGTGGGGCTGATGCGACGCACCATCGGCGAGAGCACCTGGATCTTCATGGTCGACCAGCGGGGCAGGACCGTGTGCAGCGACACCGCGTTGGTGACGACCGTCGTCACCTCCGGGACGAGGCCCGAGATCGCGGCGATCATGAACGACGTCGACCCCTGGCAGTGCACGAACGCCTTCATGGTCTGGTGGCCGGTCCGCTGCCGGATCAGGCGCACCGCCGCCGGGTAGTCGTACGCGGCGGCGTCGTCGAGCGTCCAGGCCACCGGCCGCAGGTCGATCGACGCACGCCAGTTGAGGAGCCAGACGTCGAAGCCGTCGTCGAGCAGCGCGTCGACGAGCGTCCGCTCCAGCGGCGGCCGGAAGATCTCGGCGCGCACGCCGGCGCCGTGGACGAGCATCACCGGTCCGCGGGGAGTCTCCGCACCGGGGCGGGTGAGGTGGAGCATCAGCAGCGGAACCCCGTCGTCCGCCGGGAACGGGATGAGCTCCGTGTCGTGCCCGCGCGCCCCGCGGCGCACGTACCGCCACGGCGCCGGGTCCGCTTTCGTCGCCATGCGGTCACGCCCCCTTGACGGCCAGCCCGGCGTAGGCGTCCCACAGCTGCCCGAGGAAGACCGATCCGAACGCGCTGATCGCGGCGGCGCCGTCCTCGCCGGTCGCGCGGAACGTCGTCATCTGCCGGGCGAAGTCGAGCGGCTTGATGCGGAGCACCCCCGCCCCCGCGACGAGCTCGTCGCCCGTGGGATGCAGCTGCCCGAGCTCTCCCACGTCGGGAGGCGGGACGTGCCCGGTGAGCAGCTGCACGTACAGCGTCGTCGTGTCGTCCCACAGGTCGAAGCCCGGATCGTCCCGCACCTCCTTGATCCCCAGGACCGTGAAGGGCGCACCGGAGTCGGGGGTGATCCACAGACGGTAGACCATGCGCCGGTCCGCCCCGTCATCGGTTCGGACGAAGAGGTGGAACCACCCGCGGTCGACGGGCACGTGACCTCCGAGGATGTCCGCGTCGACGTATCCCGATGCCGTCCCGGCGTGTGAGGGGTCGGCGACGAAGGCATCGATGTCGGAGGTCTCGATCGTCAGCTCGAACATGAACTTCTCGTCGAGGATGCGGGCATCCTCGTAGGCGTCGTGCGGGTCGCGCGCCCCGAGGGCGACGAATCCCTTCATCTGCTCGGTGAAGCGGACCTTCCTGGCGTCGGGACCGGGACGGGGCGCGTCCTGCATGGCGTGTCTCCTCTCGCCGCCGGAACCGGTCCGGGGTCGTCTGTGGGGCTGTGGAGCGGGAGCCTCGAGCGCATGCTCGATGGCTCGATCCGCGAAGGCGGCGATCGTGAGCGCGGGGTTCGGCCCGACCGGACCGGGCATCGAGGCGCCGTCCAGCACCCAGAGGTCGTCGACGCCGAAGGCGCGACCCCATTCGTCGACCACGCCCTCGTAGGGATTCCGCCCCATCGGCGCACCGCCGAGCGGGTGCACGGTGATGACCCGCTTGGCCCACCACAGCGGGTTGTCGGCGTACTCGGCGCCCAGCTCGTCGGCGATGCGGGCCATCGTGTGCCGCATGCGGTCGAAGTACTCCATCGAGGTGGCCGTCGTCCAGTCGATCTGCAGGCGACCCTCCTCGAGGTACATCATCCCGTCGGGCAGGTCGCGCCCCATGCCGAGCACGGGCATGGACGAGGACGAGAGCGAGACCTTGCCGATCGCCGCCGCGAGGTCGCGCGAGACGTTGGACCGCCCGTCGCCGAACAGCCGCGAGGCCAGCATGCGGGCGGCCACGCGGGTGCTGCGGGAGATCACCGACCGCAGCTGGCTCAGCTCCATCAGCCAGTTGAGGAAGCCGGGGTAGCCGGCATCCTGCACGTAGTAGCCGCGCCCGTCCGCATCGGTGTCGTCGCCGTCGACGCGATCGCCCACGCGGACGGCGCTCGTGATGACCGCGCCGCGGCTGCTGACCAGCGATCGTGCCTTGGCGGTGCGATCGATGCTCTCGCGGGCGTTGAACAGGAAGCCCAGCAGGTCCCCGTTCCCGCAGAAGCGGGTTCCCAGCGCGGTGCTGAGGCCGGGCAGGGAGGCCCGATTCTTCAGCAGCAGGTAGGTGGACCCGAAGGTCCCTGCGGCGAGGATCAACGAGGTCGCGGAGATGATCCTGTCCTCCGCGGTCGCGGCATCCGCGTCGTGCACGCGATAGCGCACCTCCCACGCTCCGTCGCGGCGGTGGAATCCCTTGACCTCGTGGAGCGCACGGATGTCGGCGCCGGCATGGGCCGCCGCGGAGAGGTAGGTGTGATCGAGGGTGTTCTTGGCGCCGTAGTTGCAGCCGATGTCGCACTCCCCGCACAGCATGCAGGTGAAGCGCTCGGAGCCGTGGATGCTGCCGTACGCCGGTGTCGGCACGAGCCCGATCGACGGGCGCCCTTCACGCTCGGGCGCGAACGACACCGCCAGCGGCGGACGGAAGGTGGGAAGGCCGGCACGTCGGGCCGCCTGCTCGAACGCCACCGTCTTGGCCGTGTCGGTGTACGGATACGGGTTCGCCCCCAGCATCGCCTCGACGCTGTCGTAGTGCGGGTCGAGGTCCTCCCGCGAGATGGGCCAGTTCTCGTACCCGCCGCCGGGGAGCGGGGAATCGTGCACGAACCATTCGGGGTCCTTGCGCAGGAGGACGTTCGCGTAGATCAGCGAGCCGCCGCCGAGACCGCTGGACACCACCCCCTCCAGGCCACGGAAGCTCCACGTCTCGAACAGACCGTAGAGCGCGTCGGACGGCGACCAGAAGTTGGCGCCGAACTCGCTCGGCGTGCGCGCGAACGAGCCCGGCGGATACGGCCGCCCGCGCTCCATGACGACCACCGACCTGCCGCCCTCCGCGAGGCGGTAGGCCGCCACGGATCCGCCGAAACCACTGCCCACCACGAGGGCATCCACGTGCTCGACGTCGCGTTCATCCACGTGCCGCCCCCCTTTGCGTCACGATCTGACGCGCACATTATGGCACCGGGGGGCGCCGCGGCGTCAGTGCCGGGGCGGCGAGGGCAGCGCGCTACGCGTGCAGCGCCTCATTGAGCGTCACGCCCACGCCCGCGCGGCGCACCGCCTCCACCGCGCCGGAGAGCGAGTTGCGGCGGAAGAGCAGTCCGTCGCGGCCGGAGAGCTCTGCGCCCTTGGCGGTCGGGAACGAGCCGTCCGCGCGCGGGGTCTCGTCCGCGAGGACGATCTTCGTGCCGGCCGTGACGTAGAGGCCGGCCTCGACGACGCAGTCGTCTCCCAGCGAGATCCCGACACCCGCGTTCGCCCCCAGCAGCGTGCGTGCGCCGATGGACACCTTGAGCGTGCCGCCGCCGGACAGCGTCCCCATGATGGATGCCCCGCCGCCGATGTCGCTGCCGTCGCCGATGACGACGCCCTGCGAGATACGACCCTCGACCATGCTCTGACCCAGGGTGCCGGCGTTGAAGTTCACGAACCCCTCGTGCATCACGGTCGTGCCGGGAGACAGGTATGCGCCCAGCCGCACACGGGAGGCGTCGGCGATCCGCACGCCCGACGGGGTGACGTAGTCCAGCAGGCGCGGGAACTTGTCCAGGCCCTGCACCTGGATGCCGTCGCGCGCGAGGAAGGGGCGGAGCCGGGTGAGCGCATCGGGATGCATCGGGCCGGCGTTCGTCCACGCCACGTTCGGGAGGTGGGAGAAGATGCCGTCCAGGTTCACCTCGTTGGGGCGGACGAGCCGGTGGGACAGCGCGTGCAGGCGCAGGTACGCGTCGGAGGTGGAGGTCGGCGCCGCGTCGAGGTCCGCCTCGAGGGTGACGACGTCGACGGAGACGGCACGTCGCGGGTCGGCGACAGCCAGGCGGTCCAACTCGTCCGGCGGCATCTTGGGGTCGAATCCCAAGGGGATCCGTCCGGCGCTGGGGGAGGGGAACCACGTGTCGAGCACGGTTCCGTCATCTGCGGTCGTCGCGAGGCCGACGCCCCACACCCATCGTTCTTGACTCATGCGATCAACGCTAGCGCGGTGGGAGGGCGACGCTTCCGCGTATTCACGCGGATCGGCGGTGCGACACGCCCGGGATGCGGGGTGGATTCGACGCGTGCGTCGGTGCCACGTAAAGTAATTGTTGTTCGCCCCAAAGGGTAGAGCGGAAGGCCGGAAGGCCTGGCTCCCCTCAAGCAGCGGACCACCCCATCCGAATCAGCTCCTGGCGAGTCTGTCCGGTTTCGGTCTAGGATGGGTTTCTTCCACTTCCGTGTGCTGTCGGCCGTGGTGGGGTCTCGTGCCCCGCTGAGGCGGTTTGACAAGCGGGTCGGGATGTGTAAGATAGAGAAGTTGCCCTGCGGCGACGGCTGAGAGGCCTGAACGCGGGTGCGTCCGATCTTTGAGAACTCAACAGCGTGCACTTGTCAAATGCCAAATTTATTTCTCTGTCGACCAGTTTTCTGGTTGGTGGGGGTCTTTT
>NZ_JBSHLB010000008.1:0-117453 GCF_053619935.1 Microbacterium sp. NPDC055455
ACCCCAACCAGCCGCCCATGGTCCCCAATGTCTGACCCCCCTCGTAGTCTGTAACTGTCAGAGATACAAACCCCAGGAAGGGACACACCATGACCACTCCACTCCCCACCCTCCACAAGGCCACTCAGCCCGGCGACTTCCTCGCTGCCGTGCCCCCGATGCTCGGCTACCAGCCAACTGACTCAGTCGTCGTTATCCCGTTCGACGGTCCCCGCACGATCGGCGCGATGCGCTTCGATCTGCCGAGCGTCGAGAACGCCGTGCACCTCGCGACCGTGGCCGCTGGCCTGGTCTGCAGGGTCGAGAACGCGACGGGCCTGGCGGTCATCGTCTACGGCGAGCGCGCCGAGGCCGAGGCGGTCGCTGAGGCGATCACCCAGACCGCCGACGAGTGCGGGCTGAGCATGATCGAGCGGTTCTACGTGACCGGCGCCGGGTGGGGCCTCATCGGCGACGATGCGGTGTCCCCGATGCCCGAGGTTCCCGAGCACCTGGCAGCGATGGTCACCGCAGCCGATCAGCACGCCGGGGCGGTTCTGCCGGAGGCCGACGAGGCTCTCGCACGGGAGGTCGCCGAGGCTCTCCCCGGTGACCTCGGCATCCGTCTGGCAATGCTGGACGTTGACCCGCTCGACCTGTTCGAGCAGTCGCTGTCGTGGGATGGATCGGACCTCAAGGCGCAGTCAGCCGCGACGATGATCACCCTGCTGAACCGGCCCTCGCTGCGCGACGTGGCCGTGGTGCAGTGGGCGCACGGTTTCGCAGCCGGTGAGAGCGCGCTGGACGCGCAGATCGCCTGGGAGAACGGCGTCGATTACCCGAAGCACCTGGCGATGGTCATGTGGGGCGAGGGACCGCGCCCCGACGCGGACCGCCTGTCCGCCGCTCTGACGGCGTGCCGCCACCTCGCCGCACTCGCACCCGAAAGTGAGCAGGTCGGCCCTCTGGCGGTCGCTGCGTGGCTCTCCTGGGCACTGGGGCGCTCGACTCACGCCGATGCCTACTCACTCCGCGCGCTGGCGATCGACCCCGAGCACGGCCTGTCGCAGATCGTCGGCACATTCGTCGCCGCCGGTCACCTCCCGGACTTCAGCTTTGCGGTTTCCCGCTGATCCTCGACGAGCCGAGAGGAGCAGCAATGATGACACCCATCGTGAGGACACTCAAAGCCAACGCCGGATCTCGCGACCTGCGCACGGTATTCACGGACTTCTGCGAGGCAAGCGCCATCGCCATCCGCAACCGCGTCGACTCTCACGGCTTCCGAGAGCGGGAGGAGTCGTACGAGCGCATCCGATCTCAGTACAGCGCCGCGCAGATGGACCGCTTCGCGGAAGCACTGGCCCTGGTGGCCATCGAGGTGACCCAGAACCCACGCGACGTGCTCGGGGAGACATACATGCAGCTCGGCATCGCTGACCGCGATCGCGGACAGTTCTTCACCCCGTACAACGTGGCGCAGCTCATCGCCGAAATGCAGCTCACTGGCACCTCCACTCGGGTCCCACCCCGGCCGTTTCTGACGATCTATGAGCCAGCCTGCGGGGCGGGAGCCATGGTCATCGCGATGACTCAAGCTCTCGCTCGTCGCGGTCTCGACTATCGCGAGAGCGTCCACGTCACCGCCGACGATCTCAGCCTCACTGCCGTCCACATGAGCTATCTCCAGTTGTCACTGCTGGACGTGCCGGCGTTGATCAATCGGCGCAACTCCCTCACTCTTGAGCACTTCGACACATGGGCCACACCAGCCCATGTCATCGGTGGATGGACAAGACGCCTTGCGTCACTCGAGCACTCCGCCGAACTCAGGACCGTCAGCTGACACCGGCCAAGTCGGGTCCGTCGCATCGTCGTCCATGGTCCATGTCTGAGGTGTGCGTTAGTATGTAACTGTCAGAGATACAAAGGAGCGCAAACCATGGCAACTGCGACCGCAACCGCAACCGACAGAGTCACCGACTACTACGCCGAGCGCCACGACATCCTCGTCGGTGCCGGTACCGGCCCCGTGTCCGACCTGTTCGACGGCATCCATGGCCGCGACTGGGCCGACCTGCGCAACTGACCCGGTGATGGCGGGGTGACCTCTCCCCCGCCACCACCTACCAACAATCCCACGACAGGAGATCCCCGTGAGCACCCCCACCAACGTCAACCTCGAGGCGCGAGCAGCCTGGTCCGTCCTCACCGAGCCCGGCGACACGGTCGCCGGCGGTCTCGTGGCGGCCATCGGATACGCCGAAGCTCTCACCGCGCTCGAGAACCCTGCGGCATGCATTACAGCGATCATGGACGCCGACGCCGCCTCAACCCAGGAGGAGGCTGCGACAGCCGTACAGCGATGGCTACCGCGGATGAACAGCCGCACGCTCGACTTCGCACTCCGGGAGGCACAGCGTCACGGCATTCAGATGCTCGACCCCGACGCTGTGCCCGGCGTCGCCGATCTCGGGATCCTCGCGCCCCATGTGCTCTGGGTTCGAGGTGACCTGGGCGCCGCGGTCACTCCCCTCAGCAGCAAGATCGCTCTCGTTGGCGCGCGCGCCGCAACCAACTACGGAGACCAGGTCACTCGAGAACTAACCACCGACCTCGTCGGGCGCGGGATCACCATCGTCAGCGGCGCCGCCTACGGCATCGACGCCACCGCCCACAGGGCAGCGCTCTGGAACGACGGCCACACGATCGCCTGGCTGGCCAATGGCGTCGACCGCGCCTACCCGGCCGGCAACAGAGACCTGATCGACCGGATTGCTACGCACGCCGGCTGTGCCGTCATCAGCGAGATCCCGCCCGGATCCGCTCCGACTCGACACCGCTTCCTCAGTCGCAATCGCCTCGTCGCCGCCACGGCCGCTGCCACGGTCGTCGTGGAAGCAGGCTGGCGCTCTGGATCCCTCACCACGGCCAACCACGCCGCGATCCTCGGCCGCGGCCTCGGAGCCGTGCCTGGCCCGATCAGCAGCCCAGCATCGTCCGGATGCCACCGCCTCATCCGAGAGTGCGAGGCGCAGATCGTCACCGGCCCCGACGATGCCTATGAACTGCTCAGGCCCACGCCGGTGCGCGGGTAGCGCGCCGCGGCACCGGCGACAGCGCCTACCCTCTCAGGCGCGCACGATCGCGAGCTCGTCCCAATGAGTCGTCGCACGACGGGTCAGCATCGCACGCTTCATCTGCCAACTGGGCCCGGGCCGAATGCCGGCATAGCCAAGCCCCACGACCTCCCGACCCGTCTTGCGCTGCACCCTGTCCAGGAGCTCAGCGATCCGTGACTCCTCGTGGGCGTGTCGGAACATGTCGAGAGTCTGGTGTTCGTCGGTTTTGCGTAGATCGGTGAGCATGATTCCGGCTTTCGCGTAGCGGATGCCCTCCTCGAGCTTCGGCAGGATGCTGTGTGCTGCTTTGGTGAGCTGCACTGGGTCTGCTGTCGGCGTGGGGAGCCGGGCGACCGTCTGCTGGAATGACGTGCTCTCCGCGTATGAGGAGGTGCTGGCGAATGCTGTGACAAGGTTGGCGACCTGACCATGGCGAACGAGTCGGGTCGCAGCGCGTTGCGCGTAGATCGAGAACACCTGGCGCATCTCGGCGACCGTGGTGATCTTCTCCCCGAACGAGCGAGACACGATCAGCTGCTGCTTCTTGCCGGTGTGGTCGGGTTCGGCCTCTATGCAGGGGATTCCACGCACCTCGAGCGCCGTTCGCATCGTCACCACGGACGTGTTCTTCCGAACCACGGTCGGATCGGCTGCAGCGAGGTCGGCGATCGTCTCGATGCCGATCGCGTTGAGGCGGCGCTCGAGGCGGGACGCGATGCCCCAGATCTCCGAGACAGGCAGCCGGCTCATCAGCGCGTGCCGGTCGGCGGGGTCGATGTCAGGCCAGACACAGACGCCGTCGAACGCCGACGCCTTCTTCGCCCACCTATTCGCAAGCTTGGCGAGGGTGCGATTGTTCGCGATCCCCACACACACCGGCACGCCGATCAGCCGCGCAAGGGTGCCTTTGATGTCCTGGGCCCAGGCTTGCATGGCTCCCGGATCCCGCTCGATGTGCGGCGGGACGACGAGGAACGCCTCATCGATGGAGTAGATGTCGAGATCTGCGGTGTACCGAGCCAGGAGCCGCATCACCCTCGAGCTCATTGACCCATAGAGCTCGTAGTTGGAGCTCACCGCGACGACACCGAGCCGTTCGGCCTGAGCTCGTACCTTGAACCACGCCTCACCGATCTGCATCCCGAGCGCTTTCGCGTCGGCGCTGGCAGCGACGATCGCGCCGTCGTTGTTGCTCAAGACGACGAGAGGGGTGGAAGCGAGATCTGGACGAAAGACCCGCTCCATGCTGGCGTAGCAGCTGTTGATATCAACATGCGCGAGGTGCACCGGCTCACCTGATCCAGAGCTTGTGCAAGCAGTAGGTGACCGTGCCCCAGATGGTCAGTTCTGAGAGTTCGGGGACGACAATGTCGGGATGCTCCGAGTTGTCTGCCTGGAGGACGACGCCGACTGGGGTGAGCCGGAGCCGTTTCACCGTGAGCTCCCCATCGAGCACGGCGACGACCACGTCGCCGTCGCGGGGAGTCTTGGACCGGTCGACCAACAGCTCGTCGCCGTTGCTGATGCCCGCGTTCATCATCGATTCGCCGGCAACGCGCACAATGAAGGTCGCCGCTTGATCGTCGATGAGCATCTCCGTGAGATCGATGTCTCCCTCGAAGTAGTCCTGCGCAGGCGACGGAAACCCTGCTGCGACAGCGACAGGGGCGACCCGAATGCCCGGGCGTACGGACATGGCACGCACGTCGATCGCGGCCGCGACTCGTACATCCACAGCGCGCATGAGGGACCTCCTAGAACATGTTGACGATTTCGAGTATGCGCGCGCGGGTAGACATTAGGAAGTTAGACCGAATCTGCGGAAGGTGCTAGCGCTCGCTCTATTGTGGCCGTATTGTGTAACTTAGTTACACAACTGACTTGCATACGGGAGGCCGATTATGAGTCGGACGGTTGCTGCTCAGATCCAGCTCGGCTCGAAGCTCTCGCTGCCGATAGATCTCGCGACGGAAGCCATCGCAGTGCTGGGGCGCCGTGGCAAAGGGAAGACGAATACCGCGGGTGTGATCGTCGAGGAACTGATCGGCCTGGGCGTTCCTGTGTGTGTCGTCGACACCGTCGGCGTGTGGTGGGGCCTGCGCTCCAGCAAGTCCGGCAAGGGACCGGGACTTCCTGTGGTCGTGTTCGGCGGATCTCATGCTGACGTGCCGCTCGAGGAAACCGCGGGCAAGGTGATCGCGGAGGTCATCGTCGAGCGCCGCATCCCCGCTGTGATCGACACATCACTGCTCAGTAAGGGCGCGGCTCGGCGGTTCCTGACGGATTTCGTGACGGAGGTCTACCACCGCAACCGGGATCCGCTTCATGTCGTTTTCGATGAGGCCGACGAGCTCGCGCCCCAGAATCCACGTGCGGAGGGCGCCCGACTCTTGGGCGCAATGGAGGATTTCGTGAGACGCGGCCGCGCACGCGGCTTGGGTGTGACGTTGGTCACACAACGGCCGGCTGTGCTCAACAAGGACGTGCTCACACAGATCGAAGTCCTCATCACCCACGGCCTCACCGGACCGCGCGACGTCGCCGCGATCGACGAGTGGGTGCGCCTGCATGCCGACCAGGCAGAGGCGTTGCGAGTGAAGTCGACACTTGCGAGCCTTCCCACCGGCACGGCATGGGTGTGGTCTCCCTCTTGGTTGGGCATCTTGCAGATGGTCGATGTCCGGGCACGGAAGACGTTCGATTCCTCGGCCACCCCGAAGGTCGGTGTCGCTACCGCTGTCCCGCAGGCCCGCGCCCCGATCGATCTGGACGAGCTCGGCTCCGTCATCCGCGCCACGATCGATAAGGCTGCGGCAGAGGATCCCCGCCGACTGCGAGCTCGCATCACAGAGCTGGAGCGGCAGCTCGCCTCACGGCCGGCCGCAGCGCCGGCGATCAGCCCGCCGATGGAAGTGCGCGTGGAGGTGCCCACCCTTACCTATGAGGACCGACGTCGCTTCGATCAGGCGACGGAGACTCTCACGCGCGTCGACGAGATGCTCGGCACGGTGCAGGGCGATGTCGCCGCGGCGTGGGCGCTGCTAAGCCAGATCGAAACCGCTGCCACTCCGTCACACACGAAGGTGCCACCGCCTTCAATCCCACGGACCGAGCATCCGCAGCCGGTAGCCCCTCTCGCCCCGCCAGCCCGGACGACGACCACTCAGGCGACTCGTGAGCCGTCGGCGACGGCTCACGAGCGCGGTTCGTTGGGTAAGGCGGAAAGGCTGATTCTGTCTGCCCTCGCCACCTACGGACCGAGAACGCACTCGCAGATCGCACATCTCACCGGCTACAGCGGCAAGGGAGGCGCGTTCGCCAACGCGCTCGGCCGCCTTCGCAGCACAGGCCGTATCGTCGGTGGCCGCGATCACATCTCGATCACCGAGCAGGGCATCGCCGATCTCGGCGACTTCGAGCCGCTGCCATCCGGGCAGGCCCTCGTGGACCACTGGCTTACCCGGCTGGCTAAAGCGGAGCGGGCCATCCTTTCCACGTTGCTCGAGGCATGGCCGAATGCACTGTCGAACGATGAGATTGCCGAGCGCACGGGATACGCCGTCGCGGGCGGAGGGTTTGCCAACGCACTCGGGCGGCTCCGCACCCTGGAACTGATCCGAGGCTCCCGGGCCGCGAACATCGCGTCAGACGAACTTGGCGCGGCAGCCCAAGGTGGTCCGTCATGACCAGCCCCGCTGAGGACTCACATGAGCTCATGACCGAATTGGAGCAGCTCGCGCAGCGACAGAGAGCCCTTCGCGAAGAGCTCGCGGAAGTTGTGGATGCTCGCACTCGCCTGATCTCCGAAGCGCGACGTCGCAACGTCGCCACATGGCGGCAACTCGCGTTGATGTTCGGCATGACTGAGCACGGCCTGATCAAAGCTGACGCGGCTGCGCGTATGCAGACTGCGGAGCAGGCAGACGAGCAAGATCAGTAGGGGCGGGCCGGTCAGCGTTATGGATCAGCGGCGCTTCTTGCTGCCTTTGCCTGTCGGCAGCTTCTCGCCCAGCAGCTGCTCAAGTGCGGGCACCTCTGCCGTGCGCCACCGCGCCTGACCTGACATCCGGGAGCGCAGCGGGCCGGCGCCGATCCCGACTGCCCGCGCGACTTCTGCCTTGCTGATGGAACGCTCTGACAAGAGCTTCTCCAGCCACTCGCTGACTCCACGGCTCGCGTCCTGGTCGAGGCGATCGGCAGCATTGCGAGGTGGCCGGCCCGTGATGCTGTCTCCACGGTTCTGCTGCTCGGCGATGTACGCCTCGATGTCCGCTCGCCGAAAGACCGCGCTGGCGCGCATGCCCTCGATCCGCATCGGAGTGGGGAACAGTGGCAGCCCAGTCTTGTTGCCCTCCTTCTCGATCCGACGCGATCTCGTCTGGTACACGCGGACGGTGTCGTGCTTGACGCCGATCATCTTGGCGGCTTGCTTGTAGGTGACGTACTCCGGGCGGACGACGTCCTCGAGCGCAATCGTCTGCGCTGAAACCATGCCGAGTCTCCGATCGATGCAGTAGAAGGTTTGTCAATGCAGGAGTGTACCAACCTTGCGTGACAGTGGTGCGCTTCTTCGCCGGCGTCTAATCGAGTTCGTCGATGGAGATCACGCGGCGCTGCGTGAGGCTGGGGCGGTACATCTGGATTCCGTACGGGACGGCCGGACCAATCATGAGCAATCCGGGCAGCTTGTGGGCATAGCGGTCGGCGAGCTTGGGTGCGGCCGCGGTGAGGCGGACGCCGACGTCGGCGCGATCGGCGGCGACCGACACGGTGGGGAGCAGTTGATCTTGTAATCGCTCCCCCGCGCCTGGCGCCTTTCGGCTGCGGTTGTGGCCGGCGATAGTCCAGTAATCGCCGTTGGAGGTCATCGTCAGGGTCGCGGTCCGGTCATCGAGCACGTAGACCCGTGTCTGCGTGCCCCGCCGTTGCCGGCGCAGGAGCCCCGCACACAGCGCAAGTACGGCCAGCAGGACGAGCGCGGCGATGATGAGGCCGCGGATGCCGTCCCGCCAGCCGATGTACCAGAGCGTTCCGAGAGGGATGAGGACGATCGCGAGGGAGAAGAGGCGCTGGCCGCTCGTGCTTCGCCGCGTGAAAATACGCTCCCAGAGGAGCGATCGGAAGACCCAACCGGCCTCACGGATTCTGTCGGGGCGGGTGGCGAGGTGGACGCCGGCAGGAGGGTCTGGCAGCGGTGCCGTCATTCGTCCTCTTCTCGTCGAGTGCGCCGCTCGGCGCGCAGCTGCTCGACCTGGAGGTTGGCGTCGCTGGTTTCTATCCCGAGCGTGGAGGCGATCCGTTCCCGCTCGTCTGCGGTCCAGGCCGTCCGGCCCCGCATTCGCTCGCCAAAGGTGACGTTGTTCAGCTGCAGCGTCTCGGCGAGCTGCTTGAGAGTGGTGATACCGGGCGCGCCGGCGCCGGCGGCTATGGCCTCGCGGATCCGGTCCGGGAAGGGTGCAGTCGGGCCGGTACGGCGCAGGGCGGTTCGTGGAGGCCGACCGGCCCGGCCTTGGGTGTCCGAGCGGGCACGGATGTATGCGTCGATCGCGTTCTCATCGAACAGGACGGTTCGCCCCTCGAAGCCGACGGGATCGGGAAACCGGGAGGGGCCCGGCGACTTGTCGCGATCGCTGCTGCGGTACACGTACACCGTGTTGAGGGAGACGCCCATCTTCTCGGCGATTTCCGCGCTGCTTATCCGGCGCCCGGCAGCGTTGGTGTCTTTCATTCGCGGGAGGCCCTCTTCTCGATCGAGCATGCGTGACTGCGCGCTTCCTTCATAAATGTAACGAGCCGTGGCGACAGGTTCCCACTGGAAGGGGCGACACTCCCCATCCGGTATCTGGTTTCGCATCCCTGTTCCGTAACATGGTTGTCATGGCGAACATCGATGACATCCGCCGGCAGATCTCTCAGGTCGGTGTAGAGATCTCCCGCACCGACGAACTGCTGGAGCGTCGTGGGCATCTGGTTGAGGAAGCGCGCGCAGCTGGCATGACCTATCGGGAAGTTGCCCAGCTGCTGGGTATGACCGAGACCGGGCTTCGGAAGACGCAGAAGGCGTTTCGCGCGCGCTCGTCTCATCTTGAGGCACGCGCATCCTGAGCTTCGGGACCCTCAGAAGCCGTCGCAGTTCGTGAAATATGCTTGCAAATTGCAATATTCTTTTACTAATATAAGCACATGGAGGTGACGGGCATGGAGGACTTCGACTACCGCCCGAAGCCTTGGGTACCGAAAGACGTTCCGACCATCTGGGTCGATCACACGTCCGGGCAGGGTGTGACGCAGGACGGCGTAGTTGTCCGGCCGGTTGTTGGCGATCGCCGGAAGAACCCGAACCTCACCGACTTGCTCGATACAGCCGCCAGCTACGGCGCCAATCGGATCATGCTGACGGGAAAGCGCCCCGAGCCCGAGCCGGGCATTCGCCACTGGCTGTACGTGCAGACGCCGCGGTGGAAGCCCGGTACTCACTGGATCAACAACGGGCCGCCTACGGGCAGGTTCGAGCACGAGACCACCGGCTTCAAGATCGAGATCCGCACGGCCGAAGAGTGGTTCGGTGAGATTCCTCTCACCCCTGCGCAGGCGCGGAGCGCGTGGGACACCACAGCCGCGATTCTCAAGGCCGCCGATGAACGCGCGCGGATGTTCAACTCCCCCGCTGCGACCGGAACGAACCTCTGGGCTCTGTCGCTGCCCAAGAACGTCAATCCCGTGCCGGTGTCCTCTGACATCGCCGAGGAGATCCACGCGACCAGTGGCCAGCACCATATCGAGCATCTCGTTGCCGGCCCGGACTTCTCGACCCACGAGGACTGCGTCCCGCTGGTTGATCCGGCCAAACAGAAGAAGATGGCCGAGTTCGCGTATGTCGACGGTCGCTTCATGTACGCCGCGCTCGGCCGCGAGCTCGGGTTGGGTCCAGCGCGTCGGCTGAATCGTGCGGCCGCGTATCAGCTGATGGATGAGGATCCGTACGCACGCGCGAGATTCAACGTGCGCTTCCAGGTGCCCTCGACGTGGAACCACGTCGGACTCCTCGGCGTCCGCCACCAGCGGGTGGAAGAGGGTTGGTACTACCCGAACCGTCCAGGGGCGCGTGGTGAGACGTGGGCGGATGCAGCCGAGATCCAGGTGGCGCGCGCAGCGGGGTGGGTGATTGACCCGCTCGAGGCTGTCGTCTTCCGCAAGGCGCGTCCGTTGGACACCTTCTTCGAACGGATCATGCGCGCCCGAGACCGGGTCAACGAGCACCCCGATATGCACCCTCTGCTGCGCAAGGCGGTGATGGCTGCGCTTCGAGCGATCGTGCTGCACAGTGTGGGCGCATTCGCGTCGTCGGGTCGCGATCAGACCCGTGTCGCGACAAACGCCCTCGATGTTCCTCCGCAGTTCCAAGCTCGCATGCAGCGGCAAGGAAAGCTGTTCGTCTACCACGTTCCCAGCGAACGCAACTCCCGGACGGAGTCCTTCTATCACCCGGAGCTCGCTGCTCAGGTGTGGGGGCGAGCTCGCGCTCGAGTACTCGACGGACCAAGCGCTCTCGGGCTCCACACCGCCGGGGCTCTCGCAGTCGATCCGTCCACACTGCTGGGCATCCAGGGTGACGCCATCTACACCAGCATGCTGCCGACCTGGTCACTGCCGGTCGCGAGCGGTGGCGGCGACGACGGCAAGCCTGGCCGCCTGCGTCTGCAGGGCTATCTGCGTGGGTCGTTCCTGACGCCGGAGCGACTGCAGCAGCGCCTGTCGTTGCGCGGCCGCGCAGAAAAAGCCGGCGTCGAGTCGGCGCTCGAGCACGAGGTGGTGATGTCGTGAGCGACAACAGCAATAGCGCCCGATCTGCGCAGGACTTGGTGCGCTTCCTCCGCGGGCGCGGGATCTCGACGGCGGAGATCGCGGCCGAGTTGCACCGCTCCCCCAGGATGGTGCGGAAGATCCTCAACGGCGAGACCAGCGGCGCGCTGTATCGATCGACTCTTGAGGAGCTGGCCAACACCGGTCGCACCTCCAGCGTTCCCCCTCGCCGGCGCCTGAAGTCGGGGGGTCTGGTTCCCGTCCGGGCCAAGGCGGGTGCAAAGCAGAAGACCGTGGTTCCTGAGGATCCAGGTGGCAAGTACACCTCCGCCCGCCAGGGTGGTGCCATGCAGGCGTCGACGACGTACATGGCCGAGGGTGGTCGGCAGGTCGAGCTCCGCCTCCCCAAGGGGAAGACTGCGAAGGGCCGCACGTCGGCCGACGCTGAACTCGTCCGCCAGATCCGGAACGCGGCCAAGGGCCAGGCCCGCGACAATCAGAAGAAGATCCGCGCGACCTTGACGTTCGCCAACGGGCGCGTCATGGAGGTCAACACGTACAACGCCTCGACGATGCTGCAGCGCGTCAACGAGGCCGGCGGCAGTGCACTGGAGTGGATGCGCGGTGAGTCCAAGAACAGGTACCTCAACCTCGACGTGTCCCGCGAACCCATCACAGGGGTCACCCTGACGGTGTTCGCCGACACGAAGACACCCGAGTACGAGGACTTCAAGGCTCAGGGCAGGCCGCGGCGATCGCGTGCACTGAACCCTGCCGAGATTCGGCGCCAAGAAGAAAAGGCACGCCTCGAGCAGGGGCGACGCCGCGGCGGCCGCAGGTCGTGACGAGGAGTAGACGATGACTGATAAGCAGACGCCACTAGAGAACCCCC
Source organism: Microbacterium sp. NPDC055455 (assembly GCF_053619935.1). Lineage (NCBI taxonomy): Bacteria > Bacillati > Actinomycetota > Actinomycetes > Micrococcales > Microbacteriaceae > Microbacterium > Microbacterium sp. NPDC055455. The sequence continues at coordinate 11,797 of NZ_JBSHLB010000008.1, forward strand.
TGAGGCTCACCGTCGGCAACCTCAAGGGCGGCGTGGCCCGGTCGACGACGTCGATCATGCTTGCCCTCGCTCTGGTTAAGCGCACCGGCCAGCGCGTGCTTCTGGTCGACGCGGATGCCGCGAACGGCACGAGCTTCGAGTGGTCCGAGTACGCCGGCGAGGTGTGGCCAGCCGAGGTCAACGTCGTGTACCTGCCGTCACAGATGCTCGGCAAGCGCGTCCGCGAGATGTGGCCCGAGGGGCACCTGATCATCGATACCGGCAATGACTCGACGACCCTGCGGCAGGCGCTCATGGTCACCGACCACCTGGTGATGCCGATCGGCGCCACCCCCTCGGAGGCCACGCGGCTCACCCCGACGCTGCAGGCCGCTGCCGAGGTCGCAAGCATCAAGCCGATACAGCTGTCCATACTCTTCACACGCACCAAGCCAAACACCATCAGCTTCCGTGAAGCGTGGGAGCAGCTCAAAGCGATGGAAGGCGATGTCGAGGGTCTCCACGTTCTCGATGTCAATGTGCCGTTCCAGCTGCTCTACTCTCAGGCGTTCGGCACCGTACCCACGAACCTCGGCGTCTACCCCGACGTGCTCGAGGAGATCCTGGCGGGAGGCGACCGATGACCCAGCCACAGAGGAAGCCCAAGACGGACTGGAGCGCAGCGTTCAGCAAGCCCGAGACGGCTTCGCGATCCCTCGAGCCGGTGACGGAAGTCGACGTCGAAGACGCCGAGCAGGATCTCGCCAAGCCGGCACCGCGTCGACGCGGGCCCTACAACGTGAAGAAGGTCGACAAGAAGCCGGCCACGTTCCGGCTGCCGCCCGATGTTCATGAGCTGATCGATCGCGCTCGCCAGGAGGCTGCCGACAACGGCATCCGGCTGACGAAGGACGACGCGGTGACTGCGGCGGTACGTCATCTCTACGGACGCAAGCGACGCTGAGTCAGATCGTCTTGAAGGCCACCGATACTTCATCGGTGGCCTCTTCTCTTTCCGTGAACGTCGCATCACATCGACCGGGAGCTCACGCGGAAGACTCCAGAACGCATGACATTTCGACTCGAAAAGTTGTTCGATGACACGCAGTTTGGCGAGTACTCGAGCTTCGGCTTGCCGGAATTCCGCGGTCCCTCGATCCGCCACCGGCACTCGTTATGCCAGACAACTTGTCAGTAGTCGACGAGCAGTGTGCGCAGCCCGCACGCAACCAAACGGCCGCCCGGCAGGATGGAAGCATGCATACGTGGGATCCGATGATGGCTGGGGTTGTCGAGCTTCCAAACGGTCGCACCGTGCGGGGTCGATCCCTGAGGGCAGGCCCACCGGTTGGCGATGAGGTGCCCGACTTCGGGATCTATCTGACCGCGAAGCCGCACGCTGAGGCTTGGGAATCCCGATGGGTTGCCTGGCCGGACTTCCGTGTGCCGCGAAGCGCGACCGATGCGGTTGCAGCGATCGAGGAGGCGTTGACCCGATCAGCCCGAATGAAGGTCGAAATCGCGTGCGGAGGTGGACGGGGACGAACAGGAACGGCTATCGCAATCCTCGCGCGCTACAGCGGTGTCCCCGCAGAGGAAGCCGTGGAATGGGTGCGCACGCACTATCGATCCGGCGCCGTGGAGACACCGTGGCAGAGGCGATTTGCGGGGCAAGTTGCGATCACACGCTGATCCAGCGGTTCTGATGACAGACGATGAGTCTCGCCGAGTCTCGCATTGACTAAGGAGGATCTATGATCACTCACCGCAAGGTTATGGCGCTACTGACAAAGTTCGTGGCCGTACTGACAGAGTTCTGACAATCGGACAAAAGTGCTTGCAAATTGCGTGTATTTTGCTTGCAGATTTCGCCGCCCGTGTTAGGCTGAGCCGCAGCGTTGACCCGCGCTATAGCGCGAGGGAGATGCGGAGGCTCAGACCAACAGGCCCTCTCCCCCAGTACACGGAACGCATTGAAGTGCGTCACGTTTCGGACGTTGAGGGCTGCTTGCATTTTTCAAGCACTTTTCGGTTGGCGCTGCTCAGCTCGGCTGATCGATCGGTTCGAGCAGCGTCGAGTCGTGCCGGTCGACGGTGCGGGCGTTGTTCATCCGAGGGTCGACAAGATGGGTGCGCATCGTTTCGGCGATCGCGCTCGAGCTGGCATCGAGTTCGTCGAGCAGCTCGAGGCGGTTCCTTTTCGATGCGGCGCTGTCGTTTTGAATGGTGAGCGAGGTGGGGTTGAGCCAGTCGTCGCGGAGGTCGTCGGAGATGAACGCCGGCATCCGGTCGTGGATCTCTCCGGATGCGTCTCGTGCCTCTCTGGTGATGACGACGAATACCCGCTGCCGCTCTCCTGCGATGTCGGTCGTCCAGGTCAGGCCGGCAGCGGCGAGGATCCCGTCGCCGGCGATCAGGTGCGGCTGCTTGCTTCCCTTCGGCCCCGTCCATTCGAAGTAGCCCGGCGCCATGGGAACGATGCAGCGGCTGTTGGAGAACGCGCCGACCCAGAACCCGGTAGGCAGCTTCTCGATCCTGGCGTTGATAATCGGCCCACCGCCGGGGCGGCTCGCGGGCTTGGGCCAATCCCATCGTGCGAGCGTGAGCTCGCGTTGAACGTCATCGTCAGCGAGACGTTCACGGATGATCGGAACGCTGGTCGTGGGCGCAATCGAGTAGGTGGGTCGCCAATCCTCGGGTTTGCCTCCGCTGACGACAAACTCCGTGATCAGCTCGTTGGTCTTCGACGACAGAGAGAAGCGGCCGCACATGAGCAGAGCGTAGCTCGCCCGTATCCCTGCAGCTCGAGGATGGCTCGGCTCCAGACCGTGGTGCGATACACGCACCCGACTGTGTGTATTCAGTCGCGCACGGGGCGGCCGCGTTGCAGTTTTCCCGCGGCCGCGAACTCGTTGCCGGAGTTGTGGAGCTGCTCTCGACGGATGGCCTCGTTCACGAGTGCCGTCTCTACGAAGGCGCTGAACGATTCGTCCCCTTCGAGGTGCGCGGTCGCTTTGTAGGCGGCGACGACCCGTGCCCGCTTGCCCGCGTCGATGTAGGTATTCACGCGTCCCTGAGCGCCCTGTGCGGGCGGGGCAGGCTTCCGTGGCTGCTGGGCCTTCGGTCGCACGTTTGGCGCCGTGGAGGCCTTCGTGGGCTGCTCCTTGGGCGTTTCCGGCGCGGGTGTCCCTGCGGATACTTCTTCCGGCGCGGGTGGCGTGGCTGTCTCGGCGTCGCGATTGGCGGCAAACATCCGCTTGGGATCGACCTTGCGAGGCGCGAGGCCCGTGATGCCCCGGGTGCTGTCGGTCATGAGTGGGCTCCTTCCAGCGTCGGCGTCTCTGCCATGATGATGCGGTCGTTGATCTCCTGTGCGATCGCCTGCAGGTCATCGGCAACGGATCCTGCCGTGGCGCTGGTGAGCTGCTTGTCCTTGAGTTCGCCGCTGCGGATCTTCCACCAGGCGATGCCAGCCTTGGCCTCGGCCTTTGCTCGCTCGTCGAGCTCGTGCGCGAGGAGCCCGGCGCGGCGTGCCTGGCTGGCGACCGCTTCGCTGTGGCGAACGGTTCGTCGGAACACGACCTCTCGGCCGATGCCGCCTTCGTCCCCGACTCCGAACATCGCGTCGAGCTCGGCGCGCGCGTCGCGCTCGGCGTTGCGGATCACGACTGTGCCGTCCTTGCGTCCGGTGGCGGTTCCCACATCGGTGAGGATCACTCCCAGCAAGTCGATCCCCCGGTTGACGTCGAGCACCTGGTCGATGCGCTCGGCCACTTTCGCGACGCCCTTGATGCTCGAGTTGTCGGTCTTGCTCGGCACAAGCACCCAGCGTGCTGCCGACAGGGCTGCCAGTTGAAGTACTCCGTCGCCGGGTGGGCAGTCGAGGAAGATGAAGTCGTAGCCGGAGGCCACGGGCTCGAGGATGCGAGCGAGTGCGAGCTTCGCTGCGGTCGGGTCGTTGCCCATCTTGGCGCTCAGTGCCGCGGTGACGTTCGCGAGGTGTCCCCCGCCGGCCCAGACGTCGAGGTTTTCTCGGACGCCGATGAGCGCGTCCACGCTGCCGCCGAACATCAACGCCTTGGCGAGTGACTCTCCCTGGTCGTTGCGGTCGTCGTCGGCGTAGCCGAGGTCGTCTTCGAGGTTGCCCTGCGGGTCGAGGTCGACCAGGAGTACTCGCGCGCCGGCGAGGGCGAAGTAGCCACCTATGTTTGCTGCGAGCGTCGTCTTACCGACACCGCCCTTGAGGCTCTCGATCGCCATCACTCTGCTGAGCTGGTCATGGTCGATCGTGGCTCGCGCGTTCACCATCGTGGATCCTCTCGCCGTTAGTAACGGGATTACCGTTTATTGCGTGTATCACGTCTTTCACGAATATAACGTGTATTCCGTCGTTGACGCAATACACGTCTTATCCGTTATTGGCGTTATTAGCGTCGTTGCCGTTTTTTCCGTCATTGCCCGATGACGCGAGGTGCCCCACGATGTCGCTCACTGCGGACGGCAGCGGCGCCCGGTGGGGGAACACGACGCGAACTCGAGCGGCGTCCTCAGCGCCGTCGACAAGGGCGACGACGAGTTCTTCGCCGTTGTCGCTGTCACGCCACCGCGCAGCCCCAGCTGCGACGTCGTGCTCTGGGTGCCATCCGTGCATGGTCAGGCACTTATCGAGAGCGGAGATCTCGCCCACCAGCTGCTGCGTTCGCACTGGCATGGCGTAGAGGGCCCGCTCGTGGCCGATGAGCGCCATCACGAGCGCCTTCGCAGCGGCTGCCCGCTGTGCTGCGCTTGCTGGCTGCCTCCTCAGGCTGTGACGGCGGAGCTGTTCGATGATCGCTTCACGAGCGCTTTGATCCTCCTCCAGCAGGCGCTGCCGCTCCCTTTCGGCTTGTCGTGCCGCCTCAAGGTCGGAGTGTCGCTTCGTGAGGCGATCTGCGTGCTCTCTGAGTTGCCGCTGCAGGCGTGTCTCGCCTCGAGTGAATGTCTGGAGCTTGGACAGCATCCAGGCGAAGTGCGCGAGACGGTCGCGCTTTTGCCCGTTCTCGAGCGGGAGGATTTTCGCGGCCGCCATCGCCTCGTCGAGCTCTGCGCGGAGCGTGGCGAGGGTGTACCTGTCGGGCGTGACGTCGTAGCGCTGCAGGATGTTGCTCAGCTGGCCGATGTGGCGGCCGCCGTGCAGTGCACCGGTGGCTGTGGGTGGTCCTCCGGCGTCCAGGCCGTAGTTGCGGGCGACGGCCCAGGTGAATCGCTGAACTTCGATAGGGCGAGGCGATGTCGCCGGGGGGACCCGGCGTGTACTTCTTCGTCTCGGCTTTGGCCGCGAAGCGGCCGTCTCGCGCGCTCCTGCGCGCGTTGGTGACCATTTTTGAACAGGAGATGTCTTAAGAACTGAACCTCTGCGAGGTAGGTGGCAAGTATCCACAGGGCTGGTGGGGCGAGGCATGACGAGAGCGCGCACCGATGCGGCAGCTTCCTGATATCTCCCGTGCAGCCTCTTGGCCTGGCTGCGCTCGGCGGGGGAGAGGTGCCGGCCCATGACGACCGTGACGGCGAGGCCGAGCTTCTCGAGCAGACGCCGAGCTTCGCCGACGGTGCGCTTGCTCATACCCAGGCGCTTCGCGACCGTCTCGTGCGAGGTGCTGACGCCGCGGCCGGTGCGCACGTCGGCCGCGGCCATGTCGGCGCGGGCGACGAGGATCGCACTCCCAACGGAGATCTTCTTTCCGCGGAGCTGCGCAGCCCGCTCAGAGCCCAGGACGCGCTCGACGAGCGCCATCCAGGCGCGTGCAGAAGTCCACGCCGGCAGTGCCGCATAGGCGCCGTCAGCAGGAGTTAGCGACCACGATCCCGAACGCTGCGAGCCAGACTGCGGCTTTCGATCGGATGAAAGGCCTGCTACTCCGGCATCCACAGGCGAAATCTGCTTGCATTTTTCTTGCAAACTGCTTGCAGATTTCGCGTGGCGAAGCTCGCTAATCCCAGCATTAACGGTTACGATGAGGCCACCTCCTCTACCTCCTCGGTAGGCGTGACAAGACCCCGGGTTGCTTCCCGGGTGACATACACAAGAGATCTGGCTGGCAGGCCTGAACTCTTGAGGACTAACTCGGACTGATTTGTTTGGCGACGCTCAGACCGAGACCATTGACACCAGGACCCCTCGCTTCGGCGGGGGGTCCGTCGTTTTATGCCGTATCGATAGGCAGCTCCCCATCCCGTGGAAGTTCGGGCATCCAAACGGGAATGCCCTGGTCCGTCAACTCGATGTGGGCCACGAGCTCGTCGACGAACTCGGAGGTCGAGATGCCCACTCGCGCTGCGATAGCGTCGGCGCGCACTTTCGTCTGACGCTCGATGCGCCAGCTGGGCTGGACCGGGTCGAGCAGCGCCCCACGTCGCCGCTGAATACGTGCCATGCGCGCCACTAAACCACATGTGCACACGCACATGGAAGACATTCGAGTGCGTGTCTACATCTCGGGACATGAAGAGCAGCACGATTATGCACCGGGGCTACGCACGGTGATGGCGCCGTCAGAGGGCAGCGAGAGCGTGCCTGGTTCGCCGGTTTCGAAGTCGCGGTAGGTGAAGGCGATGTATCCCTCGTCGAACTCGTCGTACTCGGCTGTTTCGACGAGTCCCCAGGTGTTGGTGTCGGGGTCGACGAGGGCGAGCATGCCTTCGCGGGCGAGCGTGCCGTCGTCGGTGAGGACTTCTTCCACGACGAGCTCGTCGGGCTGGGTGTAGCCGGCGAACAGTTCTTCGGCGTCGTCGAGCTCGGGCTCTGCTTCTTCACGCTGGATTCGGTCCAGCTCGGCGACACGGTTGTCGTCTTCGAGGCCGGTGATGAGTCCGCGCGCTTTGTGCTGAAGTTCGTCGATGCGGTCGGCTGTGACGATCCGAGCCGCCATGTAGTCGTTGTAATCGGGCACCCCGTCGGTGCCCGTGCCGTCGAGGTCGGCTTGGTCTTCCGGGTCGACGATCGCCATCAGCTGGTGGATGGTGTGCTTCGGTGTGATCTGCTGGACGAGTTTGAGGTCGTCGGGAAAGACCCAGTTCTCAGGGTGTTCGGGTTCGGTCTGGTAGGGGTCGGGCGTCCAGTAGGCCTGGATCTCGACGGGGGTGCCGTGGTCGTCGTAGGCGATGCCGCGGCCCTTGGCGTTCACGGGAACGGTGACGCCGGTCGAGTAGGAGTTCCACATCATCTGTGCGCCGTCGGGGGAGAGGCGTCCGAAGGATGCGCGGAAGCCGAAGTTGTCGCGCATGTCGCCGGTCAGGAACTCGGCGTCAGGGCGCTGGAGACCGAGCAGCGCGTGCATTCGCACCTTGCGGGCCAGGGACATGAAGTCGCTGATTTCCTCGAGCACGGGCGGCTGTGTGCCGGGGCCCTTGGGTTTGACGGTGCGGTACCAGCGGGTGACGGCGTTCTTGAAGGTCTTGAACTCGTCGATGGGGAACAGGACGGGGGTGAAGTCCTCGAGGCGCATCCGTCCGCTCTCGTAGTCCTCGAAGCGCTGCTGCATGGTGCGGAACACCTCGTGTGCGACGCGCGCCTGGTGGTCGATGCGTCCGGCGATGATCCGCACGTTCGGCCAGGAGCGCAGACCGAGCAGCTCGATGCGCTTGCCGTCGATGCCCCAGATCTCCCACCCCTGCGCGGCGAGAAACTGGATGATGCCCAGCATGGCGACCGTCTTGCCGGCGCCGGTCTTTCCCGTGATAAGGCCGTGCGGGTCACGCTTGGGACGCCAGTAGATCGTGTTGCCGTCCTCGTCGACGGCGAACGGGACTTTGAGGTCGTCGTAGCTGGCGAGCGGATCGACCGCGGCGGGGGCGCGGTTCGGGTTGAAGATCACGCCCGACATGTCGGGACGCACCTCGAGGCGGACGGTGTCGTTCTGCAGATCCCAGAATGCCCGCCAGCGGCCGTCGAGCACCGAGGAGATCTGCGACTCGATGCGGCCGCGCAGCGCGCTCGAGGACAGCCTCGGCGTCACTTCGTAGCGGACGGTGATCTCGCGCAGCTTGTCGTCCACGAACTTCGTTGACGCCTTGGCGTCCCCGCCGAAGGTCTTCGCGATCACGGTGTGCACACGCTCGATCTGCGCGTCCTTGCTGGTGTCGGCCTCTTCGGTGTTCAGCGCGAGTTGGAACCACCCTTTGCGGGGCTTGTGCTTGCCGAGCTTGTATCGAGAGTCGAAGGCGCGTTCAACGATGCGCTTGGTCTCTCCCAGAATCTCGGGGAAGGACTCGTCGGCGATGGGGTTGTAACGCACCAGGAGACGCGTGGGCTTGCCGAACCATCCACCACGCCACCGTGTAGCGGTCAGCTGTTCCCGTGCCGGAGCGGGCCATCCCAGGGTCCCGTAGAGGCGCATCAGGCACAGGTCCAGGGATTCCTGACGACGGGAAGAGCGAATGTGAGTGGCGATGACAGCCGCGGTGAGCGCGACCGTGATGATGCCGACGAGGATCAGGGTGAAGATGGGCAGTTCGAGGAGCATGCCGGCTCCGATTGCCAGCAGCATGCCGGTCAGGAGTGCGCCGACGGCGAGGATTGGCGGGTTGCTGCGGGGGAGTGCGGCGGTTGTGGCGCGGACGGACATCAGCGGGTCGCCTTTTCGTCGCGGCGTGCGTGGAGCCGTTTGATTCCGAGGGCGCCCAGGGTCAGCAGTGCGACGAGGAGACCTCCGAGGATGACGATCCTTGCCGTGTCGAGCCCGATTCCGTCTGCGATCGGGATGACGACGTTCTCGTCGACGAGGAGGTGGGCTTCGAGGAGCAGGGCGCGCACGTCGGGGAGGAAGGAGGCGAGCAGTCCGGGGCCCAGTAGGAGCGCAAGGATCGGCAGGGTGAGGATCAGCATGGTGCGGTCGTCGTCGGTGTTCATGAGTCCTCCTGCGTTGGTACGCGTTCACTCCATAAGGGGTTGGTTTGCGATGGTCGAGTCGACAAATCCGCGCTGCGGTTAGAGCCGTCGGCACCAGTCGGTGGGGCATACATCGACGCTCCACAGCTGCATGAACTGCTCGGGGTCGACGAAGTTCTGGTGCTCGGGGAGGGTCGCTGAGCGCATGCGTGTTTCGTTCTGGGAGAGGGTGAGCTTGGCGACTTCGGCGTTGGTGTTGTTGGCGACGTTGATGCGCAGGTCCAGGTGGCAGCCGCCGCTCGGGGGCACGTTGCCGACCTTCCCGATCTGCTGCCCTGCGGTCACTTGGTCTCCGACGTCGACGAGGCGGTCGGACTTGTACATGTGCAGGTAGGACACGACGAAGCCGTCGGGGTGCTTGACGGATAGCCACAGGGCGCTGGAGAGAACTACTTCGCCGGGGAGGATCGCGTAGACGGGCGCGCCGCAGTTGCCGGGCCAGTTCTGCAGGTCGAGCGCAGCGTGCCAGGTGGAGGCGCCGGGTACGTCGATGTCTCGGGGCCCGTAGCCGCTGGTCATTTGGTAGGGCTGGTCCAGGGGCAGCGCCATTTCGCCGATGATCGTGCCCGTGCCGCAGCCGGAGCTGATCCCACCGCCGAGCTGGGTGATCAGGAGCTCTGCGCCGGCTTCCCACTTGTCGTACGCGTCGGGGTAGGCGCTGATCTGCACGGTCTGGGCGGCGACGCCGGGTGTCATGGCTTCCCACCCGGGGATATCGAGCAGGCCGCGGGGTGAACCGCCGTTGGGGCCGTCCTTGCCGCCGAAGAAGGCGCGGATGGAATAGTCCAGGTTCATCCGCTCGGCGACGGTTCCCCAGCCGGCGCGCTGCTGGAAGGGGTTGAGGCTGTCGTGGTCGCTGCCGACGGCGTCGTGGTCGTAGTTGAGCGACTCGGGGACGGTGGAGTTCGCGTACATGCGCAGCACGGATTCCTGCAGCGCTGTCATCAGCGCGACTTTGATGCCCTGGTCGGAGACGCCCAGTTGCCGGCCGACGGTGATGATCGAGGTGGCGATCGTCAGCTGCTTACTCTGGAGGGTGACCGTGCTGTCTCCGCGGGGGATCTCCAACGTCTCCGGCGCCGCGGCGGGTGTGGAAGCGGTAGCTGCAGAGGCGACGGGTCTTGGGGCGGGCGGTGCGCCAGTGGGTGCTCCTGTCGGGGCTGGGCCAACGGCGCCGGCTGTGGAGGGGAGACATCCGGTTGAGCTGCCGGCTGCGGCCGCAGAAGAGGACAGCGCTCCCAGCGCGACGACGACGAAGCCTCCGGCGCCGATGACGAGCACGACGACGAGGGCTGCGGCGACGAGGAGCAGCTTCTTCATTGGCGGGTCAGTTCCTTCGGCCGGAAGGCTTCCAGCTGTCGACGGCGCTCGAGAGCGCGCGGTGACGCCTGCGCGGGAGTGGGCGGCAGCGAAGACACGTCGTGGACGATCGTCGGCATACGGCGAGCTGTCGCGACACCGTCCTTGTCGACCTGGATGCGGCTGGGCATTTCGGAGACGGTGACGACCTTGAGCTCGCCGACGTCGTTGCGCTGCGCTCGTTGCGCTGCTGCACGCGCGGCGCGACCGGCGAGACCTTTCCCTGCCTCGAGCGCAGCGGCTCCGGCGGCTCCAGCAACCCCACCGGCCGCGGCGCCCTTGGCGACGTTGACGACCGTGGTGCCCGCGCCGATCGCCTTGCGCACACCCGCGCTCCCGTGCGGGCGAGGGCCACCATCGGGAACCGTTGCGCCGGATCCGCTACTCCCGCGGCCGCCACCCGTTGTCAGCGATGCCTGTTGCGGCCGCGGCTGAGGTGCGTTGGGCACCTGGTGCAGCTGGATCGGGTCAGGTTCCGATAGCGCCGCGGGGGTGGGAGAGGCCTGCACCGACTTGGACCCATCACGCTTGAGAAGGTCATATGCGTTCTTGGCCATGCTGGTGACGGCACCCATCTTGAGTAGCGCGTTAGCGTCCCGCGGGCTGCCCTTCATCCCCAGCCCGAGCCGGCTCAGGGGCCCGGCCGCCATACGCCCGGCCTTGAGAGTCGCCTTCCGTGCCCGCCAAATGAGCACCACCATGATGATGAGCAGCAGCGAGAGGATGATCATCCGGAAGTTGTGGGGGATGCCACCGCTGGCAGTCATGATCCAGGTCGTCAACTTGAGGTACAGCGAAAGCAGGCAGGTCATCACCACCAGGCTGATCAGTCCCATGAACGTGTCGCTGATGGACCGCCACAACGGCTCCCGGTTGATCGGGAGAATCGCCAGGTAGACCAGGATCATCGACTTCACCGCGGCGACGAGGAAAAAGAAGACAGACACGAGCAGGAGTGCGGCGATCGCCAGAGCGAAGATCAGCAGGGTGGTGACGCCGCCGCTGTTGACGAACGCGAACATGATGTTCAGCGCCCCGGGGTTGTCCGACACCGACTTGGCGAAGTCGGGCAGGCAGTTGGAGAACGCCGCGTAGCTGCCGGAGACGAACCCGGTGATCGGGTCGGCCGTGGTCATCGCCGCGGTGTACGGCTCTTGGCAGTTGTCGGGCAGCACCATTCCGTAGGAGATCACCTGGTGCGGGACCCGGATGAACACGTCGACCAGCTGCGAGCTCACGGCGGCCGACATCGTGTCGACATCGACAGAGGTCTGGGTGTCGTCGACCACGATCGCCGCGGCCAGTGAACCACCCCACTCCTGCGCGTTCTCGAGCATGCCGCCGGTGGCGGTGAGGGTTGCCACCGGGTTGGCCAGCGCACCCACGGCGAGCACTGACATCACCAGGGCGATGACGAGCTCCCACACGCCGGCCGAGGTCTTCCCGAACAGAATCGCGGCGCCACCGGCGAGCGCGGCGATGGTGAGAGCGAATGGGATCCATCCGACGCCGGACAGCACGCTCTGCAGCCACACAGCGAGTGCGTTGAACGGGGTGGCCAGCCAGCCGACCCATTCGAAGGACAGCAGGAAGCTGAACAGCCAGATGATGGCGGTGGTGAGGTAGTACTGCACCATCCAGACCAGCTGCACGACGAAGTTGGCGATCACCTTCCAGGGGGTCCAGATGTCGCCGGCATTCACGTTGATCGTCGCGTACGCCTCGATGGGGACGCCGTGGGTGTCGGTGAATGTGGTTCCTTCGGGGAGGAGCCAGGAGGCGTGTGCTGCTTGGGAAGTGATGACGGTGAAGTACGTGATCAGCAGGAGGACGGCGAGCGTGCGTGCCTTCCACGGGTGGGTGTGCGCCCAGACCCGTGCCCGAAGCGCCCAGCTGCTGAGGGTGTGGAACGAGGTGGCGTAGAAGGTGATCACGGTGTCTCCGCTGCGAAGGATGGCGTGGACATGACTGCCTGACGGCGGTCGGGTCGAGCAGGGAGGGTCTTGCGGAACTTGCCGTAGCGGCCGCGGATGTCGCGCATCAGGCCCTCACCCCGTCGGCCTGTGGGGACTTGCCGGTCGGCGCCCATCGGGCTGAGGTTCTGAGTGACCTCACGGACGGTCTCGTTGGTGACGGGGAGGCCCAGCCATTCGATGGCGCGTCGGGCGAGCTTCTCGTCGGTCTGTCGCATCACGAACCGGGTCTTGATGAGACCGCGGGTCACCTCGTCGCCGAAGTCGGCGGGGTCGTGTGATCCGACGCCTGCGGCTGCGCCGTGCTTGCGGCCGTCGCGGAAGAAGGTCTGCAGCTCGGCTTCTCCATCGCGGCTGACGGTGATGTGGTGGGCTTCGTCGAAGATGGCGAGGGCCAGCCGGTAGATGTCCATGAAGCAGGCCTCGCGGGTCAGTTGGGTGAGGACCGCGTACATGGCGCGCCCGAACTTCTTCTCGAGCGGCAGCTGCTTGAACAGGTGTTCCTTCTCCACTTCCGCGCGGTCGGGCAGCGGCAGGCCGCGGGTGGTGAACACGATCGCGTCGGCGTTGAGGTCGAGGGCGGGGATGTTCTCGTCGAACAGGACCGTTCCGAACTCTTTGGTGGCGACGACGCGGATGAGGTGGAGCAGCTCGGTGGCGATGGTGTTGTCGGGGAGGGTTCCGAGGTGGGTCATGAGCGATCCGAGGCTCACGATCTTGTGCTCGGTCATGTACTCCGACTCCAGAAGGCGGGACAGTTCCACCCCGCGCGGTTCGACGGGGTCGACGTTGAGCATGAGCGCGAACAGAGACTGCACCATACGGGCGCCTTTGCGGGGTCCGAGGACGCGCAGCGGGTCAAGAGACCATTCCGGCTCGAGGATGTCCACGACTCGGACGATCTTGCCGCCGTCGGTGGAGTCGTCCTGGTCGTAGGCGAGGGAGCGTGCGAAGGTGGCATACTCACGGGCGTTGGTGCGGTCGATCGCGACGATGCGGCCGCCGCGGTCCAGGACGTCGCCGGCGATCGCCTTGAGCAGCACGCTCTTTCCGGCGCCGAGCTCGGCCACCACACCGAAGGATCCGCTCGAGTCGGCGCGGATGTTGCCGTGCAGATCGATGAGGATCGGGGTGTGCCGTCCGGTGGTGATGTTGTCGCCGAGGCGAATCCCGCGGTCATCGCCCAGCGAGCAGCTGACGATCGGAAGGCCGGACGCGAACTCCCTTCCGGTGGTGATCTGAGCCAGGTCGCGCACGAGCCGGGATGTCGGGGTGCCTGGTTGCATCGCCCACCACAGCTCCTCTTGGCCGCCGAGAGGGGTTTCCAGAAGGAAGTCGCTTGCCTTGTAGTCGGCCGCGACGTAGCGGGCGCGTGCTTGAGCAATCGCCGGCGTGGGGCCGCCGACGGAGAGGATGACGGTTCCTTCAACCTCGACCTCTTTGTCGGAGACGTTGAGGGATGCGTGATACGCCGCGAGCGTCTCGCCGATCTCGATGAGATCAGCTCCGCTTCCGGTGATCGCGTTGGTCCCCGACTGCTGCTGCACCTGGTCGATCAGCTGCTCCTCGGCGCGCTTGTTGCGACGCTTGACGGCCTCGGCCGAGGTCACGGTCAGGCGAATCGCCCAGTCGACGTCGATCTCGTACTGCTCGACACGGCTGATCCACTCGACCCCTGGCATCACCCAGCCGCCTTTGGGCCCGCCGACGACGGCTTGCATGACCTGATAGCTGGGTTCCTCGGAGTGAGGGCTCTGCACCTTGAGGTAGCGGCGGTTGAACGGCAGGAAACGCTTGAGTTCCGCGGGGGAGAGATCAGACTGGCCACCCTCGTCCAGCCAGGGGCGAGGCATTGCTGTGGGCAGCTGCGTAGCGGGCACCTCGTCGATCCCGGGTGCCTCGTCCGGCGCGGCGCCATCCAGAACGAGACCACGGTGCTGAGAGCGCAGCGCAATCCAGATCTGCTCGGCGATGGTGGCAGGGCGGGCCTGGAAGCCAGCAGGGATGCGGTGTGCGAGCTGGTCGGCCGCGGCCATGGCAGCGGCGACTTCGCTCTTGGTCGGTGCGGTGCGCGGCAGGGCGAGTTGTTCACGGAACTGGTTGAAACCGGCGCGCCATGTTGCGCGTGACCGGGTGCGCCAGTTGCCTGCCGCGAGTGGGATGGACAGCCAGTAGACACGCTCCCCAAGCGCGATCTCCTCGAGGGAGTCGAGAGTGAGGGCGCACTCCTCGGCCCAGGCAGGCGCGTCGCGAACGTCGACGCCGGCGAGCATCTTGTCGACGATGTCGACCGGGTCTGTCGCGGCGCAGAACCCGAGCAGGAGCGCTTCGCCCCGCAGCGACTGGAACAGCGCCTGATGCTGCGACAGCACAAGGCTGGCCATCTCGTCGGTGCCGAGACCGTGGGGGAGTCCCTGCAGGCGCCAGGTGGCCCAGATGACGCCGGTGCGTGTCCAGGTGAGGTTGCCGGCGAAGGCGGCGGCGGGGATCTGCATGAGCGGCTCCTAGCTGTTGGTGGAGTTGACCTGGGTGAGCAGCCGCTCGAGGCCAGTCGCGGGTCGGTGCGCCGGGGTGGTGATCGGCGCGGGCGGCGTGAGGGAGACGTCGCGGCGGGGCCGCGGGGTCTTCGTCGGGTACGGCGGGAGGTTGGCGCCCACCGGCGCGGGAGGGGGGACCAGCGATACAGGCTGTTCGGGGGGAAGCACACGCGTGCCGCCTCCCGCGCCGTGAGGTGCAGCGAGTCGGATCACCTGCCCCTGGTACTTCCCCCCGAATGGCTTGAACATCGCGGCCGCGGCGTCCAGGAACGCGAACAGCAGATTGCGCCTGGTCATCGGCAGCCGGCCCACCAACCAGGTGACAGCGAACGCGAGAACGGCTGTCATCAGGATGTCGAGGAGGATCTCGCCCGTGCTCCACAGCAGACCGCGAGTGGCGAACATCGCCAGCAGCACAGCACCGCCCACCCCTACCTGGGTGAGCGTGTACGGGCCGCCGGGAATGCGCGAGCCGTCGTTCATCCGGCCGATCATCTTGGGGAATCGGCGGGACTTCGTGTAGAAGCGGGCGGTCTCCTGGGGCACGGGTTACACCGCCGGTTCGGCGAGCTCCGGAAGCGCCCAGACCCCCACCTCGTCGGAGGTGAGCTGAATGGCCGGGGCGGCGTTGACCTCAGTGTTGAGGCGGTCGGAGAAGAGCTGGATGCCGCCGTTGACGAGCATCACGACCACCGCGGCCGCGAGGCCGGTGACGATGATCTTGCCCCACTTGAGGTTGGTCATGATCGCGACGCCGATGACGACGACGATCGCGAGGAAGACGACAGCGACCTGCGCGACGGTGGTCCACGATGCGAAGAGACCGATGAGCCAGTCGGAGAGAGATTCCATGAGTGCTGTTCCTTTCAGGAGACCCGCTCAGCGCGAGGGGGTCGGGGTGGGTGTGGATTTGCTGGAGGTTGCTCCGGTGGAGCGCTCCTGTGGTGCGAGATCGACGGTTGTCGTCTCCCATCGGCCATCACGCGCGGTGAGCGTGAGTGCGTAGGTCGTGGTCAGCCGCTGACCGGAGGCGCTGGTCACATCCGCGGTCGCGAACACGTGCACGACGTCGCCGCCGGCGGGCGTTTCGGACGCCTCTTTGTCGCTGCGGACGTCGGTGACTTTGAGCTCCTGGTATGGGGCGGGAAGGACGGCGTTGATCGTGGAACCGGGGGAGATGACTCGGGTGATGTCCCCGGAACCGGCGAGGTAGGCCGCCAGGAATGCTTCGACCGTCGCGCGGGCGGGCGTGTTGGGGGAAACGGTCTTGGTGTACGGCATCTGCACGTTCGCGGAATCGCGGAGCGGTGCGGCGACCGGGGTGGGTAGTGCCACCACGGCCAAGCCGGCGTCGGCGATGCGAACGGGAACGGAGAAGTAGCGGCGCGGCCAGAACGTCAGGCCGTCGTCGGAGGTCATGTCGTACTCCTCGACATTGGCCGCCACCACCACGCTGACCACGCCGGTCTCGTCGACGGGGTCGATGGACACGACGCCGAGGTCTCGGTAGACCCACGCTGATTCACTGAGCATCGACGTGGTCGACTCGTCGATGTAGTCCAGGAGGGTGCCGGGCTGCTGTCGTGTCGCGCTGAGCCAGGCGCCGACGAAGCCCGTCGCGTAGGCGCCGGCTTGCTGCTGGGCTACCGTCAGCCCGCCCTCGGCGGTCGAGACGGCTGCGGCAGGTTTGGCGGGAGGCAGCAGCAGCTGCATTCCGAGCGCGAGCACACCGCAGGCGATGCCGAGGTACAGCAGACCCGTGACGGCCTTCTGACCCAGGCTCCTCCCGTACGACCAACTGGAACCTTCGACCGTCGTCTGGGCGATCGGAGCGGCGGCGTCCGGGCCGGCGGACGCCGCCGCAGTCTTGCGAAGCTTTTTCATGAGGCCTCCTCAGCCGTATCGGGAGAGCCGGTCAGACGGCGGAACTTCGACGCGGCGTCGCGGTAGCGGTCCGAGTTGAGGAACGCCAACGCCCGCTGGTGTGTGGTGGGCGAGAAGAGCCCCTCGTGAAGGTCCAGGGCGATGTCCTGCCCCTCGTCGTAGACGCCCAGTACGGTCGCGTTCTCCCCGAGCTGTGTCAGCAGTTCGGCGCCGATGACCGCATCGTCCTGGCCCTCGCTTGAGCTCATCTCTCGCTCTCCTCGTCGTTTACGGCGGGAGCGTCACGGCTCCCTCACCTACAAGGGGTGGGCGCTGCGAGGCGAAGTGGACAAACTCGCTGAACTTTTTCTGCGGCCGGGGATACACGCCCGCGATCGCTGCAAACACGCGGAACAGCACCAGCAGTCACGCAGAGATCTCGCTGCCGCAACCACCCCGGATACACGCAGGGGTACACGCCGCGTGAGGACCGTCGTGTGGGACCACATCCGTCAACCCGGGAGTCCCCATGTCGATCACCAGCACGCGGCCGGCGCCGCTGATGACCCGCCTCAACAGCGAATGGACCACACAGATCGCCGCGAAGGAGTACGAGTTCGGCAGCCTCGGGTTCCACACCGCCGGCGCCCTGCTCGAGCAGATCCGCACCACCAAAGGTGCCGCCCAAGACGCGCTGCTCTACGAGCTCGTCACCCTGGCCCACCAAGGGGACCGCACCGCTGAACGCGTCGTCCTGCAGTCTCTGATTCCCGCAGCGCAGCGCATGGCCCACCGAGTGCGATCACTGGACGACTTCGATCGCCACGACCGCGTCGGCTACGCCATCGGCGCCGCATGGGAGTCCATCCAGAAGTACAAGCTGCACCTGCACGCGCGAGTGATGGCCAATCTGACCATGAACATGCTGGGCATCCTCGCCCCGGAGAAGACCGCCAACGACCGGCTCATCGCCGACAAGACGGCACCGATGGCCGCGGACGTTCTGGAGATCGAAGCCGGCGCTTGGCAGGAGCCGGAGCGCACTCCGGAGGAGCAGCTCGCCAACCTGTTCACCTGGGCCCTCGACATCAAGCTCGTCACCACGGACGAGCTCGCGCTTCTCTCACGCACCGCCCTTAGCGATGAGAAGCACGCCGACATCGCCAGCGAGCTGGGGCTGTCCACAGCCTGCCTCCGCAAGCGCGCCGACCGGATCCGCGCCCGCATCGCCACCGCCGTCCAGGAAGGACTGTGACCATGAGCTCGCTGCACGAGAGCCGTTGGGAGCTCGCGTTCACGTACGCCTCCGCACCCGCCTCCATGATCGACAATCCCGAACGATTCGCCGACGAGTACGAAGCGATGAGTGAAGACCTCGACAACGTCATCTTCTACCCCGATCGACCGCTCCCCACCCCGGAGGACTTCGCGTACTTTTACGCGTGATCCCCTCACGGCAGCTGCAGTGCAGCGTCACCCCGCTGGCACAATGGCCAGCATGCCCGAAGACTCCCCCGACCTTCTCGCTGATCTGGTCAAGACGATTGGACTATCGTCCTCTCGGGTCGGAATCATCCGCATCGCATATCGAGACGGTCAGGTCACCGCAGACCAACTCATGGACCAGCTTGGCATCGCGCGCAGCACTCTCACCTTCCACATCAAGCCCCTCGTCGACGCCGGCATCCTCATCCCCGAGATGGATCCGACCCGCGTCGGGAAGGCATCCGGATTCAACCGCCTGATCTGGCGGGTGAACCGGGAAGCTGTGGATCAACGCCTCCAGATCATGACCGCGTTGATCACTGGCAGCTGATCGACCCGCGGGCGCGTCACAGGAACCCGCGTGCTCGGTGCGTCGTGGTTCTGCTGCCACACCCTCCTGCCGGCGACCCCGAGAAGCTCACAACAGACTTGTCCCCCGTTCGGGGGACAGATTGTTGTTCTCGGTCGACATAGCTTTCCCCACCTCAAGCCAAGCGGCTTTCGATGGGATCGAAGGCGGGGTTAGGCTGTCTGCAATTCGCTCCTGGGGGGCAGCGGGCGCGAGCTCGGCACAGCCAATATGTCGACTCTCGGTTCCCGCTCCCGCCCCTTGTGGGTAGAGGACGACCTAAACGAAAGGACGACGGTGAGCACAGCAACCGACACCGCTCCGGCTGAGAAGAAGGCGGACAAGTCCCGCTCCCGCGGTCAGAGCTCCGCCGACACTGCGGCCGTGCCACCAGTCCGCACACGACGCTCTGGCATCTGGCTCGCCGCTGCCATCGTGCTGATCCTTCTCGGTGCCATCGGAGGCGCCTTCGTGTACACGACGGCCAGCAACACCGAGCAGGTCTTCGTCGCCGCCAGCACCATCGCCCGCGGCGACACGATCGAACGCGACGACCTCACCACAATCGCCTTGGCCGCAGGGCAGACCACACAGGCCATCCCCGTCACTCGAGCAAACGACGTCATCGGCAAGATCGCCACCGGCAACATCGCCGTCGGCGGGATGATCACAGAGAGCGACCTCACAACCACCCTCCCCGTCCCCTCCGGACAGGCGCTCGTCGGCCTCGAGCTCAAGAGCAGCCAGCTGCCCGCGCAAGCCCTGGTCGGAGGCGATGAGATCGTCATCGTGCCCGTCGCGACCCAATCCGCCACCGGACTACCGACCACGGTCGATCCGTCCACCACAGTTCAGGCCACCGTCTCCCAAGTGAGAACCTCCGCGAACACCACCGGCACCGTCGTCGTCGACGTCTACGTCGACGCACGCTCGGCCGCGAACGTGACCAGCCTCGCCGCGGCTGGCGGCGTCGCCATCTACCTCGCCCCGGGGAACTGACCGTGGCAGTTATCGCCCTGACCAGCATCAGCGGATCCCCCGGTGTGAGCACGGCCGCTCTTGCTCTTGGCGTGCACTGGCCGCGACCCGTTGTAGTGATCGAAGCCGACACCAATGCGGTCACCAGCGCGATGCCCGGCTTCTTCCGGTCCAACCTGCTCCCCGAACTCGGTGGGATCGAGAAAGTTCAACTCGCCTACAGCCGTGGCATCCTCACCCCCGAAGATCTCCTCGACCCGGACCGCTACCTCGCGATCGCTGTCCACGAACTGCCGCCCATCAAGGCGGCACCGATCCCCGCACTTCCTCCACAACACAAGATGTGGGTCGTCCCCGGCTTCTTCCACCTGAGCATCGCTGACGGCGTCAGCGGACTGTGGGCCAGACTGCCCGAGCTGCTGCGGTCGCTCTCCGAAGCGGGCATCGACGTCATTCTCGATCTCGGCAGACTCGGCCGTGACGACGTTCGCCTCCCACTGATCGACACTGCCGACCGGGTCCTCATCTGCGCGCACTCGACCATGGTCGACCTGAACCGCGTGTACCGCCGCCTCGAGATCCCCGACCTCGCCCAGCGGATCGGTGTGGTCGACGACGAGAAGTTCCTCGTACTGCTCACCGAAGCGGTCGCCGAGCAGCTGCCCGCCTCGGACTTCACCACCAACGTGCTGCCGGTACTCGGTGTGCTGCCCTTCGACCCGCAAGGTGCGGCCACGTTCTCCGTCGGGCGCCCGGACATCAAACCCAGTCGGAACAGCTACCGCCAGCGGATCCGCAGCGTGATCACCTCCCTGGGCAGCATCATCGGTTACAGCGATCTCGATCGGAGCGCCAGCTGACATGAGCGACGAATCCATTCCCGAGGTCCAGATCAGCACTCGCCCTTTCCTTGGCGACCTGCTCTCAAGCGCCCCAGACGTCACCTCGCGCACCAGCGGCAACACCGCGGCCGAGAACCCGCACCTGTTCGCCGCGGCAACCGGCCGCGCGCACCTGCACCGGGTCGCCGAAGATGAGCGACCCACCGTCGCCGCACCCACCGCGGCAGTGCTTCCCGACAACTACCAGATGCCTGCTCCTGCCTCGCCGGCACCGGCGACCCGACGTAACCCCGCTGTCGCGCCGGTGACCGTCGTCGAGGCACTTCTTGACGACGTCGACTGGAACGCCGTCGACACGCTCACCAAGCAGCTCACCCTCAATGAGGACGGCGCCGGACGCACACGCGCCGAGTTCGATGTGGCCATCGCATCGGCCGGTCCCGAGACCCCGTTCGAGGAGCAGTCCCTCTCGGAAATCACCCGACTGGTCACCCGGCACGCCGAGTGGCGCGTGGTCAACCTGGGAAGCGACAACGAGTGGTCCCCACGAAAGCGCGCGCAGCACGTGCAAGCCGTGTTCGACAACGCATTCCGCTACGGAAGGCTGCAGCAGTACCTGCGTGAACCCGATGTGGAAGACGTCAGCGTCGTCGGCCACGACAACGTCATGGTCACCAAGGCGAGCGGTCGTCGGGAGCAACGGCCACCGCTCACCGAACACGCCGGCGACCTCGAGCAGATGATCTCCGACATCGCATCCTGGCGCGGCCGCTCCTTCTCCCGGCCCGGCGGCCACCTCGACCTAGATATCGGCGGTGCACGCCTTTCGGCTACCGGCGTGCCGATCACGAGCGTGCCCAACCTCACCATCCGCAAGCACAACCTCGTGGACGTCGACCTCGACGACATGGTCAACATCGGCACCATCACCGACAAGATGAAGACCTTCCTCACCCTCGCCTCACGCGCGAATTGCTCGGCACTGATCGCCGGATTCCCCGGTACCGGAAAGACGACGTTCCTGCGGGCATGGATGGCGACCGTGCCGTGGGACGAGAAGATCGTCACCATCGAAACGGAGCGCGAGCTCTACCTCAATAAGGGCGCCAGGCACGCCCAGGTGCAGGACCTGCAGTACATGCCGGCCATGTTCTCGGGGACGGACGTGACTGCGTCCTACAGCCTGAGCGACGCCTTCTACGAGTCGCTACGCTCGTCCGCGCAGCGAATCCTCTACGGCGAGATGCGCGGCCCAGAGTCCGGATGGGCGATGAAGGCCATGCAGGCAGGCCGCGGCTCGATCTCCACGATCCACGCCCGCAGCGCCGACGACGCAATCCACCGCTTCGCCGACATGCTCATGAGCGAATACGGTCTGGCAACCGACTCCGTGCCCCTGCGCCAGATCCTCCGCAGCATCGACATCATCATCTACCTCGACTTCGTCGAGAACAGCGACGGAACCCGCACCCGCATCGTCTCCGAAATCGCCGAAGTCCGACCGAACGACCGGCTCGAACCCATGGCCGCCAAGCTCTTCCAGTGGGACTGGGACAAGGGCATCTACACCGAACCCGAGCGCCCCACCGAAGACAAGCTGCGCCCGATGCTCGAGCGGGCAAGCCGCACCAGCGGAATCCCCTGGGAGGCGCGATGATCCTGCCCGCAGCAATCGCCGGCGCCATCCTCCTGGCCGGCCTCGTCATGATCGTCGCCTACTTCCGGCCCGCACCGCCCAAGCCGCAGAAGCACGTCAAGACGCAGGCCACGCTCGTCCAGCGTTGGCGGCGAGTAAGCCGAGCAACACGACTGCGCCTCATCATCGGTCTTGTCGTCGGCCTGCTCGCAGCACTCATCACCGCACTCCCGCTTCTGATCATCATCGTCCCCGCCGCGATCGTCGGGCTCCCGCTGCTCCTGGGCAAACAGGACACCCGCGAGCAGCAGCTCATCATCGCCCTCGAGGCGTGGGCGCGATCGCTCGCGTCTACTGCCGACACCGGCAGGTACACCCTCCGCGAGGTAATCGGCATCACCCGCGGCGCCACCCCACCGCTGCTGCGCGGCGCTGTCGACCGGCTCCACGCGCGCATGTCTACCTCCTGGACAGCCGCCGAAGCATTCAAGGCCTTCGCCGACGAGCTCGACAGCGCCTACGTCGACGAGGTCACCGTCTATCTGATCCAGGCCGCCCAGTTCAACGCCGGCGGACTCGCCCGAGCGCTCTCCGCCGTCGCCGACACCCTCGCGATTCAGGCCAAGCAGCGGATGGAGATCTTCAACGAGAGGGAGAAGCCGCGCCGCACCATGCAAGTGATGACCGGCATCGTCGCCCTGGTGCTCGTCGGACTCGTTGTGTTCTCCGGCACGCCGACGATCGCGTTCTACCGAACCCCCGTCGGTCAGGTCGCACTTCTGGTCATCATCGGCGTGTTCACCGGGATCCTCGCCTGGGCGAAATCCCAGACCCGCTTCCGTCCAGAATCCCGCATCGTGCTCAGCAAAACCCCGCTGGAGGTCGAGCGATGAACCCCGTGCTCCTGGCCATCATCCCCGGGCTCATCGCCGGCGCCGGCCTGGCCGTCCTGATGCTCACCTACGCTCCGCGCACCATCCGTGCCGGCGACGCGCTCACCCGCCTGGGCGAAGTCTCGATCCCCAGCGCAACGCCCGTCAAAAACCTCGCCGGCTGGGACAAAGCTGGCGCCTGGGTCTCCCGCCGCGCTCCCAGCATCCCCTTCTTCTCCGCGCCCACCGCCGAGCTCGACCTGCTCGAGATCCCCGTTGCTCAGTTCTACGCGGACAAGCTCAAGATGGCGGCGATCGGCTTCGCCATCCCGCTCGGATTCGCTGCCATCCTGCAACTGGGCGGCCTGAGCTTCCCGCTCCCCGTCCTGTTCGCCCCGATCCTCGCCTTCATCTTCTGGATCATCCCGGACTCCAATGTGCGCTCCAAGACGAAGGAGGCGCGACGCGAGTTCACCAGGTTCGTGACCGTCTACCTGCAGCTGGTCGCCGTCGCACTCCTCGGGAACACCACGGCGGACGCAGCTCTCACCTCCGCCGCATCCGTCTCCGACTCCTGGGTGTTTCGTCGGATCCGCCGCGAGTACCAAGCAGCCGAACTCACCCGCACCAGCAAGTGGGACGCTCTCGAGCGGCTCGGAGTCACCGTCGGCGTCCCCGCGCTCGTCGACATGGCGCGCACTATGCGCCTGTCCGAAGCTCGCGTCGGACTGCGTGAGCAGCTCCTCTCGGCCTGCGACATGCTCCGGGCACAAGTCGCAGCATCCGACAAGGATGCTGCCGAGAGGGTCACCAGCAAGATGGACATCCCCGTCTACTGCACCATCATCCCGATCCTCGCCCTGATGATCGTCCCGTCCGTACTTCAACTCGCCAGCATCTGAACCACCTGCACCACCCACCACCGAAAGGAAACCCACATCATGAGCACCATCACAGACAAGGCCACCAAGGTCTCGGACAAGGTCAACCAGGCAGTCATCACCACGCAGGCACGGGTACGCGAAGGCGTCGACCGCCTCACCGAGCAGCCCGAGTCCGGCCTGGACGACGCCGCCTGGAAGGCGATCTGGATCACCGTCGGCGGCGCCGCGGCGATCGCCATCGCGACCTTCATCTTCACCTGGGGTCAGGGGTACATCCAGGACCGCCTCAACGGGTTCTGATTCACGCATGCGCACATGGCTCCAGACCACCAGAAGAAGGCTGGCGGGGGAGGAGGGATACGCCTCGACGGCGATCCTCGTCCCCGCCAGCCTGATTCTGCTGTTCTTGGGCCTGCAGGCTGCGACCTGGTACCTCGGCACCGATGCCGCCAACACCGCAGCTCAAGCCGGCTACACGGTCGCGCGCGCCTACGAGTCCGACGGAACCGCCGGCATCGCTACGGCAGACCAGCTGCTCGATGGCACCGGGCTGCTCATCAACCCGCAGGTCGCGGTGAACCGTACGGCCGACACTGTGACCGTGACGGTGACCGGGCAGCCGGTATCCCTCATCCCCGGTGTGACTTTCCCAACCATCACGCGCAGCCACACGGGGCCCGTCGAGAGATGGGTGCCGGCACCATGAAGACGATCCGGCGGATCATCCGCAGCGAAGCCGGAGATCTCGATGACCTCCCCGGCTGGACCATCCTCGCCCTCTCCGCGCTCACCCTCATCGGACTAATCGTCTACGCCGGCCGCGGCGGCGCAGCCGCCAACACCGTGCAAGCAGCCGCGTACGCCGCCGCACGAGACGCATCCATCTCCCGCACCGTCGAAGAAGCCGTTCCCCACGCCCAAGCCGCGGCCGCAGCTGCACTCGGGAGCAACGTCACCTGCATCGACCTCGACATCGAGATCGGAGGCAACGGCCTCAGCACCGGCATCGGCCAGACAGGAACCGTAACAGCGACCGTCGCATGCACGATCGCGACAGCCGACATCTCATTCCCAGGTATGCCGGGATCAATCACGATCACCAAGACCGCCAGCAGCCCCGTAGACCCGTACAGAGAGAGGTGACCAGACCATGAAGTACATCCCCATGTGGCTCGGATTCTTCGTCGCCCTCATCATCATCGCCGGCATCGTCGTAGACGGTCAGGGCAAGACACAGACCTTCCAGCAGGCGCTCACCGTCGCCCAATCGGCAGCCAGAGCCGGAACCAACGCCGCCACCGGCAACTCCGTCAACGGCGACGCATTCAACCTCTCCATCCCCGCCGCGGTCAACGCCGCCGAAAACTACATCACCGCAGCAGGTGCCACAGGCACCGTCACCGTCAACGGCAACGAGGTCTTCGTCACCGTCGACATGACCTACACGCCACGTATCCTCGGCTCAATCGGCCTCGGCCCACTGCCTGTTCAAGCAACCGGATCCGCAGTACTCATCGACGACTAGGAACAACGCATGAAGACCACCCGGAAGACCGCCGCGATCACCCTCATGGTCGCCGCCGCCCTCGCGATGGCCGCGTGCACCCCCACCGCGCCGACCGACCCCACGACATCCCCCACAGCCTCGCCCACGGCGACAAGCACTCCCACCCCCACCCCAGAAGCAGCGCCTACTCAGAGCCCGGTGTCTGCACCCACTACGCAGCAGGAAGCGATCACCGGCGCCAGCAACACGATTCAGCAGTATCTCGCCGCGTCGTTCGCTCTAGCGCAGAATCCTGACCTCGGTGAGTCGTATCTAGACGGGTTCCTAGTGCAGGGGTCGCCTCAGGCGAAAGTCATTCGTGACACCGTAGCTCACAACATCGAGATCGGCCTTCGGCAGACCGGGTCGCCCACAACCTGGAAAACCAACGACGCCATGTCGTATGCATCGCAGTCGACGAACGCGGCAACTGGCGAGAAGTTCGAGTTTGGGGCGGCCATTATCTATGGCTGTGCAGACAACACCAGTTGGACATTTGAGGTGCCAGAGGGGCAGGTGGCGCCCGAGATCCCGAGGGGATCTTTCCCGAATCAGTACACGCTCATCTATGAGCAGACAGCTCAAGTTTGGCTGATCCAGGAGAACGTCTCGCTGCGTGACCAAGACGGGGCTCCGACATGTTGAGAGCCGCTCGTAGATCGCGCACAGCGGCCGGGCTACTGGCGGTTGTAGGCGTCGTTCTGACCATACTGGTCATGACCTCATCACCTGCCGCGGCCAATGATTGCAGGTACAACGACGTTGGCGAGTGGGTCTGTGACGTTGAGGTCGGACAGCCGGGCACCCCAGGCACTCCTGGCGGAGGCGGAGGAACCGCTCCCGCTGATTTTACTCCCGGGCCGACGTCGTGCATCTGGGACGGAGTACCCGGCTCTGAAGAGCCGGAGCTGCAGACGAAGGAACTTCCATGCTCATCGGGGGATGGCTATTGGTCGAACGAACGCCAGTGCTATTGGTCGATCGACGATCCTCAGCGTCCTGCACCGAACGGAAAGAGTAGGAACGTCGGCGCCTATTACAGCTGCGACCCACACGTGCCAAATGCGTCCTTCTGCGGCACGGTCCTGGCGTGCTACGGCATCTCGACCTGGCTGGACGCTCCTCCTCCGGGCATCACTCGCTATACGCCGGCGCAGGCGGCCGGCATGCTCGTGCGCACGTTCGTGCTCCAGCCGATCACGATCGGGATGGCTCCGGAGAGCAAGGTCCACACCGACGACCCTGCCGGCACCGCGGCGTATCGGCGCACGTGGGTCGGCATCCCGGTCTGGCTGTGGGTCGACAGCACCTCAGAGAGCACGTGGGGGCCTCTCACCCGGACGGCGACCTATGGCGGCGTCACCGTTACCGCGACCGCGCAGGTGCAATCTCTGACCTGGTCGTCGGGCGACGGGCAGACGGTCAACTGCGGTGTCGGCACGCCGTTCAACGCAGCGGCCATGGCCGATCAGCTGGCAGTCGACTCCCCGACCTGCGGGTTCCGGTATCAGCGAACATCCGGCTCCGGCACGTTCACCGTTTCGGCGTCGACTACCTGGGTCGTGCAGTGGAACGGTGGCGGGGAGAACGGCACGATCGCGATGCCCACGACCACCTCGAGCGCGCAGGTTCGGGTGGGCGAGCTCCAGTCTGTCAACACCGCCAACTACGGTGACTGAACAGCCTGGCTGATCGGAAGGGCAATAGCGTGATCAAACTGCTGCGAGGCTTGGGCTCTCTGATCGTCATCGGTGCGCTGCTCGTCGGTGTACCGATTGCGCTGGTGACCATCGCCGGGAACCCGCTGCCCTCACCTGAACAGTGGCAGGCGATCTTCACCCTCACCCCCGATTACGGGTGGGTCATCACCACGACGAAGGTCCTTCCGCTGCTTTGTTGGATCGCGTGGGCTGCGTTCGCCGGTCCTCTGCTGGTCGAGATCTTCGCAGGCATCGCGGGACGTCCGACTCGCAAGAGGGTGGGAGTGTTCCGAGGCCAGCAGCGGGTGGCTGCCTCGCTGGTCGCTGCGGTCGCGGTCATGCTCACCGGCTTTGGAGCGATTGGTACCACTACTCCGGCGGCCGCGGCGGACTTCTCTCAGTCCGTTTCTGTCTCCACGGTTGCTACGGCGCCCGCGCAGAGCAGCCCAGCTCCATCAGTTGCAACGACAACTCCCGAGACGGCCGCACCGATTGCGGCGGAATCGCCAGCGCCGGCCTTCGTGTACACGACGGTGTCCCACGCAGTTGTCCGCGGCGACACGCTGTGGGATCTCGCGGAGAACTACTACGGCGACGGTCGGCGCTACCCGGAGATCTTCGAGGCGAATAGGGGAGTGGTGCAGTCGGATGGTCGCGCCCTCAGCGACCCGGATCTGATCATCACGGGATGGACGCTCGCAGTCCCTAATGTCCAGGTCGAGCAGGCTCCGCCGTCGCCGGCACCCGAGCTTCCCCCGTCGGGCACAGATGACTCTACGAGCTCTGATTCACTCGATGAGGGCACGGACACGGGGGCAGATGCAGGCGGAGCTGGCGCGGATTCTGCCGGCGGCGCCGGCGGTGCGGGAGCAGGAGCGGGAGCAGGAGCAGGTAGTCAGTCAGACTCCTCGGCGAGTGACACCTCGGCGTCCACTGAGGAAGCCTCCACGTCCAACACCGACGTCAACGAGGCAGATGACGCGGAGTCCTTGATCCCGCTCGCGACCGCTGGCGGCGCTGTCGGGCTGCTTCTGGCGGGTCTACTCGCCGCGATTGGGACGAGGCGACTACGGCAGCGCCGGCAGCGCGCGGCCGGCGAGCGTATCGCGATGCCCGAGCAGGCCGCGGCCGACCTCGAGCTGGAAATGCGACTGGTTGAGAACCCGATCGGCGTCGAGGACATCGACAACGCGCTGCGCGGGCTCCAGGAATGGGCGGAGAACACGGGATCGGTTCTGCCGGAGCTGCTCGCAGTTCGCCTCGCTGATGATGAGATCGCCGTCTACCTGACACAACCGGCCGACCTCCC
Organism: Microbacterium sp. NPDC055455; assembly: GCF_053619935.1. Taxonomy (NCBI): domain Bacteria; kingdom Bacillati; phylum Actinomycetota; class Actinomycetes; order Micrococcales; family Microbacteriaceae; genus Microbacterium; species Microbacterium sp. NPDC055455. The sequence continues at coordinate 40,035 of NZ_JBSHLB010000008.1, forward strand.
CGAGCCGTTCGAACCTGCCCACCCCGACCGCACGGCCTGGGTGGTCCGCCCGGGACGAGCAACACCGCCGACTCGACCGACCGTCTCCCCATACCCGGCCCTGACGACAATCGGCACCGACGACGCCGGAGGGGTCCTCCTTCTCGACCTGGAACAGATCGGCTCTCTCAACGTCGTCGGTGACGCGGAGACCGCACGTGGAGTGCTCACAGCGATCGCCGTCGAGCTCGCCGTCAATCCGTGGTCCGATCAGATCCAGGTAACCCTGGTGGGGATGCCACACGGACTCGCGCACGAGATCGGCACATTCCGCATCCAACACGTCGACGACGTACCGGCATTGCTCCGCAACCTTCGCGCTGACATGGACGACCGCCGCGCCGCCCTCGACAGCTACGGCGTCGACGACGTACACCAAGCCCGGGTCCGCGCCACGGAGATGGAGTCGTGGGCACCGCACATCGTCATCCTCGGCGAAGAGCCAGCAGAGCATCTCCGCGCCGAGCTCGCCGAACTGGTAGCACGCATGCCCCGCCTCGGCATCGCGACGGTCGCCAGCGGCGACGCCATCGCCGCCGGCTCGACCGTCGTCATCACGGACCGAACCACGGCCGAGTACCGGTCCGGCGGCCAGCTGCCGCCGCTGCCCTTCCACCCGCAGATCCTGGCGGGTGAAGAGCTGGAACTCATCCAGAACCTCTTCGACACCACGACACGCGAGTCGATCCCGGCTGACCTTCCCATCGAGAATCACATCGACGAGCGGCCTCCCTTGGAAGAGCAGACGGCCGCTCCCGAAGCCACGGAGACCGCTGGCGAGCTCGCCGAGGAGACAGAGACCCCTGTCGCCGAGATACCCACCGTGAACACTCCTGCCGAGGAGGTCGCGGTCGGCTCGGTCGACGAGACCGCTGTAGAACCCGACCTCTCCAGCGAGGAACCCGCATCCGGGTCGGCATCTTCCGACGTCGACGACGCGGCAAGCCTTCCCGAGCCAGATGCGGCTACCGCCGTCGATTCGACCTCCAGCGTCAGCGTCGAGCCTGCCACCGAGGGGCTGGACCCTGCGGCGACCGTTCAGGCGCCGGAATGGCCCGCACCCTACGTCCGACTGCTCGGCACGATCGACGTGCTCAACGTCGCAGATGCCGACAGCCTCCCGGGCCGTGGCGTCGAGATGATGGCCTACCTGCTGCTGCACAACGGCCAGGTTCCCGGTGCCCAGCTGCAGAAGGCGTTCTGGCCGGATAAGTACGAGCCGTCGAATAACAACGCGCGCCAGCTGGCCAAGCATCTGAGGAACGCTCTCGGCAGCGACCCTGAGGGGCACAAGCTGCTCCCCGAGGGTCGTAACGACGTCGGGTTCCGGATCCACCCGGCCATCCGGAGTGACTGGGATGACTTCCGCGAGCTCATCGGACCGGACCTCAAGGTCACTCCGAACGAGGACCTCATTGCCGCTATCCGTCTCGTCCGCGGCCAGCCCTTGACCCCGGCCCGCAATCGTCGCGGATGGTGGGTGTGGCGCTCGTTGCTCGAGGAGCAGATGATCGCCGCGGTGCTGGATGCCGCTGACGAGCTCGCCCACCGGGCACTTCGCCATGGAGAGATCGATCAGGCGCGGTTCGCGGCGCGTATCGCCCAATCAGCCGATCCGCTCAACGAAGCCGGATGGCGCCTCGAGTTGGAGGCGGCCATGCGCGCAGGCAGCGCAACAGAGTTCTCCCGTGTCGTCGACGAACTCTACGCACGTCCCGGGGGTGGCGATCCTGACTACGAGCTCGACGAGGCGACCCAACGACTTATCGACGCTGCGCAGACGAAGCTCGCGGGAACCCGATGACCGTGGTGGAGGCTGCTCCCTCGACTAGAGGGCGAGCGGCGGGCGTCTACGTGACGGCGACCGCGGGCGGGCTCATCCTCGCGTCGATCGCATACCTCAACGTCCAGATCTACGCCTGGGTCGCGCTGGCTTGCTTCGCAGCTGCCGCTGCAACCATTGCCGCGGTGGACGTGCGGACCCGTCTCCTGCCCAATCGCTTCACTGGTCCACTCGTCGTCGCCGCAGCTGTACAGGTGGCGGCGATGAGCGTGCAGCAGATGGATCTCTGGATCGCCATCGGTGCGGTGATCGCAGCGGCCGTGGTGTTCGCCGCCTACGTAGCGATGGGCATGGCGGGCTGGTTCGGTTTCGGTGACGCCAAGTTCGCGGCAGGGCTGGCGCTCTTCGCAGGGATCTTCGCGGGCTGGTTCGCGATTTACGCCGTGCCGCTGGCTGTACTTCTCAGCGGTGCGGAACGAGCGATCAGGCTCGCTCGAGGTGGAGATCGCCGCGCTCACGCGCATGGTCCCGCGATCGCGATCGCTGCGATCGCGGTGGCGGCGATCGGCATCGTCACCTGAGTTTGTCGAGCGAGGCTGCCGGCTTCCACCCCTTGTAGGGGAAGGGAGTTCTGATGTCCCGCAACGGAAACCTTATCGAATATAACCCGTCCTGTCGTATGATGGGGCCATGGACATGATGGTTGTGGAGGAGGTGATCAGGATGACCACTACTACCCCACTCGAGCTCGCTCAGCAGTACAGCGAGGGCGAGATCTCGCGTTCGCAGCTGCTCGAGGTGCTGGCGGTGTACCCATACGCGCCACGAGAGCGCATCGCGCCGCCGTTCGACGACCCGGTGATGACGACGCCCGGCTCGTTCGAGGAGATCGGCTCGGCGCTGGCCTGCGACTTCATCGACGACGAGCTCTACGACGAGATCGCGGATGCCGTGAGGGAGCACAACGGTGGCCGCCTTCCCTGATCACATCGACTTCGAGGGCCGCAGACTGCTGCTCGAGCAGCTGGGCGCCCCAGGTGGTCCGCTCGCAGATGACACCGCAAGTTCCACGATTCACAACTCGACCTGGTTCGAGGAGGGCATTCAACCCTCTACTCAGCGGAAGGCCGTGCACCGAGAGATCCGCAACACGTTCCGCGCCCAACGTCCCAATGTGAAGCGTGAGCGTCGCGCGATCGTTCTCGCCGGGCCACCCGGCGCCGGCAAGTCCTCCGCCCGGAAAAAGCTCATCGCTGACATGGGTTCCTCCGACGAGGACTGGCGGGATCTGAACGCGGACGACTTCAAGGATCAGCTGCTCCTGCGAGCGGCCAGAGACGGATCGATCGACCGCGAGCTCGCTCCGCCGGGAACGGAGGCTCTGACCCCGCGAGAACGCGCCTCCCTCGTGCACGAAGAGTCCTCTTTGCTGATGAAGCAGGAGCGGGATCGTGCGATCCTGCGCGGAGAGAACATCATCCTCGACGGGACGCTCGCGAACGAGCCCAAAGCCTTCGCGATGCTCGAGGTGCTGCACAAGCGCGGATACGCCGTCGACATCATCGTCGTCGACGGGCCGAAGCCCGTCACGAAAGCACGGGCGGAGTACCGGTGGCGCAGCGAACACATCGAGAGCCTCAAGCCCGACGCCACAGCGACCGAGCAGCTCGGAGGTCGAGCCGTTCCTCCCGGCTTCATCGACAAGCTGTACGAAAACGATGAGCAGTCGATCTGCTCCGGGATCGCCAAGCGTGTAGCCGAGGCGAACTCGAACGTGGTCAGCTTCCAGCGGTACGCCGTCGACAAACCGGAGGCCGCTCCCGAGCTGGTCGAGAAGTACTCCGGCAAGCGAGACGACGGACGTTGGTCGCGAAAGTGGGCCCTCCGACGGGCTGCACCCCCGCTCGAGATCTCGGAAGCACCTGCCGTCCATTCACCCTCTGCATCTCCTGCTGCCATCGCATCGTCTACCGAAGCCGGAGGGGACGGTCACACCTGGGTCCAGGCGCACACCCGCAACGGCCGCGAAATCGAGGGCCACTACCGAAAGCCACCGTCACCGCGGCGGTGAGCCGCTGTCGGCAATGTGAAATGGGAGGCTGAGCAAGTGAGCGAACTGGAACCGAGCGACTACGCGACGACTCTCGAGGAACTCAAGGGTCGTGTACACGCCGCCCGGCTGCGGGTACAGCGCAGAGCCAACAACGAGTTGCTGCAGCTGTGGTGGCACGTCGGCCAGACCATTCGCACGCGGCGATCCCAGGAGGCCTGGGGCACGAACGTTCTCGACCGGCTCGCAAGAGATCTTCGCACCGAGTTCCCCACGATGAAGGGCTTCTCGACCGCCAATCTGCGGTACATGAGGCGCTTCGCCGAGGCATGGCCCGATCTCGATGCAATTCGCCAACGACCCGTTGGCGAATTGCCGTGGGGTCATGTCATCGAGCTGCTCGACAAGCTCGACGACCAACAGCAGCGGGACTGGTACGCCGCGAAAGACGCCCATCACGGGTGGAGCCGCCCGGTCCTCGCACATCAAATCACCACGAAGCTGCACGAGCGAGAAGCGGCCGCGCCGACGAACTTCGCCGGCGCGCTCGAACGGATCGACTCAGACCAGGCGCAGGAGCTCACGAAAGACCCGTACGCGCTGCAATTCCTCGCCGTCGACGGCGATGCCTCTGAACGCGAACTCGAGCAACGCATGGTCGACCGGATCCTCGACACAATGCAAGAGCTTGGACCCGGGTTCGCGTTCGTCGGCCGCCAAGTTCACTTCGACATCGAAGGCGACGACTTCTACGTCGACCTGCTGTTCTTTCACGTCGAGCAACTTCGCTACATCGTCATCGAGCTCAAGACCACGAAGTTCGACCCTCGCGACGCCGGCCAGCTCGGGTTCTACGTCGCGGTCGTCGACGACCGCTTGCGAATCCATGACAAGCACCAGCCGACCGTCGGCATCCTGCTCGTCGCCGGCAAGAACGACACGGTCGTCCGCTATGCGCTCGCGTCGACGACGCAGCCGGTCGCTGTGAGCCGATACGAGCTCACCGAGGATGCGCAGCAGGCGCTTCCGGACGAGGAAACCATCGCCCGCGCCTTCGCGGACGAGCTCGCGCGCGACGTCGACGAGGGTGACGCCGGGGAGTAGGCGCCGGTGGACGTCGCGAGGAACGCCGCGGGTGATCTCGTCACCCTCGAGCAAGTGCGCGGCCAGGCGGTGATTCCCACCCTGTGGTGCCCCGGTGGGCTTCCAGGCGGTGAGGAGTGCGGCGCCGAGGTCTGGACGACCGCGTTGCACAGCACGAAGAAGGCGGCCGCGTTCGCAGCGCACCACGGCGAGGGCTGCGATGAGGGCTCCATCCGGTCCAAAGACCGCCGCGGCGACGCCGGCCATCAGTACGAGCAGGGACCACGGCCGACGCGCTGGCGGATGCGGCTCGGTGTCGCCGAGCCGTCTGCAGGACCGGATGGTCGTCGTCGTCCGGATCCGAACCGACCCGGGCAGCTGACACGCCGCTTCCGCACCGAACAGGCACAAGATCAGACCGACATTGCCGATCAACGATCCTTCTCCACGATGCTGGTCAACCTGGTCGCCGGCACGATGCCTCCGGGCCTCGAGCTCGTCCTTGGCGCCCAGGACCCAGTGGCGGCCGACAGCGTCATCGTCCATGCCCGGGACGCGTCGATCGCGGCATGCCTCAACACCGACCTCATCATCTGGGGACGGGTCGCCGGCTACACCCACACCAGGTGGGAGGGGCTGATGATCCGGCTCAACGGAGCCGCCGATCAGGTTGCGATCCTCGTCGACAAGCAGAACCTCAACCGGCTCCACATCACCGACGCAGACGCTCTCATAGGGCGGCACGTCATCGCCTACGGCCGGTACACACTCCCTGAGGGGTCGAGGAGACCGCACGTCCGCGCCACACGCGCAACCGTCGCATTCAACCCACGTGTGATCCGTCGGCGCCACTGACTTTCGGGCCCGAAGTGCCCAGTCGTACGCGTCGCATTACCGCGTACGCCGGCCGTCAGCCGATGAGCAGCAACCGGATATGTCCACTTTCGCTGTCGTAGTCCACCCCTTGTAGGTAGGAGAGCTCCTTCTCCGCTTGCACAACCGGCCAATGCTCTGCTTACATTTATAAAAGTAAGTTAGTCGAGAAGGGATGGATGATGGAACGCACTGCGGTTTGCCCGCCCGACCACAAGCACGGTGCCACGCCGACCTGCTACCGCGTCCACCGATGCAGCTGCGCGCCCTGCTGCGCGGCGAACACCAAGCGGTGCTACGAGCGCAAGAAGCTGATCGCCTACGGCAGGTACGACTCCGGCATGTCGTCGACGGCGCCCGTCAAGCTGCACATCGGGATCCTCCTCAAGCACGGCATGACCGTCACGGCGATCGCCGCGGCTGCCGGCGTCAGCACCGACACCATCCGCGCTATCTGGTTCGGCAGCAAGCGCAAGGACGGTCCCGGACGCGGGGCACCGCCCGCGCGGATCCACCGGACCACCGCCGAGCGGATCACCGGTGTGCAGCCGGACCTCAGCACGCTGCCTCCTGACGTCAAGGTGTCCTCTCGGGGCATGCGGCGGCGCATCCAGGCTCTGGGAGTGCTCGGCTGGGCGCAGACGCGGCTGGCGCGTCGCCTCGGGATCACGCAGTCGCGCATGGCACGCATCCTCACCACTGATGGCGAGATCCCCGTCGAGCTACACATGGCCGCGGCATCGCTCTTCGAGGAGCTGTGGAACGTAAGACCGCCCCACGAGACGCGATACGACCGCGCCGTCTACACGGGAGCGCTCGACTACGCCCGGCGGCTGGGATGGCTACCGGCAATGGCGTGGGACGACATCGACAACGACGACGAGCCGGCCGTCGAAGACTCCGAGCCAGTCATCGACGAAGTCGCCGTCGCCCTGGCACTCAACGGTGAGCGCGTCCGTATGACGCGGGAAGAGCGTCACCTCGCCATCCACCGCGCGCGCGAGCTCGGCTACAGCCTCGAGGAGACTGCTCAGTTGCTCGGCGTGACGTCGCGGACCGTCCTGCGGGTGCAGCACGTTTCTGACGAGCTCGTGGCCGACCAGAGGATGGCTGCCTGATGAGCCGCACCCTCGACATGATCGAACGCGTCGACCATGGCACGCCCGCGGGGTACATCGGCGGGTGCAAGAGCCGGGGCGGCTGTCCCAACCACAACTCCCGGAAGCTGCTGACGTGCTACGAGGCTGCCCGAGCGCATGGCCGGTACTACCCTCTTGCGAAGCTTGAGCTGACGATCGAGATCACCCGTGCCATGGTCAGGCTGGCTCGCCGCTCCGATTCGGCCGGCATCCGTGATCTGCTGGAGGCGCAGTCCCAGGACGTCCAACGCGGTGAGTACTCCGTGACAGCCTGGCCCGGTCTTGGCGCGGAGGGTTTCGCTCGGCCCATCGTCGCCGCCGGCGCTGGTGGCGAGGTGCAGCCATGACTCTGGTCGTGAACGCGCATCCGGCAAACCAGCCAGGCCCTCTGCGCAGAATCTTCATCGCGGGATGGGGGCTGCGCCAGGCGTTCCTGCCCGTGGTCGCTGCGGGCGTGTTTGATCTCTCTGCGGGCGGCTCTGCCTGGCCGTGGCTGGTCGTGGCGGGGGTAGGCAGCAAGATCCTCGGGACACTCCTTCAGCGCCGAGCTTGGACACTCTCTTCGGCGGCCAGTGAGATTAGCCCGCCGCTTAGGGACGCGCCCTCCGCTTTGCTGCTCGCCTCCGAGATCCTCGCGCAGGTGGTCACAGCCGTGCTCGTGTTCGCGCTTGCACTGTGGTCTTCGCTCTTCGGCATGCTGGTCGGCATCCTGTTCGCCGCCGCGCTGCTCGGCCACTCTGCCGCCGATGCGGCCACTCGATTTCTGCGAGTCGGCGGAACGCTTCAACAGTTCATGATTGCTCGCATCGTTGTTGCGGCTGTGCTGGTGGTCGTCAGCTTGACGCCCGCCTTGCTCGCCGCCCAGACAGGGGCAGCTGTGGCATCCGCAGCTCTCGCGGTGGGCACGGTCGTCGGCATCACCGGCATGCTCACCGTCTTCAGTCGCGTGGGTCGCTCGAAGTGGGGTTCATGATGCGAGCGCATCCGACCGCGTACACGGTGTACCTCGAGTCGCCGCAGACGGCGATCGTGCCGCTTCCGCCGCTCCTGATCGGCGCGGATCTCATCGTTCGGTCCGGGATGCCGCACCGCTGCCTACCGAAACTTCTCGGCTTCGCTGACCCGTCGACGGGGATCATCAGAGTCTGGGCGCGTGACCTTGCCGAAGCTGCCGAATCCGTCGCGGGAACCCGCCCCGTCTTGCTAGTAGACCGGCGAATCTGGCGGCATCCCTGTGCAGTGAAGGACGTAACGATCCGGATGCACGCGACGGCGGTCGCCTCATACTCAGGATCCTCCTCATGACGAGCACCGAACACGCACCAGCGATAGAGCACTTCTACGTGCCAGGCGGCGTCGGCCGCTGGGGCTGTGGGTGCGGCGCCCGCGGGCGGGTGACCAACTCTGCTGGCGATGTCGCCGGCGCATTCGACGCACACATTCAGAAGGTGCTCCGCGCTGCTCGCGCGAACGCAGCCTCCGGTTGACCAGGGAGATCTCGTCCATGCAGTTCACCGTCACCATCACTGGGTCCGAAGGAACGTCCTCCACGATCCTTACGGCTCAAGAGCTCGAGCGGACCGAGACGGTCGGGAGCCTTGTCACGCGAGCACAGTATGGGTCGATCCTCATCGAGCGAGTGTGAGATCTGGGATGCGCAGGGAGGGGCGACGGATGAGAGTGCGGCTGATGACGGGACGGCAGTTGAAGGCGCACCTGCTGGTGGCGAGTGCTTTCGCTGCGTCGGCCGGTGAACGGGATGCGCTGGGTGAGTCCGCCTACCGGATATACAACGCGGTGCTATTTGTGCGGGAGCTGCCTGCTCTGCAGGCGGCCGCGGACGAGTGGGCCCGCACGCTTCGGGAGCACCCCCGCCGCGCACTGTGGGTGCGGACGCCGCGATTCGCGTTGGCCGTGCCATTGCCGGCCCGTAGGCCGCGCCGCATCGTCATCACCGCGCTTCAGTGACATCCACCTGATGTCTGAGCTGGTTGGCAGTCTCAGCGCAACGAGAATAGGAAGGAGGACACCACATGGCCACCACGGTTTACACCAAGCCCGCGTGCGTGCAGTGCACCGCGACCTATCGGGCGCTAGATGCGAAGGGGATCGAGTACGAAGTTCACGACCTCTCGCAGGACGTTGACGCGCTCGAGCAGGTGAAGGCGCTTGGGTATCTGCAGGCGCCCGTCGTCATCACCGACGAAGATCACTGGTCGGGATTCCGGCCAGACAAGATCGACGAGCTCGCTGCTCGTCTCGCCTGATGCGGTTGAACGGCTGAGAGACCCAACATCCGGGACCTCTCAGCCGTTCTCCGTCGCCTTGCTTACCGCCCACAGGCGGACCAAGGTGTCGCGTACGTGGGCGTTCGACTCCAGGAGCAACCTCACGCGGCTAACGTGAGCTGCGGTCGCTTCGGCGCCCATCAAAGCGCGGACCTGCGCGCTCTCTGCTGCCCAGACGGCGAGCTCGTCGAGGCTGATGTCGACGGTGGCGACCACCTCAGCCTGCTGAGTCCATCTCACGGTCTGCTTAGTCATGTCAGTCTCCGCGGAAGAACCCCACTGCCGCGACGATGAGTAGCCACACCAAACCCGCCGCCAGCCCTGTCAAAATGATCCGGTCGAGGATCGGTGCCACCACGATCCCCAAGAGCCCTGCACCAGTGACCAGGGCGAGAACGGCGACTACAGATAACTGCACTGACAAGCGGTGGCGGAGGTGCTCCGGAAGGCGACCGGGAGTCCGTGGCTGCCCGCTCATGCGTCAGCCTTCGCTTCCAGACCGGCGAAGCCGATCTCTCGTGTCCACGCCGGCTCGCACTTCCGGATGCCGCGCAGGTCGCCATGGTTTTCGCGGGGCCACCTCAGGAGCGGGCCCTTCCGGAGGCTCTCGCCCAAGCGGGCGACGATCTGTCGCGCCTGCGATTGCTCCCATCCGGGGTGCGATGCGCAATTGCGGACGTAGTGCCGGCGCGCCGCCTCGACCTGCAGCGCCACCGTGGGCTGCAGGAGATAGCTCAGCGCGACTTCCATGATCGGCTGCCATCGGTATGTCGAACGGGGCGGGTTCGTGGCCTCCGCCAGGCTCACCGCGTCGAGGTTCGCGTCGCTGAGCTCGCGGCCGATTCCGTCCGCGACATGCGTCACGCACTGCGACCCGGTCGGCATCGGCTTGGCCGGGTCGGGGCTGAGTCCCAGGATCATCAGGGCAGAAACAAGCAGATCGATCGTGTCGTCTGAAACGAGTGCTGCAGCCATAGTCTCACTCCCTACTAGTTAGTATCTCTGACAGTTACTAACTGTATCACCGGTGAGAGACGTCGACAATGGTCGGCGGCAGCCGTCTCGGGTCGCCTCGACCTCAAGCTCCCCGCAGCTCGCGGCGGCGGATGAATCGCTAGCCTGAACGCAAGCGCACGACATAGTCGTTGGATTGAAGAGGGGGATTCATGGCCGGCTTGATCGACTTCGCCAAGAACATCGGGCAGGAGGCTCTGACTCGGGTGCGAGGCGTCGCAGCCGAACACACCGATCAGGCATTCGAGGACGGGTTCAACACGGCCGCCAACATCTGCGTGCAACTGGTCACGGATGCTTCCGCCGAGCTCACCACCAAGATGAGCAGCACTTCGCTGTCAGATCGAGAACAAGCGCAGCTCGCGCAGCTGACAAGGCTCAAAGGAGAGATGGAGCAGGCGCTCTACGCATACTGGGAGAAGGCGGCCACCGAGCAGCCATCCTCCTCCAGTCGCTAATCCCGGCCGAGGGCAAGGCTTGCGATGAGAGTCGCAACGGGATCAATAGGCTGTCCGTTGTGTCCCGAATCACCCAGCTGCTCAAACACGTCGAGCAACTCAACCCCCAGCTGGCAGCCGACCTCACACGCGAGTACACCGCACTGAGCGGCCGCCGCGCGTTCGGTCTCAACTTCGAGCGGCACACTCCAGAGACGGTCGAACTGCCCGGCCGCCCTGTTCGCGTCAACGACAAGGTGCGATTCTTGCCTGCCCGCGGCGACGCACCTTCCACCGTCGACGATCGTCTGTGGAGGGTGAGAAGCATCGCCCTCGAAGAAGCAACCAAGACGGCGACGCTCGTCGCCTCGATCGAAGACTCCACGCCTGCTCCGACAGATGTGGAGCTCGAGGTCGTGACCCGGAACATCGACGACCTCGTCGTCGTCGCCGAGTTCCGGGATCCCATCTACCCGGGCCTTGTGTCAACAGGGCGAGTAGAGCGCGGCGGAGACAAGCCGTTCCACACCGTCATCAACGCCGAGAACTTCCACGCACTGCAAACGCTGCAGTACACCCACGCAGGACGGGTCGATGTGATCTACATCGACCCGCCCTACAACACCGGCGCCAAGGACTGGAAGTACAACAACGACTACGTCGACGGCGAAGACATCTACCGCCACTCGAAATGGCTAGCTTTCATCGAGCGCCGCCTGAACGTCGCCAAGCGGCTGCTAAACCCAGACAATTCTGTCCTCATCGTCACCATCGATGAGAAGGAGTACTTGCGGCTCGGGCTGCTCCTCGAGCAGGTATTTCCGGAAGCACGAATCACCATGGTGACGTCGTCAATCAATGGTGCGGGATCCACCCGGAGCGGAACCTTCAACCGATCCGCCGAGTACCTGTATTTCGTTCAGTTCGGAAGCTCCGCTCCCTCACCTTTGCCCCTGGGCAGCGAGTGGAACCCAGTCGTGACACGCAACAAGAACGACATCCGATGGAACCTGCTGATGCGCTCCGGAACACAACCCTTCCGCACGACACATCCCAACCTGTTCTATCCAGTGAATGTGGTCGACACCCCACAAGGACCCATCTTTCATTCCGTCGGCGAGCCGTACTACGGAGACGGCTGGCAAACCCAACCCGCCCCAGAGGGCGCCGTAGCGGTGTGGCCCATCCGACAGGACGGTCGGGAAGGCCGCTGGCAGATCAGTCCCGCGGCTCTCCGAGAACTGATAGCTCAAGGTCATGCACGGTTGGGCAAGTGGAACGCCGAACGAACAACTCCCTATTACCTCAAGCTCGGGGAGCGCAAGAAGGTCACCGAAGGCACCTTCAAGGTGCTCGGACGTAGGGCCGACGGCTCAGTCATTACCGACAGCTCCGACTACGAGGCACGATTCGTGCCTACCGATGTGTGGCGAATCTCATCTCATGACGCCGGCAACAGCGGGTCGCGATTGCTGGCCGCACTTCTCCCCGACAGAAAGTTCCCCTATCCCAAGGCGCTCTATGCGGTCGAGGATGCGCTCAGATTCTTCGTCGCTGACAACCCGGACGCGACGATAGTCGACTTCTTCGCTGGCTCCGGAACGACCGCGCACGCAGTGATGCGACTGAATCGACAGGACGGCGGACGTCGACAGTCGATCAGTATCACCAACAACGAAGTGAGTGCTGACGAGCAGAAGCGACTGCGTGCAGACCGTCTACGGCCCGGCGATCAGGAATGGGAGCGCTGGGGTATCTGCGACTACATCACCAAGCCGCGACTCGAGGCGGCGATCTTGGGAAGAACGCCGGCAGGCGAGCCGATCAAGGGAGACTACAAGTTCGTCGACGAGTTTCCGATGCTCGACGGCTTCGACGAAAACCTCGAGGTGTTCACCCTCACATACGAGTCACCACGGATGGTTTCTCACAACAGAGCGTTCTCGGCGATTGCTCCACTTCTGTGGCTGAGGGCGGGAGCTCGTGGGCCGCGTATTGACGCCGAAGAAGAGGATTTCGCGATCGCCGAGACGTACGGGGTGCTGTTCGACGTGGACTCCTCGAGGGCGTTCAAGGAGCAGTTGGCCGCGGCGCCATCGGCACGCGTGGCCTACATCGTCACCGACGATGACAGATCGTTCCAGATGGTCTGCGCAGGCCTCCCGGAGCACATAGAGCCAGTCCGGCTATACGAGTCCTATCTGACCAACTTCACGATCAACGTCGGGGGAGAGAGCCGGTGAAGTTCACCCTCAAGGACTATCAGGCCGATGCGGTAGCGGACGTGCTGGCCAATCTCATCGACGCGCGCGAGGACTATCACCGGCCACGGCCGCGGCTGTCGGCGTTCTCGCTGTCTGCTGTCACCGGTGCTGGCAAGACCGTCATGGCGGCCGCGGTCATCGAAGCGCTGTTCGCCGGCAACGACGACTTCAACTTCGCACCCGACCCGGGCGCCGTGGTGCTGTGGTTCACCAGCGACCCGTCACTGAACGAGCAGACCCGTCATCGCATCCTGCAGGCTACCGAGGAGATCCCGTACTCACGACTCGTCGCGATCGGCAACACGTTCGCCGGAGATCGCCTCGAACCCGGGCACGTCTACTTCCTCAATTCTCAGAAGCTTGCTGCCCGATCACTCCTTGTGCGCGGAGGCACGCTCGCCGACGCCGAGAACATGTTGATCGCTCCAGACCGCCGGGCCAACACTTTCTGGGATGTCCTGCGCAACACGATCGAAGATCCCGCCCTCACGCTGTACGTGATCCTCGACGAGGCACACCGGGGGATGAAGCGCCCCAATCGCAATGAACGGGCAGAGAAGTCAACGATCGTTCGTCAGCTCGTCAACGGCGAAGCTGGCGCCCCTCCGGTACCGGTCGTGCTCGGCATCAGCGCAACGGTCGAGCGGTTCAACCAGGCGATGGCCGACTCGTCCGGACGAACTCTGCTTCCAAACGTCGTGGTCGACCCCGCCCGAGTGCAGGAGTCTGGACTCCTCAAGGACGACATCCGTCTCGACTTCCCCGCAGAGACCGGCACCTTCGACACCGTGCTGCTTCGCCGCGGCGTACGCAGAGTGAAGGAATCCACCCAGCACTGGGCCGACTACCACCGCGCACAGGAGACCATGGAGGATCCCGTCATTCCCCTCCTGGTGGTGCAGGTGCCCAACACCCCCAGCGACCAGATGCTGCTCGATGCGCTCCAGGCGATCGCCGACGAGTGGCCGGAGCTCGGCGATGCGAACATCGCACACGTCTTCGGCGAGCACACCGACCTGGTCATCGGTGGTCGCGTCATTGGCTACATCAGCCCCGAGCACGTGCAACAGCGCACCGCCATCCGCGTCCTGCTCGCGAAGGACGCGATCTCGACGGGCTGGGACTGCCCGCGCGCCGAGGTGCTCGTCTCCTACCGCCCAGCCCAGGACGACACGCACATCACCCAGCTGCTCGGCCGGATGGTGCGAACACCGCTGGCCCGACGCATCCCCGGAGACGATCGCCTCAACTCGGTGGAGTGCATCCTCCCATTCTTCGAACGGTCCACCGCCCGAAAGGTCGTCGAGCTGCTCCTCGGCGTCGCCTCCTCCGACGGCGATGACGACGACCTCGACGCCGGCGGTGGCTCCGGCGGCGGTGACGGTCGACGAGTGCTCCTGGGACCGATCGACATGCACGTCAACGCCACCATCCCGGTAGAGGTTTGGAACGCGTTCGATCAGCTCCCGTCCGAGACGCTCCCTCGGAAGGGCGCTCGACCCACCTCACGGCTCTCGGGACTGGCCCAGGCTCTCGCATACGACCGCCTTGTGCCGAATGCCACCAAGCTCGCCCACACCGAGCTGCTGGCGGTGCTCGACGGTCTCGCGGCCCGCTACGCCGACATCGTCGACGAGGCACGCCAAGATGTTCGCACCGTCGACGGAGAAACCATCATCGCGTCCATCGCAAACCGGACGTTCATCGTCGACTCGACCTTCACCGAACTCGCCGACGACCGCACGGTCGACGCCGAATATCGCGCCGCCGGCCGAGTCCTCGGCAAAGACATCGCAGCCCGATACGCCGAGCGCATCGCAGACCGTGACGGCAACGACGACGCCTTCTTCGCAGCACATCTCCAAGTCGCCGCGCTCGCCAAAGTGCCGACCGTGGCGGACGAGCTCAACCGCGCTGCGACTGCACTCGCGGAACGATGGCTTGCCGAGTACCGGATCCCCATCAAGGGCCTCTCCGACGAGAGACAGGCCGTTTACGCCGAGCTCATCGCAATGACGGGCACGCCGCAGCCGATCTCCGTCCTCCGGCCCAAGGTACGTACGGAGTCGACTATCACCGAAGACGGCAATCCAGTTGCCACGCGCACCCACCACCTCATGTCGGACGAGCACGGCGCGTTCCCCATCGGTTCGCTCGGCAGCTGGGAGATCGACGTGCTCGATCGCGAGCTGCCCCACAGCGCCGCCTGGTACCGAAACCCGGGAAGAGCTGCCGACGACGCGCTCGCGATCGCCTACGTGGACGGCAAGGGTGCGTGGCGCCGGTTGTTCCCAGACTTCATCTTCTTCGCCGACGTCGGTGGGAGCGTTCGGCCCTCTATCGTCGATCCGCACGGGTTCCATCTCGCCGACGCGTTGCCGAAGCTTCGTGGTCTGGCACGGTTCGCCGTCGAGCATGGCGCCGCGTTCCACCGCATCGAAGCGGTCGCGAAGGTCGACGACACGCTGCGGGTGCTTGACCTCACGCAGCAGAACGTTCGAGATGCGATCGGAGCGGCAAGCGACGCCGAGGCTCTCTACCGGAGCGGGGCGGCCAGCAACTACTGATCACCGCCGAATAGAAGAAGACGCCCGGTGGGTGAAGCGGGAGATGGGAAGGAGCACTTGTCAGAGATACTGCTTCTCAACCGCCGCACCGCAACCGGGCGTCTCAGAGGAGATTACTCCACCCTGGCGACACGCGTACAGGCGGCCCGCGATTCGTGGCAGACAGGGGGCCACATTCGCCTGCGGATCTGCGCGTGTGCGCCCTCGAGGGGGAACCGATAGTCCACTCCTCGTGAGCGCCTGAAGAACAGTCAGGGACCCCGATGCTCTTCAGATAGCGTGGGGCCGTGCCGAAGACTGTCGCCTTGTCCGCGCCCATCGCGGCTAACGAGTCCTGACCGCTCCATGCCCGATTTTCAGCCAGACGCTATTGCCGCGTCGATAGAGCAACTTTCGCCATCTACGCTCGAGCGATCCGGCGCGCTCTTCTATTCGGGGTCGAGCGCTTTTCAAGGTCACCGTGACCTATACATCTTGGGCTTGAATCCCGGTGGGTCGCCCGTTTCCCAAGCGAGTGAGACGGTCGCACGCAGCGTTCACGATTGGAAGCGGCGTGCGGCGCCCTGGTCCGCGTATCTCGACGATTCCTGGCAGGGCAAACCCCCTGGGACGCACGGGCTGCAACCACGCATGCGGCACGTGTTCGACCGACTGGGGCTTGACCTCCGCGATGTGCCGGCCAGCAACGTCGTGTTCGTCCGGTCGACGAGCGAGGAGGCGCTTGGTCGTGAAAAGGAGGCGCTGCTGAAGCAGTGCTGGGTGGTTCATGACGCGGTTCTTCAATCGCTGGGGATTGGCACTGTTCTTTGCCTCGGTGGCACTGCTGGACGTTGGACTCGGGAGGCGATCGGCGCCGACCGATTGATCGACCGGTTTCGGGAACAGAACGCCCGAGCATGGACCAGCGAGGCGCACGTCGCGGCCGACGGCCGTGCTGTCGTAACCGTGACCCATCCCGGCCGCGCTGACTGGCGAAATCCTGCCGCCGACCCCACGCCACTGATCCGCGCGGTACTTGCCCGAGCGTGACATCGCTTCCGCCATGTCTGCGGACTTGCATTCGCCCGGCCTCATGACGGAGATCTATATCAGGCGCAGCTGGCGAGCGTCGTAGTGAGCGCGCGCCGGTCTTCGAGGGTCAGCTCCAGCTGGTAGTTGGTGGCGACGAGAACCATCCGTGCGACGTAGACGCAGCGGTAGCTGACGTTCGGAGGCATCCATTCGGGCCCGCTGTCACCGGGTGAGTCCCATAGCGTGGTGTCACTTCCCGCGGGGTCCTCGTCGTCGTAGACGATGACGGGCCACCGTGGGATACCCAGTTGTTTCCGCCAAGAAGCAAAGAAGTGGATCCCACGATGACCCAGAACCAGTCTGCCTTGACGACCCTGATCGGCGAAGTCCTCGCCGACCCCGACCTCGCCCACTCGGACGTGTTCCGCCGGATGCTGCAGGCCGGCCTGCAAGACCTGATCAACGCGGAAGCGACCGTGAAGATCGGCGCGGCCCCGCACGAGCGGTCTCCTGAGCGGACGACCCGCCGCAACGGAGTGCGCCCGAAGACGCTCGCGACCCCGGCCGGGGAGGTGGACCTTCAGATCCCGAAGCTGCGGGAGGGGTCGTTCTTCCCGTCGTTGCTGCACCCGCGTCGCCGGGTCGACAAAGCCCTCTACGCGGTCATCTGCCAGGCCTGGATCGACGGAGTCTCGACCAGGAAGGTCGACCAGCTGGTCCGTGCGCTCGGCAACGACACCGGCATCTCGAGGTCGACCGTGTCGCGGATCTGCGGGGAGATCGACGAGGCGGTGCAGGAGTTCCTGCACCGCCGGATCGATCACACCTGCTTCCCTTACCTGGTCCTCGACGCCACCTACCTCGACGTCCGCCACCGCGGCCGGGTCGTCTCCCAAGCCCTCGTCGTGGCCACCGGAGTCTCCGGCGACGGCAGGAGGGAGATCCTCGGGATGGCGCTCGGGGACGCGGAGACCACCGACTTCTGGACCGAGTTCCTCCGCTCCCTCCGCGACCGGGGACTCAAGGTCGCCACCGACGCCGACCCGCTCGGGGTGACCCTGGTCACCAGCGACGCGCACGCCGGCCTGAAAGCCGCGGTCAAAGCGATCCTGCCCGGATCCGGGTGGCAAAGATGCCGGGTCCATTTCGCTCGCAACGTCACCCAGAAGATCGGCTCGGCCCGCTCCAAGCCCGTCAACGCACTGATCTCCACGATCTTCGCGCAAACCACGACCGAAGCCGTCACCGCGCAATACCAGGCCGTCACCGACAGCCTCCGCGGCTCATTCCCGGAGATCGCGACCATGCTCGAGGCCGCCGAACCCGACCTCACCGCGTTCGCACCGCTGCCCCGCGAGCACTGGCAGAAGGTGTGGTCGAACAACCCCATCGAGCGCCTCAACCGCGAGATCAAACGCCGCGCCGACGTCGTCCAGATCTTCCCTGACCGCGACTCCGTCACCCGCCTCATCGGGGCCGTCCTCCAAGAACAGCACGAGGAATGGTCCTACGGCGAACGCCGCTACTTCTCCGACATCTCCATGCGCAAACTCGTCCATACCCTGCACGATCACACCGAGCAGCCCCGCCCCGAGCGCTACCTCACCGCCTGACCCTCCACCCACCACAGGGAACAACCGGAGTGACACCACACCACGGGACTTGACCCTGTCACCTTTGGACTGGTTGAGCGGGCCGTCGACGGGCGTGAGGTTGAGTGGGTCGTTTGCGAACTGCTGTCTCTTCACCTCGGTCCAGGCGTCCGCTCCGCGTTGCCAGGCTGCTGACAGCGGCCAGAGGTGGTCGATCTGCACCGCTTCGCTCGTGCCTTGACCGCGGGTGAACGCGATTGCGGTGCCGCTGAAGGGATCGGCGAGCGTGCCCGTGAGAACGACACAGTCGTGTGTTCCGGGCTTGAATGTCACCTCCGTCAACCAGATTCGGAGCATGTCGTTGCGGGTGTCACAGCCGTTTCGGTCCACATCCGCCCAGCGCTGGCCGAAGGTGTCACGTTCATACGCGCGGATGAGCACCTCATCGGCGGGCGGCAGTTGGTCGATCTGCTGCTCGATGAGCGAATGGTTGAAGGCGTAGGAGCCGCTCTCACTTTGTGTGGTGTAGCCGGCGTTCACGAGGGGCTGCAGGTCGGGGTCGGGGACGATGCTCTCTGCAGGGGACGCGAACGAGCCGGACGTCAGCCAGATCGCCGCCGTGGCGGCGCAGACGGCGCTGATGGCGGCGATGGCGGTTACGATCCGGCGAGCCATGTCAGGCGGCGAGCTGGCGACCGTTGGGGATGTCGTCGATGAGTTCCTGGAACCCGGTGGCAGCGTCGAGGAGTACCTGTGCATCGTCGGTCATCGCCTGGATGGTCGTGGCGGACTCGGTGACGGCTGCGCGGTTGAGTTTGCTGAGCATGGCGGTGGCGTTGGCCAGCGCGAGCCTGCGGGACTTGTTCAGACGCTTCGCTTCCTGGGCCGGAGTGCCTCGCGTGGTTGCGGTCGGGTTCGCCTGGCGGTGCAGAACCTTCATCACCTGCATTGCTGTCTTGTTCGCCATTTCCCTCAACTCCCTTCGGTATGTATCTCTCTCAGTTACTATTCTACAGGATTGCGGAGGCTGTGGAAAGTTGAGCTTCCCGGCCACGACGAGCGAGTAGCGTGCCGAGATGATCGCGGATGACGGCTTGGTGTCCTCGGACCCGGATTGTCCTGGGTGTGGAACGCGGACGCGTTCATACGGTCGCTGGTGGAGGTGCTGGTGCGGGTTGGTCATCCTGCCGGTCGGGGATGCCGTCCCGGAGCCGCGCGTCGAGATCGGGGCGATTCGCCGCGATCCAGCTACAAACGTCGCTCCATTCGACGCCGGATGGGTATGAGTGGTGAGGGGGCATGGGCGCCGATTTTAGGTGCGGATACCGACGTAAGCGCTGCTCGTCTCTATACCGATCGGCGCTCAGGCCTGGGTGAGTAGCGCTTGCAACCGCGCGCGGAACTCGGCACAAGCCTGGTCGAGAATTGCTGCCCGATGCCGGTCAGCCTCCGGACGGGTCTGGAGCTCGGCGAAGTGCTCACTCAAGACCCGACGGCGTGCGTAGCTGATCGTGTTCGCAGCGGCGTGGGTGGCATCGGTGGCGATCGACGAGATGAATCGCTTGAGTCGTTCGTCAACGTTCAGAGGCGGTAGGTGGAACTCGACACCGGCCAGGTCGTCGAGGATGAGTTGCCGCTGCCGGTCGGTCAACGGCGCGCTGTAGTTCCGTGCAGCGGGAAACGCGGAGATCTCGCCACCGGCGTAGACGGTCAGGTCGACGTGGACCATCTCCCGTTCGGCGCGTCCGATGCGCACGATCGTGAGACGATCACCGGTCTCCGTATCGATGGGGCGCAAACGCCCGCGGGTCTCCCTCGAGGCTGGGGGAGCTTCAATCGAGCGCACGTCACACACTTCCCAGAGGATGCCGGCGGCACGGATGTGGGCGCCGTAGGAGACCGTCCCTGCAGACGCGTGGGCGCCGGTCTCCAGGGGTCCGGTGTCCTGCATCATGGTCAGGCGGCGAGCTCGTGAGCGATCGCGGGCGCTGGTGTCAGGATCTCGGAGATGCGCTGCGCTGCGTCCAGGACGCGTTTGGCTGTCTCGCGCATGACGTCGGCCTCGGCGCGCTCTGCCCACCCCGTGATGTAGCCGGCCGAATAGTCGGCCGAGTCGAGGCCGAGGATGCCCAGTGCGACGTAGGCGGCGGACTCCGCTTCGACCTCGCATGTGCCGCGATGCGCCACGTAGTCGCAATCCTCATCCGTGTGCCCGAGGAGGAAGTGGCAGACCTCGTGGATCATCGTCTTTGCCGACTGGGCGGGAGAGATCGAGTCGGACAGGGCGACGTGCTTGCGTGTGCCTGACGCGTAGCCATTCATCCCTTCGGGCATGCGCTCGCGGCCGACAGTCCACCCCAGACCCGTCATGTAGTCGCTGAGGTCATCGACGATCCCGAGATCGTCGTCCCCGGTGAGCTGCTTCACGGGGTTGTCCGGGGCGCCTGGGTGCCCGGGGATGGGATCGGTCTGAGAGATGTCGAAGACGCTCAACACGGGAAACCAGGTCACGGTTCGTGCTTCGCTGTCAGTGCTCTCATCCTCGGCCGCATCGATGCGCTTCTGGGCGTACCCGAAGATTCGGATTGCCTTGGTGCCGCGGCGCACCTGGCGGCCAAGCTCCTGCCACTTCCGGAAGCCGGCGACCTGGGTGAAGGAGTCGGCGCTGCCCGTGAGACCGGCAGCCTTGAGCGCCTCGAACTGGGCCCAGATGAGGCAGAGGTTGTTGAGCGAGTAGCGGTGGAAACTGCGTGCGTATCGCAGGAACTCGGTCCACTGCTCGGAGTCGCGAAGCTTCTCGACCTGCGCAGTGATCGTCTCGTGCAGTGCTTCAGCGCGAGCCTTGCGCTCTTCGGGGCTGAGCGTCTTTCGAGTAGCCATCGTGCACCATCCTTCTGTATGTATCTCTGACAGTTACTAATATACACCCGACGAGGGACACGCGGAAGATCTCTCCCTAACCCCATTCGCTCCGGCGGCAGGATCCCGACGCGAGTGTCTGCGGGTGGGTGTATTTTGTAACTGACAGAGATACGAAAGGGAGGTAAGCGCGATGCGAGACGTGAAGAACGCTCCTTCAGCCGGCGCGAGCTCGTACCAAGATCCCTACCCCGGTCGAAAGGGCGCCGACCGGATCACCGAAGCATGTGGCGCGTGTGGGGGTACGGGCATCTACAGCGCACCCAGCCGGATCACCTTCTACACCTCGAGCGTCGGTGACGTCACGACCGGATGCTTCGCCTGTGGGGGAGCCGGCACGCGTTCATTCCTCATCTCGTCTGCCCGATCCACCGCACGTCGCCGCGCACGCCTCGCTGACGAAGCCCGAGACGCGCTTGCGCGAATTGTCTCCGCGCAAGCGCGCTTCATGGAGGAGAACGCATCCGCCCACGGCGCGCTCACCCACGCGTACGGTGAACTGCGCGAGGGCGATCCGCTGCGCCGCAGGGCGGGGGATCTCTTGGATGCTGCCGAGACTGCCGGCATCGAAGAGCTCGACTTCGATGTCTGGGGCCTCGAAGCTGAAGCTGTCATCGCCGAGTTGCGTAAGCAGGAGGCTGCCAAGCGCCCCGTTCCCACCGGTCGTGTGCGCCTCGAAGGGGAGATCACCGCTACGAAGTGGGTGGAGAACGCCTACGGCGGCTCGCTCAAGATGCTCGTCACAGGTCCGGGCTGGAAAGTATGGGGCAGCGTGCCGCGTGGGCTTGAGTTCGATGGTCGACCCGCCCGCGGCCACCGCGTGGCGTTTACAGCGACCGTCGAGCGTGGTGACGATGACGAGTCCTTCGGCTTCTTCTCTCGGCCCGCCAAGCCGCAACTGCTCGCTCACCCTGTCGAGGCGTCTGCTGCTGATGCGGAATGACGCTATCTCGCAAGACGCGAGCTCACAATCGCCACCTTGACACATCACCCTAGGAGAGTACCGTTAGTAACGAACCAAGATACTAACAAGGGGAAAGCAACTATGGCGCTGACACTCACGATCACCAGAGAGATCCCGCCGTCTCAGGTGGTCGACCTCTGTGACCTTCTTCGCGGTCCAAGCTCATCCTGGCTAGTTGCCACCGAGTCCGATCTCGACGCGGCGACCGTCTCCATCACTCACTACACCGACGTCGACGAGCCCGAAGGAGAGGTCACTACGACCGTCACCTTCCAAGGAATCCTCGACGCGCTCGCCGCGGCCTATGCGGAGGGACAGCTCTGCTGTGCAGCCGTCATGATCGACGATCTCGGCGCCGGCTGCGCTGACGACGCCGACCACATCTTCCATCGCGTCACGTTCGACGCGCCCATCTACAGCTAGATCTGGAGCAAAGTCATGCACACCACCAAGATCGCCTCGTCGCCGAAGACTGCGGTCATCGCAACAGGCATCGTCCGATCACCCCTCATGCTGACCCGCAGCCTTCCCGGACGAGTAGCTCGGGTGAGCTTCCGCATAGACGGTGAGCACGGCCCGTATAACGTCCACGCGACTGGGCCTCGCGCTGAGATGATCCGTGCTGCCGTCAGCAAGGGTGATCGCGTCACCATCACCGCTCTGTGCGCGACGGTGAGCCATGCGGCCCAGACCGTTCCCGACATCGAGGTGGAGACCATCGAGGTCGTGCACCGCGACCGCTGACCCCTCGACCAGGAGTAAGCGGCGCGCGTGGTGTCAGGGCAGCGGCTCGTCGAAGGCGTGGATATCGTCGAGCAGGCTCACGTAGCTGAATGCATCGGTGGGGGAGTCGCCCCATGAGAGTCCTCCTGTGGCGATGTACTCACGGCCGCCGATCCGAACATGTGCCACGTCTCGGGACTCGAGCCCTCCGTTCCTGATCCAGCTTGTGAGCGCGTCAGCAGCCAGATCGGCCGCCCTGCCGGATCTGTCCTCGAACAGCTCCGGGTAGAGCTCTGTTTCCAGATCCCCTTCCGAGGCCGCCGCTGCCGCTCGCTCCTCCACGCGGGTGCACAGCACGTCGACCGACGCATCGGAACCCCTGCTGGTCATTCGGGGAGAGGCGGCGATCGCCAACAGCATGTCCGCACCCATCTCAGGCCTCCCCGCGCAGCATCATCGCCAGCTGCTCCACCAGCGCGGCTCGAGTCTCGGACAGCCCACGAGTCTCGCCCGCCTCGTCGATACCCCCCGTGAAGATCACCGGACCCACGATCGGGTTGGCGGCACCGAGGCAGCCGAGTTGGACTGCCTCCGCGAGGGGGTTGCGCTCGAGCGGCGAGAACTCGGCCCAGCCGTTCTCGTTGGCGTAGAACTCGAAATCCTCAGCTAAGGTGACGGGCTCGATGTCCCCCTGGACCGCCTCCGAGATCACCGGATAGGCGTTCGCCCCCAGGTCCACGCGCTCCGTGCGCGCATCGGGCGAGACCTTCACTGCCAGTCGCATCGTTCCGCTCATATCATGCTCCTTTGTTTGTATCTCTGACAGTTACACTTTAGCGCGGACCACTGACATTGCTGAAGAAGAAACTGTAGGTTCCGCGTGAAGATGGCACTTTCCACGACGAGATGGCATGCAGTTGGCATTCGTGCCAGGTACCCGGGATCCGCTCCTTGTGCCATTCGCCGGTGCTTGCCGTGGTGACGTCGAATGTGGGGCGGCGCTGGGAGCCGGATTGGCGCTGGGTGGCTCAATGATCCGCTTGCGTTTCCCAGTGTTGGTGTCGGTGGTCGTAGCTACCTTGAGCAGTGCACACCCGAAGTGTGGCGGATTGGCGCGCACCGGTTTTGGTCGACAGGAAGGTGCGTGATGTATTCAGAGGGGCTTCCCGCGAGAGGCGCGGTGTTCTGGCCGGTTGGCACCGGAGATAGTACGACAGTCGTCGTTGATGATGGCGTGGTGATGCAGGTCGATCTTCATGACCTTGCGAAGGCGGACAGCGATGAGAACCCAGAAGTCGCGGTTGTTGATCGCCTCGTTGATGCCCTCCCGATCGTTGATGGGGAGCCGTATCTTGCCACCTTCGTGTTGACGCATGCCGATAAGGACCATTGCCTGGGTTTTGCGGATCTGCTGGCGAAGGTCCGTATTGGTGAGCTGTGGTCGACGCCGCGCCTGTGGCGTGAATACAACGATCCGGAGGCACCGGAGCTGTGCGCGGACGCGATCGCGTTTCGTGAAGAGTCGGAGCGTCGTATTGAGGTCACGCGTGCAGCGGTGAGCGTCGGTGGGGCTCCAGGGAGTGGCGATCGGATCCGAGTAGTTGGATACGACACCGATCACAGCTCCCATGCGTACGACGATCTCCCGAAGGAGTACTTGGCGTATCCGGGGACGTCGCTGACAGTGCTGGACGGTCATGATCGTGCCGGTGTTTTCGAGGCGTTCATCCATGCACCCTTCAAGGAGGATGCTGCGGCTGCCCGGAACGAGACATCGTTGTCGATGCAGGTGACCCTCACCGACGAGTCGGGTGTTGACGGCAAGGTTCTGCTCTTCGGAGATCTGGCGCACGACACGATCATGAAGATCTTCAAGTACAGCGAGGCGAAGGATCGCGAGCAGTATCTCGAGTGGGATCTGTTGCTTGCGCCGCATCACTGCTCGAAGCGGGTGATGTACAAGAAGGATGTGGACGGCGCGGAGGTCTTGCAGCAGGACATCCTTGACGCTTTCGAGCGCAACGCCCGGCTGGGTGCCTCGATTGTGGCCAGTAGCGCGGTGTTTCCTGACGTGGACGTGGACGGCCACAACCCGCCGCACCTTATGGCGGCGGATCGGTACGCCGAGATAGCTGATGAGCTGATTTGCACCATGTCGTGGGTTGATGAACTGGCACCCAGTCCGGTGGTGTTCGGCGTCGACGCGTACGGTGCGCGCGTGATCCGCGGCGAGCTGCTTGAGAAGTCGGCGCAGGAAGCGGCGCTGGAGTTGTCGATGTCCTCCGTCGGCCGCCGGTTTGCCGCCGTCACTGCTGCCGCGGTGAGCTTGGCGCACGCACTTCCTGCGACAGCGGTGGCCTCTGAGTTCTCGGGCGTGGATCGGGTTCAGGACGCGATCGCCGCTGATCGTGGTGGGCAGAGCGCACCGGAGAACCCCATCGGGTTCGGTCGTTGAGCGAACTCGCCGCCCGCCAGCTCGCGGATCTCGCCGACATGAGTGGCGGCGCTATCCAGCTTCTCGGATCGACGGCGGACGAGACGATCTCCACCTACAGCATCTCCTTGGACACGGCCGGTGTCGTTACCGCTGGCTCCGGTATCTCAGTGCGGCGCAGGGAACGATTCGAGATCCTGGTCGAGCCGTCATACCCTCACGCGTACCCGTCAGTGATGGTTCGACACCGGCGGTGGGCGGGCACACCGCACGTGCAGTGGGGTTCGGTGTTGTGTCTCTATGCGGCGCCGTCCGTTGAGTGGAATCCAGCAGATGGCATGCGGGGTTTGATTTCCCGCCTGATGTCGTGGGTGCAGCGCGCAGCTGCGGGAGAGCTCGATCCAGCGGGTCAGCCGCTGCACCCACCTATCGCGTACGGCTCCTATAAGAACGGGTGGATTGTGCTGCGCCCGGATCTGGGAGATCTGGTGCCGTGGCGCGATCTCGGCGGTGACGGGGTCAGGCTGGTCTACGCGTGGTGTGTGCAACGCGGGTCTCGCGTTGATGTGCTCGAGTGGCTCACTCCGCTTCAGACCTATGAGCGCGTTCTCGAGGACGGTGTCGCGAGCCATGACGATCAGGGTCGCGCGCTCTTCGTGGCGCCCTCGATAGTGATCAGCGACACACTCGATATGGAGTACCCGGCAACTGCCGCTGCCCTCGCCGACGCGCTGGATGGGTACGGGGTTCCGCGGGACATGCTTCTCTCGGCTCTCGTTCGGGCATCGACGATCAACAAGGTGCTCGGGCACTCGGTAAGCGGTGGCAGTGCAGTGCCAGCGATGATGCTTCTGGCTACACCTGCGCGGCGCCTCGACCCTGGGAAGCCGCTTGCGCACGTGACGTGCTGGCACCTCGATGACCTCGGCTCCAAGATCACCGATCTCTTGCAGATGATCCGACCGGAGAACGAGCAGCTCGCCACGGACGTTCGCGAGCTGGCCGAGGCCTGGTTGGGTTTCGCGAAGGTTCAATGGATGATCGTCCATGAGGCGCGCGCCGAGGTGACACGACGCCGTGACACGGGATCAGCGTCGACATGGCTGGCCGGAAAGCGTGTGCTGCTGCTCGGCGCCGGGGCGCTCGGCGCACCGATCGCAGAGCAATGCGTTCGCGCAGGCGTGGCGGCTCTTCACGTGATCGACAAAGGGAATGTCGGCCCGGGGATCCTCGTGCGCCAGCCTTACGACGATGATGACATCGGTTACAACAAGGCGGAGCGTCTGGCAGCTCGGTTGTCCCGTGTCCGCGAAGACTTGATCGTGACGGCCTCCCGATCCCACATCGTCACGGGAATCCTGAGCGAACCCGACGCCGTCCTGGGATACGACCTCGTCATCGATGCGACGGCGGACGTGGGCGTGCGGACCGCCCTCGAGGATGCCCGCTCTTCGCGCAGAGATCAGTGGCCGCCCACTGTCGGTGCCGTGTTCGGACACACCGCGGAGCGCGGCGTCGTCACCGTGTCCTTGACGGGAGCAACCGGGGCAACACACGATGTCCTGCGACGAACTGCGATCGACATCGCCACCAACCCGCCCCTCGGATGGGCTGAGATCGCTGAAGATTTCTTCCCAGCCACCCCGCGGACGGACATGTTCTTCCCCGAGCCGGGTTGTTCTGCACCCACGTTCACGGGGTCCTCCACCCAGACAGTGGCTCTCGCTTCCCAACTGTTGTGGTCGGCTCTTCGTGTGCTGACTGATCGTGAGGCAGCACCGATGACGGCGGTGGCGATTCACCTCACCCCGCCCGCGGCCGGCCACGTGCCGCGGCCATTGACGTGGCCGAACGACGTGACGATGGCGGATCATTCCGGTGAGTATGAGGTCCAGGTGAGTTCGCGTGCACTGGCTGAGATCCGGAGCGAAGCCCGTCGGGGTGCGCGCATCCGAGGGGCAAAGGTCGAGACGGGCGGGATGCTCCTGGGCATGATCGACGATGCGACGGGAACTGTGCACGTGGACGCCGCCACGGGCCCGTCCCCGGACAGCCACCTCTCCTCGATCTATTTCGATCACGGCGTCGAGGGCACTCAGCAGATCGTGGAGGCAAGCTTGCGTAACACCGGTGACCGGGTTGGCTTCGTGGGCATGTGGCACACGCACCCGCACGGCCCCGCCAGACCGAGCGACATTGACGATGCGGGAATGTCGCAGATCGTCGCGCCTCAGGGTGCTGGGCGGCGGGCGCTGATGCTGATCCTCGGCGGACCGTCACACGCCTGGTCGACCTGGTTACGCGATGGGACCCCACCCCACCTATATGCGCGCGTTGTCCGACGGGATGAAGGACGCACCCGGACACCTGCAAGCTCACCGTTTTACATGACGATCGGCAGCACCCACTGGTTCCCGGGAGGATTCGCCTACCCGACGGCGGGCGCGATCGAGGCGGACGGATGACCACTCCGCGTATTGGCTTAGCCCTTTCGGGAGGCGGGTTTCGCGCTACAGCCTTCGGACTTGGCTGTCTCCGGGCACTGCAGGATCGCGACCTTCTCCAGCACGTGTCTGTCGTATCCGGAATTAGCGGCGGAAGCCTACTCACGGCCATGTGGGCGTACGGGCCGGCCGAGTTCGCTGAGTTCGACGACTCGGTAGTCCAACTCCTTCGCTGCGGGCTGCAGGCCGAGCTCGCCCGACGCGCATTCGCGCCCACCGCGATGGTGAAGAGCGCGAGCAGCGCACTTCGCGCCACAGTCCCGGGTCAGCGCCGCGGGTACTCGCGTACCGATGCCCTCGTCGCTGCACTTGCCTCACGAGCGTTCGGCAGCCGCGACGTGGCCGACGTTACGCACCCGGATCGCAGCGTGATTTTCTCCGCGACGGATATGACTACCGGCAACGCCGTGAGATTCGGTAGCAGGGTGAGTTCCTGCTCCGCGTACGGAAAGATCCTGGATCCGGTCACCGTCGCAGAGGCGGTGGCGGCTTCGGCTGCGTTCCCGATACTCCTGCCCGCGATGACCAGGGAGTATGAATTCGAGAACCGCGATGGTCATCGAACGCATGAGACGGTGGTCATGACCGACGGCGGCGTATACGACAACCTTGGACTGAGTCCCTTGCTGCCCAATCGATCCACTGCTCACACAAGCCACACTTACGAGCTCGATTTCCTGATCGCGGCTGATGCCGGCCGAGGGCGCGCCCACCGCCGCGCTGCACGCTTCCTCCCCGGCCGGCTGTCGCAGAGCTTCGATATCACGTACGGCAAGACCCAAGATGCGAGCCGCGGCCGCATCCACGACGCAGCCGCGGCCGGCCAGATTGATGGATTCGTGCACGCATACCTCGGGATGCGCGATCACAAGCTCCCGGTGCCACTCCATGATCTGATCCCGCGTGAGCGTGTCGAGCGATACCCCACCAACTTCGCCGCAATGACCACGGAGGACCTCACGGCCGTCGCGGTACGGGGTGAACAGCTCACCCGGCTGCTCCTGGGCCACTACCACGCTGACCTCGGCAACTGAAGCGACGGCTCACGGCACCCTTCCGGTGAAGCTTCTCCTGCTTCCCCACGTTCGGCTTATCGGTCTACCACGTAGGTGCCCGCAGACAACTCTCAGCTGGCGAGTTGGCCGACTTCGTCGTCGACGCCGTCTGCGTATTTCTTCATTGCATCCCAGATGTGGGTGCGGCGTATGCGGTAGAGCTTCGCCTTGCCGTCTGGCCCACGGCCGAGGTATTCGATCTGTCCGGCGTCGGTGAGGCGGTGGATCAGTGGGTGAACGACACTGCCCAGCAAGCCGGTGCGCTCCACGATCTGCTTGGGCGAGAAGGTGTCGTCGTCGAGCGAGGCGATTTCGAGCATGACCGTGGACATGTGGCTGTTGCCGAAGAGCGCCTTCGACTTCTCCGGGGTGTACGGGTCGGCCATGGTCATGACCTGAGTTTCCCACACGTCGGCACGATGATCTCTCCTTACTCGCGGACGGCGTGATCGCCGCCTGCTGGTGCGCCCCATCGGACGTGGAGCCAGTCCTGTCTCGGACATCTCAATCTTTGTAGGAACCGGTGCGACTTGTCCACCGCGCGCACGTCACAGCGGGCTTTCGACTCGAGAAATGTCCACGAGCTGCAGCGTCATCGTTGCGCGAAGATGTCCACTTCCCCCTAGGGCGAGCGCCCGCAAGCGGATCCGCTTGCGGGTGCAGAGATTCCCATTGATGCTGAAGACGACGACACACAGCATCTGGGATCAACGACAGGCAGGCAGCCGATGACCAGCACGGAACCTCTACTGGCCACCGCTGAACCGCGATCGACGAGAACGGTGGCGGCGGTAACCGTGCTTTACGTCATCGTCACCATGACATCACTGGTGGTGGCCTCCCTGACTTCGTTCACCGATATCCGTCTCCTCGGGACGGTGCTCGCACTTCTCGGTCAGCTTGTCTTCCTCGTTCCATACCTGCGCCGACACCTCCAGGCTGTCGCCGTCTGGATCACGTCCGGTCTGTGCATGGCCGCGAGCGGACTGTTCTTCGCCTACCTCGGTTCGTACTTCCTTGCGGGGCTCGTCTCGCAGCAGATCACGAGCGACACAGAGAACCTGTGGGCGATCGCGGCGTTCATCGCGACATGCTCCGCCCTCCTCGCGCTGAGCGTGGGAACGATCGTGGTCGGCCTGGCGGCGTCCACCTCCGCGCGCTGGACGACTTTGGCTGTCATGGGCATCGTGGTGACCGCTATCGTGGCCGTTTCCGAACCCGTCGCGTACTTGCTCGCGCCCTAAGCCGAAATTCCGCACGCGCCCAGGGGGACGACCGTAGAAGGATGGGTCCACAGAATTGTCGACGATGGTCTCGCTGAGGGCACCTCAGTAGCGGATCTCCGCACGATGTCGGGCGCCCACTGATCAGAGCGTCCTACCTGAGATGACGCGGGCTTGGAGATTTACAAGGGTCCGCTCGCCACGGCCAGCCGATCTCGCTCGAGCGGGATCGTGGGGGTCCCCGCGACAACTATGCATGCCCGTTCCCACGGCCTCTGCTCCGATAAGAACAGCAGTTCCTCATCCATCCATTCGTGCCAGAAAGCGACGGTCTCTTCGGCGCTTCCATTCACGCCCTGAGCAATGTCTCGGGCAATACCTCGTGTTTCCGCTGCAGCGAAGTCGGACTGTACCCAGACGGTGGCATCAACGAGGTCGCTCAATTCGCGCTGGCTGGCCCCAACGCCCTCGATGATCACGAGATCCAAACCAGCGCGAACCTCGATGGCCCCGTCCCTCCCATGCTTAGCCCAGGCGGGCGGTGAGAACATCACGCTCTCACCGCGGCGCAACGGACTCAGGATGTGATCGCCGAGGAGATGGCCCCACGTGAAGAAGGGTTCATTCCAAGCGATGTCATCGGTATGGACGATGGCTGAGCGATCCACCTGTCGAGCCAACCGTTCGGCGAGAGTTGTCTTCCCGGATGCACCGCGACCGTCTACCGCCACGATTAAGGGCTTGCGGGGCGAAACGCTGCCCGCATTGAACAGCACCCGGACGAGGTCCTCTTCTCGAATCGCCCGCCAAGGGCCGGCAGCCGGCTCGCCGGGCGGCAAGGTCATCGGAGCAACGAGGCCGGGCATTCCGCGATCGTACTTTGTCGGGGTGAGTCCCATAGCGTGGTGTCACTTCCCGCGGGGTCCTCGTCGTCGTAGACGATGACGGGCCACCGTGGGATACCCAGTTGTTTCCGCCAAGAAGCAAAGAAGTGGATCCCACGATGACCCAGAACCAGTCTGCCTTGACGACCCTGATCGGCGAAGTCCTCGCCGACCCCGACCTCGCCCACTCGGACGTGTTCCGCCGGATGCTGCAGGCCGGCCTGCAAGACCTGATCAACGCGGAAGCGACCGTGAAGATCGGCGCGGCCCCGCACGAGCGGTCTCCTGAGCGGACGACCCGCCGCAACGGAGTGCGCCCGAAGACGCTCGCGACCCCGGCCGGGGAGGTGGACCTTCAGATCCCGAAGCTGCGGGAGGGGTCGTTCTTCCCGTCGTTGCTGCACCCGCGTCGCCGGGTCGACAAAGCCCTCTACGCGGTCATCTGCCAGGCCTGGATCGACGGAGTCTCGACCAGGAAGGTCGACCAGCTGGTCCGTGCGCTCGGCAACGACACCGGCATCTCGAGGTCGACCGTGTCGCGGATCTGCGGGGAGATCGACGAGGCGGTGCAGGAGTTCCTGCACCGCCGGATCGATCACACCTGGTTCCCTTACCTGTTCCTCGACGCCACCTACCTCGACGTCCGCCACCGCGGCCGGGTCGTCTCCCAAGCCCTCGTCGTGGCCACCGGAGTCTCCGGCGACGGCAGGAGGGAGATCCTCGGGATGGCGCTCGGGGACGCGGAGACCACCGACTTCTGGACCGAGTTCCTCCGCTCCCTCCGCGACCGGGGACTCAAGGTCGCCACCGACGCCGACCCGCTCGGGGTGACCCTGGTCACCAGCGACGCGCACGCCGGCCTGAAAGCCGCGGTCAAAGCGATCCTGCCCGGATCCGG
Source organism: Microbacterium sp. NPDC055455 (assembly GCF_053619935.1). Classification (NCBI taxonomy): domain Bacteria; kingdom Bacillati; phylum Actinomycetota; class Actinomycetes; order Micrococcales; family Microbacteriaceae; genus Microbacterium; species Microbacterium sp. NPDC055455. The sequence goes on from NZ_JBSHLB010000008.1 coordinate 71,779, forward strand.
GTGGCAAAGATGCCGGGTCCATTTCGCTCGCAACGTCACCCAGAAGATCGGCTCGGCCCGCTCCAAGCCCGTCAACGCACTGATCTCCACGATCTTCGCGCAAACCACGACCGAAGCCGTCACCGCGCAATACCAGGCCGTCACCGACAGCCTCCGCGGCTCATTCCCGGAGATCGCGACCATGCTCGAGGCCGCCGAACCCGACCTCACCGCGTTCGCACCGCTGCCCCGCGAGCACTGGCAGAAGGTGTGGTCGAACAACCCCATCGAGCGCCTCAACCGCGAGATCAAACGCCGCGCCGACGTCGTCCAGATCTTCCCTGACCGCGACTCCGTCACCCGCCTCATCGGGGCCGTCCTCCAAGAACAGCACGAGGAATGGTCCTACGGCGAACGCCGCTACTTCTCCGACATCTCCATGCGCAAACTCGTCCATACCCTGCACGATCACACCGAGCAGCCCCGCCCCGAGCGCTACCTCACCGCCTGACCCTCCACCCACCACAGGGAACAACCGGAGTGACACCACACCACGGGACTTGACCGAGACACGATGCGGGGGTCGCCCCGCAGCCACCGGGGTCGCCGCCATTCCGTTGCCCCTCCAAGACCGCCGCGTCGAAATTGACAGGAGCATTGACCCATGACCGTGGTTGCTTTGACTGATCAGAGTTTCGTAAGCGTGGTTGCGACGACCGAACTCGTCGTCGTCGACTTCTGGGCGAGCTGGTGCTCTCCCTGCCGTGCCTTCGGTGCGATCTACGAGAGGTCATCCGTCGAACAGTCACACGTCCTGCACGCACGCGTCGACATCACCAGCGAGCTCCAGGCTGCGCACGTCGCACGCGTGGCCGCCGTCCCGGCCCTACTGGGGTACCGAGACGGCGCACGAGTCTTCAGCCATACCGGCACGCTTTCTGAACCAGCGCTTGCTCGCATCGTCCAGGCACTCAACGAGAGTCGTCGCTCGGGTGCCGGCGTCGAGGCCGTGTCGGACGCCACCGAGATGGAAGTCGATCCTCTGGAGCAAGAGCACACTCATCCGGTGATACCCCCCCGGTGGTGAATGACCGTCACAACGATCGGGTCCGACAGCAGCACGTAGTCAGCCGTACGCGGGTGGCGACGTTGACGACGCCGGGAACCTTCGCGGCGCCCGAAAGCCGACCGCTACCGAGGCTCGCCTCGCGAGCCCGACAAGCCTGATCTTGGACGGAAAATCCGGCGATCGCGTGTAGCGACGTGTCGACTCGCATCTCCGCCCCGCTGCTGACGGTTATCGCTACGCCGCCAACAGGTAGCCGCGACCTTGCGCAGTCCCGCGCGACCGAGGACTATGTAACAGGACCACGAAGTCCAATAAGGTTGTTCACGAGAGGACCAGAGATGGCGACGATAGAGGTAACAGACGAGAACTTTCAGGAGGTCACGGGCCGCGATGGGATCGTGATCCTCGACTTCTGGGCGACCTGGTGTGGTGCGTGCCGAGCGTTTGCCCCGGTGTATGAGGCCGCCTCCGAAGAGCACCCGGACATTGTGTTCGGCAAGGTCGATACAGAGGCTGCGGCTCAGCTGTCGTCGGAGATCGGCATCCGTGCATTGCCTACCGTGGCGGTCTACCGCGACTCGATCAGGGTGTTCATCCAGGCTGGCGCACTGCCGAAGCCGGCGTTGGAGGACCTCATCGCTCAGGTGCGAGGGCTGGACATGGAGCAGGTCCGTGCCGAGCTCGACAACCACCAGCACGAGCCGGGTCACGTTCACGCCTAGCCGCCGCGGCGCGAAGCGAATTGGTGACGGGCGGTCCTCCTCGCCCGTCGCCGAGGGGCAGTGGCACACGAAGGCGCAACTATCTCGACGGGAGCCTCAACGATGGACGTAGATGGGCACGCAAGCCTGTGCGGCATGCCCCCGATCAGTTGGCGCGATGTCTGACATACGTTCGCCAGTCCGTATTGGCGACGACGCGGCCGTTCTGGATCTCGTCCCGCTGGCCTCCGATATGCCCACGGTCGAGGACCTGCGGATGGTGCTGGCCGCATATCGGATCAGAGGAATGCTCGGTTTCCGCTCAAGGAGAGCAGAAGTGGCGCGCATACGCCGGGAGGTCACTGGCGCGGTGCACGCTGTGCAGCCGCGGACGGTGGTGATGGTGTTCGAGGGTGCTGACGGCGCCTCACGGCGACGTGTGGACCGCATCGCACGGCACGTCACCCGCGACATCAGAGTGGCAGCGACCAACGCGGTCGGGTCCGACACCACGGTGATCGGGCTCGTTGTCATGACGGGACAAGAGCGAGATCTCGCCGCGACTTGCGTGCGGCATGTCGCCGTGGAACCGCCCGAGCGCGGCGACGGTCTCGTCTTTCACGCCGCCGACCTCCGGCGCGCGAACATCTACGAGCTCATCGAGGAGGCCGTTGTTTGATGGAGACCGCGTCTAGCACGAAGACGAGGGCCGAGGCTCCGTACGCTGGGAGAAGCCGATCATGAAGCATGGCGACGTCGTCCTCGCCGAAGACATTGCTTACGCGGTGACAAGAGGACCTCTCCGATACGCAGACGGGGCGACACAGACGTTCGACCCCGCCGGCGGCACTGTGTATGTCGAGTATGGGCGGTCCACTCGCGGCGAATGGTACCTCGACGCGACGGGGCGTTTCTGCTCCTTCTGGCCTCCGAGCTACCGGGCCTGCTATGACGTTCGATGGATCGTTGAAGACCATCTTGTTGCTGGGCTCAGCTTCCGGAATGGGTCCTACACCGCCGAAGGGCGATACGAGACGCCCATGCTCGACGAGCTTGTGATGAACGAGCTGCAGGTCTGGGCCGACGACGGCGGAGCTCACTAACTGCTTCCCTATCGACCGGGAGGGTGTGTTCACCCTGGTGAGCACACCCTCCTCCTTTGATCAGATCGCCGCATGCGCCGCGCGAGGCGGAAGCACCCAACCTGCACGAGGGAAGTGACACGTGTAGCCGTTCGGATACCGCTCCAGGTAGTCCTGGTGCTCAGGCTCTGCCTCCCAGAACGGGCCTGCCGGCTCGATTGTGGTCGCGACGCTGCCCGGCCACAGGCCGGAGGCGTCCACGTCTGCGATGGTGTCGCGGGCGATCTTCTCCTGCTCCGGGGTGACGGGGAAGATCGCTGAGCGGTAGCTGGAGCCGATGTCGTTGCCCTGGCGGTTGACGGTGGTCGGGTCGTGGATCTGGAAGAAGAATGCCAGGAGATCACGGTAGGTGGTCTTGGCGGGGTCGAAGACTACCTCCAGCGCCTCTGCGTGACCGGGATGACGATGGTAGGTGGCGTGGCTGTTGCGACCGCCGGTGTAGCCGACTCGTGTCTGCAGCACGCCTGGCTGGCGGCGGACCAGGTCCTCCATGCCCCAGAAGCAGCCGCCGGCGAGAACCGCCGTCTCGGTGCCGGGTGTGCGGGTGATCTGGCCGGCGTCGTGGATGCCACTGGTCATGATGCGTTCTCCTCTGTGGTGTCGGTGGTGTCGAACAGGGAGCGGTACTCGCCGTATCCCTGTGCCTCGAGCTCCGCTGCGGGGATGAAACGGAGTGCGGCCGAGTTCATGCAGTAGCGCAATCCCCCGGCATCGGCAGGTCCGTCGTCGAAGACGTGCCCGAGATGGCTGTCGGCTCCTGTGGATCGGACCTCTGTGCGCTCCATCCAGAGCTTCCGGTCGGTCTTGGTGTGGACGGCGTCCGACTGGATCGGTCGGGTGAAGCTCGGCCATCCGGTGCCGCTCTCGTACTTGTCGGTGGATGAGAACAGGGGCTGGCCCGAGACCACGTCGACGTAGATGCCGGGCTCGTGGTTGCTCCAGTACTCGTTGCAGAACGACGGCTCGGTGCCGTCCTCCTGGGTCACGCGGTACTGGATCGGGGTGAGACGGCTGAGCGCCTCGGACGTCTTGGGGTAGTTACTGCTGGGCACGATTCCTCCGTTTCTGCCGCCGCTGGCTTGCGGCGTCACTGGAGATAACGTCAGAAGTGGACCTTTTGGTCCCGCTTTCCTGAGAGAATGCTGTCCTTTTCGCGGCGTTGCGGGGCGTCCGTTCTCGACTCTAGGAGAGCTTCCCTTCAGCATCTCGCGCTCGCACGGGGTGCTCGCTGAGGATGGAGATCCTGTTGAAGATGTTGATGGTAGTGGCCACCCATTCGGCGCTGACGAAAGCTTCCTGACCGAGGGCGCTTCGGGCGGCGAGGAGGTCGGCCTTGCTGTCTTCGCTCAGCGGGAGCGTGGTCGCTGTCTCGGCGACTGCGAGCAGCGCTGCCTCCCGGTCACTGAAGAGCGTGGACTCTCGCCATGCTGGGAGCAGGTCGAGCTTCTGCTGCGGCACACCCAGCTTCCGGGCTTGCCGGGAGTGGAGGTCTAGGCAGAAGACACATCCATTGAGCTGCGAGACGCGGATCTTGATGATCTCGCCTTCGGCGAGTGACAGCCCGTGCTGAGCGGCTTCTCTAGAAATCGCGCTAGCGAAGGTTGTCGCTGCTTTCCATGCATCGGGGAGGGCTTTGTCCATGTACGGGAGCGAGTGTTCTTCGAGGTGGGTCATGGCTGCCTCTCTTGCGGCTCAGTGCCGTCGTCCGTGCCTGCGTGAGTGCGCGTTGCCAGGGAAGGTGGGGTCGACGACATCCGCGTACTCGGGATGGGAGTGGACGAATGCGGTGGCGAATGGGCACGTCAGGGTCACGGTCCGGCCCTCGGTGCGAAGCTTGTCGAGGACGCCGCCGAGGAGCTTGCCGGCAAGCCCTTTTCCGCGGAACTCAGGAAACACGGATGTCGCGAGCAGAGTCACCCGGTTGCCGGTCTCGGCGTACACAAGTCCCGCAACGGTGCGGTCCTCGACGCGGAGTTCATAGACCGATGCGCTCTCGTCGTTCGTGATGTTCGTGACTTCGGCGAGCGAGTCGGCGGTCCGGGACGAGTCCAGTTCTCCGAGCACCTGATCGGTACCTCTCAGCGTGACCATGCCGTCCTGGCTGCTGTCCATGTGTGTCCTGTTTCCGGCGCGATCGTCCGAGGTTCGCTGAGATCCGCCGTCGCTATGCCGGCGCGTCCGCCTCGGTTCGGCTCGGCAGCACCCAATCGGGGCGTTCGAAGTGACATGTGTAGCCGTTGGGGTATGTAATCAGGTAATCCTGATGCTCGGGCTCGGCTTCCCAGAAAGAGCCCGCGGGCTCGATGGTGGTGACAGGCTTCCCCGGCCACAGACCGGATGCGTCGACGTCGGCGATCGTCTCGCGGGCGATCTGCTCCTGTTGCATGGAGGTGGGGAAGATCGCGGAGCGGTAGCTCGTGCCGTAGTCGTTGCCCTGGCTGTTGAGGGTCGTGGGGTCGTGGACCTGGAAGAAATAGGCGAGGATGTCGCGGTACGTCGTCTGGGTCGGGTCAAAGACGATCTCGATCGCCTCGGCATGCCCGGGGTGGTTACGGTAAGTCGGGTGATCGTTCTCGCCTCCCGTGTAGCCGACACGGGTGTCAACCACGCCCGGCTGGCGACGGAACAGATCCTCCATGCCCCAAAAGCAGCCGCCCGCGAGGACGGCGGTCTCGGTGTCGGGGTTGCGGGTGATCTTTCCGGTGTCATCGATGCCGGCGGTCATGCGACGACTCCTGTCGAGCCGGCATCCGCGTCGAACAGCGAGCGGTACTGCCCGTATCCCTCTTCCTCGAGGGATGAGGCCGGGACGAAGCGAAGGGCGGCGGAGTTCATGCAATACCGGAGCCCCCCAGCATCCTGCGGTCCGTCGGGGAAGACGTGGCCGAGGTGGCTGTCCGCACCGGTCGAACGCACCTCGATGCGAGGCGTGACCAGCTGATGATCGGTCCTGGTGTCCAGGGCGTCGTCATCGATCGGCCTGGTAAAGCTCGGCCAACCGGTGCCGCTGTCGTACTTGTCGGTCGAGGAGAACAGCGGCTGCCCGGAGACGATGTCGACGTAGATGCCGGGCTCGTCGTTCGCCCAATACTCGTTGTCATAAGCAGGTTCGGTGCCCTCTTCCTGCGTGACGTAACGCTGGTCCTCGGTGAGGCTGCGTAGCGCCTCCTCGGTCTTCACGTAATCCTTCGCGCTCATGGTCTCCTCCTGGGTGAGATGGTCCGCTCTTCAAGATTACTGATACGGAATGACACCACACCACGGGACTTGACCACGATTTCTCCGTTCCGGCCGCGTCTGGTCCGCGGCGTCATCAGGTGAAACGCAGGAAGTAGACCTTTTGGTCCTGAGTTCCTGGGAGCTGACTGTGACTTCAGTCTCGGCCCGGCCGGCAACCGGGCACGCCGATCTCACAGCGCGGCAGATGGTGATGGCGAGTGCGCTGCTCCCGACGAGAGGACCGTCAAACGACGAGTCGGGCTCGGTTCGTGCCCCGACACAGGGGCCGAGTCCCGGCGTCAGCGTCAGGAGAGATGTCCGTCAGCATCGCGTGTACGTACCGGGTGCTCGCTGAGGATGGAGATCCGGTTGAAGATGTTGATGGTGGTGGCTACCCATTCAGCGCGTACGAAGGTCTCGTCGCCGAGGGCGATACGTGGCAATGAGGTCTGCCTTGCTGCGTTCTGTTAGTGGCAACTCGGTGGCTGTCTCGGCGACAGCGAGCAAGGCAGCTTCCCGCGCGCTGAACAATGCGGTTTCCCGCCATGCGGGCAGGAGATCCAGCTGTTGCTGCGGCACGCCAAGTTTTCTGGCCTGCCGTGAGTGCAGGTCCAGGCAGAAGACGCATTCATTGAGCTGGGAGACGCGCACCTTGATGAGCTCGATTTCCGCGAGCGTGAGGCCGTGCCGGGTGGTCTCCCGGGAGATGGCAGCCGCGAAGGTCGTCGCTGCCGTCCACGCGTCGGGTAGAGCTTTGTCCATGAAAGGGAGCAGACCATCTTCGTTGCGCATCATCGCTCCGCGGGCGCGTCGTCCAGGCGCACCCTGACCCCGTGATCCCGAGTCGATGGTGTGATGTTGTTGGCCGCGCGGTGTGTTGGCTCCATCGCTTGCTCCCTCGACATGACTCAGTGCTGGCGCAAGACTCCGTGCATGCCGTGGTGCCCAAGAGAGTGCGCACTGCCAGGAAAAGCGACGTCGACGAGGTCCGCGTACTCGGGGCGAGATCGGACAAAGGCCATCGCGAACGGGCAGCTGAGTGTGACCGTTCGACCCTCTCTGCGAAGCGTGTCGAGGACTCCGCCGAGAAGCCTGCCCGCGATACCCCTGCCGCGGAACTCGGGGAACACAGACGTCGCGAGAAGAGTGACGCGCGTCCCCGTTTCCGTATAGAGAAGGCCAGCTACCGTCTGCCCGGCGACCCTGAGCTCGTAGGCGCCAGCGTCTTTGTTGTCGCTGATGCCAAGATCGTCCTCATCGGTCGCCCCGGTCTCGGACACCGTCAGCTCCGCGATCACTTGGTCAGTGCCCATCAGCGTGACCATGCTGTCTTCACTGCGTTCCATGTCGTCCTGACTGTCTGGTAGTGGGCGACCTGCGAAAGCCTCTCCGCGTGCTCTGCGACCACGGCGTCCGAAAGGAAGGGGCGAAGCTGGTCACTGGCAACCGCTGGGTGGCTCAGTGACTCGCCGGCACTTCTGACACGATTCGCCTCGGGAGAACCCAGTCCGGACGCACAAAGTGGCACGTGTAACCATTCGGGTAAGTGATGAGATAGCCCTGGTGCTCAGGCTCCGCTTCCCAGAACGACTCGGCCGCCTCGATGGTCGTTACCGCGTTGCCCGGCCACAGGCCGGACGCATCCACGTCCGCGATCGTGTCCCGCGCGATCTGCTCCTGCTGCATGGAGGTTGGGAAGATCGCAGATCGGTAACTTGTGCCGTAATCGTTGCCCTGACTGTTCAGTGTTGTCGGATCATGCACCTGGAAATAGAAGGCCAGGATGTCGCGGTAGGTCGTCTGGGTTGGGTCGAACACGACCTCGATCGCCTCGGCGTGACCCGGGTGGTTGCGGTAGGTCGCATGATCGTTCTCGCCCCCGGTGTAGCCCACACGGGTGTCGACCACGCCTGGCTGGTGTCGGAACAGATCTTCCATGCCCCAGAAGCAGCCGCCAGCAAGGATAGCGGTCTCCGTGTCGGTGTTGCGGGTGATCTTCCCGGTGTTGTTGATGGCGCTGGTCATGATCCGTGTCCTGTCGATTCTGTTGTCGAGTCGAATAAGGAGCGGTATTGGCCGTAACCCTCCTCCTCGAGCGATGTGGCGGGGATAAAACGGAAGGCGGCGGAGTTCATGCAGTATCGAAGACCACCAGCTTCCTGCGGTCCGTCCGGGAAGACGTGGCCGAGGTGGCTATCCGCACCCACCGAACGCACTTCGACGCGGGGCCGGGTCAGACGGTAGTCGGTTCTGGTGTCGACAGCATTGTCTTCGATTGGTTTGGTGAAACTCGGCCAGCCAGTTCCACTGTCGTACTTGTCAGTAGAGGAAAACAGGGGCTGCCCGGAAACCACATCGACATAGATGCCGGGCTCGTCGTTCGCCCAGAATTCATTGTTGAACGCGGGCTCAGTGCCCTCGTTCTGGGTGACATAGCGCTGCCGTTCAGTAAGGCGACTGAGCGCCTCCTCGGTCTTGAGATAGTCCTTCGAAGTCATGGCTTCCTCCTCGGTACCGCCGCCATTCCTCACCATAGATGGGCTTGGACCTTGGCGTCCATAAACTTTCGCCTGGGAGTATGCTCAGCCTCACGGAGGCGTTCGACATCGAAGTCCCCTGAGCGCCTGGCGGCCCGCTTTTCGGGCTCCGCTAACGCCCTGATCCCATATCTCCGCAGTGGACTCGAGAGGCTGACATGACCGATTCGCGTCTTCCGGCTTTGTCGTCGTCGGATGCTTTGGACCGGGCGGACCACAGCTCGCCCGCTGTCTCCGCAGACCAGCAGGCTCTGATGGACGAGATGCCGGCGACTGGTCCAGAGGAGGAGCCCTCGTTTTCGATCTCCCTAGACGAGGCCGCCGACGTGTTCATAGCCACAAAGGATGGCATCGAGTTCGGCGGAGTGGTGTTCGCCGAAAAAGACGACAGAGTTCTGCTTCTGGCAACGTCGATCCTGCCGGAGTTTCGCGGGAAGGGTTTGGCCGCGGCACTCACGCGAAGGGTGCTCGACATGCTCCATGCCGAGGGCAAGAGCGTGACGGTGAAGTGCCCCGTTTTCCGCTCGTTCGTCCAGCATCACCCAGAGTACGCGGCACGCCTCGACCACCAACCGGGCCGGGATCCGGATGACGATGTCTGAGCAAGAGACCAATCGCTTCGGTAAGGTCCTCGAGAACGTCAGCTTCCGCAACACCCGGTTTAACCCGGAACAGACTGGACTCGACCGCTTGGCGGCAGAGATGGCCGCAGCATTCGGGTACTCGGCCGAACTGGCCGTTGATCCGCAACTGCTGCAACTGCTGAGACTTCGAGTCGCGCAGCTCAATCCATGCTCCTACTGCCTGATCCTGCATTCCGAAGTCGCAATCAAGATCGGGATCTCGTCGATCGACGTGGCGCATCTCCCCTCGTGGCGGGAGAGCACGATGTTCTCCGTGAAGGAGCGAGCAGCACTGGAATACTGCGAAGCCCTAACCGTCTTCAACCAGGAGCGGTTTGCCACCGCACACGACGAACTGCGCACCCACTTCACCGAACGCGATGTCGCAGAGATCGCCGCTGTCGTCATAAACATGAATGTGTGGACTCGCCTCAAGCTCGCGCAAGGGGCTGTGCCCGTTGAGTCGGAGGCGATGGGGCCGGACGAAACGCAGATCGTCGGTCAGGTGGACCCCGGGTGAGTCCGCGCCATCGGGACAAGGATGTGTGGCTTCGCTACGTGAGGCCTGCGATTGGGGCCTTCGCCTTCACACTCGTGCTGACCCTTGCTGGCTGCGCCTCGTCGCCTGATCCTCCACTCACGGACTCAGTAAACGCAGTGGTAGGGGTCACGGACGCGGACATGTGCGCTGCCATCGGCGACGTTGTCGCGATCACGTTCAACGCTGACTCGGCAGCGCAGGAGGGTCGCCTGACTGTGCAGGAGCAGCGGAGCTGGAATCGGCTCGCGACACGTGCACTCGATCGAGTGGCTACCTCCGGCCAGGGTGCGGTAAGTGAGGCGGTCGCCGACCTCCAGGCCGCAGTTCCGCCGATTGCAGCGGGTTCCGCGGCCACGGCGCGAATCGAGTCGGAAGCCGCCTACCGTGCAGTCCTCGGATCCTGCGCGAGCGCGGGATCCGAGGTCGAGACCTGGAGCTTCACCGGAGTTGGTCAGATTGTCTGCGTGCGGGGGTGGTGCCTCAGGAGTTAAGAAAGGAGGCGATGCGGTCGAGATTCGATCGCGGATCGTTCAACTATGGCAAGGCGAGTCTGCGTGGAGCACCGTACTTCATGGGATGCAAACGGAAACCCTCCCTGGTTACCGAGAAACCCTATGATCCGCACCACACTGAGCCTTGAGGGTCGCTCACACACGATGGCCAGCGGGCGACTGCCAAAACAAACTCAGATTGTGAGAGGTCCGACGATGCGCATCAACTTGAATGAATTTCTGCTGGGCGTTGCGGGAGTCTCGTCGACGCTCCTCGGCACCTTCATTGTCGGGGTGTTCTTCTACATCGACACCGACATGCACCGTGTTGTGATGGCGTCAGACGCGGCCGATCGATACCTCCGTTCCAACGTGCGCTGGGTCTTCCTTGTCTACGCCCTACCGCTTTTCGCCTCCTTAGCTCTCGCGGTCTTCGACCCGGTCTGGGGCGCCGCTATATTCATCCTCTTGAGCGCGATTCTGATCGTCTGCACCGGGGACACGGTGCGACGGATGCTCGTGCGTGGTGGATCGGGTGACTCGACTGCCACGGTGATCAATCAATGGGTGTCTACAGCAGCCGTTGTTGTCCTGGTCGCGCTTCCTTGGGTCATCGGAGGATGGGTGCCTCCGGCGACCGCATTCATCCCGTCCATCCTCCTCGCCCTCGCCGCCGGCTTCACAAGCACTCTCGGTCTGATCATGGGCCAATTCGATGCGACCGCAGCAATGGCCGATCTGAGCCTTGCGGACGACGAACCGGATTCTGCTCAGCGGTAGGCGAGATTCACTATTCACTTCAACAGTTAGGGATACCACTATGAAATCAATCAGCTACAACCGGCCCGGCGCATCCTCAGTACTGACCCTCGACGAGGTCCAGGCCGCTGATCCGGGCCCAGGAGAAGTCCGCGTGCGGATCGTCGTGTCCGGCGTTAACCCCACGGATTGGAAGGCACGCGCCGGCAGCTCGTCGAGCAGCTTCGAGCGACGAGTGCCGAATCAAGACGGTGCGGGTATCGTCGACGCGCTCGGCAGCGGAGTGTCTGGGCTGTCGGTGGGCGACCGCGTCTGGGTGTGGGATGCCGCATACGAGCGAACCGCGGGTACCGCCCAGGAACTCGCTGTCGTGCCCGTCCGGCAGGTCGTTCCGTTGCCGTCCAACGCTTCCTTCGACGTGGGCGCATCGCTCGGCATCCCGGCGTTAACCGCGCACCGCACCCTCACCGCCAACGAACACGGCCCCGCGCGGCTCGCTCCCGGTGCACTCGGCGGCCAGGTCATCCTCGTGACCGGCGGCGCCGGCGCCGTGGGGCACGCAGCCATACAGCTCGCGCGCTGGGCAGGGGCAACGGTCATCACCACGGTCAGCGGCCCCGAGAAAGCGGAACTCGCCCGAGCGGCCGGCGCCCACCACGTCATCAACTACCGCAACGAGGATGTAGCCGCCGCCGTACTCTCCATCGCGGAAGAGGGCGTCGACACCATCGTCGACGTGAACGTGCAGGCCAACGGTGCCACAGACTTGGCGGTGCTGAAGTTCGGCGGAACGATCGCCATCTACGCCTCGGACTCGTCCGCGCCGCTCGCCGTTCCCATCGGTAGCGCAATGCGTCGAAACGCTCGATACCAGTTCGTGCTCACTTACACCGTGACCGAGGACCAGAAGACCAACGCGGTCACCGCCGTCACCTCCGCTCTTGCTGACGGTGCACTGCCCGTCGGCGCCGAGCACGGGCTTCCCCTCACCAGGTTCGACCTCGCTGACACCGCGGCAGCTCACGATGCCGTTGAGGCGGACACCGTCGGCAAAGTGCTCATCGACGTCACCGACGCATGAGCGCCTCGAGTCGAATGATGGCTACATTGACATGCGCCCGGGTCGTATCGATGGCCTCGGACTATCTCGACGGCGTACTCGAGCCGCAGGAGCGCTCAGAGGTTGACGCACACCTGGAAGGCTGCGACGCGTGCCCGCGGCACCTCGCCCAACTTCGGACCACCATCAGGATCCTGGGCGAACGGCCAGATGTCGTCGTGCCCGACGAACTACGGAATGTACTCGCCGCCGCTTCCGCAACCGCATCTTTGGCCGACGTGGCGGCTCAGGCTGCCATGGACCACACCGGATACCTGCTCGGACTCGCTCGGGCCTTCCGGCCCGAGAGCGCGCAAGATGCCGTCCAGTCTGCCTGGCTGCGCGCTCTTCGCGAGGGTTCGGAGGCGTTCACCCGCGAACGACTCACCGAGCTGCTTCTGGTCGAGGACGACGGTGACCCCGAGGTGCGGTCATGGGATGATCACGACGGCGGCGCAGACGCCATCGTCGACCAGCTGGACGCGGACGCGGATGAAGCCGAGTTGTTTTACCCCGCGTTCTATGGCGAGGGCCCCGACGCTGGCGCGTGGATCGACCAGCCCAACGCGTGGCCCGGACACAACGAAATCCTGGGGCCGCAAGCGGATCTTTCGACCACGGAGTTGTACGGCGTCGTCGACGATGCCTTCGACGACCTTAGCTCTCTGCAAGCTACGGCGGTCAACCTGGTGGATTTTGAAGGTGAAACGAGCGAGCGCGCGGCGACGATCCTCGGCGTCGCGGTCGGCGATCTCCGCCGTGCGCTGAACGAGGCCCGCCATCATCTTCGTGGTTCTCTGGACGGCTATTTCGTCACCAGCAGCTGAGCAAGCACTGGGATCCGGCGTGGCTGCGCTCCCTCTCGAGCGAGCTTGTCGCGCGGCCGTTCCGGCGTCCTCTTTCGCATGCTCGAGCGGGCTTTTCGGGGTGCCGGCAGACGTCGTCGATGGTCGCAGCTCGATCAATTCACTCTCGGTCATGTGTTTCGACCACAGTCACCAATTACGCTCAGTGTGAATCGGCCTGACTTTCGTTCCTATCGGGAGCCTTGTCTGGCGGGGGCCGGTTGGGCTGATTCTTGGTCAGCGTAGTACGCCTGCTCGACCTCGAGTGGGGTGCGCATGTCGAGCTCGCCGTGGAGGCGGGAGTTGTTCCACCACCACACCCATTCGAGGGTCGCGAGCTCGACCTGCTCGACGGTCCGCCAGGGACCGCGTTGGCGGATCAGCTCGGTCTTGTAGAGGTTGTTGACCGCCTCTGCCATCGCGTTGTCGAAGCTGTCGCCGACCGTCCCGGTCGAGGGAACAGCGCCGAGTTCGACGATCCTGTCGGTGTAGACCATCGCCATGTAGTTCGAGCCGTGGTCCGAGTGGTGCGTCAGCCCGGTGAGGTCATCGCCGGCGTCCCACGCCGCCATATCCAGCGCCTGCATCGGCAGAATCTCCGCCCGAAGCGTGGCCGCGACGTTCCAACCCACGATGCGACGTGAGTAGACGTCGGTGACGAACGCGACGTAAGCGAACCCGGACCACGTCGCGACATAGGTCACGTCGCAGACCCAGAGCCGGCGGGGACCGTCGGCGGTGAATCGGCGGTTGACGAGATCCGTCGGACGCTGCAGGGCGGGATCAGACTTCGTCGTGAACACTCGCTTGGACTTGCGCACCCCGCGAACACCGGCGAGACGCATCAGCCGTTCGGTCTGGTCGCGCCCGATGTCCCACCCCTGTCGTCGCATCAGCGCGTGCATCTTCCGGCGCCCATAGACCCCGTAGTTCTCTGCGTGCAGCCGGACGATCTCGGGCACTAGCAGGTCATCCTGCAGCTGCCTGGCGGATGGAGTGCGGTTCACCGCAGCGCGGTAGCCGCGTGACGTGAGGAATCCTCTCACTGCCGGTCGGAGGACCTGGCAGATGAGCTCGACCCCGAAACGATCCCGGTGTTCGTTGATGAACCGGATCATCTCGTCGAGGGGTGGTCGAGCTCCTTCGCGAAAAAGATGCTCGCAGCCTTGAGGATCTCGTTCGCTTTCCGTAACTCCGAGACCTCCTTCTGCAGACGCTTGATCTCCGCGGCCGCCTCGGTCGTTACGCCGGGCTTCACGCCGGCGTCTACCTCGTAGCGGCGTTGCCACAATCGCAACGTCTCCGGGCTCATCCCTAGCAATCCGGCCACGTGCCGGACGGCGCTCATCATCGTCGGGTGCGACGGCCGCGTCTCCGCGAGCATCCGCAGCGCCCGCTCACGCATCTCCGGCGAATACTTCCTGTTCATCGTGTTCCATCCTTACTTGAAGAACGGAACGAAAGTCAGGCCGATTCACCCCGCAGATAGCCAATACCTTGTCGAGTTGCACAACGCGGGTCTCGAGGGCAGCGGCAGGTAACGCTCGGTGCGCGATCTGACGGTCCGCGTGCCGGCGGGAGCCGTCGGGTCGGTGAAACGAGCAAGCGTGCAGCGGTGACCCTCGGCATCGATGTCGGGACCTCTCAGCCGTGCGCTGGACGCGGCCCGCGAGCACTTAGATGATTCCTCGACGGCTATCTGATCACCGCTAGCTGAACACGCACTTGAGCCCGGCGTTGCTGCGCTCCTTTTCGAGGTCTAGCGTGCGGGCGAGCTGATTGCGGCATTCCGGCGTACTCGTTCGCATGCTCGTGCTCGGTAAGGGTCTACGGCGGCAAAGCTCATGAAGCTGACACCCTCGTCGTCGCCCTCAGGTTGGCGTCTATCCGAGCCGGGTTGATACGACGAGTCCGGCGTGAAGCGTGCGATGCACCGGGCACTTGTCGGCGATCACCAGGAGAGCGGACCGCTGATCGTCAGTCAGGTTGCCCGTCAGAGTGATCGTGCGGTCGATGTGCTCAAGCTGCGCGGTGGTCTCGTCGCAGGTTTCGCAGTCGTTTGGGTGGGAGCGCGCGTGGGAGAGCTCAACCTCCACGTGCTCGAGCGGCCACTTCTTGCGATTCGCGTAGATCCGTAGGGTCATCGAGGTGCATGTTCCCAGGGCGGCGAGAAGAAGCTCGTAGGGATTCGGGCCTGCGTCAGTGCCGCGCGGGAAGGGTTCATCGGCGACGGACAGGTGTTGGGCCGTGGTGACCGTCTGGACGAAGCCGTCGGCTGATCGTTCAGAGACGCGCACGTGCCCCGGGGCGAGGTCTGGCCCACGACCGATGGCCTCGGCCGGTGGGTCGGTGAGGGCGTAGCGGCTCGCCCAGTGACCGATGATGGCAGCGACGTAGGTAGCGTCCTGCTTGTGGGAGAGCAGATGGTTGGCACCGTCGATCGCGATGAACGACTTGGGGTGTCGCGCCGCGTCGAAGATTATGCGTGCGTTGTCGATGCCGACGGTCTCATCCACCGGTGAGTGCAGCACGAGCAGCGCCGCGCCGAGGCTCGCGATCCGCTCCTGCTGGGGCTGCATCTCGATGTCGCGCAGGAACTGTGTCTGGATACGGAACGGTCGGCCGCCGAGATTCACCTCTGCGACTCCGTCGCGCTCGATTGTGGAGAGGTCATCGCCGATCAACCGCACGATGTGTTCCGTCTCTGCGGGAGCGCCGATCGTCACCACAGCCGCCGTTTCGGGGATACTCCCCGCAGCGGCGAGCACGGCTGAGCCGCCGAGCGAGTGACCGATCAGAATGCGGGGCGCGTCGTAGTTCTCGCGCAGATAGTCCGCAGCGGCGATCAGGTCTCCGATGTTTGAGCTGAAGTTCGAGTTCTCGAAGTCACCGCCGGACTGGCCGAGGCCGGTGAAGTCGAAGCGCAACACTGCGATCCCTGAGCTGGTGAGTGCGCGAGAGATGCGACTTGCGGCGACGGAGTCCTTATTGCAGGTGAAGCAGTGGGCGAAGAGGGCGTACCCGCGCGGCTCGCCGAGCGGCAGTTCGAGTCGGGCGGCAAGTGAGTCACCCTGCGAGCCTGAGAATTCAATGCGTTCGGTCGCGGCGGGATTCATGTGAGATCTCACCGGTACTCGGGGTGGGAGCCGTAGTGCTCGTCAGCATCCCTCTGCCGGCGAAGGTCGCCCAAACCGCCGCAGCCGCGTGCTTCCTTAAGTGGTCGAGCCATGAGTATCAAATCCCTCGTCCTTTGGGTTGTGTTGCGGTGTGTGAGGTCGTTCTTGGGCCGATGTCGACCATCCTTTTGATGCGATGCCACGTTGCCGCTAAGCGACGATCGCGGTGACGCGGATTTCAACCCTCATCCCGGCCAGTCCGAGTGCTGTCACGCCGGTCTGGGTCCAGATCGGAGCACGTTGCCCTGTCCAGCGCCGGAGCTGTGCCACCATCACGTCATTGTGTGCGTGACCGATCGCGTCTGTCTCGGTTGGCACGTGGTAGGAGTTCACATGAACGACGTCCCGCCAGCTCGCGCCGGCCGTCGCCAGAGTGCGCTCGACGTTCTCGAACGCACGTACGATCTCCGCCTCCAGCGATTCAGGGAGCACCCAGTGGTCGTCCCAGCCGCCTTGGCCGGAGGTCTCGATTCGATTTCCGATCCGCAACGCTTGCGAGTAGTGAAGGTGCTCACGTGCCCATTCCCCATATCCAGGGGTCGCAAAGAACTCGGGCGTGGACTTCGGTGCGTGTTCCATGGGACTCCTCAGTGGATGTGGACTTGAAAGTGTGTCCCAGGCGCAGATGCACCTGAGGTCTAGATCAGTTCGGGGTTGATGCCGCTTCAGTCGGACCAAGCCATGGGGTCCTCTTCTCCCGTCAGAGGAGGAACTCCGACTCCCGGATGTCACCAGGACACGCTCGCCCACGCTGACTGCCGGAGGATTGTTGATGTGCTTACGGGGGAGTCGTCATGGTCCTCCAGGTGCTGGTTGAGGGGGTGTCTTCGAGGACTATTCCGGCGCGTGCGAGATCGTCGCGAATGCGGTCAGCTGAGGCGTAGTCGCCTGCCGCTCGTGCCTGCTCGCGACGGGCCACCAGGACATCGAGGAGGTCCGCAAGCGTGTCACGGTTGTCATGCTTCGTCGGACGGGTCTTGTCATCAAGGTGCATGCCGAGCGCCGTGAGCATTGCCGATACTGCTCGATACTCCGCGGATGCGATGGCTCTCTCGCCGCGATCGAGTGCCATGTTTCCGGTGCGGACATGCTCGTGAAGGACGGCTAGAGCCGCTGGCACGTTCAGGTCATCATCCAAGGCATCAGCGAATTGGCGAGGAAGGGCATCGACTGTGTGTGCTGCGGCGACAGCTTGTTGCTGATGCCGCTTCAGGAAGGTCAAAACTCGAGCGAAGGCCGCTTGGGCGTCGGCGAGAGCGTGCGGGTGATAGTCGAGCGTCGACCGGTAGTGAGCACTCAGCAGGTAGTAGCGCAGGGAGTCCGGGCCGACAGTTTGGAGGAGCTCGTCAGCGGAGACCCAGTTGCTGAGCGACTTGGCCATTTTCTGCCCGCCGACGGTGACCAAGCCGTTGTGGACCCAGTTCCGGGCGAATGCGTCGCCGGCAGCCGCCGATTGGGCGAGCTCGTTTTCGTGGTGTGGGAACCGAAGGTCAAGACCGCCACCGTGGATATCAAAAACGGGCCCGAGATAACGGTGCGACATGGCCGAGCACTGGATGTGCCAACCAGGTCGGCCAGCCCCCCATGGGGAGGGCCATGAGGCCGACGCCGGTTCGTTGGGCTTCGTTCCCTTCCAGAGAGCAAAATCTCGTGCATCGCGCTTCGCGGCGCTGGGGGCCTCATCGGAATCGGGGATGCTATCCGGCTTCTGCCTCGTCAGCGCACCGTAGTCGCCCCAGCTGCTGACGTCGAAGTAGACGTCTCCAGATGCGTCGCTAGCAGCGTAGGCGTGACCGCGCTGTATCAGCCTCTCGATGAATGCTTGCGTGTCAATGATGTGGCCCGAGGTGCGCGGCTCATACGTGGGCGCCAGGATTCGCATCGACGCGTACAGCCGCGTGAATTCTGTTTCGACACGGTATGCGCGGGCCCACCATGGTTCGTCTTCGGTGGCCAAGGCGAGGACTTTGTCATCGATGTCCGTCACGTTTCGTACGAGGGTGACGGTGTATCCGCGGTGGGTGAGCCAGCGGTTCAAGAGATCGTAGGTGAGGGCACTTCGCAGGTGCCCGATATGTGGCGCGGACTGAACCGTGGGCCCGCAGAGGTAGATGCTGACCTTTCCTGGTTGGACGGGGATGAATGCGCGCACTGCGCGGGTGCGACTGTCGTAGATATGGAACATCTGTGCTCGCACCCTTTCTGATCTCTTCCGTGCACGCGGTCACGACCGCGGGGCTGCCACGAACGATAGGCCAGTGGGGCTGAAGAGGGTCTCGTGGGGCTTGTTCACGATCACGGCGAGCGTCGACTGGCAGTGTGCACACCGCATCACTGACCCCATGGCGGTGATGAACACGTGTGCCACGGCGAGCTCGAAGATGCGTTGACAGTGGCGACACCGTGCAATGGCCGCAGTCATTTCGACGCCGAATACGTCAGCAAGCACTCCCGCAAGAGCGTTTCCGTCTACGTAACTCATCCGATTCCTCCAAATCGTTCCGTGCGGATTCTTGCGGGGTCGTGGCCAAGCTGAACAAGCCAACCAGCAACCGCCTCGACGAACGGCGTGGGCCCACAGACGAAGATCCGCGGTGCTGCTGAGGAAGGGAAAGTGAGGGCACCAAGCGATTCCCTTGTTAGCCGTCCCGCCGGGCGGTCGGCCCCGGGAGGTGGCTCCCTGGTGTGTACGAGGTCCACGGTGGTCCTCGCGAATGCGGCGATCTCCTCGGAGAAGAACACGTCCTGAGGTGTGCGGACGGAGTACAGCAAGCGAAAAGCGACGCTGTCTGCCTCCAGCTCCCGAGCGACCGCCATCGCGAACAGCGGGACTATACCCGACCCTCCCGCTATGAGCTGCACGGGTGTTAGATCGGGTGTCGAAGGATCCCATACGAAGTAGCGGCCAAGTGGGCCGTGCACCTCTACTTCTTCACCCTTGCTGAGATGGTGGACGAGAAAGGGCGATACCTCGCCGCCATCAACCTCTTCGACAGCCAAGACCACTCGCGTCGTCTCGCCAGAGCTGGCGACGGAATACGACCTCGCAGCCTGGTAGCCATCAGGGGCGGTGAGACGGATATCCAGGTGCGCACCGGGGTGATTACCAGGCCAAGTAGGTACATCGAGTTCAATACGCACCGCCGATCTTGTCTCGCGGCGAATGTCCACTACTCGCCCGATGTGCCATTTCGCACGGGTCAGTAGCGTCACGAGTAGCGCTCCTCCAACCAGGGATCGCCTCGGAGGTGATATCCGTTCTGCTCCCAGAAACCGGGCTCATCAAGCGACATCATTCGCATCCCGCGGACCCACTTGGCGCTCTTCCAGAAGTAGAGATGGGGTACGAGAAGACGCGCCGGTCCACCGTGCTCTGGCGTAAGCGGTTCCCCCTCTGCTTCCGTGGCGATCCAGGCCTGCCCATCGAGCAGGTCCTCGACTGCAAGGTTGGTGGTGTAGCCGCCATAGCTCTGCACCATCACGTAGTCGTGCAGCGACTCCACGTTCTCGAAAATCTTGTCAAGCGACACCCCGCGCCACGCCATGTCCAACTTGGACCAGTGCGTGACGCAATGAATGTCGGTGACGATCTCCTCCACGCCGAGCTCGTGGAGTGCGTTCCAATCCCAGCTGTGCTCGGCGCCCGTCTCTGTCCTGATCGTGAAAGACCACTGGTCATCCCCGATCTCGGGCGTTGGACCTGCCGTGAGCACCGGCCAGTCATCGGCCAATGTTTGTCCCGGAGGCAACCGTGGGTCGCTAGAGGCGTGTCGGCGACCGAAACCGCTGTTAATGACTGACATGGGACTCCTTCACTCGGGACTGCCACGTTCAATCCGAGCAGCATCACAGCGAACGGGTCCACGCGATCGAGCTCGGCAAGATGAAGCTGGCACCATCCAATGGCTTACGCAAGACGCGTACGATAACGCGCCCAAACGCAGTTACCAGGTGCCGTTCAGGGATGTGAAGACGGATGCTCCACTCCGATCGTGAGGCGAACACTTCGTCCTGGATTGTTCGATCATCATACGCCGGTCATGTAGGACCAACAGGTCCATTTTTACAACTGGGTGCCACGTGACCGGGAAGCTGAGGACGGAGCGAAAACTCCGGCAAACGCTGGTCTGCTGGCCCCCTTGTGTGGGATCAACAGCGCCCGCTCATCCAGTAGGCTTTTCGCAGACGAGGACCCGAGGGTCCAAACGAAGAACTAAGTAGACCAGTGGGATTGAAATGAAGCCGCACGACGACACGCGATAGCGCCGGCCAACTCATTCGGCGCGCCTCGATCCACGCACCTCCACACACGAAGCCTCCCGGATTCAAAGCCTGGGGGAGGGCTAACCTGGGGGTGTGACTACTAGCAGCGCCGACGCGAGTGTGCGCCGTTTGACGTCGCGTGGGAAGGCCACGAAGCTGCGCATCGTCGAGGTCGCTGATCAACTGATGTACGAGCGGGGCGTTTCGGCTACCACGCTTGCTGATGTTCGGATTGCTAGTGGGACGTCCAAGTCCCAGCTTTATCAACATTTCGCCAGCAAGGCCGCACTAGTGGGGGAAGTCATCGAGGTTCGGGCCGAGAAGGTGCTTGCGCAGCAGCGTCGTCGGCTGGAGAAGGTTGACTCCATTCGCGGGCTCGAGCTTTGGCGTGATGAGCTCGTGGAGCGCAACGCGATCCGTGATGGGGCGTTCGGGTGTCCCCTTGGGTCAATGGCTAACGAGATCGCCGACCAAGACGATGAGGGCCGACGCAGGATCGCCGCGCACTTCGATGAGTGGCTTCAGCTACTGACCGCCGCGCTTGACAGGCTGAAAAGTCATGGAGTGATCAGCGCGGACGCTGATTCGCGGGCGCTAGACGATATGGGTCTTCGGTCCTCTTGAGGCTGGGGCCTCGATTCGCGTAAGCGTGGGTTACCAGTCCGGTGGGGACTGGTCTATCCGACAGGCGAATGGAGGCCCCAGTTGATTACTCAGCGTACGAGCGTCGGACTGGATGTGCACGCACGGAGTGTGGTGGCGGCGGCGATCGATGAGCAGACCGGCGAGGTCCTCCGGCGACGATTCGGGTATGACCCCGCCGAGGTCGTCGCCTGGGTGCGGTCTTTGCCGCAGCCCGCGGCGGTGACGTACGAGGCCGGTCCGACAGGTTTCGCGTTGGCGCGACTGTTCGCGGTGTCGGGGATCTCGTGTCTTGTCGCGGCGCCGTCGAAGCTTCAGCGACCGTCAGGGGATCGAGTCAAAACGGACGCGCGGGATGCGTTGCATCTGGCCAGGCTGTTGCGGTTGGACGAGATCGTCGCGGTCCGGGTGCCGACGATCGAGCAGGAGACCGCACGGGATCTTGTCCGCACGCGGGAAGACAACCGGGCCGCGCTGATGGCGGCGCGGCATCGGCTGTCGAAGCTGCTGTTGCGGCACGGGATCCTCTACGACGGCAAGTCTGCGTGGACGGGCGCGCACGATGCCTGGCTGCGACGGCACCGCTTCGAGCATCCGGGCCTGCAGGCCGCGTTCGACGCGGACTACGAGACCGTGCAGCAGATCGGTGCCCGCAAGGACCGCCTCGACAAGCTGATCGAGGAGCTGGCGGAGACCAGTCAGTACGCGGCCACGGTGCGCCGGCTCGGCTGCCTGCGGGGTGTCTCGACGCTGACCGGGTTCGCGTTGGCCGTCGAGATCGGCGACTGGGACAGGTTCACCGGATCGACCATCGGTGCGTTCCTCGGGCTGGTGCCCTCAGAGTTCTCCTCAGGCCAGTCCAGGGTTCAGGGATCGATCACGAAGACCGGCAACACGCACGCCAGGCGCCTGCTGGTCGAATCAGCCTGGCATCACCGCAAGCCGTACCGACCCGGCGCGGTCATGCAAGCGCGGTGGGCTCAAGCTTCGGGGATGGCCGTCGCGCGGGGCGACGCCGGCAACCACCGCCTTCACCACAAGTGGCAGCAGTTCACCACCCGCAAGAAGCGTCCCGTGATCGCGAACGTCGCTGTCGCCCGCGAGCTCGCGGGCTGGTGCTGGTCCCTGGCCGTCATGCCCGACTGACAGCCCCCGACCGGTCGACGGCGCCGCGGACAACGGTGACGGCAACGCGAGGAGCGACCCGCGATTTAGCTATGAGCAGCCTGCCCACGGCGGGCGACGCTCGATCCTAGACAAGCGGTTCCGCTCCAGCCGAACAGCCCGTCCTGCGGTAACCAACCCGCGCATATCAGTCTGACCACGCGTCGCCACGACACGCTCGTCAACCGAGACCACGACGCCGTCGACCCCACGAAAGAGCGCCCGGAGCTCGATCACTCCGGGCGCTCTTTCCCCTGCCACTTGACAGGAACCAGTCACATATCAGCTAACGGCCTCCTCGCTGCAGTGCAGGGAGGGTACTTGCTGGCAAAAACTTTCCGTGATGTGCAGCCCATGCGAGTGGCGCTGGACATGGCAATCGCGCAAGTTCGGATGTTTTCAACCTAGTCCGACCCCTCGTCTGGTCATTTGGCCTCCCCGCTGTAGACCGTGCGCGCGACCGAAGTTAATTATGCGGGCGTCCATTCGCGCAGGAACGCCAGCACCTTCGCATCTGGCATCTCGCATGATCGAAGAACGTCGTCTCGACGGGTGCGATACACGTTCGCGCTGATGAGGTCCTGTCCGCCCAGCTCCGCCGCAGTGACACTAATACTTCGACCTCCAACCCGAGTCGTCCGGGACAAGCCGTAGGCGCGCCCTCGATAGCTGGCACGTGTCCAGCCCTCAGGAATTCTCTCCACCAAATCTGCCAGACGCGGGGACCCGAGGCTTGCTGATGTGCCACCGTCGTGGACGGATGGGATCTCCTGAGGGCTCGATTCGCTGTCACCCATCACCGCTCGTCTCCGGCAGCGGCAGTCATGCCCTTTCGGGCGATGTCGATACGGTGAGATGCATCCTCGCGTCGAATCTGATGAGCAGTTTCAAGCACGTTGTCGATGTCCGCTTCCGGGATGAACACGGCTCCAGACGAGTCGCAGAATACGTACTGGTGCGGGTATGCGCCGACGCCGCCGATGACTACCGGCACGTTCGATTGGAAGGGGGTCACGTCGCCACCGCCCCACGCGACCGCTTCGCCTGAACACCACGCCGCGTACGGTTCGTTGACCAGCTCGTCAAAATCACGCAGGCGCCCGTCGGTTAGCACCCCCGCCAGGCCTGCGGTGGTGACGCGTGACAGCTTTGTTCCGCCAGCGAGCGACGTCGACGTGTACCCGTTACTCGCCATGACGAGAACCGTGTGCGCGGGATCGCTTCCTCCGCCGTGCACGGCCTCGTGAAATAGTCGGTCAAAGTTGAAATCGTCCGGATTCAGTCTTGATCTGCATGCGGGGAAGAATGAGATCGTCACAACTCTGCCAAAGAGCGTGCGACTCGGTACTGGACTTACAAGGCCGGTGAGGTGCGCCCGGTGACGGTGCTTCCGGCCGACGGCGTCCGTCACGTCAGCACAGCTCAATCCCGCAGCCAACTCCGCTCGTCGGATGTCGACATTCTGGTCGCGGGCGTCAACTGCATTGTCCTCCACGGCAACACTCTTCTCAGGCGACCCGCGACGGAGGTGATGACGTTAACGCTCCAGCTTCAGACTTTGCCGGACCGCTGAGATCACACGCAGTCCATCCGTGACAGCGGCATCGCACATTGTCGGGCGCCAGTCCTCGATCATCGCGTGAGGCGCCGCCGCCCGGACGAACGTGCTGGACGGCGCACGTTGGCTTGTCGCGGCTGAGTGGGTGTGGGGAAGTCGTCGTAACGGCTGTTTTCACCTTTTCTGAGGCTCGCTGCCCGCGTGAGAGGGCCGGATGGGCCGGATGCTGCAAGGTCAGCACGAGTCAGCCCATACTCGAGCGGGCGCATCAGTCTTCGTGACATCGAAGATGGCGTCTGCGGCGGCCCTGGGTGCACTGTCCCGGCTGTAGCGAATCTGTGCTTCGAGTGATTCGTCGCTGAGACGGGTGTCGCCCTCTAGCCACACCCCGAAATGCCAAACTCCCCGCAGTTCTGGTCGCAGGAGGAATCGGCCGTCGACGATCAGCACCGCGTCGCTAGGAATCACCGTCTCTGAGGTATCTGTGGACAGGTCGCCGTCACGGAAATGCGAGACGATGTCGCGCAGCCGACTGTAGTCGTCGTCGGCGAGATAGCCCTCATGCCGAGGAAACGAGAGATTACACCCTTGCGCGGGATCGGAGGTCGCCGTACTTGTCGACCGGACAACTACCCGCGACCTGGCTCTGATCGCCTCCGCCAGCGAGAGAGCAAACCCACCGGATACTTGTGCATCAACTCCGTCGATCGCGATGAGAACGCGCCCCCGTGGGTGGTGCTGGATGATCTCGCCGACGAGATCATCAAAGATGGTTGCACTTTCGGCCGTTGTCATGAGGGTCAGTATCCGGCACGCACAGTTGCTGTCGCAACGGCTATTGGCCCAGCAGGACCAGTTTAGCGATGTAGCTTCAGCGCGCCCCGCGTCAAGATGAGCCTTGGCCCGTAGGCCGGTGTCCGGCAGCACGCCTCCGATGGCAGCGTATGTTGGTCCTGTTGGGCCAGTTCTGGGGATGGTGTTATCCAAACTCCTGGAACCTTCTCATCCCAGAAATGGACCGAGAAGTTGCTTCACCGGCCCATCCCACCGCGATTCTCGTGTCCGGGCTGCAACTAATGGACTTTCCCAGGGTGCCGGAGGGCAACATGACGGCGACCATAGACTGGCCCGGTCATGAATCCTGACGCTCTCGCCGAAGCCCTGCTCGCCGTGATCATTCCGCTTGCGGAGGCACGGCGCTCCGGATCGACAGAGAATCTAAGCGTCGCTGACCTCCTGCTGGGCCGGCCGAAGAACCGCGACCACGGTGACTGGGCCTCCAACGCTGCGCTCAAGCTCGGCAAAACGGTCGGAGCGAATCCGCGGGAGTTCGCGGCCGAGATCGCAGAGGCCCTGACGGCGACTCCCGGTGTCGCGACCGTCGAAGTGGCCGGCCCCGGCTTCATCAACATACGACTGGAGACCGCGGCAGCTGGGTCGGTGGCGCGGGTGATCGTCGAGGCCGGCGCGGCCTTCGGCACCAACGACTCGCAGCGTGGCAACTCGATCAACGTCGAGTTCGTCAGCGCGAATCCGACCGGTCCGTTGCATATCGGCCACACCCGCTGGGCGGCGCTCGGTGACTGCATCGCGCGACTGCTTCGTGCCAGCGGTGCGACGGTCGTCCGGGAGTTTTACATCAACGACGCTGGTGTGCAGATGGATCGTTTCGGCCGCTCGGTGATCGCGGCGGCGAAGGGCGAGCCCGCACCGGAAGGCGGCTATTCCGGGGCGTACGTTGACGAGTTGGCGCGGCGGGTCATCGCGGCGCGGCCCGACTTGCTCGGCTTCGACGACGCTGAGCAGATGACCACTGCGCGTGATCTCGCGTACGGCTTCCAGCTCGCCGAGCTGCAGGCCTCACTCGCAGCCTTCCATGTGGCCTTCGACGTCTGGTTCTCCGAGCGAGACCTGCACGCGGCCGGCACCGGCGGGGCTCCCAGCCTCGTCGAACAGGCGGTGGGCCGATTGCGGGCGCAGGGCCACGTCTTCGATGCTGATGATGCGGTGTGGGTGCGCACCACCGAGTTCGGCGATGACAAGGACCGAGTGATCCGTCGATCCAATGGCGAGTACACGTACTTCGCTGCTGACGCCGCGTACTACCTCAATAAGGGCGACCGCGGCTTTGCGCACAAGATCTATCTCCTCGGAGCTGATCATCACGGCTACGTTCATCGGCTAAAGGCACTCGCCGGTGCCGCCGGGGACGACCCGGAGAAGGACATCGAGGTGCTGATCGGCCAGCTGGTGTCGGTCAATGGTGCAAGGCTCTCCAAGCGCGCCGGGAACATTATTGAGATGGACGACCTTCGTGAGTGGCTTGGGACCGATGCATTGCGATACTCGCTGGCACGCTACCCGGCCGACTCGCCGCTCACGCTTGACCCCGAGTTGCTGCGCAAGCGGACGAACGACAACCCCGTCTTTTACGTGCAGTATGCGCACGCCCGTACGCATAACGTCGGACGTAACGCGGCCGCATCAGGTGTCGACCGCTCGGAGTTCGCGCCCGAACTGCTCGACCACCAGACGGAGGCCGCACTTCTGGGCGCCCTGCAGGAGTTCCCGCGCATCGTCGGCTTTGCTGCGGAGTTGCGCGAGCCGCACCGCGTCGCGCGCTATCTGGAGGAGCTGGCCGGACTGTACCACCGCTGGTACGACATGTGCCGCGTGATCCCACTCGGCGACGGACCCATCGAAGCCGTGCACCGAACGCGGTTGTGGCTGAATGACGCGAGCGGTCAGGTTCTGCGCAACGGACTCGACCTTCTCGGCGTCGACGCGCCTGAACGGATGTAGCGCGAAGGACCACGACGGCCGCCGAGGCGGAGGCCGGGCATCACTGCATGCGGGACGATCACGATTTCCGACGCCGGGACTTCGATCGCGTGTGTGGCGGTAACTGGCGGCGACATCACGGCCGATGAGCTTCGCGACTGATTCGGCCGACTGGCCGATCTCGTCGCCGAGGACTCGCCGCGGGGCCGACGCTGAGACAGCTGACGTTCTCGGGGGGATTAGGTCGTCGCGGACCTCGACGAGAACTGCACGACTATCACCGATCCCGTGGGGGAGGGGACGGCTGCCCGAAGGCCCAGCACATGAGGGCTCAGGCCGGTCAACTCCACGTGCGTGCGGCTCGCTCCGCCCAATATCTGTCCGTGGGGATCAACAGTCGGTCGAGTTCTGCGGCGTCCATGATCAACGGTTGGGCACTCGTATTGCTTATCAATTGAGTGGGGGTTACCGCACCGCTGAGGATGATGTGAGCCCAGCTTTGCGCGAGGGCCACGCCGATTGCGAGCGCGTCGCTGGTGGTGCCAGCCGCAGCCGCGAGGCGGTCCACCTCGGGTGTCCCACCTGGCGCGAGGCGACCGTTGGCCATGGCTTCCTTCACGATGACCGTCCACCCGTGGTCGGCAGCGGTCTCGAGAGATCGCTGTGCCGATCGTTCGAGCAGGTTCCATGTGGTCTGCACAGCGGAAAACGGCGATGATGGAAGGCTCAGCGCTGTGTCGATGGCCTGTGCTTGATACGGGCCGCTGGTGGTGAGCCCGACTTGCGTGCCCTCGTCCGTCACAGCTCTCAGCCGCGCGAGCAGAGCGGGATCGCTGAGCGCCGGGCTGTCAGGAGTTACGGAGTGGACCAGATAGAAATTTGGAGTGCTCCCAAGGGCGGCACGGCTCTGGGGCCACTGCTTCTCGAGCATCTCAAGACTGTGTTCTTTGCGTTCGTGGACTGTCGCTTTGGGGTCCCATCCGGCAACGTACTCGTACCCCCATTTTGAGCTGACCAAGAGTTGACCGCGGCGAGTCGGGTGCAAGGTGAGCCATGCTCCCAGGAAGTCTTCCGCGTGCCCGTACGAGGGGGCGCCGTCAAGGAACCGGATGCCGAGTCGCCACGCAGCATCCAACACCTCGAACGTCCGGGCACGCATGGCGTCGACGCTTCGGTCGCCAGGAGCGCCGAAGGCATCGGTTCTGCCCGCCGTGAGGTAGACCGGTCGTCCGAGAGCCGCGAGTCCAAGCCCAATCCTGCCTATCTCCTGGCTGTGATCTGCCTCGCTCTTCGCGTGTGCGCGAGGTTCTTCGCGGCCGGCATGGTCAGCGACTTCGTTGTGCGCGGTCATGTTCTCCTCCGTTTCGTGCCTCACGACGCTGAGCTCCAACACAGCTGGCGACCCGTCCTGCCCGTATGGGTCACGAGTAGCGCTCCTCCTGCCACGGATCACCGCGGAGGTGGTATCCGTTCCGTTCCCAGAACCCGGGCTCGTCGCTGGGAATCATCCGAATCTCGCGGACCCACTTGGCGCTCTTCCAGAAGTAGAGATGGGGCACGAGAAGACGCGCGGGTCCGCCGTGCTCATCAAACAAGGGCTCACCTTCTGCCTCGGTGGCGATCCAGGCCTGGCCGTTGAGCAGATCCTTGAGGGGCAGATTGGTGGTGTAGCCGCCATGGCTTCGGACCATGGCGTAGTCATAGGACGTCTTGACGTCCTTGAATAGCCGGTCCAGGGAGACTCCGCGCCACGCCATGTCGAGTTTCGACCAGTGGGTGACGCAGTGTATGTCGGCGACGATGTCTTCCACGCCCACGTCTTGGAGCGCGTTCCAGTCCCATCGGTGCTCGTTGCCCGTCTCGGTCGTGATGGTGAACGTCCACTCGTGCGCTCCGATATCGGGCGTCAGGCCAGCGGTCAGGACCGGCCAGTCGTCGACGACTGTCTGGCCCGGTGGCACCCGTGAATCGTCGTCGCCGCGACGCCCACCGAATCTGCTGTTGATCACTCCCATCGGATAGCTCCTTCGTTTGTCACCTGGGTCTTGGGTGTGCTCGTGCGACGCCGACAGCCACGGGGATATCCGACGCTGTGCAGGGCTCAGCCGTGACCATCGTTTTGGTCAGAGAATTCGGCTCGATCACAGTGCGGATCCCGGCCCATGACACGAGAGCGCCCGCACCGAGAAGTGCTGCCGTGACGACAGCGGCGCGGTGAAACCCTGAGAGGTCGATTTGCCCTCCGACGATCACGGCGAGCAAAGCAACAATGACGAGACTGGAAAGTCGGGCAACCGCGTTGTTGATCGCCGACGCGGTTCCGGAGCGTTCGATGGGCACCGAGCCGAGCACGGCGCTCGTCAGCGGCGAGACGGTCACCGTGAGGCCGGCTCCGAACACGATGACGCCAGGCAGCACTTGCAGCCAGTAGTTGAAGTCGACTGACACGGTGAGAAGCATTAGCGAGCCAAGGGCCATCATGATCGGCCCGACGGTCATGAACAGTCGTGGTCCGAAGCGACCACTGAGCGAACCGATGGCGGAACTTCCAAGGATCATGATGATCGTCATGGGCAGCGATGCCAGCCCGGCAGCGGTCGCAGAGAGGCCAACCGACTGCTGCAGGAAGATGGCCAGGGCGAACCCGTTTAGTGACAGGGCTGCGTAAACGAAAATCGTGGCCAGATTTCCGCTCGAGAAGTTTCGCTTCTTGAACAGCTCCAGCGGCACGATCGGGTGTGAACCATATCGCTGCCGGGCGATGAAGGCGAGGAAAAGCGCGGCACCCCCGATCAGGCATCCGAGCACGAGAGGCTCGGCCCAGCCTTGGCTCGGTCCCTCGATCAGCGCAGTCACGAGACCGCCCAGGCCCAAAGCGCATAGCGCCGCCCCGAGAATGTCGACTCGCCCGCCCGTCGGTACGTCGCGCAGTTTCACCACGGCGACGAGGACCAGGACGATCACGATCGGTAGCAGGTTGATCACGAAAAGCCAACCGCCACGACAGGAAGTCCGAGAGCAGTCCGCCGACTATGGGGCCGACAATGGAGGCCATGCTTGTGGCGGCAGTCCAAATGCCGATCGCCCGAGCCTGGGCAGCACCGCGGAACGTGGACGTGATCAATGCGAGCGAGCTCGGTACCAGGAACGCGCCCGCGGCGCCCTGCACGGCCCGGAAACCAACGACCAGTTCCACGGTTGGTGCGAGGGCGATGGCCGTGGAGGCAACCGCAAACCCGACTAGACCTACGCGAAGCACCAGAGCGCGACCCAGCGAGTCGCTGACAGAGCCAGCGACGAGGATCAGCGAACCGAGCGTGACCAGGTAGGCGTTGATCATCCACTGCTGCCCCACGAGACCCCCACCGAGGTCGTCGGTGATTCTGGGCAGCGCGACCGTGAGGACCGTTCCGCTCATGAAGACGACGAACGATGCTCCCACTGCGATCGAGAGCACGAGCCGTTCGTGGCGGGACACACCCGTCACCTTACGCCCAGCCTTCCGGACCAACCAGTCCAACGACAACATTTCCACGTCCTGAGTCACCCCGGTGTGTCCGGAGGGCAGATTCCTTGGAAGGATCTGTCTTATGGGACGTCCCAGTAAGTACCCGCGTGAGCTTCGTGAGCGCGCTGTCCGTATGGTCGCCGAGGTGCGGCCCGATTATCCGAGCGAGTATGCCGCGATGACGGCGGTGGCGGGGATGCTCGGTATCGGTTCGCCGGAGACGATCCGGACGTGGATTCGCCGGCGTGAGGTCGATGCCGGCGACCGGGCGGGTGTCACGACCGACGCGCAGGCCGAGATCAAGAAGCTGAAGCGGGAGAACGCCGAGTTGCGGCGGGCGAACGAGATCTTGAAGGCGGCTTCGACTTTCTTCGCGGCCGAACTCGACCGGCCACACCTGCGTTAGTCGCCTTCATCGAGGCGCACAAGGACCGCCGGGATGGTGGGCTGCGATGGGGTGTCGAGTCGATCTGCGCCGTGCTGAGCCAGCATGACGTGAAGATCGCCCCATCGACCTACTACGACGCGAGGCGCCGCGGCCCCTCACCCCGGGGGGTGTCGGACGAACGGTGGAAGTCGATCGTCCTGGCGACGTGGCAGAAGCAGCGAAAGCTCCTCGGCGCCCGGAAACTCTGGCTGAGGCTCCGTCGTGATGGGCACGATATCGCCCGCTGCACGGTCGAACGCCTCATGCGAGAACTGGGCATCGCCGGTGTGATCCGCGGGCGCCGGAAGCGTCCGGTCGATGCGGACCCGCGGGAGACCAGACCAGCTGATCTCGTCGACCGGCATTTCGCGAGATTCCGCACGAACCAGCTCTGGGTCGCCGACTTCACGTATGTCTGGACATGGTCCGGGTGGGTCTACGTCGCGTTCGTGTTCGACGCGCACTCCCGCCGCATCCTCGGCTGGCGCGCCGCCACTTCGATGACGACACCGTTGGTTCTGGACTGTCTCGAAATGGCGCTCTGGACGCGTCGTCGTGAGGGCATCGCTGGGTTCGCCGGCCTCACCCATCACACGGATGCGGGCAGCGTTTACACGTCGATTTCCTTCACGGATCGGCTCGTGGATGAGGGCATCGACGCGTCCGTCGGCAGCGTCGGCGATGCGTATGACAATGCCCTCGCGGAGTCGCAGATCGGGCTCTACAAGTCCGAGCTCATCCACCACGAAGGCCCCTGGCGCGACGTCGACCAGGTCGAGGTTGCCACCGCGAGCTGGGTGCAGTGGTTCAACACCGAACGCACCCACAGCTCGATCGATGACCTCACCCCCGTAGAGGCCGAGCAGCTCGACTACGCTCACACCGAACCCCTCGAACGAACGGGCTGACACCAGCAAAACGCTCTCCGAACATGCCGGGGTGACTCATTCCGCCTCCTCGAACGACTCTTCCCTCAGATCAACCGGGTCCTCAAGATCAACCAGCTGGACACCATCACGGACGACGTCATCGAGGCCGCCGCCAGCACCCTCGTCATTGGCAACCAGCGACACTAAGCGATCACAGAACACCGCCAAAAAGCGCCAACTCCACAGGGAACCGTGGCGGAGCGTGCACTCGGCCGTTTGGCACTCCGGCGATTTCTTCATCGTTCAGAATGAGCGCGCCAACGGACCCTTCGACACGATGAGCTTCCTCGGATGGGACGCCGACCGTTCGACCTACTTTTCATGGAGCATCGAGAATCACGGATTCGCGCGTGAGTATCTCGTCACCGTCGACGGAGACGTCTGGACCCTCACCGGCGACGAGGAGCGCGCCACCATCACGTTCAACGATGACGGACGCACTCAAACCCATCACTGGGAGTTCAGGCCGGAAGGCGAGTGGATCACGCTCTGCAATCGCGTTGCAACCCGCATCACCTGAGGATCCGCCGCCCGAGTGTCATGACAGCATGAGTGCGTGACAGAGTCCACACCACACGAAAGAGGGGTTTGACCGACCATGCGCATCAACGTGGATGAACTTCTCTTGGGCGTCGCCGGGGTCTCAGCGACCTTGCTCGGAACATTCATTGTGGGAGTGTTCTTCTATATCGACACCGATATGCACCGCCGACTCATGGCGTCGGATACGGCCGATCGCTATCTGCGTTCGGGTGTGCGTTGGGTCTTCGTCGTCTACGCGTTGGCACTCTTCGCATCATTGGCTCTCGCGGCGTTGGACACGATCTGGGGTGCCGCGGCGTTCATCGCCCTGAGTGCGATATTGGCGGTCTCCACGGTCGACACGGGGCGGCGAATGTTGATGAAGGGCGGATCCGGCGATTCGTCGGCACTCCTGGTCAATCAATGGACGAGCACGGCGGCCGTCGTCGTGTTGATCGTTCTTCCCTGGATCATCGGAGGATGGGCGCCTCCCACGTCCGCTTTCGTCCCGTCGATCCTCATCGCCCTTGCCGCTGGCTTCACAAGCACAGCGGCCTTGATCATGTCGCAATTCGATGCAACCGCAGCGATGGTCGATTCGAGTGGCCCAGACCACGAACCGGAGATTGCCGAGTCGTAGACGAGCTCGGTCTTCCCCGGTGCTATTTCCCGGGACGACCTCGCCGTAGACTCCGGTGATCCGCCGCCTGGGTGGGGTCGATCGAGTAATCGGAGGAAGCATGCGGCTGGGAATGGTCGGCCTCGGCCGGATGGGTGCGAATCTCGCGCGGAGGCTGATGCGGGACGGTCACGACACCGTGGTCTTCGACGTCGCCGAAGCGGCGGTCACAACTCTCGAAAGTGAGGGGGCGGAGGGCAGCCGCAACATCGAGGAGATGGTTGCGAAGCTGCCGGCGCCACGTGTCGTGTGGCTGATGATCCCCGCAGGACTCACGGGAAAGGTAGTCGACCAGGTCGCCGATGTACTCGAGCCCGGCGACATCATCATCGACGGCGGCAACTCCAACTACAGAGATGACGTCCGCCGGGCCGCGAAGCTGAAGGAGCGTGGCATCCACTACGTCGACGTCGGCACGAGCGGCGGCGTGTTCGGACTGGAGAGGGGCTACTGCCTCATGGTGGGCGGCCCCGACGAGGCGGTATCGGTGATCGAGCCGATCCTCAAGACGATCGCACCCGGGCCGGGCGAGATCCCTCGAACTCCCGGTCGGGAAGGCGACTACGCGCCGGAGGAGCAGGGCTACCTGCACTGCGGGCCGTCGGGCGCGGGGCACTACGTGAAGATGGTGCACAACGGCATCGAGTACGGAATCATGGCGGCGCTGGCGGAGGGGCTGAACATCCTCGACAACGCGGATGCCGGCATCCGAGAGTCCGAGCATTCCGCCGAGGTCGCACCACTGGAGGAGCCGGAGTTCTACCAGTTCACGGTCGACACTCCGAAGGTCACCGAGCTGTGGCGTCGCGGATCGGTCATCTCCTCATGGCTGCTCGACCTGACGGCTGCGGCGCTGGAGGAGAATCCGACGCTGGACGGTCTCGCGGGTCGCGTGTCGGACTCGGGCGAGGGGCGATGGACGATCAAGGCCGCTGTCGACACCGGAGTGCCTGTCCCGGTGCTCGCGGCGGCACTGTTCGAGCGCTTCGCCTCCCGCGGTGAGGATCACTACGCGAACCAGCTGCTCTCGGCGATGCGCCTGCAGTTCGGCGGGCACGCCGAGCTTCCCGCCGGTGACGTGCTGGAGGCCGGCAGCCGGAAGGCGGACTCCGCCAGCGCGTGACCTCGAGCGTGTACCGGGATCCAACCGGCAGCACCGGAGGGGCTCGCGCACGAGGGGCCCTCGCGCCGGACGACCACGACCTAGCATTGGGGCTGTGACCAAGCGTCGAGCACCCAAGAGCGTGAGCCTGTTGATTCTCGGAGCCGGGGGCGACCTGACTAAGCGCCTGCTGCTCCCGGGGCTGGCGAGCCTGCTGTCGTCGCACGACTACGACGTGCAGGTGATCGGCGCGGCTCGGGAAGAGCGCACGGACGCGGAATGGCGGCAGCTGATCCGCGACAGCTTCGCGCTGGTCACCGATCCCAAGAACGCCGACCGCTACCTCGAATCCGCCCGGTATATCACGGGAGACGTGACGGATGCCGAGCAGCTTCGCAGTCTGATCGCGGCGTGCGACCACACGCCGATCATCTACTTCGCCCTGCCGCCCGCCGTCACCACCAAGGTGTGTGCCTCGCTGCGTTCGCTTGACCTCCCCGATGGCACTCGCCTCGCGCTCGAGAAGCCGTTCGGCACCGATTTGAAGTCTGCGCGCGCGCTGAACCGACAGATCGCGCAGCTTGTGCCCGAAGAGCAGGTGTTCCGCATCGATCACTTCCTGGGGATGTCGATGGTGCTGAATATCCTCGGCCTGCGCTTCGCGAATCAGTTTCTCGAGCCGGTGTGGAACAGCCGCCGCATCGAACGCGTCGAGATCGTGTACGACGAACTGCTCGGACTCGAGGGGCGCGGCGGCTACTACGACCACGCGGGTGCCCTCGTCGACATGCTGCAGAGCCATCTGCTCGAGGTCCTCGCGCTCGTCGCGATGGAGCGGCCGCCGCGGCTGAACGAGGTCGAGCTCCGATCGAATGCCTCCCAGGTTCTGCGCGCCACCCACGTGTGGGACGACGATCCGGCTACTTCCAGCCGCCGGGCCCGCTACACGGCCGGCAAGGTGGGCGAGCGATCGATGCCTTCGTACACGGATGAACCGGGGGTGGATCCGGCGCTAGAGACCGAGACGTTCGCGCAGGTCACCCTCGAGGTGGACACCGCGCGGTGGCATGGCGTGCCGTTCGTGCTGCGGTCGGGCAAGGCTCTCGGCAAGTACGTGACTCGGGTGCGCGTGCACATGCGGCCGGTGCCGGCAATCCCCGGGTTCGGCGGCGCTCCGGCGCCCGACTGCATCACGCTTGATCTCAAGTCGGGCTCAGTCGAACTCGATCTGACGATGAACGGAAGTGGCGACGCGTTCACATTGGAACGCAGCACCCTGGTTGCGAAGAAAGAGCTGGGCGACCTGCTCCCCTATGGTCAGGTGCTGCAGGGCATCGTCGAGGGTGACCCGCTGCTGTCGGTGCGGGCCGACATGGCGGAGGAGAGCTGGCGCATCTTCGAACCGGTGCTGCGCGCCTGGCGGAATGGCGAGGTCCCGCTCGAGGAGTACACGGCCGGCTCCCTCGGCCCGAAGGGCCGGTAGCTCGGATCCGCGCGGGCAGTTCTTCCGATCCGAACCGCCTACAGCTCCACTGCTAGTTGGCGGAATGTAGGAATCCGCCACTTCGCGTGGATTCCTTGTCCGTAAGTCGCTGTCAAATACCGTGGAATAGCGGAAACCTTCGCCATTTCGGGCGGGAACCTACAGAAACATCTTGGGTTGAAGAAGTGCTATCTTCGAAACGAGTGACAAAGAAGACCCATCTTCACCGGATGAAGGAAGAACAATGATCGTCGTGAATCTGCGCAAGTCCTACCGAGAGGTGCTCGCCGGCCTCAGGGATATGGAGGACGCCACTCTGGGCTGGTGGGCCGGGGTGACCGATGAGGCTGTGGAACGCTACGGCGATGTGGTCGTCGGGGTTTACAACGACCAGGTGGTCTCCGTCTATGACGTGAAGTCGCATGAGCGCCAAGAGGACGGCCGCGTCTACTTCGACGCCGAGGAGTCGGTGGAGTTCGCCTCGTTGGTGGGGCAGAAGAGCCCCGTCAAGCCGTGGGTCCGTGGCCAGGCGCGTCCGATCCAGTACGTCGACACCGACGTGGTTCGTCACGGTGACGCGCCGATCGAGGAGATCCAGGATCACCGTCGCGCTGTCGTCAGCGGATACGTCCTGACAGTCGACGCCGACGGGATCGCGACGGTGGAGCCGCCCGAGGGTGGCGTGGTCATCGTTACGGCTGCTGGTTCGAGCGGCAAGCTGCTCTCGGTGCCGGTTCGTGGTTGAGCTGATGCGAGCGTCCGTGCATCCTCGGGGGATTGCGCTCGCCGTTGCGGAAGTGGACGGCGAATGAGCTCGCTTCAATTGCCGGCTTCGTGGGATCGAGCTGGACTCGAGGAGGTGGGCTTCGCTGGCTTCGTCGCCTTCGCCGAGCTCAACACAGCCAATGTCCCCCGTTCCCCCGGCATCTACCTCGTGCTGCGAACAGCGAGCACACCGCCTCACCTACTCGAGGTGACCAGAGCACGCGCCGGAGCGGCTTACCCCCTCGAGGACTTGTCCGCTCGATGGATTGAGGGCACGCCGGTGGTCTACATCGGGAAGGCCGAGGCAAAGGCCGGCGGGCTGCGCAAGCGACTGGGCCAGTTCGCGCGAAAGGGTGCCAGTCATCAGGGTGGACGGTCCATCTGGCAGCTGGCTGATCAGGACGAGCTGCTGGTCTGTTGGGCCACAACTCCTGACGAGTCGGCAGAGGCTGTCGAGATCCACTACCGCGCAGTGTTCGCGGAGCGGTATGGGCGCTGGCCCTTCGCCAACAGGAAGCGGTAACCGGTGCGTGATTGACTCACGCAGTCTGTGAGGATGCTCCGCGGTGGGGCTTGAGCTGCATGATCCGATCAGCCTTGCCCTGTTCGATCGCCGCGGGCACCTCGCCCTTGCGGGCACCCGACCGCCCATAGAGCAAGATCTTGATCCCTGTCTTGGAGACCTGCGCGTCGGCGGCGATCGAGAGGATGGTCATGCCCGATGCCATGAGTTCTCGAACGCGTTCGCGCACGGGCTCAGCGGGGACACGGGGAGCTTGTGCGGGAATGCCCGCTTGCCGTGCTCGTCGTCGTTCCTCGTTCAGCGACGCATCCGCGCAGGAAATCTCGGCAGGGCAGTTCGAACGGTCTTTGCAACCGAGCTGGTAGCCATAGGCCGTGCCGTGATGTTTCGTCTCGATGTTCTGACCCTGCCGCCCGGCCACCCATGCGCGGTGGTACTGACGGCCTGCCTCGATGCATTCCGGGCGATCACACCCTCGAGCCCGGCAAGCGTTCGTCCCATGGGGCTTCAGCTCGCGCGGCGCCGCCGGCGTCCGCTTCACGAGGCGGTGTTGCGGCCGGCGCGGACGGGCAGGCGGTTCTGGCCTCGCGGACGCCGCATGCTCCTCCCACGCCGCCAGGGCACAGTCATACTCCGTTCGTGCGGCATCCGCTGCAGCGGAGATCGCTCCGTCCAGGGAGATCCCTGTGCTCAGGGCGATCCGGGTTTGCTCGAGCATCAGCTTGGCGCTGCGCAGAGTTGCACGGCCCCGCCGGCGATCGGCCGCCCATCCGGCCAGGTCTGCGACGTGCGCGTCAAGCGCGGAGCGATACTCCTCGAGCGCTCGCCGCCAGTCGGCCGCCTGCTCAACGGGGAGTTCGGCAGCGAGGGTCTCAGCGTTGGAAAGCCAGGCATATCCGGGGTGCACCCTTGGTGCCGCGGATTCGGGAGCTACTGGGGGTGACACCGCTGGGGTGGCGCGTGTCGGAAGTGCCACCGCGGGCGAAGCGCCGCGGCCGCGGGTGGACGATGGCTTCCGGTTGGCGGCGCGCGCTCGTGTGGTTCGCGCCTCAGCGTGACGGTCCGCGTGGGTCGCGGCTCGGTCGCGTTCTCGGACGCTGTCTCGTTCTGCTGTCTCGCGGGCGATGATCTCCTCGAGCGGGGTGCCGACGTCGATGAGGCGTTTGAAGCTCCAGTCGCCCGCGTATCTGGTGTGGATGTCGCGACAGCTGATCAGCGCGGGGCAGGCGGCTCCGCGGCATCCTTCGGTGAATCCTCGAGGTGTGCCGTGGGGGAACTGGTCGCCGATGATGTCGATCGTGTGCATTGTGCTGCTCGCTATCCGCGCAGAAGCTTCGTCTGCACGAGGAAGAGCAGTGCTGCGCGCTGGCTGTGGTTGAGGCGGGAGAAGTGTGCGGCGAGGGTGTCGAGGGCGGCGATGAACTCGTCCGGGACGCCGGCGAGCTCTTTGCGCGCGCGTGACTCGTTGGCGTCGCGTTGGTACTCGGCACGGTCGGTTGTGCGCCACTCGTTGATAGCCGCTTCGTCGTGCCATGCGCCGGAGATCTCGGGGGCGTACTGGCCCGCAGTGTAGATGTGGTCCGGTTGGCCTGCGGGTCGGTGGACGGTGACGATCGCGCCAATAGGGCTGGACGCGTAGCGCTTGAGTGTCCCGACCTGCCGCCCGGAATCGAGGATGTTGCCCACGATGGGGCGGTACCAGTGTGCGAGCTTTCCTGAGGCTGCTCGCGCTCGGCCGATGTAGACGAGCTGCTCGGTGCTTGTGGCGGGGTTGGTGTCATCCATGGTGGCTCCCTGTCAGGAGAAGCGCCGGCGGCGTGTGCTCGAGTGCGGGCTCGTCCACGTGCGGGAGGGAGAGGAGGATCGCAGTGGGGATGAGAGGGATCGCCGTGACCGGCGGTGCGGGCAGCTCTCGCGCGCACTCCATCTCGAATCCGCAGTTGCCGCAGCTGTAGGTGCCGTAGTCGTCGACGACGTCGTCCGGGATGTACATCGGGTTCGGCTCGTCGCACATGATGCAGCGCCGCATGATCAGTCCTCGACGATCCGCTGCATGGTGTCGACTATGGTGACGCGGTCCGCGGCGGGCACCGAGATCGTGCTGGTGAGCACGTATCCCGAGCGCCCGTAGTCGTCCAGCTCCTCCTGTCGCCGAGCAAGCGCCTGGTTCGTCTGAAACTCGGTGTTCGCCTCGGTGCTGAGGGCTGTTCGGATGCATCCGAAGAATGCTCTGCTCATCACTCACTCCATCTTCTTTGTATCTCTGACAGTTACAAAGTATCACGGGCCACAGACATGCGGCGAGCGGAAAGCCGAGGGCATGCCAGTGCTCACCTATAAGGGGTGGAAGCGGGCCGGAAAAGTCGACAGGTTGCTACAAGTGGTCGTGGTCGTGGTCGTGGTCGCGGTGGTGGCGGCGCAGCCCGCGATGTCGGAGCTCCTCGATAGGCTGACACTGTCAGAGATACAAAGGGAGCAAAAATGACGAAGTATCAGGAGCAGCTCGCCGATGATGTGAGCCGGCTGCGCACGGTCGTATCCGACGGCGTCACGAAGCGCACCGTCGTCACGCTGTCGGAAGGTGCCGCCGTCGAGGTGAGCGATGCGACGGAACACTTTTACGGCGTCTTTCCGTTGGTCGGGACAGTCACCGTCGGCAACGGTGTCGGGATTCACCGTGATCCGCACACGGGAAAGCCATGGTCGGCGGAAGAGGAGCACAAGCTCGAGGTCGTCGTGAAGCGCGCGTATCGCGTCGCTCGTGGCGCTCGAGCTCGAGAGGCCGCCCGGTCGCTCTAGTCCAACCCGGGATGTCGGTACCGCCCGGTAACGTGTCTAGTTATTCCGGCATAAGGGTGGTGCGAGACGATGGGCGATGTCCAACGCGAGATGGGGCGCACGCAGGAGGCCGCGTGGACGACGTTCCTCGACGAGCTCGACTGGTGGATTGGGCAGCACGGTGAAGCTCGTGTCCCACAAGCGGCCACGAGCCGTATCATCGCGGGCGTCCCGTACCCGCTCGGGCAGCGCGTGAAGAATCAGAGGATCCGGTACCGCCAGGGCACGCTGGACGCTGTCCGGACACGCGAGCTCGAGGAGCGTGCCGGCTGGTCCTGGAGCGGATATGCGTCCCGATCCGCGATGATCTGGGAACGGCGCATCGCCGCACTCCATGATTACGTGTCGGAGCACGGCAGCCTGGACGGGCTCGAGGCGGTCGACTCGCTCCTCTCCCGATGGCTCCGCGCTCAGCGCGAGGCAGCACTGACGAACTCCCAACGCCGCGAGCTCGGGAAGATCCCCGGTGCGCTCGAGCAGCGCAAAGCGAGGCTCGAGGAGTTCCTCACCGCGCTGCGCGGATGGATCGCGGCCGAGCCAGATCGCGACGCCGGCGACGTGCGATTCAGCACCGTCTTCCAGATCGGACGCCAAGTCATTCCGATCGGCCGGCGTGTGGCCTACTGGCGATCACGCTACAAGGCCGGCCAGCTCGATGAAGTCACCACTGCAGCGATCGCCTCGCTGCCCGGATGGGATTGGACACACCCGACACAGCGCCTTGCTCCCGCCGTCGTCGAGCAATGATCACGCCGCAGTGAGTTGGCCCAGCAGATCGGCGTGCGCGCGCAGGATGCGTGCGTCCGGGCGCTCTCGGAGCGCGTCGCTGAGCAGATCGCCAGATCGCTCGTCGATGATCACCGTCACGTGCGCGCGGTGCCGGGAGAGGGCGACACACAGGCGGCCGAGGTCGAGGGCGAACGGCTCGTCAACGTGATGCCCGAGAAGCGGATGGATCGCCACGACCGCCTCTCTCTGTAGACCTTGCGCCTGATTGATCGTGCCCACGAACACATCGGGCAGGTCGGCCAAACCTGCCGCGGCGAGCGCGGCCTGCTCGACATGGGGAGCGATGACGGCGACGTCGGCGGGAGTCAGCGGTCGGGACTCCCCGGGGGTGTTGACGGTTGCCGTCGCGATGAGGTCGCGGACGGTCTGAGTGGCGGTGAGGATCACGCGTGGATCGGCGGTGCCGCCCGTGGCGGGGAGCGGAGTGGCGCGGTATTCGGGGATCGGCTGGCGGTCGATTGTGAGGTTGCGTGGGGGCCGTGCGGACGTGAACGGCAGTGACGGGTAGAGCGGTGCGAGCAGGCTGGCGGTGTCGGGGCCGAATCGCCAGGTCTGGGGGAGTCGGAGGCGGGCGACGTCGGGGCCGTGCGCGGCGATGAGTGCCTGCGGTGCGGGAGTCTGAGGGCCTGTAGGGGATGCGTCCCAGCGGCGGGTGGCTCCGGTGACGACAGGAGCGATCTGACCAGGGTCGCCCACGAGGACGAACTGGTCGGCGAGGGAGCCGAGCGCGCCGAGGTCGGCGAAGGTGAGTTGGTAGGCCTCATCGATCAGGAGCACGTCGAAGTGGGTGCTGCGGTTGAGGGGCATCCACAGCCAGCGTGCCGTCGTGGCGACGATGACGCCCGCTCCGGGTTGCAGGTGACGGGCATTGGTGACGGCGACATTCGCATTCAGGGTGCGGGGTCGTTCTTTCTCGGCATCCACTTGGAGGACAGTTCGCGCTCCGGTGACGGCGGTGCGGTTGGCGACGTCGATGCTCTGCGCGCGAGTCTGCGCGGCTATCGCGACGGTCATCCCGGCGCGGGTGTGGAGTTGGTGTGCGAGCCGGGTGATCAGGTGGGTCTTTCCGGCTCCGGGAGGAGAGTCGATGACCACTGCGGCGTCGCCGCTCCACACAGCGAACAGGGCTTGCGCGAGCGTGGGATTTCTGAGGTGCTCGGTTGCGTGGGGCGGCTGCGGTGCCGGGGCAGGCGTGGGGGCTGTCGTGGTGGTCGCGGCCGGTGCTTTCCTCATACCTTCACGCTACTAGTAGCCTCCGACACCGGCAGAAGTAGACAGCAGTGTCATCCCTCTGCGGCGGCGACGATCACGTCTAGCGGAACGTCACCACGGCGAGGGACCGGGTTGCCGCGACCGGCGATCCAGTTGGTGCCGCGCCGATAGCCCGCGGCGGCGAGTCGCCGGGCGTTGGCTTGCATGTTCGGATCGACGCGGCCAGGTCGAAGCGTCAGCCGGTCGCCCGCTTTCAGATCGCCTCCCCGGCGAGGCAACCCGCTGATCGTGATGGTCAGGCGTGCGGTGGTGTCGATGCTCGCCGCGCTCACGCTCCCAGTGAGGCAGGAGACTGCCCCCGCGTTCACCGGCTCTCCAAGCCAGGCAGTGACCTTGCTGTCCACCCGCAGACGGCTGAGAGGTCGATCAGCGGCGACCACGACCGACGCCTCAGATCGGTCGATGATCGTGCCAGGAACAACGGTGCCGTCATGGGCCGCGGCGAGCGCGACGAGGGGGTCGTCGAGCCGGATGGATTCGTACCATTCGGCGGCGTGGGAGCGTCCGATCAGGCCGAGTGCGGCGTCGATGCGGGTGTCCTTGACCCACCAGGGGCGACCGGCGCTCAGGCGGTGGGTGTAGCGCTGCCAGGAGGCGGTGTCGAGGATGCTGGCGTGGAGGATGCCTGGTAGGAGCGGGCCGGAGCTTGTGCGGCGTGCGAGGTCGAGGAGCCGTTGCGGGCCGGTGGTCGTGACGCCGAGCCACTGTCCCCAGGTGTCGATCTCGCGCTCGCGGTCGGGGTGGACGCCGAGAGTCCAGCGCAGCCGTGCGGTGTCGGTGACGATGTGTACGGCGTCGGTGCCGGGGTAGTCGCGGCGCTCGTCCCACCAGCCGATCACGGGTGATGCGTCGGCGTCCGGGTACGCACGGGCAAGCGCGGTGAGGGTGGCGAGGTCGCGAGAGGTTCCGACCACGACCGGGCGACGGGGAGCGGTGACGGTTGCTCCGAGGGAGGAGAGCGCATCCAGGCCTGCCCGGTCGGTTCCGGTGATCGTGCGGCCGGTGGTGTCGTCAGCGGCGGCGAGGTAGACGTGCTCACCGTCGGTGTCCACGGTGACGGCGATGCCCCCTGTGGGCGGGATCGCGGGCGCGTAGGCGGCGATGGGGACGGGGGTGGCGGCGAGCGCTGCGCGAAGCCGAGCCCCGAGGTCGAACTGAGCGCGGCTCACGCGGTCACCGTCCCATCAGGGGCGGGGAGGGTGGTGTCTGCCACGTGCCAACCGGAGCGGATCGCGGCGGGGGTTCGAGGGTCGCCTGCGGTGGCGGTCAGGTCGTTCAGGACCGCGCCGAGGTCGGTGCCCGCGGCGACGCAGATGCGTTCCGCCAGTTGCGCGAGTGTGTGATCCAGGGTCCGTCTCGATCCGGTCATGGTGCCCTCCTCTTGCCTACTTCCAACCTACAAGGAGCCACCGACACCGGGAAAAGTAGACAACACCGGGCCGAGTCTGTCGACTCGATCAGACAGATCCACCCCTTGTAGGTGGAGCACCTGTACGGAGGGAAACGAGATGAGCCATCACCAGGGCGACGGAGTCGTGAGATCGCCGCGGCATCGAGGTCACCACAACGATGGGTACTACTCGCCCACCAGCCTCATCGGACTGGTGCGCGCCTCTGCGGTCGTCATCGGCGGGAGGCTTTTCTTGTGGGGTGGGGTCTTGCGGATCGTGTACTGCAGGAGGCCGAAGACGCAACCGATACCTGAGGATGGGTCAGAGGGCGGCGGGGACGTGGATGCCGCGCGCCCAGGCGGGGAGCCTTCGCATCCCGTGCTCGCGAGTGATCACAGCGATGAGGCGGGCGCGGGTGGGGCGGGGAGGCCAGGGGGTATCGCCGTCGGTGATGACGATGATCACGTCCGGGCTGGGGGTCAGTGACTCCGCGGCAGTGATCCCGACCGTCATGTCTGTTCCGCCGCCGCCGATCAGTTGAACGTCGCGTGCATGTCGCACGTTGCGGGCGCGGTCAGCGTGAGCGTCGCAGGCGATCACTTGGACCGTGCCGCCCACCGCTTTGATGACGCCGCCGACCTCGCTGAGCGCCGTGTCGAGGTCAGCGCGCGTCATGCTTCCCGACGTATCGATGACCACTGCCGCCGTCACCCGCGGTGCGCGCATGGCGGGAGTGACGATCCGGGGGAGGCGTCGTCGTCCAGGTCGGGTGTAGGTGTAGGTGATCCGGCCCGCGGTGAGGGCGGCGGCGCGGCGCACCATTCCGGCGAGCACCTTGCGCCAGGGAACGGTGGCCGGTGCCAGTTCCTTGCTCGCCCATCGCGCCATGCCAGCGGGGACGGTGCCGCGCCCGGAGGCTACGGTGTCGCGAATGTCGTGGGCGACCTTTCGGCGGGTGATCGTCACCTGTCCCTCGTCCAGGCCGGGCATCTGCGCGTCGCCTGGGGACGGCTCCCAGGGCTGTCGTGGGTCACCTGCGCCCGATCCGCAGCCGACGTCGGTCTGAGGCGGCTGAGGCGCGATAGCGGCGTAGTAGGACTCCTCGATGCCCGCATCCGGCAGACCGAGGCTGGCGGGGGTGACGACCCATTCCGGGAGGGGCAGGCCCGCGCGCATCAGGTCGTCGTTGATTGCGGCGTCCGCGGCGAGATTCCAGCGATCGTGATCGACGGGACCGGGGAGGGAATCGGCGCGGCCCGCGTGGTCGCGGATCAGGTGGCAGACCTCGTGTACGAGCACGGCACCGCTCATCTGCGGACCCCATTCGGCGAGCGTGGCCGGATCGGCGTACAGCCGCCAGAACCTGTCCACGGCGAAGGTCGCGAGGCCGACCGCGGCCAGCGGTCGAACGGAGAACAGCGCGTGCGCGAGGTAGGGCGCGGATTCGACGGCGGCCAGGCGGGCGGCGGCGAGCATCCGCCGCTCGTCGGCGGTCAGGGGGCGGATCGTCGGGTTCATGCTGCGACCTCCTGCGGGATCAGACCGGCGTCGCTCAGGATCGCGAGGAACGCTTTCGCGCTCGCCGGGGGACGGGTGCCGGTTGGGCGGGACTTGAGCAGCGCCCTGGCGTTCGCCGCGGCCACGTCCTGCAACCCGGCTGCCGCGGCGACCGCGAGCGGGGACCAGGCCGACAGCCAGCCTTTCTTCGTGCCGTCTGCGGTGGCATAGGCGGTGACAGCGGTGAGTGTCGCCCACGCGCGGGACGGTTCGAGACTCTCCCAGGGCACGGATGCCGGGTCGGCCAGCACGTCGGCAGGATCGGGCAGATCGTTCAGCGCACGCCAGGCGATGTACTCCGTGGCCGCGCCCTCTCCGACCAGGCCCGTCGTG
The DNA here is from genome assembly GCF_053619935.1 of Microbacterium sp. NPDC055455. Lineage (NCBI taxonomy): Bacteria > Bacillati > Actinomycetota > Actinomycetes > Micrococcales > Microbacteriaceae > Microbacterium > Microbacterium sp. NPDC055455. Next base: position 116,486 of record NZ_JBSHLB010000008.1, read on the forward strand.
GCCAGGAGTGTCGCGGGCGTGTCGCCGGGATCAAGGAACGCCAGCACGTCGGCAGTCATCGTCCAGGTGCGGTGTGAGGGCCACGCACGACCGCTCGCGGCATCCTCGCTCGGAAGCATGTGGAGCATGTCGGGGCGGGTGCGGATGAAGGACGCGACCTCAGCGCGGCTCGCGGCTCGCAGGACCGGAGAGTAGTCGAGCACACGCCCGGACGCGGGGAGTTGGAAGCCGGCCACCATGCCGTCGATCCAGTCATTCGTGGACGGCTCGTGATCGATGTGCAGGAACCGGTTGGCCATGGGCGCGGCCAAGTCCCAGCCGTCCGCGGCCTGCTCGGGCGGGTTCGCCGCCGCGACGATGCGGACTCCTCGGGAGAGGGTGAGATCGCCCACAACACGATCCAGCACGACCCGGAGTGCCGCGGCCTGTACTGCGGGCGGTGCGGTGGTCAGCTCGTCGAGGAACAGGTAGCCCTCGTCGGCCATGGCAAGCCGTGTCGCCCAGGCGGGCGCGGCCAGTTCGACGCCAGTGTCCTGCACGACGGGGAGGCCCGCGAAATCGGCTGGCTCACGAAGCGAGGCGATCACCGTCTCCATCGGCAGCCCTTCTGCCTCCGCCAGCCCCGCCAGCAGGGACGACTTGCCGACACCGGGCTTGCCCCACAGCAGCACGGCGACGCCCGCGCGGCCCGCGGCTCGCATAACGGTCAGGAGCGGGTTGCTCTCGCGGTTCAGGGTTGGCAGGTGATTGGTCATGGTGCCTGTCCTCTCAGCAGTCGTGGTCGGCGTCGTAGCCGTAGGTGATGCCCGCGGCGAAGTCGGGACCGTAGGTGACCGCGTAGTAGTCAGCGACCTTTTGGATTGCTTCTGTTTCGGTCATGGTGTGTCCCTTCCTGGGGTTTGTATCTCTGACAGTTACAGACTACGAGGGGGGTCAGACATTGGGGACCATGGGCGGCTGGTTGGGGT
>NZ_JBSHLB010000009.1:0-101380 GCF_053619935.1 Microbacterium sp. NPDC055455
GGAAGAAGACCCACACGGCCTTCCACCACCCGCTCAGCTTGTGGTCACGGAAGAGGTCGGAGATGATCGCGAACAGCGCGAACAGGTACGCCACGAAGATGAAGGCCCACAGGAACCACCAGATGAGGTCCCAGAAGGAACCCCAGAAGCCCTGGTATTCGACGGTTTCGAAGAATCGCACGATCGTGCCTTTCTGACGGGGACGACGGCGCCCCTGCGCCGTCAGCGCTCACGATAGCGCGCCCTCGCGGGCCTCGTGGGCCCCGTGGGTAACGATCCGAGATCAGGCGTTCGCTGCGGGCGCCTGACCCGAGCGGGGCCCGCGGCGCCGACGGCGTCGCCGCGGCGACGGGTTGCCGTCGTGATGCTCCTTGCCGCCGCCGTCGTGCGTCCCGCCGCCCTCCGACGAGCGATCGGCGTCGCCGCTCTGCGCGGCGTGGTCCCGCGACGTCTTGGCGCCGTCCCCGTCGCTCTCGAACGTCGAGCCGACACGCTCGTCCTGGCCGCCCGAGCGACGCCGGCGACGCCGGCGCGCGGGTGCCTGCCCGTTCGTCTCGACCTCGGCGGCGGCATCCGCAGCCCTCTCGGGCTGGACGCGGACGGCCTGGGTCTTCGGGGCGGTCACGATGCGCCCCTTCGTGCCGGCCGGGATGTCGAGATCGGTGAACAGATGCGGGCTCGACGAGTAGGTCTCGACGGGCTCGGGCTGACCGAACTCGAGCGCGCGGTTGATGAGGGCCCACTTGTGCAGGTCGTCCCAGTCCACGAACGTCACGGCGATGCCGGTCTTGCCGGCACGGCCGGTGCGACCCGCGCGGTGCAGGTAGGCCTTCTCGTCGTCGGGGATCGTGTGGTTGATGACGTGGGTGACGTCGTCGACGTCGATGCCGCGCGCGGCGACGTCCGTCGCGATGAGCACGTCCTTCTTGCCGGCCTTGAAGCCCGCCATCGAGCGCTCGCGCGCCTCCTGGCTCATGTCGCCGTGCACCGCGCCGGCGTTGAAGCCGCGGTCGCTGAGCTCGTCGACGAGCTTCTGGGCGGCCCGCTTCGTGCGCGTGAAGATCACGGTCTTGCCCCGACCGTCGGCCTGCAGGATCCGGGCGATGACCTCGTCCTTGTCGAGCGAGTGCGCCCGGTACACGAGGTGGCGGATGTTCGCCTGCGTGAGGCCCTCGTCGGGGTCCGTCGCACGGATGTGGATCGGGTTGGACATGAACCGCCGCGCGAGCGCGACGATCGGACCGGGCATGGTCGCGGAGAAGAGCTGCGTGTGACGGACCGCCGGGACCTTCGAGAAGATCTTCTCGATGTCGGGGAGGAAGCCGAGGTCGAGCATCTTGTCGGCCTCGTCGAGGACCACCTCGGTGGCGTTCGAGAGGTCCAGCAGGCGCTGATTGTTGAGGTCGATCAGGCGACCGGGGGTGCCCACCACGATCTGGGCGCCCGCCTTCAGCTGGTCGATCTGGCCCTCGTACGCCTTGCCGCCGTAGATGGCCACGACGCTCGTCGAGCGGTTCGAGGTCAGCATGTCCATGTCCTCGTAGACCTGGACGGCCAGTTCGCGCGTAGGCACCACGATGAGCGCCTTCACGCCGTGGGCCGGGTCCGGGCCCAGGCGCTGCACCACGGGGATGCCGAAGCCGAAGGTCTTGCCGGTGCCGGTCTTGGCCTGGCCGATGATGTCCTGGCCGGGCAGGCCGAGGGGGATCGTCTGCTCCTGGATGGGGAACGCGTCGACGATGCCCTTCGCAGTGAGGGTGTCGACGATGTCCTGATCGACGCCGAGTTCGGCGAAGGTCGTCACGATGTGTGCCTGTCCGGCAGTGGGATGCTGCCTGGGTTGGTGTCGCCCGGGCGCGGTTACCGGCCTCGTCGAGGCCGCCGCGCGGGCGGAAGTGCGGTCCACGCCCTTCTTTCCCACAGGCGCGGGCGCCCCGATCCGACGCCGGGGACGACACCCACGATACCCGAGGTGCCCCGCGAGGCACGCTTTCGGGCGCGCGCCCTCGTAGGCTTTCGTGCATGGTCAAGTGGTTCTGGGAGCGCCGCGACACGGGGCGCAAGCTCCAGCTCCGCTCGCGAGACGAGCTCAGCGGCGCGAATCGCGTCGACTTCGAGGAGCTGGCGCCCGACATCGACACGTTCCTGGGTCAGGCGGCGTATCTGCAGCTCGGCTTCTTCGAGACGCTGACCGAGCAGATCCAGACGATCCCCGAGCTCGCCGAGAAGGAGGCCGTCTCGCGGGCCGCCGGCGCGGCCCTGACCAAGCACGAGGCGCTCGTTGCGCTCATCAGGGAGCGGGGCGACGACCCCACTGAGATCATGCGCCCCTTCCGTGAGCCGCTGGACGCCTTCCGCGCCGCGACGCACGGCGTGCGGCCGCAGGAGACGCTGCTGTCCGTGCACATCACCGCCGGCATGCTGGACGACTTCTACCTCGCACTGTCGGCCAGCTACGGCGAGACCGGGGACCGCGTCGCGCGCATCCTGCTGGCGGACTCCGATCGTCAGGCGATCGTCGAGCTGATCGCCGAGACCATCTCCAGCGACCCGGAGTGGCGCTCGCTGCTGGCGCTGTGGGGCCGCCGTCTGGTCGGGGACACGCTGCTGATCGCACGCGCAGCGCTGCGGCCCACCCCGCGCGGGCTCGCTGCACAGGAGAAGGTCGAACCGGTCTTCACCGAGCTGATGGCCGCGCACTCGCGGCGCATGGACGCCATGGGCCTGGCTGCCTGACGACGGCGCCGGCGGCGAGGCGGCGGCTCAGCCGATGCCGAGGCGGGCCTTCTCGCGGACGTCGTGCTGCACGCGGGCGCGCGACACCGCGATGATGGCGGGATACGTCACGACGATCGGGACGACCAGCGCCGCCAGCCACGGCCACGGGGTGTCGATGCCCACACCGAGCCAGGTGAGGATCGCCCACGCCGCGCCGGCGGAGACCGCGCCGATCATCGGCGCGAGCGCGACGCCGCGTGTCAGGCGCTGGTGCAGCTGGAAGTGGATGCCGGTGCCGATGACCGCGCCGAGGATGAAGGCGATGAGGATCTGCACGCCGGGCTCCGGATCAGGCGACGAAGCCGACGCGCCGCGACTCCTCGGAGCCGAGCTCGATGTACGCCAGCCCCGCGGTGGGGACGATGTACGAGTTGCCCTTCGCATCGGCGAACGTGACGTGCGTGGCGCCGGCGTCGAGCGCTGCGGCGACGGACTTCTTCACGTCGGCCGCCGGCTCGTTCGTCTCGAAGTTGAGCTCGCGGCCGGTGTTCGCGATGCCGATGCGGATCTCCACGTGACTGACCTCCTGCGCGGGGCGACGGTTGCTCGCTGAAAGGCTCAGGGCTCCCCGGGCGCATGGCAACTCTACGACACGCGCGCGGGGCATCCGCCGTCGCCGAAACGCTCTGAGCGAACGGTCGGATGTCGGTCGCACGCGTTACCGTCGAGGCATGGTCTCGGGAGGCGGTGAGCGCGGGGCGCTCCCATTCGACGCGCAGCAGCGCGCGGTGATCGCGCTGCCCGCCACCGCCTCGGGTGTCGTCGTCGGGGCACCGGGCACCGGCAAGACGGCGACCCTGGTGGCCCGCGTCGCGGCGCTCGTCGACGCCGGCGCCGACCCCGACTCGCTGCTGGTGCTCACGCCGTCGCGGCAGACCGCCACGGCGCTGCGCGACCGCCTCGGACTGGCCGTCCGGGTGGCTACGAGCGGACCGCTGGCGCGGTCGGTCGCCTCCTACGCGTTCCAGATCGTCCGGGCGCACGCGGTGGCGGTCGACGCCGACCCGCCGCAGCTGCTCACCGGCGGCGACGAGGATCAGATCATCCGCGACCTCCTCGAGGGCGACGAAGAGGACGAGGCCGCCGGTGCGGCGCGCTGGCCCGACTGGCTCGGTCCGGCGATCCGCGGCACGGCGGGCTTCCGCACCGAGGTGCGGACGTTCCTGGCCGAGTGCACGACGCTCGGCATCGATCCGCGTCGGCTGCGCGACCTCGGCGAGCGCCACGAGCTGCCGGCGTGGGTGGCGCTGTCCTCCTTCTTCGCCGAGTACCTGCAGGTGCGCGACGGCATGCGCGGTGCGCATCGCGATGCCGCCGGCCTCGTCCGCGAGGCCGTGGGGCTCCTGCGCACCGCCCCCGCCGGCACACCGGCCGTCGACCGGGTCCGGGTGGTGCTCGTCGACGACGCGCAGGAGCTGACGCTCGGGGGCGTCGAGCTGCTCGAAGCGGTGCGCGCACGCGGCGCCGCCGTGCTGGCCTTCGGCGACCCCGACGTCGGCTCGGGGTCGTTCCGCGGCGCGACGCCGGAGAACTTCGCCCGCCTGGCGGGCTCGCTGGGCGAGGTGCACGTGCTGTCGGAGGGCCACCGCGGAACACCGTGGCAGCGTGTGCTCGTCGACCGGGTGACCGAGCGCATCGGGGCCGTCGGCGTGGTCTCGCACCGGCGCACGGGAGCCGACGGCGAGCCCGACGGATCGGTGCGCGCCCTGACGCTGCGCTCCCCGGCCGAGGAGTACGACGCGATCGCCCGGCTGCTGCGGGAGCGGCACGTCCACGACGGCGTGCCGTGGCACGCGTGCGCCGTGATCGCGCACGACACCCGGCAGGTCTCCGCCCTGGAGGCCGAGCTGTCCGCGCGCGAGGTGCCGGCGCGGGCCGGCGGTCCCGGGCGCGCGCTCGGCAGCGTCCGGCCCGTCGCCGATCTGCTTCGCCTGATCGAGCTGGCGGCCCAGGACGAATGGGTGTTCGAGGACGTGTCCGCCGCGCTCGTCGGGACCTACGGCCGGCTGGACGTCATCGAGCTGCGGCGGCTGCGCTCGGTGCTCCGTCACGCGGAGCTGCGGCTGGCGGTCGATCCGGCGCACGATTCCGCGCAACCCGAGCGCTCCGGGCGGGACCTGATCCTCTCCGCCATGCGCCGGCCGATCGAGTTCGACGTGCTCGACACGCGGGAGGCGCGCCGCGCGGCCTCCCTCGCGCGCACCCTCGCCGTCCTGCGCGACGACCTCGAGCGCGGTGCGACCGCCCACGAGCTGCTGTGGACCGCGTGGGACAGGAGCGGTCTCGAGCGCGCCTGGTCCGAGCTCGCCCGCGGGAACGGACCGCTCGCCGAGCAGGCGAACCGCGACCTCGACGCGCTCGTCGCCCTCTTCCAGGCGGCCAAGCGCTTCGTCGAGCGATCGCTGGACGCCGATCCGCGCGTCTTCGTCCGGTCGATCCTCGACAGCGGCGTCGCCGAGGACCGCCTCGAGGCTCCGACGCGCGCCGACAGCGTCCGCGTGATGACACCCGCCGGTGCGCTGGGCCTCGAGTTCGACACGGTCGTCATCGCCGGCGTCCAGGACGCGGTGTGGCCCAACACCCGCCTGCGGGGCAGCCTGCTCGACACCTGGCGCCTCGCCGATGCGGCCAGCCGCGCCGACGGCGAGGCGATCGGCACATTCGACCGGCGCCGGGCCGCGATGCACGACGAGCTGCGCCTCCTGGCGCGGGCCCTGTCGCGCGCCACCGCCCTGACGATCGTCACGGCCGTCGACGACGACGACACCGGTCCGAGCGTCTTCTTCGAGCTGCTGCCGGATCCCGAGCCGCTCGACCTCGATCACCCGGTCTCACTGCGAGGCCTGGTCGCACGCCACCGCCGCACGCTCACCACGGCCGGCATGCGCGGTCTCGTCCCGGCGCAGCCGGTGCCCGCTCAGAGCGTCGGGTCGGTGGCGCGGGCGGCCGAGCAGCTCGCGCTGCTGGCCGATGCCGGCGTCCCCGGCGCGGCGCCACGCGAGTGGTACGGCATCGCCGCGCCCACCTCGACGGGCGCGCTGCGCGACCTGGAGCGCGAGGACGTGCGGGTGTCGCCGTCGCGGCTGCACGCGCTGGAGGAGTGCGAGCTCAACTGGGTCATCGGCGATCTGGGCGGCGACCCGGGCAGCACGACGGCCGGTCTCGGCACGATCATCCACGCGGCGCTCGAGCATGCGACCGGCAGCGATGAGACATCGCTCTGGGCCGAGGTCGAGGCGCGCTGGGGGGAGCTGACCTTCGAGGCGGCGTGGCAGGACCGCGCCGAGCAGACCCGCGCCCGCGACCTCGTGCGAAGGCTGCACCTGTACCTGCGCCGCTTCGAGGACTCCGGCGGCACCCTCATCGGCGCCGAGCCGCACTTCGAGGTCGACATCCCCCTCGACGACGACGCCCGCCCCGTCGGCGGCGACCCGCACCGCGTCGTGCTGTCGGGGTACATCGACCGCGTCGAGCTGACCCCCGAGGGCAGCGTCGTCATCCTCGACCTGAAGACCGGCAAGCGCGAGCCGCAGACCGATGCCAAGGTGCTCGACAACCCGCAGCTGGCGGCCTATCAGCTCGCCTTCGAGGCGGGGGCGATCCCCGCGGCGAGCGGCCATGCCCCGGGAGGCGCGAAGCTGCTGGTCCTGCGGCCCACGGCCACCAAGGCCGACTACGCCACGCCCTGGCAGCCGCCGTTCGACGACGAACGGCGCGACGCGTTCCTCGGTCGCATCCGCGCGGCGGTCTCGGTCATGCGCGGCGAGTCGTTCACCGCGCCGTACGAGGAGCACTGCCGCGACGAGCACGCGTACGGCCTCTGCCGCATCCACACCATCGGTGCGGTGAGCGCGTCGTGACGATGATCGACCCGCCCACCGCCGCGGCGACGGCGCCCGCCGGAACCACCACCACGCCTCGCCTCCCCGCACGGGTCATCGCCGCGGCGCTCGGCCAGTTCCCGCCCACGGACGAGCAGACCGCGGTGATCGAGGCGCCGCTGGCTCCGGCGCTCGTCGTCGCGGGCGGGGGCAGCGGCAAGACCGAGACCATGGCGGCCCGCGTGGTCTGGCTGGTCGCCAACGGCATCGTGCGGCGCGACGAGGTCCTCGGCCTCACCTTCACGCGCAAGGCGGCGGGCGAGCTCGCCGAGCGGATCCAGAAGCGCCTCGCGCGCCTGGCCGAGTTCGAGCGTCGCGGCCTGCTTCCGGCTCTTCCGGCGCTCGCCGAGGCCGGGCGCCTCGACGTCTTCGGCGAGCTCGAGCGATCGGGCGTCGAGGGCGCCCGCGCCACCGCCGAGCGGCACCGTCTGCTGGATGCGCTCGCGAGTTCGGTCGGCGCCCAGGCCCAGTCGTCGGCCGAGGACGCGCTCCTGCACCGCCCCACCGTCGCCACCTACAACAGCTTCGCGGATCAGATCGTGCGCGAGCATGCGCTGCGGATCGGACGGGATGCCGAGGCCGCCGTCCTCTCGGAGTCCGCGGCGTGGCTCCTCATGCGGCGGGTCGTCTTCGCCTCCGACGACCCTCGCCTCGAGGTGCGGGCGGAGGCCGTGCGCACGATCGTCGATGCGGCGCTGCGCATCGCGCGCGACGGCGTCGACAACCTCGTCGACTTCGACGAACTGGCCGCCTTCCCGGCGCTTTTCCAGGCCGTGCGCGATCTGCCGTCGACGAACAAGCGCACGACGGTGTACGCCGACGTCGCCGAGGCCGTCGAGAAGGTCGGCGCGCTCTCGCTGCTGTCCGACCTCGCCCGCGAGTACGCCGCAGAGAAGCGGCGTCTCGGCGTCATCGACTTCTCAGACCAGGTGGCGGGCGCGCTCGAGGTGGTGGCCAGTCACCGCGCCGTCGCCGACGAGCTGCGCGAACGCTATCGTGTCGTGCTGCTGGACGAGTATCAGGACACCTCGGTCGTGCAGACCGACCTCCTGGCCGCTCTCTTCGCCGGCACGGGCGTCATGGCCGTCGGCGACCCGCACCAGGCCATCTACGGGTGGCGGGGCGCGAGCGCCGGCAACCTCGGCGGCTTTCCCGCGGCGTTCTCGCCGGATGCCCCGTGCGCCCGGTACTCGCTGCTGACGAGCTGGCGCAACAGCGCGTCGGTGCTGGCCGCGGCCAACGCCGTGCTTGCGCCGCTCGCGGCATCGGCGTCGGTGCCCGTGCATGAGCTCCGCGCGCGTCCCGGCGCGCCCGGCGGGCTGGTCGAGCTCGGTTTCGAGGCCGACCTCGACACCGAGGCCGACCGGGTCGCGGAGTGGTTCGCCCGCGTCCGCGCCGAGCGAGCGCAGGCAGGCCTCGCCACCACCGGTGCGATCCTGTTCCGCAGCAAGAAGCACATGGTGCGGTTCGGCGACGCGCTGGGGCGCCGCGGGATCCCGCACCGCATCCTGGGGCTCGGGGGACTGCTCTCCACCCCGGAGGTGGTCGACGTCGTCTGCGCGCTGCGGGTGATCAGCGACCCCTCGGCCGGCTCCGCCCTCATCCGGCTGCTCAGCGGACCGCGGTGGTCGATCGGGCTGCCGGATCTGCGCGAGCTCGCCGCGCTCGCCCGTCGCCTGGCCCGCCACGATGCGTCCTTGCAGCCGCTCGCGCCCGAGGTGGTCGAACGCATCCGCGGCAGCGCCGGAGATGACGACGGCTCGCTCGTGGACGCGCTGGACTTCGTGCTGCGTCACAAGCCCGACCACGGCTGGCTGTCGGGGTTCACGCCCGACGCGAGGGAGCGGCTGCGCGATGCGGCGTCGGTGTTCGCGGGCCTCCGCCAGGCGACCGCGATGCCCATTCCCGAGCTGGTGCGGCTGATCGAGCTCGAGCTGAGGCTCGACATCGAGCTCGCGGCGAACGAGTCGCGAGGTCCTGCCCGCGTGGCTTCGGCGCAGCTGCGCGCGTTCGTCGACGAGGTGCACGCCTTCCTGGCGGCCGATGAGACGGGGTCCCTGTCGAGCCTGCTCGCGTGGCTCGACCACGCCGAGCAGCTGGACGAGTTCGCCCCGCGCACCGAGCCGCCCGAGGACGACGTGGTGCAGCTGCTGACGATCCACGGATCCAAGGGCCTCGAGTGGGATGCCGTCGCCGTGGTGCGCATGGTCAAGGACGAGCTGCCCAGCGCGCCGCGCGACACGAAGGCCTGGCTGGGCTTCGGCGTGCTGCCGTTCACGTTCCGCGGAGACTCCGCATGGCTTCCCGAGCTCGGGTGGCGGTCGGCGCAGACGCAGCAGGACCTGAAGGCGGCGATGGAGGCGTTCATCGAGGCGAACCGCGCGCGCCAGCTCGAGGAGGATCGTCGCCTGGCGTACGTCGCCGTCACCCGGGCACGCGAGCATCTGCTCCTCACGGGCGCCACGTGGTCGGGCACCAAGCGCCCTCGCGCCCGCAGCACGTTCTTCACCGAGATCGCCGCGGCACTGGGCGTGACCCTCTCCGACGACGAGCCGGGCGAAGATCCGTACCAGGGCGAGCGCCGGGTGCTCCAGTGGCCGATCGACCCGCTCGGGGCGCGGCGCGCCGCCGTCGTACAGGCGGCCTCGGCGGTCGACGACGCCGCCGCCGGGCCTCGCGCGGCGCTCGATCCGCAGGCGGCGCTGCTGCTGGCCGAGCGGGACGCCCGCCGCGCCCGCCCGATGCACACCGCCCCCACACGCATCGCCGCGTCACGCTACAAGGAGTACGTCGCCGACCTGGAGGGCACGCTCGCGAGCATCGCCCGCCCGATGCCCGAGCGCCCGTTCCGCCAGACGCGCCTGGGGACGCTCTTCCACGCGTGGGTCGAACAGCGGTCCGGTCGTGTGGGACTCGGCGGGTCCATCGACGACGCGCTCTGGGAGACGGACGACGAGGCGCCCGACACGGAGGCCTCCGTCGAGGACGCCGCGGCCCTCGACCGCCTGCGCGAGCGGTTCCTGGCCTCCGAGTGGGCGCCGCTGAAGCCGATCGAGGTCGAGACCGAGATCGATTTCGCGACCACCGGGCCCGACGGGCTGCCGCACATCGTCATCTGCAAGCTCGACGCCGTCTACCGGCGGGCCGATCGCGGCGGTCGCATCGAGATCGTGGATTGGAAGACGGGCGTGGCACCGCGCACCGCGGCCGAGAAGGACGAGCGGATGCTGCAGCTCGAGCTGTACCGGCAGGCGTACCACGCCAAGCACGGCGTCCCCCTCGAGGACATCGACGTCGCGCTCTACTACGTCGCCGAGGATGTCATCCTGCGCGGCTGAGAGCTACGGGCGAGTGCCGGGTCCGGACCGACGTCAGTCGGCGAGCCAGCGACGCAGCGCCGCCTCGGACGCGCGCTCCGCCTCCGCTGCGGCATCCAGGCCGTCCGCCGACCCCGACCCTGACCCTGACCCCGACTCGGCGCGCGCTCCCGCTGCCGCCGGCACCGGGAGCTGGATGGGTGCCGTCGACAGGTCGTCGGGACCGGCGTCGGGACCGGCGTCGGGACCGGCGTCCGCGTCGGTGTCGGGCCGGTCGACGTCGTCCGTCACCCACTGCGCGAGCTCTTCGGGATCGTAGGCGTCGGTGTGCATCGAGGTGTCGACGGTCGGCGCGGAGGCCTCGGGCATGCGCTCGAGCAGTGCGATCGCGTCGTCGACGCCGAGGCCCTCGCGGGGGACGATGTCGTCGGTCGAGACGCCTCCGGCGAGCGACTCGAGCAGATCCACCGCATCGGCGACGATGTCCTCGCGGCCCTCATCGTGGCCGTGCACGAGCCACTTGGCGAACTCCAGCTCGGCGTACAGGCGGGCGCGCTCGCGGGCGCGGGAGTCCGGTGCCCGGCCGCTCGCGGCGACGTACGAGGCGTAGACGTCCTCGGCCGCCTCAGGCGCCGAGGCCAGCCACTGCAGGTCCGTCGCGGGGTCGCCGATCGACAGGCCGTGCCACTCCAGCAGGCCGGTCACGGTCGGCACGCCGTCGAGATCCTCGAACAGGAAGGATGCAGCCCCGGCGCCGCCGAGCACGACGGCCGATTCGAAGCGCCACAGGTCGTCGGAGTCGACGGCGCGATGCCACCGCGCCGCGAGGCTCATGGGCAGCCGGCGCGTCGCCGTCGCCCGGTCGATGAGGCGCCCGGCATCGGCCCGCACCTGCTGCGGTGTCCGCGCGGGCAGCCCCTCGGTCTTCACGACGGAATGCGGAAGCGCGTGCAGGGCCGCCAGCGCGGCGCCGAGCGACGTCGCCGCTCCGCGGCCGGGAGGGAGGTGCACCGCATCGACCCGGTACCCGGGCAGGAAGTCGACGACGACGACGCGGCTGCCGCCGAGGCCCGTCTCGCCGAGCAGCTCCGGAGCGCGGAACGGGAGGAGGCCGCGCACGCCCGGCGTGAGGGCTCGCAGCGCCCGCGCCTCCGCGGCCAGCTCCTCGGCGGCCGACGCGGCAGCGGGAACCCGCACGACGACGCGCCGGCCGTCGTCGAGGTCTGCCACCGCGGTGTCGTAGCGACCGGTCGCTCCCTCGGTGAGCGCACCGACTCCCACGACCCCGACCCGCGGCAGAGCCGACGTGACGGACGCGGCTAGAGTGAGGGGTGAGCGTGCCATGTGCCCAGGGTAGGTCGGTCGCGCTCGTCCGTCCCCGCGCCACGCCCGGCCCAGATCGACGAAGCGGAGCATGTCCGATGACGGCGCCCGACAGCACCACACTTCCGCCGCCGGCCGGTCCAGGGCTCGACCGCGCGGCCGAAGAGCGGCTCGTACCGGGGCTGGTCGACGAGCTCCGGGCGGATGCCGCGACGCGGGTCCTCACGATCGCGGGCGACACCGCGCCGCTGGCCACGCCCGACGCGCTGCGGTGGGTGGTGCCGTCCGAGGTGCCGGCCGGCGCCGAATGGGCCTTCCTCGGCCGTGACGCCGACGGCGCCGCCCTGCTGGCGGCAGTGTTCCCGGCGCAGGAGGACGAGCTGTTCGCCACGGCGTCCGGCTGGGCCGCGCTCCGCGCCGTGGGCGGCGCGCTGTCGTCCCGCGACGCGAGCGCCTTCGTCGAGGCGCTGAGCCTCGGCCGATGGCTCCTCGACGCGCCCTTCTGCCCGGCGTGCGGCGCCCGCACCGACCTCGGCGATGCCGGCTGGTCGCGGCGGTGCCCGAACTGCGGTCGCCAGCACTTCCCCCGCACCGACCCCGCGGTGATCGTCGCCATCACGAGCGCCGAGGACCCCGACGCCCTGCTGCTCGGCTCGAACGCGCTGTGGGGTCCCGAGCGGTTCTCGTGCTTCGCCGGCTTCGTCGAGGCGGGGGAGTCGCTCGAGGCCGCGGTGCGGCGCGAGGTGTTCGAGGAGTCGGGGATCGCCGTCGGCGCGGTGACCTACTGCGGCTCCCAGGCCTGGCCGTACCCGCGGTCGCTCATGGTCGGCTTCCTCGCCACGGCGCGCGACGACGCTTCGGCGCGCGCGGACGGCGAGGAGATCGCCGCCGTCCGGTGGTTCACGCGCGACGAGATCGGGCGCGCGCTGGCCGGCGAGGGCGAGGTGGTCCTTCCGGGACGGGCGTCGATCGCGCACCGGCTCATCTCGGACTGGCACGCGGAGCGGGTATGAGCACCGGTGCCCTCGCCGGGCTCGACGACCGTCAGCTCGAGGCTGCGACGGCGCTCCGCGGGCCGGTCGTCGTGCTGGCCGGTGCCGGCACGGGCAAGACGCGCGTCATCACCCACCGCATCGCGCACGGCGTCGACACCGGCGCATACTCGCCACAGCGGGTGATGGCGGTCACCTTCACGACCAAGGCCGCCGGCGAGATGCGCGGGCGACTGCGGGCGATGGGTGTCAACGGCGTCGCCGCACGCACCTTCCACGCGGCGGCGCTCGCGCAGCTGAACTACTTCTGGCCGACGCTGGCGCGCGACACCGCGCCGGCGATCGTCGACAACAAGGTGCGTCTGCTCGCCCATGCGGCCGACGGCATCGGCCTCGATCCCGACGTGGCCACGCTCCGCGACGTCGCCTCCGAGATCGAGTGGCGCAAGGTCTCGATGATGGGCATCGACGACTACGCCGCCGCCCGTCCGGGCGGGGTGGGGCGCCTCTCCGTCGACCGGGTGGTCGCCCTGCAGCGCGCGTACGAGAAGCTCAAGGACGAGCGCCGGCAGCTCGACTTCGAGGACGTGCTGCTCGCCTGCGCCGGCATGCTCGAGGCCGAGCCCCAGGTCGCCAAGGCCGTGCGCGAGCAGTACCGCCACTTCACCGTCGACGAGTTCCAGGACGTCTCGCCGCTGCAGAACCGCCTGCTCGAGCTCTGGCTCGGCGACCGCCGGGACCTCTGCGTCGTCGGCGACGCGAGCCAGACGATCTACTCCTTCGCCGGGGCGGACGCACGCTTCCTCCTGGAGTTCCCGTCCCGGTACGAGGGCGCGCGCATGGTGCGCCTGGAGACGAACTACCGATCGGATGCCGCGATCCTCGCGGTCGCCAACGAGCTCATGCGCGGGCGGCCCGGTGCCCTCCACCTGGAGGCGGCGTCCTCTCGCGGCGACGCGACCGCGTCCGACGTCATCCCGACGGTGACCGCGTTCGAGGACGACCGCGCCGAGGCACGTGCCGTGGCCGCGCGGATCGCGGAGCAGATCGCCGGGGGCGCGGACCCTGGCCACATCGCCGTGCTCTACCGCTCCCATGCCCAGTCGGCGGAGCTCGTCGCCGCGCTGTCGGACGCCGGCATCGCGACGACGGTGCTCGGCGGCCGCCGGTTCTTCGACATGCCCGAGGTCCGGCAGGCGGTGATGGAGCTGCGGGCGGCGTCGATCGCTCCCATAGAGAGCGGCTTCGTCGACACGGTGCGCGACATCCTTCGCTCGCGGGGCCTCACCGACGAGCCTCCTGCCGCGGGCGGTGCGCTCCGCGACGCCTGGGAGGCGCGCGCGGCGCTCCTGCGCCTGGCGCAGGAAGCGCCCGCGGGCACCACCCTGCGCGCGTTCACCGACGAGCTCACCGCTCGCGCGAAGGTCCACGACGAGCCGGCTATGCGGACGGTCACCCTCGCGACGCTCCATGCGGCCAAAGGCCTGGAGTGGGATCACGTGCATCTCGTCGGAGTGGCCGAAGGGCTGCTGCCGATCTCGTACGCGACCACGTTCGAGCAGGTCGACGAGGAGCGCCGCCTCGCCTATGTCGGGATCACGCGGGCCGGGCGAACGCTGTCGCTGACCTGGTCTCGAGGGGTGCGGGAGCGGCAGCCGTCGCGCTTTCTCCGAGAGATCGGCAGCGGCAGTCTGCGTGCGGGCGGTGCGAGCGCACGGTCCGGTGCAGCGAGTCGCCGCGCAGCGCCACCGACCGCGTCCGGGGCGGCGCGGGGCTCTGCGCGCGCTCCGCGATGAGTCGCCCCGCGACGATGCCCGCCTCCCACAGCACCGCGGGTGCGACCTCGACCGGTCTTCCCAGCAGCTGAGCGGCGACGACCGGCCACGACGGGTCCTCGTCGCGACGGGCGGCCGCCACGCACGCGAGGCAGGCGGTGCGGCCGGGCACGACGAAAGGGCCGATCTCGGCGCCCGTGCCGGTGAGCGCGACGGGGACATGGGCGCGGTCGGCGGCCATGAGCGCCGCCGCGGAGCCAGGCGGAACGACGCGGTGGACGACCAGCAGCACGGCCGATCCCGGGGGAGAATCCGTCACCGCGTCGAAGCGGTGAGCGACGGCCACGTCGGCCCCCGCTGCCGAGACGCCCGCGGCGATCGCATCGCGCTGCTCGTCGGGAACGTGATCCTCGCACCGCACGGAGATCCGCGGGCGCGGCGGGGGATCCTTGGCCAGGCACCCTCGCAGCTGTGCGAGCAGGCGGCTCGCGGCGGCGGCGTCGGGCGCGCCCATCGCCTGCGCGAGGGGAGTGAAGGCGGAATCCGGGATGCCGCGCTCCAGCTCGCTCACCAGCCGCAGCATCCACGGCTCGGGGTCGGGAAGCACGGCGGCAGGCTCCGCGCCGAACTGGAGGACGGTGTCTGTCCGCCACACCGGCGGGTGCGAGGGGTCGAGGCGCAGCATGCCCTGATCCTGCCCGAGCGACGCGGCGCCCCGATGCCTGTCCACAGGCGCGGGCGGCGAACCGCCTCCGGCCGCGAGCCTGGGGAGGAGACGGTGCAGCCCGGCTCAGACCGGGCGGTGATCGTCCGGGGCGCTGCCCTCGTCGTCGCCGCGACCCTGTTCATCGAGTCCGTCGGCCTCGGGCACCTCGCCCGCCAGCAGGCGCGCGAGGGCGTCATCCAGTTCATCCCTCGCCGGCTCCTCGCCGCGGGCGCGGGCCTCCAGCCGTGCCACGAGCGCAGCCGGATCGTCGATGTCGGCGGCGCTCGGCATGAGGTCGGGGTAGTCCCACAGCGCGTCCCGGGCACTCGCGCCGACGGCATCCGTCACCGCACGCCACATCGCGGCGGCCTCGCGCATGCGGCGCGGCCGGATCTCGAGGCCCACCAGCGAGCCCAGCGCGCGCTCCGCCGGACCGCCTACGGCACGACGGCGGCGCACCGCCTCGGCGATCCGCTGCGCGGCAGGAAGGCGCGAGGTGGCGGTCTCGGTCACGACCTCGACCCACCCCTCGATGGTGGCGAGGAGATTCTCGAGGCGGGCCAGCGCCGCGTCCTGCGCTTCGGAGCGCGCGGGCAGCAGCGCGCCGCTCTCGATGGCGCTGCGCAGCTCGTCGGGATCGGACGGGTCGAAGCGCGACGCGAGGTCTTCGAGCGCGTCGGTGTCGACGTGCACGCCGCGCGCGAAGTCGGTGACCTGCGAGATGACGTGCAGCCGCAGCCAGCGGGCGTGGCGGAACAGTCGTGCGTGCGCGAGCTCCCGCGTCGCGACGTACAGGGCCAGCTGGTCTTCCGGCACCTCCAGGTCGCGGCCGAAGTCGGCGAAGTTCTGCGGCAGAATGGCGGCCTCGCCGTCGGGCATGAGCGGGATGCCCACGTCACCGCCGCTCACGACCTCCTTCGAGAGACTGCCGACGACCTGCCCGAGCTGCGAGGCGAACAGCGAGCCCCCGACGGTGCGCATGAGCCGTCCGGCGCCCTGCACCATCGCCTGCATGTCCTCGGGCGCCTGCTCGCTGAGCGCCGTCGTCAGAGCGTCGGCGATGCTCGTCGCGACGGGCTCCGCGAGCTCCTGCCACACCGGCAGCGTGGCCTCGACCCACCCGCCGCGGGTGATCGTCGCCGGGGGAGCGGGAAGCTCCGAGATCGTCGTCGCCTCGCTGAGCCACAGCGTCGCCAGCGAGAACGCCTGATCGAGGTCGGTGCGCTGGCCCGCGGTGACGCCCAGTCCCTCCTGGTTGGCGATGTGCAGCGCCTGGCGCTTGGCGAGGTCCCACGAGATGCCCTCGTCGGCGCCCGCGAACGCTCCCTGCAGCTGGCGCATGACGGCCTGCATCATGGCGGGGTCGATGTTCATCCCCGACAGCCGCGACAGCTGCTCGGCGTCGAGGTCGCCCGCGGCGCCGCCGAACAGCTGGCGCATGAGCTCCTGGAAGTCGTCCTCGGGACTGCGGTCGTCGTCTGCCACTTCAGTCGCCTTTCAGCCGGTCGGGACCCACGCGCTCTACGCTAGTCGCAGCATCCGTCGCACTCCCCGGCAGGGACCCCGTACGCCTTACGCCGGTCGCGAACGACCAGCGAATCCACCCAAGGCACGGAAGAGAGGTCCCGCGTGGCCCTGTTCGACGAGAACTCCACCATCGAGCCCGCCCCGCGGCAGCGCATGTCGCGGCGGACGGTCGCCGGTGTGTGGGCCCTCGCGGTGGCGATGGTGGCGCTGCTGGTCATCACCTTCCTGCCGACGTCGTACGTGATCCAGCAGCCGGGGCCGGTGTACAACACGCTGGGCACCGCCGAGAACTCCGACGGCGAAGAGGTCCCGCTGATCTCCGTCGAGGGCGCCGAGACCTTCCCGACGGACGGCTCCCTCGACCTCCTCACGGTGCAGGTGCAGGGCAACCGCGAGCAGACCCCGTCGTGGTTCGAGCTGGCGCTGGCGTGGTTCGACCCGACCAGGGCGGTGCTCCCGATCGACTCGATCTTCCCCGAGGACCAGACGACCGAGCAGCGCAACCAGGAGAGCGCCGCCATGATGATCGACTCGCAGCACGAGGCGACCGCGGCCGCGCTCACCGAGTTGGGGTACGACGTCGGCGGCCAGCTCGCCGTCTACTCCGTGATCGACGGCGCCGCCGCGGAGGGGCTGCTCGAGCAGGGCGACATCATCCTCGCCGCCGACGGCGAGGAGGTGACGGATGCCGCCACCCTGCGCCGTGTCATCAACGACGGCGAGGGCGCCGCCGTCGAGCTCCTCGTCGATCGGGCGGGCCAGGAGGAGACCGTGGAGGTGACGCCCGAGGAGACCGTGCTCGACGGCGAGGAGACGTGGCTCATCGGCGTGAACCTCACCACCGACTACGAGTTCCCCATCGACGTGACGATCCAGCTCAACAACGTCGGCGGTCCGAGCGCCGGCATGATGTTCGCGCTGGGGATCATCGACACCCTCACCCCCGGCGAGCTCAACGGCGGGCAGCAGGTCGCCGGCACCGGCACCATCTCGGCGGACGGCACCGTCGGACCCATCGGCGGCGTCCGGCAGAAGATGTGGGGCGCGGTGGATGCCGGGGCGGAGTGGTTCCTGTCCCCGGAGGCGAACTGCGACGAGGTCGTCGGGCACATCCCGGGTGATCTGCGCGTGTTCGCGGTCGAGGATCTCGACGACGCGATGGCGGTGCTCGACGCCGTTCGCGAGGACGGCGACCTGGACGCGCTGCCCACCTGCACCGCACGCTGACGCGCGGCGATCGTTCCCGAAACGTTGCGCGTTTCGGAGAGTTCGCCCAGGCAGGA
This sequence comes from Microbacterium sp. NPDC055455, assembly GCF_053619935.1. Classification (NCBI taxonomy): domain Bacteria; kingdom Bacillati; phylum Actinomycetota; class Actinomycetes; order Micrococcales; family Microbacteriaceae; genus Microbacterium; species Microbacterium sp. NPDC055455. The sequence continues at coordinate 17,583 of NZ_JBSHLB010000009.1, forward strand.
CTAGGCAGGGCCTGGGAATCCGCCGCCTAGGATGGGATCGTGACCACGACCTCGTCGCCGACTCCGGCCACACCTTCCCGCACCAGACGCGTCATCGCCATCACCCTCGCGGTCATCGCCGGACTCGTGGTGGCGTTCTTCGTCTTCGCAAGCCTCTACGCCGACTGGCTCTGGTACGACCAGCTGGGGTTCTCGGAGGTGCTGCTGACGCAGTGGATCGCGCGCGTGATCATGTTCGCGGTGGGCTTCCTCGGCATGGCGGTGCCGGTGTGGCTCGCCATCCAGCTCGCCTACCGCCTGCGTCCCGTGTACGCGCGGCTGAGCTCGCAGCTGGACCGGTACCAGGAGGTCGTCGAGCCGCTGCGACGCCTGGCGATGTGGGGCATCCCCGTCTTCTTCGGCTTCTTCGCCGGCTTCGCCGCGTCGGCGCAGTGGGAGACCACCTGGCTGTGGTTCAACGGCGTCGCCACCGAGACCACCGACCCGGAGTTCGGGCTGGACACCGGCTTCTACATGTTCGCGATGCCGTTCTGGACCGCGCTGGTGGGCTTCGCCTCGGCCGTGCTCCTGGTGTGCCTCCTCGTCACCGCCCTCGTGTCGTACCTGTACGGCTCGGTGCGCATCGGCCAGCGCGAGCTGCGCATCTCGAAGTCGGCGCGCATCCAGCTCGCCGTGATCGCCGGCCTCTACCTCCTCGTGCAGGGGGTGAGCCTGTGGCTCGACCGGTTCAAGACCCTCGTCGAGTCCGGTGCCGACGGGCGCATCACCGGCCCCGGCTACACCGGCGTCAACGCCATCATCCCCGGGCAGACGATCCTCGCGTTCGCGGCGGTCATCGTCGCGATCCTGTTCTTCGTGACGGCCATCATCGGCCGCTGGCGCTACCCGCTCATCGCGACGGCGCTGCTGGTCGTCTCGGCGATCGTCGTCGGCGTCGGCTACCCGTGGGTGGTCAACACGTTCCAGGTGCAGCCGAACCGGTTCACGCTGGAAGAGGAGTACTACCAGCGCAACGTCGACATGACCCACGAGGCTTATGGGGTCGCCGGTCTCGAGCAGCAGGACTTCACCGCGGTGACCGACGTCGCGGCCGGGCAGCTCCGCGACGACGCGGCCACGACAGCGCAGGTGCGGATCATGGACCCGGCGATCATCTCGCCGAACATCCGTCAGCTCGAGCAGTACCGCTCGTACTACCAGTTCGCCGATCCGCTCGACGTCGACCGCTACGCGATCGACGGCGTCTCCCAGGACACGATCGTGTCGGTGCGCGAGCTGAACCTCGACCAGCTCGGCAACGCGGCGGACTGGCAGAACTCCGCCGTCGTCTACACGCACGGCTACGGGCTCGTCGCCGCGAAGGGCAACGACCGCACCGGCGAAGGAGACCCGGTCTTCCTCGAGCGCGGCATCCCCGCCGCCGGCTTCCTCTCGGACCGCGAGAACTTCCAGCCCCGCGTCTACTTCGGCGAGTACTCGCCGCCGTATTCGATCGTGGGCGCCCCCGAGGGCGCTGATCCCGTCGAGCTCGACTACCCCTCGGGCGAGGACGGCTCGGGTGAGACGAAGACGACGTTCGACGGCGAGGGCGGACCGAGTCTCGGCAGCGTCTTCAACCGGCTCATCTACGCGCTGAAGTTCCAGGCCGAGCAGATCCTCTTCTCGGACTACGTCAACGAGGAGTCGCAGATCCTCTACGACCGCAATCCCCGCGATCGGGTGCAGAAGGTCGCGCCGTATCTGACGCTCGACAACGACGCGTACCCGAGCGTCGTGGACGGCCGCATCGTGTGGATCGTGGACGGCTACACGCTGAGCTCGAACTACCCGTACTCCTCGACGGTCAGCCTCACCTCGGCGATCTCGGACTCGTCCAACCCGGCGCCGCGCTTCGCGCTGGACGACATCAACTACATCCGCAACTCCGTCAAGGCGACCGTCGACGCGTACGACGGCTCGGTCACGCTGTACGCGTGGGACGAGGAGGACCCGGTGCTGCAGTCGTGGCAGAAGGTCTACCCCTCCACGATCAAGCCGATCGAGGACATGTCGGCCGAGCTGATCAGCCACGTGCGCTACCCGACCGACCTGTTCAAGGTGCAGCGCACCATCCTCGGCGTCTACCACGTCGACGACGCGCGCTCGTTCTACCAGAGCGACAACCGCTGGCAGACGCCCGCCGACCCGCAGGAGGAGACGCAGCTCCAGCCGCCGTACTACCTCACGATGCAGATGCCCGACCAGGACGAGCCGACGTACTCGATGTTCACGTCGTTCATCCCGGCGGCCACGGCCGGCAACGCGCGCAACGTCCTGATGGGCTATCTCGCCGTGGACTCCAACGCGGGCACCGAGGCCGGGGTCAAGAGCGAGGACTACGGCAAGCTCCGCATGCTCGTGATCGACGCCGACACCACCGTCCCCGGACCCGGACAGGTGCAGAACACCTTCAACTCCGACCCGCTGGTGTCGTCGCAGATCAACCTGCTCAAGCAGGGGCAGTCCGAGGTGCTCAACGGCAACCTGCTGACGCTTCCGGTGGGCGGCGGGCTGCTCTACGTGCAGCCGGTGTTCGTGCAGTCCTCGGCGGGGACGAAGCTGCCGAAGCTCCAGAAGGTGCTCGTCTCGTTCGGTGACGACATCGCGTTCGAGGACACCCTGAACGAGGCGCTGGACACGCTCTTCGGAGGCGACTCGGGAGCGGATGCCGGTGACACCGACGTGCAGCCGACGCCGGGAGCGACGCCCGCGCCGACACCGGCGCCGACGGAGCCCACGGACCCGGCCGAGCCGACCGACGAGTACCAGGCCGCCCTCCAGGAGGCGCAGCAGGCGATGCTCGACCGGCAGGCGGCGCTCGAGGCCGGCGACTGGGCCGCGTACGGCGCTGCCGACGAGCGCCTCACCGCCGCGGTGGACAGGCTGATCGAGCTCGGCACGCCGTAACCGCCACCTCGCTGCCACGCTGCCGCCGCGCGGGCCCGCAGGTCAGGCCGTGAGGACGGCGTACCAGATGAGCAGCAGCGTCACGAGGAACCCCGACAGCTGGTTGAGCCACAGGAACCGGCGCCAGCCGGCTGTCGCGGCCCCGGCGTCGGCGTCCGCGATCGAGCGGTACGGCCACACGGTGACGAGGTAGGGCACGGCCACCACGGCGGCGAGGGGACCCGGCCAGTCGGTCGCGAACATGACCAGGCCGGCTGCCGCGTAGCAGGCGAGCGCGAACCGCACCGTCCAGCGGGCACCCCGCGCCGTCGCGATCGAGGCGATGCCGGCCTCGCGGTCGGCCACGACGTCCTGCACGGCGCCGAAGGCGTGCGAGGCGACGCCCCACAGCGCGAACGCGACGATGAGGGCGACGAGGCCCGGTGTCCAGACGGCGCCGGCCAGGACCAGCCCGTAGACCGCGGGGGAGAAGAAGTGGATGCTGCTGGTCGCCGAGTCCAGGAACGGCCGCTCCTTCAGCCGCAGCGGCGGCGCGCTGTAGAAGACCACGAAGAACAGGCTCGCCGCCAGCACCGCCCAGGACGCCGGGTCGCCGATCGCGACGAGGTACACCACGAACGGCAGACACGACAGGCCTGCCGCCCAGAGGGTGATCCGGTGCAGCCGACGATCCAGCACGGCGCCGTGCGCGCCGCCCTTGCGGGGGTTGCGCAGGTCGGACTCGTAGTCGAAGACGTCGTTGATGCCGTACATCGCGAGGTTGTACGGCACGAGGAAGAAGAGCGTGCCGACGATGAGGGGCAGGTCGACCTGGCGCGTCGTCAGCAGATACGCCGCGGCGAACGGGTAGGCGGTGTTGATCCAGCTCACCGGCCGCGACGAGACGAACAGCTGCCGGGCCACGCCTGAGGCCCGCAGCGGCGCCGCCGCCGTCACGGGCGCACCTCCTGAGCCGCTCGCCGCGGTTGCGACAGGAGCACGAAGACGGCCGGCACGAGGAAGGCCGCGCACAGCGGGTACGCGAAGTCCTCGATCGGCGCGAGGCCGATCCGCACGCCGGAGATGAGGCCCTCGGGGTACGTGAAGAGCCCCGCGGCGATCATCACGTTGTCGAAGACGGCGGTCAGCGCGATGAGGACGGCGGCGGCGATGGCGGATGCCGTCATCCGGCGGCCGAACCCGGGCCGCGTTGCCGTCAGCAGCACGACGACGGCGGTCAACACCAGGAACGGGAGGTTCAGCAGCAGGTACGTCACGGCATGCCCTCCCTGCCGGAGGCGACGGCATCCGCTCTCCGCCGCTCGATCAGGCGCTGGGCGCCCGCCCACGCGACGAGCGCGAGGTAGCACAGGAAGGCGAGGAAGACGGGCTCCTCGAGCGGCAGATGGGGCGCGAGATCGATGCCCAGCAGCAGCGGGCTGTCGCCCTTGACGAACACGCCGACGGCGATCCCGACCGCATCCCACGCCAGGAAGAACGCCGTGCCGAGGAGCACCGCCGCGGCCGTCCGGCCGGGATGTCGCCATGCCGCAAGGCGCCAGCGGCGGTCGATCAGCAGGATGCCCGCTGCGGAGGCGAGGATGGCGGCGAGATAGATGCCGGGCACCCTCATACTCTCGCAGGTTCGGCGATCGGACCGGGGGATCGGTCGCCGCGGAGACGCTTGACCACGAGTTCCGCCGAGATCAGGCACATCGGCAGGCCGATGCCGGGGAGCGTCGATGCCCCGACGTACGCGAGACCGTCCACGGTTCGGGAGGCGTTCCGCGGCCGGAACACCGCGCTCTGTCCGAGCGTGTGCGCAAGGCCCAGGGCGTTGCCGCGCCAGGCCCCGAACTCGTCCGCGAAGTCGCCGGGAGCGACCGTGCGGCGCACGACGACGCGGCTCGCGAGGTCGGGGATGCCGCACCACGTCGCGATCTGGTCGACGACGCCCTCGGCGGCAGCCTCGATGCGCGCGTCGCCGTCGCCGTCGACGCCGCCGTGCCCGAGCGACGGGTCGGCCGGCACCGGGACGAGCACGAAGAGGTTCTCATGCCCCTCGGGTGCGACCGTGTCGTCGGTCGCGCTCGGTCGGCATACGTACACCGAGGCGGGGTCGGGGATCCGTGGGTGCGCGCCGAAGATGTCGTCGAAGTTGGCCCTCCAGTCGCGCGTGAACAGCAGCGTGTGGTGCGCGAGCTGGGGGAGGGATCCCGCCACGCCGAGCATCACCAGCAGCGCGCCCGGGCTGGGCGTGCGCGAGCCCCACCACTTCTCGGGATACGTCTGCTTCTCGGGAGGGAGCAGCCCGGTCTCGGTGTGGTGGAGGTCGGCGCCCGACACCACGAGGTCAGCCGTGAGGCGACGGCCGTCCGCCAGCTCCACGCCCGTGGCGCGGCGCCCCTCCGTCGTGATGGCGGCGACCCGCGCGCCGGTCTCGATCCCGACGCCGGCGGCCTCCGCCAGGCGCGTCACCGCGCGGATGATCTCGGTGAACCCGCCTCGCGGGTACAGCACGTGCTCGTCGAGGTCGAGGTGGCTCATCAGGTGGTACAGGCTCGGCACCCCGTACGGCGATCCGCCGAGGAACACCGCGGGGTACTCGAGGATCTGACGCAGCCGCGGGTCGGTGAACCTGCTGTCGACATGGCGTGCGAGCGTCCTCGTGAGCAGCGGCGCGAGGCGTGGCATCCGTCGCAGCAGGGCGGGGTCGCGCAGCCCCGCGGTCGTCTCGTACGTGTCGTAGAGGAACCGCGTCACGGCGAGGTCGTACGCGTCGGCGGCGGAGTCCAGGTACGCGTCCAGGCGCGCGCCCGCACCGGGCTCGACGCTCTCGAACAGGGCGGTGGCCGCCTCGCGTCCCGAGTGGACGTCCAGAGGTCCGAGCCCGGTCGCGGGATCGGAGTACACGCGGTACGCGGGATCCAGCGGCACGAGGTCCAGTTCGTCGGCGGCCGTGGTGCCGAGCAGCCGGAAGAAGTGATCGAAGACCTCCGGCATGAGGTACCAGCTCGGCCCGGTGTCGAAGCGGAAGCCGTCCTGCTCCCACGAGCCCGCGCGTCCGCCCAGCTCGTCACGCGCCTCGAGCAGGTGGACGCCCCAGCCGTCCGAGGCGAGCAGTGCCGCCGCGGCGAGGCCGCCGATGCCGCCGCCGATCACGATCGCGGTCCGCGACCCGTCGCTGGAAGTCATGCGCGCGCCTCCTTGGGAGCGAATCCGAGCAGGGCCCGGGCGGCCAGGCGGGCCTTGACGGCGTCGGGGACGCGGACGCGCCCCTCGCCGCCGTGCGCCGCCCGCAGGCGGCGTGCGAGCTCGGCGAAGAGATCGTGGGCGGCCGTGACGGCGCGCCGGCAGTCGGCCGGGAGCTCGGGGATCACGCCGGCCGCCGTCGCGAGGTCGGCGTCGATGCGGTCGAGGACCGCCGCGCGGTCGCCCGCGGGCGTCGACAGTCCGAGGTAGTCGCGACCGAGCCGCGTGCTGTCGTCGTCGAGGTCCCGCAGGAAGTTGACGTCCTGGAAGGCGGCCCCGAGCCGTCGGGCGCCGTCGACGAGCCGCGGCGGGGGAGCGACCGGATGCGGCGACCCGGCGTTCACGAACACCTGCAGGCACATCAGCCCGATCACCTCGGCCGAGCCGTACACGTACTCGTCGTGCGATGCCGCGTCGTGGCGCGAGACCTGGAGGTCGGCCCGCATGGAGGCGAAGAACGGGGTGATGAGATCGGCGCCGATGCCGCACTCGCGAGCCGTGCGGGCGAACGCGTGCAGGACCAGGTTCGTGCTGAATCCGCGGTCGATCGCCGCGAAGCACTCCTGCTCGAGCTGGTCGAGCACCGCGGCCGTCGCCTCGGGCGAGAGGCCGGCCTCCTGTGCGGGCCCGTCGACGACCTCGTCGGCCACGCGCGCCAGCGCGTAGACGTTCCGCACGTGCGGGCGCGGACGCGGACCCAGCATGCGGCACGCGAGTCCGAACGACGTCGAGTACCGGGCGATGACCGCGGCCGCCGCGTCCTGGGCCGTCCGGTCGTAGAGCGAGAGTCCGGTCGCCGCGGGCCTTCGGGAGGCCTTCACGGGATCCTTCCTTCGACCCGGTCGGCGAGGGTGCGCAGCAGCGCCCCCGCCCGCTCCGGCAATGCCGGATCGGCCGAGACCTCGCGGACGTCGTCCAGGGTGTCGGAGATGAGCGCGACGAGGCGGTCCCGCGCGCCGCTCGCCTCGAGCACGATCTGCGCCTCGCGCACCGCGACGGGGCCGGTTCGCGCGAGTGCGAGCGCGTGGTCGACGCCGGGCGCGGCATCCGTCTCGCGCGCCAGGGCGACCAGCGGCGTGCGCTTGGTCTCGCGCAGGTCGGGTCCGCAGTCGCGTCCGGTCTGCGCAGACGTGCCGAAGGCCCCGATGAGGTCATCGACCAGCTGGAAGGCCAGTCCGAGGCGTCCGCCGGCGTCGCCGAGCACACGCAGTGCGTCGGCGTCGGCTCCGCCGAGGAGCGCACCGGCCTGCAGCGGGGCGCGGAAGGAGTACACCGCCGTCTTGTTGAAGGCCGTGTCGAGGGTCTCGGAGCGCGAGGGGAAGGCGGACGTGACGCTGTTCTCGACATCGGCGAGCTCACCGGCCGCCGACACCAGGACGGCGTCGTCGAGGAGCGTGAGCAGCCGATCCTTCGTGGCGTCGTCGGTGTGCGCCATCGCCACGAGACGGAACGCCTCATGGAGGAGGATGTCGCCGGCCAGGATGGCGGCGGCGTCCCCGAGCAGGGCCGCGCCGTCGGCGCCGGCGCCGTGGGTGCGCCCGCGCTGACGGAACTCCCCGCCGACGTTGGGGACGCCGCGTCGCTCGATGTCGTGGTCGATCACGTCGTCGTGCACCACGAACGCGGTGTGCAGCAGCTCGAACGCGGCGGCGACCGAGAGCGCGGCCGAGGCGTTGGCGTCGCCGGAGCGGAACGCGTCGAACGACGCGGTCACCAGCGCGGGGCGCAGGCGCTTCCCGCCCTGGGTGGCGCGCGTGATGGCGTCGGCCAGGGCGCCGAAGCCTGGTCCGAGCTCTGCCGCGCGCTCCCGGATGCGCGTCAGTGACCCGTCGATCGCGATGCCGACGCCGGGATCCTCAGGTCCGATGATCATGACGCCCTTCGCTGACGTGCCGGCGAGTCGAAGAGATGCAGCTGCTGGGCCTGCAGCACGAGCCACGGGCTGAACGCCCACGGCGTGGCCTCGAGGGATGTCGCGAGGTCCCGGGGCTCGACCCAGCGTGCGTCGAGCGCCTCGAGGGGGTTGAGCACCGGCTCGTCGTCGGTGTGGGCGATGTAGACGGGGCAGACCTCGTGCTCGACGATGCCGTTCGCGTCCGTGGCGCGGTAGCGGAACAGGGGGAGTGCGACGCGGAGATCGCTGAGGGCGAGGCCCAGCTCGAAGTCGGCGTGCCGGCGGACGGCCGAGATGACCTGCTCGGCGGGCCGCGGGTGGCCGCAGAAGGAGTTCGTCCAGACGCCGGGCCACGTGCGCTTGGACAGCGCACGGCGCGTGATGAGCACCTTGCCCTCGCTGTTGAGCACGTGGCACGAGAAGGCCAGGTGAAGGGCGGTGTCGGGCCCGTGAACGCTAGACTTCGGGGCGGTTCCGATGGCTCGGCCCTCGTCGTCGAGCAGCACCACGTGGTCGGTGTCCGTCATCGGAAAGCTCCTCTCAATCGCTAGCTTAGCTAGCGAATTATTGAGTGTGATGCTACAACGGCATGGAGGTGACGTCCACGATGTCAGAGCGCTGGTTGCCACAGACGGAGCACGACCACGCCGTGCTGCGTGTGCTCACGTCCATTCGTAGCATGAGCGACGCCATGGAGCGCATGCACAGCGGGATGAAGGGCGACATGGCGATGAACGCCTCGGACGTCGCCGCACTGCGGCTGCTGGTCATCCGGGAGCGCACCGGGCGTCCGGTGAGTCCGCGCGACATCGCCCAGCACCTGCGCATCAGCACTGCGTCCACCACCAAGCTGCTGGACCGGCTGGTCGAGTCGGGCCACGTCGAGCGCCGGCCGCACCCGAGCGATCGGCGGGGGCGCGTGGTCGTGCTGACGGATTCCGCACGGGCAGCGTTCTTCACGGTGTTCGGCGCACGCTTGCGCGCGATGCGCGAGGTCGCCATGAGGTACGACGGGCATGATCTCGACGTGATCGCCCGATTCCTCGACGATCTCGGCGAGGCCATGGATCCCGCAGCCACAGAGAAGCGGGAGACATGAAGAAGGGCGCCCCCTCGTCGGGGACGCCCTTCTTCTTTCTGTTGCGGGGACAGGATTTGAACCTGCGACCTCTGGGTTATGAGCCCAGCGAGCTACCGAGCTGCTCCACCCCGCGGCACAAGAAATAGCCTAACACGGGTTTCGAGTGGGTCGTGCCACAGGTCGCCTCGGGTTGCCGCGACGCGAGCGGCGCGAAAGGATGAGCGCATGTCCGATCGCCCCGAAGCAGACTCCGTGGCGGACCGCGCCGAGGGTCGCGACGAGACCCGCGAGGAGCGCGCCGACCGCAACTGGAACGAGGTGCTCCAAGAGCTGCGCGTGCTGCAGACGGGCACGCAGATCCTCACCGGCTTCCTGCTCGCCCTGGCCTTCCAGCCCACCTTCGCCGAGCTGAGCGCCGGGCAGCGAGCTGTATACCTCACGCTGGTGGTGCTGGCAGCCCTCAGCTCGATCATCGCGCTGGCCCCCGTCGCCCTGCACCGCGTGGTGTTCCAGCAGGGTGCGAAGCCGGCGGTCGTCCGCTACGGCCACGTCGCCCTCATCACCGCTCTGCTCACGGTCTCCGTGCTCATGGTCGGGGTGGTGGCGTTCGTCTTCGACGTCGTCGTCGGCGGATCGGCCTTCTGGTGGGCGCTCATCCTCCTCGCCGCGGTCATCGTCGCGCTGTGGGTGCTGGTCCCGGCACTCATCCGCGTCCGCGCGAGAGAGAAGGGCGGCGCCCGATGACGGACACCCTGGGAGTGGGCGTCGCGCAGTTCGCGCCGACCGCCGACACCGCGGCGAACCTGGACGCCATCGACCAGCTCACGGCCACCGCGTCCGCCCGCGGGGCCCGTGTCGTCGTCTTCCCCGAGTACTCGAGCTACTTCGTCGACCCCTTCGACGAATCGCTCGCCGCCAACGCCGAGGAGCTCGACGGCCCCTTCGTGCAGGAACTCGCACGGATCGCGGCCGCACATGACGTCGTCGTCGTGGCGGGCCTGCTCGAGCGGGCGAGCGACGAGGCGCGCGTGCGCAACACGGTGGTCGCCGTCGACGGGGCGGGCCTGCAGGCGCACTACCGGAAGATGCACCTGTACGACGCGTTCGGACAGCGCGAGTCGGACTGGGTCGAGGCGGGGGAGCCGGCGCCGCCGCAGACCTTCGCCTGCGGCGGTCTGACGTTCGGACTCATGACCTGCTACGACCTGCGCTTCCCCGAGGTCGGACGGCTGCTCGTGGACGCCGGCGCCGAGGTGTTCGCGGTCCCCGCCGAGTGGGTGCGCGGCCCGCTCAAGGAGCACCACTGGCGCACGCTCCTGCATGCCCGCGCCATCGAGAACACGGTGTTCGTGGCAGCGGCCGATCACCCGCCGCCGCTCGGGGTCGGTCACTCGCTGATCGTCGATCCGCAGGGCGTCGAGCTCGCCGCGGTCGGTACGTCGACTGATGTCGCGGTCGCCCACCTCGACCTCGGCGCCATCGAGCGTGTCCGCCGGGTCAACCCGGCGCTGCGGCTGCGGCGATTCGCGGTCAGCCCCCGGTGACCCCGGATCCGGCCGCCGAGGCGAGGCGGGATGCCGCGTCCTCGAGCACGTCCACGCGCTTGCAGGCCGCGAAGCGCACGAGCGTGGCGTAGTCGGCTCGGCGTTCGGCTGTCGCGAACGCCGTGAGGGGGATCGCCACCACGCCTGCCCGCTCGGGAAGCCCGCGGCAGAAGTCCGCGGCATCCGTCGCGCCGAGCGGCGCCGCATCGGCCACCGTGAAGTAGGAGCCGGCAGGCGTGGACACTTCGAAGCCGGCGGCCCGCAGCCCGGCGCCGAGCAGGTCGCGCTTGGCCCGCAGCGTGTCGGCGATGCCGCGGAAGAAGGAGTCCGGCAGCCGGAGTCCGGTCGCGATGGCAGGCTGGAACGGGCTGCCGTTGACGTACGTGAGGTACTGCTTGACCGCGAGCACGGCGTCGACGAGCGGGGCGGGCCCGGTGACCCAGCCGATCTTCCATCCGGTGGTGGAGAACGTCTTGCCACCGGACGAGATGGTCAGGGTCCGGTCCCAGGCGCCGGGGAGGGTGGCGATCGGCACGTGCGGCTCGTCGAAGACGAGATGCTCGTAGACCTCGTCGGTGACGATGAGGGCATCGTGGTGATGGGCGAGCCGCACGATCTCGTCGCGCACCTCGGAGCCGAAGACGGCTCCGGTGGGATTGTGCGGGTCGTTGACGAGGATGAGGCGCGTGCGGTCGCCGACCGCGGCGCGGAGCTCGTCGAGATCGGGCTGGAAGTCCGGCCACCGCAGCGGCACCGTGACGAGCTTCGCGCCCGCGAGCGCGACGACGGCCGCGTACGAGTCGTAGTACGGTTCGAAGACGACCACCTCGTCATCGGGCCCGTCCAGCAGCGCCAGCAGCGCTGCGGCGAGCGCCTCGGTCGCGCCGGCCGTGACGAGTGCGTCGCGGGCAGGGTCGATGTGCAGGCCGTAGAAGCGCAGCTGGTGCTCGGCGACCGCGTCGAGGAGATCCGGGATGCCGCGACCCGGCGGGTATTGGTTCACGCCGTGGGCGATCGCGGCGCGGGCGACCTCGAGCACCTCGGCCGGGCCGTCCTCGTCGGGGAACCCCTGTCCGAGGTTGATCGCGCCGGTGCGGGCCGCGAGGGCGGACATCTCGGCGAAGATGGTGGGGTGGATCGACCCGTCCGAGCCGACGAGTCCGGCACCGGCCGCCGTGCGGTGCCACGCTCCGGGGATCTGTCGCATCGCTTCACCGTACCGGGCGGGCTCATCCCCGTTGCATAGGCGAGTCCCATTCCCGACATAAGAAACGCACAGCATCGGTGGGCACAGTTGTGAGTGCTTGGCAGAAGGAGCAATCATGAGCGACATCCAGGGCGACCGCCCGGAAGACCACGTCCCCGCCGACGCGTCGGCCACGCCCGATGACACCACGGCGCCGAGCGTCACCCCTGCACAGCCCGCCGTGCCCGCCCAGCCGGCGGCCGAGGCCGCCGCCCAGCACCGCGCGCCGACCCAGCCGGTTCCCCCGGCGGGGTATCCGGCCGGCGGCCACGCGTACGCACGTCCGCAGGGGTATGCCGGACAGCCCGCGCCGCACCCCCACTCCTACGCGGGGCAGGGCGGCGCATCCGGTCCCGGTGCCGCCTTCGGCGTCGCGTCGGCCGACACCATGCCCACGCTGCCCATCGACGGCGGCGACCGCGGCACGGCCACGGCGCAGGCTCCCAAGAAATCCTCCGGCGCCGGCAAGGTGGTCGGCCTGCTCGTCGCCGCGGCCATCGTGGGGGGCGCGGCCGGCCTCGGCGGCTCGTACGCCGGCGTGAACTGGTTCACGTCCGCGGCGACGTCGCCCGCCGCCGGCCCGAGCACCGTCACGGTGAACGACTCCGATTCGGTCAACGAGACCACCGGCATCGCGGCGAAGGTCGTGCCGAGCGTGGTGACCATCTCCGCGACGGGCTCGGCGGGAGCCGGAACCGGCTCCGGCGTCGTCCTCTCCGAGGACGGCTACGTCGTGACGAACACGCACGTGGTGACCCTCGACGGGGCGACCGGCGACGCGCAGGTGCGCGTCACGACGGCCGATGGCCGCGTGTACGACGCCGAGATCGTCGGCACCGACCCGACGTACGACCTCGCGGTCATCAAGCTCCAGGACGCCGAGGGTCTGACCCCGATCGACTTCGCCGACTCGAGCGACCTGAATGTCGGCGACACCACCGTGGCGGTGGGGGCGCCGCTGGGACTGGCGAACTCCGTCACCGAGGGCATCGTGAGCGCCCTCAACCGCAGCATCCAGATCGCGTCCTCCGCCGCGCCGGACACCGGAGACGAGAACCAGGACCAGCCGGAGGAGAACGGGCAGGAAGGCCCGTTCCGCTTCGACTTCGGCCAGGGCGACCAGCAGTCGACGGCGACCGAGAGCATCTCCATCGCGGTGATCCAGACCGATGCCGCGATCAACCCGGGCAACTCCGGCGGCGCGCTCGTGGACTCCGAGGGCAGGCTCATCGGCATCAACGTCGCGATCGCGACCGCGGGCGGTGCGTCCGCCGACGGCTCCGGCTCGATCGGCGTCGGATTCGCGATCCCGTCCGACATCGTCGAGCGGATCACCGACGAGCTCATCGAGAACGGCGAGGCCACGCACGGCCTCCTCGGCGCGACCGTGCGGCCCGCGGCATCCGTCGAAGGATCGACCATCACCGGGGCGTACATCAACGAGGTGACAGACGGCGGCGCGGCGGCGTCGGCGGGCCTCGCCGCGGGCGACGTCGTGACCGGCTTCAACGGCGTGCCCGTCACCGACTCCACCGACCTGACCGCGCAGGTGCGCGGCGCTGCCGCCGGAAGCGAGGCGGAGGTCACCTTCGTCCGCGACGGGGAGACGCAGACGGTGACCGTCACGCTGGGCGCGCTCGAGCAGTAGGCGGCACGCACCGGGGCGCCATCACGCGAGCAGGATAGGCTCGCGTGATGGCGTCCTTCTCGTTCGGCGCGGGGAATGCGCGGAAGCTCGCGACGATCCCGCTGTATGCCGCAGGACGCATCCTCACCCTCGTCGTACCGCGCTCGCGCGACGAGTGGGTCTTCGGCTGCGCCGTCGGCATCGCCGACGGCGCGCTCGCCCTCTGGGACGCCGCCGCCGCCGACGGCCGGCGCGCCGTGTGGCTGGTCGGCAGCGCGCGAGAGGCGCGGGATGCCGCAGCCCGCGGCATCCCGAGCGTCCCCAAGCGGTCGCTGCGGGGACTGTGGCGCACGGCGCGGGCGCGGGTGGTCGTCGTCACGCACGGCTTCGGCGACGTGAACCGCTACGCCGTCTCGGGCGCCTTCGTGGTGCAGCTGTGGCATGGGATCCCACTGAAGCGGATCGGCCTGGACTCGCCCGAGACCCTGCGGCTGCCGCGCGCCATCGCGCGGACGCCGGCGGCGCGGCCGGCGCATGCGATGCTGCGGGCGATGTACCGCGGCGCCGCGCGCCGGATCCGCCTGCTCCCCGCCGCGTCGCACCTCGTGCGGGGCCGGCTGGAGTCCGCGTTCGCGCTCCCCGACGACGCCGTTCTCGTCACCGGCGAGCCTCGCGTCGACGTGCTGTCCCGCGGCACCGCGGAAGACCGGCGCGTGCAGGCCCGCGCGGCGATCGCGCGGGCCGTGCCGCGGGCCGAAGGGTCCGGGCGACTCGTGCTGTACGCGCCGACGTGGCGCGACGGCGCGCCCGACCCGGCGATCCCGACCGCCGCGGAGTGGGCGCGGATCCTCGGCGTCCTCCGCCGCCACGGAGCGACGCTCCTCATACGCTCCCATCCGCTCGGCGCCGGCGACTACGTCCCGCCCGTCACGACGGATCTGGTGCAGTCGCTCGGGAGCGATCTGGTGGCCGACGTGACCCCGCTGCTGCCCGGGCTCGACGCCCTCGTCACCGACTACTCCTCCCTCGCGTTCGACGCAGCCCTCGTGCCGCTCCCGACGCTGTTCCTCGCTCCCGACGTCGTCGACTACGCGAAGCGCCGCGGGTTCTACGGCGCATACCGGGATGTCGCGGGCGACGAGTGGGCCGTCGACTGGAGCCAGGCGGCCGCGCAGCTGGACGCGCTCTTCGGCGACGAGTCGGAGCGCGAGCGGCGCGTCGAGCACGCCATGGCGCTCAGCGCGCGTGTCCACGCGCACCGGGACGGCCGCAACGCCGAGAGGGTGTACCGTGCGATTCTGGCCGGTACGGCCGCCCACGCCCGCCCGAGGGAAGGAAACGGATGACCGACGCGCGCTTCACGACGGACGGCGGACCTGCGCTCGTGCTCTCGGGCGAGGGCGAGCGGCCGGCGACCGTCGAGCTCGTGGGCGCGCGCGCCCGGGTCGTCGCACGTCTGAGCGGCCGCGGCAAGACGTGGCGGGCGACGCTGCCCCTCCGCGCCGCGCGATGGGGCGGGCCCGAGCTGCCGCTGCCGACCGGGACGTACGAGGTCCGGGTGACGGATGCAGCGGACCGGGGCATCCCTGCTCCCGACGCGCTCCCGCTCACCCAGCTCGGAACGCTGCGTGCCGAGCTCGAGCAGTGGACGCTGCGCGTGGGACCGCCGATGGACCCCGCCTACGACTCCGGCGAGGGACAGGATGCGCTCGAGCGCCGCTACGCCACCCGTCCGGCTTCCGGGTTCGAGAACGCGGTGTTCTTCGAGAGCTTCTACGGGCGCAACGCCAGCTGCAATCCGCTCGCGATCGATCGGGAGCTCACGCGCCGCGCGCCGGGCGTGACGCGCTACTGGAGCGTCGTGGATCTCTCGGTGGCAGTTCCCGAGGGCGCGATCGCCGTCGTCGAAGGCACCCCGGAGTGGTGGCGGGCGCGGGGCGCCGCGCGTCTGCTCGTCGTGAACGACTGGCTCCGCCGGCGATTCGCCCGGCGCAAGGGGCAGGTCGTGCTGCAGACGTGGCACGGCACGCCCCTCAAGCGGCTCGCCCTGCACCGCCCCGGCTTCGACCCGCGGCGCATGGCCGCGGTGGTGCGAGAGTCGCGGCGCTGGAACATCCTGCTCGCGCAGAACCCGTATGCCGCCCGCATCCTCGGCAAGGCGTACGCGTTCCTCAGCCGGCCGATCTGGGTGGAGGGGTATCCGCGCAACGACGTGCTCGCGAGCGGCGACGGGACCGCGACGCGCGGCGCGCTCGGGATCCGGCCCGGTGAGCGCGTGCTGCTGTACGCGCCGACGTGGCGGGACGACCGCGAGCAGATCGTCGACTTCGTCGACCCGGTCGCGCTCGCCGCGGCGACGGACTCCGTCGTGCTGGTCCGCGGGCACTCCCGCACGCTCCTGCCGGGTCGCGACGCCGAGGGACCGCGCGTCATCGACGTCACCGGATTCCCCGACACGTCGCAGCTGCTTCTCGTCGCCGATGCGCTCATCACCGACTACTCGTCGGTGATGTTCGACTTCTCGGTGACAGGCAAGCCGATGTACTTCCTCGTGCCCGATATGGAGCACTACCGCGGCGAGCTGCGCGGCTTCTACTTCGACCTCGCCGAGCACGCGCCGGGCCCCATGGTTCGCACGCAGGACGAGCTCGCCGCCGCCCTCGGCGATGACGACCGCGAGCGTTACGCGGAGAGGTACGAGCTCTGGCGGGCGAAGTTCAACGCCCGCGACGACGGCCACGCCGCCGAGCGCGTGGTCGCCCGCATCCTGGATCAGGGGCTCATCGACCCCTGAGACCCCGTCAGGGCAGCGGCGTGTTGCGACTGCCGAGCCGCGAGGTGTCGACGGTGTCGTGGGCGCCGCGGATGATCCCCACGACGAATCCCCAGCCCCACGCGAGGTGCATCGTGGGCAGCACCGCCGCCGTCCAGAGCTTGTCGCGCCAGCCTCGCCCCCCGCCCGGGCCGAGCGCCACGCCGATGACGAGCGCGACGTACACGACCAGCGGCACATAGACGACGGATGCCGCCACCGACCACCACCCCTGGAGCACGCCCGTCAGCTGCAGGGCCGCCACCACCACGGCGAGCAGGATCGTCAGCACCAGGAGCGGCGGAGCGAAGAAGCGCAGCGAGTTGCCTCGACCGAAGCGCCGCACCAGCTCGCCGCGCCACCGGCCGGTCGCCGCGAACTGCCGCACGAGCCTCGTCCAGCTCTCTCGCGGCCAGTACGTGACCGCGAGCGCCGGATCGAACCACACCCGGTAGCCCGCGCGACGGATGCGCAGGTTGAGCTCCCAGTCCTCGCCGCGGCGGATGCTCTCGTCGAAGAGCCCGACCTCGTCGAGCACGGCGCGCCGCATGACGCCGAGGTAGGCGGACTCCGCCTCGCCCTCCTGCGTGCCGCCGTGGTACGCGCCGCCGCCCAGGCCGATGGGGGAGTTGTACGCGCGGGCGACGGCTCGCTGGAACGGGGTGCGGCCGTCGGCGCGCATCACCCCGCCCACGTTGGCCGCGCGCACGCGGTCGAGCGACGCCAGGGCCCTGCGGGCGTAGCTCGGGTCGAGCTCGGAGTGCGCGTCGACGCGCACGACGGTGGGGTAGCGGCCGGCCCGGATGGCGAGGTTCAGCCCGATCGGGATGTCGGCCGCCGGGTTGTCGACGAGGATGATCCGCTCGTCCTCCCGGGCCAATTCCCGCGCGAGCTCCGTCGTGCCGTCCGTCGAGGGGCCGAGCGCAAGGACGAGCTCGGTGGGTCCCGGCACGTCCTGCGCGAGGACGGTCTCCACCGCCCGGCGCAGGTAGCCCCGCTCGTTGAGCACCGGCATCACGAAGCTCACACCGGCGTCCGGCGGGACGATCGGAGCGTCCCTGCGCCCGTGTTGCTCGACATGCACGCGTCGATCATGTCACGGGTGCCCTGGGTAGGCTGGACGGGTGGCACTGGTCTCGGACGGCAGGAAGGCGATCGCGCTCGTACGGAAGGCGGTGCGCAACCGCTCCGCCGTCATCGACGTCAGGCGCACGCAGTCGGCCGGGCCGCAGCATCCGCCGTTCCACTACCGGGTGGCGGTGTACTTCGCCGATGGCGCGGTCAACATGTACCAGATGCGGCAGTGGTACAAGCCGCTCGCCGGGCTGGCCAAGACGTGGCCGGTCGTCGTGCTGAGCCGGTCCGCGACGGGCGCGCAGGCGCTGCTGGCAGACGACGCCCTGCCGGTCGCGTTCGTGCCGACGGTGCGCGATCTGGAGCGCTTCATCTCCACGCAGGACATCCGCGTGGTGCTCTACGTGAATCAGAACACCCGCAACTTCCAGATGTTCCGCTACGGCCGACGCTGGCACGTGTTCATCAACCACGGCGAGTCCGACAAGATGTACATGACCACGAACCAGTACAAGGCCTACGACTACGCCATGATCGCGGGCGACGCCGCACGGCAGCGGCTGTCGCGGGTGCTCTGGGACTACGACCTCGACCACAGGGCGATCGCGATCGGCCGCCCGCAGGCCGACCACTACTCCGGCGCGCTGCCGTACACGCCCGACGACCGGACCGTGGTGCTGTACGCGCCCACGTGGGAGGGCGACCGGCCGTCGGCCCACTACGGGTCGATCGTCACGCACGGCGAGGCGCTCGTGGCGGCGCTGCTGCGCACCGGTCGCCATCGCGTCATCTACCGGCCCCACCCTCGTTCGGGGGTCGTGAACGCCGAGTACGGCGCCGCGAACCGGCGGATCATCGCCGCCCTCGCCGCAGCGAACGCCGCCGATCCTGCGGCGCAGCACGTGTTCGACGACGGCCCGGACCTCGGCTGGCAGCTGTCGGCCGCCGACGTCGCGGTCGTCGACATCTCGGCGATGGTCTACGACCGGCTGGCGGCCGACAGGCCGCTGCTGATCACGCGTCCGGCCGACCCCGCGGCCGCCATCGACACCCACGGCTACCTGTCGGCGTGCGAGTGGCTGACCGCCGCGGACGCCCCCGACATCGTCGCGCAGACCGAGCGGGTGCTGGACGACCCCGACGCGGTGGCCCGCCTCGAGCAGTGGGTCTCGCGCTACTTCGGCGACACGACGCCGGGCGCCGCGACCGCGCGGTTCCACGCCGCCGTGCAACGGCTGATGGACGAATGGGACGCGTGGTACGCCCGCTCGGTCGACGAGCGCGACGACGAGCCCGAGGACGAAGCCGAGCTCGACGACGAGGGCTGAGGCCACGCCGGTCAGGCGACCGCGGCCGGACGCCCGACGAGCCGCGCGACGGCGCCGAGCGGGATCGTGACCCACGTGGGGCGGTTGCGCGACTCGTAGATCGCCTCGTACACGGCCTTGTCCAGTTCGAGCGCGGCCAGCAGCGGATGCCGGGGGTCCAGCTCGCCCCCCGAGGCGGCGGCGTATCCGTCCACGAACGCCTGACGCGCTTCGCGCGCCCATCCGCGCACGGCCTCGGTCGACCGCGAGGGATCGTCCCGCCGCAGCGAGCCGGCGACGTAGTCGAAGGAGCGCAGCATGCCCGCGACGTCGCGGAGTGCGAGATCCGGCTGCGTGCGCTCGGTCATGGGTCGCAGCGGCTCGCCCTCGAAGTCGACGACGATCCATCCGCGCTCCGGAGAGTGCAGCACCTGCCCCAGGTGGTAATCGCCGTGGATGCGCTGCAGCGCCGGCCACGGCACCTCCAGCGCCCGCCGGTACACGGCCGCCGCGGCCTCCCGCTGCTCGGCGATCTCGGGCACTTCGGCCATGGCGATCGAGAAGCGGCGCTCCCATGTCGCCGCGGTGGCCGCGCGGTCGGCCGCCGTGGCTGTCCGTGTGGGAAAGCACCTGGCCAGTGCCAGATGCACCTCGGCCGTGGCCGCGCCCAGAGCGTTCGCACTGTCGCGGAAGTCGTCGCCGCGCGCGGCGGCCCGCAGTGCGACCCGCCAGGCGTCCTCGACGTCGGGGAGGAATTCCTGGGCGAACGCCAGGGAGCCGCGCACCGAGCCGTGCGCCGTCGTGAGGTCCGGCCACGTGCCCTCGATGGATCCCACGGGCAGCGCGACGTGCGCCGAGCCCGATGCCGCCAGCGCCTCCTGCAGCTCGATGTCGGGGTTGAGGCCGGCGTGCAATTGGCGGTACACCTTGCAGATGATCGGCATGCCCTCGCCCTCGTACACGAGGGAGGTGTTGGACTGCTCGCCGCTCATCACCCGGGCCGACCTCGCACCGGGGTGCCCGCCCGACGCGGAGGGGCGTCCGAGAGCGAGGGTCTGCGGCCCGTGTGCGGTGCCGCCCTCCGCGATGAGTCGCAGGAGCGCTTGGGCGTAGGCCGGATCGTGCGGCCCGTCGATGAACGTCGCGCCCGGCGTCGGACTGCCCACGATGTGATCCGGATCGGCGTCGACGGTCTCGGTCGCCCGCTCGACGATGGGGATCTGGTAAAGCACCGCCGGAAGCGCTCCCTCGTCGGCCACGAGGAACGTGCGCACGCGCACGCCGCCGTCAGCGGGGGACAGATCGTCCTCGGAATCGTCCGAGCCCGGGGCGAGATCCCACCAGGCCACCAGCCGCAGGCTGGGTGGCCGCCCCTTCGCGGCGTACCACCGCTGGCGCGGCATCCACGCCGCCAGGCACGCCAGAGTGCTGTCCATACCTGCGAGCGTATGCCCGCGCAGGTGGCGTGTCGAGGAACCGCATGCAAGCGCTTTCAGCATCGGCTGACGATCGGGAGAGGGTGCGCGCTCAATCCTCGTCGGGAGGTGCTTCCAGCGCGGGCTTCCCGCGGCGCACGACCCTGCCCACCGCCGAGGTGCCGCGCGAGACTCCGCCCGCGACGGCCGCCCCCGCACGGCGGATGCCGCGCGAGGCCAGTCGCTCGATGCGGTCGGCGCCGGGCCGCGGCTCCAGCTCGACGGGGAACTGCCACGGCGGCGCGCCGAAGGCGCGACGGGCGCCGACGAGCACCCGTCGGCCGAGGATGTGGTTGCCGGCGCCGCCGATCGCGGCGCCGATGCCGAACGGCAGCGCCTTGCCGATCCACGACGCACCGCCGCGCACTGCGAACTGGTGGATGAACGAGTTCTTGAGGCGGTCGACGAGGGGCCCCACCGCGGCGCGGGGGATCGTCTTGGTCACGAGCTCGCCCCAGTAGCGGTCCCGGGTGGGTCCGCGGCCGGCTGCCTGCCCGGCGAGCTGGGACACGAGGTCGACGCCCTCCTTGCCCAGCATGAGCGTGAGCACCAGCGCGCGTGCGCGGTCGGGATCGGCGACCGGGATGCCGTGCACCTCGGTCACCGATTGGGCGAAGAGCGTCGTCGCCTCGAGGAAGCCGACGGTCTCGACGCCGCTCAGCGCCAGCGTCACCCCGGTGCCGATGCCGGGCACGACGGCCGTCGCTCCGACCGCGGCGCCGCCCGTCGTGACGGCGGCGAGGTACCGGCGCTCCAGGATGCGGACGATCTCGGCGGGGGAGGCGTCCGGATGCCGCAGGCGGATGCTGCGCAGATGCGCCAGCACCACGGGGCGCTGGATCGCCAGCACGCGGTCGAGCGCGCGGATCGTGAGAGGGTGCTCGTCCGACCCCGTGGGCGGCAGACCTCCCTGCCACGGCGCGTCGCCGGGAAGCGAGTGGATGCGGTGAACCTTGTCGGTCATCGCGCCGAGTCTATGCGCCCGATCCGGACCGCCGACGTGGGGTTGACAGGTCGCGCCCGGCGACTCAGACGAACAGGTTCGCGCGCTCGAGGTCTTCGGCGAAGTCGACCTCGACGGCGTAGAGGTCCGAGATGTCCAGCGGCAGGAGCCGAACGCCGTCCTCGGCGATCGCGAGCTCGAGGCCGCGCTCGAAGTAGTCCTGGTCGTCGACGCGCGTGAGGTGGCGCATGAAGGACTTCTTGTCGGTGCTCGAGATGTAGTTGATCCCGACGGCCTCGCCGATGCCGCCCTTCACGGTCTTCGAGAGCTCGTTGATGAAGCCCTCCGGTGTGACGGTGTACTTGACCTCTTCGTCGCTGACCTTGGAGGTGTTGACCGTGACGAACGACTGGTCGCGTTCGATGAGCTCGATGGCGCGGCCCAGCACACGCGGGTCGAAGACGACGTCGCCGTTCATCCAGAGCACGCCGCCCTTGCCGGTCTTGGCCAGGGCGCGGAGGAGGCTCTTGGAGGTGTTCGTCTGGTCGTACCGGTCGTTGTAGACGTAGTCCACGTCGGGGAAGGCCTCGACGATCGTCTCGGCGCGGTAGCCGACGACGGTCGTGATCCGGGCCTCGCGGCCGAAGGCGGCGCGGATGTTGTCGTGCTGCTGCTGCATGATGCTGCGGCCGTCGCCGAGCTCCGTGAGGGGCTTGGGCAGGCTGCGGCCGAGACGCGAGCCCATTCCGGCTGCGAGGATGACGGTCTGAAGGGTCAAAGTCTGCTCCTGAGTGCGTGATTCACTGCCGGTTCACCGGCCCGACACCCCTTCGTGCCTGCACCATGGTAGCGAGAGGGACTGGGAAGGTGCAGAATGCCGCCTGCCCGTTGCCGTTTCGTGACTTTCGCTGTTAGCCGCCACGCGCCGGAACGAACCGCCCTTCGATCAGCACCGCTTGGTACCGTGGTCCGGTGACAGCCTCCCTCCCGGTGCCGAATGACATCGATCCGGAAGAGCCGGACCGTCACACCGACGCGCGTGTCGTGCGGCTCCCCGACACCGCGAAACCGGCGTCTGAGAAGCCTCGCAAGCCCGGAAAGCCGCGCAAGGGCGGCGGCTCCCAGGCGAGCAGCGCCGCCGAGCCGGGACCGCCCCCGCTGCCGAGCGATCTCGCGCGGGCCGCGAGCGCCGCGGCGGGCATCGTCGTGCCGCCGCGTCCGCCGCTGCCCGCGTCGGAGGCAGAGGCGCCGGCAGCGACCGTGACGCAGGAGACGGCATCCGTCATCGCCGATCCCGATCGTCGGCCGGTCTCCGATGTCAGCGCCCTCGAGCTCCGGGGCGTCACCAAGAGCTTCGGCGCCACGCACGCCGTGGACGGGATCGACCTGACGGTGCCGGCCGGCACCTTCTACGGCCTCGTCGGTCCCAACGGCGCGGGCAAGACGACCACGCTGTCGATCATCGCGGGACTGCTGGTGCCGGATCGCGGGACGATCCGCGTCGGGGGGATCGACGCCGCCGCCGAGCCGCTCGCCGCGAAGCGTCTGATGGGCGTGCTGCCCGACCGCCTTCGCACGTTCGACCGGCTCACCGGGCGCCAGCTGCTCTACTACTACGGCGTGCTGCGCAAGCTGCCGCCTGCCGTCGTCGAGAGCCGGACCGCCGATCTCGCGCGGGCGTTCGACCTCGAGGACGCGCTCGGCCGAAGCGTGTCGGACTATTCCGCCGGCATGCTCAAGAAGGTGATGCTCGCGGGCGCGCTCATCCACTCGCCGCGCCTGCTGGTGCTCGACGAGCCGTTCGAGGCCGTCGACCCGGTCTCGAGCGCGATCATCCTCGACATCCTCTCCACCTATGTCGCGCACGGCGGCACGGTCGTCCTCTCCAGCCACGGCATGGAACTCGTGGAGCGCGTGTGCTCGCGGGTCGCTGTGATCGTGGCGGGGCAGGTGCTCGCCGAGGGCTCCGTCGAGGAGGTCCGCGGCGAGCTGACGCTCGAGCAGCGCTTCGTCGAGCTGGCCGGGGGCCTCAGCGACGTGGAGGGCCTCGAGTGGCTGCATACATTCTCCGACTGAGGGTCGCGCTGCTCTTCGGCGCGCTGCGCGGCGACACCCGCCACGTCGTGCGCGTCGTCAGCGGACTCGTGCTGCTCGTGGCCGCCACCATCGCGGTGTGCTGGGGGATCCTGACCCTGCGCGACGCGCCCGCCGACGAGGTGCTGGTCGTCACGGTGCTCGGCGGCTCCGCGGTGACGCTCGGATTCGCGCTCGCGCCTCTGTTCGCAGCCGTCGACGATCCCCTCGACCCGCGCCGGTTCACGCTGTTCGGGCTGCCGCCCGGCCGGCTCGCCGTCGTGCTCGCGGTGGCGGGCCTCATCAGCGTGCCGATCATGGTGCTCGTCGGGGTCGCCGTCAGCGCGGCGGTCGTGTGGGAGGAGCACTGGGTGGGCACGCCCGTGACGGTCTCCAGCGTCGTGCTCGGGGTGCTGACCTGCCTTCTCCTGGCCCGCGTCTGCATGGCGCTGGCCTCGCTGCACCTCCGCGAGCGGCGGTCACGCGAGCTCTCCGGCGTCTTCGTGCTCGTCGTGCTCGTGGTGGTCGTCCCGGTGGGCGTCTTCCTTGCCTCGCTGGAGTGGCAGGGCGCCGTGCCGCCGCAGCTTCTCCAAGCGGTGCGCGCCCTCGCGCTCACGCCGTTGGGCGCCGCGTGGGCGCTGCCGGGGATCGTGGAGTCCGGTGGCGACCCGTGGCCGTCGGCCCTGGTGGCCGCCGGCACCGTGGCGCTGCTGGCTGTCCTGTGGATGTGGATCGTCCGGCGTGTGCTGACCACGACCGAGCGGCCGGCCGCCGGCCGGGTGCGGGGCGGGCTCGGCTGGTTCGGCGTGGCACCGGGCACGCCGGGCGGCGCCATCGCGGCGCGGAGCCTCGTGTACTGGTTCGGCGATCGACGCTACGTCGTGAACGGGATCATCATCCCCTTCGCCGCCCTCGTGACCGCGGTGCCGCTGCTGGTCGCCGGCGTGCCGCCCGAACTCGTCGCGCTCGTGCCGGTTCCGTTCGCCGCCCTGCTCCTCGGCTGGCTGCCGCACGACGACCTCGCCTACGACTCGACGGCCGTGTGGATGCACATCGCCAGCGGCGTGCGGGGCGTCTCGGACCGGGTCGGCCGCCTCGTCCCGGTGCTGCTCGTCGGCGTGCCGCTGCTCGCCGTCGCGGTGCCGGTCGCGATCTCCCTCCACGGGCGCTGGGCGATGCTGCCCGCCCTCGCCGGCGTCTGCGCCTCGCTGTTCCTGTGCGGCCTGGGTCTGTCCAGCATCTCTTCGGTCGTCTCGCCGTATGCGGTGTCGCGTCCGGGCGAGAGTCCGTTCCAGCAGCCGCAACGCACGAGCGCGCGGGGCGGGATCGCGCAGGCTGTCGTGATGGTCGGCTCGCTCGTCCTCTCGGCGCCGGTCGTGTGGTGCGCCTGGCTCGCGCTGCAGGGAGACGCGGTCGCCGCGACGACCGCGCTGTGGGGCGGTCTCGCGATCGGCCTCGGCGTCCTCATCGTGGGCGTCACCGTCGGCTCGCTGGCGTTCGAGCGTCGCGGCGGACGTCTCATGGAGTTCGCGGAGTCGACATGACGCCCCGAGGACCGAGCCGAGCGCGGTCCCCGCGGGTACACTGACAGACCATGAGCACCCCGCTGGACAGCCCCGACCAGGGCGGTATCGCGACCCTCGATCGCGAGCTCGAAGAGCTCCTCAAAGAAGAGAACATCGAGCCGGGTGACCATGAGCGCTTCTCGCACTACGTGAAGAAGGACAAGATCCTCGAGTCCGCGCTCACCGGCAAGCCGGTGCGCGCGCTGTGCGGCAAGAAGTGGACTCCCGGTCGCGACCCCGAGAAGTTCCCGGTCTGCCCCACCTGCAAGGAGATCTACGAGTCCCTCCAGGGCTGACGCCAGGCATCCCGGCAGCGGGCCGGCCGTCAGTCGGCGTCGGTGTAGACGGTCGGGAGCGCCGGGTCGGAGCGACTGAGCGCGAGCCCGCGCACCGGAAGCTCCTCGCGCACACGCGCATGGTGGGCGCGCGCCGCCTCGACGCCCGCCGGACCCTCGAAGGAGGCGTCCGGCTCGCCGTCGACGACCAGCTCCACCTGGAGCGGGCGGGCATCCGGGTGCGCGGCCGCCGTCTGGAGCTCCTCGAAGCCGTCCGACACGACGATCAGCTCACTGGTCGCGGTGCCTTCGTCCAGCGTGCGGAACGCCGCCTTGCGGCCGCCCTTGGAGCCCTTGTCGGTCGACGCCTTCGCGACCGCCACCCAGCCGCCCTCGGCATCCTGGCGGGCGACGAGCTTGTAGACCATGCCCGCCGTCGGCGTGCCCGACCCGGTGACGACCGAGGTGCCCACGCCGTACGCGTCGACGGGGGATGCCGCGAGTGCGGCGATCGCGTACTCGTCCAGGTCGCTCGTCACGGTGATCCGCGTGCCGGTCGCCCCCAGTTCGTCGAGCTGCGCGCGCACCTCCGCGGCGACGGTGGGCAGGTCGCCGGAGTCGATGCGCACCCCGCCGAGATCCGTCCCCGCGATCCGGATCGCCGTCTCGACGCCGGTGCGGATGTCGTAGGTGTCGATGAGGAGCGTCGTGGAGACGCCGAGCGCCTCTACCTGCGCGCGGAACGCGTCCTCCTCCGTGTCATGCAGCAGCGTCCACGAGTGCGCGGCGGTGCCCATCGTCGGGATGCCCCACTGTCGGCCCGCCTCGAGGTTCGAGGTCGCTCCGAACCCGGCGATGTACGCCGCGCGGGCCGCCGCGACGGCGGACTGCTCCGCTGCCCGCCGGGAGCCCATCTCCGCGAGCGGGCGGTCCCCGGCGGCGATGCTCATGCGCGCCGCCGCCGTGGCGACCGCGGAGTCGTGGTTGAGGACGCTGAGCGCCAGCGTCTCGAGCACGACGGCCTCGGCGAACGTGCCCTCGATCGTGAGGATGGGGGAGCCGGGGAAGTACAGCTCGCCCTCGCGATACCCGGTCACCGAGCCCGTGAACCGGTAGCCCTCGAGGAAGTCCAGGGTGGCGGCATCCACCACCTTCTCGTCGCGGAGCCACCGCAGCTCGTCGTCGCCGAACCGGAAGTCGCGGATGAGCGACAGCAGCCGCCCGGTGCCCGCGACGACGCCGAAGCGCCGCGCGCCGGGCAGGCGCCGGCCGAACAGCTCGAACACGCACCGGCGCTCGCCCGTGCCGTCGCGCAGGGCGGCGTCGATCATCGTGAGCTCGTAGCGGTCCGTCAGCAGGGCGGTCGAGGGACTCATGCGGGTCAGCCTAGCCAGCGCCTGGCGTAGGCTGGGGCATCGTGAATGACGCGCCGATCGGAATCTTCGACTCCGGTGTCGGCGGACTCACCGTCGCCCGCGCCGTGTCGGCGCAGCTCCCGCGCGAGTCGATCCTCTACATCGGAGACACCGCCCGCTCGCCCTACGGTCCCAAGCCGATCGCCGACGTGCGACGCTACGCCCTCGAGGTGCTCGACGATCTCGTCGCGCAGGGCGTGAAGATGCTCGTGATCGCATGCAACACGGCCTCTGCCGCGATGCTGCGCGACGCGCGCGAACGGTACGACGTCCCGGTGGTGGAGGTCATCAACCCGGCGGTGCGCACCGCCATGTCGACGACCCGCAACGGGCGCGTCGGCGTGATCGGCACCGCCGGCACGATCAGCTCGGGCGCGTACCAGGACATGCTGAGCGTCAACGAGCGGCTCACGGTCTTCGCGCAGGCCTGCCCGCGCTTCGTCGAGTTCGTCGAGGCCGGCGTCACCGACTCGCCCGAGGTGCTGTCGGTCGCCGAGGAGTATCTGGCACCCCTGCGCCACGCGGAGGTCGACACGCTCGTGCTCGGGTGCACGCACTACCCGTTCCTCGAGGGCGCGATCAGCTACGTGATGGGCCCCGACGTGAGTCTGGTGTCCAGCGATACCGAGACGGCGAAGGACGTCTACCGCCAGCTGGTCTCGCGCGACCTGCTCGCGGGGCCGGATGCCGAGCCCCGCCACGTCTACGAGGCCACCGGTGCGTCCGCGGACGAGTTCCTGCGACTGGCCCATCGCCTGATGGGCCGCGAAGTCAGCGCGGTGCGCCTCGTGCAGACCGGCGCCATCGACCTTCCGCATCGCCTCGGCTGAGGCATCCGCACCCTCCCGGAGGAGACACATGACCGACATCACCCGCGCCGACGGGCGCACCGTCGACCAGCTTCGCCCCATCACGATCGAGCGGGGCTGGTCGAGCCAGGCCGAGGGGTCGGCCCTCATCTCGTTCGGCGGCACCAAGGTGCTGTGCACGGCCTCGTTCACCAATGGCGTGCCGCGCTGGCTGACCGGCAAGGGCAGGGGCTGGGTCACCGCGGAGTACGCCATGCTGCCGCGCGCCACCAACGAGCGCAACGACCGTGAGAGCGTGAAGGGGAGGGTCGGGGGACGCACGCACGAGATCTCGCGCCTCATCGGACGCGCGCTGCGCGCGGTCGTCGACACGAAGGCCCTCGGCGAGAACACCATCGTCATCGACTGCGACGTGCTGCAGGCCGACGGCGGCACGCGCACGGCGGCGATCACCGGTGCCTATGTCGCGCTCGCCGACGCCATCGAGTGGGGCCGCGGCAGGAAGTTCGTCGGGCAGAAGGCGAACGTGCTGTTCGACTCGGTGTCGGCCGTGTCGGTCGGCATCATCGACGGTGAGCCGATGCTCGACCTCGCCTACGTCGAGGACGTGCGCGCCGAGACCGACATGAACGTCGTCGTCACCGGTCGGGGGCTGTTCGTGGAGGTGCAGGGCACGGCCGAGGGCGCCCCGTTCGACAAGCGGGAGCTCGACGCGCTGCTCGAACTCGGCGTCAACGGCTGCGCCGAGCTCCGCGAGCACCAGCTGGCCGCGCTCGGCGGCGGGAGTGCCGGGTGACCGCGCAGCCCGACCAGATGGCCGAGGTCATTGCCCAGGCCCTGGCCGAAACGGCCGGTGGCGAGGAGGCGCTGAGCAAGATCGTGCTCGCGACGCACAATCCGCACAAGGTCGAGGAGTTCCAGGCCATCGTCGCGGCGACGCGGCCCGATCTGCTGGTCGTGGCCTACGACGGCCCGGAGCCCGTGGAGGACGGCGTCACGTTCGCCGAGAACGCGCTGATCAAGGCGCGCGCGGCGGCAGAGCACACCGGTCTTCCCGCGCTCGCCGACGACTCGGGCATCTGCGTGGACGTGCTGGGCGGCGCCCCCGGCGTCTTCTCGGCGTACTGGGCCGGCCACGCGAAGGACGCCGCGGCGAACCTGAGCCTGCTGCTGGACCAGCTCTCGGACATCCGCGACCCACACCGCACCGCGCAGTTCGTCTCGACGATCGCCCTGGTGGTGCCGGGCGACGGGTCGCGTGAGGGCGTCGTCGAGGGCGTGTGGCCGGGCCGCCTCGCGACCGCGCCGGCGGGCGACGGGGGGTTCGGCTACGACCCCGTGTTCATCCCCGACGGGCAGCCCGAAGGCGAGGAGCGCACCGTCGGCGAGTGGACGTCGCTGCAGAAGAACGCGTCGTCGCACCGTGCCCGTGCCTTCGAGGCGCTGGCGCCCCTCCTCGCCGAGCTGTGACGCGCCGGCCGCGACTGAGAATCAGCATCGTTCCCGACTGCGCCGCACGCGTCGTCGGGCGGCGCGCCCGGGCTTAGCCTGGGCTCATGCACGACCACGCGCCCTCGGGCATCCGGGGGACCGGCAACCGCCGGCTCCTCGCGATCTCGCTCGCCATCACGGCGACGGTGATGGTCGTGCAGGTCGTCGGCGCGGTGCTGTCGGGCTCGCTCGCGCTGTTCGCCGACGCGGTGCACATGTTCACGGATGCCGCGGCCCTCGTGATCGCACTCATCGCCAGCGTCGTCGCCGCGCGACCGGCGAACGACCGCCGGACCTTCGGCTACCAGCGCGCGGAGGTCTTCGGCGCCCTGATCAATGCCGTGATCCTGATCGTGCTGTCGGTGTGGGTGGCGGTCGAGGGCGTCACGCGACTGATGCACCCCGGCGAGACGGAGCTCGCGGGCGGGCTGATGCTGGTCGTCGCGATCGTCGGGCTCGTGGCGAACGCGGTGGCGCTGTGGCTGCTGAGTGCCGCGCAGCGGCACAGCATCAACGTCCGCGGCGCCTACCTCGAGGTGCTGGGCGACCTCATCGGATCCGCCGCGGTGATCGTCGCGGCCGTCGTCATCGTCACCACGGGCTGGCTGCAGGCGGATGCCATCGCCTCGCTGCTCATCGCGGCGATGATCGTGCCGCGCGCGATCGGCCTGCTGCGCGAGGTCGTGTCGGTGCTCACGGAGTCGGCGCCGCAGGGCACGCACGTGAAGGAGATCCGCGAGCACATCCTCTCGACCCCCGGAGTGGTCGACGTCCATGACGTCCACGTCTGGCAGCTCACCCGCGGGGCGCCGGTGTTCACGGCGCACGTCGTCGTGGACGACGCGGCCTTCGCCGACGGCCGGTCGAGCCGCATCCTGAGCAGGCTGCAGACCTGCCTCGCCGAGCATTTCGACGTCGAGCACTCGACCTTCCAGCTCGAGCCTGCCGGGCACGTGGAGCACGAGGCCCACGCCTGACGGCGCTCACTCCTCCCGGCGCACCTCGGCGGGGAGCTTGTCGGGCCGCAGGCCCCGCCACCGCGGGTGGCGGAGGATGCCGCCGGGCGTGAACTCCCCGTACTCCACCTCGCCGACCAGCTCCGGCCGCACCCACAGCGCGTCGCGCGCGTCGAGCGGCGGCACGCCCACGAGCGGGTTGTCGTCGGTGCGCAGCGGCAGGAGCGTCGTCATCAGCGCCTTCAGGGTGGAGTCGCTGAAGCCCGAGCCCACGCGGCCCGCATACCGCAGGCCCTCCTCGTCGGGAATGCCGAGCAGCAGCGAGCCGAACGTCGTGCTGCGGCCGCCCTTCCCCGGTCGGATGCCCGCGATCACGACCTCCTGCGTCCGCGTGAGCTTCACCTTGAGCCAGGCATCCGATCGTCTGCCACGCAGATATCGCGAGGCGGGATCCTTCACCACGATCCCCTCCAAGCGCAGCTGCTCGCTGGTCTGGAGCGCCGCGTCCACGTCGTCGAACACCGGCGGGACGGCGATGGGATCGACGGATGCCGCAGCCACCGCTTCCAGCACGTCGCGGCGCTCACGCAGCGGGAGGTCGGCGAGGTCGTCGCCGTCGTGGGTGAGCACATCGAAGAGGTAGTAGCGCACCGGGGTACGGCGGGCCTCGCGGGCGATGTCGCCCGCGCGCTCGAGGTTCATCCGCGTCTGCAGGAGCGGGAAGCTGGGCCGCCCGTCCGGCTCGAGGGCGACGAGCTCGCCGTCGACGACGCAGGGCGCCCCGCCCAAGCCCGCGTCGAGAGCCGTCAGCTCGGGGTAGCGGTGGGTCACCTCGTTGCCGCTCCGCGCGAACAGCCGGAGGCGCCGGCCATCCCACGCGCCCACGGCGCGGATGCCGTCCCACTTCATCTCGACCCACGCGGTGTCGCCCCCGTCGCGCTGCGCCCATCCCCGGGCCGCCGTCCGCGCCTCGACGGGCGTCGCACTCGAGGCGAGCATCGGGCGCAGATCGGCCGTCCCCGCGGACGAGGGCTCGTCCGCCTGCGGTGTGGGCTCGACGACGATGCCGTCCGGCTGCGGCCGGCCGTCGGCATCCGTCTTCATCCGATGCAGGAGCCAGCTCGACTTCTCGCCCTCGCCCTGCGTGCGGATGAGCGCCAGGCGGACGCGCCCCAGCGGGCCGCCCGGCCGCCCCTCGAGCGTCGCGATGATCTCGTCGTCGCGCCACTTCTCCAGGTCGTAGCGTCCGTCGTCCCAGATGGTCACGGTGCCCCCGCCGTACTCGCCGGCGGGGATGGTGCCCTCGAACGTCGCGTACTCCATCGGGTGGTCCTCGGTCATGATCGCGAGGTTGTTGCGCTTGTACGAGTGCGGGACGCCGCGCGGCACCGCCCAGCTGACCAGCACGCCGTCGTGCTCGAGCCGGAAGTCCCAGTGCAGCGCGGTGGCGTGATGCTCCTGGATCACGAAGCGCGGGCGCTCGCCGCTCGGGGTGGTGCCGAGCGGGTTGGCGGGCACCGGCTCGGGCGTGCGGTCGGCGCTGCGCTTGGAGATGTACGTCGACAGCGGTCCTGCCTCCGCCTCCCGTCCGCCCGCCTGGAAGCCCAGCGCCGCCATCGGATCCCCGATGGTCTCGATCCGCTCGAGCACCTCGGTGAAATCGAGATGACCGAGACCCGGCTCGTCGAGCTCGCTCCAGGTGCGCGGTGCGGCGACCGTCGGATGCGCGCGGCCGCGCAGCGAGTACGGGGCGATGGTCGTCTTCGAGCCGTTGTTCTGGCTCCAGTCGATGAGCACCTTCCCGTGCCGCTCGGACTTCTTCATGCTGCTGACGACCAGGTCGCGATGGTCGGCCTCGATCGCCCGGGCGAGCTCGTTCGCGAGCGCCGACGCCTGCTCGGTCGTCTGGCCGGGCGGCAGGGCCGTATAGAGATGGATGCCTTTGCTTCCGCTCGTGACCGGGTACGGCTCGAGTCCCATGTCGACGAGGATGGTGCGCGCCCAGCCGGCGACCACCGCGCATTCGGCCAGCCCCACGCCCGGACCGGGGTCGAGGTCGAGCACGAGACGGTCGGCGGGGCCGCGTTCGCCGGCCGGCGTGAACCGCCACTGCGGCACGTGCAGCTCGAGGCTGGCGACCTGCGCGAGGTAGACGAGGGTCGGCACGTCGCCCACCAGCGGATAGTCCTTGGTTCCCGACGAGTGGGGGATCGGCATCCGTCTCACCCACGAGGGCGCACCCCGCTCGAGGTCCTTCGCGAAGAACACCATGCCCGGGTCGTCCTCGGTGCCGACGCCGTCGGGCCAGCGCTTGCGGGTCACCGGGCGCCCGATCACGTGAGGGATGAGGACCTCTGCGACGCGCGAGTAGTAGTCGATGACCTCGCCCTTGGTGGTGCCGGTCTCGGGATACAGCACCTTGGCGAGGTTGGTGATGCGCAGACGACGGCCGCCGATGCGCACCAGCTGCTCGTCGCCCGCCATAGGCCCATCCTGCCCTGTCGTGCAAGCCCGGTGCGCAGGGCTAGCCGCGGGCGGTGTGACGGGTGTCTACTGGTGTGGTGAGGGCGATCTGGAAGGGTGCGCTGACGTTCGGGCTCGTGAACGTCCCGGTCAAGGTCTATGCCGCGACCGAGGATCACGACGTGTCGCTGCACCAGGTGCACAACAAGGACGGCGGTCGCATCCGCTATCAACGCAAGTGCGAGGTGTGCGGCGAGGTCGTCGCGTACCAGGACATCGACAAGGCGTACGACGACGGCGAGCGGACCGTCGTGCTGACCAAGGACGATCTCGACGCGCTGCCGGCCGAGCGCAGCCGTGAGATCGACGTCGTCGAGTTCGTGCCCAGCGCGCAGATCGACCTGCTCACGCTCGACCGCGCCTACTACCTCGAGCCGGATTCGGCGTCGCCGAAGGCATACGTGCTGCTGCGCAAGACGCTCGAGCAGACCGATCGCACGGCCATCGTGCGCTTCTCGCTGCGCCAGAAGACGCGCCTGGCGGCGCTGCGGGTGCGCGGCGACGTTCTGGTGCTGCAGACGCTGCTGTGGGCCGACGAGGTGCGCGAGGCGGCCTTCCCCGCACTGGACGAGCCGGTGCGGATCTCGGCGAAGGAGCTGGAGCTGTCGGCCTCCCTCGTCGAGAGCTTCGCGAGCGACTTCGACCCGGAGGAGTTCACCGACGAGTACCAGCAGGAGCTGCGGACCCTCATCGAGGCGAAGCTCGAGAAGGGCGACGCGCTGGACACCACCGAGACCTTCGGCGAGCAGGAGGAGGAGACCGGCGGCGAGGTCATCGACCTGATGGCGGCGCTGCGGGCGAGCGTGGAGAAGTCCCGGGCGGCGCGCGAGGGCGGCTCGAGGGGGGCGGGCAAGGGCGCCGACGCCGACGCCGACGAGAAGCCGGCGGCCAAGGCATCCGCGAAGAAATCCTCGACGAAGACGACCGCCAAGAAGCCCGCGGCGAAGAAGAAGGCCTCCTGAGGATCAGCCCTTGGGCGCCTCGTCGTGCTCGGGGCCGCGGTCGAAGACGTCCTGGTCGAGCACGAGCGCCTCGGCCTCGTCGTGGTCGGTGACGACGTCCTCGCCCGCCGCGGCCGCCTTCTTGGCCTTGCTGCGCTCGCGCAGGTAGTGCCACAGCGTCACGACCGCGGTGCCGCCGACGGCGGCGAGCAGGATGAGGTCGATGTAATTCTCGACGAAGTCCGCCACCGGCGGGATGAAGCCGATGAGGTAGCCGAACATCGTCAGGCCGAAGCCCCAGATCACCGCGCCGATGAAGTTGTAGAGCGTGTACTTCCACTTGTTCATGTGGCCCACGCCGGCGGCGACGGGTGCGAACGTGCGGACGATCGGCACGAAGCGGGCGAGGATGATCGTGAGCCCGCCGAAGCGCTCGAAGAACGCGTTGGTGCGCTGGACGTTCTTGACGCTGAAGAGGCCGGACTCCTTCTTCTCGAAGACCGCCGGACCCCCCTTGTGGCCGATGTAGTAACCGACTTCACCGCCGATGAACGCCGACAGTCCGATGAGGAGTGCGACCCACCACACGCTCAGCCCGAAGACCCCGTGCGGCGCGTACGGCTGGGGGTGGGACAGGAGCCCGGCGATCACCAGCAGCGTGTCGCCCGGCAGCAGGAAGCCGACCAGCAGGCCGGTCTCGGCGAACACGATGAAGCAGACGACGACGAGCGCCCAGGGGCCCGCCCATCCGATGATGGCGGCCGGGTCGAGCCACGGGATCAGGGCGGTGGGAACAGCATGCACGATGAGGGTTTCCCGTCGTCAGTCGGCGGAGGATGCGAGCGCTCGCGTGCGGAAGGTGGGACTTGAACCCACACGCCCGAAGGCACAGGAACCTAAATCCTGCGTGTCTGCCGATTCCACCACTCCCGCGAGTGGGATCAGTCTACTGACGGGACCGCCGATCGGCTGTCGGGCTGACCCCCGGATCGCGGGCGGGTTCAGCGGCGTATGCCGAACAGGAAGTAGCTCGCCGGGCCGATCCAGTTGACGAGGATCGCCGGGATCCACACCGGCTTGGGTCCGCGCACCTCTTCGGCTCGGCGGTGAGCGAGATCCCAGAAGGCGAGGAATGCGAAGGCGGCCTGCAGGAGGCCCAGGACGCCGAGCCCGGCCTTCGCCCCCGGCGTCAGTTCTCTCTTCATCGTGGTCATCGTCGTCCCTTTCGTCGCCGACTCCCATCCTGCCCCGCTCGGGCGTCCGCCGCATCTGTGGATAACTTTCGGCTGGCTCGGTGCCGAATTGCCAGGATGCTGGGGTGACTTCTCCCGCCGCTCCCGTCGCGACCCTCGTGGCCGAGCGGGTCCGCGAGAGGCTGCGCGCGGAGCGGTCGGATCCCACCCGCGATCCCGAGTTCGCCGCGCAGATCGCGCGGGCCGAGGTCCGCCGGCACAACGACTTCGCGCTGGCGCGTGGCCTCGCACCGGTCGACGACGAGACGGCGTGCGTGCGGGAGGTGCTCGCGGCCGTCGCCGGGTTCGGGCCGTTGCAGGCGTATCTCGACGATCCGACCGTCGAGGAGGTGTGGATCAACGCGCCGGACCGGATCTTCGTCGCGCGCGGCGGTGTGCCCGAGCGCACCCCGCTCATGCTCACCGACACCGCGGTGCGGGACCTCGTCGAGCGGATGCTGCAGTCCAGCGGCCGTCGCGTCGACCTGAGCCAGCCGTTCGTCGACGCATCGCTTCCCGACGGCAGCCGCCTGCACGTCGTCATCCCCGACATCACGCGTCGGCACTGGGCCGTCAACATCCGGAAGTTCCTGCCGGCCTACCGCGATCTCGGGCGACTGGTGGCCGCAGGATCCCTCGCGCCGGAGGCGGCCACGATGCTGCGCGACGCGGTCGTCGCGGGGCGGTCGGTCCTCGTGTCGGGGGCGACCCACGCGGGCAAGACGACGCTGCTCGGCGCGCTCATCGCCGCCTGCCCTGCGGACCACCGGATCGTCACGGTGGAGGAGACGTTCGAGCTGGCGGTCGCCGCCCCCGACCTCGTCGCACTCCAGGGCCGCCAGCCGAGCCTCGAGGGGACCGGCGAGGTGACGCTGCGCCGCCTGGTCAAAGAGGCGCTGCGCATGCGGCCCGACCGGCTCGTGGTGGGCGAGGTCCGCGACGCCGAGGCGCTCGACCTGCTCCTGGCACTGAACACCGGTGTCCCGGGCATGGCGACGATCCACGCCAACTCGGCGCGCGAGGCGCTGAGCAAGCTCGCCGCGCTGCCTCTGCTGGCCGGGCGGAACATCGACTCGGGCTTCGTGCTGCCGGCCGTGGCGTCGTCCGTCCAGCTGGTGGCGCACTGCGAGCGCGAATCGACCGGCGCGCGACGGGTGGTGGAGATCGTCGAGCCCACCGGCGTGGAGGACGGTGTCATCACGGCGCGCACGCTCTACCGGGCGGGTCCTTCATGACGTTCGTCTGGGGTGCCGTGCTGGCGGTCGGTCTGCTGCTGATGCTGTCCCCGTGGGTGTGGCCGGCAGGCACCCGGCCGAGGCCGGATACCCCGCGGCGCGGACGCCTGTCGCGCCTGCTCGAGGACGCCGGCATGCCGCGGGTATCGGCGGCGGCGACGGTCGTGGTCGCCGGAGTCTGCGCCGTCGTGGCCGCCGCGGTCGCATGGCTGATCGCGCCAGTGGCCGCGCTCGCGCTCGTCGCGGCGGCGGCCGGGGCGGCCGCGCCGTTCGCGTGGCTGCGAGCGCGGCGCTCGAAGCTCCTGCGTGCGCGCCGTGGCCTGTGGCCGGACGTCTGCGATCTCCTCATCGCCTCGGTGCGTGCCGGCATGTCGCTGCCCGACGCCGTGGCCGGTCTCGCCGATTCGGCGCCGGCCGAACTCCGTCCCGCCTTCGCGGGTTTCGCCCGAGACATCTCGGCCTCGGGCCACTTCGAGTCGAGCATCCAGCGACTGAAGACGGCTCTCGCCGATCCGGTGGCCGATCGCATCGTCGAGACGCTGCGGATGGCGCGCCAGGTGGGCGGAACGGAACTGACGCCGGTGCTGCGCGCACTCGCCGCCTCGGTCCGCGCGGACGCCGCCCTGCGGGCGGAGGTCGAGTCGCGTCAGTCGTGGATCCGCGGCGCGGCCGCCCTGGGCGTGGTGGCGCCCTGGGTCATCCTCGCGCTCCTCGCGATGCGACCCGAGGGCGCCGGCGCCTACAGCAGCCCGACGGGCATCGCGCTCATCGTGACGGGCGCCGCCGTGTCGGTCGTCGCGTACCGGCTCATGCTGCGGCTGGGTCGCCTGCCGGAGCCCCGGCGGTGGTTCGGGTGAGTGGTCTCGTGCTGGGCGACATGGCGTACGCCGTGGTGCTGGGCACCGCGCTGGGCGTGGGGGCGTGCCTGCTCTTCTCGCTGGCGCCCCGCTGGGGTGCGCCGAGTCTCGCGCGTCGGATCGCCCCGTACGTCCGCGACGTCACCGATGCGCGCGGCCTCGACGTGTCTCCCGGCGGCGGGTCCGCTTTCGCATGGTCCGCGTTCGCGCAGCGCCGGCTCGCGCGTCTCGCCGGCGGCGACGCCGTCCTGGCACGCCGGCTGCATCGCGCCGGGTGGACGATCGACCCGGTGACGTTCCGTGGGCGCCAGCTCGCGTGGGCGGTCGTCGGCCTCGGCGGGGGCGGCGCGCTCGTCGTTGTGCTCGTGCTGCTGGGGCGCGGATCGCCGGCTCTCGGGCTGCTTCCGCCGGTGGCCGCGGTCGCCGCCGCACTCGGATACGACGCGTGGCTGGGCCGCGCGGCGCGCTCGCGCGCCGCGCGAATCGAGGAGGAGCTTCCCACGGTGCTCGAGTTCCTCGCACTGTGCCTCTCGGCGGGCGAGGGCATCCTCGACTCGCTGCGGAGGGTGAGCGAGGTCGGGGCCGGCGAGCTCACCGCGGAGCTCCGCGGCGTCGTGGTCGCCGTGGGAACCGGGTCGCCGCTGGGCGAGTCGCTGTCGCGTCTGGCCGGCGGGCTCGAGATCCCGGCGCTCGCCCGCGCCGTCGACCAGCTCGTCGCAGCCCTCGAGCGTGGTGCCCCGCTCGCGAACGTCCTGCAGGCGCAGGCGATCGATGCGCGTGAGGACGCCAAGCGGGCCCTCATCGAGCGCGCGGGGCGGAAGGAGATCTACATGCTCTTCCCGCTCGTGTTCCTGATCCTTCCCCTGAGCGTCCTGTTCGCGGTGTTCCCGGGGATCTTCATGCTTCGACTCGGACTCGGCTGACCGCCGGAAGGAGAAACGATGAAAGCACGGATGCAGCGGCTGACCACGCGGGTGCGCGCGGCGATGCACGACCTCGCCGTCGACGACCGCGGTGACGTCCCCGGGTGGGTCCTGATCACGCTCATGACAGCGGGCCTGGTGGTGGTGATCTGGGCGATGGCCGGTCCCGCGCTCGCCGATCTCTTCGAGCAGGCGATCAGCCGCGTCTCCGGTCTGTGAGCCGGTGCGTCTCGTGGCCGCCCGCGCGACGGCGGGCCTGCGTGCCCGGCTGGCCGCGGAGCTCCGCGACGACGCCGGTGCCAGCCCGGTCGAGTTCGTGCTGGTGGGGACGCTGCTGACCGTCCTCACCCTCGGTGTGCTGCAGTTCGGCCTGGCGGTGTACGTGCGCAACGTCATCCACGATGCTGCGGTGGAGGGTGCGTACCATGCGGCACTCGCCGACACGACGCTCGAGGACGGCGCAGAGCGCACCCGGGAGATCGTCTCCCGCACGGTCGGCGCCGGGTATGCGAGCGACGTCGCCGTGCGCGAGACCTCCGATCTCGGCCATGACGCCGTCGAGGTCCGGGTCGCTGCGACGCTGCCGCTCCTCGGCCTGCTCGGAGCCCCGCGTGCCCTGGAGGTGACGGCGCATGCGCCGGTCGAATCCTTCGACTGATGACGACGGGGAGCGCGGGTCGGCCGCGCTCGAGTTCATCCTCGTCGGCCTGCTCATGCTCGTTCCGCTCGTCTACCTCGTGGTCGCGCTGGGGATGATCCAGGGTCAGAGCCTCGGTGCCGAGGCGGCCGCGCGGCACGTGGCGCGGGCGGTGTCGACGGCGGCGGATGCCGCCGACGCCCGGCAGCGGGCGGATGCCGTCGTCGCCGCGGTCTCGGACGAGTACGACCTCGCCGAGGTCGATCTCGCGATCGCGTGCGCGCCGGAGGGCGCATCCTGTCCCCGTGCCGGGGCGATGCTGCGTGTGACGGTCCGCACCACCGTCTCACTCCCTCTGGTGCCGCCGGTGCTCGGCCTGGATCGCATCGCCGCGGTTCCCGTCGAGGCGTCGGCCGCCCACAAGGTCTCGCGTTTCTGGAGCGGAGGATGACCGGCCGGTGGCGGGCGGCCCTCGCGATTCGCCGTCGGGCCGGCGACCCCGACGACGAGGGCAGCGTGCTCCTGCTGACGCTGGGCTACGGCGTGCTCGCCATCGCGGTGATCCTCGTGTGCACGGCCGCCACCAGCCTGTATCTCGCGCAGAAGCAGCTGGATGCGGTGGCGGATGCCGCGGTCCTCGCCGCTGCGGACGGCTTCGAGCTGTCGGTGGTCGATGGTGAACCCGTCGCGCTGCTCGACGACGACGGCGTGCGTCGCGAGGCCCAGCTGATGATGGATCAGATCGGCGGGAGTGCGCGGCTGGTGTCGGCGTCGACCCCGGACGGCGTGTCCGCGCGGGTCACCGTGGCCGGGGTGTGGCATCCGCCCCTCATCGCCCCGTTCGTGCCGGACGGCCTCGGGCTGGAGGCCACGGCGACCAGCCGCACGGCGCTCCGCTGACGCGGCGACCCCGGGGCCTCACTCGTCGGCGGTCGCGCCGGCACGCGCGGCCAGCGCGACGGCCTCCACTCGGGAGTGGACCCCCAGCTTGGCCAGGAGGTTCTGCATGTGCGCGCCGACGGTCTTGATGCTGATGCCCATCGCGGCAGCGACCTGCTTTTGACTCAATCCTTCGGTGGTGAGGGTGAGCACTTCGCGCTCTCGACGGCTCAGAGCCGACAGACGGCGGAGGTCGGCGGTGGCGTTGCGCGCGGGTTTCGTGCGCTCGATCAGCCGGCGGACGCGCGCCAGAAACTCCTCGGCGTCCATCGACTCCGCGGCGTAGTCGTCGGCGCCGACCAGGAGCCCTGCCACGACGTCGGCCGGCGTGATGCGGTCGGCCGAGACGAGCACGGCCGGCATGTCGGGTCCGTAGCGATCACGAAGCTCGCGAAGGAAGCTGCACCCCCCGTCCTCGACCTCGAGGATCGCCACGGCGGGCGCCTGCCCGTTCAGCCAGGCAGCCGCGTCCAGAGCCCTCGCGAACGCGGCGGACTGCAGCCCCAGTCTGTGCAGCAGATGCACATAGTCGTCACGCACGTGATCCCCAGCGACCACCAGCGCGAACACCTTTTCATCTTCCTCGCCCACGATTCCTCCCCGAATCGCGCGCCTCTCGCTTGAGACAGACCACCCTAGGGGGTTTCCCCAAACCCGGGTGCGGGTTCACCCGATGGTCGTATCCCCACGCACTTCCTAGCGTAAGGCCCGTAATGGCCTGGGGAAAGGGGACGTCCATGTCCAGGAACAAGCGCCGCGGCATACTCGCGGCCGGAGCGACGAGCTGTCTCGTCTTGGCGATGTTGATCGGTGGCGCAAGTCCTGCGACCGCCGCCGACGGTCCATGGGATATCACCGGCATGCCCACGGATCCCCTCGGCGGGACCATTCCCGACGCCGGTGTCGCCAACAACCTCGATGACGACGAAGGGAATGTTCAGGAGTTGGGACCGCTCAACTCGAACACGACGAAGATCGGCGTGATCCACAAGGACGCCGTGCCGACCCTGGGCACCACGAACCCGAACGCACAGGTGGACCTGCGCCAGGCGTGGCTCGACATCAAGCGTGAGGGCGGCAAGGACTGGCTCTACTTCGCGTGGGAGCGGGACAAGAGCACGGGCAGCGGCTTCATCGCCTACGAGTTCATGCGGAACGCCGCCCCAGCGGCATGCGCCTACGA
Organism: Microbacterium sp. NPDC055455; assembly: GCF_053619935.1. Taxonomy (NCBI): domain Bacteria; kingdom Bacillati; phylum Actinomycetota; class Actinomycetes; order Micrococcales; family Microbacteriaceae; genus Microbacterium; species Microbacterium sp. NPDC055455. The sequence continues at coordinate 57,817 of NZ_JBSHLB010000009.1, forward strand.
GACGGCCACCCAGCAGCAGCTGATCGACACCTGCAACCCCTGGGCCAATCGACAGGGAGGCGCGGCAGCGACGGCAACCACGCCCGCCGTTCCCGGCGACTTCATGATCCTCTGGGATCAGCAGGGAGGCGGGCTCGACATGGTGCTCCGGGTCTGGAGCGGCACAGCGCCGAACCTGGTGCTCGGTCCCCCGGTCGCTCTCACCGCCGCGGTGTCGCAAGCCGCCATCAGTGAGGACGGATTCTTCGGCGAAGCGGCGGTCAACCTGACCGACACCATCTTCGGTGGGGTGCTCCAGTGCCTGTCGTTCGCGAACAGCATTCCCAGCACCGTGACCGGCAACTCGGACACCGCCGACTACAAGGACACCATCCTTGAGACGATCCCGCCGATCAGCAACTGCACGACGACCACGATGACCACCCCCATGCTCGCTGATGGCGAGACGCCGGTTCCGGCCACAGGAGCGTCGATCGGGACCAACGGCGTCCTGGCGGTGACCGACTCGGCAACCGTGTCGTTGGTCGGTGCAACCAGCGGCACGCCCGGAGGAACCGTGGCGTTCTCGCTGTGCAAGCTCGACACGGGAACCTGTACGTCCGGGGGCACGTCGATCGGGTCCACGGCCGTCACGGCTACTTCGTACCCGTTCACGGTCGTATCGCCGACCGCATATGTGACCTCCGCCGGTCGATACTGCTGGCGGGCGGTCTATGACGACGGCAACGCGACCAACGGCATCTCCGGATCGAGCGACTCGAGTGCGGGAGAGTGCTTCGTCGTCAACCCGGTCACGCCGACGTTGACCACGAGCGCCGGTGCCGATGTGGTGCTGGGCAACGCGGTCACCGACACCGCGACGTTGTCGGGCACGGCACTTCAGCCGATGAACCCGGTCATCCAGACCGTGCAACCATCGACGACGGTGCCGCCGCGGACAGCAGCGGGCGGCAAGATCACCTTCACCCTCTACACGAAGACGGCCACGAGCTGCGTCGCGGTGGCGGGCAGCGCGACGGAGGTGACGGTCAACGGCGACAGCTCGCCGACCAACGTCTACAGCGTCTCGTTCACGCCGACAGTCGCCGGCACCTACCAGTGGGGAGCGGTCTACTCCGACAGCACGACGAACACCAACGGCACCAGCCACAACAACGGCACGTGCAACGTCTCGGCTGAGGAGGTTGTGGTGAACACCGTCCCGTCGACGATGACCACGGCACAGCGGTGGGTCCCGAACGACTCGGCCACGATCAAGGCGGCTGCGGGCGGCAACCTTGCAGGCAACGCGAGGTTCACGCTGTACAACTCGTCCGACTGCACGGGAACGATCGTCTACGGTCCGGTCGACGTCCCGGTCAGCGGTCCGGGAACCGGGAACGGAACCACGGTGTCGACGTCGAACTCGACAGCTGTGACCGCCAGCGGGTCGTACTCGTGGAGTGTCAGCTATGACAGCACGAACCTGGCGCAGGATGACATCGCCGCCAGCTGCAAGGAGGTCTCGTCGCTGACCATCAACAACAACTTCGTCCAGCCGTAATGCCGGACTGACGAGGTTGCACAGGCCGATCGGCCCCGCTCGTCGGAGCGGGGCCGATCGTCGTGTCAGGGTGCTGCTGGGTGATGCCGTGTCAGCGGGCGCCCTTGGCCGGCGTGGCCTCGAACGCGCGCTCGATCTCCTGCGAGAACGTGTTGCCCTCGGCATCCTTCGCGGTCACCCGCAGGTCGACCCAGCCGCCCCTGTCTGGCACCGGCACCTGGGCGGTGTAGCCGCTGACCCAGGCGCGGGACTCGACGAAGATGCCACCGTCGTGGTCGACGGCGCCGGTCGGGGCATCCGTCTCCGCGGCGGTGAGCGTCACCGGCACCCACTCGCCGCCGGACGTGCGCGCTTCGAGCGTCGCCTCGGTGATCGCGCCGGCCGGAGCCGTGCCCGCCACATGCCCGAGCTCGAGCCCCAGGGGGATGGCGGACCCCTTGCGGCGACCCTCGCCGACGAGGTTGCCTTCGTTGACGTCGACTGCGTAGTACGCCTGGATCATCGGCAGCAGCCGGTAGTCCCAGTCGCCCTGCTGCGTGGACGCACGGAACGTCCAGTCGCTGACCGTCTTCGTCGACCCCGCGAGGTGCGAGCCGTCGTGCGTGGCGGTGTTCACCACACGCCAGTCGTGCTCGCCGTCGGGCAGGTCGAAGACGTTCCCTCCCTGGTGCTCCACCTGGCGGAAGAGCTCCCCGTCGAGGTAGACGTCGGTCAGCTGCTGCACCGTCGACGGCTCGAGCCACGTGTCGAACGCGCCGGTGTGTGCGGAGTCACCGCCGTCGGCCCAGCTCGGAATGTTGATCTGCCCGTAGTCCGACGCGAGGTATGGCACCCAGTAGCCCGTGGCGATGTACGGCCGCACGACGCCGCCGTAGTACTCCGCCTCGGTGCGCTCACCCGGCTCGTAGGTGCGCTTGATGTCGCGCATCGTCCATCCGACCGAGGTGATCATCGCGTCCTGGTACCAGCGCAGTCCGTCGGTACTGACCCATTCCGCCCGCTCGGTGCCGCGCTGGGTGCGCATCGGGAAGCCGCTGCTGAACTCCGCGCCGGGCACGAAGTCGAAGCGGAACTCGCCGATCTCTTCGGGCTGGCCGTGGAAGCGGGTGTCGATCCGCGCCAGGTCGTCCTCGGTGTGCGCGTACGCGAGGTCGGACGGTATCTCGCCGTCGGCGAACTCGGCGATGTCGTAGACGACGTCGGATGTCGGGACGCCGACCGCCGACACGGTCACCTTCTTCGACGCCATGCGGGCCAGCAGGTCGCGACCCTCGACGCCGCTGATCCCCGCGACCGGAATGGAGACGTCGGCGGTGTAGTCCTCCGAGCCGACCCATTCGTTGAACTCGCCGTCTCCGTCATTCACGACGATGAGGAGCCTGGCACCGGCGGCGGCCGCGTTGGCCGCGCGCTGGGATGCCGGAACCTCTGCGGAGCGGGTCACGACGGCGACCTTCCCCGACACGTCCACGGCGGCGAACTCCTGCGCGCTGCCCCTGCCCGCATCCACGGCCTGAGCCTTGAACGAGCCGTCGAGCAGCGTCGACCCGATCTGCTCGATGAGGTCGAGCGACTCCTTGCCGGCCTCGAGCGCGAGGAGCGGCCTCTGCAGGCGCCAGCGCGTCGTGAAGCCGAAATCGGCGTCCTCGACGCTCATCGGCTGCGCCCACAGCTCGTCGATCCACACCGGCATCGTGGCGCTCGCCGCGAAGTCGTCGACCGACACGTCCATGCGGCGGAACACCGGTGCGAGACCGTCCTGCCCGACGTCGACCGTGATCTGCTCGGCGGTGCGCGCGTCGAGCGCAACCGTGCGGTCCTGGTCGAGCGCGAGGGTGGGCTTCCCGACGAGCACGCTTGCGATCGTGTCCGGCGTGCGGCTGAGCTGCATGAACGACATGACGGTGTAGTCGCCCTTCATGAGGCGCAGCGTCGTCTCACCGTCGACGGGCACGGGCTCCGCCCACTGGGTCGCCGGGTCCCACAGCATCGCGTACGCCGTGGTGGGGTTGCCGTCGAAATCGGTCGCCGTGAGGGTGAGGTCGTAGCGCTCGGCCTCGGCGATCGTCCCGAGGGCGGTGCGGGTGACAGGCTCGCCGTCCACCGAACCGACGAGGACGCCCGACAGCTGGGTGCCCGCGGGAACCTTCGCGGGGTCCACCGTCATCGTCGCGGAACGGGTCTGGCCGGCCGGGATCGTGATCGTCTCGGTGTCGAGCGTGAGCGCGCCGAATGCGATGCCGGTCGACAGGGGCTGAGGGACGCCGCTTCCGCCCGGCGTGGTGTCGGAGAGAGTCGCCGTGAGCGAGACCGTGATCTCGGCATCCGTCCGGTTCGTGTAGTCGACGACACGCGTGACGGGGGTCGGCTCATGGCCCCACATGAGCATGCCGAAGTCGCCGGATCCGGACGCGACGACGGGCGCTTCGAGCGCGGCGTCGACGTCGATGACGCCCGAGCCGCCCTGATACGGCGTGTAGCCGACGTCGACCGCCGTGCTGGCCAGGGCCGCCTTGAGCTGCTCGGTCGTGTAGTCCGGGTTCGCGCCGAGGAGGAGGGCGGCCGCACCTGCGACGTGCGGCGTGGCCATGGAGGTGCCGCTCATCGAGATGTAGGCGCCGTCGCCGGCGCTGTCGGCCGAGCGGGCGGCGGTGACGTCATTGCCGGGGCCGGTGACGTCGGGCTTGAGCGCACCCGAGCGCGACAGCGGCCCCTGGCTCGTGAACCACGAGGGCGCGCCCGAAGGGTCGTCGACCGAGCCGACCGTGAACGCCTCGGCGGCGGATCCCGGCGCGCCGATCGTCTCGGCCGCTCCGGCGTTGCCGGCGGCGACGACGAACAGAGCACCGGTCTCCTCGGCGATGCGGTCGAGCGACTCGGCCATCAGGTCCTTGCCGTCGGATGGTGCGGGCGAGCCGAGGCTCATGGAGACGATCGGCGCGTTCTGCCCGGCCCACTCCATCGCCTCGATGATCCACGAGTCCTGACCCCAGCCGCTGGCATCGAGCACCTTGCCGACGAGCAGGTCCGCGCCGTCGGCGACCCCGCGGTGGGTGCCGCCGCTCGCTGCGCCCGTGCCGGCGATCGTGGAGGCGACGTGTGTGCCGTGGCCGTTCGAGTCTGCGGCGACCTCCTCGCCGGGCACGAAGCTCTTCGACGTGTCGAGCACGCGGCCCTGGAGATCGGGGTGGGTGTCGTCGTACCCGGTGTCGAGCACCGCCACGGTGACGCCCTCTCCGGTGTAGCCGTCCGCCCACGCTTCGGGCGCGTCGATGTAGCCGACGCTGCCATCGAGCGTCGCCTGCACCTTGCCGTCGAGGTGGATGGCCTCGATGCCGCCCGCGAGGGCGGGCGCCGTGGAGAAGCTCCGGGCGCTCGGCGCGGTCAGCGACTCCCACGCGCTCGCCGCCTCCTGGTGGCCGAGGGTGGCTGCCGTGCCGCCGATGCTCTCCAGCTCCGCTTGCACCTCGAGTCCCGGAACGGGAGCGGCGAAGGTGCGGACCGAGGACGCATCCTGCTCGACGATGACCGGGGTGGCGTCGACCGAAGCGTCGTCGTACCCGTACTCCACGAGGAGCGAGACGTTGAACAGATCCTGGTCGAGGGCGCCCGAGGCGAGATAGGGAAGCGCCGCATCGGGGATGACGTGCAGGTCGCCGGCGGCCTCGTACGTGCGGACCCCCGCACCGTCGACGGCCGTGTCGACGGAGACCGCGTGGGTGCCGTCCGACAGGTCGGTGACAGTGACGCGGTCGCCCGTGATGAGGGTGACCGTACGGCTGCTGCCGGCGGACGCGGCCGAGGCGGGGGGAACCTCGGCCGCTGGGGATGCGGTCGCCGGCAGGCCGGTGAGACCGACGCCGGCGATCGTGATCGCGACGCCGCTCGTGGCGGCGACGATCGGATGCAGGCGACGGCCGGAGGGCTGGGGTCGTGACATGCGCGAGCCTCTCGGTGTGCGGGGATTGACATCCCCACCTTCTCGGGCGGCGCGCGTAAAGTGGTGGCGGAGAAATGCCATGGCCATCATCCGCCAAGCTCGGCGGGTGACGATGGACAGCATGGGGAAGGCGACCGTGCTCGACGCGCTCGGCCTCGATGAGGCTCACACCGCGGTATATCGATGGGTGCTCCAGCAGCCTTCGGCGTCTGCTGCCGACATCGCGGGGGCGCTGGGCCTGTCGTTGCCGCGCACCGGGCCGATCGTCGCCGAGCTCGAGCGGCTCGGGCTGCTGGCGCGCCAGGCCGCCAGCCGTGACCGCTTCGTGGCGTCCCCGCCGTCGATCTCGCTGCGCCCGCTGCTGCTCGAGCGCGAGCGCGGGCTCACCCGCGCGCACCAGGCGCTCGTCGAGCTGAGCGATCTCTACCGTCATTCGGTCGAGAGGCGCAGTGTCGCCGACGTGATCGATGTCGTCATCGGCGATGACGCCGTGCGGCAGCGGGTCGCGCAGCTACAGGCGGCGTCGGTCGAGCAGGTGCGGGTGCTCGTGCTCAACGAGATCGCCCTGATCAGCGGCGAGGAGAACATCGAGGAGGACAGGGCGCTGGCGCGCGGCGTGCGCTATCGCGTGATCGTCGAGAGCGCGGTCCTCGAGCGCCCCGGCTTCCTCACGGCGGCGCGCGAGATGGCATCGATCGGCGAAGAGATCCGGGTGCTCCCGACGCTGCCGACGCGCATGTTCATCGCCGACGACCAGATGGCGCTCGTGCCCATGCACTCGCAGGACGAAGACCGCGGATTCGGCGCGCTTCTGATCCACCCGAGCGGCCTGCTCGACCTCGTGACGTCGATCTTCGAGGAGTACTGGAAGGCCGCGGCGCCGTTCCTCCCTGTCGCGGCGCCGCCTGCCGCGAGCGAGGCGGTCGACCGTGACCTTCTCCACCTGCTCCTCCTGGGGGTGACGGATGCCGCGGCCGCGACGCAGCTCGGCATCTCGCTGCGCACCGTCCAGCGCCGGGTGGCCGAGCTCATGGACCTCGCCGGCGTGACGACGCGCATGCAGCTCGGTGCCGAGGCGGTGCGCCGCAGCTGGGTGTGATCACCGGCCGGGCTACCAGCCGTGCTCGTTGAACCAGTCGCGTCGACGCCGGGTCTCGGCATCCGTCTCCCCGGTGTCGGTCGTCTCGTGCTCCACAAGCCGGCCGTCGCCGGCGAGGTCGACGAAGCGGAGGCACACCGCGCAGAGCCCGCGGCCGTCGGGGAAGCCGTCGGCGAGTTCTGCGGCGGGCTCGCCCGGCTCGCCGGATCCCGGGCACCGCGGCGGGTCGGCGGCGGCATCCGTCCACATGATCGTGCGGTGCCGGTGCAGGCCGGGATGGTCGAGCGGGCGCGTGCAGCGCCGGCCTTGGTTGCGGCTGCGGCAGAACGCGACGACGTCGGTCATGCGGTCGCCCGCGGGACGTGGCGGGGAACCCAGCGCAGGAATGCCAAGGCGCCGAGAAGGCCGATCCCGCCCATGACGCCGGTCGCGACACTGAGCGATGCCGCGGCGGCGATGCCCGAGACGAGCAGCGGGGCGACGGCGCCACCCGCGTCGGTGAGCGTGCGCCACGAGCCGAGGAAGGCCGCCGGCTCGGTCTTCGGTGCCACGTCGGCGCCGAGCGTGAGCAGGATCCCGCTGGACAGACCGTTGCCGACGCCCAGCACCGCGGCGAACATCGCGAACCACATCGCGGCGTCCGGGAGGTCGTGCGTGAAGGCGAGCGCGACGAAGCCCGCGCCCATGAGCAGCATCGCCGGGAGGGCGGCCCACAGGCGCCCGAAGCGGTCCATCACCTGACCGCTGGCGTAGAACAGCGCGAAGTCGATCGCTCCCGAGATGCCGACGACGAGGGCGATCGTCTGCGCGTCCAGGCCGATCGACACGCCCCACAGCGGCAGGACGACCTGGCGTGCGGAGCGGACGGACGAGAGGGATGCCGCGGCCAGCCCGAGCGTGGAGAGCACACGGCGGTGGCGCCACATGGTGCGCAGCACGCCCGTGCCCGGCCCTGGCGTGCTGCCCGAGCCACCGGTGCGCCGGATCGGGATCGAGCCCGTGACGGGTTCGCCGGTGTCCTCGGTGTCCATGCGCCCGTCGCCCGCGCCGGGCGCTCCGGGGACGAGGAACTTCTTCTCGGGGTCGGGACCCAGCAGCACCAGGAGGATCGTGCCGACGAGGCATCCGCCGAAGAACCAGATTGCGGCGCGCTCGTCGCCGAGCAGCGCCAGCAGCGCGGCGGCGACGAACGGGCCGATGAACATGCCGAGCCGGAAGGTGCCGCCCAGCAGCGACAGGGCGCGCGCCCGGAAGGCGAGCGGCACGCGGGTGGTCATGAAGGAATGTCGTGCGAGTCCGAACGCGGCGGCGCAGAACCCGATGACGAACACCGCGGTCGCGAACAGGCCCAGCGAGGGAGCGAGCGCCATGCCGGCGACACCGGCGAGGGAGAGGAACCCGGCGATAGCCATCGTGAGACGCTCGCCGATGCGGGCGACGGCCCAGCCGGCGGGGAGATTGCCGCACAGTTGCCCGACGACGAGCGCCGAGGCGACGAGGGCGGCGGTGGCGACATCCGCGCCCAGCTGAGCGGCGATCACGGGGATGAGCGGGATGACGGCGCCCTCGCCGAGCGCGAACAGCACCGTGGGGCCGTAGATCATCGGGCCGAACCGCCACAGCACGTCGCGGGCAGTGGGGGCGCCTGCGTGATCGGTCATCGCTTCCACGTTAGTCTGGAGTGTCATGCTCGACTTCGATCCCTCCGCCGACATCCAGGCCCTGCGCTCCACGTTCGCCGACATCAAGGCCGTGGTCGACGTCGAGGCACTCACCGCCGACATCGCCCGCCTCAGCGAGGAGGCCGGCGCGCCCGACCTGTGGGACGACGTCGAGAAGGCCCAGAAGGTCACCAGCGCCCTCAGCCACCGCCAGGCCGAGCTCAAGCGCGTCACCGACGTGGAGCGGCGCCTCGACGACCTCGACGTGCTCGTGGAACTCGCCAACGAGATGGACGACGAGGACTCCGCCGAGGAGGCGCGTCACGAGATCGCCGAGCTCGAGGACATCGTCAGCCAGCTCGAGGTGCAGACGCTCCTGGACGGCGAGTACGACGAGCGCTCCGCGGTCGTCACGATCCGCTCCGGCGCGGGCGGCGACGACGCCACGGACTTCGCCGAGATGCTCATGCGCATGTACCTGCGCTGGGCGGAGCGCCACAAGTACCCCGTCAAGGTGATGGACACGTCGTACGCCGAGGGCGCGGGCATCAAGTCGGCGACGTTCGAGGTCGACGCGCCCTATGCCTATGGGACGCTGTCGGTCGAGGCCGGCACGCACCGCCTCGCGCGCATCAGCCCGTTCGGCTCGGCCGACAAGCGCCAGACGTCGTTCGCCGCGGTCGAGGTCATCCCGGTGATGGAGGAGGCCGTCGAGGTCGACATCCCCGAGGGTGAGATCCGCGTCGACGTCTTCCGCTCGTCCGGTCCCGGCGGCCAGTCGGTCAACACGACGGACTCCGCCGTCCGGCTCACGCACCTCCCCACGGGCATCGTGGTGTCGATGCAGAACGAGAAGTCGCAGATCCAGAACCGCGCTGCCGCCATGCGCGTGCTGCAGACCCGCCTGCTCCTGCTCAAGCGCGAGGAGGAGGCGGCGAAGAAGAAGGAGCTCGCCGGCACCATCACCGCGAGCTGGGGCGACCAGATGCGGTCGTACTTCCTCTACGGGCAGCAGCTCGTGAAGGACCTCCGCACCGGCTACGAGGTCGGCAACCCCGCGATCGTCTTCGACGGCGATCTCGACGGGTTCATCTCGGCGGGCATCCGCTGGCGCAAGCGCAAGGACGACGACGACTGACTCCGCCGGGCACGGGTGACCGCACCGGACGGGCCGACCCGCGCCGGTCGCGGCATCCGCGTCAGAACGGTGCGGCAGGCTCGGCGGCCGATGCGCGGAAGACGGGCACACGCCGCTCGGGCGTGACGAGGTAGCGTCGCCCGGCAGGGGAGGTCCACTGCAGCGCGCCCCCGCCTTCTGCGACCTGTTCGACCCGCCAGCCGCCGTGATGCTTGATCGTATGGTGGCCCTTGCAGAGGGGAGCCAGGTTGTCGAGCGAGGTCTCGCCGCCGTGCTCCCACGCCACGGTGTGATCGATCTCGCATCTGGAGGCCGGGATCCCGCATCCGGGAGCCATGCATCTGTCGGCTCGCCACCGGACCAGCCGCCTCAGCCCCGGCGGCGGACGGTATTGGTCGCGACCGACGGAGAGCACCGCGCCGGTCTCGGGGTGGGTGAGAACCCGCATCCAGCCGTCGGCGCCCCCGCACAGCTCTCGCGCGCGCGACAGCGTGATCGGCCCGACGCCCTCGACCACCGCCGGCGCGTCGGGGGAGTCCCCCGGGCCGGATGCCGCATCCAGCAGTGCGAGAGCCGGCACGGTGACGGTGACGGCGGCCCGGATGCCGCGCGCCTCCGGCACGAGCGCCGCGGTGTCGCCGTCGACGAGCAGGTCGCCGAGCACGTCGGCACGCCGCTGATCGAGCGTGCGCTCCTCATCGGCCGCCGCGCCCAGCACTCTGGCCATGGCCGTGATCCGGCCCTGGATCGCGCGTGCCTCCACTGCAGGGATGAAGGCGTGCAGCCACGCCATCCCGTCGTCGGCGGGCTCGACCACCACGCGGCGCTGTCGAAGAGCGGCCTCGTGACGTTCCGCGAGCGTCGCCGAGCGCTCGCTCTCGATCATTCTGCTGAGCTGTCTGCGGAACGCGCCGACGGGGAGCTCCTCGGCCAACTGTGCCGCGCGCTCGGTGAGTCTGGCGCGCACATCGGGCTCGACGCCGTCGAGCGCGTCGACCAGGATCTCGGCATGCCGCTCGCTGATCCTGGCGCGGTGGAGGGCTTCGAGCACCGCCGGGTACCGGTGCACGAGTGCCTGGGCCATGCCCAGAAGGTGCGCCGCAGCGGCCTCGGTGACGCGCAGCGCCGCCGCGAGCTCCAGCCGCACCGACCTCTCGACGACGGCGGCGATCGCGTCGCCGTAGCGCTCGTCGGCGAGTGCGCGACGCCGCAGGGCGTCGACGCGGACGAAGCGCTCCGAGGCGAAGACCGCCATCATGTCGTCCACCTCGGTCACGAGGTCGAGCTCGTCGGGCACGGCCGCGGCGGCGCCGGCCCACGCGTCTTCATCGACCGGCACGTCGTCCACATGCTCGACGCCCGCGTGCGGGTCGGCGTCGGCCGCGCCGTCCGGTTCCGAGGTGGTCATGCTGTGATATTAGAACATACCTACGACATTCCGTCGGGCGGGCGAGCGGCGCGTGATCCGATGACAGAAGGGGGAGTCCGCGGACGGCGGATGCCTCAGCCTCGGGTGTCGCTGGACCGCACCGGGGGTCATCCGCATAGGCTCGTTAGGCCATGATCCGGTTCGAGAACGTCACGAAGCGCTTTCGCGGCACTGCGAAGCCTGCCCTGAGCGATGTCGACTTCGAAGTGCAGCGCGGGGAATTCGTCTTCCTCGTCGGCGCCTCGGGATCGGGGAAGTCGTCGTGCCTGCGGCTGATCCTCCGCGAAGAGACGCCGAGCGAAGGGCGGGTCGTCGTGCTCGGCCGCGACCTGCGCACGCTGTCGAACCGCAAGGTGCCGTACTTCCGCCGCCATGTCGGCGCCGTGTTCCAGGACTTCCGGCTACTGCCCACCAAGACGGTCTTCCAGAACGTCGCCTTCACCCTGCAGGTGATCGGCTCCTCACGCGGCTTCATCCAGCAGGCCGTGCCCGAGGTGCTCGCCCTCGTCGGACTCGCCGGCAAGGAGAAGCGGTTCCCTCACGAGCTCTCGGGTGGTGAGCAGCAGCGCGTCGCGATCGCCCGCGCCCTGGTCAACCGTCCGCAGATCCTGCTCGCGGACGAGCCCACCGGCAACCTCGACCCCGCGACCTCCATCGACATCATGCAGCTGCTCGCCCGCATCAACGCCGGCGGCACGACGGTGGTCATGGCCACCCACGAGGCCGGCTTCGTCGACCAGATGCAGCGTCGCGTGATCGAGCTCCGCCACGGCGAGATCGTGCGCGACGAGCGGCACGGCGGCTACGGCGACCGCTCGAATCTGCCCAGCCTCACGCCGGAGCCCGAGCGCGGCGCGGCCGCCGTGGCCGCCCTCACCGCGGTGCTCGAGGTCCAGCGCGAGGCCTCGCTCGCCGCCGCGGCGGGCCTCGACCCGACTCTCGTGCGCGGTGACGACGAGCAGGCGAGAGAGACGGATGCCGTGTCTCCCGGTGTCGCCAGCGCGGCCGTCGCGGCCGCCACGGCCGCGACCGCGGCGGCGCTCGCGGCGGACGAGCTGCGGAAGGCCCAGGCGCTCGAGCATGCGGTCGAGGAGCCCGTGGGCGAGGACGCCGCGGCCGGGGAGGCATCCGCTCCTCCCGCCGCGGCCGTGCCGTCGCAGACGCAGACGATGCCCGTCATCGACCAGATCGAGGTGGCGGAGCTGGGGCTCGCCGACCGGCTCGGACTCGGCGAAACCGATCCCGACGACGAAGTGGGGCCCACCTCATGAGGTTCGGACTCATCATGTCGGAGGCGTTCACCGGCCTCCGGCGGAACGTCTCGATGGTCATCTCGGTGATCCTCGTCACGTTCGTGTCGCTGACGTTCGTCGGCGCCGCCATCCTCATGCAGATGCAGATCGTGACGATGCGCGACTTCTGGGTGGACCGCGCGCAGGTCGCGATCTACATGTGCACCGAGATCTCCACGAACGAGGCGACGTGCGCGGACGGGGAGGCGACGCCCGAGCAGATCGAGGAGGTCCGCGGCAAGCTCGAGGGCAGCGCGCTGTCGCCCCTCATCCGCGACATGGTGTTCCTCGACCATCAGCAGGCCTACGAGGAGCTGCTCGACCTGGTGGGGGAGGAGGACGCCAGCGTCGTCACCCCCGAGCAGGTGAACGAGACCTTCCGCATCACGCTCGTCGATCCGGCGCAGTCGGCCGTCATCATCGAGGCGTTCACGGGCACTGCGGGGGTCGAGCAGGTGCAGGACCAGCTGCAGTACCTCGAGCCGCTCTTCTCCGCACTGACGGTGGCGACCTACATCGCTGTCGGCATCGCGGCTCTGATGCTCATCGCGGCCGTCCTCCTCATCGCCACGACGATCCGGCTCTCGGCGTATGCGCGAAGACGGGAGCTCGGCATCATGCGCCTGGTCGGGGCGTCCAACCGGTTCATCCAGACGCCGTTCATCCTCGAGGGCGTGTTCGCAGCGCTGCTGGGATCCGTCCTGGCCAGTGCGGCCGTCATCGCGGGGGTGCACTTCGGCGTGGACAACTATCTGCGCAACCGGGTCGACTTCGTCACGACTTGGGTCGATCTGGCGGATGCCTGGCTCGTGGTGCCCGTTCTCATCCTGGTCGGCATCGGGCTCGCGGCCCTGTCGGCGGGATTCGCGATCCGGCGGTGGCTCCGCGCGTGATCGCGCGGCTCGCTCCGGGGTAGACTGAAAGGCTGCCGTGCGGCCGTCGGTCCTCAGGGACCGCCCGCGGGGCACACTTCGACACGCTCAGCAACCGGCGCATACGCCCAGCAACCGATAAGGAGTCGCCATGCCCAAAGAACGCGGGGAGAAGGTCGTGGCGACCAATCGCCGTGCCCGCCACGAGTACGCCATCGAGAAGACCTACGAGGCGGGCCTCGTGCTGACCGGCACCGAGGTGAAGTCACTGCGCGAAGGCCGCGCGAACCTCACCGACGGCTACGCCTACATCGACGGCGGCGAGGCGTTCCTCGACGCGGTGCACATCCCGGAGTACTCGCAGGGCCACTGGACGAACCACTCCGCCAAGCGCACGCGAAAGCTGCTGCTCCACAAGGACGAGATCATCAAGCTGTCGCACGCCGTCTCCGCGGGCGGCTACACGCTGGTGCCCCTCAAGCTGTACTTCTCGGACGGCCGCGCCAAGGTCGAGATCGCGGTGGCGAAGGGCAAGCGCGAGTTCGAGAAGCGCCAGACGATCCGCGAGCGCGAGGACAAGCGAGAGGCCGAGCGCGCGATGCGCACCCGGAACCGCCTGGGGGACTAGTCCCGGGCCTCACCGTGCGGCGAACCGCGCCTCCACAGCGGCCGAGATGACGATGTCCTCAGGCTGCAGCTGCACGGCGGGGCCGCCGCCCGCGGCATCCGCGGCGAACGACGCCTTCGCGACCATCATGCGCGGCGCCGGCGTCATCTCGGGGCGTTCCTGGCGGTCGAGCAGGCCGACGTCGGCGAGTTCGAGCGCGGCGACGTCGGACAGCCCGAGAGCGCCGGCGTAGGCCGCGGCTCGCGCCACGGCGACCCCGACCGCCTCCGTCGCCACGGAGCGCTCCACGGAGGTCCGGGTCTCAGGGGTCAGCTTCCACTCGATCCAGCCGAGCTGCACTCCCTCGCGCTCGGCGACCTCGCCGGCCCACCAGGAGAGGACGGCGAAGTCGGTGAACGTCACCGAGAAGTCGACGGTGGCGTAGTGCACCGGAGCGAGCCGGCGGCCCTCGTTGTTCCACGGACGCTCGGACCACACCGAGACGCGCTGGCTCGTCCACTCGGCGACGGTGCCGGCGGCCTTGCGCGCCGCCAGGTCGTCGCGTACCGGCTCGGTGAGCGCCGACATCCGCTCCACGACGGCCCCCCTCTCGGGTCCCTCGGCGCGGATGGTCAGGTGCGCGATCGCGCGTTCGGGGGCGATGCGGGTCTCGTGCTCCCCGCGGACGGTGATGACGACGTCGCTCATGACGCCGACTCTACGCACCGCCGCGCCATCGGCCGAGAAATCTTCATTCACCTGCATCCAAACCGGCGTGCCGGCGGGAATCACCTGTCAATGGGCGGCGAACCGGTCGCCCCGACGAAGGAGGACCACCGTGCGAAACAAGATTCTCGCGGGCATCGCCGCCGGGGCCGTCGCAGCCCTCGGTCTGATGGTCGCACCCGCCACCGCCGCCACCGCCGACGGGGCCCAGCTCTCGGTGCTTCACGGCATCCCCGACACGCCCGTGGACGTGTACGTCAACGGGGAGCTCACGATCGACGACTTCCAGCCGGGCGACCTCGCGGGCCCGCTGGACCTGCCCGCCGGATCGTACGAGGTCGCGCTGACGGCGACGGACGCCACCGACGACAGCTCGCCGGTGCTCGGACCAGTCACCCTGACGCTCGAAGGCGGCAAGAACTACACCGCCGTGGCCCACTTGAACGAGGGCGGCGACCCGACCGTGACGCCGTTCACCAACGACACCGCCGCCACCGCGGCGGGTGAAGGTCGCCTGACCGTTCGCCACGTCGCCGCGGCGCCCGCTGTGGATGTGCTCGCGGGCGGCTCTCCGGTGATCGAGGATCTGACGAACCCGAATGAGGCCACGCTGAACCTGCCGGCCGGCACCATCTCGGCATCCGTCGCCGCCGCCGGCACCACCGATCCCGTCCTCGGGCCGACCGACGTCGCGGTCGAGGAGGGCGCCCTCACGATCGTGTACGCGTGGGGAAGCCTCGAGGACGACAACCTGGCCGTCGCTGTCCAGACGATCTCGGGTCTGCACTCGGCTCCTGACGGGGTCCCCTCGGGCAGCGGCGGCCAGCTCGCCGAGCGCGACGCGATGATGCAGTCCCTGTTCGTCTTCGCCGGGCTGGCGATCGCGGCCGCGGCTGCGGCATCCGTCGTCGCCGTCCGCGCCCGCGCGAACCGCTGAGGACGGCCGACGTGGCGAGGGCGACCGCGGGAGCGCTGACGGCTCTGGCGGTCGTCCTCGCGCTGGCGGGGTGCGGCTCGGCCGATGCCGAGTCCGCCCCGCCACCGGCGGCATCGACGGTGACGGCGACTCCCACGCCGATCCCCACTCCCGCCGTCGACGTGCCGATCGCGGCGGCCACCCAGGCGCCCGTGCGGGATCCCCAGCCGCCGGCGCGGGTGGTCGTCGCCTCCGCCGACGTCGATGTGCCGGTCGTCCCGGTCGGCGTCGAGACCGGGGGCTTCATGGAGCTCCCCGTCGATCCGGCCATCGCCGGGTGGTACCGGTTCGGGTCGGACCCCGCCAGCGCCGACGGCAACGTCGTGATCTCGGCGCATGTGGATGCTCCTTCGTACCCGATCGGGCCGTTCAGCCGCCTGCGAGACCTGGCAGCCGGGGAGGTCGTGGAGGTGACGGATGCCGCGGGCTCCGTGCACCGCTATTCCGTCGAGTCGGTCACCTACTACCCGAAGGCCGACCTTCCGGTGGACGATCTGTTCGCCCGCTCCGGCACGAGAGCGCTCGTGCTCATCACGTGCGGGGGCGCGTTCGACCCCACGAGCGGGCGGTACGCCGATAACGTGGTCGCCATCGCGACCCCGATCCCCTGAGCCGGCGACGTCGCCGACCGCGATGAGGATGAGAGGACACAGCGTGGAAGAGGCGCACGAGCGGGAGCTGAGCGATCGCTTCCGCAACGGCGACGAGCGAGCGCTCGAAGAGATCTACCGGCGGTGGTCGCCGGTCGTGTTCACGATGGCGCTGCGCTTCGTCGGCGACCGCGGCGACGCCGAGGACGTCACGCAGAAGGCGTTCGTCTCGGCGTGGACGTCGCGCCGGTCGTACGACCCCGCCAAGGCGAAGCTGTCGACGTGGCTGATCGCGATCACGCGGCGCCGCATCGCCGACACGCTGGAGGCGCGCGCCCGCGTGCGGGCGCTGCAGCAGGAGCTGCAGCGCTTCACCACGCCCGAGGACGTCGTCGGCGCCGAGATCGACCTCGGCGACCGTCTGCTCCTCGCGGACGAGATCGACCGGCTGGAGCCGGATGCGCGCCGCGTGGTGCGGCTCGCCTTCTACGACGACCTCACACACGAGCAGATATCCGAGAGGCTGGGCATGCCGCTCGGTACCGTGAAGAGCCATATCCGGCGAAGTCTCACCCGCCTGCGCAGTCGATTGGAGGTCGGCCATGTCGCATCTTGATCCCGACCGTCTCTCGCTGATCGCACTCGGCGAGACCGCCACGGCGGAGGAGCGCGCGCACCTCGATGTGTGCGACGAGTGCGCGCTCGAACTGGCCGAACTCGAGTACACCGTCGTGGTGGGCCGGTCCACCGTCGCGCTGGGAGACCTGCAGGCGCCGCCCGAGCGGGTCTGGGACCGCATCGCCGCCGAGGTGAAGCTCGGCGCCGCGGAGGGCCCCGCACCGGATGCGGATGACGGGATGCCGGGGGCCGCGGGCGCGGCATCCGCTCTCGTCGAGGACGCGCCCCGCGCGCCGGACGCCGAGAGGCCGGCCACCCGCAGACGCGGCATCCGTCTCCTGTTCGCGCTCGCGGCCAGCCTCGCTCTCATCGTCGCCGTGGTCGGCACCTGGAACTTCGTGCGTCAGCCCGAGCCGGTCGAGCTCGCCTCCGCGACACTCGACGCGTTCCCCGCCCATCCGGGTGCCTCGGGCTCCGCGGTGGTGGTGGAGAAGCCCGACGGCGAACGGCAGGTCGAGGTGGACCTCGACGACGGCGAGCAGGGCGACGGATTCCGCGAGGTCTGGCTGATCAAAGCCGACGCCTCCGCGCTCGTCAGCCTGGGTGTGCTGAAGGGCAGCACCGGCGTGTTCGAGGTTCCCGACGACATCGACCTGCGCGAGTACGTGCTCGTCGACATCTCACTGGAGCCGGAGGACGGCGATCCCGACCACTCCGGGGACTCGATCGTGCGAGGTGAGCTCGGGTTCGCGTGACGGTCGGGGCGCGCACGACCGCAGGGCGGCGTGGCCGCCGCGACTGCCACATGCTCGGCCGCGGCGCAAGCCGCTCCGCACGACCGCCACTGCGGCCTATCGTCGTGCACACGGCAGACCCACGACGACAGGAGCATGGCGATGTCCCGCAACGTGAGGGTGCTCAAGTGCACGCCGGAGGACGTGTTCGAGGTGCTGGGCGACGGCTGGCTGTACCCCGCATGGGTCGTCGGCGCGTCCCGCATGCGAGAGGTCGACGAGCGGTGGCCGCAGGCGGGGTCCGAGGTGCATCACTCGTTCGGCATCTGGCCGGTGCTCCTCGACGACAAGACGGTCGTCGAGGAGTACGTGCCGTCGCAGAAGATGGTGATGCGGGCTCGCGGCTGGCCGATCGGTGAGGCGCGCGTGACGATCGACGTCAAGCCCCGCGGCGAGGAGTGCGTCGTGCGCATCCAGGAAGAGGCGGTCGCCGGTCCCGGGCGGCTGGTGCCGGCGCCGCTGCTCGACATCCCGCTGCACTGGCGCAACGAGGAGACGCTGCATCGGCTGGCGTATCTCGCGGAAGGCCGGGCGACGCGACGCACCTCGGCGTCGACGGCCGAGAAGGAGATGGCAGCGTCGGGGGAGGAGTCGCACGACGCCTCCTCGACGGCCTCGGCCGCGAAACCGGCGGCCGCGAAGCCGACCGCCGCGAAACCGACCGCTGCGAAGTCGTCCAGCGCGACGGCGACCGCCGCGAAGCCGAATGCTGCGAAGCCGACCGCCAGGAAGCCGGCAGCCGCGAAGACTCCGGATGCGGAGGCGTCATCGCCGTGAGCACGCGCGCCCGGCCGGGAGGCGAGGAACTCGATGCCGTGATCGTCGGCGCGGGGCCCAACGGCCTCGCGGCCGCCGTGACTCTCGCTCGCGCAGGACTGCGTGTGCGCGTGTTCGAGCGCGCCGATCAGGCGGGAGGCGGCGCCGCGACCCGCGAGCTCACGATTCCGGGCTTCCTGCACGACGTGTGCTCCGCGGTGCACCCGATGGCGTTCGAGTCGCGGTTCTTCCGCGAGTTCGGCCTGCGCGACCGCGTGGAGTTCGTCACTCCCGAGATCTCGTTCGGCCATCCGCTGGACGGCGGGCGCGCCGGCATCGCGTACCGTGACCTCGCCCGCACGCGCGACAACCTCGGCAGCGACGGCCGCGCCTACGAGCAGCTCATGCGCGGGCTGGTCGCGCGCGCGACCGAGGTCGCCGAATTCACCGGGTCGGCACTGCTGCAGGTGCCGCAGGATCCCGCGACCGCCGTGGCGTTCGGCCTCCGCGCCCTCGAGCAGGGGACACCCGCGTGGAACGCCCGCTTCCGGCAGGACGTCGCTCCCGCCTTGCTCACCGGTGTCGCCGCGCACACGATCCTGCCGCAGCCGAGCGTCGCCGCGGCGGGCGCCGGCCTGGCGCTCACGGCGTACGCACACGCCCGCGGCTGGCCCATCCCCGTCGGCGGCAGCCAGGCGATCATCGACGCGATGGTCGGCGACCTGCGTGCACACGGCGGTGAGGTGGTGCTCGACCACGAGGTCACCTCCTTGGCGGCGCTGCCCGCCGCCCGCGTGACCGTGCTGGACGTCACACCCAAGGCGCTCATGCGGATGGCGGGGGATGCCATGCCCGAGAAGTACCGCAGGGCGCTGCGGCGCTTCCGGTACGGCGACGGCGTGGCGAAGGTGGACTTCGCCCTGAGCGAGCCCGTGCCGTGGTCGCATCCCGAGCTGCGCCACGCCGGCACGGTGCACGTCGGCGGAACGCGCGCCGAGGTGGCGGGGGCCGAGAATGAGGTCAACCGCGGGCGGATGCCGGTGCGGCCGTACGTGCTCGTGTCGCAGCCGACGCTGTTCGACGCCACCCGCGCCCCGGCCGGGATGCACACGCTGTGGACGTACACGCATGTTCCCGCGGGCAGCCCCGTCGACCGGAAGGAAGCGGTCATCCGGCAGATCGAGCGCTTCGCTCCTGGCTTCCGCGACACGATCGTCGCCGCGAGCTCGCGCAGCGCCCGTGAGGTCGAGCGGCACAACCCGAACTACCCCGGGGGCGACATCGCCGCGGGTGCACCGACCTTCCCGCAGATCCTCGGCCGCCCGGTGTTCAGCCCCGACCCGTGGCGCACGCCCATGCCCGGGGTCTACCTCGCCTCGGCGTCGACCGCACCCGGACCCGGCGTGCACGGGCTGCCCGGGTGGTTCGCCGCCCTCAGCGCGCTCCGCCACGACTTCGGCACGCGTGCCTTGCCCGACCTGTCGCCCCGCACCCGCGGCAGCTGAGGCGGACAGCGCGAGTGAAGGTCGTCCCCGGCACCGGCGGGAGCGGCCGCACCGTACGCGGCTGTGGAGAGGGGCCGGGAATGGCGGGGGCGTGGCATCCGTTGTAGACTGATGTGCTCGGATGCTTCGGCACCCGGGTGTTGGCAACTCCACAGTGTGACAGCGGCCCTTCGCGAGAAGGAACCACCTCGATTCGAGGACACGGGGATGATCGGTTTCGACATCGCCTGCGAATCTGCGTGAAGCGGGCCGAGGATGCAGGGTTATCTCGTAAACGCTCCTTGCAAACCAATAACTGCCGAAAAGAAGCAGTCCGCGTTCGCCCTCGCTGCCTGAGCAGCGAGCCCGACGCCGTCAATCCGTGACTGATCCCGTCACGGGTATTGGCGTCATCTAGGGATCTTGCTGCGTGACGTCGCCTGAGCGCCACGCGGGACTCTTATCAGGATGGGCTCGTCGACTTAGGTGTCTGTGACAAAGGTCGGAGCCGAGTAGAACGTCTTCACAGACTGCGCCCGGAGAAACCGCAGTTACTCAGCGATGGACGGGGGTTCGATTCCCCCCATCTCCACCAACCGCTGTCACCGGAATCGAAGGCCCAGGCCCTCGCGATACGTCGCGGGGGCCTGGGCCTTTCCGCGCTCCGAGCGAGGTGCTGTGCGCGGCCCTGCGACGGGTGTATCGTGCGGCTGTGCGCCCCGGCGTGGGGCCGGTGCGCGCGGTCGGTGGGGACTGGGGGTTCGCCATGGCTACGAAGCTGCCGTCGTCCGGAGCGATGCCGGAAGGCCAGCACGCGGGGTGCGACACGTCGGGCCTGATTCTCGTGCACCGGATCTTCCGCTGGCTGTACACGCAGCTGCCGATGCTGGTGCGTGAGGTGCAGGCCGGCGATGTGGAGCGCGCGGCGATCGTCGGTCGGTACGCGAACCTGGACTTCTTCGCGCTGCACATGCATCACGAGACCGAGGACATCGCCCTGTGGGACAGGCTGACGTCCCGCGACCCCGGATGCACTCTGCACGTCGATCAGATGCGCGCCCAGCACGCCGACGTGGCGGCCCAGCTCGCGCGCATCGAGCCGCAGCTGGAGCCGTGGGTCGCCACCGCCGACCCGCGCCTGGGTGCGGCCCTCGCGGCCGACATCGAGGTGCTCCGCGACACGCTGCACGCGCATCTCGCGCAGGAGGAGGACGACATCCTCCCGGTCGCGGGCGCCGTGCTCTCGCAGCAGGAGTGGGACTGGATGGAGGAGCACACCCGCGAGAACCTCGCCGCGCATCGCAAGGAGCTCGGCAAGGACATCATGGCGCTTCAGGTGGGGCTGCTGATCGCGAGCGTCCCGGAGGCGGAGAGGGACGAGTGGATGCACAAGAACATCCCGGCGCCGATCCGACTGCTGTATCTCCTGCTGATGAAGCGCAAGTACGACCGGGCGATGAGGGAGCTGTACCCCGACCGGCCGGTGCCCGCGATGGTGTGAGCGCCATGTGGCGACGCGTCTTCCTCGACGTCCACCTTCCCTTCCCGCCCGAGCGGGTGTTCGCGTACGTCGCCGACCCTGCGCGGTGGCCCGAGTTCGCGCCGGCGGTGGCGTTCCGCCAGCGCATCGGCGACGGGCCGCCGGACGTGGGCAGTCGATGGTGGGCGATCGACCGCATCCTCGGCCCCTTCACCGTGCGGTTCGCTGATGAGCTGGAGGCGATCGATCCACCGCGCAGGGTGGTCTGGCACTCCACCTCGCCGTGGAACTCGCGGGTGGAGTACGTCTGCGTCGCGCAGAGTGGAGGGACGCGGGTGCTCGCCGACTACGAGGGCGACGTCGCCGGCTGGCTGCGGCTGGTGGCCTTGCTGCCCACCTTCGTGCTGGCGAGGATCCTGATGCGGGACTTCCGGGGGCTCGCGCGGGTGCTGGCGGCCGAGGACCGCGACGTTCGGGCAGACGGCGTCGCCACCGCTGCGCGCTGAGCGTCCGCGGTCCCATTGTGGGGAGGCGGGAGGCCTTTACGCGTCGGGCACCCCTGCTGTCCAGTCCCACGCGGCAGCGCACGGGGATGGCAGGCTGGTGGGCACGACCGAAAGGACAGGCGATGAAGCAGCGGACTCTGGCGGGACGGCAGGTTTCGGCGATCGGCCTCGGGGCGATGCCGCTGTCGATGAACAACGACAAGCAGTATCCGTCGTTCGAGGACGCGGTGGCCACGGTGCACGCCGCCCTCGACGCGGGCGTCACGCTCATCGACACCGCCGACGTCTATGCGCCGGCGTGGGACGAGATGGGACACAACGAGCGGATCGTCGCCGAGGCGCTGCGTACGTGGGACGGCGACTCGACCGGCATCTTCGTCGCGACGAAGGGCGGCATCACCCGCAGTGAGGGCGAGGTCTGGGGGCGCGACGGGTCGGAGGCGTACCTGCGGTCCGCCGTCGAGACGTCCCTCGAGATCCTCGGTGTCGACCGGATCGAGCTGTACCAGTACCACCGCCCGGATCGCTCGCGCGTCTACGGGGACGTCATCGCGTCGCTGGCGAAGCTGCAGGAGGACGGCCTCGTGCGCGCAGTGGGTATCTCGAACGCGAGCGTGGAGGAGATCCAGATCGCACTCGATGTGCTCGGGGAGGGGAACCTCGCCAGCGTGCAGAACGAGTTCTCGCCGAAGCATCCCGGCAGCATCGACGAGCTGCGGTTCTGCGCGGACCACGCTGTCGCCTTCCTCCCGTGGAGCCCGCTGGGCGGCACCGGCGGAGGGGCGAGGCGGGTCGGCGAGCGGTTCTCCGTCTTCGGCGACGTCGCCCAGGCGCACGGCGTCAGCCCGCAACAGGTCGTGCTGGCCTGGGAACTCGCCCTCGGCGACCACGTCATCCCCATCCCCGGGGCGCGGCGCGCCGCTTCCATCACCGACTCGGCGCAGGCCGCGGAGCTCGAGCTCAGCGCGGACGAGGTCACCCGGCTGTCGGCGTCGGTCGGCATCTTCGACGACTGAGATGCGGCGAGAGGATGCCTCCGACCGGCCAGGATTCGGGCTCGGCGGCGGGGTGCCTTAGGCTCCCGTCATGCCCTCCGACCTCGCCGTGCGGATCGTCATTCCGTGGCGTCCCGCGCCGTCCCGCCTCGATGCCTTCCACCGTGTGACGGCCTGGTATGAAGCGCATTTCCCGGAGGCGATCGTTCGGACCGTCGACACGGGTGAGGACCCGTTCGTGCTCGCCGCCTGCCGCAACCGCGCGATGGCCGACGCCGCCGAGGACGAGGTCGTCGTGATCGGCGACGCCGACACGATCCCCGAACCCGATGCGCTGCGTGCGGCGATCCGCGCCGCGCGCACCAGCGACAGGGTGCATCTGCCCTACACCGAGTACCGGTGGCTGGGTCGCGCGGGCTCGGCGCAGTACGCCGAAGGCAGGGCGCTCGAGGACTGCGATCACGACCACGTGGTCGGCGCGTGCTCGGGCGTGTACGTCGCCACGCCGCGCACCTGGGCGCGGCACGGCGGGCAGGACGAGCGATTCCGGGGCTGGGGCTTCGAGGACGCCGCGTGGTACCTCGCGCACGAGACCCTCCTCGGAGCCCCGCCGGAGCGCCACCCGGGACGCGTGTACGCGCTGCACCACGTCGGCGAGACGCGGGCCGGCATCCAGTACGACGCGAACGCCGCCCGCATGGAGCGCTACCGGTCGGCCGCCGGCGACCCGGTCGCCATGGCCCAGCTGGTCGGGCTGGCGGACGTGGCCGGCGAAGCGGACATCGAGGAGAGCGCCGCGTAGGCGAGCGTCGGACCCGGCCGCTCGTGCTGGGCCGCCGCTTCTGTACGCAGCGCCTCACGCCCCTGCCAGTCTCCATCTGCGAGTGCGGCGACGGCCTCGGCCAGCTCGTCCACCGTCGCGGTGTTCGGCGCCAGCGACAGGCCCGCACCGGAGCTCTCCACGGCGGCCGCCCCGGCGAACTGGTCGGTCGAGAACGGCAGCACCAGGAGCGGCACGCCCTGCCCGACCGCCTCGGTGACGGAGTTGTTGCCGCCATGGGTGACGGCGAGCGCGGCAGCGCCCAGCAGGCGCACCTGCGGCAGGTACTCACGCACCAGCCAGCCATCGGGCAGCTGCCCGAGCTGGCCCGCCGGGGTGGAGCCCGTCGCGATCGCCGCGCGAAGGCCCGTCCGCGCGATCGCGGCGGCGACCCGTGCCAGGACGTCGCCGCGCACCGACAGGAAGCTCCCGAAGCTCACGTAGACGAACGGCGTGCCGGCGCGGAGGAACTCGTCGACGTCGTGATCGTGTCGCTCGTCGCGCCGGGTCGAGCCGAGGAAGACGTGCGGCGGCAGCGCACGCCCGTCTCCCGCGGCGAGGAGCGCGGGGTAGTTGTACAGCACGACGTCGCCGTGGAGGGCGAACGCATCGGTCACGGCATCCGCTCCGGGGTCGAGCGCGCGAGCCGCCGTGTTCCACTGACCCGCGAAGCGATCGGACACCTCGACGCACAGGCGGCGCAGCTCTGCCAGCTCGGCCGGCTCCGGCTGGAACGTCCGCGGCCAGGCCGACGGGAAGCCGTACACCTCGCCTGGGCCCGGAAGCGCGGACGGGTGGCCCAGCACGACGTCGCCGTAGTCGATGCCGGCGGTGTGGAGGGCCAGGCGCGCGCTGAACGCGAGGTGGTCGACGAGGATCGCGTCGGGACGCACCCGATCGACGACCTCGAGCGTGGCCCTCGCCCGCTCTTCGGGCTGCCACATCAGGTCGGTCAGACGCTCGCGGGCCTGGTAGGCCAGCGTCGGCACCATGCCGTGCCGGGTCGCCTCGAAGAAGCCCTCGAGGGATGCCGCCTCGGCGGCGTCCTGCTCCCTCGTGCGCATGACGCCGGCGTTGGCCCCGCGGCCGAGCGGAAGGTCGACGCGGTCGAAGCCGAAGTCGGCGACGATCGGCGCCGTGGCCGGTCCGGTGGCGACGACGACGTGCTCACCGGCGTCGCGCCAGGCCGTGGCCAGTGCCGCGAGGGGCAGCAGGTGCGAGGCGTAGTCGGGGCTGACGACGAGGAGGGTCATGCGGGCATCCTCGCCGCCCGTGCGAGCTCTGCCTCCTGAGCGACGACCGAGGCGTAGATGGGGGCCAGGGTGGCGGCCATCGCCTGGATCGTGAATCCCTCGGCGACGACGTCCCGCGATCGCCGGGCGCGATGCTCATCGTCGTCCGCCGCGCGATCCAGAGCCGCCGCGACGGCGTCCGTCAAGCGGTCCTGGTCCCACGTCGCCGTGAGGAAGCCGGTGTCGCCGTGGTCGACGTATGTGGCAGGCCCGCCGCCGTCGGGGGCGACCACGACCAGTCCGGTCGCCATCGCCTCGAGCACCGCGAGGCCGAACTCCTCCTTGATGCTCGCGCACACGTAGGCGCCGCCCGCGGCCGCGAGACCCGGCATCCCGAATCTCGCGGCGGCGATCCAGCGCGCGGCGACGTCGTTCGCGCGGTGGCCGGCGAGGATCAGTCCCCGCCGCGCACGCTGGTGCGGAGGGACCACGTCGGCGACGAGGTCGAGCTGCTCCTGCTCGTCGCGCGAGGGCTCGTCGAGGTCGCCGCCGATGACGAGCAGGTTCGCGCGCTCGCTGAGTGACGACTCCGCCCACGCGCCGACGAGCGTCGCCACGCCCTTCACGCGGTGGAGGCGCCCCACGGTGACCAGCAGTGGAAGGCCGCGCCGGTCCTCCGCCAGGTCGCCCAGAAGCGCGGCGAGGTCGCCGAACGCCGCGCCCGCTGCGGCGGCGCCTTCGATGCCGGCGACTCGGGCTTCGGCCACGGCCTGGTCGATCACCTCGAGGTCGACCCCCTCTGCAACCACCGTGTGCCGCTCGCTGCGGGCGTTCATGTCGATGCCGACCAGTTCGCGCATCTCCTGCACCAGATCGGGCCGCGGGAAGAAGACGGTGTGCGACGCGGAGGCGGCGAGGGTCTGCACCAGGCGCGCCCGGAACCAGAAGTGCTCGCGAAGATCCGTCTCACCGAAGCCCTCGCGGGTGAGTGTGCCGGCATCCTCCAGCGACCGGATGACGCTGTGCGGGTCGGGCGCGACCGTGAACACGGTGGGGATGCCGAGCTCGCGGGCCACGTCCGCCGCTGCGAGGCTGCCGACGTCGGCCATGCGCAGGTGCACGACGTCCACGCCGCCTGCCGCACGCAGGACACGGCGGATGCCGCGGCGCGCCGTCACCCGATACGGCCAGGCCGCGGCAGAAGCCACGGGACGGGCAGCGAGAGGGATGCGGCCGTAGACGTGGCCCCTCGATGTCCCGGCCACCCGGAGCAGGTCCTCGGCGCTGTGCTCGAGCGGTCCGCGCGACAGCGTGAGCGCCCGCTGGACGGGACTCGCCTCATCGACCGTCAGCGCGTCGCCCAGCCGCACGAGCAGGGTGGCGATGCCGCCGTTGTCACCGGCGCCGACCGCCGACAGCGAAGGGTCGATGTCGGCGTGGAGGAACAGCTGCGCGACGGTGAGCCCGCGCGCACCGCGGTGAGCGGCAGGTGCCGGGTCGAGGTCGATGAGGGCGAGCCGTGCCGCCGCCGCCAAGCGGCCCCCGGCGGCCACCACCGTGCCGAGGTCGTCGTCGAGTCCCGCGGTGTCACGCCGCTGACCCAGCGCGGCGATCGCCGCCTCGCGGGCCTCGTCCGACTCGCGGGGATCGAGGGCGACCTCGCGGAGGAGCCGGGTGGCGATGGGCTGGCGGATGAGGCCGAGGGTCTCGACCAGGGTCGCCCGGGACGAGGCATCCGTCATGCCCAGCAGCGCGGACTCGATCGCGATCGCGAGGGCCTCGCCCGCGGCGCCCGACCACTTCTCGATGGTGTGCTGCGCGAGCATCCCCGAGAAGCCGCCCTCGGCGACCAGGCCGAGCAGGCGGCCCACCGCCTCGGGCCGGGGCAGGCTCTGGCCGAGCGCCCAGGCGGCGTGCTCGCGGATGAAGGCCCGGGGGTCCGACAGCAGGCCGACGAGCCGGCGGAGCGCTTCTTCGTCGTGCATCTCCGCCAGCGCGTGCACCGAGGCGATCGCGGCGATGTCGTCGCTGCGGGCGAGCGCGGTCAGCAGCACACGCAGGGTGCGCACGCTGGGATCGCGTCCGGCCTCGAACGCCACGTCGTCGGCGGCCCGGAGCGCCTCGACGATCGTCGGCGCGTGGAGAACCTCATCCATCGCGGTCTGGACGCCCACGTGTCACCTGCCTCCCCGCGCAGGGCGGGTCTGCGCTGTCCACAGCGTATGCCGCCGGCCGGGCGGCAAGGCATGCTTGACAACGAGCCCGGATCGGTGCTCGTCACCGACGCCGCGGCACCGCGACCGGCGCGTCCTTCCTGAACGGAGAGCTATGACCGTGCTCACCATCGGCGACATCGGCGTGGTGTCGGGGATGATGCACATCGGCGATGAGGCGATGTTCGAGGCGGCGCGCGACGAGCTCGCCGCGCGCGGGGTCGACATCGTGGGGGTGTCCTCGGCACCCGCCGAGTCCGAACGCCGCTACGGCGTGGCCATGGTGCCCCGCCTCGGGTTCGCGGGCATGGATCGTGCCGCCTCGCAGGCGCGGCTGGAGGAGTTGACGGATGCCGCGGCCGGCCGGGGTCGTCTGGCAGCAGGTGACTCCGCCGAGAGGGTGCTCGCTGCTCTGGATCGCGTCTCGGGCGTCCTGAACGCGGGCGGGGGCAACCTCGCCTCGCGGTGGCCGGTGCACATCTACGAACGCAGCGCGCTGGTCGCGATGGCGCGCGCCCGCGGTCTGCCGGTGGTGGTGACCGGACAGACGTTCGGGCCCGACCTCGAGCACGGCGACGAGGAGCGGGTCGCGAGCCTCGTGCGCGCGGCGGCACTGACGAGCGTGCGCGAATCGGTGTCGGGTGCGCTCGTGCGGTCGTGGGGCCTGCCGGTCGTGGAGGGGGTCGATGACGCGTCGTTCCTCGGCTGGCGGAGTCCGGCGGCGACCGGCGGGACCTCCGGGGCGGTGGTCGTCAGCCTCTCGGGCTGGTTCGCCGGCCGCTCCGCCCCCGACGTCGAGCAGCGGATGGCGGAGCTGGTCGACCACGCCGCGCGCACGGTGGGGCCGGTGGTCTTCCACGGGCACTTCGGCCCCTGGGGGCCGGGGGAGGAGCCGGCCGGCGACGCCGCGCTGCACGAGCGTGTGAGGGCGCGCATGACCGAAACCAGCAGGGTGCTGCCGACGGGCGACTCGGTGCCGGCGGCGGCGCTCGCGCGCTCGGCCCGCCTGCTCATCACGAGCCGCTACCACCCGGCCGTGTTCGCTGCACCCGCCGGAGTGCCGGTGGTGGCGCTCGCGGCCGACGACTACACGCGCATCAAGCTGTCGGGGGCCCTCGCCCACTGGGGCCAGAGCGAGGTGCAAGACCTCGACGCGCTTCCGGCCTCAGCGGTTGACCGTGCGGATGCCGGGCGGGATGCCACGTCCGCGGCCGCGCGCGAGCGCCTCGAGGGGCTCCGCTCGGCGGCCGCCCGGTGGTGGGACGACGTCGCTGGGGTGCTCGCCGGGTGATGCGCTGCCGGCGACGCAGCGCCGTGCCGGGGATGCCAGACTGGCGCGATGACCGCGCCCGCACCGCCCCTGCAGATCGTCCGGATCATCCTGCGGGTCGTGCTCGGCGGATTCCTGGTCTTCATGGGGCTGTCGCACCTGTTCTGGGCCCGCCGCGGCTTCCAGGTGGCGGTGCCGGACTGGGCGGCGCGCGTCAGCGGCCTGGACAAGGACGCGATCGTGGTGGCCTCGGGCGCTGTGGAGGTGCTGCTGGGCGCGGCTCTGGTGTCGCTCCCTCGGGAACGACGCCGCGTCGGTGCGGCGGTCGCGGGGTTCTTCGTCGCGGTCTTCCCCGGCAACGTCCACCACTGGCGCACCGGGACGCCGGTGCCTCTGATGCGCTCCGATCGCGCGAGGTTCGTCCGGCTGTTCCTGCAGCCCGTGCTCATCGCGTGGGCCCTGTGGAGCGCCGGTCCGTGGCGGGCGGGGCGCTGACCGCCTGGCCGGCAGACGTGGCGGGGGCTCTCCGGGTCCTCAGCGTCCCGCGGTGATCTGCTGCGAGCCGATCACCGACAGCAGCTGCAGTCGTTCGTAGCTCTCGGTGCCGGGCGCGGCGGTGAGTACGAGGAGCGTCTGGCCCTGCTCGGGATCGATGAGGAACTGGCACTGCATCTCCATCACGCCGACCTCGGGATGCTGCAGCCGCTTCTCACGGGGATGGGTGCCGCGCACCTCGTGCTCCTGCCAGAGCGCGGCGAACTCCGCACTGGTCGCCAGCAGATCGTCGACCATCACACCCGCGCGCGACCGAGCGCCGAACTTCGCGTACGCCGTGCGGATGTCGGCTGCGAATGCACGGGACAGGCCGTGGTGATCTTCCGCGGGGTACACGTCGCGGGCAGACGGGTCCACGAACCACCGGTAGCCGACGCTGCGCATGCTGCCCTCGAAGCGCGTCTCGTCGCCGAACAGCGCTCGTGCCGCGGGCGTCTGCGCGAGCGTCTCGCCCAGTTCGGTCATCACCTGCGCGGGAGTGTAGGCGAGCCGGTCGAGGATCCGCATGAGGCCGGGGGAGACGTGCTCGCTGCGCAGCGCACGAGCGGGCGCGGTGTGGCCGGCGAGGCGGAAGAGGTGGTCTCGTTCATCCAGCGTCAGCCGCAGGCCGCAGGCCGCGGGCGATGGCGGCGAGCATCTGCTCGGAGGGCTGGGGCCCTCGGGCCTGCTCGAGACGGCTGTAGTAGTCGGTGGACATGTCGCACAGCGCCGCGACCTCTTCGCGACGCAGGCCGGCGGTGCGCCTGCGGGCGCCGCGTCGCAGGCCCACGTCCTCGGGCTGCAGCGCCGCCCGGCGGCGGCGCAGGAAGTCGGCGAGCTGAACCCTGTCCATCACCCGAGTCTCCGGCATCCGTCGCCCCGCAGCCAGGGATCCGCGGTCCCTCCCTGCGCCGAGCCGCGGCGGCGTCAGCTCACGCGCCCGCTCCCCGCGGCCGGGGAGCGGGCGGCGGCGGCACTCTCTTCGCGGCGATGATCGCACCGCGGGGGATGCGCTCGACCCCGCGCTTGCCGTCGACGACGACGGTCTCGGAATCGGCGCTCAGCAGCGGCCCGAGGGCGTCGGTCGCCTGGCCCGTCGGGAGCAGGTAGCGCACGACGACGCGGTGGCCGGGTTCGGGAAGCTCGATCATGAGGGTTCTCAGACGATGCCCTGGGTGCGGATGTCCGTCTCCAGGCTCTTGCCGTTGAGGTCGAGGTAGATGCGCCGCTCGGTGATCGAGACGGTCATCGTGTTGCGCCGCTCGAGCTCGGCGGCCGCGGCGTCGACGAACCCCGGATCGAAGCTGTGGAGGCGGATCTCCTCCGCGCGATGGATCCGCTTGCCGGCCCACGGCGCCGCGACCTTCGCCGGATCGCGATGCGTGTACACCGCGACGCGCGCGGCCTGCATGCTGCCGGAGTGGAGCCGCGCGGCATCCGGCGCACCCACCTCCACCCATGCGGTGAGCGCCCCGGTGAGGTCGCGGGCGAGCACCGCCGGCTCGTCGGTCGCCGAGATGCCCTCGCTGAACGCGATGCCGTCCTCGTACTCCAGGCAGTACGCCAGCACGCGCGTCATCAGGAAGGCGTCGGTCTCGGACGGATGCCGCGCCACACGCACCGACAGATCCTCGTAGACGCCCCGGTCGACGTCGGCCAACTGGATCGCAAAGGTGTACATCGTCGCGCCGACCGCCATAGCGTCCGAGCCTACGCGGTGACGTCGTGACGTCGTGACAGCGTGACGGCCTGACGCCCGTCCCGCAGCTCACGGCGCGACGATTCAGGCGCGCCGCAGCGCCCGCCGGCTCAGTCCCGCGGCCACTCGATGAGCAGAAGGCCCTGCTTGGTGTCGGCGACGGTGACCTGGCCCTCGGCGAAGAGGTACGTGATGCCGTACCCGTTCTCGTCGGGGGCGATGACCGTGTTCGAGCTCTCGGTGACGTAGACCCCCGAGGCGTCCTCTTCTCGGATCCACCCCTGCGAGACGAGCTCGGTCTGCGCGTCGGCGGCCGCGTCGTCGGCGAGGAGCGCCCAGCCGAACATCTGCCCGTGGTCTCCGGCGGGTCCGCTGAAGTCGGCCCACATGCACTGGATGCCGCCTTCGATCTCGGTGCTGCCGATGTAGAGCGGCGACTGCTGCGAGCTCCAGCCGATGCTCTGGAAATCGGCCACGACGGATTCGCCGATGAGCGTCTCGCAGGTCGGAGCCTCGCTCGACGCCGGCTCGGGCTCGCCGGTGGTGGTGGGCTCGGGCGCGTCGCTGGTCGGTGTCGCGGCGTTGCCCGTCTCCTGCGGTGCAGGCTCCTCGGGCGAGCCCGTGCAGGCGGTGAGCACCACCGCGGTGAGGACGAGCGCGGCGGCGGTGCCGAGGATCCGGGGCGCAGGCATGAAGGGTCTCCGTTGGGGGATGGGAGGGCGGAAGGACGTCAGGCGGAGTGGAGCAGATCGAGGAACGCGGAGTGGAGCACGCGGTTGGTCGCCAAGGAGGAGCGCTCGGAGAGGGAGTCGTTGCCGTCGTAGGACGTGAACCTCCCGCCCGCTTCGGTCACGATCGGCACGAGCGCCGCGATGTCGTACTCCTTGACGCCGAACTCGGCGACGAACTCGAGGCGTCCCTCGGCCAGGAGCATGTAGGGCCAGGCGTCACCGTAGCCGCGGTCCCGCCAGACCGACGACGTCAGACGCTCGAGCGCATCGAGCCTTCCGGCCTCACGCCACTGTCCGATGCTCTGGAAGCTGACGCTCGACTCGGCGACGGCGTCGACCCTCGACACCGCGAGGCGCCGCCGCTCGCCCGCCGGGGTGTTCGTCCACGCGCCCAGGCCCGTGGCCGCCCACCACCGGCGGCCGATCGCCGGCTGGCTCGCGACGCCGACGCGCGGTACGCCGTCGACGACGAGGGCGATCAGCGTGGTCCACATCGGGATGCCCTTGAGGTAGTTCGCCGTGCCGTCGATCGGATCGACGATCCACTGGCGGTTCGAGTCGCCGCTGATGCCGTACTCCTCGCCGAAGACGCCGTCGTCGGGCCGTTCGGTCTCGAGGAGTGCGCGGATGGCCCGCTCGGTGGCCAGATCCGCCTCGGTCACATGGCTGGCATCCGCCTTCAGCCGGATGTCGAGATCCGCGGCATCGAAACGGGACATGGATGCCGCGTCCGCCGCGTCGGCGAGGCGCAGCGCAAGGTCGAGGTCCGGCGAGAGATCCCCCTCGAAAGGCGTGTCGAACGACGGCGGCACGAGGGGGGAGGTCACGCGGTCCAGGATACCCGGGGGCCTTCCGCGTTCGATTTCACGTTGCGCGATCGTGATGGTAGCGTTGACCCTCGGTTCGCCACGTTGCGAATCGAGCACCTCTAGCTCAATCGGCAGAGCAACTGACTCTTAATCAGTGGGTTCTGGGTTCGAGTCCCAGGGGGTGCACCATCAAGAAGGGCGGTCCGCGAGGACCGCCCTTCTGCTGTCTCCGCGCTCTTCCGACTTGACCCGCACGGCGTCGTCCGCATAGATTGCAGGAACCTGAATCGGGTCTCATGTATGAGGCGGAGGCCTGATTCCGAATCCTTCCAATGGGGAAAGGCACGCACATGCGGGTTACGAAGAAGTTGCTCCTGGGCTCCGTGGTCGTCACGGCAGCGATCGCCCTGGCGGCCTGCGCGCCGACCGCGGAGACGCCGTCGGGCGAGGCGACCGACGGCGGTGGTCCCGCCGAGGTCACGGTCGGCATCGTCACGAGCGAGTCGGGGCCGCTCGCCGGCTACGGCAAGCAATACCTCGATGCGTTCGAGGCAGGTCTCGACTATGCGACCGACGGCACCGGCGAGATCGACGGCACGACCATCACCATCGAGAACCGCGATGACGCCGGAGACCCCGACAAGGCCGTCACCGCCGTCAAGGAGCTGATCGGCGAGGGCGTCAACATCATCGCCGGCACCGCATCCTCGGGCGTCGCCCTCGCCGTCGCCGAGCAGGCGCAGCAGAACAAGGTGCTCTACATCTCGGGACCGGCCGCGGCTGATGCGATCACCGGCATCAACGACTACACGTTCCGTTCCGGCCGGCAGAGCGCGCAGGACGTCGCGACCGCGGGCACGTTCCTCGACGACATCGAGGGCAAGACGGTCGCTGTGTTCGCGCAGGACAACGCGTTCGGTCAGGGCAACGTCGCGGCCGTGGACGCCATCCTGGGCGGCAAGGGCGCGACGGTGAGCCCCGTGCTCGTCGCCGAGGACGTCACCGAGTTCACGCCGTTCGCGCAGCAGGTGCTCGCGGCTGCTCCCGACCTCGTCTTCGTGGCGTGGGCCGGCGCCACCTCGGGCGCGATGTGGCAGGCGATGAGCCAGCAGGGCGTGCTCGACGAGATCCCGGTGGTCACCGGACTCGGCGATGCCGCGACGTTCGGGGCCTACGGCGAGGCATCCGAGAAGATCAACTTCCTCAACCACTACTTCCCCGGTGGCCCGGACAACGACGTGAACACCGCGATGGTGGAGGCGATCGAGGAAGCCGGCGGAACGCCCGACCTCTTCAGCCCCGACGGGTTCAACGCGGCGATCATGATCGTCCACGCGATCCAGGAGGGCAAGGGCGACGTCGACGCGATGGTCTCGGCGCTGGAGGGCTTCGAGTTCGAGGGACCCAAGGGCGCCATGACCGTCCGTGAGGGCGACCACGCCCTCATCCAGGAGATGTACCAGGTGAAGCTCGTCGCCGACGGCGGCACCTTCGTGCCCGAGCTCATCGACACCGTCGCCGCCGACGAGGTCGCGCCGGCCGAGGCCGAGTGAGCCGGGGCGGCACCGCACGATGAGCACTCCCATCCCGCCCGCGCCCGACGCGGGTGCCGTTCGCCGCGGCTCTCCGCTGAAGGTCGAAGGCCTCGGCCTGCAGATCGGCGGCGCGACGATCCTCGAAGGCGTCGACCTCGACGTCGAGGCCGGCTCCCTCGTCGGAGTCATCGGCCCGAACGGCGCCGGCAAGACCACGCTCTTCAACGTGATCTCCGGGCTCATGAAGCCCACCGCCGGCCGTGTCGTGCTCGACGACCGCGACATCACGACGGCGTCGGTGCCCGCACGGGCGCGGGCGGGACTGGGGCGCACCTTCCAGACCTCGAGCCTCTTCCCGAAGCTGTCCGTGCTCGAGAACGTGCGCCTGGCCGCCCAGGTGTCGCTCGGCGGCTCGGGATCGCTGGTGCGATTCCCTCGGCGAACGGATGCCGCCACCGCGCTGGCTGTGGAGAAGCTCGACATCGTCGGGCTCGGCCACATGCGCGAAGCCATGGCGGGCGACATCTCGCACGGCGACAAGCGCAAGCTCGAGATCGCGGTGCTGCTGGCCACCGAGTCGAGCATCGTGCTGCTCGACGAGCCGATGGCCGGTGTCGCGTCCGGAGACGTGCCCGGCCTCGTGGAGAACATCCGCGTCATGCAGCGCGAGAAGGGCTGCACGCTGCTCATGGTCGAGCACCACATCGATGTGCTCATGGGACTGGTCGAGAAGGTGGCGGTGATGTACTTCGGCACGATCATCGCGTACGACACCCCGCAGCGGATCATGGACAACCCGCTGGTGCAGAGCGCGTACCTCGGCTCCGGCTCCACCGGAACGGAGGCCGCATGACCGCCGAGCCGATCCTCACGGTGCGGAACATGCGCTGCACCATCGCCGGCCAGCAGGTCGTCGAGGATGTGTCCTTCGACGTGCCGGCCACCGGAATCACCGCCGTCCTCGGGCGCAACGGCGTGGGCAAGACGTCGACGCTGCGCGGCATCCTGGGTCTCATCTCGCGGCGCGGCGAGGTCCGCCTCGCCGGGGAGCGCATCGACGGCCTGCCCACGCACCGCATCGTCCGGCGCGGTGTGGGCTATGTGCCGGAGGACCGCGAGGTCTTCTCCAGGCTCACGGTCGCCGAGAACCTGGCGCTGGCGGAGCGGCAGCGCAGCCCCCGGCACCAGTTCGTCGCCGAACTCTTCCCGGATCTGGTCGCACGTCGCGACCAGCAGGCGGGCACGCTCTCGGGCGGGCAGCAGCAGATGGTGTCGGTCGCGCGGGCGCTGCTCAACGACAACAGGCTGCTCCTCGTCGACGAGCCGACCAAGGGCCTCGCCCCGAAGATCGTCACGGAGGTCGCCGACGCACTCGAGGAAGCCTCGAAGACCGTGCCGATCCTCCTCGTCGAGCAGAACCTCGAGGTCGTGCGCCGCCTCGCCGACGACGCCGTCGTGATCGCCGGCGGCCGGGTCGCCCACGTCGGCAAGGCACGCGCGATCCTCGACGACGACGACCTGACCCGCCGCCTCCTGGGCGTCCACGTGGAGCACGCCGTATGAGCACCCTCGTCCTGACCCTGATCACCGGCGTCGGCCTCGGCGCCCTCTACTTCCTCGTCGCGAGCGGGCTCAGCCTGATCTACGGCCTGATGCACGTGCTGAACTTCGCCCACGGCGCCTTCCTCACGCTGAGCGCCTTCATGGGCTTCATGGTCGCCCAGGCTCTGGGCACCGACTCGTGGGGATCGTTCCTGCTGTCGGTGCTCGTCGGCGCGGCGGTGGGCGCGGTGTTCGCGACGCTGACGGAGCTCGTGCTCATCCGCCCGCTGTACGAGCGGCACATCGAGCAGGTGCTGGTCACCGTGGGCCTCTCCTTCGCCGCCGTGGCGCTGTTCGAGGGGATCTGGGGCACCGACCCGATCCACATCTCGGGTCCGGCGTGGCTGAAGCAGACGACGGAGGTGCTCGGCGCCCGCATCCCCAACACGTACTGGGTGCTCATGATCGCGGCCGTACTCGTGCTCGCCGCCCTGGTGCTCTTCCTGCAGAAGACGCGCTACGGCATGATCATCCGGGCCGGCGTCGAGAACCGCTCGATGGTCACCGCGCTGGGCATCGACGTGCGGCGCTCGTTCACCCTCGTCTTCGCGATCGGCGGTGCGGCCGCCGGCATCGGCGGCGTGCTGGCCATGCACTACTCGACGTTCGTGTCGGCCCACCTGGGCCAGACGCTCCTCATCTTCGCGTTCATCGTCACCGTGGTGGGCGGCCTCGGATCGCTGACCGGTGCGGCCGTGGCATCCGTCCTCGTCGCCGTCCTGCAGCAGTTCGCGAACTTCTATCTCGGCGGGACCGGCGACTTCATCGTCGTGATCCTGCTGGCGCTCGTGCTGCTGGTGCGCCCGAGCGGACTCCTGGGGAGGAAGGCATGACCCGTCGACAGCCTCAGGGACCGGGGCAGGGCTTCGCCCTCCGTCGCTTCGCCCCCGCGATCATGGGCGCGGTGCTGGTCGCCTTCATGGCGATGCTTCCGCTGCTCAACCTCTCGCTTCCCGGCATCCTGCCCACGCCGACCTACATGCCGGGCACGCTCGCGCTGCTGTCGCTGTGCATGGTGTTCGCGGCGCTCGCACTGTCCTACAACCTGCTGCTGGGATCGGGCGGGATGCTGTCGTTCGGTCACGCGCTCTACTTCGGCGCCGGCGCCTACGGACTCGGCATCGCCCTCGAGCACTTCGGCGTGCCGCTGTGGCCGGGCATCTTCGTCGCGCTCATCGGCGGCATGGTCATCGCGCTCGTGACCGGTGCGGTGTCGATGCGGGTGTCGGGCATCCCGTTCGCCATGGTGACCCTGGCCTTCGCGCAGGCGGGCTCGGTGCTCGTGCGCCGCAACTCCCAGGTGACGGGGGGCGAGGAGGGCCTGAGCCTAAACACCGAGCAGGTGCCGGACTTCCTCATCGGCGTGATCAATACCCGCAACCTGTACTGGTTCACGCTCGTCGTGCTCGTCGTGGTCTATCTCGTGACACTGTGGGTCGACACCTCGCGTCTGGGCCACCTCGCACGCGCGACCCGTGAGAACGAGCAGCGGGTGCGCGTGCTGGGGCTCTCGCCCTACCGCGTGCGGCTCATCGTGTTCGTCATCGCCGCGGCGCTGGCGGCGCTGGCCGGCGTGGCGTACATGCTGCTGCAGTCGGGCACCGTGCCGCGCGCCGTCTCGGCCGATCTCACCATCACCGTGCTGGTCATGGTCGTGCTGGGTGGCGTCGGGTTCCGGTGGGGTGCCATCGTCGGGGGTGTGCTGTACACGCTCCTCGATCAGCGGCTCACCGTGCTGGCCGGATCCGAAGCGATCGCGGACCTCCCTGACTGGCTGCGCGTGCCGCTGTCGGAGCCGCTGTTCCTCCTCGGCGTGCTCTTCATCGTCGTGGTGATGTTCCTGCCGGGCGGTATCGCCGGCACGATCGACGCCGCCGCCAAGCGCCGCCGCGGCGAGCGGGTGCGCACCTCGCTGCGGAGCCTCGACGACGCCGAGCAGGCGACGGAGGCGGCCGAGGCGCCCGCCGAGGTGCGCTCATGACCTGGGGCCTCGATGCGCACGTCGAGGACGAGCCGCACACCATCGGCCGCTGGATCACCGATCGGGCCGGGCGCTCACCGGAGCGCATCGCGGTGGACGACAGGGGCGTGACGACCGACTACGCGACGCTCGCCGCCCGGGCCGGCGAGCTCGCCGAGAACCTCCGGCGATCGGGCTACGGCCCGGGCGACCGCATCGCGACGGTGTCGGGGAACTCGACCGACCACGTCGTCGCCTTCTTCGCGTGCGCGATCGCGGGGATCGCCTTCGTGCCGCTGTCGTGGCGGCTCACTCCGCGCGAGCTCGCCGACGTCCTCACCCGATCCGCGCCGGCGCTCGTGCTGATCGAGGACGAGCACGCCGCGCTCGCCGGCGAGGCGCTGCGGCTCGCGGACCGGACCGGTCCCACCGCGGCCCTGGGCACCACCGGGATCGAGACATCCGTCCCTCGCGCACGGCACCCGCGCACGCACCGGCCGGTACGCGACGACGACCCGCTGCTCGTCATCTTCACGTCGGGCAGCGAGGCTGCTCCCAAGGGCGTGGTCCTGACGCACGCCAACTGCTTCTGGAACAACCTGGCCCTCTCGCAGGCGCTCCCGCTCGCGCAGGACGACGTCGTGCTGGCGATGCTGCCGCAGTTCCACGTCGCCGCGTGGAACTGCCAGCCGCTGCTGGCCTGGTGGGTCGGGGCGACCGTCGTGCTGGAGCGCTCGTTCCAGCCCGCCCGGGTGCTGCAGCTCATCGCCGACCGCCGCATCACCGCCATGATGGGCGTGCCCACGCAGTACGCGCTGCTGGCCGCCGATCGGGAGTGGGAGTCGACGGATGCCTCGTCGCTCCGGCTGGCCCTCGTGGGGGGCGCCACCGTGCCGGTGCCGCTGCAGGAAGCCTGGGCGTCCCGCGGCGTCCCGCTCACGCAGGGGTACGGGCTGACCGAGGCGGGTCCGAACGCCCTGCACCTCCCGGCCGCAGAGGCCGCGGCCGCGCCGGGCGCCGTCGGGCGGCCGTACCCGTACGTGTCGGTGAGGATCGTCGATCCCGCCACCGGCCTGACCCTGGAGGGCGAGGCCACCGGCGAGCTGTGGGTGCGCGGACCCAGCGTCTTCCCGGGCTACCTCGGCGACGCCGCCGCCACCTCGCGCGCGCGGGACGGCGAGTGGCTGCGCACGGGCGACCTCGTCTCGCGCGACGGGGACGGTGTGTTCCGGATCGTCGACCGGCTGAAGGACATCTTCATCTCGGGCGGCGAGAACGTCGCGCCGGCCGAGGTGGAGTACGCGCTGTGCCTGCATCCGCTCGTCGCGGCGGCCGCCGTCGTCGGCGTTCCGGACCCGGTGTGGGGCGAACGCGGGATCGCGTTCGTCGTGCCGGCCGCCGGTGCGGCGCTGGCGGAGGACGAGCTCCTCACGCACGCGCGGCGCAACCTCGCTGCGTTCAAGGTGCCGGTGCGTGTCGTCCTGGTGGACGCGCTGCCGCGTTCGACGATCGACAAGCTCGCCCGCTCCCGGCTGCGCGAGTGGGCTCTCGGGTCGGCGCCGGGCCCGGGGGATCGACAGGCGGCAGGGCCCGCGGCGTTCGGGGCGCGAGGGACGGGGGAGTCCGCATGAGCATGTCCGACGAGATGGTCGACGGGGGGGAGCTGGTCTCGTCCGCGACCGGGCGCCCCCTCACCAAGCGCGGAGAGGCGACCCGCCGTCGCCTCCTCGAGGCGGCGGAGCTGGTGTTCGCGGACCAGGGCTACCACGAGGCATCCATCGTCAAGATCACCGAGCGGGCGGGCATCGGCCTGGGCACCTTCTACCTCTACTTCGACAGCAAGCAGTCGATCTTCGAGGCTCTCGTGCTCGACCTGAACCGTCGCGTGCGCCATTCGATGTCCGAGGCCATGACGGGAGCGGCGTCGCGGCTGGAGGCGGAGCGCGCGGGCTTCGCCGGCTTCTTCCGGTTCACCGCGGAGCACCCCGCGCTGTACCGGGTGGTGCGCGAGGCGGAGTTCGTGTCGCCCGCGGTGCTGCGCACCCACTACACGCGCATCGTCGAGGGCTACGAAGCCGGACTCCGTGCGGCCCAGGAGGCCGGCGACGTCGACCGGCAGCTCGACCCCGAGACCACGGCCTGGGCCCTGATGGGCATGGGCGAGCTGATCGGCATGCGGTTCCTGCTGTGGGAGCGCGACGCCGAGGGCAGGCCGCCTGCCGAGCTCGACCCCGCGGTCTTCGCCGGCATGACCCGCATCATCGACAACGCGCTGGCTCCTCGCGGCGCCGACGAGAAGAAGGAAGGCTGATGGCAGACAAGGATCTCGCCGGCAGGCGGGCGCTGGTGACCGGCGGTGCGAGCGGCATCGGTCTGGCGTGCGCGCACGAGCTCGCTTCGCGAGGCGCTCATGTCACCGTCGCCGATCGCGATGCCCAGGCCGCGACGGATGCCGCCACCGCGGTGGGCGGCGAATCCTGGGTGGCGGACCTCTCCGACACCGCGGCGCTCGAGGATCTCGCGCTGGACGTCGACATCCTCGTCAACAACGCCGGGATCCAGCGGGTGTCGCCGATCACCGAGTTCGATCCCGACACGTTCCGCCTGCTGCTGCGGCTCATGCTCGAGTCGCCGTTCCTGCTGATCCGCGCCGCGCTTCCCGGGATGTACGAGCGCGGGTGGGGACGGGTCATCAACATCTCCAGCGCCCACGGCCTCCGCGCGAGCCCGTTCAAGTCGGCCTATGTCGCAGCCAAGCACGGCTTGGAAGGACTGTCGAAGGTCACCGCCCTCGAGGGCGCCCCGCACGGTGTGACGAGCAACTGCATCAACCCGGCATACGTGCGCACCCCGCTGGTGGAGAAGCAGATCGCGGATCAGGCGAAGGTGCACGGGATCCCGGCCGAAGAGGTGGTCGAGAAGATCATGCTCACCGAGAGCGCCATCAAGCGCCTCGTCGAGGCGGACGAGGTCGCCTCACTGGCCGGATGGCTCGCGTCCGACCGGGCGGGGATGGTCACCGGCGCCTCGTACACGATGGACGGCGGATGGACGGCTCGATGAACCACGACAGGATCCCCGGTGGCGGCGCCGTCCCGGCGGCGGCGCCCGTGGCCGCACACGAATACCGTGAGGTCGACGTCCCCGTCGACGGCGGACTGCTGCACGCCGGCGTGTGGGAGCCGATCGACACGCCGGCGCACGACGCGGCCGGGGTGCAGACGGTGCTTCTCGTGCACGGCGTCACCGCGTCGCACCTGGCCTGGCCGTTCGTCGTGGAGCGGCTGCCGGGCGTGCGCGTCGTCGCCCCCGACCTCCGCGGCCGCGGTCGCAGCAACGGGCTCGCGGGCGCTGCCGGGATGGCCGCGCACGCGGCGGACCTCGCGTCGCTGCTCGACGCCCTCGGGATCTCGCGGACAGTGGTCGTC
Organism: Microbacterium sp. NPDC055455; assembly: GCF_053619935.1. Lineage (NCBI taxonomy): Bacteria > Bacillati > Actinomycetota > Actinomycetes > Micrococcales > Microbacteriaceae > Microbacterium > Microbacterium sp. NPDC055455. The sequence goes on from NZ_JBSHLB010000009.1 coordinate 98,156, forward strand.
GGACACTCGATGGGCGGGTTCGTCTCGGTGGTCTTCGCCCACCGGCACCCCGAGCGCGTCTCGCGCGTCGTGCTCGTCGACGGCGGGCTGCCGCTGGACGTGCCTCAGGGCCTCAGCGCCGACCAGCTGGTCGCCGGCATCCTCGGCCCGACGGCGGCGCGGCTGTCGATGAGGTTCGCCGGGCCGGGGGAGTACCTGGAGTTCTGGCGGCGGCATCCGGCGTTCGGCGAGGACTGGACGCCCGAGCTCGAGCGCTACCTGGCCTACGACCTCGTCGAGGACGGAGCCGGCGCGTACCGGCCGGCGACGAGCTACGCGACCACCGCGGATGACACCGTCGACATGAACACCGGCGCCGCGCTGCCCGCGGCGCTGGCCGGGCTGCGGCATCCGACGCGTTTGATCACGGTGCCGCTCGGCCTGCAGAACGAGCCGCCGGGCCTCTACGCCCCCGAGCACCTGGAGCGCCTGCTCGCGTCGTACCCGGGCGTCGCGCACGAGCGGGTGGCGGGGTTCAACCACTACACGATCGTGATGTCGCCGGCCGGGGCCGACGTCGTGGCCGCCGCCGTGCGGGAGGAGCTCGCCGCGCTGGTGTGACGCCGTCAGCGGGAGGCGGCGATGCGGGTCGTCAGCTGATGGGCGTGGGCCAAGAGCGTGCGGCCCAGCTCCGGAAGCCTGTCGGCCCCGAAGCGGAACTGCACGCCCGTCAGGCTCAGCGCCCACTGCGGGTGGCCCTCGCGCGTGAAGACAGCCGCGCCGATGCCGTACGAGCCCTCGACGATGAGGCCGGGGTTGACCGCGTAGCCGCGCTCCTGCGTCTCGCGCAGCCTGGTCCGAAGCCGTCGCTCGCCGTGCGCCGCGCCCCACTGCTCAGGCAGCTCGGGGTGTCGCTCGAAGTAGGCGTCCACATCGTGGGGCGGCAGGAAGGACAGGATCGCCAGCCCGGCGGAGGCCACCCCGAGCGGGAAGCGCACGCCCTCCGACAGCACGAACGAGCGGATCGGGAAGCTGCCCTCCTCCCGGAGGAGGCACACGGTCTCATCGCCGCGTCGCACCGAGAGGAACGCGCTCTCCTCGGTGCGAACGGCAAGGGATCGTACGATGTCGCGCGCGATGGCGGTGATGTCGTAGCGGGATGCCGCCACGGTGCCCATCAGGAACAGCTCCGGTCCCGGCATCCAGCGTCCGGTGCGCTCGTCCTGGTCGACGAGCCCTTCGTGCCGCAGCGCGGTCAGCAGGCGATGCGCGGTGGGCCGGGTCAGCTCCGCGCGTCGTGCGAGCTCGGCGACCGCCATGCCCTCGCCGCCCCCTGCGGTCACCAGGCGCAGGAGTTGCGCCGCGCGGGCGATCGACTGCGCCCCCGGGACGGAGCGCTTGGGCATGCTGTCCACGATATGGACGCTACGCGCCGTATCGGCCACATGGCAAGCGGCGCCTCGCGCGCCGGGGTCGGGCGCGGCAGGATCGAGGGCACGAGCGATGCGAAGGAGCAGCATGATCGACAAGACCTGGGGCTCGGCGGCCGAGGCCGTCGCCGACATCCCCGACGGCGCCTCTCTCGCGGTCGGAGGCTTCGGGCTCTCCGGCAACCCGATCGCCCTCATCGAGGCGCTGCTGGCGCAGGGGACGAGCGACCTCAGCATCGTCAGCAACAACTGCGGCGTCGACGACTGGGGGCTCGGCATCCTGCTGAACGCCAAGCGCATCCGCAAGATGACCTCGTCGTACGTCGGCGAGAACAAGGAGTTCGAGCGGCAGTTCCTCTCCGGTGAGCTCGAGCTCGAGCTCACGCCCCAGGGCACCCTCGCCGAGAAGCTCCGGGCGGGAGGCTCAGGGATCGCGGCGTTCTACACGCAGACCGGCGTGGGCACGCAGGTCGCCGAGGGCGGGCTGCCGCGCCGCTACGACGGCGACGGCGGCATCGCCGTGGCATCCCCCGCGAAGGACGTCCGCACGTTCGAGACCTCGGGTGAGCCGCGCGAGTACGTGCTCGAAGAGGCGATCGTGACCGACTACGCGCTCGTGCACGCACTCAAGGGCGACCGGCACGGAAACCTCGTCTTCAACAAGGCGGCACGCAACTTCAACCCGCTGGCCGCGATGGCCGGCCGCGTCTGCATCGCACAGGTCGAGGAGCTCGTCGAGCCCGGCGAACTCGACCCCGACAGCATCCACCTGCCCGGCATCTATGTGCACCGCATCATCGAGGTGGGCACCGACATCGAGAAGCGCATCGAGCGCCGCACCGTTCGAGAAGGGAACTGACATGGCACTGACTCGTCAAGAGATGGCCGCCCGCGCGGCGCTCGAGCTCGCTGACGGCGCATACGTCAACCTCGGGATTGGACTGCCGACGCTCGTGCCGAACTACGTCCCCGACGGCGTCACGGTCGTGCTGCAGTCCGAGAACGGGATCCTCGGGGTCGGGCCGTATCCGACGGAGGACAACGTCGATCCCGACCTCATCAACGCCGGCAAGGAGACCGTGACGACGCTGCCGGGCACGGCGTTCTTCGACTCGGCGATGAGCTTCGGCATGATCCGCGGCGGCAAGATCGACGCCGCGATCCTCGGCGCCATGCAGGTCTCGGCGAAGGGCGACCTCGCGAACTGGATGATCCCCGGCAAGATGGTCAAGGGCCCGGGCGGCGCGATGGATCTCGTGCACGGCGCGGGCAAGGTCATCGTGCTCATGGAGCACGTCGCGCGGGACGGCTCCGCCAAGATCGTCGACGACTGCTCGCTGCCCCTCACGGGCCGCGGCGTAGTCGACCGCATCATCACGGACCTCGCCGTCATCGACGTGACCGATGATGGTCTCGTGCTCATCGAGACCGCCCCGGGCGTCACGGTCGACGAGGTCGTCGCCGCGACCGAGCCGGAGCTCACCATCGCGATCGAAAGGACACCCGCATGAACACCGACGACATCGTCATCGTCGCCGCCGCGCGCACGCCGCAGGGGCGCCTCAAGGGCCAGCTCGCCTCGCTGACCGCACCGCAGCTGGGCTCGCTCGCGATCAAGGGCGCGCTCGACAAGAGCGGCATCCCGGCCGGGGCCGTCGACGCCGTGATCGTCGGGCAGGTGCTGGCCGCCGGGTCGGGGCAGAATGCCGCGCGCCAGGCCGCCGTCGGCGCCGGTATCGGCTGGGACGTGCACGCCGGCAGCGTCAACAAGGTCTGCCTCTCGGGGCTCACGGCCATCATCGACGCGGCGCGGATG
>NZ_JBSHLB010000010.1:0-73255 GCF_053619935.1 Microbacterium sp. NPDC055455
TTTCTTGGTCGGGGGGGGCCGGGGGTCCCACCTTCCACCCCGTCGCCTCTCCCCGGGCCCTCCTTCGGTTACGGGCGTGAGCTGGTCCGCCCCCCCCCCCCCGCTCCCGGGTACGGCGGGTCAGCTCGCCGCGACCACCTCGGCGACGACGTCGCCGTACATCCGGACCGCGTCGGTGAGGTCGTCGGTCTCGGCGACGCACTCCGTCGGCACGGTGTCGCAGCTCGCGGCGAGGAACGCCTCGCCGGCCGCCGCGACCTCGGCCGCAGCGGCGCGCAGCTCGTCGCCGAGCGCTCCCGACGGCACTTCTGCCTCGATGCGCTCGGGCGCCGTGCGCGCCTGCTCGACACCTTCCAGCGCGATGCCGATGCAGTTCTCGTCGCCCAGGGCGATGACCGCACTGCTGCAGAAGTTGTCGTACCAGCGGTCCTGCCATGCCAGCACGGCGTCGGATTCGATGGCGAGGACGGATGCCGCCTCGCCGGCCGGCTGCGTGCCGGCCGCGCCCGCATCGCTCGGGGCGGGCGACAGCTCGGAAGCCGCGGTGGCCTCGGCGGCCGTCGGGCTCGCGGCCGGCGCGCACGCGGTGAGGACGAAGGCGCCCGCCATGACGGCTCCTGCCAGTGCGAGGGCGAACGACGATCGCGGACCGGTGTGGTTGACGTGGACGTTGGTGATGCCGTGGGGCTTGAAGCCGGGGATGGACATGTGTGCTCCGATGCTCAGGGGCCGGTCATTCCGGCTCCCAGCGAAGCTACGGAAGCGTCGTCGACGCCGCGGCGGACGATGGGCCGTGCAACCGCCGTGCAATCGGGAGCGTCTTACTGCCAGTTCGCCTCGTTCTTGCGGCTGGGCTGCACGCGCGGCGGCTCGCCGGGCATCTTCGGGAAGTCCGGCGGGAAGGGCAGCTCGCCGAGCCCGGCGTCCAGATCGCGCTGCCACCACTCCAGCAGCGTGTCGATGCGCCCGGGCCTGGCGAGCAGCTCGGCCCACGGGTCGCCCTGGTCGGCGATGCGCTGCGGGACGCTGCGCACCGTGAAGGCGCCCGGGTCGACGCCGGCCTCCAGCTCGTCCCACGTGAGCGGGGTCGAGACCGTCGCCGTGGGGAGTGCGCGGGGGCTGTAGGCGCCCGCCATCGTGCGGTCGCGGTTGGCCTGGTTGAAGTCGATGAAGATGCGCTCGCCGCGCTCCTCCTTCCACCAGTTCATCGTGACCTTGTCTGGCAGGCGCCGCTCGAGCTCCCGGCCGGCGGCGATGACCGCGTGCCGCACGTAGAGGAACTCCCACTGCGGCTCGATGGGACAGAAGACGTGGATGCCGCGGTTGCCGCTGGTCTTGAGGAACGCCGTGAGCCCCGCCTCGGCGAGCACGTCGCGCATGGCGGGGGCGACGGCGGCGGCATCGGCGAAATCCGTCCCGGGCTGGGGGTCGAGGTCGATGCGCAGCTCGACGGGGTTGTCGGTGTTCGCGGTGAGCGAGGCCCACGGGTGGAACACGATCGTGTTCATCTGCACGGCCCACACCGCCGCGGCGATCTCGGTGAGGACGATCTGCGGATGCCGCCGCCCGCTGTTGTACGTCACCGTGCGCGATTCGACGAACGCCGGCGCGCCCTTGGGCGGGTTCTTCGAGTAGAAGCGCTCGCCCTCGACGCCCTCGGGGAACCGCTCGAGCGACACCGGCCGATCGCCGTTGGCCGCCAGGAACGGCTCTCGCACCGCGATGAGGTACTCGGCCAGCTCCTGCTTCGTGATCCCGAGCTTCGGCCAGATCACGCGGTCGGGGTTGGAGATCCCCACCTCGCGATCGCCGTCGGGACCGGGAACGGTGAGGGTGATGCGCGGCGACGCCATGGATCCGACGCTAGCGGGGAGCCGCGACATCCGTCACCCCGCTGCCGCCGGTGACGCTGCGGCCTCAGGTCAGCGCGAGGACCGGGGCCAGCTCGCCGCGGGTGAGACGCAGCCACGGACCGGCGGGATCCACGAGCACGCCGGTGATGCCCTCGTCGGTGCGCAGGGCGCGCGACAGCTGCAAGGGCGTGATCGGCGCGGCGCTGTCGCCGCGTCCCATCACCGCGACCTCGAGCGGGTGGGAGTACACCTCGAGGTGGCGGGTCCCGTCGGTGCTGCGGCTCTCGGCCAGCCCGCGCGCTCCGCTCTCGGCGGTGCCGACCGCGACCCACAGCGGCACGCGCGTGAGCGCCTCGGCGACCTCCGTGGTCACCGCGAGGGTCCGCTCGGCGGCGAGCAGCGTCTTGAGGGTGAGGTTCGGGTCGGCCTGCTCGAGCGCCCGCTGCAGCAGCTCCGTGGGCAGCACGGCCCGCGAGGGCGACGACGCCGGGTCGAGGATGATCCCGTCGTGCGAGCTCGAGACGACGTGCTGGAGCACGGTGAGCACCGGCTGCGCCATCGCCGAGGTGTCGCCGTCGCCGTCGGCGCGCAGGCTCGCCTGCAGCGCCGCACCGCTGGAGTACACCAGCGCGAAGGTGCGCTCGCCCACGGTCGCGACGGCCAGCGGCAGTCCCTTGCCCTCGGCGAGCAGCGCTCGCGCGTCGCCCTTCACCCGCAGGAAGACGTGGCCCTGCAGCAACTGGCGCGCGACGTCCAGCAATGCCTGCGCGGGAGGCGCGTCGCCGACGCGGCCGAGCGCGGCGTGCAGCAGCGCGTTGTCGCGCAGTCCCGGGATCGTCTCGGTCTGCTCCGGGGCCGTGCGCATCCATTCCCGCACCCCGACCCGCGGGCGCTGCGCAGGGGGCGTGGTGGTGGCAGCGGCGGGCGTCGGTGTCGTCGCTTGGCCTGCGGGCCGGGATGTGGAGGGGCCGACTCCGAGCCCGCCGAACGACGAGACCGAGATGGGGACGGACGCCGCGGCATCCGTGCCGGCGTCCGGCTGCGGCGCCGGAGCATCGGTCCCGGCCGGCGTCTCCGCGGCGGTGGCCGCCTCGGCGTCCGGCGCCGCGGCCGGCTCCGGCTCCGGCGTCGGCGACTCGGCGGGCTTCTTCGGACGGCGCGAGAACAAGGCCATTGCCCGAGCCTAACCCGCGTGCTCGACCCCGCGCCGCCACGAAGCGGCGGACCGTCGCGGCCGTCAGTGCCCCTGAACCCCGCCCATCCTGCGTCCGGTACGCCCCGCCCCGGAGACACCCCGGAGACGACCCGGAGACACGCGGCGCCGGGACTGACAGGATCGCCTCATGCCTGCGTGGGAGCGGTACGGGGACGTCGTGCTCATCGCGGTCCTGGCGGGCGTCCCCATCGGGGCGATCGTGGCCATCGTGCTCGCGCAGCGACGGATCGACCAGGGCTGGGAGCGCCGCTGGGCGTGGCGGGCGACGGTGGCGGACGTCGGCATCGTCGTCGGCACGCTGCCCTGGCTCTGGATGATCCTCGCGGCGCGGGCCGGCAGGAGCCGCATCGACCCGGTGCCGTTCCACGACCTCGTCGATCTGCTCTCCGACTCCGACGCCGCCGCCCAGATCGTGGGCAACCTGCTCGCCTTCGCCGCCGTCGGCTTCTTCCTGCCGATCCGCCTGCGCCTGGCCCGTCCGGGGCTGGTCCCCCTCGTGGTGGCGCTCATCGTCGCGGGGCTCGCGCTCGTCGTCGAGGTGCTCCAGTTCGTCCTCGACCTCGGCCGCGTCGCGTCGGTGGACGACATCCTGCTCAACACCCTCGGCGCGCTGGTGGCCTCGGTCGCCTCGGTCGCCTGGTGGCGGTCGCGGCTGGGTCCGGACTGAGATCGGCCGACGGAAGCGGGTCAGAGCTTCTCGATGGGCGCGATCTTGATCAGCAGCTTCTTCGGGCCCGCGGCGTCGAAGCGCACGTGCGCCACGCGCTTTGCGCCGTCGCCGGTGACGGCGTCCACGCGTCCATCGCCGAAGTCGTCGTGACGGATGCGGTCGCCCGGCGCCAGCTCGAGGTCGCCGTTGTCGCGCACCTTCGACGGGATCCGGTTCGCGAAGCGCTCGAGGTTCGCCGACGGCTCGCGCCGGGCCAGCGGCACCAGGTCGTCGCCGTACCGCTTGCCGGAGCCGCCGAACCCCGAACCCGAGCCGCGCCGCGCGTTGAGCGCCCGCGACTGGGTGCCGCCGCGCGAGTTGACGTCGCCCGGCGACTGGCGCCAGTTGAGCAGCTCGGCGGGGATCTCCTGCAGGAAGCGGCTCGGCATCGCCACCGTGACCTCGCCGAACTGCGCGCGGGTCATCGCCAGCGAGAGGTAGAGGCGCTTGCGGGCGCGCGTGATGCCGACGTAGAACAGTCGCCGCTCCTCTTGCGGGCCGCCGGGCTCCCCCGCCGAGATGCGGTGCGGGATGAGGTCCTCCTCGACGCCCGTGACGAACACGGCGTCGTACTCGAGGCCCTTAGCGGTGTGCAGCGTCATGAGCGAGACCGAGCCCGAGGCGTCTTCGAGGTCGTCGGCGTCGGACACCAGCGCGACCTCGGTGAGGAAGTCCAGCAGCGTGCCCTCGGGGTTGTTGCGCGCGAACTCGCGGGCGACGGCCACCATCTCGTCGAGGTTCTCGATGCGCGCCTCGTCCTGCGCGTCCTTGCTCGCGCGCAGCGCGTCGTAGTAGCCGCTCTTGTTCAGCAGCAGCTGGAGCCCCTCGGCGACCGCCGTGGGCGGTGCGAGCTCGCCCGACGACGGGAGCATGATCTCGGATGCCTCGGCCAGCACCGCGTCCAGATGCGCGATGGCGGCCTGGATCTTGGGGCCGACGCCCAGCGCGGACGAGTTCGCCAGCGCGTCGCGGAACGTGATCTGCTGGTCGACGGCGTAGCGCGAGATCGTCTCGATGGTGACATCGCCGATGCCGCGCCGCGGCCGGTTGATGATGCGGCGCATCGCCATCTCGTCGGCGGGGTTCGCCACGGCGACGAGGTAGGCCAAGGCGTCCTTGATCTCGGCGCGCTCGTAGAACTTCGTGCCGCCCATGATCTTGTAGGGCAGCGCCGAGCGGATGAAGATCTCCTCCAGCGCACGGGACTGCGAGTTGGTGCGGTAGAACACCGCCATCTGCGAGTAGTCCACGCCCGCGCGCCGCAGCACCTCGATCTCGTCGGCGACGAACTGCGCCTCGTCGTGCTGCGAGTACCCGGTGAAGCCGACGATCTGCTCGCCGGCGCCCACGTCGGTCCACAGCTTCTTGTCTTTGCGGTCGAAGTTGTGGCCGATGACCGCGTTCGCGGCCGACAGGATGTTCTGCGTCGAGCGGTAGTTCTGCTCGAGCAGCACCACCTTGGCGCCCGGGAAGTCCTTCTCGAACTCGCTGATGTTGCGGATGTCGGCACCGCGGAAGGCGTAGATCGACTGGTCGGAGTCGCCGACGACCGTGAGCGAGGCGCCGTCCTCGGCGGCCGGCTCGGGCTCGAAGATCATCATGCCGCCCGACGCCGCGACGGGCGCGGCATCCGATCCCGGCGGCCGGGTCAGCTCGTGGATCAGCGCGTACTGGGCGTGGTTGGTGTCCTGGTACTCGTCGACGAGCACGTGACGGAACCGGCGCCGGTACACATCGGCGACCTGCGGGAACGCCCGGAACAGGAAGACCGTCTGCGCGATGAGGTCGTCGAAGTCGAACGCGTTCGCGCGCTGCAGCTCGCGCTGATACGCCGCGAACAGCTCGACGAAGACCCGCTCGGCGGGGTCGTTCATGTTCGCGGTGCGGGCGTAGGACTCGGCGTCGGCCAGCTCGTTCTTCAGGCGCGAGATCTTCGACTGCGTCGCGGCCGGCGTGAGCCCGAACGCGTCGGCTTCATGCTCTTTCACCAGGCGCTTGATGAGCGCCCGCGAGTCGCCGGAGTCGTAGATCGTGAAGGACTTCGTGAAGCCGAACTGCTCGGCCTCGCGCCGCAGGATGCGCACGCACGCCGAGTGGAACGTCGAGATCCACATGCCGCGGGCCGAGTCGCCCACGAGCTGCTCGACCCGCTCGCGCATCTCACCGGCGGCCTTGTTGGTGAACGTGATCGCGAGGATCTGGCTCGGCCACGCCTCGCGGTTGCGCAGCAGCGACGCGATGCGCCGGGTCAGCACGCTCGTCTTGCCCGAGCCCGCGCCCGCGACGATGAGCAGCGCCTGACCGCGGTAGGTCACGGCTTCGCGCTGCGGAGGATTGAGGCCTGCCAGCAGGTCGTCGTCCGCGCGCGCGGACGACGCGCGCGGACCGATGTCGCTGCCGACGATGATGGGGGTGCTGGCGTCGGTCATTGCCCGTCAAGTCTAGGCGCGCGCACCGACACCGACACCGCCGCGGGCGCGGGGACGTCAGGGCAGGTCGGATGCCGCCGCCCGCAGCTGACGGACCGCGGGGCCGACATCGCTCAGCAGGTCCTCGGCGGCGTCGTCCGCGAGCGCGGCGAGTGTCTCGTAGTCCTCGGACCACTGCCCGGCGTGCGCCGCGCGGGCCCCCTCCTGGCGGGCGTGCCGGGCCAGCAGCGTGAGGTCTCGGTGCCCGCCGAGCGCGTCGTGGAGGTCGTCGCCCGCCTCGGCGATCGCCTGCACCGGCTTCGGCAGGAAGTCCGGGACGGCGTCCGCGATCGCCTCGGCGACGTACCTGGCCCGTCGGGCGGCCTTGCGCAGGTCGTGGAACCGCTCGGCCGAGTCGTCCAGCCGGCGCTCCGCCGTGCGGACGCGCTTCACCTGCGCGCGCAGCACTTCCGCCAGCACCGCCGTGGCCGGGCTGTCGTGCGCCACGACGTGCATCTCCTCGACGAAGCGGCGCAGCACCCGGCCGCGCTCCTGCGCCCGGGGTGACGCGGCGAGCTCGACGAGGCGCGCGTGGGCGACCGGATACGCCTCGCGCTCGCTGTCGACGAGCCTGCGGACGACCGCCGGGTCGTCGATCCCCGCGAGCTCCAGCGTCTCGGCCGCGACGCTCGCCCGCACCTCTATGTCGCGCACGACCCCGAGCTGGCTCCCCCACTCGGCGTACGCGACGCGGAGCCGCTCGGTCTGGCGGGTGTCGAAAGACTCCTCGAACCCGGCCAGCACGCTGCGCAGCCGCCGCACCCGCACGCGGTGCTGGTGCACGCCGTCCGGCTCGTCGGCCAGCGCCGGCGCCTCGGTGCGGGCCACCTCGTCCGCCGCGCGGCGCATGATGTCGCCGAGCACCGTCCCGATCGCGAGGTCCTTCTGCGAACCGCCCACGCCCCGAGCCTAGAGGTGGCCGGGCGCCGCGCACCGCATCCGCTAGTCGCCCGGCAGCCAGGCCTCGATCGCCTCGACGACCTCGGGCGCGTCGGGCGTGGTCTGCGGCGCGAACCGCTTGACCTCGCCCTTGGGGCTCACCAGGAACTTCTCGAAGTTCCATGTGATGCGGCCCTGCTTGCCGTCGAGGTCGGGGGTGCCGGTCAGCTCCTGATACAGCGGATGCGCGCTGCGGCCGTTGACGCGCACCTTCTCCGACATCGGGAACGTCACGCCCCACGTCGTCGAGCAGTACTCGGCGACAGCCTCGTCGCTGGACAGCTCCTGCAGGAACTGGTTGCTCGGGAACCCCACGACCGTGAAGCCGCGGTCGGCGTACGCCTTCTGCAGCGCTTCGAGCTGCTCGTACTGGGGGCTCAGCCCGCACCGCGACGCCACGTTGACGACGAGCGCCACGCGGCCGTCGACCAGCGCGCCGAACGTGGTCTGCTCGCCGCGGATGGTGGTGACGGGGATGTCTTCGAGAGTCATCGGGTGCCCTTTTCGATCGGTGCGGTGCTCAGAAGTTTACGGCGGTTCCGGGGTCAGGGCGCCGGGAACTGACGGCGTCGTAGGTGCGCCGGAGGCTCTCGGTCATGAGCGGGAAGTCCTGCCGCAGAACGAGCACGAAGAGCATGTCGATGAGCGCGAGCTGCGCGATGCGGCTGGCCATGGCGCCGCTGCGGAAGCGGCTCTCGCGGACGCTGGTGTGCAGCACGATGTCGCAGACGTCGTCGAGCGACGACTCGGCCGCGTTTGTGATGCCGATCGTCAGGGCGCCGGTGCGCCGCGCCGTCGCCAGGAAGTCGAGGGTCTCGCGGGTCTCGCCGCGGAAGGAGACGCCGACCGCGACGGACGCGTCGTCGAGCAGGGCGGCCTGCACGAGGGCGAGGTGGATGTCGACTGACACGGCGGCCGGCTTGCCGATCCGGCTGAGCTTCTGGAACAGGTCCTGCGCGCTGAGCGACGAGGCCCCCGCGCCGTAGAGCTCGATGCGACGCGCCGAGCGGAGCGCGTCGACCGCGCGGGCGACAGCATCCGTGTCGAGCATCTGGGCGGTGTCCTGGATCGCCTGGACCTCCTGGAACGCGATCTTCGCGACCGTGTCGGCGATCGAGTCGTCGGAGCCGATCTCGCCCTCGGCGATGTCGAAGCTGACCCGCTGCGCCTGATCGCGGCTGAGCGCGGCGATGACGTCGAGGCGGAACTCGCGGTAGCCGGGGTAGCCGAGGCTCTGGCAGAACCGGGCGACCGTCGACTGGGACGCCTCGCTGACATCGGCGAGCCGCATGATCGTCGAGGTGCGCACGACCTCGGGGTCGGCCAGCACCGCGTCGGCGACCCGGCGCTCGGACGCGCTGAGCCGGTCGCGCGACTGGCGCACGCGGAGCAGGACGTCCATCACACCGCCTCGCGCGTGCGGTCCAGCGCCTCACGCAGTCGCCCCTGGGTGTCCGACAGCGCGCGAGCCGCGGCATCCGCGGTCAATCCCCTCATGCACATCAGTATCGCGGGCTTGACCTCCCACCCGGTGTCGGCGAGCGCGCGGCGCGCCAGCACGGGGTCGGCGTCGGCCACTCCCATCACCGTGCGCACCGCCCGGGCACGGAGCTTCTCGTTCGTCGCGCGCACGTCGACCATGCGGTTGCCGTAGGTCTTGCCGATGCGCACCATGGCGAAGGTCGAGATGGTGTTGAGCACGATCTTCTGCGCGGTGCCGGCTTTGAGCCGCGTCGACCCGGCCACGAGCTCGGGCCCGACGATGACCTCCACCCCCACGTCTGCGGCCGCCGACAGCTCCGAGTCCTGGTTGCAGCTCACGCCGACCGTTGCCGCGCCGCGCGCCCTGGCCTCGGCGATCGCGCCGAGCACGTAGGGCGTCCGGCCCGAGGCGGTGAGCCCCACCACGCAGTCGTCGGGGCCCACGCCCGCACGCGCGATGTCGGCGCGGCCCGCGGCGACGTCGTCCTCAGCATTCTCGACGGCCCACTGGATCGCCCGCTCGCCGCCCGCGATGATGCCGACGACGCGCTCGGCCGGCTCGCCGAACGTCGGCGGGATCTCACTGGCGTCGAGGATGCCGAGACGACCGGGCGTCCCGGCGCCGACGTAGAGGAGCCGCCCGCCCCGCTGCATGCGCTCGGCGGCGGCGTCGACGGCCGAGGCGAGCTGGTGCGACGCGTCGGTCAGCGCGTCGGTGACCTGCCGGTTGTGGTCGATCATCGCCGCGACGAGCTCGGGCGTGGTCATGAGGTCGAGGTCGCTGAAGTCGGGGTCGATCGCCTCGGTCGTGAGCGAGGCGAGCTGGCGCCGCAGATCGTCCAGGTCAACCATGGCGCACCACGTTCCTCTCATAGACGCTGCCCGGCGTGCGGGCGATGTACTCCGCCCCGGCCAGCGCGTCGCCGAACGGTTCGGCCACGGCGAGCCCTCGATCGCGCAGACGGGCGCGCAGCGCGTCGCCGAAGACGCCGGATCCCGCGATGCCGCCCAGGAGGCAGTAGGGGCTGGATGCCGCGGAGCAGGCCGTCACGACCGCCTCGACCCCCCGGTCGACGATGCCCCGGGCGACGGCGTCGCCGGAGGCCGCCGCCTCGAGCACGAACGGGGCGAAGCGTGCGAGCTGCCGGGCCGGCGCCGCCGTGTCGGCGACCCACCGGGGCAGCGTGCTGAGGGGTGCGTGCAGCTCGAGGGCGGCGGCCGTGAGCGCGGTGGCCGGTCCGCGCCCGTCGTGCGCGGCGAGCACCGCCCGCAGGCCCTCCTGGCCGATCGCGCGGCCGCTCCCCTCGTCGCCGAGCCACGGGCCCCAGCCGTCCACCTGCGACAGCGCGCCCGCGCCGTCGAGGGTGAGCAGCACCGTCCCGGTGCCGACGATGACGACGGTCCCCGGGGTCCCGGCGAAGGCGCCGGCGTGGGCGGTGACGGCGTCGCTGGTGACGGCGACGGGCGCCTCGACGTGCGCGGCGACGCGCTCGGCGAGCGCCTGCGCCGCCGCGGGCGCGGCTTCGGCACCGGCCGCGCCCACGCCCATCGACGAGACGTTGCCGCGCATCCCCGCGGGCAACTCGCGCAGGGCGGCGACGATCGCGGTGAACGCCCGCGCGTCGCCTTCGGCGTCGGCGAGGCCGGGCACTCCCGCCGCGGCGGCGGATGACACGGTGGTGCCGGAGGTCGCTCGAACGCGGCATCCGGTCTTTCCGAGATCGACGGCGACGATGCTCACGATCGCTCCTCTCGTGTGCGCGCGCGCAGGCGGCGCGGCGGCGGCGGTGCCGCGGGGACGGTGGGCGGGACAGGCAGGGGTGCGGCTGACAGGTCCCATTGGCCGGCGACGGCGGCGCGGCCGGCCGGGGTGCCGGGAAGCTCGAGGGGGACGCGGGCCGCCGACAGATAGGCCAGCAGGGCGAACATGACGGCCTCGCGCGCGTCGGCCGGGATTCCCCATGCGTCGCTCGGCTCGACCGGGACGCCGAGGTGCTCGCCGAGTCGTGCCATCAGCACGGGGTTGCGCGCGCCGCCGCCCGAGACGACGACCCGGCCGATATCGGGGGCGGTGCCCGCGAGCGCGTCGGCCACCGTCGTGGCGGTGAGCTCGAGGAGCGTCGCGCAGACGTCGGCGAGCGGCAGCTCACGGCCGTCGAGGGCCTCGTCGACCGTGCCGATCGTGAACGTCTCGCGGCCGGTGGTCTTGGGGGCGGTGAGCGCGAAGTACGGATGCGCGCGCAGACGTGCGAGCAGCGCATCGTCGACCCGTCCGGCACGTGCGTGCGCGCCGTCGCGGTCGAAGGTCTCCGCGCCGTCGGTGGCCCGGCTGATCCACGCGTCGAGCAGCGCGTTCGCGGGTCCCGTGTCGAAGCCGGACGCGCTCCCGTCGGCCTGGACGACCTGGACGTTGGCGATGCCGCCGAGGTTCAGCGACGCGACGGCGACGCCGGTCTCCTCGGCGGACGCCGCCAGCCACCGCTCGTCGAACGCGGTGATGAGCGGCGCACCCAGGCCGCCGGCGGCGACGTCGGCGACGCGGAGGTTGAAGACCACCGGGCAGCCGGTGGCGCGGGCGATCCAGGCCGGCTCGCCGACCTGCAGCGTGCCCCACACCGCGCCGCCCTGGACGCCGTGGAACACGGTCTGCCCGTGCGAGCACACCACGTCGACGGGGTCGGCGTCAGAGGCGAAGCGCACGGCCGCGCGCGCGAACGCCTGTCCGACGGCGGTCTGCAGCGCGCACCACTCGGCCGGATCGAGCCGGCCGCCGTGCACCGCGCGCAGCACGAGGCTCCGCTCGTCGGGACGCCATGGCTCGGTGCCCCACCGCTCGATCTCCAGGTCGAGGCCGTCGTCGGACGACTCGATGACGACCAGCGCCGCGTCGATTCCGTCGGCGCTCGTCCCGGACTGCAGCGCGAGGACCCTCACCGGCTCTCCCCCGCCCATGACCGCACGATCGCGGACGAGAGCCGCGAGTCGGCGCCGAGCTGCACGACCGCGGCGTCGAAGCCGCCGGGGATGGCGCCGACGTTGACCACGACGCTCTCCCCCGCGGCGCGTACGCGCTCGATCACCGCCCGCTGCGCGGCGCTCGGCCGATCGGCCACGACGACGGTGACGCCGGAGCCTCCGCCGGACGCGGGCCCCGCGAGCTGCCGCAGCGTGTCGACGACGGGGACGGCCCGTGTCGCGGCCGCCTGCGTGGCACCGGCGCGCGCGTCGACGATCCGCTCGATGCGGGCGAGCGCCGAGACGGCGGACGGATCGGATGCCTCCGCCAGCGCGGCCCCGATCGCCGCGACGTCATCGGGGGCGACGGACATCGGAGCCGGGGCATCCGTCTCGCCCTCCCCTGCCGTGCGCGCGGCGGTCATCCGCGCAGCCAGCCGGGCCACGCGGCCGTGCGCCTCGCGCAGCCGCTCCGGCGCGAGGCGACCGTCGTCGAGCGCGGCGGCGATGGCCGCGGTGACCTCGGCGTACTGCGCGGCCGCGTCCTCGCCCTTGAGCTCGGGATTGCCGAGGCAGACCAGGTCGGCGCCCGCGGCCAGAGCGCGAGCCGCCCCGCCCCCGAGACCGTACGTGTCGGCGATGGCGGCCATGTCGACGGCATCCGTGATCACCACGCCGTCGAAGCCCTCGGCCCGCAGCCGGGCGATCGCGTCGGGGTTGACGGTGACCGGCTCGGCGCCCCACTCCGCAACCACGATGTGCGCGGTCATGACGGCGGGCACGCCCTCGCGGATCGCGGCGGCGAAGGGCTCGGCATGACGCGCGACCGTCGCTGCGGGCACGGTCGGCAGGCCGCGGTGCGAGTCGACGTCGGTATCGCCGTGGCCGGGCCAGTGCTTGACGCAGGCCGACACACCCTGGCGGGAACGGATGCCGCGCGCCGTCGCCGCGACCCGCGCGGCGACCTCGTACGGGTCGGCGCCGAACGACCGGGCTCCGATCACGGGGTTCGCCGGGTTGTCGTTGACGTCGGCGCTCGGCGCGAGGAGGAGGTCGATCCCCGCCCGGCGCACCCGCTCGCCGAGCACCGCCCCGACCCGCTCCGCGACCGCGGCCGACACCAGGCCCAGCTGCGCAGGCGACGGCAGGGTCGAGCCGTCCCGGCCCTCGAGTCGCGTGACGACGCCGCCCTCCTCGTCGGCCGCGACGAGCGTCTCGGGGCGCACCGCGCGGATGGCGGCGGCCAGACGGGCGGTGCCATCGGGATCACCGGCGTCGACGTTGCCGGCGAAGAGGCACACGCCGCCGAGCCCGCGCTCGAGCTCGGCGCGCAGCCACTCCGGGAGCTGCGGACCGGCGAATCCGGGCAGCAGGACGCCAGGCACCAGTTCGTGGACGCCCATGTCAGCCCTTCACCGCCCCGGCCACCAAGCCGCTGGACAGGCGCCGCTGCACGATGATGAAGAACACCATGACGGGGATCGTGATGATGGTCGACGCCGCCATGACCGAGCCCCAGTCGTTGGAGTGCAGGCCGAAGAACTGCCGCAGACCGATCGAGACGGTGTAGTTCTCGGTCACGCCACCGAGGAGAGTCATGGCGAAGATGAACTCGTTCCACGCGGTGATGAAGGCGAACACGCTCGTGGCCACCAGGCCCGGCGCGACCAGCGGCAGCAGCACCGACCGGAACATGCGCCACCACGACGCGCCGTCGATGTACGCCGCCTCTTCGAGCTCGACCGGGACGGCCGCGACGAAGCCGCGCAGCATCCAGATCCCGAAGGGCAGGGCGAGGGCGGTGTACACGACGATGAGACCGAGGAGCGTGCCCAGCAGCTGCAGGTCGCGCACCTGCACGAACAGCGGGATGACGAGCGCCTCGAGCGGCACCATCTGCACGATGAGGATCATCATGACGATCTGGGTGCGCAGCCGGAACCGGAAGCGCGCGACGGCGATCGACGCGAGGAGGCCGAGCAGCCCCGACGCCAGCACGACGACGAGCGCGACGACCGCGGAGTTGCGCAGGAACGTGGCGAAGCCGCCGTCGGTGAGCACGTAGACGAAGTGGTCGAGAGTGAACTGACGGGGCACCAGCTCGGCACCGCCGGAAGGGTTCTCGTCGACCGCGCTGACGAGCATCCAGTACGTCGGGAAGAGCGTGAAGACGAGGAGGAGGAAGACCGCGACGCCCTTCAGGGTGCGTCGCGCGAGCGAGGGCCGGGTCACAGCTGGTCCTCCTTGAGCAGGCGCCGCACGTACACGACGGTGATGACGAGCAGCAGGAGCGTGAGCAGCACGGCGATCGCCGAGCCGAAGCCGTAGCGGTTCTGTCCGAACGACTCGACGTACGACCACACCCCGAGGTTCAGCACCTCGCGGTTGGATCCGGCGCCGCCGGGCATGAGGTACACCTGCGCGAAGACCTTGAAGTCCCAGATGGTCGACAGGATGATGACGACCGCGAACACCTGGTTCAACTGCGGGAACGTGATGCTCCAGAAGCGGCGCCACGCGCCGGCGCCGTCGAGGGATGCCGCCTCCAGCGTCTCCTTCGGCACCCCGAGGAGCCCCGCGAGCACCGTGACGGCCACGAACGGGAAGCCGTGGTGGATGACGTTCAGCAGCACGATGGCGTAGAACGACCAGCGGTTGGTGAACCAGTTGTAGGGCTCGGCCATGAGCCCGAGCTGCATCAGCAGCTGGTTCACGATGCCGCGGTCGGCGTCGAAGATCCACACCCACACGTAGGTGCCGGTGACGGCGGGCATCGCCCAGGCCGCCATGATGGCGCTCGCCACGACGGTGCGCCAGAAGGAGCCGAGCGACTGCAGCAGCAGCGCGACCAGCGTGCCGAAGGCGACGGTGCCGAAGACGGCGAGCGCGGCGAAGCCGACCGTGTTCGGCAGAACGACGGTCCACAGCGTCGGGCTGGTCAGCGCCTCGACGTAGTTGTCGGCGCCGATGAAGTTCGGCTCGCCCGAGACGATCTCGCGCAGGCCGTAGTCCTGTAACGAGAAGAGGACGACCCGGATGAGGGGCCAGAGGAGGAGCCCCGCGAGCACGATGAGCGCGGGCGCGAGGAGCATCCAGGGCCGGAGGCGGTCGATCGGGCGACGGCGGGATCCTCCCGTCGCGACCGTCGCGCCGGCGGCGGAGGAGGTGCGCTCCTCCGCCGCCGGCGCCTGGGTCATGAAGGCCATGCGTCGGTCACTTACTGCCCGTTGAGCGTCGCGGTCATCTCGGCCGCGGCATCCGTCGCCGCCGTCTCGACGTCCTTCTGACCCGACAGGATCGCCTGCATCATGGCGCTGGTCGTCTTCTTCGCCTGCACGGCGCCGAAGGTCGGCGTGACGGGGAGCGATGCGCCGCCCTCGACCATCTGCGTCGCGAACGGCACGACCATGGGGTCGGCGTTGGCGATGGTCTCCTCCAGGAGCGAGGTCTGGCCCGGGAAGTAGCCGCTCTGCGCGCCCCACTTCTCGGCGAACTCGCCGGTGGTCATGAGCTCGACGAACGCGAACGCGAGGTCCTTGTCGTCCGCGGTCTCGAAGACGCTGAGGTGCGAGCCGCCCAGAACGGACGGGGCGATGCCGCCGTCTTCGGCCGGGATCGGGATGGCGGCGAACTTCCCCTCCATGTCGGGGTTCTTCTCGACGATCGCCGACGGCGTCCACGAGCCCATGACGCCCATGCCGACCGTGCCCGCGGCGAAGCCGTCCAGCACGTCGGTCTCCTTCCAGGTGGTCGCGCCCGCCGACGACAGGTCGTCCTGCGTGGCCAGGCCCGTCCAGAACTCGAGGCCCTCGATCGACTCGGCGGAATCCAGCTCGCTCGTCCACTCGCCGCCGTCCTCGGTGGCCACCTCGCCGCCGGCGCCCCAGACCCACGGGTAGACCGTGAACTCCGCGTCACCGGGAACCGCGATGGCGGTCATGTCCGGCTTGGCCGCCTTGATGGCCAGAGCCGCCTCGCGCAGCTCGGCCCAGTCGGTGGGGGCCTCGAGACCCAGCTCCTCGAAGACATCCGTGCGGTAGACCAGCGAACGGACGCCGGCGTACCACGGCATGCCGTAGAGCTCGTCCTCGTAGGTGCCCGCCTTCACGAGCCCCTCGACGAGGTCGTCGTCCAGGCCCGCCTCGCTCACGTACTCCCCGATCGGCGCGAGTGCGCCGGCGTCGGCGAACTCCGCCGTCCACGTCGTGCCGGTCTCGGCGACGTCGGGCGTCGTGCCGCCCGCGATCGATGTGACGAACCGGTCGTGGGCGTCGGCCCACTGCACGAACTCGACGTTGAGCGTGGCGCCGGTCTCCTCCTCGAACGCCTCGGCCACCTCGTCGAAGAACGGCTCGGCGTCGGGGTTCGTTCCCTGCATGATCCAGACGTCGAGCGTCTTTCCTTCGCCCGAGCTCGAGCCCGAGTCGTCTCCGCCGCCACCACCGCTGCAGGCGGTGATGCCGAGTACTGCCACACCCAACACGGCGATGGGCAAGATGCGCTTCCTCATGAGAACTCCCTTGTGCGTGGACCTTCCGGCCGAAACCACACTATGGAAGAAACAACCGCATGTCATCTCCCGATCGGAATTTTCTCCCAACCGTTACACGAGGGACCAGGATACGAAACGCGGCCGAGTGCCCGGCTCAGGGGACGGATGCCGTTCGCCGGCGCCACGGCAGCGCCAGCAGCGAACCCGCCACGAGGAGGATGAGGCCGACGGCCGCGGCCGCCCAGGGCGTGGCATCCGGGATCTCGAGGTAGGTCGTGATGCCGAGGATCCGCGCGAGGCCCCACGGCAGCAGACCGAGCTCGTCGTTCCACAGCGTGAGCGCCGCCTCGAGGCCGACGAGCCCCACGACGGCCGACGGCCCCAGCAGCCCGGCGCCGACCGCGGCGAGCACCGCCCCGGTCGCGCGCCGCGCCCGCACCTGGGCCGCGAGCGCCCAGCCGGCCGCGACGAACACCCAGACGAAGAGCGCGAACGCGACGGCGATGTAGAGGGTGCGCAGCACCGGGTCGGTCCAGAACGCGAACCAGTAACCGCCGGGGCCGGTGAACGACAGCGCGAAGAGCGTGACGATGCAGCGGAGCATCACCACCCCGCCGACGGCGGCGATGACGGGCCACGGCGAGCGGTTCCAGACGAAGAGGCGGAGCACCAGCGCGAATACCGCCCACGCCCCGATGATGACGGCGAGGTGCGTCCACGACAGGAACGACGTCTGCACCGCCCGCGTCGCGACGAGGAGCGCGACCGGCACGACCAGCAGCAGCCAGCGGTCGAGCTCGAGCATGCCCAGCGTCGACTCGCGGGCCCGCCACGGGCGGGTCGAGGCGATCCACGTCGCCCGCGCGGCGGCGGCGCCGGGCTTGGCGACCAGGCGCGTGCGCGCCGCGAGCATGCCGATCACGACCCAGGCCGCCGCGAGCACGAGCAGCCCGCGCGCGAGCCACGCCATGGTCGCGTCCCGCTCGGCGCGCTCCACTCCGAGCTGCGCCGCGGTGAGGTTGAACGCGGGGTGGTCGATGTCGCCCTCGTACCGGTCGAGGTGGGCCGCGGCGAGCTCCTCGAACTCGGCGCGATCGGCGTCCCACGCGGCGTAGGCGTCGGGCGAGAGCGTGTCGTGCCACTGCCCCTGGTGCAGGATCATCGCGCGGTAGGCCGCGAGCAGCCGGAGGGTGTCGAGCTCGTAGTCCAGCGTCGAGAGGAACGCCTCGCGGATCTCGGGCGAACGCCAGGTCGCGGCATCCGTCGCCGTCACGGTGTCGCGCATGCGCTCGACCGCCGCGATCGCCCGCTCGCCGCCGGAGACGGCGGCCTCGACCCCGGCAGCGGGCTCGGCCGCGCTGTCGCGCACGATCGCGTACAGCACGTCGAGCACCGCGGAGTCGCCGGTGAGGATGTCCCACTCGAAGATCCACATCATGGGCGGCGGCTCGAGCCCGATCGCGAACACCCGCTGCTTCGCGAACGGCTCGATGTACATGCCCTGCGCGATGGCGTCGCGCGACGCGGTCATCGCCTCGGCGATCGCCTCGACGGTCGCGGGATCCTCCGAGAACCACTCCCGCGCCCACGCGGCGGTCACCGCGGCGACGTCGGCGTCGGGATCGCGGGCGAGGGATGCCGCCACCTGCGTGTTCAGCTCGTACAGCTGCCAGAAGCCGGCCTTGAGATACAGCGTCATCGGGCCGGCGCGCCACGGGCCGCCGTCCTGCGTCCACACCCAGATGCCCTCGATCCGGTCGTTCGCCTCGAGGAGCTGCTGAAGCGCGGCCTGGTACTCGGTGCCGAGATCGTTGGGGAAGGCGCCGAAGTTCTCGAACTCGCGCCGGCTCTGGAACTCCACGATCCGCCGCTGCGAGCCGTGCTCGAGGGTGTCGTTGAGCGGGAGCCACGTGTAGAAGTCGCCCAGCGTGTACTTCGTCGACACGATGAGCGCCGGCGAGTCGAGCCCGCCCAGCACCGCCTCGTACGACTCGGCGTTCGTGTGCATGTCGCCGACGGCGCCCACGCCCACCGACCACGTGCGGAAGACGACTTCGCGATCGGATGCCTCCGCCTGCGCCGAGAACGTCTCGAGCATCGCCCGCACGGCGTCGACCGTGGTGACTTCGAGGGCGGAGTAGTAGTCCCAGCCCTCGACGTCGTAGACGGGGCCCGCCTCGCCGATGCGCACGAGCACGCCGTCCAGCGCGGGCGCGGCGGCGTACAGTTCGTCCAGGCCCGCGGCGTAGACGTCCCACAGCTCGGGGTTCTCGGTCTCGAGCGAGCCGAAGCGGTCGGTGAGGTACTGCTCGAGCGGGCCCGTCAGTGCGAGCATGTCGGTGCGCAGGAACACCTTCACGCCGAGCTCGTCGGCGCGCTCCCAGAACGGCGAGAACGCCTCGACCAGCGCGAGGGCCTTGTCGCGGTGGTCGTCGCCCTCGGGGTAGACGGGGCCGCCGGGGACGCCGTCGAATGTGACGAACTCGACGAACCCGGGGAACGCGACGGCGTTGAACCCGTTCGCGAGCGAGTGCCGCAGGAAGGCGTCGAAGTCGTCGTACGCCACCGCGAGCGCCGCCTCGTCGATGTACGGCGCCTCCGGCTGGAGCACGTCGGCGAACGCCTCCGACGCGTGCGAGTAGTCGTCGCCGGACTGCCACTGCGCCGGGTCGGGAAGGACGCCGACGGCGCCGAGGTCGGTCATCCGCAGCGGGAGACGGGAGGTCTCGTGGCTGCCGACGAGGTCCTGCACCGGCAGCGCGGCGCGCACCTGGGCGGCGAGGTCGTAGATGCCGCGCACGGCCCCTGCTTCGGAGGTCGCGCTGATCCGCAGCCCGGTTGCCTCCCCCTCGAGGGTGTAGCCGTCACCCGTCTCGGCGACGAACGTGGGCAGGAGCGTGACCGTCAGCGACGCCTCGCCCTCCCGTGCAGACGCGGAGTCCACGGCATCCGTCAGCTCGGCCACCGCGACGCGCATCCGCTCGGTGTCCGGAGCATCGATCGTCGTGAACTCCGGCGGCGCGACGGGGTCGGCGACGTCGGCGACCGTGGCTTCGGCCGGCTGCATCTGGGTCGCCGGCTCGGTGCGGATCCCGAGCGCGTCGCCCACGACGACTCCGACCGCGAGACCGAGAGCGAGGAGGATCACTGCGGTGACGACGGCGAGGATGCCTCGCCGTGTCGCCGTCATGCGACAACGCTACTCCGCCTCGGGCGGGCCTCTTTACGGGAACGCGATCTCGGAGTGCGGCTGACGGATGAGGAAGCCCTGCGCGCGATCGCAGCCCAGGTGCCTCGCGACTTCGAGGTGGGTGAGGGTCTCGATCCCCTCGGCGACGACCCTCAGCCCCTGCGCGTGCGCACTCCGGACCTCGTCGCGCAGCGAGGCCAGGGCGCTCGGCTCTGCGGCCCGCACCAGATGCCCGGGAAGCTTGACCTCGCTGAGCGGCAGGCGTCGGACCCGCTCGAGCGACACGGCGCCGGCGCCGTACCCGGCCAGGGAGATCTCCACGCCGACGTCACGGAGCATGCGCAGCTGCGGCAGCACGGCGCTCTCCTCGACCGGCTGCACGTCCTCGGTGAGCTCGAGCACGAGCGAGCCGGGGCGAAGGGCGCGTCGCGTCGCCTCGCCGGCGACGTGACGGGCGAAGGATTCGTCGTCGAACTGCCGCGGCGAGACGTTGACGGTGACCGCCCAGTCGCGGCCTGTCGCGAGCCACCCGGCCTGCGTGCCGAGGCCTTCGTCGAGCATCCTCCGTCCGAGTGCGTGGATCGCGCCGGTGCTCTCAGCGGCGTCGATCATCGTTCCGGGATCGATGTCGCCGAGGCGCGGGTGCCTCCACCGGCACAGCACCTCCGCAGCCACGACCGACCCGCTCTCCAGCGATACCTGCGGCTGGTAGACGGCGAAGATCTCATCACCGTGGATCGCAGTCGTCAGATCGTCGGCGAGGTCTTCGGTGGTCGGCATCCGTCCAGTCCACCCGTTCCGCTTCGAGGTCGCAAGCTGGGCCGCACGGCGCGACGATCGGCTACAGTCCGCGCCCGCCCGGGTCTCTATACTCATCGCAGACGCAGCAGGAGGATGGCGATGGCGTTTCGGAATCTGGAGACGTTGGAGTCCTGGCTCGCCGAGTACCGGGCGCTGGGCAAGCCGCTCGGCGATTCCGCGCGCGTGATGGTGCAGGACGGCGACGGCGGGGCGAACACGGGCCTCGTGGTCTTCCGGCTCGATCACGCCCCGACCGGGGTGTTCATCCAGCCGGTCGCACAGGACGCCTCCCGATGGGTCGCGACGATGGAGCCCCGGGAAGAGAGCGTCGTCCTCGACCCGGACGGGCTGCGCAACCTGTCCGCCGAGCTGGAGGCCGTCGCAGATCTCTGCGCGTTCCTCGAGGCGAAGTCGCAGGCCTATCAGGGTCACGACCGACCCTGAGCTGCGTCGCAGCGCGCGCGTCAGTGGCGGGTGCTCACCGTAGCCGTGGTGAGCGCGTGCAGCAGGGCGGCCGAGTCGCCGACCAGTCTCGTGTCGGCGGCGGCCACCGCGATGTCGAAGTCGTCGTCGAACCGGTTGAGGACCGACCACGGATCCTCGGCGATGTCGATGGTCGCCGTGATGCGGTTGACCCGCCTGTCGGCCGGGTCGACGTCGCGCCGCACGAGAGAGCGGTCGACGAGCCGGTCGATCAACGTCGTCACGCCGGCCGAGGTGATCCCGAGATACTCGCGCAGTACCGTCGGCCGGGTTCCGGGATTGCCCACGACGAACAGGAGAGCCCGAGCATCGATGTCACTGATCCCCAGGCTGGCACGCGCCGTGATCAGCGCCGCGTTGCGTGCGTCGACGTACTGGCGCAGCGCTTGTCCGAGTGTCAGCCCCGTGGTCTCCGTCGCCATGACGCCCATTCCTCCGCGATCGCTGTTGTGCACCACAGTAGCTCAGATTTCTAACATTTAGAATATTTATCTAAGTTTCCGAAGTATCGGTGTAGGCTCGACCTGGAAGAGACACCGCGTCGCCGGTCATCTCGCCCACCACCCGCCATTCGGAGCACGCCTCAGGAGGCCATCATGATCTTCATCAGCGGTGTGCTCGGATGCCCCGTCCTTCCGCCCCACGACGACTCGGGCCCCCCGTGTTAGGCCTGGCGGCCTGCGGGCTCATCGCCGTCGATCGGGACTCCAGGATCCTCGACGCCAATCCTCAGCTGCTGGCCTGGCTCAGCTGCGACCGCGACGAAGTGATCGGGCGGCCGCTCGAAGCCCTGCTGACGCTGCGGATGCCGCTGTCGGGCGCAGACGGGCAGCGTCCGACCGACGCCACCCTGCACGGCGTGTCGGGTGTCGTGCGCCCCGTAGTGGTCGGCTCCCTCGGCGAGGACGAGTGCGGCGCCGAACGCATCGCGGTGTACGACGTGTCTGCGCGGTCGGCGTTCACTCTCGGGTTCCGTGGCGCGGAGGCCAAGACCGAACGGGGCCGCCAGCGCCTTCAGATCCTGCTCAACGCGGCGGTCGGGTTCGGCAACGTCCGGACCGAGACGGACGCGGCGGAGCTGCTGGTCGATGTCGCGCAGCGGGCGTTCGCCGCAAGCGCCGTCAGCGTGCATATCAGTGACGGGGACGGACTCGTCCACGCGGCCGGCGTGAACCCGTTCTCCGCGCACTGGCCGGCCGGTCTGCGGCCGACGGGAACGGTGACCCTGCTGGCCGGCGAGGTGCTGCTCGTGCGCTCCGCCGAGGAGGCGGACCGCCACGTTCCCGGTGCCGGCATGAGCGACATCTTCCGCGCCGCCGGCGTGCACGCGGCGATCGCGTCGCCGATGCGCTCCCACGGCGACGCGGTCGGGTCGTTGATCTGCTACTTCGACCATCCCCGGGAGTTCGACGAGGAAGCCGTCCCGCTCGCCGAAGCGCTGTCGAACCAGGCGGCTCAGGCGATCGCCCGGATCCGTCTCGAAGAGACGCTGCGCCGCGCAGCCATGCACGACGAGGTGACGGGACTGCCGAACCGGCGCCTCATCGAAGAGGACGTCACGCGCACGCTGCTGCACGGCTACTCCGTCCTCACGGTGATCTTCATCGACCTCGACGGCTTCAAGGCGGTGAACGATCTGCTCGGCCATGCCACCGGAGACGCACTGCTGCGTGAGATCGGGCAGCGGCTGCGCGGCGTCATCCGGGAGTCGGACGTGCTCGGGCGGTTCGGCGGCGACGAGTTCATCGCGGTCGCCGCGGTCGACAACCTCGACGACGCCGCTGCGCTCGCCGATCGCATCCGCGCCGCGGTGGCCGAGCCGTACCCGGAGCTGCCCCCGATCCTGTCCATCACGGCGAGCGTCGGCGTGGTCACGGTCGGCAACGACGGGGCGCCCGTCATGGATCAGCTCATCCGTGCCGCCGACCACGCCATGTACGAGGCGAAGCTGGCCGGCGGCGATCGCGTCGTCGCCGTCGCCCCCACCGAGGCCGCGCCGGTCTGACGCACCTCGAGTCGGTCGACCCGTGCCTCCCGGGCGACGGCCCGCTAGCGTGTCGGCATGCCGATTCTCGAACACGACGGAGCCCGCATCCATTGGGAGGCCGCCGGCCCCGACGGCGCTCCGGCGCTTCTGCTGCTGCATGCCGGCATCGCGACCGCCGACATGTGGGATCCCCAGTGGGACGATCTCGCACGGGATCACCGCGTGATCCGGTACGACCTCCGCTGGTTCGGGCGCACACGGTCCGATGACGTCGAGTACTCCAATCGCGCGGACGCTATGGCCGTCCTCGACGCAGCGGGCGTCGGCCGCGCGACGCTCGTCGGCGCGTCGTACGGCGGCGGAGTCGCCATCGACACAGCGGTGGAGTTCCCCGACCGCGTGCGCGGGCTTGTGACGATCGGCGCCGGGCCGAGCGGATTCCCTGAGACACCGCTGACCCCACGCGAGGACTCTCTTCTCGACGCCATCGACGCCGCGGAAGGGGCAGGAGACTGGGCGACGTACGTCGACCTCGAGGCCGAGTTCTGGGCCGCCGGTCCCACGCGTGAGCCCGCCGCGCTGGACGCGGCGTTCCTCCAGCGCGTCCGCGAGCTCGGCCGCGCCAACATACCGCTGCTCGACGACGAGCCTCGCCCTCGGCCGCTCGAGCCCCGCGCGTACGGGCGGCTCGCCGACATCGGCATCCCGACCCTCGTCATCGTCGGCGAGCACGACATCAGCGTCGCGCGAGCACAGGCCGAGCATCTGTCGGCCACGATCCCCGACGCATCGCTCCACGTGTTCCCGGATGCCGCGCACCTGCCGAGCGTCGAGCACCCGGAGCGATTCCTCGGCGTGCTCCGCGAGTGGCTCACGCAGCACGCTCTCTGAGAGCGGTCTGTGACGGATGCCGCCTACCAGGCACGTAGGCGGCATCCGTCATCGTCGTCAGCTGCTCCTGCGCATCGCGCGGATGCCGACCGCCAGCCCGACGAGCGCCAGCAGGATCGCCGCGACCCATCCCCACAGCACCGCGAGCGCGCCGAGGTCGCCGGCGAAGAGCGCGCGCTCAGCCTGAACCACCCAGTTGATCGGGTTGACGTTCGCCACCGCGCGCATCCACGCCGGGCCTTCGTCGAGTGGCAGCAGCATGCCCGACAGGATGAGCAGCGGGAAGATGAGAGTCTGCTGCACCCCCCAGAAGAGCCACTCCCGGTCCTTCGTCTTCAGGGCCAGGGTGTACGACAGCGCGCCGAGGCCGACGCCGAACACCGCCAGCAGGAGCAGGCCGACGACGAGGCCCGGCACGTTGATCGTGAAGCCGAACGGCCAGGCGATGAGCACGATGATCAGCGCCTGCACGACGATCGGCGCGATCTCCTTGAGTGCCCGGCCGACGAGCAGCGACGACCGCGCGAGCGGAGCGACGAGCGTGCGCTCGTGCGAGCCCGTCATCATCTCGTACTGCAGGTTCGAGCCGGTCGCCCCGGTGCCGAACAGCACGATCATCACGAGCACGCCCGGCACGAACCACTGCAGAGTCTCCCCGACCGGCGCGCCCGACGATCCGACGAGCAGCGGCGCGAACAGCCCGAGGAACACCAGCGGCTGCACCAGGCTGAAGATGAGCGTGAACGGGTCGCGCACGACAGGCTTCAGCTCGCGCGTGAGGACGTTCCACGTGTCGCGCGCGGGATTCGCCCGCACCGCGGTGTCGGGACGCGTCTGGATCTCGGTGGTCATCGCCGTGCTCCTGTCTTCTCGGCCGCCACGTCGGCGGTGATGGCTGATCTCGATAGGGGCGCAGAGCGCCCACTCGATCCGGCGGCCTCGGTCGGGGCATCCGTCGCCTGATCGGTCTCTTCGGTGTCGGTGCCGCCCTCGCCGGCTTCGCGCAGGGTGCGTCCGGTCAGGGCGAGGAAGACGTCGTCCAGCGTCGGCGGGACGCCCGTGGCCGTGCGGACGGCGACTCCGGCGGCGTCGAGCTCGCGGACGGCCGAGGGCAGCAGCGCGTCGCCCTCCGGTGCCGTGACGGTGACGGATGCCCCCTCCCGCCGCACCTCGCGGTCGGTGAGCCGCTGCACGACAGGGACGGCGGCTGCGGCATCCGTCTCCGAAGCGAAGCCGAGGGTGAGCAGGTCGCCCGCGAGCTCGGCCTTGAGGCGCGACGCGGTGTCGTCGGCGATGACGCGGCCCTTGTCCATCACCATGACCCGCTCCGCGTAGCGGTCGGCCTCCTCGAGGTAGTGCGTCGTGAGGAACACCGTGGTGCCGTGGCTGCGGCGCAGCTCGAGGATGTGCTGCCACAGGTTCGCGCGGCTCTGCGGGTCGAGCCCGGTCGACGGCTCGTCGAGGAAGAGGAGCGGCGGGGCGTGCATGAGACCGAGCGCGACGTCGAGGCGGCGCTTCTGCCCGCCCGACAGCTGCTGCACCGACCGCGTCGCGAAGGGCGCGAGGTCGAGCGAGTCGATGAGCTCGTCGGCCCGCTGCCGCGCCGCCGCCTTCGACATGCCGTAGAACGCGCCCTGGCTCAGCAGCTCGTCGCGAGCCCGCTGCGAGAAGCTGCCGCTGGTGAGCTGCCCGACGTAGCCGATGCGTGCGCGCACGTCGGCGGGCCGCGTGAGGATGTCGAAGCCGACGACCCGCGCCGTGCCCGATGTCGGCGGGATGAGGGTGGTGAGCATGCGCAGGCTCGTCGACTTACCGGCGCCGTTCGGCCCCAGGAATGCCACGAGCTCGCCGCGTGCGACGTCGAAGGTGAGGTCGGTGACGGCCTCGACGGTCTTGCCTTTCACGGTGAAGCGCTTGGTCAGTCCCTGCGCCTCGATGATCGATTCGTTCGCCATGCCGTCCACGCTAGAAGCCATTGCGGACACATACAGTCCGCGATGTGCGGCAGTGTTGACCCATGTCCGATACGACGACACGAGCCCTCTCGCTGCTCAACCTGCTGCAGACGCACCGTCACTGGCCGGGACCGGAGCTGGCGGAACGGCTCGGCGTGACCGAGCGCACCGTGCGCCGCGACGTGGAGCGCCTGCGCGAGCTGGGCTACCGCATCGAGTCCACGCCGGGTGCCGCCGGCGGGTACCGGCTCGAGGCGGGCAGCGCCGTGCCGCCGCTGCTGCTCACCGACGAGGAGGCGGTGGCGATGGCGATCGGGCTGCGGGTCGCGGCATCCCAGCGACTCGTGAGCGGTGCCGAGACGACCATCACGGCGCTCGCGAAGCTCGAGCAGGTGCTCCCCGCTCCCCTGCGCCGGCGGGTGACGGCCCTCGCCGAGGCGGTGCAGCCGGCCGGGATCAACTCGGGCGCCGCAGTGTCGGGCGAGGTGCTCGGCGAACTCGCGCTGGCGACGCGCGACCACGAGCGCGTGCGGTTCACGTACACCGCTGCGTCGGGCGAGGTCACGAGACGCCGCGTCGAGCCGCACGCCCTCGCCCCCGCCGACCGGCACTGGTACCTGCTGTGCTGGGACCTCGAGAAGGACGACTGGCGCACCTTCCGCGTGGACCGGCTGGCGTCGGTCGAGCACACGCGCGTGCTGTTCGAGCCCAAGCCGCTGACGCCCGAGCAGATCGAGGAGTTCATCTTCGTGGCGCGCTCGTGGGTGCGCCAGGCCGTCGAGGCGGATGCCGTGATGGAGCTGCCGCTGGAGACGATGCGCGAGTACTTCGGCCAATGGGGTCAGGGCGCCTCGGATGAGGGCGACGGCCGCACGCGGTGGCCGGTGGGCGGCGGCGACTTCCGCGAGACCATGTACGGGCTGTCGTGGATCCCCGCAGGCGTGGAGTACACGACCGACCTCGCGTCGCCCGCGCGCGAGGAGCTGCGCGAGACGCTGGAGCGGATGCTGCGGGCGCTCGACGCTCCCCCGCCGCCGGTCCCGCCGCAGCGGGCGCGGGAGCGGGGTCTGCCTGCTGCCTAGGCACGCGCGCCGCGTCCGCCTCAGGACGCGTCGGCCACCCGCAACCGCAGAGTGCGGGCCGCCGGCTCTTCAGGCAGGTCCAGTGTCAGCTCGCCGGCATCCGCGTCCCACTGCGCGCTCGTCTCCAGACTGGTGGGGAACACCGCCTCGACCGTGAGACCCGCGCCCGCGTGAGCGGCCAGCGGCACACGGACGCGGGCAGGACCGGAGCGGCGCCAGACCGTGAGGAGGTCCCCGTCGGCGTCGCGCAGGCCCACCGCGACGACCGGATCGTGCCAGCCGGGCAGACCGAGCGGCCAGAAGGGCCGCGCTCCCGCGATGCGGTGCCGGATGCTGCGATAGGCCGAGGTCGCCTCCTGCACGAGCCGCATCTGCTCCGGTGACAGCCGGTCGATGCGGCCGGCCAGGTGCATGCGACCGAGGAGCGCGCTGGCGAGCGAGAAGGCGATGCGCTCGTCGGACCACGACGGGTCGGGGTACGCCCACACCGCACCCTGCTCGGGTGTCACCGTCGTGGGGGCCGCCGCCGCGATGGCGGCGGTCATCAAGGGGTCCTGGTTGTCGCTGGTGGACTGGACGGGATGCACCCGCAGCGTCGCGCCGTCCATCCGCTGCCCGCCGCTCGCGCAGCTCTCGATCACCAGCCCGGGGTGCCGGTCCATGAGCTCGCTCACCCACTCCAGCAGGGCCTGCTGATGGCCGAGCGCGCCATCGCCGGGGCTGTCCGCCCGCACGTCGGTGCCCTGGGTGACGTCCATGTTGTAGTCGAACTTGAGATAGCCCAGTCCGAGATCAGCGATCAGCCGCTCGACGGCGTCGTCGAGGTGCGCCCGAGCGGACGGATGCCGGAGATCCAGCTGCAGCCGGCCGGACTCGACGACCCGGCGCCCGTCGCGCTGGAAGAACGCCTCTGGCGGCAGCAGCTCGGCGACCGGGCTGCCGACCGAGACGACCTCCGGCTCGAGCCACAGCCCCGGCACCATGCCCCTGTCGCGGATGCGCCTCGTCATCGCCTCGAGCCCCTCGGGGAATCGGCGGGACGACGGACGCCACACGCCGAGCTCGTTCCACCATCGCTCGCCCTCGGCGTACCAGCCCGAGTCGATGCAGTAGACCTCGGCTCCGGCCGCGGCGGCGGCGTCGATGAACGGCGGGAGGTTCTCCGCGGTGGGATCGCCCATGAGGGCGTTCATGAAGTCGTTGACGATGACCGGGAGCCCGTCATGATCGGGGTGGGGGCGACGCACCCGGCGCCGCGCCTCCGTCAGCGCGCCGAAGAGGTCGTCGTCGTCGCCGCCCAGCACGAGCATCGCGGGGACGGAGCGGAACCGGCGCCCGGGCTCGAGTCGCCGCATCCACGCCGCACCCTGATCCGTGGGTCCGCTCGCCACGACGTAGAGCGCATCGCCGTGGTCTCCGATCTCCCATCGCCACGGCCCGTTGTGCTCGATCTGCCACAGCACAGAGCGCGGCTCCACGCGCGATCGGAGCATTCCCATCGGCAGGTGGCCGCCGGTGGACCAGCTGCCCCGCTGCGCCACGGCGAAGGAGGCGCGGGAGGTGGGCAGGCCCCACGTCCGCAGGCCCGTGTCGTCGAGTCCCAGCTCCGCCGGCGTGCGTCGCTGCCAGGCCATCTCGCGGAACCACGTGTTGTGCGCGAATCCGACCTCGTGATCCAGCCACCACTGCGAACCGGGCGCGGAGATGCCGCCCAGGGCGACCGACGACACCGCTCGCAGATCGACGGCGTGATCTCCGGCGACGACTTCGGTCTCGGCGCGGACGACAGGGAGGTCGGGCCAGCTCGACCAGCGGGCGATGACCAGGACATCCGACACCGCGTCCCGGGCGCTCACCTCGAGGTGCGAGACGCCGGCCTCGCTCCACGAGCGGTGCTCGACCGCACGCAGGCGCAGCCCGACCGCGCTGCCCATGAGTCGCTCCGACGATGCCACGCCGGAGCCTTCCGCGTTCACATGCACCTCCGCGATCGGCAGCGCCGCAGCGGGCGCCGGCGCCCCGGAGTCACCGGCCAGGGCCAGCCGCGAGACCGTCGGCGGGCCATCGGGCCCGAGATCCAGGTCCAGCTCCACGGCACCCGGGCGCCAGCGGACGATGCGCGATCCCATCGCGGTTCCTCTCTTGGTAGGCGGGCGGCATCGAGGCGGGGCGCTCACGCACCCCGCCCCGGAAGCCGTCGCTCAGCTGGCGTCGTACGCCGCCTGCCAGATCTCGACATAGCGGTCGACGCCGAGTCCCTGCAGCCCCTGCAGGTAGGCATCCCAATCGGCGTCGCTCTCGGGATCGCGAACGCCCGTGATGAACTCCGCCGTCGACGTCGCCACGTTGCTCTCGATGTTGGTCGTCAGCGTGGACAGCTCGTTGGCCTCCTCGACGGGGACCCACAGGTTCCAGTACGGGAAGATCGCGTCGGATTCCTTGCCCTCGTAGAGCTCGGTCGCCTGGAAGAGGCGGCGCTCGAAGCCCTCCTGCGTGTAGATGTCCATCGGCTGCACCTGGGCGTTGCGGAACTCCTCGGTGTCGAACACCTGGGCCATCGGGCCCCAGTTGCCGTTGTAGTCCGCCTCGTTCTCCTCATCCAGCGGAAGATCGACGAAACTGGGCTCCAGCTCCGGGTCGAGAGCGATCTCGCCTTCCTCCGGGGCGCGCCATCCGATCCCCTCCTCACCCTGCTGGGCCCTGACGTGGCCCTCGGGAGTGAAGATGTAGTCCATCATCTCCATGATGATCTTCTGCTCCGCCTCATCGGCGGCCTTGGTGACCACGAAGGTCGCGCCGGGCACGCTGGGCAGCTGATACGTCGTGATCGGGCCTTCCGCTCCCTCGAGCGGCGGCAGCGGGTTGTACTGGTTGTCGCGCCCGTCCTCTTGACCGATGCTCACGCCGATGCCGGGGTGGATGGCGGTGAAGCCGCCCACCACGACCGCCTCCGCGGAGTTGCCGGTGGCCTGCATCGTGTCACCGCCCTGCGAGAAGGCCGCAGGATCGATCACGCCGGCGTCCCAGAGACGGTTGAGGAACTTCACGCCCTCACGCCATCCGTCCTGCATGGTCTGCATCTGCACGGTGTCCCCGTCCAGGCCGAGCGAGATGGGCTGGCTGTTCGCGCCCGCCCCCGTGTTGAACGAGTTCGAGATGAACGCGTTCATGATGTACGGCACGATCGACCACTGCGCGCTTCCCGTGATGGGGATCTCGTCGGCGACGCCGTTGCCGTTGGGGTCCTGCGTCTTGAACGCCACCATGACGTCGAAGAACTCGTCGGGCGTCGTCGGCATGGCGAGGCCCAGGTTGTCGAGCCAGACGGTGTTGATCCAGAACTTGTACGGGTAGGAGCAGTGGTAGCAGTCGTTCCACTGCGGAAGCCCCCAGATCGTCCCGTCGGGCGCGGTGGCCAGGGTCTCGAAGCCGGGCTCGGCATCGAGCGCCTCGGCGATGTGAGGCGCGTGCTCATCGATGAGGTCGTTCAGCGGAAGGATCAGCCCCTGCTCGCCGTAGCGCTGCAGCTCGGCCTGCGTGAACTGCGACGCCCACGGCACGAGCATGTACGCCTCGGGCAGCTCGCCGCCGGCGAGGGAGATCTGCCGGGCCTCGGTGGCCGCGCCCGAGTCGTACCCCGTGGTCTGGAAGTCGATGTCGACGTCGAACTCCTCCTCCAGCAGCTTCGTGAAGGAGTTGGTGTTGAGGTCCATCTGGCCACCCTGCTCGCCGAAGATGGTGATGACCTTCTGGTCGTCCGCGGCATCGGCCGTGCAGCCGACGAGCGCGAGGCCCATCGTGGCGATGACGGCGGAGACCGTCATCGCACGGCTGCGGTTCCGGCTGCGGCCGGACAACGGTTGTCTGAACACGATCTTGCCTTTCTGTAGGGGACGGATCTCTCCGGCTCTGCGGGTGCGGTCGGCTCCGCCGGGTCTCGTCGTCAGCCCTTGACGGCGCCGACGAGGATGCCCTTGTTGAAGAAGCGCGCGACGAACGGGTAGACGAGCATCACGGGAACGGTCGAGATGACGATCAGGGAGTACTTGAGGAGGTCGGCCAGCTGCTGCCGCTCGAGGGCGGCCGCGGCATCCATCCCCGGCGCCGCCTGATTGAGGATCAGCACGTTGCGCAGCACCAGCTGCAGGGGATACAGGCTCGGGTCTCGCAGATAGAGCAGCGCGTCGAAGTACGAGTTCCACTGGAAGATCGCGTACATGAGCGCGATCACCGCCAGCAGCGGCTTGGACAGCGGCAGCACTGTGGAGAAGAGGAAGCGCAGATCGCTGGCGCCGTCCAGCTGGGCCGCTTCGTAGAGCTCCTCCGGGATCGAGGTGCGGAAGAACGCGACGGCGATGATGACCTGCCACACCCCGATGGCCTGCGGGAGGATGAGCGCCCACCGGGTGTCGAGCATCCCCAGGTTCTGCACCACGAGGTACGTGGGGATGATCCCGCCGGCGAACAGCATCGTGAAGACGACGAACAGCGTGATCCCGCGGCGCCCCCAGAAGTCCCGACGCGACAGCGGGTAGGCGATCGCGACGGTCAGCACGAG
Organism: Microbacterium sp. NPDC055455; assembly: GCF_053619935.1. Classification (NCBI taxonomy): domain Bacteria; kingdom Bacillati; phylum Actinomycetota; class Actinomycetes; order Micrococcales; family Microbacteriaceae; genus Microbacterium; species Microbacterium sp. NPDC055455. Next base: position 31,062 of record NZ_JBSHLB010000010.1, read on the forward strand.
GCTGATGGCGGTTCCGGCCAGCGTATAGATCAGCGAGTTGGTGAAGCCGGTCAGGATCGAGCTGTCGCTCAGCGCCCGCTGGTAGCCCTCGAGGGTGAAGTCGATGGGCCAGAACGTGACACGACCCGACGACACCGCCAGCGGATCGCTGAAGGAGCTGGCGAGGATGTACAGCAGCGGCAGCAGCACGCACAGCAGGAACGTCGTCAGCAGGATGTAGACCCCGACCATGAAGACGCGATCGGTGGTCGTCTCCTTGATGCGCCGCGGGCGCCCGACCTCGCGCGGGGCGCGCCCGCGCGGGCTCTCGGCGTCGGTGTCGTTCTGGATCAGTGTCGAGCTCACCACAGTCCGTTTCCCGTCAGTCTCTTGACCCCGGCGTTGACCGCCAGCAGCAGCACGAGGTTGATGGCGCCGTTGAACAGGCCGATCGCTGCGGCCTGGCTGAAGTCGGCGTTGAGCAGGCCGACCTTGTAGGTGTAGGTCGGGATGATCTCCGACTGAGAGATGTTGAGGCTGTTCTGGAAGAGGAACGCCTTCTCGAACCCGATCGCCATGACGTTGCCGACGCCCAGCACGAGGATGATCATCGCGGTGGGGAGGATGCCGGGGATGTCGACGTGGCGGATCTTCTGCCACCGGCTGGCGCCGTCGACCTTCGCCGCCTCGTAGAGCGTCGGATCGATCCCCGCCAGTGCCGCGAGATAGATCACCGCCGAGTAGCCCATCGTCTGCCAGATGTCGCTGAGCACATAGATGTGCCGGAAGTAGTCGGGATCGCTGAGAAAGTCGATGGTGCCCAGCCCGAAGAAGTTCGTGACGTCTCCGGCGAGGCCGACCCGCGGCGAGAGGAAGAGGATCGTCATCGACACCACGACGACCGTCGAGATGAAGTACGGCGCGTAGGTCACCATCTGGACGGTGTTCCGGAAGAACTTCAGCCGCACCTCGTTCAGCGCCAGCGCGAGGATGATCGGGACGGGGAAGCTGGCGAGCACGACGTACGCCGACAGCAGGAAGGTGTTGCCCAGCACCGGCCAGAAGATCGGGTTCGAGAAGAAGCGCTCGAAGTGCTTCACCCCGACCCAGTCGCTGCCCCAGACGCCGTCTACGACGTTGTAGTCCTTGAAGGCGATGACGGTGTTCGCCATCGGGATGTACTTGAAGACCACGAAGTACGCCAGCGGGATCAGGATCAGCAGGTACAGCTGCCAGTGGCGGCGGAAGCTCCGCTGGATACCACGGATGCCGCGTGAGCCGCCCCGCTCGCGCACCTTGCGGGTCACGCCTCCGACGTCGAGACCGACGCCCCCGGGCGGCGTCACCATGCGCGCACTCCGTGACGGGCGCACTCAGTCACCGCATCGGGCACGGCGGCGCGGGTGGATCGCGGCAGCTCGCAGCGCATCATCCGGCCATTCCCATCCGCATCGTCGCAGGCATTGCTTCACCATAATCATCAGATGATTTCATGTCAACGTTGTAAACGGCGGCCGTTCCGGGGGCTTCGGCGCGAGATTGATTCAATCTTTCTGCTCCCTGTCGCCGTTTCTCGGGCCTGTGGCACGCGGCGGCAGAGTCTGTGCGGCATAGACTGCTCGCGTGGCGAACGGCGTCGACGACACCCCAGCGAGCACCGGCTCCCGCTCCGACCACGTGATCGCGATCGTCAAGCGCATGATCGCGTCGGGTGAGCTGCGCGCGGGTGATCGCCTCCCCATCGAGAAGGAGCTCGCCGCGCGCTGGGGCGTGTCGCGAGGGTCGCTGCGCGAGGCGGTGCGGTCGCTCGCCGCGCTGGGCGTGCTCGAGACCAGGCAGGGTGACGGGACCTACGTCACGCAGCTTGACCCCGGGTCGCTGCTGCGCCCCCTGGAGTTCTGGGCGGGCCTGCAGGAGGCGACGCAGGCGGTCGATCTCCTCGCCGTACGACGCGTCCTGGAGACGGAGTCCGCAGGCCTGGCGGCGGTGCGGCTCTCCGACCAGGATCTCGACGAGCTCGACCGCATCCTCTCCGGCATCGAGGAGGGACTGAGCACGGGCGAGCTCGGCCCCGAGTCCTTCATCGACGCGGATGCCGAGTTCCATCGTCGGATCGCGCAGGCCAGCGGCAACCCGGCCCTGGCCGCACTGATCGACAGCCTCATGACCCGGACGCTGCGCGGCCGGCTGTGGCGCGCCATCACCGAGAGCGACTCCGTGGGCGAGGCCCACGCCGACCACCGGGCGATCCTCGCCGCGCTGCGGACACGCGACGCCGAACGGGCGCGCATCCGCATGGCGGCGCACCTGCTGGGCGTCGAGCTGTTCGCCGCGGAGCATCCGGTCGCCGTGGACGCCCTCCCCGCGGCGGGCGCCGCGGCGGGGGCGCCGGTGGATCAGGTCACCGAGTAGCCGCCAGCGGTTCCATGGCGGCGCGCTCGAGCCAGTACGCGCCGTCGGGGAAGCGGTACCGCCCGACCGACTCCTCCCGCAGCTCCGCGCTGTAGCCGGGCGCGGCGGGCAGCCGGTAGTGGCCGCGGGCGACGACCACGGGGTCGACGAAGTGCTCGTGGAGGTGATCGACATATTCGGTGACGCGGTTGTCGAGGGATCCGGAGAGGGCGACGTAGTCGAAGACCGAGAGGTGCTGCACCAGCTCGCACAGCCCGACGCCACCGGCGTGCGGGCAGACCGGCACCCCGAACTTGTGGGCCATCAGGTAGACGGACAGGATCTCGTTCACGCTGGCCAGCCGAGCGGAGTCGAGCTGGCAGAAGTCGATCGCCTCGGCCTGGAACATCTGCTTGAACAGCACGCGGTTCATGCCGTGCTCGCCCGTGGCGACGCCGATCGGCGCGACCGCTCTGCGTATCGCCGCGTGCCCGAGGACGTCGTCGGGGCTCGTCGGCTCTTCGATCCACAGCGGCCGGAACTCCGACAGCGCGGTGACCCATTCGATCGCCTGCGGCACGTCCCATACCTGGTTGGCGTCGATCATGAGGTGGGCGTCCCAGCCGATCACCTCGCGGGCGATGCGGAGGCGACGGCGATCCTCGTCCAGGTCGGCCCCGACCTTGAGCTTGAAGTGGCGATGGCCCTCGTCCATCGCCGTCCGCAGCAGCGACCGCAGCCGGTCGTCGGAATAGCCGAGCCAGCCCGCGCTCGTCGTGTAGCAGGGATACCCGCCGCGAGCCCTCAGATCGTCGAGGCGCTCGCGACGACGCGGGGCGGCGGCGCTCAGCATCGCGATCGCCTCGTCGCGGGTCAGGACGTCCGACAGGTAGCGCAGATCCGCCGCGTCCACGAGCTGCTCGGGGCTCATCTCGACCAGGAGCCGCCAGAGGGGGACGCCGGCGCGGCGCGCCGCCATGTCCCACAGCGCGTTCATCACCGCCGCCATCGCGAGATGCACGACGCCCTTCTCCGGGCCGAGCCACCGCAGCTGCGTGTCGGAGGCGAGCTCCCGGTACGTCGCACCCAGGTCGTCGAGCAGCTCGTCGACGTCGCGCCCGACGAGCGGCAGTGCGCGCTGGCGAGCGGCCTCCACGCACAGGTCGTTGCCGCGCCCGATGGTGAACGTGAATCCGAAGCCCCGCAGAGCATCATCGGTCTCCAGGACGACATAGGCCGCCGAGTAGTCGCCGTCCTTGTTCATGGCGTCGGAGCCGTCGGCGTCCAGCGATGTGGGGAAGCGCACGTCATGGACGCGGAAGCCGGTGATGGTGGGCATCGTCTGTTCCTTCATGCTCGCAATCCTCCGATTTCATTAGATCTATCGGAGCCGTTTGGCCGCGTGAATGCGCGCCTTCGGGTGATCTTGCCACATCTGTTCGGCACGGTTGGCCAAAAGGTCAGATCTTTACGGGATACTGACGCGCTGCTAGCGTGACGGCGAACCGAGAGGCGGGATGTCCGGATGCAACGTGAGCTCTTCGACCGCGGGTGGGAGTACCGGGAGCGCTTCACCGATCACCCGCCCGCGTTCGTCCCGGTGGCGCTCCCCCATGACGCCGTGGCGGGCTCGGCCCGCATCGACGACTCGTCACTGCAGGCCACCGGGTACTTCCCGGGGGGTGCGTGGGAGTACCGGACCCGGCTCACGGCGCCCGCGGAATGGCGTGACCGCCACGTGGCGCTCGAATTCGAGTCCGTGTACCGCTCGGCGGCGGTCTTCGTGAACGGCGAGCCGGCGGCGCGGCATCCGTCCGGCACATCCGGGTTCATCGTCGACCTCGATCCGCACCTGCGCCACGGAGCCGACAACGAGATCGTCGTGGAGGCGCGGTCGAACAGGGACGCCCGGTGGTACACCGGCGGCGGCATCATCCGCCCGGTGCACCTGACGGTCGCGCCGCGCGTGCACATCCCCCTCGACGGCATCGTCGTCACGACGCCCGAGCATGACGCCGAGGCCTCGGTGGTGCAGGTGGTGACGACGGTGCGCAACCTCGAGCGGGTCTCCGTCGTGCGGCGGCTGGAGACGGCGATCCTCGATCCTGAAGGGCAGATCGTCGGCGTGGATCGCACCCGCGTCACCGTCCCGCCGCGTCGCGCGATCGAGGTGAGTCAGCGCGTCCTCGTCATGTCGCCGCTGCGGTGGTCGCCCGAGGCGCCGCACCTTTACCGCGTCGACTCGACTCTCGGATCGGGCGACCACGAGCGGGATCGAAGTCAGGTGGCCTTCGGCATCCGCACCCTCCACCTCGACGCGGCGCGGGGCCTGCGCATCAACGGCGCACCGGTCGATCTGCGCGGCGCCTGCGTCCACGCGGACAACGGCGTGATCGGCGCGGCCGTCTTCGATCGCGCCGAGGAGCGCCGCGTCGCCATCCTCAAGTCGGCGGGGTTCAACGCGATCCGCAGCGCGCATCAGCCGATGAGCCGCGCGATGCTGGACGCCTGCGACCGTCTGGGGATGCTCGTCATGGACGAGCTGACCGACTTCTGGACACGGTCCAAAGCGCCCGACGACGGCGCCGATCGGTTCGCCGACACGTGGCCTCGCGAGCTGGAGGCGATGATCGCCAAGGATCGCAACCACCCGAGCGTCGTCATCTACTCGCTCGGGAACGAGATCCCCGAGGCTGCCACGCGCACCGGCGCGGAGCTGTCCAGGACCATCTCCGCCGCCGCACGACGCCTCGACCCGTCGCGGTACGTCACGGCCGCCGTCAACGGCGCCCTGTTCGTGATGGACGGCGCGATCGAACCGGACCCCGCGCTCCTCGGCGGCGCCTCGATGGACCCGGTCGCGGAGATCAACGGCCGCACCCTGAGCCTCGAGGACCGGATGAGCGCGCTGGGCGTCACCGACGCGGTCACGGCGCTCACCGAGGAGGCGTACGACGCACCCGACATCGCGGGGATGAACTACCAGTCCTGCCGATACGAGCTCGATCGCCGGCTCTTCCCCCATCGCGTCATCGTCGGGTCGGAGACGTTCCCGACGCAGATCGATCGCCTGTGGGCCCTCGTCCGCGCGAACCCCCACGTCATCGGGGACTTCACGTGGACGGGCTGGGACTACCTGGGAGAGCCCGGGCTCGGCCGCATGCACTACACCGACGACCCGCCCGGCGGCGGCGCGCTCGGCGCGTACCCGTTCCTGGTCGCGGGTTCGGGCGACATCGACATCACCGGCTTTCGACGGTCGGTCCGTGGGCCGGCTGCCCGCCGGGGCCGAGAACAGGTTCCGCGCGCTGTTCCGCGTCGGATTCGCGCCCGGGCGGCTGGAAGCCGTCGCGCTGCGCGACGGCGTCGCTGCCGAGAGCTTCGCGCTGCAGACGGCGGGTGCCGACCGCGCGCTGAGGCTCACCGTCGAGCCGACGGACCTCGCGTCGAACGGGCGCGATCTCGCGGCGAACGGGCGCGACCTTGCGTCGAACGGGCGCGACCTCGCCTTCGTCGTCATCGAGCTCGTCGACGCCGCGGGTGTCAGAGCAGCCGATGCCGACGTCGAGGTGGAGGTGCACATCGACGGGCCGGCGTCGCTGCAGGGCCTCGGGAGCGCCGCGATGTCCACCGAGGAGTCGTTCGCCGATGCCCGGCACCGGCTGCACGACGGTCGCGCGCTCGCGGTCGTCCGCCCGACCGGCACCGAGCCCATCACCGTGAGCGCGTCCGCGGACGGCCTGGCGACGACGTCGGTCGCGATCGCCGCCCGCTGAGACTCAGCCGGGGATGCGGACGCGCGCCGGGCCCCGTGACAGGTCGAGGTCGGCCGTGAACCGGCCAGGGCCCGAGACGGTGATCACGTCGCCGTCCCGCGTCGCCTCCGATCCTTCGGCGAGCGAGAGGATGGCCGTCGCGCCGTCGGGCCCCCAGGTCAGCTCCTCCACGACGACACCGCCACGCGCTCGCACGCCCCGGATCGACCCGCTCGGCCAGGACGCCGGGAGCGCGGGCAGCAGGGCCACGTGCCCGGGCTGCGACTGCACCAGCATCTCGATCACGACGGCCGGGAGCCCCCCGCTCGCATCGACGTTGAAGATCGCGTCGCCGTCATGCGTCGACACCGCGTTCGACCTCCAGAAGTCGCGCGCGAGCGATTCGACGCACCGGCGGGCGGCGTCGGCGTCGCCGAGTCGCGCGGCAGCGAGCCCGAGACCGACCAGGCCGAAGGCCATCTCCATGCGGCCGGAGGGAGCCGCCCAGGGCTTCTCGTCGCGCCACGCGAGCTTCCTCCTGATGGTCTCGAGCGCCGCGGCGCGCAGCTCGGGGGTGTCGGCGGCCTGGTCGTCCTCGTACCAGAACGGGTAGAGCTGCGAGACGTGCCGGTGCCCGATCTCCTCGTCGACGCTCGGGTCGAGCCACTCGGCGAAGGTCCCGTCGGCGGCGACCCGGTAGGGAGCGAGGCGGTCCGCGAACGAGCGCCAGGCGTCACCGTCGACGTCTTCTCCGAGCACGTCGGCGATCCTGGCCCCCACTCGCGCGGCGTCACGGAAGGCCGCCACGTCCATGGTCGCGTCGGCGGCGATCGGAAGCGACCGGTTGCCCGGGGTGTTCTCGGGCGAGTACGACGGGGCCAGGCGCAGCCGGCCGTCGTCGTCCGGCACGGCGACGGCGAGGGCGAACGCCATGACGTTCCGGGCCAGCGGCCACGCGTACTCGCGCAGCAGCTCGATGTCGCCGGTCGTGCTGAACTGATCCCAGGCCAGTCGCAGCACCCAGGCGCCGCCGGCCATCCAGTAGAGGTGCGGATACGTGTCGGCGAAATGGCTGCTGTTGCCGTGCGAGTCGAAGCGGGCCGGAAGCAGCCATCCCGGAGCACCGAAGACGCGGTCGGCGTTGGCCGCGTAGTCGTCGACGTGCCGGAACAGCGCTCGGAGGTACGAGGTGAACAGCTGGGGAGTGCCGGAGAAGACGAGGGATGCCACGCCCCCGTGCTGCACGTTGCCGTTCTGCGTCCAATCGCCCGACCATGCCGGCCGTCGGGTTCCCTGCCAGATGCCCACGAGCGTCGGCGGCAGCACGCCGGTCGAGGAGATGATGGTGTGGCGGCCGGAGGCGAACGCCAGCTCGACCGCCGCGAGCACGCTCTGCGCGTCGCCCGACCTCGCACCGCGCAGCACGTCGTCGTACGAGACGGTGTCGTCGATGCCGCTGCGGAGGTCGAGGGCGCACGCGTCGAAGAGTGCGGCGTGCGACTCGGCGGGCACGGCATCCGCTCCCGCGCGTCCGCCGAAGAGCTCGATCCGGACCGGCAGGGTGACCGGGCGGCCGCCGGGAAGGCGGACGCGCACGCCGCCTTCGACCGGTTCCGCCGCAACGTCCTCCGGCAGCGCGACGGTCAGCCGGGCGTGCCGGGGCGGCCACGGGCTCGGCGGGTTCTGCCGCACGAACGGCAGCAGCCGTCCCTCGTCCACCCGCACGTCGAGCACCAGCTGCGACCCGCTCGACACCGGCACCGTCTGATCGAGATACACGCCGTAGTCGGTCGACGGGAAGGAGCCTTCCCCCTGCGCATCCTCACCGAACCCGAGGGCCAGCACGCCGCTGGCCTCGTGCTGCGACCACACCTCGATCGCCATGCCTCCCGACGCGCGGTCGGGAACGAGGGCGATGCCGCTGCGCCCGCCCGCCTCGTCGGTCCACTCGACGCCCACGCGGCCCGTCGTGAAGTCGCCGCTCCTGCGGTAGTCGTTGTGGCCCGCAGCAGCGTCGGGCGTCCAGGACAGCTCGCCGACCGGCACGAACGGGTCCGTCCAGATCATCGAGCCGTCGTACCCGTCCTCGTGAGCGGCGCGGTCGGTGAGCTCGGCGACCGCGCGGGAGTCGCCGGCGAGGGCCGCCGCTCGCACCTCCTCGATGACGGGCGCGATGCGCGGAGCGGCCTTCGCGGAGTTCACGGGGAGGAAGAACTCCTCGTGGCACACGTGGATCGCATGGCGCTCCGGCGTCCCCGACAGCACCGCCCCGATCGAGCCGGTGCCCGCGATGAGCCCGTGCTCCCAGTCGTGCCCGATGGATGAACTCCAGAATCCGGTTCTCACGGCCACGCGGTTCTCCTCGTCGATCGTTCGCCAGGTGTCCCGTTCAGCCTAGACGGAATGATCTGATGAATCAGCGGCACCCGATCGCTTCGGGCGCAAGAATCGCCGATCAACACGGATTCGCCGCCGCTGACATCTGATCACTGCCGGGTCGCCCCGCGAGCCGTCCGGTAGCTGAACCTCCCTCAGACCGCCAGCTCGCGAATGGTGAGGCCGCGGAACGTCGCCGATCCCTCGTGCGCGTAGAGGCGGATGCCGTCGTCGCCGTCGAGCGGGAAGACCCGGTGCGAATGCACCACACGGCCGTCGCCCACGAAGAACTCGACGCTGGTGCGATCGACGAGGATGCGGACCGTGAGACGCCCCGTCGAGGGATCGATCGGCGTCTGCGATTCGCCGCCGGTCGGATTGATCGTCGGGCGGCGGTTCACGTACGCGAACGGCCCGTTGAGGAAGGCGCCGACGGCGACGTGACGGCCACCGCCGGAGGCGCGGCACACCTCGAAGCCGATGTTGGCGGGCCTCGCCGCCGGGTCCCACACGAGCTCGCACGTCAGGTCATAGGCGAGCGACCGGACGTCGAGATCATGCGTCCCCGCGACGGTGACGTCGCCGAGGGTGTGGGTCTTCTTCGCATACTGAGCGAGGGCGGCGGTCGGGGTGGAGGCGAGGTAGTAGCCGCCGTCCCCCGCGGCGAGCCTCAGGTCGCGCACGATCATGTCGTCACCGTTGTAGCCGTCGGTCGCGAGGGTCGGCGTGTTGTGCGGGTAGTCCCAGAAGTTCGCCCATCCGATCGCGCGGCGCAGCGTCGGGTCCTCCGCACCCGACGCGTCGTGGTTCGGGTAGGTCACGGCGCCGTAGAAGTCGAACCCGTAGTCCAGCCAGCGCGGCTCGCCGTGATCGGGGGCGAACGAGGCGCCGTCGAACGCGCCGGTCCAGTACGCGTACGTCGCCGGCAGACCCCGCCCCTTGCCGTTGGCGCTGATGCCGAGGATCCAGTGCGCCGTGCCGTCGTCCGCCGTCATGCGGAAGATGTCGGGGCACTCCAGCAGCCCGAGGTCGGTGCGGACGAACTCGCCGACGCGCTGCCACGAGCGGAGGTTCGCCGAGACGTAGAACCCGATCCGCTGCCCTTCGGCGTTCGCCATGAACCAGCGCCCGCGGTCGGCGTCCCAGATGACCTTCGGGTCGCGGAAGTCGTGCACACCGGGGTTGGGCAGCACGGGGTCGTCGCCGCCGGGGCGGAACGTCTTGCCGCCGTCGGTCGAGTACCAGAGGTACTGCGCCTGCCGGCCGCCGGGTGCCTGCGTCACGAGGGCGATGACCGCGCCCACCCCGTAGCCGGCGGTGTTCTGCTCGTCGATGACGAGGCATCCCGACCAGCAGTCGCCGTTGCCGTTGCTGAACTTCGGAATGGCGATGCCCTGGTCGCGGAACGCCACGTGGTCGCGCGTCGTGGCCCGCCGCCACGCCGTGCCCGCGCCGCCTTCGAGGTAGTCGGCGTTGTACAGGTAGTAGTAGTGGTACTCGCCGTCGATGAAGATCGGCCGCTGCGGGTCGTTCTTCCAGTTGTCGGGAACGCTGACGTGGTACGCGGGGCGCATCCTCATGCGTCCTTTCGAGGTGGTCGTGCCGGGAACGGATGCCGCTTCCGCCGCGGCTGCGGCGGCTCCGCCTCCTCCAGCCAGCGCCAGGGTGCCCGCCAGAGCGGTGACGCCGGCCCCGGCGAAGAGCGCGCGGCGTGAGACTGTCGTCGATTCCTCCATGAATGACCTTTCGTCGTGGCAGCGTCGGCGCTGCCGTAGATGGTGGTTGCGCGGGAATCTCAGCCGGCGGATGCCATGCGCCACGCCCGCAGCGTGGCTCCGGCGCCGCCGTCGACATCGACCGAGACCTGAAGCGCGTCGGGCCGTGTCGGATACGCGCGCGCGGCGAGCGCGATGCCGTTCGCGAACGCCTCCAGCGCGGAGTGGTCGATCACCACGCGCAGGCGCACGGTGTCGCCCTCGAGGCCGACGACACCCGCGAGCGGCTTCGTGTCGACGGTGGAGTCGAGGCTCGACCGGCTCCGATCGAGCGAGAACTCGACCTCGTCGCCGACGCGGCGCAGGCGATAGACGGTGCGCTCCGCGCCGTCCGCCGTCGCGCGGACGGCGAGCTCGACCGACGCGCCCGCCGGAAGCACGGCCTCGAGTTCGAGGTCGAGCTGGTCGCCGCCGAGTCCCGACCCGGCGACCCCGGCGGCCGGGCCGTCGTAGAGGAGCTCCGCGCGCAGCGCGTCGACCTCGGGCGCCGGCTCCTGGTGCAGCGAGCCGTCGGAGCGCGCGGTCACGACACGCGGCAGCGACATGACGCCGGACCAGCCGGCGGCGACGGCCGCGGCATCCGTCCGCCCTTCCTGCATCCAGCCGAACATGAGCCGCCTGCCGGTCTCGTCGCGCATGGACTGCGGCGCGTAGAAGAAGCGCCCGCCGAGGTCGAGGCGGTGCAGCGAGCGGGGCTCGAACCCGTCGCCGCGGTAGGAGCCCGACCAGTACAGCGGGTGGTGCGTCACGCCGTCGTCCCAGGCGGAGAAGACGAGCACGTCCGTGCCGTCGACCGCGAAGAGGTCGACGCACTCCCACATGGTTCCCGTCCAGTCCGGAGCCGTCCGCGCCCGGTCCGCCGTGTCGCCGACGAGGAGCGGGCCGACATAGCGCCACGAGCGCAGGTCGTCGGACTCGTACAGCAGCGCCGTGCCGCCCTCGCCGCGGATGCCGGCCCCGATGATGTGCCGCCATCGCGCCGGACGCGCATCGGTCGCCTCCTCGCGCCACACGCAGTGGTCCCGGTAGGCCACGATGTCCAGGTCCGCCGGCGGTGCCGCGATGACGGGATTGCCGGGCTCCTTCGTCCACTCGACGAGGTCGTCCGACCCGGTGGCGAGGCAGGGCAGCTCGACGCCGCCGTGGCGGCCCGAGTACACCAGCGTGGGCACGCCACCGTCGTCGACGAACACCCCCGACCAGCAGCCGTCGGCGTCCGGGCCCGCGCTCGGTTCGAGGGCGATCGGCAGGTGCTCCCAGTGCACGAGGTCGGTGCTGCGGGCGTGCCCCCAGTGGATGCGGTCGTGCACGGGCGCGTACGGGTTGTACTGGTAGAAGAGGTGGTACCAGCCGTCGCGCTGGGTGAGGCCGTTGGGGTCGTTGAGCCACCCGGCGGGGGCGACGAAGTGGAACGCCGGCCGGTGCGGGTCGGCGGCGGCGCGCGCGACGAGATCGGGCGCCGCGGAGACGGGACTGGTCATCGGTGGCGTGGTCATGCGGCGTCGTTCTCCTGGTCGTCGGCGGGCTGTTCCAGCGCGGTTCCGGGCGCATCGGCGGGCGGGGCGTAGAGGCCGCAGCGCACCCAGTGCTGGGGCGTCTCGCTCAGCCGGTGGAACACCGGCTTCTCGTTCGAGCACTCCTCGTCGGCGACACCCGTCCAGCGGCACTCGGTCGGGCGGAGCACCTCACGGCGCAGGCGGGCCCGCTCGACGGGATCGAACGGCTCCGTGCGCTGCGGGTCGGGCACCGCCGAGATGAGCAGGCGCGTGTAGGGGTGTGCGGGGTTCGCCAGCAGCTCCATCGCGTCGCCGCCTTCGACGAACTCGCCCGCGAACATGACGATGATGCGGTCGGCGAGGTAGCGCGCGGAGGCGAGGTCGTGCGTGATGTACAGCATCGAGATCCCCTGCTCCTCGCAGAGGGTGCGCATGAGGTTGAGCACCCCGATCCGCACCGACACGTCCAGCATCGACGTGGGCTCGTCGGCGAGGATCAGCCGCGGGTTCACAGCGAGCGCGCGGGCGATCGCGATGCGCTGCCGCTGACCGCCGGAGAGCTCGTGCGGGTAGCGGTCGAGCATCTCGGCGGGAAGGCCCACCTTCTGCATCAGCCGCTGCTTGGCGTGCTCCATCGCGTCGCGTCCGGATGCCGCGCCGTGGATGCGCAGCGGACGCTCGAGGAAGTGCCCGACGCGGTGCACCGGGTTCAGCGACCCGAACGGATCCTGGAAGATCATCTGCACGGCCGACCGGTACTCGCGGCTGGCGCGCCGCTTCGAGGCGGCGAGCATGTCTTCGCCCTCGAAGAGGAAGGTGCCCGCCGACGGCTGCTCCAGACGCGCGAGGCATCTGGCGAGCGTCGACTTGCCGCTGCCGGACTCCCCTACCAGCGCGACGATCTCGCCGTGGGCGATGTCGAGGTCGACGCCGCCGAGGGCGCGCACCCGCTTGCGGGATAGCGTGCCGCCGATGGTGAACGTCTTCTCGAGTCCCCGCGTGGAGAGCACTGGGGTGTCGTGTCGGTTCATGAGATCGCCTCCGTGATGAGGGACGCGTCGTCGCTGGGCGCGACGAAATGCGTGGGGCCGACCTGCTCCAGATCGGGGATGTCGCGGAACCGCACGCCTTCGCCGAGCCCCTGCAGGCGCGCCCGGGGGCCCGACATGGGCGGGAACGCGTTCATCAGAGCGCGGGTGTACGGATGCCGCGGCGCGGCGAAGATCTCGCCGGCTCGGGCCGTCTCGACGAAGCGCCCCGCGTACATCACCGCCATGCGGTCCGAGAGCTCGACCATCAGCGACATGTCGTGGGTGATGAAGAGGATCGCGAACCCGAGCTCGCGCTGCAGCTCCTTGATCTGCGCCATGATCTCCTGCTGCACGACGACGTCGAGCGCCGTGGTCGGCTCGTCCATGATGAGCAGCGGCGGGCGCAGCGCGGTCGCCATCGCGATGACGACGCGCTGCCGCATCCCGCCCGAGAGCTGGTGCGGGTAGGCGCGCAGCCGTTCACGCGGGATCCCGACGAGGTCGAGCAGCTCGCCAGCCCGCGCGAGCGCGGCCTTCTTCGAGATGCCTTCGTGGGTGGTGAAGATGTCGGCGATCTGGTCGCCCACGGTCATCACCGGGTTGAGCGAGTTCATGGCGCTCTGGAACACCATCGCCACCTGGCGCCAGCGGAAGTCGCGCAGCTCGTCGGCGGTGAGGGCGAGCACGTCGGTGCCGGCGAAGCGGATCGAGCCTCCCGAGATGAGCGCGGGGTCGCGCAGCAGCCGCAGGATCGCGTTGGCGATCGTGGACTTGCCGCAGCCGGACTCGCCGGCGAGGCCGAACACCTCGCGCTCGGCGATCGAGAACGACACCCGGTCGACGGCGCGAACGGTGCGCGCCTCGGTGACGTACTCGACGGAGAGGTCGTCGACCTCGAGCAGCGGAGCGGTCATCGTGCCGCCTCCTTCCGCGGGCCGGCGACGACGCGCGTGGGCGCGTCGGGAGTGGTGCGACGGCGGGGCCGGCGCAGGCGCGGGTTGGTGGTCTCGTCGACGCCGTAGTTGACCAGCGCGAGCGCGAAGGCGACGAGGGCGATGCAGACACCCGGAGGGACGAACACCCACCATGCCCCGGTCAGCAGAGCGCCGTCGTTGCTCGCCCAGTACAGGTTCGTGCCCCAGCTGATGGTGCTGATGTCGCCGAGCCCCAGGAACTCCAGGCCCGCCTGCGCGCCGATGCCGAAGATGACGCACGCGAGGAACGTGCTCATGACGATCGACGCCATGTTCGGCAGCATCTCGCGGAACATGATGCGCAGCCCGCCCTCGCCGGTCACCTGCGCCGCGGCGACGAAGTCCTTGCCGCGGATCGACATGGCCTGCGAGCGCAGCACGCGGGCCGAGCCCGCCCAGCCGGTGATGACCAGCACCAGGATGACGGTGCCGAGGCCCTGCGGCAGGAACGCGGCGAGGATGACGAGCAGCGGCAGACCCGGAAGCAGCAGGAACACGTTCGTCACCAGCGCCAGGATGTTGTCGACCGTGCGACCGAGGTAGGCCGAGGCGAGCCCGACCAGCAGTCCGACGAAGGTGGCGGCGATGCCGACGGTGAACCCGACGAACAGCGACGATCGCGAGCCCCACACGTTGAGTGCGAAGACGTCCTGTCCCTTCGCGGTGGTGCCGAGCCAGTGCTCGGCGGACGGCGGCTGGGAGCCGATGCCCTGGATGAGGGTCGGGTCGCCCGGCGCGATGACGGGGGCGAAGACGGCCATGAGTGCGAACACCACCAGGATGATGACGCCGGCGAGGGCCTTTCCGTTGCCGAGGAGTCCGCGGACGAGCCCTCCCCCGCCGCGTCGGCGGCGGGGTGGCGGCGCCGTGACGACCTGGCCGTCGGGACCGGGAGGCGAGCCGAGGTCGAGCTCGGCCATGACGCGGGGATCTTGCGCGAGTGACATGTCACACCCTCCGTTCAGCTCACGCGCACGCGCGGGTCGAGGCGCACGTACACGATGTCGACGAGGAAGTTGGCGATCAGCACGGCCGTGGTGATCGTGAGGAAGAGCCCCTGCATGAGGGGGTAGTCGAGGTTCTGCACCGCGGCGAGCAGCGTGTAGCCCACGCCCGGGTAGGCGAAGACGACCTCGGTGAGCAGCGCGCCGCCGACGACGAAGCCGAGCGACATGCCGAACGCGGTGACCGACGGCAGCAGGGCGTTGCGGGCCGCGTACTGCATCATGACGCGGTTCGCACGAAGGCCCTTCGCCTCGGCCATGACGATGTAGTCCTCGGCGTTGGTGGCGATCATGGTGTTGCGCATCCCGAGCATCCAGCCGCCGACCGAGACGAGCACGATCGAGGTGGCAGGCAGGATCAGGTGATAGGCGACGTCGCCGAGGAAGGCGAGCGAGAACTCGGGCACGGTGCCGACCTCGTACGCGTGCCGCAGCGGGAAGGCCTGGAGCGTGACCCCGAAGAGGTACAGCAGCCCCATCGCCAGCCAGAAGTAGGGGAACGAGCCGATGAAGATCAGCACGGGCGGCACGACGGAGTCCAGGATGCCGCCGCGACGCCAGGCGGCGAGGATGCCGAGCACGTTGCCGATGACCACGGCGATGATCAGCGACACGAAGCCGAGCAGCAGCGTCCAGCCGAGCACGCTCGCGATCACGTCGGTCACCGGCGTCGGGAACCGCGAGATCGAGAATCCCATGTTGCCGGTGAAGATCTGCCCCAGGTAGCGCAGGTACTGCTCCCACAGCGGGGCGTCGCTCAGGCCGAACGACTCGCGCAGCGCCTCGATCTGGTCGGGGCGGATCTGCCCCTGCAGCCGCGCGACCATGCGCGAGACCGGGTCGCCGGGCATGAAGCGCGGAAGGAAGAAGTTGAGGGTGATCGACACCCAGAACGCGACGAGGTAGAACCCCAGCCGTCGCAGTATGTAGCCCATGATGCGTCTCCTGGGTCGTCCTGCTGCGCCGCGCGGGCGGCGCAGCAGGACGACGCGATCGGTCAGTCGGTGACGACCGGCTCGAGCGTGGTGAGGACGAGGACCGTCGTGCGCGCGCGCGTCGAGAGCGTCGCGTAGGGGTCGTCCTCGGTCGGCCAGCCGGTGAACCGCTCCGTGCTGGCAGCGCCCCACTCCGGTCCGGGGAAGAGCGGTGCCACCGGTGCGAGCTCGGCGAACAGCGCCTGCAGCTGGTCCATGACCTCGTGCTGGGTGCTCTCGTCGGATGCCGCGGCGAACTGTGCGAGGAGCGCGTCGGCGTCGGCGCTGCCGAAGCGGTGGTAGTTGTCGAACGTCTGCTCGCCCACCGGCTTCACGGTCTCGGTCGACATCACGCCGCGGTAGAACTGGTACGGCGTGGGGGCGCCGGCGCTCCACACGATGCCGGAGTCGAACGTGCCGTTCTCGTACCCGGCGACGACGTCGCCCCAGTCCTTCGCGGCGACCGTGACGGTGACGCCGAGCTCGGCGAGGTTCTGCGAGATGACGTTGCCGACCGACACCCAGTCGCTCGAGGTCGAGCCGACCGAGAAGTCGAAGGCGAACGGCGACCCGTCGGGGAGGACGCGCGTGCCGTCGGGGCCGAGCGTGATGCCCGCGGCATCCAACAGCTCTCCCGCTCCTTCGAGGTCGCGCTCGGTCCACGTGCACGACTCGACGACGGACTCGTCGCGCCACGTGTCGTACCCGCCGCTCAGGCCGGTGCAGTCGGCCGGAGCGGTGTAGCCCTGCATGCCGATCGAGGTGACCTGCTCGCGGTCGACGGCCATCGAGAGCGCCTTGCGCACGTCGGGGTCGTCGAACGGCGCCTTCGTGGTGTTGAACTGCCAGTTGATCATCGATCCGGTCGGCGGGAACCAGTAGAACCGGTGCTCGGGGTCCTTCGCGACGTAGGCCTCGTCGATGTTGGGGATGAACTGCGGCGCCCAGTCGACGTCGCCGTTGGCGGCGGCGAGGTTCGCGCCGTCGTTGCCCGAGAACGCGAGCACGCGGATGCCCTCGATCTGCTGCTTCTCGGGCTGCCAGTACTCGGGGTTCTTGCCCAGGTCGAACGACTGCGCCTGGAAGTTGGTGACCTCGGTGTACGGCCCCGTTCCGACCGGCTCCTCGTTCGCGAACTTCGTCGGGTCGTCCACCTCGTTCCAGATGTGGGCGGGGGCAATGATCTGCTGGCCGATGTCGAGCAGCGCGGGCGAGAACGGCTGGTTGAAGTCGAACTGCACCGTGAGCGGGTCGACCGCGGTGACCGACTCGATGTAGTCGAAGCCGCCGCGCACCTCGCGCTGCAGGTCGAACGACACCACGACGTCTTCGGCCACGAGCGGTTCGCCGTCCGACCAGGTGACGCCGTCGCGGAGGTGGTACGTGATGCCCGTGCTGTCGGGCGCCACCTCCCACTCGGTCGCGAGCCACGGGGTGGTCGAGCCGTCGGCGGGGTTGTAGATGAGCATCGACTCGTAGATGGCCTGATGCGTCATCGGGAAGTCGGGGTTCGCGAACGGGTTGAAGTTGCGGTCGAACGTCCCCATGTCCTCACGGGGGATGGTCAACAGCTGCGACCCGTCGAGCGCGTCGGCGGATTCGCCTCCGCCGGCGCTGCAACCGGACAGCGCGAGCGCCGCCGTCGCCGCCATGGCGGCCGCGACGACCGCCACCTTGCGGTGAAGTGTCATGATGAGGGTGTTCCTTTCTTCTTCGTTGAAGCCGAAGGGGGCTGACGCTCGGCGGTCGGATGTCCAGTCACACCGACGAGCGTTCCAAGAGTGGGCAGTCGACCGTCACGGTTCCCGTGGCGGTCGGCTGACCCGCGATGATCTCGGCGAGGAGTTCCACGCCCAGGGCGCCCATCTTCTCGAAGGGCAGTGCAACCGTCGTCAGACTCGGCCGCAGGTAGCCCGCGATGAGCTCCTGGTTGTCGAATCCGATGACGGCGACGTCGTGGGGGATGCGCAGACCGCGTTCCTTGATCGCGTCGTACGCGCCCATCGCCATGCGGTCGTTCGCGCAGAAGAGGGCGGTGGGAGGGTCGGCGAGGTCGAGAAGAGCGGATGCCGCGTCATAGCCGCCGTGGGCGGTGGCGTGTCCTGAGATCTCGAGCTCGTCGTCGGGGGTGATGCCCGCCTCCTGCAGCACCTCGTGGTAGCCGGTGAGCCGGCCCACGGCCGCGGGGATGTCGGGATCCAGGTTGATGAACCCGATACGGCGGTGCCCCGCGGCGAGCAGGCGCTCGGTCGCGCGGCGTCCGCCGGTGCGCTCGTCGGGGACCACGGCGGGGTACCGGCCCTCGGCGTCGAAGCAGTTGACGAGAACCGTCGGCACCTCGCGGGCGATCTCGGGCAGCACGACCGCGCGGTGCCACGTCGCGGCGTAGATGAGACCTTCGACGCGCTGCTCGAGCAGCCGCTCGATGGCCGCCGTCTCGACGGCCGGGTCGGCCTCGGTCGACGCGATGAGCAGATACTTGTCGTCGACGAGCGCGCGATCCTGGGCGCCCTTGATGATCTCCACGGCGAAGGGTGCGGTCACGATCTCGGTGACGAGGCCGTACCAGTCGCTCTGCTTCTTCGCGAGGGCGCGGGCGCCGGCGTTGGGGCGGTAGCCGAGCTCGGCCGCGGCAGCGAGCACGCGGTCGCGCGTGTCCTCGGCGATGCTGACCGAGCGCCGGTCGTTGAGCACGAACGAGACGGCCGAGCGCGAGACGCCGGCGTGACGGGCGACGTCCGCCATGGTCACCGCGCGCCGGGTCGTCTCTGACATGTCGTTCCTTCGTTGGATGCCGCGCGATGGCGTACTAACGCGCGTGAGTGGTGCGTGGGATCGATGCTAACGCGAGTTAGCGGATCCGGCAAGCCGGCGTCGGACAAACAGCAATCGGGTAAGCGGGAAACGAGTGTGCGGGAAGGAGCGGTGAGGAACGGAGGTCCGGGCCCACCCACCGCGCTCTCGCGGTCGGTGCGGAACACCACCTGTCAGGCGACGCCTTTCGCCTTCCCTTGTCCCGCGAGCGTGAGCACGCTCTGCAGGCCCGCCGGCGTGCCCGGCCAGTGCCGCTCGATCGCTTCGCGTCCGGCATGCCGGATCGCGAACCGCAAGACGACCGCGACCACGATGGCGTCGTCGGCGTATCCGAGCACGGGGATGAAGTCGGGGACGAGATCGATCGGGAGCAGCAGGTAGCCCAGCAGCCCCAGCAGCCACCACCTCGTTCCCCGCGGAACGGTCGGATCGCCTGCGAGGCGCTTGACCAGCCGGATCACGTCCGGCACGAGCCGCAGCATCCCCCTCCAGTCCGCATCGGCTCCCGCGCGACGCTGCTGAATCGACAGCAGAAGCAGAAGCAGCATCCACAGCAGGACGAATCCGCCGACCACGCTCAATATCACGATGAGCCAGTCCGGCACGGATCACCTCCAGGACTTTCAGATCGGCCGCTCCCGCCGATCCCATCCCACCATGCATGCGACTCGCCTCATAGAAGCGCCGGAACACCGGCGCGGGGGCTCACGCGGATCTGGCGCGTCTGAGTTCGTTGAGGAGGAGGCGGTTGGGTTCTCGCCATCGTCGTTGCGGGTCGAGCCAGCCGGGTGGTCGAACCTGTGGCATGCCGTCGATCATCCGGATCTCCCACCCGCTGGTCTCGATGCCGCGGTGGTGGTGCCAGCACAGCAGCACACCGTTGTCGATCGAGGTCGGGCCGCCGTTGGCCCAGTCGATCACGTGATGCACTTCGCACCAGGCGGCCGGGACGGTGCAGCCGGGGATGATGCAGCCGCCGTCGCGGGCGCCGATCGCCTTTCGCTGCCAGTGGTTGAACACCCGGTCCTCGACGCGCAGCGCCTTGATCGCACCGTTGGCCGCGAGGGCGAGTCGGTGGATGGTGCCGTGGCAGCCGATGTGCCGGGCGAACGACGCCGGCACCGGCACCGGACCGTCCGCGCTCTCCACGAACGCCACACCATCCGCCCGGTCGAGGTCTTCCGCGGTCGTCGTCACGATCAGCGTCGGCGCCGCACCCCCCAACGTCGGAGTGCCGGCGGCGCCGGCGGCAGCGGACAGCATCGACGCGAACGCATCATGCCGCTTCTGGTCGACGGTGCGAGGATCCAGCACCCGGTCCTCGGGCGCACCCTCGGGCTCGGCACCGTCAACCGCGGCATCCACGAACCGCGGCCCGCGGTCCTGCGAACGCGGGTTCAGGTGCGCGTCCACGAGCCGGTCGAACTGCGCCGCGACGTCCTCGGTCACATCACCGGAGATCCGGCGCAACCCCCGCCGGGACCGCCGGCTGATCCGGATCCCCCGCATCCGCTCCGAGTACTCCTCATCCGGCAACGTGCCGTCAGGATCCAGGAACAACGCCCACGTCGTCGCCATCACCTTCAACTCATGGATCCCGCACCCAGGCGCCGCACCATCCCCGACCGCCGCCCCGACGAGCTCGCACTCGGCGGCCTGAAGCTCATCGACCGAGCACCGGCCCTGCAACGGCCGCAACGCGTCGACGATCGTCGTCAGCGCATCCGCACTGAGCCGCCCCGCCGCCAGCGCAGCCCGGGCATGCTCCAGCGGAGCCGGACGTGACTGCCCCGTCAACGTCACCCGTCCGGTGATCGCCTTCGCATCCCGCAGCCGCGCCCGCGCCGTCCCGGCCGACACCAGCGTCGTCCGTTCCACGAGCTCCTGCACGGACCCGCACCCGAACAGCGTCGTGATCGCATCCTCGCCGAACTCCGAATCCGCGCGACGCGCCACCTCACCGGCAAGCGCCAAGCGCGCGGCATCCGTGATCCGACCCAGCCGTTCGACAACACCCAGCGCCGCGACCAACTCACGGTGCGACAACGCCCGCTGCGCCTCGCCGCGCAGCGCCGACCCGAGCACGTCGCCGAGCGCATCGGCGAGGCCGGTCAGGTCGGCGAGCGGGAAGTTCATACCCCCAATTCTGGCGAGGGGTTCCGACATCGAGGACACCGTAAATCCCAGGTCACGCGCGCTTCTGTGGACAACTCGCAACACGCCGACGAGACCCCCACCTGGGGAGGAAGCGCCTCCAGCCAGCCCCGCGATGGCCACGCCGACGACAGGACGGCCTACTCAACGCGGCAGTCCCCGCCGCCCGAGGACCTGCGCGCGACCATCCAGCCCCCGCTCACGACGCACGCCCCGAGCACCCGCAAGTAATCTCGGTGATCAACGGCACTCAGGAGATCACAGCAACCCGCCAGACGCCGACCGCCAGCACCCCGGTGGTCGAGCGCGCCGCGCGCCGTCGGCTACTTCAGCTTGACGCGGACGGCGCCGCCGCCCTCTCTCGACTCGAGGGTGAACAGCCCGAGCTCGCGCAGCAGGTCCGACGTCTTCGCGTAGCCCCAGTTGCGGGGATCGAAATCGGGAAGCTGCTTGCGGATCTGCAGCCCCACCGCCGAGAGGTTCGCCCATCCGTCGTCTCCGGACGCGGTGCCGATGCTCTGACGGATCGTGGACAGGAGCTTGGTGTCACTGCGGAGCTTGTTCCCCGGCACGCGGGTGACGACCGCCTGCACGGATCCGGCATCCGGCTCGGCGCCCGTGTCCGGCTCGACGAGCACGTCGAGGTAGGTGAACCGGTCGCAGGCATTGCGGAACGCCTCCGGAGTCTTGCGCTCACCGAATCCGTAGACCGTCACACCGTCTTCGCGGATCCTCGATGCCAGCCGGGTGAAGTCGCTGTCCGACGAGACGATGCAGAAGCCCGTGAAGCGCCGCGTGTACAGCAGGTCCATCGCGTCGATGATGAGCGCGCTGTCGGTCGCGTTCTTGCCGACAGTGTTGTCGAACTGCTGCATCGGGTGGATGACGTGCTCGCTCGCGGCATCCTTCCATCCCCGCAGGTTCGCTTTCGTCCAGTCGCCGTACACACGCTTGACCGATGCGATGCCGTACTGCGTGATCTCGGCGAGCACCGCACCGATCCGCGCGGGCGACACGTTGTCGGCATCGATGAGGACGGCGAGGAGGTCATTGGGTTGCGCCACGCGTACAGCATGGCAGTCGGATGCCGCCTCGCCCCGAGGACAGAGAGCGCTGGCCTTTCGTCGCTCTTGACCCGTACGCTCTCTACACGGGGTCTCTTGGGGGAGTCCCAGCGCGCAAGTTCGCGCGCATTCAGCATTGATCCGGTGCAGCGGATTCTGCACGCGTTGTGGGGAACCCATGCCTGTGCCTTTTGCTGCGATCGCAGCCGTCGGCGTTGTCGGATTGGTTGGCGCCGTCACCGTTGCGGCAATCGTCAGCAACGCGGATTCGGCTGAGAGCGCCGCCGTTGAGCGAGTCATCGACGGAGACACCCTCGATGTCCTCATCGGCGGTGATACCCACCGTGTGCGTTTACTCAACATCGATGCCCCGGAGGACAGCAAGTCCACCGGCGTCAGCGAGTGCATGGGCGCCGAGGCGACCGCCGCGTTGATGAGGCTGCTGCCCGTCGGCACCGAGGTCGCGCTCGAGTATGACGAGGAGCGGCGCGACAAATACGACCGACTCCTCGCCGGCGTGTTCATCGAAGAGACCTTGATCAATTCGGAGATGGCGCGGGCGGGCCTCGCCGGACCGATGCTCGTCGGCGGCAATGACCGCTTCTTCGGTGAAGTCTCGTCGGCCGCCGACGAGGCCAGGGCGAATGAAATCGGGATCTACGGCCAGGAACTCCCTTGTGCCTTGGGTTCGACGGTCGCCGGCTATGAGAAGCAGGTGACGGATGCCGCGGCTGCGGCGCTTCCTGCCGACTCTGCGGCACTCGCGAATACATTGACGTCAACAGCCGCGCTTGTAGCCGCCGCCGAGATGGCGAAAGCTGCGGTCGACGCGGTGAGTTGGATCGACGTGGACGTCCGGGCACCGTACCACCGCGCGATCAGCGCGGCGCGGGTGAAGGCGAGTGCACTGGAATCCTCGGTGCAGACGGCGCTCGATTCAGCAAAGGCAGCCGAGGAAGCCGCTCGCATCGCGGCGGAGCGAGCCGAAGCCGAGCGAATCGCGGCTGAGCAGGCTGAGGCCCAGCGGCAGGCAGCTGCTCAGGCCGAAGCCGAGAGGCGTGCGGCCGCGGAAACAAGGCAATCGAGCAGCTCGGGCGGCTCGACATCGACAGGCGGATCGGGGCCAACCGGCGGGTCCACTGGTTACGACGGCTACACGGGATGCCGTGCATATGGCGGTGGATACACACCCAATGCGATCGATGAGCAAGGTCGGCCCTACACGAAGATCGATTGCACGACGAAGCAACCCATCAGCGGCTGAACATGACCGAGCCCGAGCCCGCCCCCGACTTCGCGCGAGTGCCCGCGGCGTCGGTGATCACCGCATGTCTCAGCGCCCAGGCATCCGTCGCTCCTCGCTCGGCGCTGGCGAGGCTGTTCGGCCGTTCTCCCCTCTCCGACGACTCGCGCCCGTGGTACCAGGGTGCGCTCGGCGAGCGCCGCGTCGCCCAGCGCCTCGAGGCGCTCGGCGACGAGTGGACCGTCCTGCACTCGGTGCCGATCGGCGAGCGCGGCAGCGACATCGACCACGTGGTCGTGGGGCCGCCCGGCCTCTTCACCATCAACACGAAGTTCCACGACGACGCGAGGATCTGGGTCGCCAGCCGTCGCATCCTCGTGAACGGTCAGTCCACCGATCATCTGCGCAACGCGCGTTTCGAAGCGCAGCGCGTCGCCCGGCTGATGACGACGGCCACCGGCGCTCCCGTGACGGCGACGCCGATCATCGCCATCGTCGGTGCACGCGACATCACGTTCAAGGAGCGCCCCGCCGATGTCATCGTGCTGCGTGAAGGAGAACTGACGCGGTGGCTGAAGCGTCGCCGATCCGCTCTAGAGCCGACTGACCGCGAGCGCCTGGCGGCCTCCGTCATTCGACGGGAAACATGGATGCCGCAGCTCGCCGCACCCGGACCGCACGACGCAGCAGCGTTCGACGCGCTGGAACGCGAGGTCGACCAGGCACGCCGAGTGCGCATCCTCTGGGGAGGCGGCGTGCTCATCGCGGGCATCGGCATCGCCGTCACGGTGGCCGGCAATACGTACAGCGGGCTCATCTCCACGCTCACCGGCGGCTGAGCGCGAAGCGCGGAGCGAGCGAACCGACGTCGCCCCGTGCGACCCCCGCCCGCTACTGCTCCTCACCCCTCCCTCCCAGCTCCTCGCCCCTGGCTCCCCGCTACTCCCTCGCCCTACTCCTCGTCGCCCGCCTCGAGCTGGGCCCGGGTGCTGGCGCTCAGGATCCCGGCGAGCTCGTTTTCGTCTCCGACCCGGCGCACCGACTCGCCGTACGCCGCCGTCACCTCGCGCGCGACGAGGTCGGCGAGGTGCCGCCACGGATCCGAGGTCGCGAGAAGCCACGTGCGGCGGGCGTCCCACGCGCAGGACTCGAGCAGCTCGAACGCGATGAGCGCCACTCCATCGCCGTCGACCGACGCGCCGACCTCGGCGAGCACACGCCGCTGCACGTCGGGAGCGATGCGGGCGCGCGCCTGGCGCAGGAACTCGTCGCGCTCGTCGTCGTCGATGGGCGGGGCGAACATGCCGGCGCGCAGAAGGGTCAGGAACTCGCGGAAGCGCTGGGCGCTCCACAGGGCGTCGTGCATCATGGTGCCGTCTCTCGTGTCAGCCGCGCGAAGCTGCACCGCGCGGGCGGTGGATCGAACAAGGAGGGGCGACAGCGCCGGCCGCAATACTCAGCGGGTCGCCGAGCATCGGCTCCTTGGGTCGGCGGCGCGGAGAGACGCGCGCACGATGTCGTTCACGAGTGACACGCCTGCGACCCTACGACCGGGCGCCGACACAAGACAAGAGGCGGGCCCTACCCTCGGCGTATGCGGTGCGTCGCCTTCCTGCGGAACGTCAACCAGGGTCAGCGCGGGCACCCCTCCACCGCCGATATCGTGGCGGGATTCGCGGATGCCGGATGCCACGACGTGCAGACCTTCCAGAGCAACGGCACCGTCGTCTTCGACTCCGACGAACCCGCCGAAGCGGTGGCGAGCGCGGCGGAGGCGATCGCCGCTCGATCCGGCCACGAGCGCGACATCCTCTGGATCCCCCTCTCCGACCTGGTGGCGATCGCCGCCGAGCACGGGGCGACGCCCGAACCCCGCGGGTACGAGTTCACGCTCCACGGTGGAGGCACCGTCGACGCGCAGGATCCCGAGGTCGCGAGTTTCGCCGCGCAGTACGGCTGCACGCTCGTCGACGCCGGTCCCCGCTGGACGCTCGTCCACAACGACGTCGAGGGTCAGGGCAACGCCACGCCGATGCTCGAGCGCCTCACCGGCGGCCGGGCGACCTCGCGCGGACTGCCGACGGTCGTCCGGCTGGTCGCCCGCTTCGGCCCGTCGTGACCGAGCACCACCGCCAGCCCCGATCAGAAACGACGGCTTCCCTCCACGCCGACCTTGTCGCAGACTCGACACGTGGGCTCGCTGCACGTCGTGACGCTGGTGATCGACCTTCCGATCACGAAGCTCGACGCGCTCGACACGATCGCGTTCGTCGCCGACGGCGAGGTGGAGAACCCCGGCACGGCGCGGCCGCGCGTGTGGCTCAGCGTCGACGCGTGGGCGCAGGTCGAGATCCCGAAGTTCGCCGACCCTCCCCCGCTCGCGATCGACGTGTGCTCCAAGACCTCACGCGACGCCGCACTCTTCCAGGCCAAGCGTCTGGCCGCCGCTCTCGAGAAGCTCGGCTGGACGGTGCGTCCCGAACGGCCGGTCCACTGATGCGCACGGGCGACAGGCGATGAACGCACTCTCGCCGCGCCTGCAGGCGGTGGTCGACGCGCTCCCGCTCCGCCCCGGGATGCGCGTCCTCGAGGTCGGCGGAGCTCCCGGCGCCGCCGCGCGAGCCGTCGCCGCCCGCGTTGGACCGGACGGACACGTGCTCGTGCTGGACCGGTCGGCCACCGGCATCCGTCAGATCCAGGCGAATTGCGACAGCGAGATCGCGGGCGGCACGCTGTCGGTGCTGCACGCGCCGGTCGAGGACTTCGCCCTGCCCGCCGGCGTCGCGCCGTTCGACCTGGCCTTCGCGTGTCGCGTCGGAGCCCTCGACGGGCGGCACCGGCGGCTCTACGAGCCCGCGCTCGCGAACCTGCGCCGAGCCCTGAAGCCGGGCGCGGTGCTCTACGTCGACACCGGCTCCCCCCTCACCGCAATCGCACTGCGCTAAGTCAGCCGCCGAGGCACCGCAGATACCGGTCTCTCAGTGACTGTGTAGCACGGCCCATGCGAGCAGGCTGTCGATCCGGCGGATGTCGGCGCCCTTGGTCAGCTTCACCTTGATATGCCCGGCCTTCGTCCACAGCTCGAGTTCGGCATCCCGGTCGAGCATGCCGCCCGCGTTCTCGGTCGACCACATGTGAATCGCGCTGTACGGCAGCGAGTGGATCTCGACCTTCTTGCCAGTGAGGCCCTGGGCATCGCGCACGATCAGTCGCTTCGTCGTGAACGTCGCCGAGTCGCGGAAGGTCTTGAACGACGCCACGGCCTGCTCGCCTTCCACCAGAAGCTCCTGAACGTCGGGGGGCGTCGTGATCTCCTGCTGCAACGTCCACGCGAGAATGGCTGCCGTTTCGGGCATCGGTGCTCCTTCACACGCGGCGCGGACCCCACGCCGCGCATCGGTTCTACCGTATGGCGCCGACCCGACAGCCCGGGACGCTCCACGCCGTCGACTCATCGAGAAGCACCTGCGCGAAGCATGCAGGGCGACGGAAGCGACCGGCCGCCGCACGCAACCATGTCCCACGACGCCCCCGCCCCGCCTAGGCTCGCGTCACATGAGGACGAACGACCGCGACCACGACGTCGTCCTGCTCGGCGCCTCGGGGTTCGTCGGCAGGTACACCGCGCGGCACCTGGCGCGATCGGCGCCCGAGGGCGTACGGATCGCCCTCGCCGGCCGGTCGACCGCACGCCTGAACGAGGTGAAGCGCGAGCTCGGCGTCGACTGGCCGACCCTCGAGGTCGACACGGCCGATGACGCGGCCGTCGCCCGGGTCGCGGCATCCGCCACTGTCATCGCCACCACCGTCGGACCGTACCTGCGCTACGGCACGGGCGTCGCCGCGGCGTGCGCGCGCGCCGGCACGTCGTACGCCGACCTGACGGGCGAGAGCATCTTCGTCGCGCGCAGCATCGAGCGCAATCGCGCCCTCGCCGAGACGACCGGCGCCAGGATCGTCCACTCGTGCGGGTTCGACTCGATCCCGTCCGACCTCGGCCTCGGGCTCGCCCACGCCGCCGCCGGCGGTGTGCCGATCGTCGCGGCGACCCTGACGGTGCGGTCGCTGCGCGGCGGCATCAGCGGCGGCACGATCGACTCGCTCCGACAGCAGGTGAAGGAGGCGAAGACGGATGCCTCGGCCCGCCGCATCCTCGCCGACCCGTACGCGCTCACCCCCGGGCCGTCGGTGCGTCTGCCGAACCGGGCCGGCAGCGGCTGGGGCACCGTGCGGGGAACGTGGCAGGCGCCGTTCGTCATGGGCGGCTACAACCAGCAGATCGTCCAGCGCAGCAACTACCTCACCGGCTGGAGCTACGGGCAGCTGATGCAGTACCGCGAGGTCGTGGCGACCGGGCGCGGCCTCGCCGGCTTCGCACGGGCCGGGGGGATCGCCCTCGGGACGGCCGCCCTCGTCGGCGCGATGTGGTTCCCTCCCACGCGTGCTGTGCTCGACCGGGTGCTGCCGTCACCCGGCAGCGGACCCAGCGCGGAGGCGATCGAGCACGGCCGCTTCGCCCTCGACGTCGACGTCTACCCGGTCGAGGGCCCGCCGGTGCGCACCCGCGTCGCCGCGCCGTACGATCCCGGCTACGGCGGGACCGGCGTGATGCTCGCCGAGTCGGCGCTGAGCCTCGCCCTCGACGACCTCCCCGACCGGGCCGGGGTGCTGACGCCGATGGTCGCCATGGGCGAGCAGCTGGCGGAGCGGCTGCGGGGGCAGCGCTTCGCGCTGGAGGCCAACGCCAGGTGATCCGGGCTCGGCGCACCGGGCGGTGTCGTCGAGCTCTCCGATAAGCACACCCCGGGCGCCTCCGAACCGGCGCCCGTCCCCGCGCGCGCACGCGTCGAGAAAGGCCTCGTCGGCGGCCTATATTGCCTGCGACGCCGCCGTGTCAATCCCTCCCTGGATCGCGGGCGCGTCGCCGCGGGTCTTCCTACGATGTCCCTGCGCTCGATGAAGCGAGGGTGCGGCCCAAGTCCCAGGGGCGGGCAGCCGCACTCACCGTCCAAGACGAGGGCCCGAGGGGGGCACCGGGAATGGAAGAACGATGAGCACGCAGAACCCATCACGTCCGCTGACCAGTGAAGAACTCGAGGCCGAGGGCGGCGTCGCGCTTCCCGACAAGGAGGTGGCCTCGATCCTCGACCTCAACGCCGACCTCGATCTCGGCATCTCCGCCGCGGCTCCCATCGACCTCGCGGTGGCTGCGAACGCGAACGTCGCGGCGCCGATCGATGCCGCGGCGTCGGCCAACATCCTCTCGTCGGGCTCCTCTGCTCAGGCACTGGCCGACCAGAGCGTCAGCATCGACCAGGGGGTCACCGCCGACGCGACGGCCGAGTCCACGCAGGACAGCACTCTCCAGCAGGGCGACACCGCCGGAACCGACGACACGACCACCGACGGCACCGCCGACACGGGGCTGCTGCCTGACGGCACGCTCCCGGACGCCGAGACCGTGCCCGACTTGACCTCGAGCCTCGACGGCGACCTGCTGAACGTGGACGTCGACGTGGCGGCCGATGCGGACCTCGCGGCGCCGATCAACGGTGCGGTGGCCGCCAACGCGAACGTCGCCGCCCCCATCGACGCGGCCGTCGCCGCGAACATCGGCTCGATCGACAGCGAGGCCGCTGCGCTGGCGCAGCAGGACGCGATCATCAACCAGCAGATCGACGGCGAGGCCACTGCGACGGCGGATCAGCAGTCCGACATCGGCCAGTAGGCACGGATGCCTCGAACCCCGGGCGGGTCGTCGACGGACGGCCCGCCCACCGCCACCGCTCCGACCGCTACCGCTCCGCCGACCGCCGCCGACGCCGCCGTCCCCGCCGGAGCGTGGGTTCCCGCCCGCGCGTCGGCCGTCGAGCTTCTCGGTCAGGCGCAGAACTCCGGTTATCGCGAGCCGCCGTGGCTCGTGCGCCGGGCGGATGGTCAGACGATCCAGCTGACACCGCTGCTGTACGCCGTGCTGGACGCGATCGACGGCCGGCGCGGTCTGGCCGAGATCGCACAGGCAGCGGGTCGGGCTTCCGGGCGCGAGGTCAGCGCCGACAACGTGCGGGTGCTCATCGAGAACCGGCTCGTGCCGCTCGGACTCCTGCGCCTGCCCGACGGCTCCGAACCGGAACTGAAGAAGAGCGACCCGCTGCTCGGCATCCGTTTCCGCTACACCGTCACCGACCCGGACCGCACGAACGCGCTCACCAGGCCCTTCGCCGCGCTGTTCCACCCCGTGATCATGATCGCCGTCACGGCGGCGTTCCTCGCCGCCTGCTGGTGGGTGCTGTTCGTGAAGGGCCTCGGCTCGGCGACGCACGACGCCTTCGCCAACCCCGGGCTGCTGCTGCTGGTGCTCGTCGTGACGGTGTTCTCGGCCGGATTCCACGAGTTCGGTCACGCCGCCGCCGCCCGCCGCGGCGGGGCCACGCCCGGATCCATGGGCGCAGGCCTCTACCTCGTCTGGCCTGCGTTCTACACCGACGTCACCGACTCGTACCGCCTGGGTCGCGGCGGTCGCATCCGCACCGACCTCGGCGGGCTCTACTTCAACGCGATCGTCGCCGTCGCGATCATGGCCGTGTGGCTCGCCACCGGCTGGGACGCGCTGCTGCTGGTCGTCGCGATCCAGGTGCTGCAGATGGTCCGGCAGCTCCTGCCGCTCCTCCGGTTCGACGGGTACCACATCCTCGCGGATCTCACCGGCGTGCCCGACCTGTTCCAGCGCATCAAGCCGACGCTTCTCGGGGCGCTGCCGTGGCGATGGGGCGATCCGGAAGCCAACGCGCTTCGGCCCTGGGCCCGAATCGTCGTAACGCTGTGGGTGCTGGTGACGGTGCCGCTCCTGATTCTGAGCGTCGCGCTCATGGTGCTCGCGCTCCCGCGGATCGTCGGAACCGCGTGGGCGTCCGTGCTCGACCAGCAGGAGCGGCTGGCGGGCGCGATGCCTGAAGGGAACTGGCTGGGCGTGATCGGGCACGTCGCGGCGATCGCCGTGCTGCTGCTCCCCCTTCTCGCGATCGCAGCGATGATCGTCTTGCTCGTGCGCGGCATCGGCACCAGGATCATCCGCGGCACGCGCGGCCGCCCCGTCCGCCGCACCGCCGCCATCGCCCTGGCCGCGGTCGTTGCCGGCGCGGTCGCGTTCGCCTGGTGGCCCGACGAGCACCGGTACCGGCCCGTTCAGGCCTACGAGCGCGGAACCCTCGTCGACGCGGTCGGCGCCGTCACCGCGCTGAGCCCCACCGAGTCCGAAGGACTGCGCCGCGGGGCGCAGGGCACGACCGTCACGGCTCTGCCCGAGAACACCGAGCTCGGCACCGCCGCGGATCCGCAGCTGGCGATGATCCTCGTTCCGCGTGAGGGGTCGGATGCCGCGACCTGGGTCTTCCCGTTCGACCGGCCGCTGCCGCCCGAGGCGGATGGCAATCAGGCGCTCGCCGTCAACACCGGCGATGGGTCGGTCGTCTACGACGTCGCATTCGCCCTGGTGTGGGCGGAGGACGACACCGTCGACACGCGCAACGAGGCGTACGCGTTCGCGAGCTGCACCGACTGCGCCGCGGTGGCGGTCGGCTTCCAGGTGGTGCTCATCGTCGGTCAGGCCGACGTCGTCGTGCCCGAGAATCTGTCGGCGGCGGTCAACTACGGCTGCGTGAACTGCCTGGCCTACGCGCTGGCCAGCCAGCTCGTGGTCACCCTCGACGGCCCGCTCAGCGAGGACGCGATGGCGCGCCTGTCAGTGCTCTGGGAAGAGATCATGCTCTTCGCGGAGGACCTCGAGAGCGTTCCGCTGTCGGACATCGAGAATCAGCTGGAGGAGTACAAGGCCCTCATCGTCAAGGTGATCGAGGAGGACGCCGCAACACTCGCCGAGAGCGACACGCGCACCGGGGACGACTCGGATCCGGCCGACGAGACCGGCACAGAGGGCGCCACACCGGCTCCCACCGCCGACGACGAGGGGCCGCTGCAGGACGCACCCGAGCCGACGCCCACGCCCACGCGGACGGCATCCGTCGACCAGCAACCGTCGCCCACCCCCACGCCGACGAGCACGGATCAGGAGACGGCACCCTGAACCACGGCGCCCAGGCGAGGGCCCGTCAGTCCCCTGCGGCAGGGGTTGCCGTCGCAAGCCGCTGCGCCCGGTGGAAGCGGATCGCGAGCAGCGGCCCGGCCGCCACGAGAGTCAGTTAGACGATGCTGATGACGATGATCTCGAACACGTCCCCCCGGTCCATGCCCATCCCGACACTGACCAGCACGAACGAGATCACCGTCGCCGCGAAGCTGCCGAGGAAGAGCCAGCTGATGCCGCGATCCAGGCCGGTCCGCTCCGCGAAGACCGGTGCGAGGCACAGGAAGACGAGGCTCATGACGATGTAGCCGAGTTCCTCGAGGGCGATGAACACGCCGTTGGGGTTGTACTGGGTGAGGATCGACCAGCCGTCGAGTTGCCCCTTCTCGAGGTTCAGCTGCATCACGGCGGCTTGGACGTAGTAGTCGATCAGCAGCACCGCGGATGCGATGACCGCGAGGCCGAACGCGAGGCGGCTGAAGACGGCTCGTCCGGCCGCGGCGAGCTCGTGCACCGCCGCGACGAGGGCGACGAACAGCACCATGAGCAGCATCGCCGGGAACATCCAGTAGTAGTCCCCCGGCCACTGCGCGAGGATCTCGTCGCTCGTGAACGGGTACTCGACCTTGTTCGGGAGCGCCGTGATGGCCAGCGCGAACGTGATGACCGTCAGGGCGGCGGTGGCGATGGCGGTCCAGAAGCCGAAGCCCGCCGCGGTCGGGGTGATCGTCGTGCGGTTCTCGGGAAGCGTCGCCAGCATGTTCATTTTCTCGCCCTTCCGGCTGCGACTTCAGCATCAGCCCGCTGGCGGAAGCCCGCCGGGACGAAGGTCCCCTGACCGGCATGGTGAGGCGCCGGCGCGCGGCATCCCATCCGATTCCGAGCTCGCGCCGAAGACCTCTCACAGCACGGCAGATCGCCGTTGACAAGAGAGAGGTCTCACCATGGGCTCTTCACCGAATCGCATCGTCGCCACGGTCTTCGGCGCCGTCTACCTTCTCGTGGGCCTGCTCGGGTTCGCGTTCACGGGAGGTGTCGGCTTCGTCGCCACCGAAGGCGGGCTGCTCCTGGGCATCTTCGAAGTGAACCCGCTGCACAACGTCGCCCACCTGCTGATCGGCGCGGCGCTGTTCATCGCCGGCCTGCGCGGAGTGCACCCCGCGAAGCTCGTGAACACGATCATCGGCGCGGCCTACCTGCTGCTCGGTGTGGTCGGCTTCTTCCTCGTCGGCACGCCGGCGAACATCCTCGCGCTGAACGCACCCGATCACTTCCTGCACCTCGCCAGCGCCCTCGTGCTGCTCGGCGTCGGCCTCGGTGCCGAGCGCTCGTCGCGAGTCGCGACGGCGTGATCATGCGACACGAGGCATCCGCGACGGACCGCGCGGCCACCCGCGCGCCGTCGTGGGTGCCCGTGGCGGCGTGGGGCTTCGGCCTCGTGAGCGCGGCGCTGGGGGCCGCGGCGATCGTCGCACTCCAGGCCGACACCCTCTCGCGAGTGCTGGGGACGCTCGCGGTCGTGGTGGGGCTGGCCGCGCTCGCCTGGGGCGCGGCCGGCCTCGCCATGGGTCGCACGCCGGCACCGCGGGGGGCGGTCGCCGGCGTGTCCGCGGGGGTCATCGTGGCGCTGGGGTTGCTCGCGACGGAGCCGGGGCGAGCGAGCCTGTTTGCGATCGCGCTGCTGGGGGCGCTCGGAGTCGTGGTGGCGTGCGGCGTCCTGCGCAGCCGCCGCCGTCCGTCGCGGCGGACGAGCCTCTGGGGCATGGTCTCCGCGGCCGCCATCGTGACGGTGCTCGTCGTGCCCGCGCTGGGTGCGTGCCAGGGCGCCGCGCTACTCGGCGCCGACGGCACCGTGCTGCCGGTCGTCACGCACGACGGACATTGATGACGGATGCCGCCACCGCCGGTTGCTGAGGGTCTGCGGTTGCGTCACATCTCGTCACCATCTGACACGCTCCGACACTCGCCGACGATCCGGGCCGACCGCGTTTAGCGTGGGGTCATCGCGGCGATCCGGGCGGTCCCGGGCTCCGGTTCATACCCGGCAGCGTTGCGGGTTCGACTCCCGCCGTCGCGTCCACTTCGACACCTCGACGCTTGCGAGGAACAGGTCGGCGTCGCGCCTCGTGAGGAAGCCGCGCTGGTCGGTCTGCCCGATAGGTCAGGCGTGGGGCAGCCCACGCGGTAGCGCTTGCGGTGGGCATCCAGCCCGGTACTCAACTCAGTGCGCGCACCATAGCGGCAATGGCTGCCGGCCCGACGCGACAGCATCCACCGATGAAGTGCGCGCCCGCCTCGGCCCACGCGCTCGGGAGCGCCAGGTCGAATCCCGGCTCGCCGTTCCATCGACGTGCCGCGCCATCCCACGTCTCGCCCGAGTTGGGATATGCGATGGCAGGTTTGCCGCTCGCGGCGGTCGCCGCGCGCACCGCCGGCAGCACATCGTCGGGCGCGCAGCAGTTCACCCCGACGGCCACGATGGAACCATGGCCGGCGGCGAGAGCGAAGGCGTCGGTCGCCGGACGGCCGTCGCGAAGCCGATCCCCCGAGACCGTGCACGACAACCAGGCGGGGATCGCGAACTCGTCAGCGAGATCCAGGAGCACCGAGACCTCGTCGAGGTCCGGGATCGTCTCGAAGGCGAGCATCTCGGGCCCGGCGCTTGCGAGCAGTTCCACTCGCGGGGCGTGGAAGTCGCGAAGCGCTGCGCGGCTCAACCCGTACCGACCGCGGTACTCGGATCCGTCGGCGAGCACCGCTCCGTAGGGACCCACCGATGCCGCCACCAGACGCACGACGTCGTCATCGGCTGACTCGGCGACGTCGTCGCGCACCTCGCGGGCGATCGTCACGCTCCGTGTGATGAGGTTCTCCGCCTCGGTGCGGGTCATGCCGCTGTGCGCGAATCCGGCGACGCTCGCCTGATAGCTGGCGGTCGTGGCGACGTGCGCGCCCGCGTCGAAGTACGCGCGGTGTACGGCAGCCACCTCGCCCGGAGCGTCGCGCAGCAGTCGGGCAGTCCAGAGCTCGTCCGTGAGATCGTGGCCACGTTCTGCGAGCGCATTGGAGAGTCCGCCGTCGAGCACGATCACGCGAGGTGTCGTCGGGTTCGTCACCTGCTCATCCTCCCCGATCGGGTCCCGGCGGAGTCCGCGTCACGAGGCTCGACGAGGTACCCCGACGACGGGAATGTCGCGTCGAGGGCTGCCTCGAGATCTGCGAGCAGGTCGGAGGTCTCTTCGATGCCGACCGAGAGGCGCAGGTGACCGAACGTGCGGAAGGGCAGCGGGTAGGTGGCGACGCGACCGCCCTCGGTTCCGGTGTGCACGATCAGTGAGTCGTCGTGCCCCAGAGAGAAGCCCGAAGTGATGAGCCGAAGGTTGGCGACGAACCGGTTCTGTGTGTCGGGATCGCCGGCGACGGCGAAGGCGATCATTCCGCCGTACCCGCGACCGCGGAACTGCCGCGTCGCCAGGTCGTGCTCGGGGTGTGACGGCAGGCCGGGATAGTAGACGTACTCCACTCGCGGATCGCTCTCCAGGAACTCGGCGACGGCGAGCGCGGATGCCAGGTGCTGCCGCAGGCGCAGCGGGAGGGTCACCGAGCCGCGGTGGATCTGCCAGGCGTTGAACGGCGAGATCACTCCCCCGACGTCGACCATGGCATCGGCCTTGATCGGCTCGATGAGCTCGCGCGAACCGATGACGGCGCCGCCCATGGCATCGCCGTGACCGTTGATGTACTTCGTCAGGGAGTGGACGACGAGATCCGCGCCGTCGGCGAGCGGGCGGTAGAAGGGCGGCGGCGTGAAGGTGGAGTCCACCATCAGGATCGCACCGGCGGCGTGCGTGATCTCCGCGATCGCACCGACGTCCGCCACCTTGGTGGTGGGGTTCGCGATCGCCTCGATGCAGACGAGCCGGGTGTGGGGGCGGAAGGCCGCGCGCAGCGCGTCCAGATCGCCGACGTCGACGAACGTCGCCTCGATGCCGTACCGCTGCGGCAGGAGTTCGGTCCACAGTCTCCAGGTCGCCTCGTAAGTGACGTCACTGACGATGACGTGGTCGCCGACGCGGACGTGGGTGAAGAAGACGGCGTGCAGGGCGGCGACGCCGGAAGCAAGCGCAACGGCGTCTTCGCCGCCGTCGAGGGCGGCGAGTTTGTCTTGGAGACCGGCCTGGTTGACGCCGGTGTTCCGGGTGTACAGCCCTGGCGCGGAGGCGGACCAGCTGATGTCGCTCGGATCGTCGGGAAGCTCGTAGGAGTTCGCCATCACCAACGGCGTACGCAGCGCCCTCGTGGAGTCGAGGCGATTGCCGCCGTGCACGGCGAGGGTGAGGTCTGACAGGGTCTCAGCCCGTCGGCGGTCCGGCCGTTGCGACATTGCGTTCCTTACTTTCCCGCGAAGAGACGTCTGCACCAGGGTGGATCGTCTGGGACGGCATCCCTGATCTACGGTAGTGTGTGTCATTGACACTTGCAATTGCCAATCGTGCACGGAGGCATCGTGGCCGCATCGCACCTGGATGACATCGACCAGCAGCTGCTCGCAGCGTTGACCGCGGACGCGAGGATGCCGATGGTCGCCCTGGCAGGCAAGGTGCATCTGTCGCGCAACGCGGTGCGGCAGCGCATCGAGCGCATGGAGCGCGACGGCGTCATCGCCGGCTACAGCGTCATCAGGGGGAGCGCGTCGCGGCCACACGTGACCGCGATGGTCATGGTCTATCGCGTCGACAGGATGCGGGACGATCGGGTGATCGCCGCGTTGCGGGGCATCCCGGAGGTCACTCGCTGCGACGTGCTGTCGGGGGCGTACGACCTCTTCGTGACGCTGGAGGCCGACTCGATGGATCGCGTGGGCCAGATCTGGGAGCAGATCGCGGCCCTGCCCGGCGTGGCCGACACCGTGACCGCGGTGTCGTTGTCGCGGGCGATCGACCGCCGGTGACGCTGCCGCCCGAGCATCCGGGCGGCAGCGCGCTCAGTGCGCCAGGAGCGCTGCCGCCTCTTCTCGGGACAGCGCGGTGTGCTGCGCCACCGCGTCGGCGATGGGGATGCCGGTGCGAAGCGCGTACTGAGCCGCATGGGCGGCCGCCTCGTAGCCGATGGACGGCACCAGGGCGGTCACCGTTCCGACGGACGAAGCGACGTAGCGCGCGAGCACGGTGTCGTCGGCCTCGATGCCCTCCACGCAGAACCGGCGCAGCGCCGAGACGCCGTTGGTCACCCAGCTCAGTGACTGCAGGAGCGAGTGCGCCATGATCGGCTCGAAGGCGTTCAGCTGCAGCTGACCGCCTTCGGCGGCGACGCCGATCGTCACATCGGCGCCCATGACCGCGAAAGCGATCTGGTTCATGACCTCGGGGATCACCGGGTTCACCTTGCCCGGCATGATCGACGACCCGGCTTGCCGGGCCGGAAGGCGGATCTCACCCAGTCCCGCCTGCGGGCCGCTGGCGAGCAGCCGGAGATCGTTGCTGATCTTCGACAGCTTGATCGCGCAGCGTCGGAGCACCGCGGACGACTGCACGAAGGCGCTGGCGTCCCAGCTCGCTTCGAAGAGGTGCGCCGCCGGGGTCACCGGGAGCCCGGCACGCTCGCGGAGCCGTTCGAGAGCGATATCGCGATAGCCGGCCGGAGCGGTCACTCCGGTTCCCACGGCGGTCCCGCCCAGGCTGCACTCCAGCAGCAGCGGCACCGTGTCGCCGATGCGCGCCACGTCCTCGCGGATGGCGACGGCGAACGCGGCGAACTCGTCGCCGAGCGTCATGGGCACGGCATCCTGCAGCTGGGTGCGGCCGATCTTGACGATCGAGCTGAACGCGACGCTTCGCTCCTCGAACGCCGCGGCGAGCTCCTCCAGCGCCGGCATGAGCCGCAGCAGGCCTTTCGCCACGGCGATCCTGACCGCGGTCGGGTAGACGTCGTTCGTCGATTGGCTCCGGTTCACATCGTTGATGGGGTGAACCACGTCGTAGCGGCCGCGCAGCAGCCCCAGGTGCTCCAGGGCGGCGTTGGCGATCACCTCGTTGGCGTTCATATTGGTGCTGGTGCCCGCGCCGCCCTGCAGCACGTCGACGCAGAACTGGTCACGCAGGTCACCGCCCCGCACCCTCCGGCAGGCCGCGGCGATGGCCTCCGCGACTCCCGCGGGCAGCAGCCCGAGCTCGTGGTTGGCGGCTGCAGCAGCATCCTTCACGGTGACGAGCGCGTCGATGAGGTCGGGATGCTGCGAGATCGGCGTGCTGCTGATCGTGAAGTTCTCGCGCGCCCGGGCCGTGTGGATGCCCCAGTATGCGTCGACAGGCACCGCCAGCTCGCCGAGCGAATCACGCTCAAGTCGGGTTTCGAGGCGGTTCATGTGTTGATGCAGACGACCTTGGGCTGGGTCATCTCCTCGTACGCGAATCGCACGCCCTCGCGACCCATGCTGCCGTACTTCGAGCCGCCGAACGGCATGCTGTCCACGCGGTAGTCGGAGGAGTCGTTGATCATCACGCCGCCGGCGTCGAGCTGCTCCGACACGCGCAGCGCACGTGTGATGTCGCGGGTGAAGGCGGCGGCGTGCAGCGCATAGTCGACATCGTTCGCCTGCGCGATCGCCTGCTCCTCGGTCTCGAACGGCGACAGCGCGACCACCGGCGCGAACGCCTCGTCAGCCCACAGTTCGCATGAGAACGGCACTCCCTCGACGACGGTCGGCCAATACACGCCCCCCTCTCGACGGTGCCCCGCGAGCACGCGCGCTCCCGCCGTGACGGCATCCTCCACGAGCCGCTCAGCGGCCTCGGCGGACGCGATGGAGATCATCGGGCCGACATCGGTGGTTTCGTCTCGTGGGTCGCCGGCCTTCAGTGCGATGGTCTGCGCCGCGAAGCGGTCGCGGAACTCCTCGTACACCTCGCTCTGCACGAGGATGCGCTGCGCGCCCACGCAGTTCTGCCCGGCAGCCCAGAACGCGCCCGACACACACGCCTCGACCGCGGCGGGAATGTCGGCGTCCGAGAACACGATGACCGGAGCGTTGCCACCCAGTTCCATCGCGAGCTTCTTCAGACCGGCGTCGCGGGCGATCGCCTCGCCCGTCGCGAACCCTCCGGTGAACGAGATCATGCGCACCTCGCGGGCTGAGATGAGCGCCTGCGCCAGTTCACGGTCGCCGTGCACCACGGTGATGATCTCATCGGGCAGGCCCGCGTCGATGAGCAGGTCGACCAGGAACCGCGCGGTGAGCGGGGTCAGCTGCGACGGCTTGAGCACGACTGCGTTGCCGCCGGCGACGG
The DNA here is from genome assembly GCF_053619935.1 of Microbacterium sp. NPDC055455. Taxonomy (NCBI): domain Bacteria; kingdom Bacillati; phylum Actinomycetota; class Actinomycetes; order Micrococcales; family Microbacteriaceae; genus Microbacterium; species Microbacterium sp. NPDC055455. Next base: position 69,461 of record NZ_JBSHLB010000010.1, read on the forward strand.
CCGGCCCCAGCTTGTGCGCGACGAGGTTCAGCGCGTCGTTGTAGGGGGTGATGGCGACGATGATGCCGAGCGGCTCGCGGGTGAACCACCCGCGGCGGTTCTCGGACCCCTGGAACGCATCGAAGGGGACGACCTCTCCGGCATCGGAGCGGGCCGCGTCGGCCGACAGGGAGAGCGTCATGACCGCGCGAGACACCTCTTTTCGCGCCTGCCGGACGGTTTTTCCCGCCTCGCGCACGATCAGGTCGGCGGCGGTCTCGGCGCGCTCGCGCAGCAGCGCAGACGCCCGCTGGAGAATCTCGTGCCGCGAGAACCGCGACAACGACCGCGACAGCTGGAACCCGGTGCGAGCACGCTGCAGAATCTGCTCGAGCTGGGCCGGACCGGTCTGCGGGACGGCGCCGATCAGCTCGCCATCGAACGGATTCGTGACGATCAAGTCGGGGTATCCGACGGTGATGGCCTGCGTGTCCTCCACGATGCTCACCGGCCGGCCCCGACGCGAGCCCGCTGGTGCGCGTCGATCGCGATGATGTCGGACAGCAGGGCGTAGGCGGTCTCGATGCGCCCCGCACCAGGACCCGAGACGGTCACGGTGCCGAGCAGATCGGTGTCGAATGAGACCGCGTTCGTCGGGCCGCTGACGCTGGCGAGCGGGTGTGTCAGCGGCAGCGCCACCGGTTCGACCTTGGCTGTGACCGTTCCGGCGGCGTTGCGGAACGCCGACCCGATCAGCTTGTAGCGCTTGCCGTTCGCAGCGGCTTCGATGATGTCGGCGGCGGAGACCTCGGAGATCCCCCGCCGGGTCACGTCGGCCGTGGTGATGTCGGCACCGAGGATCTCGTTCGCGAGGATCACGACCTTCAGCTGCACGTCGGAGCCTTCGATGTCGGCCGTCGGATCGGCTTCCGCGTAACCGAGCGCCTGAGCCTCCGCCACCGCGGCGTCCAGCGTCATGCCAGACTCCATCTGACCGAGCACGTAGTTGCTGGTGCCGTTCAGGATGCCTTCGACCGCGTTGATCCGCAGACCCTGGAGCGTCTCGGAAGCGAACCTCAGGATCGGCGTGCCGCTGACCACCGAGCCCTCGTACTGGAACGTGACGCCGTTCGCGGCCGCGAGACGGTTCAGCTCGAGCCCGGCCAGCGCGACCGGGCCCTTGTTCGTCGTGGTCACGCTCTTGCCGCTCTCGAGCGCGGCGCGCACGTGAGAGATCCCCGGCTCCCCGTCGGTGGGGTTGGTGAAGGTGGCTTCGACCACGATGTCGGCCGTGCTGTTGCGGATCACGTAGTCGTTCTGCGGCGCCGCCGTTCCCCCCGGGCGGCCGACGAAGGTCTCGCCGTCGGGCATGGCGAACACGTCGGCCAGGTCGATGCCGTCGGCCTGCATCAGCGATCCCAGGCGGAGGTCGGTGATGGCCACGACACGCAGAGCGAAGCCGAGGTCGGTGGCGAGTTCGTCGCCACGGTCGAGGATGATCTGCGCCAGCGCACGGTTCACGCCGCCGAAACCGATCAACGCAATGTCATGACGGTCCACGTCGAGCTCCTTCAAGATAATCGGGAAGAGGTTCGACTCAGCATCCCCAGCGGTCGCGTCAGCCCGCGCCTGTCGGATCGCTCGCACAGGATGCCAAACTGACCACCGCGGAGAAGGTCTGCCCGAATCGGTCTTGCACGCCGCTAATTCCCGCGGATGCCTTGTGCACCGACCCCCGCGCCCCGTAATCTGCCCGACACGCGCGTCGTGCATCATAGACACATGGTTGTGATGATGTAGCACGGCGACATCCCAACACCGACTCCCGACTCGAATGCGAGAAGTCATGAGCCCGCTGCCCGAACAGAGTGCGCTTCCGAACGCACTGCCACACACCACCGCGACACAGGTGCCGCTGCGACGACTGCAGCGCTCGATGGACGCCCGACACCTGATCATGATCGCCCTCGGCGGGGTGATCGGCTCCGGGCTCTTCTTGAGTTCGGGCTACACCATCAGCCAGGCCGGCCCGCTGGGCGCGATCATCGCCTACCTCATCGGCGCATTCGTGGTCTGGCTGGTGATGGCCTGCCTCGGCGAACTGGCGCTGGCCTATCCCGTCTCGGGTGCGTTCCACATCTACGCGGCACGGTCGATCGGTCCCGCCACCGGCTTCACCACCGCGTGGCTGTACTGGCTGTGCTGGGTCGTCGCCCTCGGATCGGAGTTCACAGCATCCGGCATTCTGATGCAGCGCTGGTTCCCCGGCGTCGACGTCTGGGTGTGGTGCCTGATCTTCGCTCTTGGACTGTTCACCATCAATGCGATCTCGGCACGGGTCTTCGGCGAGACCGAGTTCTGGTTCTCGCTGATCAAGGTGGTCGCGATCGTCGCGCTCATCGTGTTCGGCGGCATGGCGATCTTCGGCTTCACACCGCTCTCGGCCGAACACCCCGCCGCCCCGCTGTTCAGCAACTTCGTCACCCCGGACGGCCTCTTCCCCAACGGCGTCGCCGGCGTCGTCGTCACCGCCCTCGCTGTCTTCTATGCGTTCAGCGGTTCGGAGCTGATCGGCGTCGCCGCCGGTGAGACCAAAGACCCGGGCAAGAACATCCCGAAGGCCATCCGGTCGACGCTCCTGCGACTGCTGATCCTGTTCGTGGGGTCCATCACGGTCATCGCCGCGCTTCTGCCGTACGAGGATGCCGGCCTGACCAGCAGCCCGTTCGTGGACGTGTTCGAGTACGTCGGCATCCCCTACGCCGCCGACATCATGAACTTCGTCATCATCACCGCATTGCTGTCTGCCGGCAACAGCGGCCTGTTCTCCTGCGCCCGGATGCTCTTCTCCCTCGCGGAGGAAGGACACGCGCCGCGGGTGCTGCAGCGCCTCACCCGCCGGGGGATCCCGCTCGTCGCTCTCACCGTCAGCCTCGGGCTGGGTCTGGTGTCGCTGATCTCCAGCGTGATCGCGCCGCAGACGGTGTACCTGGTGCTGGTGTCGATCGCGGGTTTCGCCGTCGTCGCCGTGTGGATGTCGATCGTGGCGTCGCAGTTCTTCCACCGCCGCCGGTTCGTGCGCGAAGGCGGCGACATCACGACGCTGCCGTACCGCACACCGCTGTACCCGGTGCTGCCCATCCTGGCGTTCGTGCTTCTGTCGATCTCGCTGGTGGCGATCGCGTTCGACCCGAACCAGGTCGCCGCCCTGTACTTCGGAGTTCCGTTCGTGGGGCTGTGCTACCTGTACTTCTGGTGGCGCTACGGACGCCGTGGCGCGCGCCCGGTCGTCGCCGTGTCGGAGGAAGCTCCCGTCGACCTGGCCGACGACCCCGTCGCCGAAGAGCCCCTCCGTCAGCCTCGCGGGTAGACCGCACCGACCAGGCCTCCGCCACGCATGACCACCACGAGTCCCGTCTGGGTCGAGATCGACGCCGGCGCCATCGCCCACAACCTCGACGTCGTTCGAAGGGAGGTCGGCATGACGACGCGGCTCTGCGGGGTGGTGAAGGCGGATGCCTATGGCCACGGCATCCCGGTCGTCCTGCCGATCATGATGGCGGCTGGTATCGACACGATCGGGATCACCTCCAACCAGGAGGCCGAGGAGGCACGCCGGCTGGGATTCTCGGGACGCATCATCCGCCTCCGCGCCGCACTGCGCGACGAGATCCACGAGGGTGGCCGGCTCGATATCGAAGAGTGGGTGGGCGGCGGGGGGGTACCCCGGGGGGGGGGTGGGCCCCCCCCCCCCCCCCCGGGGGCCCAACCCCGGCCCCCCAACCCCCAAAAACACCGCCCGGGAGGGGGAGGGTA
>NZ_JBSHLB010000010.1:73265-95081 GCF_053619935.1 Microbacterium sp. NPDC055455
GATCACGCGCGTGTCGTGATCGCCGCCGCCCACTCGCTCGGGCGTCCAGTCCGCGTCCACCTCTCCCTCAACTCCACGGGCCTGAGTCGAGATGGAATGGACTGGGGCGACCCTCGGTCGCAGCCTCACCTGCGACGCATCGCCGCGAGCCCTGAGCTCGCCGTCGTCGGTATCTGCTCGCACTTCCCCTGCGAAGACGCCGATGATGTGCGCGACGGCGCCCTCACCTTCCGGAATCAGGCCGGCGCGGCCGAGCGGGTGCTGGGTGCTCCGCGCGACCGATTCGAGAAGCACTGCGCCACCTCGTACGCGGCGCTGACCATCCCCGACTCGCGCATGGACATGGTCCGAATCGGTGCCGCGCTCTACGGCGACACGTCAGCCGCGGTCCCGGTATTGCGTCCGGCTATGAGGCTGATGTCGCGCATCGCGGCGATCAACCCTTACCCGGCGGGCAGCACGGTCGGATACGACAGGGCCGCACGCATCGATCGCGCCAGCCGGTTGGCCGTCGTACCCGTCGGCTACGCCGACGGGTACCCGCGCACGCTGGGCGGCCGGGCGCACGTTCTCGTCCACGGCGCCTTCGCACCGGTGATCGATCGGCTGGCCATGAACAGTCTGGTGATCGACGTGACCCAGGTGCCGTCGGCTCAGGTCGGCGACGAGGTGGTACTTTACGGGCGGCAGGGATCCGCACAGATCCGTTCCGCCGACATCGAACGGGCAAGCGGAACCATCGCCGCCGGCTCGTACACTGCGTGGGGTCGGCTGAATCCGCGCGTCGTCGTCGACGTGCCGGCTTCCGAAGCGGTTCCCACCGGGTGACCGGCCCCTCGTCCATCGGCCCAGAAAGCACCCCCGATCATGAGCGCCCCGTCCTCACTCCTCCAGGGTCTCGCGCTGCTTGACGCGGCGGTGGCGCAGGAGCGCTCGGGACGGCAAGGGCACAACGCCTCACGCCTCGCCGAGACCACCGGCATCGAGCGCAGTCGCGTCTCGCGCCTCACACGCGAGCTGCGAGAACTGGGCTACCTCGATCGCGACAACGCTGCGGTGCTCAAGGCGGGCGACGGCTACTTCCGCGCCGCCGGGGCCCTGAGCCGGCCGTGGCTCCGAGCGGCACGTGAGAGTCTGCGCGTGCTCGCCTCCACGTTCGGGGTTTCGGCGCAACTGGTCGCCGCCGAGGGGCCGGGCGCGATCCTGCTCCGTTCCGAGAAGGGCCCGGGCGTCTCCGCGGATTACCTGCGCCCCGGCATCCTGACCCCCATCTGGTGCACCGGACCCGGCAGGGCCCTCCTTTGGGACCACACGCGCGATGACCTCGAAGCGCTCCTCGCCGACGTGCAATTCGTCGGCGTCGGTGGTCCCGGCGCGGCAAGATCGATCGATCAGCTCCATCAGCTGCTCGAGCGGGACCGCAAGCTCGGCATTGTGGATGCGCACGAGGAATACGTCGAAGGCGTGCGGGACTTTGCGCTGCCGATCCGCGATCAGCGCGGCATCGTGGTGTCCATCGGCATCAGCATCGGCGGGCTCTCGGAGCGCCGTGCACGAGAACCCCAGACTGCGCTTCGCGACGCCTGCGCACGGCTGAGCCGGCTCATCCAGGAGTCGTGAGCAGCCCGCTCCGGGTCACTCGCCCCGAGCCTCGCCCGCGCCGAGCACCGCCGACAGTCGCTGTGCAGCGTCGACACACGCCGCTCCCAGAGCCTCCGACCTCGGCTCCAGGCGATGCCGTTCTCCCACGACCTGCAGGCCGGCGATGACTTCGCCCCGGAAGTCCCACACCGGCGCCGACACCGAGTACAGGCCCGGCTCGGCCTCCTCCGCCACGATCGCGTACCCCCTGGCCCGCGACTCCTTCAGGCGCTCCAGGAACTCATCGACCGAAGCGGCGGCGTTGGGACCGGCGCTGCGGAAGCTCGTGCGGCTGAACACACCGCGAACCTCCTCATCGGAGGCATCCCACAACACCGCCTGACCCGCGTCACTGCAGAACGCCGGATACGCGCGCCCGACCCACGAACCGATCAAGCGTGCGGCCGGCGGCACGCTCTCGACGATCGTGACCGTCGCATCACCCTCGAGGACTCCGAGGAAGCACGCCTCCCCCACGTCCGCTGAAAGCTCGTCGAGAATCGTGAGGCCCTCGCTGCGCAGACGCCTTTCGACCAGCTGCTCCGCCGAGGCGTACCAGCCCCACGCCAGTCGGTAGCGACCGTCGGGACCTCGCGAGACCAGCCGCTCCTCCGCCAGCGCGGCAAGGGTGCGGGAGACCTGCGATCGGTCGCGCTGCAGCGCTCGCGCAATGGCCTGCACGGATACGCCCTGCCCGCTCGCCGCGGACATTTCAGCTACGCAGGACACCACGTCCATCCCGCGGCCCATACTGGTCCGCTCGGGAGCGACCTCGTCACGCAGAGTCACAAGGAGAGGATATCGAGGTGGGCCGTTGCGGCTCGGCTCGCCAGGCGGGCGGTAGTCACACCGGGTCCATGTCGTCGCGGACGAATCGCGACGGCACCCGACTGACGCGCGATGACCCGCACGTCCGATGGGATGGCGGCTGAGCTCATACGCCTGGGTGCTCACGACACCATCGTGCCGTGGCCGAGGCTGGGTGCGGCGCGCGAGGAGGCAGAGGCATGATGAACGGATGCTGCGCGACCTGAGTCACCCGATCCACGACGGCATGATGGTCTACCCCGGCGACCCGGCGGTCGCCATCCGGCCGGCCCTCACGCTCTCGCACGACGGAGTCGCCGTCGCGCACCTCGACCTGGGTTCGCACACCGGCACCCACGTGGACGCGCCGGCGCACACCGTGCCAGGCGGCCGGACGATGGCCGACGTCGCGCTCGACGAGCTGCTCGCGGACGCGCTGCTGATCCGGGTCCGCGGCGTCGGCGACGGCGAGCGCTACGGGTGGGATGCCTTGACCGCAGACGGTGCGCTCCCCGAGACGCTGCCCGCGATCATCGTCATCGACACCGGCTGGGCGCAGTGGTTCGGGACGGATCGGGGGCTGCGGCATCCGTCACTGGATCCGTCCGCCGCACGAGAGCTGATGACGCGAGGGATGCGAGTGCTCGCGGTCGACACGCTGAGCCCCGACCTCACCGGGTCGGACGGCGGCTTTCCGGTGCACGACGTCGTGCTCGGCGGCGATGGGCTCATCGTCGAGAACGTGTGCGGGCTCGACGGCCTCCCCGCGCGGGTGCGGGTCGGGTTCTTCCCGCTACGGCTCGCAGGAGACGGCGCACCCGTGCGGGCAGTCGCGTTCGTCGACTGAGCACGCAACCCTCACCGTGTAGGCCGCGCCTCGACGCGCGTTCATCGGCGCACGACGTCCCCGGAACCCGACACGCGCAGGTCGGTACTCGGGTCACCGGAGTACGTCACCTGCCCGCTGCCCGAAAGGTCCACGGCGAGGCTCTCGCTCGCCGAGACGTCCACCTCACCCGATCCCGAAAGGGCGATGACGGCATCCCGCGCCTCGAGCTGTTCGGCGTCGACCGCGCCGCTCCCCTCCACGTCGACGGAGAGCTCGACGGCAGAACCCGTCAGCACGACGTCGCCCGAACCCGACAGCCGCACCTCGACGCGATCCGCGTCCAGCCCCGACCAGTCGACGTCACCCGAGCCGTCGAGGTCCAGCTGCACGGTGCCGTCCGTCGACACCGTCGCCTCGACATCGCCGGAGCCGTTCAACTCGATCAGCTCGAGCCGCGGCAGAGTCAATTCGTACCGCACGTCGCTGAACCCCATCGTGAGGCCGGGCTCGGCGGCCAGCACGAGGGTGTCGCCGTCCACCTCGGATGTGAGACGCTCGATCACGCCCTCCGGCGCGTGCACGGTGAGTGACGGCTCCCCCTCCGACACGACGACATCCCCGGAGGTGTCGAGCACCACCTGCGACACGTCGCCGATGTCCCGCTCCTCGGAGGTCATCGGCCCGACCGGGATCATCAGCGAGCACCCCGAGAGCGCGAGCGCGGACGCGGCGGTCACGAGAGCGACGCCGAGGGTGCGGCATCCGATTCTGTTCATCGCAGCTCGTTCCCTTCGTCGGCGACGAGGCGCCGCCACACAGTCAAGCCAGCGCCCGCCACGCGTCATGGGCCGAAGGTCCCCCGGCGCGCACCCGGGCGGTCAGCCGAGCGCGACGAAGCGAGCGGTCGTTCCGCGGAACGCCCGCGCCGGGCCGGCGTCCACGGCGCCCGCAGCACCGCCCCCGCTGGGCGGCCGCTCGGAGCCCCGATCGACGAGCCGGCGATGCACGACCGGACGGTCGCCGCGCGGATGCAGGATCCTGCCCGCGCGAGCGAGAACCCGGGCGGGAAGGGTCGTCATCGCAGCTTCTCCGTGATGAACCCCGGCGGCTCGAGCCACCGGCGGGAGGGATGGGATGGCGACGGGCTTGCGGTTACGCGGCTTCGGCATGGCTCTGACATTCGATGCAGGCGGCTGCGTACGGCAGTACTTCGAGCCGCGCGGGCGCGATCTGCCGACCGCACCGGGTGCAGCGGCCGTACGTGCCCTGGGTGATCCGATTCAGCGCCGCGGTGATCAGCTCGACGACCGCGCGGTGAGATGCCGCCGTCTGGTAGGCGACGGGGTCGACGCTCGGAAGCGCGAAAGGCTCGAGCTCGGCAAGGACGGCGAGCCGCTCCTCGAGCTGCCGCTCCAGCTCGCGCTGGAGGCCGGCAAGGGGGACGGACTCGGTGGCTTCGATGGACATCTGTGCTCCTCTGGGTACAAAAAAAGCGCCGCAGGTGCGACGCGCAGGGTGTCCGGTTCGGACCGATCGAAGGGACCGGTGCTACGGGGGCGCGACGCGACGGGTGGACTGCACGCGCAGTCCATCCGCGCCGCTCCGCCGGGGCGGCAGCACCTCGTGACGGGCGCCGGCGATGTCGGCCACTGCCGTCACCACGGAGGCGTCGGTGGGACGCTCCATGCGGTGCGGGCGGGCCATCGTGGTCATGGCCATCACCATAGCCCGGTTCCAGAAAAAGGCAAGTCAGCGGATTTTTCTGTCGCGAGTCGCACGAGTTGACTTTCCTGGGAAGACGGCTATGGTCAGGGGTTCACCCGCCAGCCGACCAGGGGAAGCGAGTCGTCATGTCAGACAGATCACCGCGAGCACGCGGCGCGAAGAAGGTCGCGCAGTCGTCGCTGAAGGAGAAGCGTGCCGAGAAGCGCGCGAGCGCGGAGTCACGGGCGTTCATCAAGCCACGCAAGGGCGCGTCCGGTTGACGAACGGCGCGGGCTCCTCGTCGTGAGGAGCCCGCGGCACCGCCCGGACCCGCCGCGCCGCCTACCGGGCGTCGCGGCGCTCCGCCATGGCGAGGGCGATCTGCGCGCGGACGGCCGGGACCCGCTCCACGGGCACCGCGTGCTCCAGGCGGCGCAGCACATCGAGCAGCACGTCGATGACATGCACGTTGCCGCGCGCGCTCTCGCGGATCTGATCGAACGACGCCGCGACGAAGTCGTCCCAGCCGGGACGGGCCACGATGATCCGGACGCCGCCACCCGGCGCCGTGCGCACCGGCGACGGGAACGCGCGCTGCCCGAGCCTCCCCAGCATGTCGCCGAGGTAGTACAGCGCATGCTCGGCCGTGGTGGGGTCGTTGATCCCGGGTGAGAGCGCTCGGAGCGCGATGTCGACCAGCTGCCGCACGTCGAAGAGCAGATCCTGCTCGGCAGAGCGGGTCGCGTCGATCACGACGGCCTTGCGGATCGCGCGCGTCGTCTCCGCGGCATCCGCCGGCGCACCGGCGACGGTCGCGAGCAGGTCGTCGTGCGCGACGAACGCTCCCACAGCAACCCGGATGCGCACGCGCGTGACTCCCTCGAGCTCAGCGTTCAGGAGCGCCGCATCGTCGATCGACCGGACGAACCCGGTCTCGGTGGACCGGATCTCCCAGTCCTCCCCCGCCGCGTCCTCGGCCGCATCCCCCGCCGCCGCATCCTCTGCCGCCGCTGGCTCGCCGACCATCGAGGGATAGAGGTGGTCCAGTCGTTCGAGCATCTCGTCGTGGATCTGCCGCTCCACGAGGTCGACCTGCAGCATCTGCGAGATGTGGTGGATGAACAGGATCAGCAGGCCCACGCACACGACCGCCAGCGCGATGGCGACCGAGACCGAGAGGGCGGGGACGAACCCGGACGCGCCCTCCTCGGGGCTGCGCACCTCCCGCAGCACCATCAGCGAGTAGACGAAGGTGCCGATGTAGGCGCCGAGCACGATCTGGTTGACGCGATCCCCCGTGAACCGGCGCATGACGCGAGGCGAGAACTGCGACGATGCCTGCTGCAGCGCGATCACCGTCAGCGAGAACGCGATGGAGATGACTGTGATGAGCGAACCGGCGATGGTCGACAGGACGCTGCGCGCGGCATCCGCCGTTCCGCCGAACAGCCACGGGACCGACGAGTGATCCAGGCCGCTCAGGCGGGCGTCGACACCGGTCAGAACGCCCGCGAGGATGAGGGCTGCCGCCACCGCGAGAGACGGGACGAACCAGAAGCTGCTCGAGATGTTCCGCCAGAGGTTCTGGAGCCGCCCGGTTCTCACGCTGTGCCCTCCGCTACGCGTCGTCGTGTGAGGAGGCTACTTCGATCGCTCGGAGTGCCGCAGTGGCTTGACAGGGCTCGCTTCCACTGCGGACCCCGCGCTCGCCGCCATCGCCTCCGACTCTGCAGCATCCCCGCCGTCGCCTACCCCACCCCGCGCGCCGACACGACCCGACTCCAGGCGGATGACGACATCCGCCGCGTCGATCACCGCGTCATCGTGACTGACGCACACCACGGCGACGCCGCGATCCGCCTCCGCTCTCATCGCCCGCACGATCCGCTCCGCACTGTCGACGTCGAGGGCACTCGTGGGTTCGTCGAGCAGCAGCGTGTCGGCCCCTCGCGCCAAGCCCTGCGCGAGGAGGGTCCGCTGCTGCTGGCCGCCGGACAGCGCCCCGAAAGCCGCTCGCTGCAGGCTGGTGAGCTCAAGTCGCTCGAGGGCGGCATCCACCGCTTCCCGCGCCGCGCGATCGAGCCGGCGCCAGGCGCCGACGCGGCCCCAGGCTCCCACGCTGACCACGTCTCGGACGGTGAGCGGCAGGGTCGGAGCGATGGCCGTCCGCTGTGGCACGAAGGCGCGTGACGCGGCGAGGATCTCGACGCTGCCGGCGCGCGGTGCGATCGTTCCGGCCAGCACCTCGAGCAGCGTCGACTTGCCCGCTCCGTTCGGGCCGGCGATCACCGTCAGCGCGCCCGCGGCCACCTCTACGTCGACGCCGAGCAGGGCGGGAGACCCGGCGTAGTCCACGCAGACCCCACGCAAGGACAGAGCCGCGACGGACGAGTTACGGAGGAACACCACGTCAGCCTAGCCGATTTTGAGAATCATTCTCATTAACGCTACGGTCGTCGCTCGTGCCCCTCATCATCGATCCGTTCGCGCTGGAGTTCGTCCAGCGTGCCCTCGTGGGCGGCTGCCTCGTGGCCGTGCTGTGCGGCGTCGTCGGCACCTGGGTCGTGGCCCGCGGCATGGCGTTCCTCGGCGAGGCGCTCGGCCACGGCATGCTCCCCGGCGTCGCCGTGGCGACCCTGCTCGGGGCGCCCGCGCTCCTCGGCGCCGCCGTCAGCGCGGTCGCGATGAGCCTCGGGATCGGAGCGCTGCAGCGGCGCGGCCGGCACTCGTACGACACCAGCATCGGCATGCTCTTCGTGGCCATGCTCGCTGCCGGCGTGATCGTCGTCTCGCACTCGGCGAGCTTCGCGACGGATGCCACGGCCATCCTCTTCGGCGACATCCTGGCGATCTCAGCCGACGACCTCGCGGTCCTCGCGTGGGCGACCGGGATCGGCGTCGTGGTCGCCGCCGCCGCTCACCGCTCACTCGTGGCGCTGGCGATCGCCGCGCGCGTCGCGGCCGTGCTTCGGGCTCCGGCCGAGACTCGCCCAGGCGACGCTGGTCGGCCTGGTCACGCTCGCCATCGTCTCGTCGTACCAGGCCGTGGGCTCGCTGCTCGTGGTGGGCCTGCTCATCGCGCCGGCGGTCGCCGCCGGTCATTGGACCCGCCGGCTGCCGTCCGCCATGGTCCTCGCGTGCGTCTTCGGCGTCGGCGCCGTCGTGCTCGGCCTGCTGCTGTCGTGGCACGCGGGCACCGCCGCCGGCGCCTCCATCGCCCTGACCGCGATCCTCCTCGCGGCCGCGTCGTGGGCCGGGCGCGGCCTCCACGACCGCACGCAAGCCGCCCAGGTGACGTACGCGTGACGCCCAGCCCGGTGGTCGCCCAGCCCGCCACCACCCCACGAAGGAACGAAGACCCCGTGCCCCACCGCTCCCGCCTCGCCGCGCGCACCGCGACGCTCACCTTCACCGCACTCGTCCTCACCGGCTGCGCCGGCGCCGGCGCCGGCGTGCCCGCCGCGAGTCCGGCATCCAGCGGGCACGGTGCCGTCGACGGCGCGACCGAGGTGAGCGAGCCGCCGCTCGCCCTGGTGACGATCGACCCGGACGGCCTCGTGCGTCAGCTCGACCTGCTCGACGAGACCGTGGCCGAGCTCGGCGAGGTGCCGTCCTCATCTCGGGCGAGCACCGACGGCCGCTACGTCTTCGCCGACAGCGGCGAGGGCGTCGCGGTCATCGACAGCGGCCGGTGGACCTGGGACCACGTCGACCACTTCCACTACTACCTCGCCGAACCGGCGATGCTCGGCGAGGTGCCGGGCCGAGGACCGGCCACCGTGGCGACGACCCTGTCGTCCACCACCGGCAGCACCGGCGTCTTCTTGGCCGGCAGCGGCGAAGCGGTGCTCCTCGATACCGCGGCGATGTCGCGGGGCGAGCTCGTCGAGCGTTTCCGCCTCGAGACCGACCCGCACGACGGCATGATCGTGCCGATCGGGTCGTACGCGCTCGTGACACAGCCGCAGGGCGGGGTCGCGGCATCCGTCACGGTCCTCGATGAGGACGGGGTGCCCGGCGCCACCGCCGACTGCACCCAGGCGCGGGGCACCGTCACGACGCGGGTCGGCGCGGTCATCGGATGCGCCGACGGTGCGCTGCTCGCGACCCTCGTCGAGGATCAGGTCCAGCTCGAGCGGATCCCGTATCCCGAGGTGTCGACCGCTCCCCCGGCCACGAAGCTCGCGGGACGCGGCGGCCGCCCCACCGTCGCGGGGACCGCGGGAGACCGGGCGATCTGGCTGCTGGACACCCGCGAGCGCAGCTGGACTCTGCTGCCCGTCGATCGGCCGATCGTGCAGGCGACGGCGATCGACGATGAGGCGCAGCACGTGCTCGCGCTCGGTGCGGACGGGCGGGTGCTCGTGATCGACGGTGCGACCGGGGCGCTGCTGTCGCAGACGGAACCGCTGGTCGCGGAATCGCTCGCGACGGATGCCGCCCACCCGACGCTCATCGCCGACCAGCCCCGCGCGTACCTCAACGGTTCCGCGGAGCACGTCGTGTACGAGATCGACTACGCCGACGCCGCCCGCATCTCGAGGACGTTCGAGACGCCGACGTCGCCCGCCCTGCTCGCGGAGACCGGCCGATGACCCGCCGGCGCGCCGGAGTGCTCGCCGCCCTGCTGAGCGCTGCGGTCGCGGCATCCGCCCTCTCCGCCTGCACGCCGACGGCCGACGATCGCCCGCTCGTCGTGGTGTCGACGAACATCCTCGGTGACGTCGTGGGCGAGCTCGCGGGCGACGACGTCGAGGTGATGACGCTCATGAGGCCGGATGCCGACCCGCATTCGTTCGAGATCTCGGCACAGGATGCCGCGCGCCTGCGCACCGCCGACCTGCTGGTGTCGAACGGCCTGGGCCTGGAAGAGGGGCTGCAGCAGCACCTCGACGCCGCCGCGGCCGAAGGGGTCGACAGGTTCGTCGCCGGCGAGTCGATCGACGTGCTCGACTACGCCACCGGCGACGCCGCGGGCACCCCCGACCCGCATTTCTGGACCGACCCGGCCCGCATGATCGACGTGGTGGAGGCGCTGGGCCCGCGCCTGTCGGAACTCCCGGGGGTGGATGACGCCGCGGTCGACGCCTATCTCGCGGAGCTCCGGCAGCTCGACGACGACATGTCGGCGGCGTTCGAGACGATTCCCGCCCCGCGCCGTGCGCTCGTCACGAACCACCACGTGTTCGGGTATCTCTCGGACCGCTTCGGGTTCCGCGTCGTGGGCGCCGCGATCCCGGGCGGCACGACACTCGCCGCGCCGAGCGCGTCCGACCTCGCCGACCTCGTGTCGGCGATCGAGGAGAACGACGTGGCCGCCGTGTTCGCCGAGTCGTCCTCGCCCGACCGCCTGATGCACGCCCTCGCGCAGGAGACCGACCTGCACGTCGAAGTCATCGAGCTGTACACCGAGTCGCTCACCGCCGAGGGCGGCGGTGCCGAGGACTACCTGACCATGATGCGCGAGAACACGCAGCGCATCGTCACCGGGCTCGCGCAATGAGCCCCCACCGAGAAAGAGGAACACCCATGCGCACACGCACGCTGCGTCGCGCCGGCCTGATCGCCGTCGCCGCCGGTGTCGTCGCGACCCTGGCGGCCTGTTCGTCGGCGCCATCCGCGTCCGTCGGCAGCGGCGCCCAGACGCCGTCGGCCACCGCTGCCGGGTCGCGGATCGCCGTCTCGTACGACGGCGGCATCGTCGTTCTCGACGGCGAGAGCCTCGAGCCGGTCGCCGACTTCACCGCCGAGGAGTTCACCCGGCTCAACCCGTCCGGCGACGGGCGCCACGTGTTCGTCACGATGAGCGAGGGCTTCCAGGTGCTCGACACCGCGGCGGGAAGCACGGACGATGCCGAGCTCACGGATCTGATCTTCGAGGCCGACGCCCCCGGCCACGTGGTCCGCCACGGCGGCAAGACGATCCTCTACGCCGATGGCACGAGCGACACGACGATCTTCGACACCGACGCGCTGCTCTCCTCCTCCGGCGAGCTGCCCGAGACCGAGACGATCCCGGGCGTGGAGGCCCACCACGGTGTCTCGGTCGTGCTCGAGGACGGCACCTTCCTCACCACGGTCGGCGACGCCGACGGACGCACCGGCATCTCGGCGAGCGACGAGTCCGGCGCGGTGATCGCCACGAGCGACGCCTGCCCCGGCGTGCACGGCGAAGGCACCGCGGCCGACGAGGCGGTCGTGTTCGGCTGCGAGAACGGCGCGCTGCTGTACCGCGACGGCGAGATCCTCAAGCTCGACGCCCCTGACCAGCCCTACGGCCGCATCGGCAACGCGTACGTGAGCGAGACGAGCCCGCTCGTCGTCGGCGATTACAAGAACGATCCGGATGCCGAGGGCTACCTCCTCGGTGCGGTCGCGGTCATCGACACCGAGGCCGGCACGCTCGAGGTGGTCGACCTTCCCGATGGCGTCGAGTACACGTTCCGCGACATCGCGCGCGGGCCCGAGGATCTCGCCTACATCCTCGCGACCGACGGCTCCGTGCACGTCTTCGACCCGGCCGCCGGCGAGATCGTCGACGCGTTCCCCGTCATCGAGGCGTGGGAGGGTCCCGCCGAGTGGCAAAATCCGCACCCCGCGATCGTCGTCGAGGGCGACATCGCCTACGTGACCGAGCCCGCCTCCGACGAGATCCACGCCGTCGATCTCACGACGGGCGAGATCGTGGCGACGGCCACCCTCGACATCACGCCGAACGAGATCGCCGTGGCGGCCGGCTGAGTCGGCTGAGGCGCAGCGGGGGCGCGCCTGATGGTTCGTCCCCGCTCGCCGGTCGGCTCAACCCACACGGCGCGAGTCGGGAGCGGCGCGCCGCTCTTGCGAACACGACCAGCCGATAGCCTGAGGGGGAGACACCGGGAGGCTCGTGCGATGGCGCTACGACCCAGCCCTCTGGTCGCGACGGTTCGCGACCTGGGCGTGCAGTTCAGTGACAACGACGTCGACATCACGGGGCAGGACGCGGTGACGTCGGTGATGCTGCCCAGAGACGACACCTTCTGGATCTTCGGCGACACCGTCGAGGGCCCGTTCGACACGATCCGGGGCTTCGAGCTGACCGAGGTGCTCTCGAACACGGGAGCGATCGTGCCGCTGCAGGATCTGTCCGACGGCGTGAAGACGTTCCGCTATCTCACCGAGCCGAGCGGCGAGCGAGCACGCCAGCTGATCGGCTTCATAGCCCCCGAGCACAAGTCGACCCAGCGGCTGTGGGCCATCCACGGGGTGCACACCGGCGGCAGCCTCTACCTGTACTACCACCGCATCACGATGGACCCGACACTCGACGTCTTCGAAACATTCACGCTCGACGGCATGGGCGTCGCCCGCGCGACCGGCCCGGACTACCGGTTCGATCGGCTTACCGCGCCAGACGGCAGTCATGAGTGGTGGAAGGGCGACGAGCCCGGGTTCGGTGTCTGGGTGCAGCCGCACGGGGAGCACCTGTATCTGTGGGGGTCGATCCAGCCGGAGTCGAAGTCGGCGGGTGACATGTACCTCGCGCGGGTGCGGCCCGAGCGGATCGAAGACCTGTCGGCGTTCGAGTACCTGGTGCAGGCACCGACCCTCGCCGAGCCCGATGCTCCGGTGCGATGGTCCGACACGTTCGCTCCGACGGCGTGCCTCTTCTCCGACGTCCCCAACGAGATGTCGTCTTCGTGGAATCCGTATCTCGGGTGCTTCATCTCCCTCACGACGTACCAGCGCGACAACATCCTGGTCATCCGCACCGCGCCCGAGCTCACCGGCCCGTGGAGCGAGCCCGAGGTCGTGTTCCGGCCCGAGCGAACCTCCGACGACGCCCTCTTCAACGCGGGCAAGGAGCATCCGGAGTTCGCGCGTGACGGCGGCAGGGTGACCTACATGACCTTCATCGACTCCACGGTGTACAAGCCTCACCTCATCGAGATCACGTTCGCGTGACCGGGTGAGGCTGGGTGCCCCGCCTCACCGATGCACGCACGCACGCTGGTCAGCCTGCCGCCAGCGCGAGAAGGGTGAGCGACGTGGTCATCGTGATGAGCCCGCCCGGCGCGATGCGGGTACCGGTGCCGCCACGGAGCAGCGGCGGCGTGCCACCCTCGCCCGGGATCACGTTCGCCGGCTCCACGGCGATCGCGTACAGGCGCCGGAACCACGGCCAGCCGCTGCCGGCATTCGCCTCGATCCACAACCACGCGTGCGGCAGGAGATTGCCGTCCCACTCGAGTCGGACGGCGACGCCCTTGGTCGGGCTGCAGAACGTCACCTCCGGCGTCTCGAACCCGGTGAGCGCGGCGAACAGCGACGCCCGGGAGCCGGGGCCGGGAAGACGGATGCTGCCGTGCACCGGTCCTGCCTCGAGCACATCGTCGGGTGCGCCGACGACATCCTTGCCGGCCAGACTGCCCGGGGCATCCGGGTCGGTCACGATCGTCGCCGCCGACGTGACGACATAGCTGCGGTCGTCGAGGAACGGCGCTCCGAAGGCAGGATGCTGCACGATCCGCGTCTCCACGGCGTCGGGTGAGAGGTTCTCGATGTCGTCGGTGATGGTCAGCGCGTTGCCGGCGACCGACACGCGACGGCGGAGCCGCAGCGGCGCGGTGAGCAGGTGCGTCTCGAGGTCGCAGGAATCTGCGTTCTGCGCCACGACGTCCCACGTCGCGAGGGACGCCTCGCCGTGGTAGCCATGGCGGGCTCCGTCGTGCGCGCGCTCGGGACCGGCATTGGGCACGAGCAACTGCCATCCACCGGGATAGCCGCGCAGCCACTCCGCCTGCGTGTCGGTCACCGACCCCGCCGCCGTCCCCACGCGTCGCGTGGGCGATTCCGCGAACAGCGGCGTGCCGGTGGCACGATCGACGACTTGGACGACGTCCGCCCCGCGCTCGGGCGTGACGATCGCGGTGAGCGCCTCGGATGTGAGGGAGATCGGCACGTCAGCCCCGGAACGCGGGGGTGGGAAGACCGACGGCGCCGAGTCCCTCGACCCGGAAGATCGAGCCGGCTCCGGCATCGGCAGCGGGGTCGAGCCGCGCCGCCGCGGACGTGACCCACAGCTCCTCCAGGCCGGGACCGACGAAGTTGCACGACGTGGTCTGCGGCGTCGGCAGTGCCACGCTGCGGACGAGGACGCCCTCGGGTGAGAACTCGTGAACGGCCGAGCCTCCGTAGGAGGCGACCCAGAGGTGCCCGCGGGCGTCGATGGCGAGCCCGTCGGGGAGCCCCTCGGGAACGTCGTCCGCGTCGACGAGCACCGACGCGTCGGAGGTGATCGCGCTGGACCCGGGATCGAAGCCGAAGCGCAGGATCCGCCGCGCCTGCGTCTCGACGAGGTAGAAGAGGCCGCCGTCCGGGCTCCACCCCATCCCGTTGGGGAGCGTCAGCCCGTCTCGCACGAGCGTCGGCTCCCAATTCTCGTCGAGTCGCCAGAGTCCGCCGCGGCCCTGTGCGAAGCCCATCTCGCAGCTCCCCGCCCAATAGCGGCCCGCCGGGTCGACCTTCGCATCGTTCATCCGGATCCCGTCGGGCAGGAGGTCCACCCGCCGGTCGACGACGCCGGCCGCGTCGAACCCGACGAACCCGCTCGCGACCGCGGCGATGGTGCCGCCATCCCGCCGAGGAGCCACGGCTCCCACCATCTCGGGGTACGTCACGGCGTCGGTGACGCCGGTGGCGAAGTCGGTGACCAGCATCTCTCCGCTGATGATGTCGACCCAGTGGACGGCGTTCCTGCGGGGATCCCAGATCGGGCCCTCTCCGCACTCAGCACGTCGCGACACGGCCAATGTCACGTGCACGGGCATGGCAGTCCTCCTCTCGTTCGGCGGGCGTCTCACTCGGCGGGCCGCACCCCGCCGGTCATGGCCTCGCTGCGGGGTGGCCGTAGGCGGATTGCTCCAGGCCCCTGATGTAGCCGATCGCGAAGAGCCGGCCGAGCGTCTCGTAGCCGGGTCGCCTGTTCTGCTCACCGGCCAGTGTCGGCACGTGGTCGGGGCGCATGGCACCCTCGAACCCGATCTCGAAGTAGGCCTCCATGCACGCCGGCATGTCGGTCTGGCCGGCGTCGTGGAAGGTCTCTTGGAAGTACTCCGGTGTCCCCTTCACGTCGCGGAAGTGCACGAACGGGATGCTCTCGGTGCCGAACTCGCGGATGAGGTCGGGGATCGAGGTGGTTCCGGCGAGCACCTCGGGCATCAGGGCGAAGTTGCCCTGGCAGAACGTCATGCCGTTGCTGGGCGAGGGGTGCACCGACAGCAGCCGCCGGAACGACTCCACCGAGCTCATGATGCGCGGCAGATTGCGGTCGATCGGCTGCGGCGGATCGTCCGGATGCATCGCCAGGCGCACGCCGGCCTCCTCCGCGACGGGTACGACCGCGTCGAGGAAGTACTTCAGCGCGGCCCACATCTGCTCGTGCGTCACCTCGCCGGGTCGCACCAGCGGTTCGCGCGCCTGGGCGACGGCGCGGTCGTAGGCCGTGACGTACGCACCGCCGCGGTCGGCGAGGGCGATGTCCGTGCGTCCCCAGCTGGACAGCGCCATCCAGTTGTAGGCGAGCGTGGGCACGCCGAGCCGGCCCATCGCCGTGATCTGGGTGATCACGGCGTCGATCTGCTCATCGCGCCCGTCGAGCCCGAGTCGGGCCTTGTCGATCGGAGCGGTGTCTTCGAGCGCGACGAGGGTGAAGCCGTGGTCTTCGTACGTCTCGATGTCGCGCCTCAGCGCCGACTCGCTCCACGGCACGTCGTCACGATCGTCGGGTCTCCAGCCACCGGCTCCCACAGAGGCGAACATGCGCTGGTCCTGCTCGGCGCCGTTGAGGATGCCGACGACGTCGTCCACACCGACCTGGCGGATGAGCTGCCACGACGCCTCGGGGCGCGGAGGGAGGAACTCGCTGAGCCTGATCATCGCGCTTCCCCTGCTCCCGTCTCATCGGTCCGGCCGGACGTGGTGGCGGGGAGGGTCGCCGCAAGGCGCGCCAGGAGCCCGCCGTCGACGCGCAACTCGGACCCGGTGATGAAGCCGGCGGCGTCGCTGGCGAGGAACGAGGCGGCTTCGCCGATCTCCTCGGGCCGGGCGACGCGTCCGAGGGCGTGCATCGTGCCCCATTCAGCGATGGTCCGCTCGACGCCCTCGGCGGTGCCGTCGGACCACTGCGCAGCCGAGGCGCGCAGCATCGGCGTGTCGACCGAACCCGGCGCGATCGCGTTGACCCGAACGCCGTGGGCCGCCTCGTCGACGGCCATGGCCCGGCAGAGTGCGTTCAGCGCGCCCTTGCTCGCGGTATACGCGACGACGCCCGTCTGCGTCGCAGTCGCCTGCACCGAGGAGACCACCGTGACCGTGCCTCGGGCCTCGCGGATGTGCGGCAGCGCTGCCCGCGCGGCGAGGAAGACACCCCGCACGTTCACGTCGAAGACCTCGTCCCAGGTCGAGATCGAGGTGTCGACTGCGTCGCCGTAGCGCTGTATCCCGGCAGCGGTGACGAGGTGGTCGAGCCGGCCGTAGGTCTCGATCGCTCGGGAGACGGCATCCGTGCACGTCCGCTCCACTTCGATCGGGCCGAAGCTGCCCACCGCCGACCCGCCCGCGTCGCGGACCATCGCCACCGTCTCGTCGACGAAGTCCTCGGTGAGTCCGTGGACGACCACGGCGGCTCCGCGCCGCGCCATCGTCAGCGCGACGCCGCGCCCGATCCCCTGCGAACCGCCGGTGACCAGCGCGACCTTGCCGTCGTGCACGCGTTCCGCACTGTCCATGAGCGTCCCTTCCGCATCATCGGGCGTCGCCGTCACGGCGATCCGACCGGTCCGTTCGCCATCATCGGCCGCAGCACCTGCGCGGCGAACCGCTCGCCGATGAGGGCCTGCACGTCGGGCCCTGGATGCAGGTTGTCCGGCAGCGGCATCCGCTCGGCGTCGATACCGCCGTACAAGGTCAGGCCGTCGACGTAGTGGAGGGTCGGATCCGTCTCGGATCGACGCCGGACGATATGGGCGAGCGCCGCGCGGATGGCGCACAGCGAGAGCTTTCCCGCCGCGACGTCCGATTCCGTCCCCCCGGCGATCGACCACTCGTAGGGCCGCGTCGGATCCTGCACGGTGGGACCCGCGGCGGCTTCGACCGGCTCGCAGTAGATCGGCGAGACGACGACGATCGGTGTCGACGGATGCCCCTCGCGGATCGTGTCGAGGAACCCGTCGACCGCGGGACGGAACGTGCGCATGCGCATCGCGTCGCCATTCACGAGGTTGATGCCGATCTTGAGGCTGATGAGGTCTGCCGGCTGATCACGGATGGTCCGAGCGGTGAAGGGATCGAGCATCGCGCTGCCCGAGAACGCCAGGTTCGTCAGCGCGACGCCGGTCGCGAGCGCGGCCACCACCGGCCACGTGCCGGTCGTGGAGTGCGCGCGGTACCCGTGGCTGATCGAGCTGCCGTGATGCACCCACCGGAACGTGTCGCGCTCCGTCGGCTGCGTGAAGGGCGCGTCCGCCCGTACAGCGAGGATCTCGACGGCATCGGTGAACGGCAGCCAGAGTTCGTAGTCGGCCGCGGCGGCATCCAGGCCGGCGAAGCGCACGCGAGACGGCGGCCCCTCGACGACGCGGCCGGAGGGATCGTCGAAGCTGAAGAGGTACCTCGTGCCTGCCACAGCGTCCGCCTCGGCGACGACCGCGCCCGCCGTCGTCAACGCGTAGCGACTGGGTGGCAGGGCGGATGCCTCCCCCGGCGCCATGCGCCGCGCCGACACGTCGAGCTCGATGGTCGTCGCCGCGGTGCGGAACGCCAGCCTCACGCCGGCGCTCTCGGCAGAGGTCTGCGCCATGAACGCATCGGGAACCTGGAGACGCGCCCACGTCGGCAGCCGGTGCGGCGTGAGCCCTCGCGGCATCCGCTCGACCTCCACGGCGCCGCGCAGCACGAGGTCGTCCAGAGCGATATCGCGAAGAGCCGGGCCGGTCATGTGCGGTCGACCACCCGGCCGTCGGCATGCACGTCGACGAGCCGGTCCCCGACCCGGAGGCCGCGCAGCACCGCCGTCGGATCCAATTCGGCGACGCAGCCGTCGACGGCACCGAGGCCGTCGAGACCGGGGACGGCGCCGAACAGCGATTCGATCACGAGCGCGACGTACGCGCCCGCCGACGAGCAGGCCCAGTCGTTGATGTACGGCAGCTGCGGCGGCGCCTTGCGCGCTCCTCCGTTGACGAGCGGCTGCGCTTCCTCGACGAAGTGGGCCTGCGCAGGCGGGCCCTGGTTCGCCGAGCGGGCGAGACCCGGAAGCCAGTCGAGCGCGACTCTCGGCTCACCGAGGGCGACGAGCGAGCGCGCCGCATCCGCGGGCCAGGCGGTGTACGCGCCGTTCCACTGGTGGTCGGGTCGCACGCTGTAGGACGCATCGGGATCCCACGGCGAGAGCGCGCGCAGCCACTCCGGCGTCTGCAGCTCACGCTGGAAGAACGCCACCATCTCGGCCCTCGTGGCTGCGTCGAGGTCGCCCGCGATGGTGGTGCCGACGATGTTGAAGTCGTAGCAGTGCCGCACCGGCAGACGCGAGCCGTCGGGCTGGCGCGCGGCGAAGAAGCCCTCCCCGGGCAGGTACAGCGTGCGCACTTCGGCGACGAGCTCGTCCGCCTCGGCGCGCAGCTCGGCTGCGCCGGCGGCGTCGCCGCGCGCATCCAGCACCTCCGCCGTCACGCGCAGGTTCCACACGTTCGCCGCGTTGAAACTCGCGACCTCGTGCGTGTACGAGCTCACGCACTCGAGCAGGTTCTCGATCTCGCCGTAGTCGGCGAGCGGCGACGATCGGCGGAGGCCCTGCCACGCCTGGGCCCAGAACCGCAGATGGTCCAGGACGCTGCGACCATCCTCCTGCTTCTCGTCGAGGAAGCCGGAGTCACCCGTGAATCGCACGTAATCGCGCACGAGCCGGGTCATCGCGTAGTCGTTCACCGAGTACCACTGGCCGACCGGACCTCCGGTGAGCGACGAGGTGCCGAACAGCGTGTGCGTGTCGCTCGCGATCCAGTGGGCGAGCTGACGTCGCATCGCGGCGGGGTCGAGCAGGGCGTGTGTCACCGAGCTCAGGCTGAAGTCCCAGATGAAGGTCGTCGTGGCCCAGTAGTTCGGCATCAGCGTGTCGTAACTGCGGCCGAGCACGTTCCCGCCGTAGTCGCGCCGCATGTAGATGACGCCGAGGATCCCCCACCAGTAGAGGCGGCGCAGCGGCTCCGACGTCGTCTCGAGCACCGGCAGGTGGCCCGAGAACTCGCTGTTACCCGGCGTCACGGCGGCCTGCAGCTGCGTGTTCCAGTACTGCTCGGATGCCGCGACCGCCCCCTCCACGTCACCGGCGACGGCGTCGAACACGGCGATCGCCTCGTCACGGCTGGTGGCGACGGCGTTCACGTAGCCGAGGCGTGCCTCACCGCCGGCCGCCACATCCAGCACGACCGTCACGTCGCCGCCGCGGCCCATCCCGCCGACGCCCACGGAGAACTGCTCCGACGTGGGCGCCACCCCGCTGAGGCGTGCGATGGCGGGAACGTCGACGCCCTGCACGCTCCACGCCGTCGCTGCGGCGTCCACGAACAGCAGTCGCGCGCCGTCGACGGATGCCTCGTTCCTGGCGTCGGGCGACTCGGCGGCGTTCCACGCCTGGTCACCTGCGACCACGCGCGCTGCCAGCGAGAGCATGAACTCCACCGAGCGGTCGGAACCACCGGTGTTGCGCACCCGCACGTCGATCGCGACGGCCGTCGTGCCGGGAACCGTAACCGTCGTGGTCTCGAGCTCGAGGCCTGGAAGCTCCGCGCGGCGCACCACGCGGTCGGGCCGCCACTCGTGCGTCACGGGTGCGCCGTAGGACTTGAAGATCCGGCCGTCGACGAAGGCCACTGCCGTCGTCGCGAGCGCCTGCGACACCGGCGGGAACTGCACGGCGGTCAGCGACGTCAGGTCGTGGTCGATGCGCACCGTGCCGAGGTGATTGGTCAGCCCCGACGGCGCGATCATGTCGTCGTAGTGGTGGGTGATCGGGTCGGCGGCAAGGTCCGCGACGGTCGGGATGGGGGACGTGCGCGTCTGCAAGACGTAACTCCTAGTACTGGCCGAGCGCCAGGCCGCGGGCGAAGAACTTCTGGGTGAACAGGAACAGGATGACGGTCGGCAGCGAGACGAGCACGGCCGCCGCCAGGACTGTCGAGATCTGGGCGCCGCCGTACGTGCTCTGCATGCCCGCGAGCGTCGTCACGATCGGCCGGACGTCGTCGGACTGGGTGAGCGTGAGCCCGAGCAGCAGATCGTTCCAGATGAAGGTCGCCTGCAGGATGAAGATCGCCACGAGCGCGCTGGAGGCGATCGGCAGGTAGACCCGCGAGAAGATCCGCCAGGTGGTCGCGCCATCGAGCACCGCGGCCTCGAACACGCTGTGCGCGACGCCGGTGAAGAAGTTGCGCATCACGAACGCCGAGAACGGGATCGAGATCGCGGTGTACACGATGATCATGCCGACGTGGGTGTCGTACAGCCCGACACGGGAATACGCGTCGAACAGCGGGAGCAGGATCATCTGCAGCGGGAACACGGTGCCGCCGAAGATCACCACGAACCACAAAAAGCCTCGCTTGAGCCGGAGGGCGACGATCGCGAAGCCGGCGGCGGCGCCGACGAGCACCGCGACGATCGGCGACACGAACGCGTAGATCAGGGTGGCGACGATGCTGTCGCTGAGTCCCGAGAGCTGCATCGCCTCGGCGATGTTCGAGAACAGCGCGAACTCGCCGGAGGGAATCCACGCCTCTTTCGAGGTGAAGGTCAGCGGCGACTTGCTCGCATTGACCAGCAGCAGGTACACCGGCAGCAGCCAGAAGAGGCCCAGGACGACGAGTGCGGAAGTGCGGAGGATTCTCGACATGGTCACATCTCGTGCTTCTGGGAGAGCTGCTGGCGCAGGTAGAGGATCGATGCGATCAGCGTGACGACCGAGAGGAACACCGCGATCGCCGAGCCGAGCCCGTAGTCGCTGTTGACGAACGTCTCGCGGTACATCGTGAGCGCGAGCGTCTCGGACGCGCGGCCAGGGCCGCCCTTCGTCATCGACAGCACGATGTCGAAGGTCTTGAGACTCGCGACGATCGAGAGGCCGACCACGACCGCGGTGAGCGGGCGCAGCATCGGCCAGAGGATGCTTCCGAACAGACGGATGCCGGTGGCCCCGTCGACGCGGGCAGCCTCAAGCGGCTCCTTGGGGATCGACTGGAGGCCGATCGTGAACAGCAGCGCGTTCACGCCGACGCCCTGCCACGACGACGCGAGGATCATGACGACCGTGTTGAGGGGAGCGTCCACCAGCCAGCGCGGCGGGTCGGTGACGCCGAACACCGCGAGCGCCTGGTCGAGCGCGCCGTTGGCCGAGAGGATGAACGACCAGATGACGCCGACGCCGATGCCCGAGATCGCATACGGGAGGAGGAAGGGCAGTCGCAGCCAGACGCCTCCCGGCAGGTTCCAGGTGAGCAGCGCCAGCATGAGGCCGACGCCGACCGGGATCAGCAGCGTGCCTGCCACCCACAGCAGGGTGTTCATCAGTGAACCGACGAACGCCGGGTCCTCGAACATCTCGACGTAGTTGTCGAAGCCGACCCACTCGGGGTCCCCGAGGCCGTTGTACTCGGTGAAGCTGAGGAACGTGGTCCACAGCAGGGGAAGGTAGAGAAGGACGGCGACCAGGAACACGCCCGGGGCGATGAAGCCCCGGGCGGATCCCTGGTACGCCGCCTTCCGGCCCCGGCGGGCCGGGCGGCGGGGGGTCTCATCGAGAC
>NZ_JBSHLB010000011.1:0-22512 GCF_053619935.1 Microbacterium sp. NPDC055455
ACCTGGTGGTCGGCTCCATCGTGGAGGCGCGAGCTACGACGAACGTCGCGGAGGGACTGTATCCGTGGGCGGTCGGCGCAGGAGTCCCGAAGGTGGGCACTCCGGTGGGAATGCACCTCACGACAGGCGAGAGCGTGCATTTCGATGCAACGCAGTGGATGGTCAACGGCTTCATCAGCGCCCCGATCGTCCTGGTGCTCGCGCTCAACGGCTACGGCAAATCGTCGCTGATCCGCCGAATGCAGACCGGTGCTATCGCGCAAAAGCGAACGTCCCTGGTGCTGGGCGACTGCAAGCCCGACTTCCGTGACCAAACGGAGCTGATGGGCGGCCAGGTCGTCCAGCTCGGGCACGGCCTGGGCCACCTCAACCCGCTGGACGTGGGAGCACTCGGCCGCGTCGTTCCGATGATCGTCAGCGCAGCGGATGCTCTGGACAAGGTGGCCGATTCGGAGCCGTGGATCGCTCGGTCGGTGGCCGAGGATCACCTCACGGCGGCGGGCGCACAGCGTTTCGCGGAAGCGGAGCCGCAGCAGCGCCGGGAGAAGGTCATGGCGCTGCGCGCCAAGGCGCGTGAGGTACGGCTGGACGTGCGGATGCGCCAGCAAATGATGGTCGGCTCGTTGGTGCAGCTGGTGCGCAAGCGCCCCGTGGATGACTTCGAGGAAACGATGATCGCGTCGGCTATCCGGATTCTCTACGACGAGGACGGCCGTTTTGACGAGGAGCATCCGCCCCTCATTGGCGACTTGTACGACGTGGTGAAGTCAGCGCACCCCGAGCTGATGGAGGATGCCGGCGTCGATGTTCCGAACACCGACGGGCGTGCTGAGCTGTCGGAGCAGGTGCGTCGCGAGCTGTTGGAAGCAGAAGAGCGAGCGTTGGTCGACTACAAGCGCGAGGTACAGGCGCTGCGTAGGTCGCTGCGCTCGCTGATCCAGGGTGAGTTCGGAGAGATTTTCAACGGGCACACCACCACTCGGCTCGACCTCGATGCGCCGGCCATCTGCGTCGATGTGTCGAAGATCCCGCACTCGGAGGTCTCCCCGCTGCGTGCCGCAGTGCTGATGAGCTGCTGGTCGGATGGCTTCGGCGCGGTGGAAGCCGCGCACGTTCTCGCGGACCAGGAGATGGGTGCCAAGCGCACCTTCCAGGTGATCATGGACGAGCTGTGGCAGGTGCTCCAGGCATCTCCGGCGATGGTCAGCAAGGTCAACCAGCTCTCGCGCCTGAACCGTGGACTGGCGACGGAACTGATCATGATCACGCACTCCATCGTTGACTTCGATGCTTTCGACTCCCAGGCGACGCGCAGTGAAGCCGTCGGCCTGGTCGAGCGTGCCCGCGTGAAGATCCTTGGGGCACTGCCGACTAAGGAGGTGGTGCGTCTGCGGGAGGTTATCGAGATCACGGAGAGCGAGGAAAGCCTGCTTACGTCGTGGTCGGCTCCGCAGTCGCTGACGGGTGACGGCGTGCGCCCCGGTGAGACTCCGCCGCCGCCGCCCGGTACGGGCAACTTCCTGGTGAAGGTGGGTGAACGCGGTGCGGGCATTCCCTTCCACCTCAACTTCACGGCGGCGGAGGCCGGGGCGGGAGTCCACAACACCAACAAGCGATACGACAACGTGGACGCGATGCGTGCGCCTGGACAGGGTGATCTGTCATGAGGGGCGGCGCAAAGGCCATCATGGGCGTGTTCGTCGCGCTGGTGATGCTCGTGGTCATTCTCATCACGCTGCTGTTCTCCGTCGAGGACTGCCGAGTCGTCGGCGGTTCCGACGGCGGCTCCTCGGCCAGCGGCGGAGTGCCGGACGGGGCGTACTCGCTTCCGCAGGCCAATGCGCTGGATCACGTCACGTCGGGTTTCGGGATGCGGTGGGGTTCGATGCACCAGGGCGTGGACATTGCCCAGGGGCAGGGAACACCCATCTACGCCTTCGCCGACGGCATCGTGGCTTCCTCGGGCACGGCCGACGGGTTCGGCCACTGGATCGTCATTGACCACGAAATCGACGGCAGGCACATCGCCACGGTCTACGGCCACATGTTTGCCGAAGGGCTGCACGTCAAGGCCGGCGAACAGGTCAAGGCCGGACAGCACATCGCGGATGAAGGCTACGACGGTGGCGTGTCTCCGCCTGGCCCCGGAGGGTCGCACCTGCACTTCGAGGTGTGGGAGGGCGGTCGGGATGCCGGCCGTGCCGTCGAGCCGATGCCCTGGCTGGAACAGGCCGTCGAACCGGGCACGGGCGGCGGATCGGTGTCGTCGGGCGACGCGGAAACTCTGGTCATTGGCGACTCCCTGACCGTCGGCGCGGAAGGCCAGATCAAGAAGCTGCTGCCGGACGCGACGATCGACGCTTCGGTGGGGCGGCAGTACGGGGAAGGGCTGGCGCGGTTGCGCGAGTCCGACAGCAAG
The DNA here is from genome assembly GCF_053619935.1 of Microbacterium sp. NPDC055455. NCBI lineage: Bacteria > Bacillati > Actinomycetota > Actinomycetes > Micrococcales > Microbacteriaceae > Microbacterium > Microbacterium sp. NPDC055455. Next base: position 2,420 of record NZ_JBSHLB010000011.1, read on the forward strand.
CCCGGAGTCGTCGTCATGGCTTTGGGAACGAACGGCGCTTTCTCGCAAAAGGACGTGGACGCGACGATCGACGCTGCCGGGGGCGCTCGGGTCGTCCTGATGACCGTGGGCGGGCCTGGCGTTTCGTCTGCCGGGGCCGTCAACGAGCTGGTGCGCAAGAACGCGAGCAAGGTGGGTGTGTTCGACTGGGCGGCGAAGGTCGAGTCCGATCCCGGATTGGTCGGCGGCGACGGCGTGCACCTGACCCCGGAGGGCAACACGGAGTTCGCCAAGGCGCTGGCCGATGCTGCTGGCGGCAAGACGAGCAGCGTGTCCACGCCGAAAAGCAATGCGCCTGCCCCGTCGTCGGGCGGTGAGGTGCCGCCCGACCCGAGGTTCTCCGAAGCCAACATGCAGGTGGACACCATTCGCCTGGGCCGGTCGGTTGCGCAGCGATTCCCGCAGTTGGAGATCATCGGCGGCTGGCGACCGTACGACAACTACCCGGATCACCCGTCGGGCCGTGCGGCCGACATCATGATCCCCAACTACTCGTCGGCCGAGGGCAAGCAGCTTGGCGACGACATTCTCTCGTACCTGTGGGAGAACAAGGAGTATTTCAACGTCGAGTACTTCATTTGGCGGCAGGAGTACATCCCGGCAGAGGGCACGCCCAACATGATGGAGGATCGCGGCGACCCGACGCAGAACCACTATGACCACATTCACGTCACCACGGTCGGCGGGGGATACCCCAAGCCCGGTGAGAAGTACGGCCCATCCCCGGACGGTGGCTCGGGCGCGATGCCGGGTCAAGCCAGCGGCACTGCCGACGACAACTGCGGTTCGACTGGCGGGGTGGACGCGGGGCTGAACAGCGCCGAGATTCCGCCCGAGTTCGTCAAGTGGCTCACGCTTGCTGGCCAGTTGTGCGCCGAAGCCCCGGCTTCTCTGATCGCCGCATTGACCTACCAGGAAAGCCAGTTCAACACGGATGCAGTCAACCCTAAGTCCGGCGCGAGGGGGTCAGGGCAATTCATGCCAGCAACGTGGCAGGGCTGGGGATACCGCGTGGACGACAACGGCGAGCAGATAGGTGGCCCCGGCGAAGGTGATCCACACAATCCCGCCGACGCGACTATGGCGTCGGGCCGTTTCCTATGCCACCTCGCGGAACAAAACGCGAAGTGGAAGGCAGAAGGCCGGATCAGCGGCGACGACCGTGACCTGATGCTGGCCGCATACAACGCCGGCCCCGGCAACGTCCTCAATTACGGCGGAGTGCCGCCCTTCCCGGAAACCCAGGGGTACATCGTTTTGATCCCCCAGCACGAAGAACGATTCAAGGAGAAGATCTGATGAACAGCAGCAATGCAACGCAGGCGACGGGTGCGGCCGTGGGCTGCACCCTGGCCGTGGCCATGATCGCGGGCGCGGTTTCCCTCCCGTCGGCCAACGAGTCGGAAGCGCAGTCGGTCGCGGCAGCAATCCAGGAGCGGTACCCGAGCGTCGGGGAAGTGACCCCGGCTCCGCCGAGCCCTATCGGTATGTCGGACGGCGGTGAGTCGTTGATCGTGATGATCCCCGCCTCTGACAAGGCGCTGGGTGACGACGTTGCGCAGTATCTGGTCACGGAAGCCGATGAACTTCAACTCCAGTACATCATCTGGGATCGGCAATTCATGGAGCGTGATAAGCCGGTCGTGCCGATGGTTGACCGGGGTACGCCGACGCAGAACCACACCGACCACATTCACGTGCGCGTTGGCGGTGAAGTCCGATGACGCGCCGCGTATGGGCCGCGATCGCGGCAGTGGTTCTCATTCTCGCCGTGATTGCCGGCGTGGTGGCCTGGAAGATGCAGACGGCCGAGCCGGACTTCGTGGGCGACCCGGAAGTCGACACGGTAGACCCCATTCGCGACGATCCCGAGAACGCGGCAGTGTCTCTCGTCTCGGCGGTCAACACATGGCGACCGGCAGAGCAGGAGTCCCCGGTGTCGGCGGCGGTGGCCGTCGAAGATCGGTTGGTCGGCAAGTACGCGCAGCTCGCAGCATCTGATCCCGCCGACTACCCGCTTCCGCCCGAGTGGGAGGAGTGGGCACGGTGGGGAGACGTGCACAAGACCATCGCCACGGTTGCGCCGGGTTCGGCCCCCGTCGAGGAGACCGCGACCAAGGCGGTGGTCACGCTCGACTTGCAGAAAATGGTGGCCCACGCCGACGGCGAGGTCACGCGCCTGGGGCGTGCGGTCGTGGACGCGGAGATGGTCAAGGAAGCCGACGTGTGGAAGTTGGCGGATATTCGCTACCGGGCGGTTCCGGGACTATGACGACCACGCTGACTGTCTCAGAGCATCCCCGGCAGAGCGCCACTCCTCGTCGTGGTGGGCCGGTTGTGCTCGTCGTGGCTGCGGGTGTTGCGGCGGTGGTTCTCCCGGAGCTGGTGGGCGGTGCCTCGGGTCGGCTGCTGGCACTGTCTCCCCGGCTGCACGCCGCGTTGGCGACGTTCGCCGGATTGGTCGTTCAGGCGCTGCCCTATGTGCTGGTGGGGGCGGTCGCGTCGTCCACGGTCGCGGTAGTGATGACTCCTGCTCGCTGGGCGAGGGTGCTCCCCAAGAACAAGGCTGCGGCGGTAGCCGTTGCCGCGTTAGCCGGTGCCTTCGTTCCGACGTGCGAGTGCTCGTCGGTGCCCTTGGCTCGGCGCATGATCGTCTCTGGGGTCTCCCCGGCTCCGGCCATGACGTTCATGGTGGCTGCCCCGTCCCTTAACCCGCTGGTCGTTATGGCAACGCTCGCCGCGTTTGGCGGATGGGAGATGGCCGGCGCTCGGTTCGTCGCCGGACTCCTGGCGGTGCTGGGGGTCGGTGCAATTGTGGCGGCGTTCGGGGCGCGTGCGTTCGAGCACCTGGTTAGGGCAGACGAGGAGCCGGTATCGGAGGTGACCGCGCCGGTTGGCGGGTGGACGCAAAGGTGGCTTGACGCAATGCGGCATGACGCCATTGCGGCAGCGACATTCCTGGTCGTCGGCGGTGCGATCGCGTCACTGGTGTCTGCCTTCTTGCCCGCCGAGTCGCTGGCGCGCATGACCGACTACGTGCTGCTGGCCGTTCTCGTCATGGCGGCGCTGGCGATCGTCGCGTCGCTGTGCTCGTTGGGTGACGCTTTTGTGGCTGCGTCGATGGTGGGCCTTCATCCTGCCGCCATGCTGTCGTTCATCGTCGTTGGCCCCATCATCGACCTGAAACTCGCGGCGATGATGGAGGGCGTTCTCGGCCACCGTGCCGCGCAGTTGGTGGCGCTGGCGGGCTTGGGCAGCGCCCTGGTGTCCACGCTCATCGTGGCCTGGCTGTGGGGGTGGCTGTGATGAGGAAGCACGTCGTCTCCGCCCTGCTCGTCGCATTTGGCGCGGCACTGGTACGTGCGGGACTCACTGGCGATGCCGACGCATGGGTCGCCCGAGCTGCGTGGCTGGTAGCGGCGACCGGTGTGGCCGTGATCGTGCTGGGCCTTCTGCCGTACTTCCTCCCTGCGCCGGCTGCATCGTGCTCCTGTGGCGATGCGCACCACGCCGACGAGGACGCGGCCGCAGTCAAGACGTCGCGGTGGGCACCGTGGGCGCTGGGCTTGATCGTCCTGGTGGTGGCGGGAGTAACCCCGCCTGCCATGACTCCGGTTCAAGTCGCGGATGCGACGGCGGCGGCTGCTGCGTCGGGAGGGGCCGATACCTGGCCGGAGCTGCCCCCCGGTCGTCCAGAGATGCGGTTGCGGGAGGTGGTTGCGCGTTCGACCGCGCCTGCGGACTCGCGCATGAGCGGCCGCGAGGTGGTGGTCGAGGGGCAGTTGGCGACCGGCGACACCGGACGGCGGGAGATTGCTCGGATCGCGGTCAACTGCTGCGCGGCCGATGCCCGGAAGTACCGCGTCGAACTGTCGGATGCGATGGGACGGCTCGACGGGCATGAGGACGGGAGCTGGATCAGAGCCACCGTGCTGTTGATGCCGGGAACGGGGACGGAAGCTCGGGGGTTCGTGCCCTCGGTCGGCGTGATCGACGTTGGGGAGGTGGATGACCCCGGATACGAGATATGGGACGTATGAGACGCGACGGCAAAAACAAGAAACTGACCTTCGAGAAGAACGGAAGAACAATGGAGAAGCAGAAAATGACCCTTTCCCCGGCGCAGCGCATGTGGGTAGCGCTCGGCATCATCGCCCTGGTGGTGGTGGTGGTTGCGCCCTTGGCCGGCGCGACGACGAAGAAAACGGAGACGACGCAGAACGGGTTCCCTGTGATCGAGCAGTCGGAAACGGAGTCGTGGAACGTCGGCGGGCGCACGTTCTATACGGCCCCCGGCGCACCGACGGTTGTGCTGAAGGATCTGACTCGCTGGTTCCACACGAATGTCGAGTCGCTGGCCTACGGCGGCGAGGACGAGTGGTCGTGGTCGCCCCCGCGCAAGGCGAAGCTGGGCACGTCGATCTCCAACCATGCCTCGGGCACGGCGGTTGATCTGAACGCGTCGCTGCACCCGCTGGGCAAGAAGGGCACGTTCTCCGAGCGGCAGACGGCCATGATCCGGGAGAAGCTCAAGGAGTACGGCGGGGCGGTGCGCTGGGGCGGCGACTACAAGACCGGCGATGAGATGCACTTCGAGATTCAGGTCAACAAGTAGAACCGGAAGGCAGGAGGAAAAACGATGGCTATGACGGAGCAGGACAAGACTCGCTGGGCCGAGATTGACTCGGTGATTGAGCAGAACAAGGGGGAGCTGAAGGCCGCGACCTCGCACGTACCCCTCCGGAAGTTCGCGGAGAAGCAGGGATGGGACAACCGTCAGGACTTCCCCAAGTACAAGTTCTCCCTGCGCAAGATCGGCGTGGATTACGGGGCGCTGCGTGAGGTGGCCACGGAGGAGCGGCAGGTGGAGCTGGCGGCGAAGGCCGACGCTTTGACGGCGAACGCGGGATCAGCTCCGGTGGTGATGCTGTGGACGGCGGCGGTGGAAGGCGACGACGGCAGCGGGGCGTTCGCGGTCGTCAGCGTTGAGGACGACGCTGTGTGGTACGGCAGGTTCTTCGACGACGACCGCGTGCGGGTGCCCGGCGACCTCATTTCGGGTGAGCAGTCGGCGGCGGAAAAGGCCGTGTTCGTCGCGTCCAAGGCGTTCGCTGCGGCCGGCCACGACGTGGGCAGGCTGATTGTGACGACGATGTGTCCGGAGCTGGACATTGCCGCGTTGAAGGCGGCGGGCGCTCAGCACAACATCGCCGTGGACGTGTCGGTGGACGATGAGGATCAGCGGGCGCTGACTATGGCCGAAGCCCCCGGATTCAAGCGGTGGAAGGACAACGACCTCGCGGCCCTGGTGGAGGATGACGATGAGTAACGTCCGCAACATCAAGCAGCCGGGTTCCCAGTCGGAGTGGTTCCCGCTTTACCTTCTGGCCGTTGCTGCGATTCTGTGGTTCATCGCGGCCAGCGGCATTCGGTGGGCGTGGGTGCTCGGGGGGCCTCGACAGGAGGTGTCCTGGAATCCGCTCGTTGTCCTGCGCGACGCTATGGAGGGACGATTGGAAATCGGCCCTCCGGCGATGGTGATGATGGTGGTGGTCACGGTGCTGGTGACCATTCCCGTCGCGGCGGTTCTGCTGTTCATGCGTCGCCGTAAGGAGTCCACGGTCGGCGGCGATGTGAAGCACGCGACGCGGTACATGGCGAGCAAGCGGGACATTCGCTCGATGTCGCGCCGCTCCGTGGCGGCGGCGGCGGAACGGATGAAGCTCGATCTGCGCCCGGACGATGAACCGGGCATCTTGATCGGCAAGGAGCTGGGCACGGGCAACGCGGTCTACGCCGACTATGAAACGCTCCTCACGCAGTTGTGGGCGGCACGGCGCGGCAAGACGACCTCGCAGGTGCTCCCGCAGATTCTGTCGGCCCCTGGTGGCGTTATCACAAGCTCGAACAAGCGCGACACGGTGGACGATTCAGTCGAGGCGCGGTCGGCTGTCGGTGAGGTCTGGGTTTTTGATCCGCAGCGGATCTACACCGAAGAGACGCCCGACTGGTTCTTTGATCCCCTGGACTACATCAGGCGGCGACCGCGTGACGAGTGGGACGCTGCGGCCACCGGTCTTGCATCACTGTTCCGTGACGACGCGGGAATGACCGAAGGCGAAAAGGATATGTTCAGCGAAGGCGGACAGAAGCTCATCGCCGGGATGCTGCTGGCGGCGACGTGCGATGAGCTGCCCATCACGAAGGTCATTGAATGGGCCAACGACGAGCGGGACAAGCAGCCGATCGAGATTTTGATGCGGCACGGGTGGAACCGGAAGGCACGGGCGCTGGACGGACAGTATGAGCTGGTCGATCGCACTCGGTCGGGCGTGTTCGGCAATGCGGCGCAGATGGTCGCTGCACTAGAGCACGAGGTGCCGTCGATGTGGGTCAGCCCCGCTGCCGGCAAGCGCCGATTCGATGCCGACGCATTCATCCACGACTCCCAGACCGGCCGACGACCGACGATGTACTTGCTGAGCAAGGAAGGCCCGACGAGTGCGTCAGCGCTGACGCTCGCGCTGCTGGTGACGCTCATGGACGCGGCGGAAGAGTACGGCCAGCGCAACCCCGGTGGGCGGTTGCGCGTGCCGCTGGTTTGCCCTCTGGATGAAGCTGCGAACACGGTGCGGTGGGGGCAGTTGGCCAACAAATACTCGCACTATGGCAGCCGCTCCATCATCATCACGACGATCCTCCAGTCCTTTTCGCAGGCCCGTCGCATCTGGGGAGAGGACTCGACACGCGACATGCTGACCAACGGCTGCCTCGTCTACGGCGGCGGGATCAAGGACGAGAAGTTCTTGGGTGAGCTGGCCGCGTTCATTGGCGACCACGAGGAGAAGCGCGTGTCGCGCTCATCCGATGGCTCGATGCGTGCGTCGGTGTCGGAGCAAGTCAGCGAGAAGCAGACGTTGAGCGTTGCGGAGTTGCAGTCGTTGCCGTTCGGGGTCGCGCTGGTGATCCCGCAGAAGTCGGCCCCGATGCTGGTGCGAACGGTGCCGTGGTGGGAGCGAACCTTCCCGAAGGCGATCGACGCGCTGGTGAAGGAGAAGAACTGATGGGTCTGTTCGACAAGCCGATTGGTGAGGTTATCGGCCCGCTGATCTCCGGCCACGTCAAGCCGGCGCTTGCCGCCGAGTTGAAGAAGCTGGCGGAGCATCCTCAGTTCAAGCTGCGCGCGCGGAAAACGGCGGTGCTTGCGGTCGAAAAATGGGCGCAAGACAACATCGCGTGGCCGTCCCCGACTCGCTACGGCGACGTGTACGAGTTCTTCGATGAGTACGTCGCGGTCATGTGGCCGGCGAACAACGAGTCTCGGTGGTGCGCGCAGTGGTGGAAGCACCCCGACGTGGTGCGACGCTTGACCGTGATGTGGATGTCGTTTGAAGCCAGGGTGCGCGAGAAGCCTGCGACCGGTGAGGACGAATGGTTGCGCTTGGTCGGGGACGTGCACATGCGGATTCTCACGGACAAGAATCGCGGCCCGTTCGCCAGTTGCCACCACGCGCACCGGCCAGGCCAGCGCGTTCGGACAGAGCAAATGCCAGAGCAGATTGAAGCAGACAAGGAGTAGACGATGAGCGATAACCCGATGATGGACGTGGACAACGAGATGCGGCAGCTTGTGCGCTCGGTGGGAAGCGGTTTGAGCCGGATGGGGCAGTACGGCCCCGGCAGGTCGAGCGGGATGATGCGCACCAGGAGGGCAACGGCGCGCAGCTTGCGCGGCAGGTCGAACGGGCGCTTGCTCCAGACCATGCACGCTCATGGCCGTGAAGCGCAGGCGGGCGCTCCGAGTGAGCGTGAGCGCGCCGCGATTGGCGAGGAGCTGTCTCGCCGGGGACTGCATGAGACGAGCCGTGAGTGGATGCGCGTCTCGGATGAGCGCAACCGTGCGTCGGCGCTTGCGGGCGACCGACAGGAAGAAGCCCAGGCGCGTGCGGAAGGAGCGGAGTACAGGCAGCGTCAAGCGGAATGGAAGGCCGAGCGGGCGGAATGGGCGGCAGAACAGGAAATGCCGCGTCGTCGCGACCGCGAGCCGGTCGACCGCGTGCGGAAGGACAGCGGGGAAGAGTCGCTCTCGGACGCGGCGGTGCGCACGGTATCTGCGGCGGCGGCGGTGGCGGCGGGTGCCCCGGCTATCGCTGCGCTGGGGGAAGCGTACGACGACTACGAGCGCGAAGAAGGGCGGTACTTCGATGATTGGAGGGGCGACTTCACGGAGGACAGCGCCCCGGTGGACTACGACGAGCTGCCGGAAGCTACCCCGGAATCCGACATGGACGTGGACTACGACGAGCTGCCGGAAGCGACCCCGGAGGGGGCCGAGTCGGCGTTCGTGGCCAGCTTGTCGGAGGTCGCGGACGGGCCTGGATCGTCGGTGGGGGTGGAGCCGTCGGAAGAAGCGGTAGCCGAGCAGTTCGGTGCCGGCGCGTTTAGCGGCGACCTGGCGGAGACGATTGGCGCAGAGAGCTTTGCGTCGTCGGTGGGATCATTCATGGAGGAGGAAGCCGGAAGCGCCCTGGGAGAGTCCCAGAGCGCTCCGGCAGCCGAGTTGTAGCGATCTAGGCGCTACACGTCAGCAGTGGCATCGTCGTGGGAGTAGTCATACTCCGTCGGCGGTGCCGCTTCCTCGTTCTCGTTGACTTCCGCGACGAGGTTGCCGCCGCCGAGGTCAATGAGAGCGTGATCGAGTTGGTCGGCCAGTGAACCGGTGTCGTCGGTGTCGTCGTCGGAGAGAGTGGCCGGGAGGTGTCGGGTGTAGCGACGCTGCATCTCGTCGCTGCTGATGAGGCCGTGGTCATGGAGTGCGAGCGCTTCGGAGATTTTCTCATTGGCGGTGACCTGCGCTTGGGTTTTGCCTTCGACGGCACTGGCGTACGTCGGGGTGGGCACCAGGCGCAGAGAGTAGCCGTCGCTGCGGCCGCGTTGCTGCATGCGCTGCACTCGCTCGGCCTTGGCGCGGATCACCGCTTCATCGGCATCGAGGGCACTCAGCTCCGCTTTCAACGTATCGCGGGCATCGGTGACCTTCCGCAGCTCCTCCGCGTGCGCGAAATCCGGGGATGCCGCGGATTCCAGCTTGGCGAGCCGGTGCTGAGCGTTTTCTGCACCGACTTCGGCGGCGGCAAGAGCGTCGGGGACACCCTTGACCTTGTTCTCGATGCGGGTGAGCAATCCCGACGCTGCGGCCGGCACTTCGTCGCCCTTGGCTGCGTTGTAACCGGCAAGCGCGTTGGCAATGTCGGTGTGGTCGAGCCGGACGTTGAGTTCGCCCGGAATCTGGCGGCAACCGACGGTCACACCATCCCCGGTGAACGCGGCCCAGAAGTCAAGACCTCCGATCGTGACGAGGTTTCGAGGTTCTTGCGAGCGGTTGAAGTGGACGGCGGCGAGGGTATCGGTGACGTGCCGGACGGCGCGGCCGCGCTCGTCGGTTGGCCGACCTCCGAACAGTCCCCACGTCCGTTCCTTGCTGTCCGTCCAGGACTGGGCTGCCTTCGCGTGCGGCTCGATGCTGCGGGCGTTGTTCGTATGCCGCTTCACATTGGCAAGTTCGGTCTGTATGGCGAACTTGCGCGACGAGCGCGCCGCCACCCACTCGGATTCGAGCTGTTCGAGCTTTTCGACCTCCTTGTCGAGCGTCATGAGGTCAACGTAGCGGGAGTCGCCTGTTGCGATCGCCTTGTTGTGGGCGTAGGCATCAACTCCGCTGTCGTTGAGGGCTTCCATCGTGCGCACGCTGCGGTCGGCATCGTAGAACTGCGCGATGAAACGCTCCTTGCGGTAGACGGCCTGCCACATCAGGGCGTCATACGTGTTGCGCCCGATGTATTCGTGCAACTGCACCTCATCGTTCTGGTTGCCCTGCCGGATGATGCGCCCGTTGCGCTGGGCAAGGTCAGCGGGCCTCCACGGAATGTCGATGTGGTGGAGAGAGACGGCGCGGGTCTGGATGTTTGCGCCGGTTCCCATCTTCTCGGTGGAGCCGATGATGAGGTCTACATGGCCCTCGTTGCAATCGCGGAAGAGGGCGGCGCGGTCGTGATCCCAGTCGTGGACGAAGCGGATACGGTCGGGCTGCATCCCGCGAGCCACCAGCTCGTCCTTGATCGCGTCGTACATGTTGAATCCCTCGCCGGGTACGGAACGGTCGCAGAAGGCGACTTGCAGTCCACCGCGTTGGGAGGAGACTTCGCCATTTGGGTCGAGGTATTCGTTGTCCCGGTTGGCAAGCCAGTCTGAGAACACTGCGTCGGCAACGGCGGTGACTCTCGCACCGGGGCCGTCGAGGTCGAGATTGACCAGGGAGCCGTGCAAGCTGGCCATACGGCCGTCGCTGGCGATCTTGAGCGGGTTGTCGATCCTGGCTCCAGAGACGTTGGCTTCGATCTTGCGGCCATCTGGGTCTGCATCCCAGTTGTAGCTGCTGCGGTAGGCCAGGTCGGAGATGAAGTCACGGACTTCCTGCTCGACCTCGAATTCGATGGCGTGACTTTGGCCGGCGTTGATGAGCGTCGGCAGCTTCGCCGTGATCTGATCGGAGGTCACCACGTCCATGAACAGCGAGGTGGCCGTTGCCAGCTCTCCGACATTGAGATAGGTCGCCGTTCGCGTCTTTTGAACAAGGCCCGCTCCGCTCGCGCTCAGCTCTACGTCGGTGACCTGGTCGGTGAAGGACGCGCCGAACGCATTGATGCCTTCGATTCCGAGCCGCTCTAGGAGGTCGGGGCGCAGGTACTTGCCCATCACCCAAATTTCCGCCAGGTTGTTGGCGATGGGTGTCCCTGTGGCGAAGGTGACGACGGGAGTGGTCTCGGGGTTGAGGCCGGCCGCGCGGTTGTTCTCGCGCAGGAGCTTGAGCTTCATGTCCAGGTCGGACGCACGTTGTGATCCGGGCTGGCTGAGGTCGTCTACCTTCGACTGGCGCATGAGGTTCTTATAGTGGTGCGCTTCGTCAACGATGATGTAGTCGCAGGGAGTGTCGTTGAAGGTCATCCCAGCGTCAGTGGGGGAGTCGAGGAGCTTCTTCAGTTCCTTCTCCCGCGCTTTGAGTGCGGCGCGGATGCGCTTGACGGTCAAGTCCTTCTCGTCCATTCCGCTCGCGGTCAGTTCGACCATCTGCTCCTGGAACTGCTTGATCTCGCCGTTGATGTACTCCTTCTTCGACTCATCATCGACGGGGATGCGCTCGAACACGGACTGCGGAACGATAACGAAGTCCCAATCGCCGGCTGTGGTCTGGGCGACGAAGTTGCGTCGGGCGACGGGGTTGGTCGCCGTGGCACCGGAGAGGATCTTTGCGGAGGGGAACCACTGCTGCGCTTCCCGGCTGATCTGGTCGGTGAGGTGGTTGGGAACAACGAGCCAGGGCTGCCGCACGATGCCGAGCCGTTTGAGCTCGGACGCGCCCATGAGCATCGTGCCGGTCTTTCCTGCGCCAACGACGTGGTTGAGCAGGACGCCAGGTTCATGGGTCATGCGTTCGACGGCGTTGAGCTGGTACTCGTAGGGCCTGAATCGTTCGCCAAGGCCGGGGATTTCTCGATTGCTCCCGTCGTAGTTGGGGGCGACGAACGAGTTGAACTTCTTGTTGTAGAGGTCAACGACGGTGTTTCGGCGCTCGGGATCTTCCATGACCCACTCCGCGAACTCGCGGCGAATCTGCTGACTCTTGCGGGCAACAAACGAGGTCGCTTCGCTGTGGGTGCCGGTCGCGCCCGTTTCGTCCTTGTACTCCTTCGAGAAGTTGACGACGGGTGCGGTGAGGTTGAGCGTGGCTTCATAGACCTCGAGGGCGGTCACGGCGCGTCCGTCGTTGCGATTGGTCGCGACGGCCTGATTCTGGAACCGCGATGGTGACCCCTTGGCCGTGAAGTTGTACTCGGCGCGGGCGGCGTTGTTGGCGGCGACGAGACCATACTTGAGGTTGGCTTGCTCCTCGTTGTGCCAGTAACCGGAAACGTGGTCGACTGACCAGTTATCGGCCACGCGCTTGATACGCAAGCCTCGGGCCGGGACACCGAACTTCTCGACGGCAAAGTCGCGGTAGAACTCCTCGGGCAGCCACGTCATGCCGGGGCGGACGGTGATGCCCTCCTCCACCCGCTCGGGCTGTACGGCTTCGAGGGCTTCGATGTTCGCGGCGAATCGCGGGTCGGTATGGCCGGCGACTCGTGCGTGGGCAAGCTTGTCCACGACGAAGCCACTGAGATATTGCGGCGCAGGGATGAAGGAGTCGGGGGATTCCGGGTCACGGAAGGCGAGCTTGTTGGCGGGGAGGGCTTCTGCGACGTCCTCGGCGCTGGTGCCCAGCAGTCGGCCGATCTGCTCCAGGTCGAGCGTGCCCGTCGAGTCGTTGACGATTCTGACAGCTTCATCAAGCGTGTCGGCTCGTTCCGGCATGGCCACGCGGCGGGCGGGGTCGGTGGTGAAGAAGTCTGTCTTGAGTGCCGTCTGCGTTTCGGCGTTGAAATGCTCCAGCGACATTACGGCGGCGAACAGAGGATCGGTGGCCAGCTTGTCGATGTGGGGCTGGTGCCGGGTTGTCGGCGCAACGGGTGTGTGTGACTCTTCGGTGAGCCGTGCGACGACCTCGGCGGGCGGTTCCTCCGTGGACGACACCCCGTTGTCTGCCCGCCAGGACGAGAGCAGATCGTTGTAGATGCGCTTCGCCTGTGCCTTGGTGGGCTTGCGCGGCGGCGGATAGACACCTCGACTGATTGGGCCGTACTTCTCGACGTAGGTGTCGTACTTGTCGGAGAGGTCGGCCTGCTTCTCCGCGACGACGGCGGGGTTGGTGCCGTCCTCGTCGTAGGCGGCACGCAGTTCCCAGTAGCTGTCTCGGATGTCGAGAAGCTGCACCCATTCGTCGGCCATGTCCTTGCGCCGGGGAGCGACTTCCTGCCATTCCCTTTCGGCAGCGGCCCACATGCGGAACTCGACGTTGCCGTTGGTGATCTCGTAGGTGATGGTGCCGGGGAGAGTGCGTTCGCCCGCTCCGTGAGCAAGGGAGCTTTCGCTGATGTAGGAGCGCGACTCAGGTGGCTCGGGCATGGGGCCGTTCTCGTCAAGGTCGGCCGCAATGTCGGCGGAAATTACCGATGTGATGCGCTCTCCCAGGCCGTCGGCGGAGCCGTCAATGACAAGTGTCGGCGCACCGAAACGCCCGGTGGTGACTCGGGGATCACCGAGTACATGGTCGGGACGCGATGCGATGTACCGGTTGATCGTCAGCTCGTCGGTTCCGTAGGCACGAGTCTCGGTGTCGATCCACGACTTGGAGCGCCAGGAGGGTTCGGTGTCGGCGTCACGGACACGGAAGATGAGTAGATCGGAGGTGACGGAGGTGCCGGCGACGCGCTGGAACGCCTGGGTGGGCAGGCGGACGGCGGAAACCAGATCAGCTCGCTCAATGATCGCGGCACGATCTTCGGCGCGCAGAGCGTCGGAGGTGTGGGCGCTGGTAATCATGGCCACGTAGCCACCAGGGGCTACGAGGTTCACGGACTTTTCGAGGAAGTGGTTGTGGACGGACGCACCGCGAGGATTGCCCTCGGGATCGTAGAGGGAGAACCGCCCAAAGGGAACGTTGCCGACGGCAGCGGTGAACACTCCCTTCGGCAGGGCAACGTCCTCGAAGCCCATCTTCCGCACGAGAGCTTCCGGGTAGAGCTGCTTGGCGATGCGGGAAGCCACCGGGTCTACGTCAATGCCGACCATCTGGGAGGTGTCGGGGCTGCGCCCAATGAATCCTCCGGTACCGCAGCCGGGTTCGAGCACCTCGCCGTGCGAGTAGCCAGCCTGCTTCAGTCCATCCCACACTGCATCGACCACATCGGGAGCGGTGTAGTAGGCGGTCAGGGTACTGTCCGCGAGCGCAGAGTAGTCCTCCTCGGACGACAGTGCTTCGCGCAGTCGTGTGCGATCGTCGGCCCAGTCGGCGCGAGCGGGATCAAAGATTTCGGAGCACGCCCCCCAACTGGAGTAGGTGGCGAGCACCTGCTGTTCGTCCTCGTTCGCCCAGCGGTTTTCCTCATCGAGCGTGTTGAGCAGTTCAATGGCTGCGATGTTGGCGCGGGCGCGTGCTCGGGCACCGGACGGGGGAAGAATCTCTCCGGTGGGCTGGAACGTTAGACGTTCTCCGCTGCGCTCAGCTCGGACAATCGGTCGCGGCGCTCGTTCAGGTCGCGGATCGGGGCGTTGATGAAGTCCTCCAGAATCTCCTCCTGCATCTGGTTGTACGCTCGCTGCGCGATCGTCAGAAGCACCTCCGACGGCAGCGGAATCGGGTGCCGTGGATGCTCCCGTTCCCACGTCTGCTGCATCTGCATCCGCAGCGACGGAAGTCGATCCGAGAACGCTTCCATCATCTCGTCGCGCTTGGCCAGCACGCTCGTCCGGTCGGTCGGCAGCCCGAGCGTCTCGTGCGCCTGCTTGATCATCGTTGTGCTGAACATCGGGGGTCTCCTCGCTCAGAAGGTCGAAAAGGGAAATCTGATTGGGGTCGTTGCGCCGTTTTCTCGGGGGCACGCCAGCTCCTTACTGAAAGGTTATGCGAATCGCTTATTAAGGTCAAGCGCTCACTGTTCGTAGGCTTCGGCCTCCTTCCTGCGGGAGGGCGTAAGGGTTCTCGTCCTCGAAGTCGAGTGCCGTGCGGGGATCATCGGCGGCAGCCCCAGCTCCGAGCTGGCCGAGTGCAGCGTCGAGGGGGCGCTCCAATTCCGTCACAGTGACGGTTTCCGGGGTGCCCCAGGCCCCCTCAGTGAAGGTCGGTGGAATCTCTTTGGAAGCAAAAACGCGATCCCAGGGGAGGGTCGCGGTCATCCCGGAGCCGGCCCGCTCAATCTGCACCCCTTCCGCGCCTACGGCACGCGCAAGATGAGTGCTGCCGTCGGTCGTCGTGATCTGGTGCCCCACACGCACGTCGGCGGGGGCCGCGTCGAGATGCCCGGTGCGTTCCCATTCGCCGTAGGAATTGCGAGGAACGATATTCTCCTGCCGCACGTTGCGGATATGGAATGCAGTGTCGGCTCGTCGCGACAGGTACTCGCCGTCGCGAAGATTGGTCGTCTGAAAAACGTCCCCCGTTGCATGGGTTGCGGGGCGCGTTCCCTTATATGCGGGGTGAGTGTGTGGCATATCCACGATAACGCCTTCCTTATTCGAAAGTTGGTAGTGCGATAGGAGGGATCATCTTAAAACTCGTAATAGTCACCGTCAGATGTGTCTCCCATTTCGACAAAGGAGTCGTCAAAGTCATTGTCGGCTTCAACGCCATTTCCGAGATGCTCCCGCAATGCGGACTCCAGCGAGTCCATTAGCGATGGTGCGGCGGGCCGCGACAAATGCCGTTCGAGGGATTGGTCGAGTCGGTCGGCAATGTCGTCGCCTTGTCGGTCGGTCGTGATTCGGTCATAGGTATCGTGCGCAAAGAGGGCAAGGTCAGTGTCCATCGTTGTCGTGGCCGGAGCAATCTGGGGGAGAGTTGGCCGGCGTTCGGGCATTTGGGCAAGGATGCGGGAGTGAAGGACAGCGGCAGGATCAATCTCGTCGCCATGCAGTTCCATCAGTTCCGCAAAGGACTCACGAACGTCAACTCCCGCCAGCGCACAGCTGGCCACGGCCGTGGCGAGTCGGGCGCGTTGGCCATCAGTGATCGCGTCAGCGATCGCGACGGGCAGGTGGTCAATCATGTCGGTGACGACCAGGTGCGAGAAGTCGTCCGCCAGACGGTTGGTCGCGGCCTTATACAGACGTTCTGCGCGCTTGCTGGAGAACTCGTCGCGCTCCATCCGGTCGCGAAGGTCGGTGGCCGATTCCTGACCGGAGTCGGCCCGGACGACAGCTTCTAGCATCTCGCGAGCAGAGGGAGCGTCGTCGTCGCCGCTCATGTGGAGGTGAGCATCTTCGAGCGACTCGTCAAGGCGAGCTTCGTTGACTGCGTAGAGGTGATTCTGCTTTTTGCCGCGCGTGAGAGCGACATACAATCCGCGGCGGTCGGTAGACGAGTCGACTACGGCACGGCACACATCGACGGTCGCTCCCTGGGCGCGATGGATGGTGCTCGCGTAGCCGAGCTGGACGTGGGAGCGCACGTAGTCGGCCGGCAGGTGGACGAGACGGTTGCGTTCTTCGAGACGGGCAGACAGCGAACCGTCCCGGTGGACTTTGGCCACGGTAAGGCGCTGCCCGTTGAGGATGCGAACGTCGGTGCCATCTGGTTGCGCGATGGTCTGATTCCTCCGCGCAAGGATGAGATCCTTCTTCGTCGCATGTCCGTGAGTCAGCGTGGCCTTTCGCCCGCTTGCGGAGACGACTCCCGCGTCGAGCAGAGCGTTGCGGATGATCGCGTTGGCGTCGTTCACGTCCTGATTGGTCGATGCGACCAGCAGCGACTTCTTGCCAGCGGCTTGGTCGCTAAGGTATCCCATCGCCGCGTCGTAGACGGAGGACTGGCGGGTGCCTTCGTGAATCCAACCCCTGCGCTCGTAGAGGTCAAGGCCGCTGGTGTCGCCATGACGAATCTTCAACCCAGATTCGGACTGCTCCGCGTCATCACCGAAGCGCATAACGGCATCCAATTCGACGGCGTTGGTCTTTTTGCACAGCGTTCGGAACAACCCGCCCGTCTCCACGGCATCAAGCTGATACGGATCACCGACCATGCGCACGACCGCGCCGGTAGCGGAAGCAATCTCGGTGACGGCCGCCAGGTCGTCGGTCGTGGCCATGCCTGCTTCATCAACGAGCAGGAGGTCGCCGGGATTGATGTGAACGCCGAGGGCAGAAACGTCGCCTGGGCGATTGCCCACCTTTCCTCGCCAGCGATAGGTCAGCGACGCGAGAGTGTGCCCGGTGGCGCTAATGTCTCCGCCGAGCTGCTTCGCGGCCGCAGCCGAGGGCGCGAGGGCGATTACTTGTCGGTCTTGCGAGCGCCACACGTCAGCTAAGACAGCCATTGAAGCAGTCTTACCGGTACCGGCCGGCCCCACGCCTGCTGCCGTCTGAGCACCGGAGCCAGCGAGGTGCCGCACGAGGGCTTCCTGTCCAGTATTGAGCGCAAACCCCTTGGTGGCGCGGTGGCGTTCGAGGGCAGCGTCGATCGCGGCATTGGGTACCAGGTGAGCGGTCAACTCGAACGCCGAGTTCAGGACACGGTTCTCATCGTTGAGCACCTTGCGGCTCGTAAACCGTGCGTAGTCCTGGTCACGATCGACGGCAACGCCATCGCTCGAAATGAGCGCGTCGGGTAGCTGCCATTCGATCGCTGCGTTGAGCCGGGTCGCCTTCGTCTTAGCTGACTCAAACACCTGGCGGTGAGCGGCAGCGCGGTGTTCGTCGTCCGCAAAAGTGAATCCGTGAAGAATCTGATTCGTCGCCGTGTCCAGGTGGCGCAGCGCGAACTCAGCGCGGCGAGACGTGACCAGCTCCAGTGCGCGATCCGCCAGAACAGGTGCGCCCTCCGAAAAGGCCGGATCATCGACGGAGGGAAAGGCCGGCCGGTGCTCGGACTTGCCCAGCGACGACGTGACAATCTCATCGAGCATCCGCTCGGAACCGATGGTCCGTGCAGCATCAGTACGCCACTGACGGCGCAGCTCGCCAAGCGACCGTGCTTCGGCCTTTCGGTCGCGAGTATCGAGAATCGCTTGTTGCCATAGGGCATATCCGGCACGTCTCGATGGGGCGCGGCCATGCTTCTCTCGGTAGGTGGTCGCCAGCTCCTCAAAGCGCTCACGAGCGCCTTCGCGTCTCCGCGAGAAGGCATCGTTCAGGCGAGTCGGAAGGCCCGCGATTTCCCAGACGGGAACCTTGCCCTCCTCGACCTCGCGGGGATCGAAAGCGACACCAAGCTCCTGTCCGAGCCGGTCAATCATCATCGCGTTGTAGCGCTCGGATGCGGTGACGGCATTGCGCAGAAGCGTCTGCCCATCGACTGACCGCCACTTGCCGTCCATGCCCTGAACTTTGTTGCTGACCAAGCAGTGAGTATGGAGATCGGGGTCGCCGGTACGGGTGTCGTAGTGGGTGAACTTGGCGGCGATCATTCCCTTGGTCGCGGTGAGCTGCTTGACGCCACGCACCTCACAGCGAGTACGCAGAGCGTTCTGCTCGATCCAACGCAGGGAATCATCGACCGAGCGAGCGTGGATGGACTCGATCCGCTTGCGCGTGTCGTCGTCGGCCAGTGCCCACAACACGGAAATCGACTTAGCGGGGGAGAAGGTCAGATCGTAAGCGGAGGTTGCCTGCCGAACCGACTGCTTGACCTCGTTGACCCAGGCAAGAATCTCGCGGCCGCTTGCAGGCTCCCCGCCGTCCGCGTGGGGGTAGTGGGGCCGTGCGCACTCAAGCGCTATGGAGTTGCGTTCTTCTTCATCAGGTCGGCGCTCGTGCTCGGCGCGGAACTTCTTCTCGGCTGCCTTAATCTCGGCCAGTACGGGGTGGCCGGCATCGTAGATCGGATAGGCCCGACCCAGCTGAACGTCGGAGATCGACTCGCCAGCCTCAATGCGCGAGTCCGCGTCGGGGTGCAACCCTTCTCCGTATAGCGCCGCCATCGCATCCTGGCCGACAGTGCGACCTTGTCGGACGCTATCCGAGTCGAGGGATTCGATCCCCGTTCCGAACCACTGTCCGGGGGGCGTTCCCTTCGCGTCGTAGTAATCACCCAGCCGAGTCTTGGTACCAGTCGGCTCGTCGGCGGTCGCCACCGAGCGGAGGAGATAGGCGTATCCATCCCCCGCGTGAACGACTCGCACGGACATCATAGGTACGAGCGTACCGCGCAAATCCTCCCCCCGGAAGCGGGCACTCTTGCCCGCCACGGTTCTAGCAGGTCAGTCGCCCAAAAGAAGTCGCAGATGAAATCTGCAAGAGGTGTGGTGCTCTTTGTTGGGCGCTTTCAGGATCACTAGGGGCGACCGACTGCGGCGGGAAGCGTCGGCATTGGTTCGGGTTGCTGGCGTGGCTGGTTTAGGGTTGCTGGAAAACGGGCCGGGGGTGCGGTTACGGGGAATAGCTTGTGTTGGGCTGGTGGGGAATGGTTCGCCGTGGGTAGCCTTTAGTCATGACGACACGAGACAGGAAACTCACCGCCCGACAGCGCGCTCGTCAGCTCCAGGAAGCGGAGCGCGCCCGACTGAAGAAGCTCGAACTTCTTTCCGCTGACGTTTTCAACGCAATGGACGGAGTTGTCGCGGCCAAGGCCGTTCTTGGCGAGCGGCTTCAATCTCTCATCGACAACGGAATGACGCGCAAGCAGATCGGCGCGGATTTCGGTATGCCCGCTGCGGAAGTGCGCGAGGCACTTGCCGCATACAAGGACGCTGCCGGGGGCGACGACGAGAGCGATTCTGATCCGGCGAGCGACGAGGAAGGCAAGACCGAGTCGGACGTTGAGACGGAGACGGATAGCGGCGACAAAGAATCTGAGTGATGATTGACCATCCGCTAGAGCCGACTCTTCCCGGATTTGAGGGGATTGACCGCATCGTGCGACCGGGCACGCTCGCTATAGACGATGCTGCCGAGGAACAGTTCTGGAGCAAAGTGGTCAAGGGGCCGCGATGTTGGATATGGGTCGGTGCGATCTCTTCCCCGGACGGGTACGGTCGCTTTTCGTGGCAGCGTGGGGGAGTGCGGCGCACTCTTTCTGCACACCGTTTCGCTCTGACCATCGCGGGGTTCGGTGGCGACCTTGCCGGATCAGTGGGAGAGCACGAGTGCTGTGAACCTCTGTGCGTTCGCTGCGATGCGGGGCACCTCCGCGTTGCCACGCAGTCGGAGAATATCGCGTTCGCTGTTCGCTCGGGCCGGCACGTCGGTTCCGCGACTGGCGTGGGTTCTTCGGGGCGCGTCGAGCGTTCGCGGCGGGTTCGCGATGCTGTGCGCGACGGGTGGGACGAGCGGGCCTATCGTCTGGCCGTTGATCCCCTCTCCAAGTTTCAGCTCAATCTGATCCCGGAACCGTAGCGGAACGAGCGATCGGCCCCGCCCTGTGGGGCGGGGCCGATCGCTTTCACTTTCTCCAGACATTGACGCGC
>NZ_JBSHLB010000012.1:0-16619 GCF_053619935.1 Microbacterium sp. NPDC055455
GCGCCGGCGCCGGCGCCGCGGCGGCGCCGCGCCCGCGGGCGGCGCGCCCGTCGGCGCGTGATGCGACGACGCCGGTGACGATGACGGCGTCCGCGCGACAGCGGCGCTAGTGTGAGCGCACACGGCGTCTATCGCGCCGTGACCTCGCATTCAAGAAAGGCGTATCGTGCGATTCCTCGATGCCGTCACCACCGCGTACGAATACCAGGGATTCTGGGGATCCTTCTGGGACATCATCTGGTGGTTCCTCTGGATCTTCTTCTTCGTCGTCTACCTTTTCGCGCTGTTCGCCGTGATCGGCGACCTGTTCCGCGACCGCAACCTGAACGGCTGGCTCAAGGCGCTGTGGATCATCTTCCTGATCTTCGTGCCGTTCCTGACGCTGCTGGTCTACCTGATCGCCCGGGGCAAGGGCATGGCCGAGCGCGGCGCGCGGGAGGCGGGCGAGCTGCAGAAGGCGCAGGACGCCTACATCAAGTCCGTCGCCGGCGGCTCCGCG
This sequence comes from Microbacterium sp. NPDC055455, assembly GCF_053619935.1. NCBI lineage: Bacteria > Bacillati > Actinomycetota > Actinomycetes > Micrococcales > Microbacteriaceae > Microbacterium > Microbacterium sp. NPDC055455. Next base: position 500 of record NZ_JBSHLB010000012.1, read on the forward strand.
GCGAGCCCGGCCGACGAGATCGCGAAGGCCAAGGCGCTCCTGGACGCCGGCACCATCACGCAGGCCGAGTACGACGCTCTGAAGGCCAGGGCACTCGCCTGATCCGCCTCGCGCGGAGCGCGTGATCCTCGCAGAGACGGGAGCGCCCCCGTCCGCCTAAGGGTGGACGGGGGCGCTTCCCGTTGCGCGTGCGACGATGCGGGCCACCATGTCGTCCGCGGTGGTGTTCTCGCCGGGGACGTTCGGCTTGCCGAGCCCGTGGTAGTCGCTGGATCCTGTCACGATGAGGTCGCGCTCGCGGCACAGCGCGCGCAGCGTCCCGAGCGCGGGCTCGCGGTTCTCGCGGTGGCCGAGCTCGAACCCGGCGAGGCCGGCGCCGAGCATCCGCTCCAGCAGCGGCATCGGCAGCAGGCCCGCCCTGCCGGCCGGGTGGGCGATGACCGGCACTCCCCCGGCGCCCACGACGAGTCTGACGGCGGTCACCGGATCGGGGGCGTACAGGGCGACGTAGTAGTCGCCGCGCGGGCTCAGGATCCCCGAGAACGCCTCTGCGCGGTCGCGCACGAAGCCGCGCGCCACCAGCGCGTCGGCGATGTGCGGGCGCCCGACGGTCGCGCCGTCGGTGGTCTGGGCGAGGATGTCGTCCCACACCAGGTCGTAGTCCCGCGCGATGCGGTCGGCCATCAGGCGGGCGCGGTCTAGCCGCGACGACCGGATGCGGGTGGTCTCCGCTCGCAGCGCGGGCTCGTCCGGGTCGGGAAGGTACGCGAGCACGTGCACGCTGCGCCATTCGTGGCGTGCCGACAGCTCCATCCCTGGGATGAAGCTCATGCCGAGGGATGCCGCCGCCTCGGCCGCCTCCGCCCATCCTGACGTCGTGTCGTGGTCGGTCAGCGCCGCCGTGCGCACGCCGTGGCGGTGCGCCGACGCCATGACCTCGGCGGGCGGCTGGGTGCCGTCCGAGTGCGCGGAATGCAGGTGCAGGTCGCTCGGCCCTTCGAAGCGCTGCGGTCCCGGCATCCTCCGAGCGTAGCGCGGCGGCGCGCGGCGATCGGATGCGCATGTCGCGCGCCACGCCCCGGGTGCTGACGGATCTCCCAGGCTGCTCGCATAGGCTCGCGGTCGTGCTTCGCCTGCTCGGGATCCTCTTCACCGTGCTGTGCGCCATCGGTGCGGCGGTGCTGACGTGGCCGGCGTTCTTCCGCGTCGAGCGGGTCTTCCCGATCGCGCAGATCGTCTCGTTCCGCGGCGTCCTCGCCGGCGTCTTCATCGCGGCCGCCGTGGTCGCGCTGCTGCTGGCCATCGCGCGTCCGATCCGGGCTCTCGCACTCTCGATCGCCGTCGTCGCGGGCGTCGCGGCCGTGGCGAACCTGGGCGTGATCGCAGCCCGCGGAGGCCTCGGCACCGACCCGCTGCCGGTGAAGACCGAGACGAGCGTCCGCGTCATGACGTGGAACACCGCCGGCCCGGCCACGGCGCCCGAGACGATCGCGAAGATCGCCGTGGCGATGGATGCCGACATCGTGGCGCTTCCCGAGACGACCATCGAGACGGGCGAGCGGGTCGCCATCGCGATGCGCGATCTCGGGCACCGGATGTGGGCGCACCACGCGGAGGACCCGTCCACGGAATGGGATGCCGGATCCACGACGCTGCTGATCTCCCCCGAGATGGGCGACTACGCCGTCATCGAATCGTCGCAGAACGGCACCAGCAACACCTCGACGGTGCCGAGCGCCGTCGCGATGCCGGTGTCGGGACAGGGGCCCATCGTCGTGGCCGTCCACGCCGTGGCTCCGCGGCAGAGCTACATGCAGAGCTGGCGGGACGACCTGCAGTGGCTCGCCGACCAGTGCGTCGACGGCGACGTCATCATGGCCGGCGACTTCAACGCCACGGTCGACCACATGTCGGGCCTCGGCATCGACGGAGGCACGCTCGGCCACTGCACCGACGCCGCGGTCGAGACCGGCAACGGCGCGCTGGGCACGTGGTCGTCCAGCGTCCCGGCCATCCTCGGCGCGCCGATCGACCACGTCATGGCGACCGACCGGTGGCGCCCATCGGGCTCGCTCGTGCTGCGCGCGATGGACGGCTCGGGGTCGGACCATCGCCCCCTGATCGTGCAGTACGAGCCCGCCGGCTGAGCCTGCCGCGGGTGTTCGCGCCCGTGCGAGACTGGACGCATGAGCAGCGCAGCCGACGACACGGCCACCCCCGCGACGCAGCCCTCGACGAGCACCAATCGCCGCCAGCCGTTCGGTCAGGGCTTCCTCGACACCATCTCCACCGGGTGGGCCGAACGGCCGGACTCCGCACCGCCCGCACGCGTCCAGGCGCCCTTCGCCGCAGCCCGCCGCGACGCGGTGTCGGCGGCCTTCCCGGGCCGGCGACTGGTGATCCCGGCCGGCGAGCTGAAGCAGCGCAGCAACGACACCGACTACCCGTTCCGCGCGCACTCCGCCTTCTCGCATCTGACGGGGTGGGCCTCGGACTCGGAGCCCGGCGCGGTGCTGGTGTTCGAGCCGCGTTCGGGCGGCGGGCACGACGTCACGCTGCACTTCCGCGAGCGCGCCGATCGCACGACGAGCGAGTTCTACTCGGATGCCTCGATCGGCGAGTTCTGGATCGGGCCGAGGCCCGCCCTCTCGGGCGTGGCCGCCGACCTCGGACTTCCGACGGCCCACATCGACGACTTCGAGGAGCGCGACGGCGACCTCGTGGTCGGCGAGCATGACGAGCTCACGCGCTTCGTCTCGGAGCTGCGCCTCATCAAGGACGCGTACGAGATCGGTCAGATGGAGCTCGCGGTTCAGGTCACCGCGGACGGCTTCGACGACATCGTCGCGAACCTTCCGGCGATCATCGACCACCCGCGCGGCGAGCGCGTCGTGGAGGGCGTCTTCCACCGGCGCGCCCGCAGCGACGGCAACGCGGTCGGTTATGACACGATCGCGGCTTCGGGCCCGCACGCCTGCTACCTCCACTGGACGCGCAACGACGGCGCGGTGGTCCCCGGGGATCTGATCCTGATCGACGCCGGCGTCGAGGTCGACAGCCTCTACACCGCCGACATCACGCGGACCCTGCCGGTGAGCGGACGCTTCACCGAGGTGCAGCGCCGGGTGTACGAGACCGTGCGCGAGGCCGCCGACGCGGCGTTCGCCGCCGCGCGGCCCGGTGTGCGCTTCCGGTCGATCCACGAGGCGGCGATGCAGGTCATCGCGGCGCGAGTGGCCGAGTGGGGCCTGCTGCCGGTCAGCGCGGCAGAGGCGCTCGACGCCGACGCGGGGGGCCACCACCGCCGCTACATGGTCCACGGCACGAGCCACCACCTCGGCATCGATGTGCACGACTGCGCGCAGGCGCGGCGCGACATGTACTACGACGGGCTCCTGGAGCCCGGGATGGTGTTCACGATCGAGCCGGGACTGTACTTCCAGATCGACGACCTCACCGTCCCCGAGGAGTACCGGGGCATCGGCGTGCGCATCGAGGACGACATCCTCATGACCGAGAACGGCCCCGTGAACCTGTCGTCGGCGATCCCCCGCACCGCCGACGAGGTCGAGGCCTGGATCGCGCGCGGCAGCCGCTGACGTGTCCTTCACGCCTCCCCCGTCGTTCACGACGCGCCCGACCCTCACCGGCACGTTCGGCATGTCGGCCTCGACGCACTGGCTCGCGACGGCGACGTCGCAGGCGGTGCTGGAGCGCGGCGGCAACGCGTTCGACGCGTCCGTCGCCGCGGCCTTCGTGCTGCACGTCGTCGAGCCTCATCTCAACGGGCCCGGCGGGGACCTCGTCGGCATCTTCCAGACCGCCGACGCGGCCGCGCCGACGGTTCTCATGGGTCAGGGCCCCGCTCCCGAGGCGGCGACCATCGACCACTACCGAGCCCAGGGCCTCGACCTCGTGCCGGGCGCCGGCGGCCTGGCCGCGGCGGTGCCGGGCGCCGTCGACGCGTGGCTCCTGCTGCTGCGCGACCACGGCACGTGGGAGCTGGCCGACGTGCTCGCGTACGCGATCGGCTACGCCCGCGACGGCCACCCCCTGGTCGCCGGCGCCGCGGCGACGATCGCGCGGGTTGCAGAGCTGTTCCGCGACGACTGGCCGACCTCCGCCGCCCTCTGGCTGTCCGACGGCGAGCCTCCTGCGGCCGGGGAGATCGTGCGCAACCCCGCCTACGCCGAGGTGCTGGACACCCTCGTCCACGCGTCCTGCACCGTGCGCGACGACGGACCTGTGGGCCGCGCGGCGCGCATCGACGCCGCGCGCCGGGAGTGGAAGACGGGATCCGTCGCCCACGAGGCATCCGCGTTCCTCGCGCAGCCGCACCGCCACTCGGACGGCGGCGCGCACGCGGCCGTCATCACCGCCGACGACTTCGCCGCGTTCGATGCGGCGTACGAGCCTGCGCTGACGCGCGAGTTCCGAGGGCGCACGGTCGCGAAGGCCGGTGCGTGGACGCAGGGCCCGGCGCTGCTGCAGACGCTCGGCCTGCTGGAGCCCCTCTCGGACGAGCTGCTCGACCCGTCGCAGGAGGAGGGCGCCCACACGATCCTCGAGGCGCAGAAGCTCGCGCTGGCCGACCGCGACGCCTGGTTCGGCGACGACGACGTCGACCTCGAGGCGCTGCTGTCCGCGGACTACCTCGCCGAGCGCCGCGCCCTCATCGCGGGCACCGCGTCGGCGGAGTTCCGGCCAGGGTCGCCCGCGGGCGGCACCCCGTTCCGCCCCCCGCTGCGCGAGACGTACGACGCGCCCGCGGTCGGCACCGGCGAGCCCACGGTGCCCCCGGGCGAGGCCCGCGTGGCGGCGTCGGGCGAGACCCGCGGCGACACCTGCCACCTCGATGTCATCGACCGCTGGGGCAACATCGTCTCCGCCACGCCCTCGGGAGGCTGGCTGCAGTCCTCGCCGACCATCCCGGCGCTCGGCTTCTGCCTGGGCACCCGCCTGCAGATGACGTGGCTCCAGCCGGGGCATCCGTCGTCCCTCATGCCGGGCCGGCGACCGCGCACGACCCTCACGCCGACGCTCGTGCTGCGCGACGGGGCGCCGGAGTTCGCGATCGGCTCGCCGGGCGGCGACCAGCAGGATCAGTGGCAGCTGCTGGCGCTGCTGCGCATCATCGTGGGCGGCTACGCGCCGCAGCAGGCGATCGATGCGCCGGCGCTGCACACGACCGCGATGCCGGAGTCGTTCTGGCCCCGCACGTGGACGCCCGCCGGCGCCGTGGCCGAAGCCCGCCTGGGCGATGCCGTGATCGAGGGCCTCGAGCGTCGCGGTCACCGCGTCACGCGCGCGGGAGACTGGGCGCTCGGTCGCGTCTCCGCCGTCGGGAGGGATGCCCGCACGGGTGTGCTGTGGGCCGCCGCCAACCCGCGGGGCATGCAGGGCTACGCGGCCGGCCGCTAGCAGGCCACGCGGCGGGATGCGTCAGGCAGCTCGCACCCGCACCGGCGGGCCGACATACCGCGCGGACGGCCGGATGATCTTCGGATCGGCTGACTGCTCGAGGATGTGCGCCGTCCACCCGATCGTGCGGGCGATGGCGAACGTCGGGGTGAACATCGACCGCGGCAGTCCGCACTGCTCCATCACGAGAGCGGCCCAGAACTCCACGTTGGTGTGCAGCGCGCGTCCCGGCTTCGCCGCGGCGAGCAATCGTTCCGCGGTCTCCTCGAACCGCAGCGCCAGCTCGACGCGAGCACCGCCCCGCCGCTTCGCGATCCGCTTCATCAGCTCCGCCCGCGGGTCGGACGTCCGGTACACGGCGTGTCCGAACCCCATCAGCCGGCGGCCGGCGGCGAGCTCCCCGCGGATCCAGGGCTCGATGCGCTCCGCCGTGCCGACCGCGTCGAGTCCGTCCAGGGCGCGGGACGGCGCACCGCCGTGCAGCGGCCCCGTCAGCGCGCCGAGGGCACCCACGAGGCAGGAAGCGGCATCCGCTCCCGTCGACGCGATCACCCGAGCCGTGAACGTGGAGGCGTTGAAGCCGTGGTCCATCACGGAGATCAGGTAGGCCGTCAGCGCCGCCTCGCTCTCGGCGTCCGCAACGGTGCCCGTCACCTGGTGCAGGTAGTCGGCGACGAGGCCCCGGCCGGAAAGCAGCGGCAGCGGCTGCTGCCCGTTCCGCCTGCGCCACAGCGCGCCGACGATGACGGGCGTCGAGGCGGCGAGCTCGATCGCGTCGATCAGGCGCTCGTCGGCGGTCAGGTCGTACAGGGGACGGATGCCGCGCCGCGCGGCCAGCAGCGACCACACCGCCGCGAGCCCCGCCATCACCTCCGGTGTCGCCGCGGACACGGCGTCGACGGCGGCGGCGACGTCGTCCGCGCACCGGGTCCTGGCGGCCTGGATCCGACGCGCGAACGCACCGCGGGAGGCATCCGTCGCGTCCTCTCCGGTGACGAGCAGCTGCCAGGCATCCTCGAAGTCGGCGGCCTCGGCGAGCTCGATCGCGGAGCGGTCACGGTACTGCAGCAGTCCCTCGGCGCCGCGCACATCGCTCACCGCCGTCTCGGCGACGATGACACCCGCCAGGCCCCGGGGTGCGTCGATCGCGGCCGATGGCGTCGTCGTGGTCATGTCGTCTCCTTCCCTCGGGCGGGCGCCGTGCCGGCGAGCCGCTACACTCAGGGTCGGACTTGATTCCGTTTTCGTCAATCTTGATCGGATCAATATCGATGAACGCCCTGCCACGGCTCTCGGCCGCCGAGACGGCCGCGCGCCTCGGGGTCAAGCCCGAGTCGCTCTACGCGTACGTCTCACGCGGCCTGCTGTCGCGGGAGCGCGACGCGACCGGCTCGTGGTTCGATCCCCTCGAGGTGGAGGCGTTCGCAGGCCGGCGGCGCCGCTCCCCCGCACCGCCCTCCGGCGGGGCGGCGGCCGGGACCCCGCTCATGGTGCTCGACACGCGGCTCGCCCACGTGGAGGACGACGCGCTGCACTACCGCGAGCGCTCGGCGACGCGCCTTGCACGCGAGCAGTCGTTCGAGGACGTCGTCTGCTGGCTGTGGGGCATCCGCACGCTGCGCCCGCCGGATGCCGACGACGTCCAGGTCGCGCGCCGCACGATCGCGGCGCTCGGCGACGCCAGCCGTCCCCTCGACCGGCTGGCGGCGGGGGTGACCGCGCTGGCGGTGACCGACCCGCTGCGTGACGATCCGGCGCCGGAGCAGCTCGCGCGCATCGGGGCACGGCTGGTGACGGGGCTCCCCGCGGCGCTCCTTTCCGAGGGCGCACCCGGCGCGGTCGCGCCGACGCTGTGGCGCGCGCTCGGCGGCCGCGACGACGCCGACGGCATCCACCTGCTCGACGCGGCACTGATCCTCGTGATCGACCACGACCTGGCGCTGTCGACGCTCGCGGGCCGTGTCGCGGCGTCCGCGCGCGCGTCGGGCTACGCGGTCGTGACGGCCGCGCTCGGTGCGTTCGACGCGCCGCTGCACGGCACGGCGAGCCGCTCGGCGTTCCGGCTCCTGCACGCCGTCCGGGACGGCCAGGCGCCGGCACCGGCGATCGCGCGCGCGGTCCGCGACGGCGGGCGCGGCATCCCCGGCTTCGGCCAGTCGCTCTATGCCGGGGCCGACATGCGGGCGCGGCTGATGCTCGAACTGCTCCGGGAGGCGCCGCAGAGCGCCGACGTGATGGCGGCGGTCGACGCCGTCACGGAGGAGGTGGCCCGGCGCACCGACACCCGCCCGAACCTCGATCTGGCGCTGGCGGCGCTCACCCTCTGGGCGGGCATGACCGAAGACGCCGGCGCCGTCGTGTTCGCCGTCGGGCGCATCGCGGGGTGGATCTCCCACGCGGTGGACGAATACGACGAGCGACCCATGCGGCTGCGCCCCCGCGGGCGCTACGTGGGTCCGCCCGCGGAGTGAGCCGCGCGGAGCCACGCGACGATCGGCGGGACCAGCTCGGCGGCGACCTCGGCGGGCCGCCGCTTGCGGCCCTTCACCTCGAACGAGTGGCCGCCGCCCTCGATCCACGAGATCTCGGCCGACCGGCAGGAGGCGACGGCCCCTTCGAGCTGCTCGTGCGGATCGATGAACGGGTCGTTCGAGCCCGCCACGAAGAGCTGCGGCTGCGGCACGTCGGGCAGGTGCGCCACGCGGGCCTTGTCGGGGCTGCCGGGCGGATGGAGCGGATACCCGAGGTACACCAGGGCGGCCGGGTCGATCGCGCCCTCTGCGGCCGCCATCGACGCCATCCGCCCGCCGTACGACTTGCCGATCGCGAACACCGGCGCGCCCGCTGCGCGGTCGGTCAGCTCGGCGTGCACCGCCCGCCACGTCGCGACCGCATGGGCGGCCGGCCCCGGCATCCGTCGCCCCGCCTGGACGTAGGGGAAGTTGAACCGCAGCGTCGCGACGCCCGCCTCGGCCAGCGCGTCGGCGAAGCCCAGGAGGAAGGGATGCCGGTACCCGGCGCCCGCCCCGTGGGCGAGGGCGGCGTAAGCCCACGCCGAGGGCGGCGCGACCAGGTCGGCCGAGACCTCGACCCGCCCGCTCGGCAGCTCGACCGGGACGGTCGCGGGGGCCGACGCCGTCACGGTGTCACGGGCGGTCCGCGCGGTCGTCGGCGGCGACGTCCGGCGCCCGCTCGGGCGCGGCGTCGTCGTCCGCGTCCCCGGTCCGTTCGGGAGGCGCCGCCAGCCGCTCGCCGTACTTGGGCGGCTCGTCGGCGGGCGTCGGTGCGGATGCCGGTGCGGGTGCCGGGGCCGATGCCGGTGCGGATGCCGCGGCCGCCGGGATCGTCGTCGGCGCGGAGGACTGCGGACCGAGGACCTGACGGGCGCGGCTCGCACTGCCGTCGGTGACGGTGACCTCGTAGTGGTCGGCGACGACCTGCATCACCGACGCGAAGTCCCGGCGGCGGCGCACGAAGGAATACGCCACGATGCTCATCAGCATGCCGATCGCGATCCCGACGAACAGCACTCCCACGAACGCCTGGATCGGCACCGACGGCGAGCCGATCACGAGGATCGCGGAGAACAGCAGACCCAGAAGCAGTCCGTTGACGGCGCCCGACCGGGCGGCGGAGGCATACCCGAGACGACCTGTGATCCGCTCGATGGAACGCAGACCCTGACCGACGATCGCGATCTCGCGGGCCGGGATCTCGGCGGCGATGAGAGACGACACCGCCTTCTGCGCCGCCTCGTACGTCGGGAAGCTCGCCACCGTCTGTCCGACGGCGTCCGAGCCCTTCAGGGGACGGCCTCCCATGATGGTCATCTCCCCATCCTCCCACGGCACGCGGACTACGCTGAGACGTGTGAGTACGCAGAGGGTTTTCGTCGCGCGCCTGTCCGGGTGCTCGGTCTTCGACCCCGCCGGCGACCGCCTCGGCAAGGTCCGCGACGTCGTCGTCATCTATCGCAAGGACGATCCGCCGCGCGTCATCGGACTCGTGGTCGAGATCCCCGGCCGGCGCCACGTGTTCGTCTCGATCGGGCGTGTCACCTCGATCGCCACCGGGCAGGTCATCACCACCGGCCTGATCAACGTGCGTCGCTTCCAGCAGCGCGGCGGCGAGGTCCGCGTCATGGCCGAGATGCTCGGCCGCAAGGTGTTCTTCGCCGACGGGTCCGGCACCGCCGTCATCGAGGACGTCGCCATCGAGCGCAACCGACTGGGCGAGTGGGACGTCGGCCAGCTCTTCCTCCGCAAGCCCAAGACGAGCGCCTCCCCCTTCGCCAAGGGCGCAACGACGTTCGCCAACTGGGATGCGGTGCGCGAGAGCCAGGTGCCCGGCGAGACGCAGTCCGCCGAGCAGCTGGTCGCCACCTACTCCGAGCTGCGCCCGGCCGATCTCGCGAACACCCTTCTCGACCTGCCCGAGGAGAGGCTCCTCGAGGTCGTCGAGGAGCTTCCCGACGACCGTCTCGCCGACGCACTCGAGGAGATGCCCGAGGAGGAGCAGGTGCACATCCTCGAGGCGCTGGACGACGAGCGCGCCGCCGACATCCTCGATGCGATGGAGCCCGACGACGCCGCCGACGTGCTCGGTCAGCTCCCCGAGGATCAGCGCGAGGAGCTGCTGGAGCTGATGGAGCCCGAGGAGGCGGAGGATGTCCGCGCGCTCCTGAAGTACGGTCCCGACACGGCGGGCGGCCTCATGACGAGCGAGCCCATCGTGCTCTCCGCCGACGCCACCATCGCCGAGGCGCTCGCCCTGATCCGTCGGCACGAGCTGCACCCCGCTCTGGCAGCGGCCGTGTTCGTGACGCTTCCGCCGTACGAGACGCCGACCGGCCGGCTGCTGGGCACCGTGCATTTCCAGCGGATGCTGCGCTATCCGCCGCACGAGCGGCTCGGCGCGATCATCGACGACACGCTGGACCCGGTGCCTGCCACCGCCTCGGCCGCGGAGGTCGCGCGCCTTCTCGCTTCGTACAACCTGGTGTCGCTCCCCGTCGTCGATCCCGCGCATCGCCTCGTCGGCGCGATCAGCGTCGACGACGTGCTGGACTACCTGCTGCCCGAGGACTGGCGGTCGCACGATGCCGATGAGAGCGGACGCCCGGCAGCGGCACCCGCGCCGGCCACGACCCCGCGCGCTCAGCCCGGAGGCGGCGCCCGCGGCGGGAGGAGGCGCTGATGGCACGTGCGACCCGTCAGCCGGCCCTCGACGCGCCGCGCGGCCGCTCCGGCATGCTGCAGCGCACGCCGCAGCAGTCCAGCGATCGCTTCGGGCGCTTCTCGGAGGCGTTCGCCCGGGCCATGGGGACCTCGGGGTTCCTCATCGGCATGACGATCTTCGTGATCGTCTGGCTCGCCTGGAACACCTTCGCCCCGCGGGAGCTGCAGTTCGACCCGCGTGAGTACAACTACACCCTGCTGACGCTGATCCTGTCGCTGCAGGCCTCGTACGCCGCGCCCCTCATCCTGCTCGCGCAGAACCGCCAGGACGACCGCGACCGCGTGCAGATCGAGCAGGATCGCCAGCGCGCCGAGCGCAACCTCGCCGACACCGAGTACCTGGCGCGCGAGGTGGTCGCCCTGCGCATGGCCGTCAACGACTTCGCCGATCAGGTCGTGACCCGCGACGTGCTGCGCAGCGAGCTGCGCACGCTCCTGGAGAAGCTCGACGCCACCCCCGAGGCCCAGGACGGCACGCACCGATGAGCGCGGTGCTCGCGGACGCCGTCCGCACGGCGGTCGGCGCCGTCCTCGACCCGGAGCTGCGCCGGCCCATCGGCGAGCTCGACATGGTGCGCGACATCTCCGTCGACGCGGGCGTGGCCCACGTGGCGATCGCGCTGACGATCGTCGGGTGCCCCGCCGCAGACCGCATCGCCACGGATGTGCGCACCGCCGCGGCATCCGTTCCCGGCATCACGGACGTGGCGCTGGAGGTGGGGGTGATGACCCCGGCCGAGCGGCACGCCCTGACCGAGCGCCTGCGCGGCGGACGGGGTCGCCAGATGCCGTTCGGCCCCGGCTCGCTCACCCGCGTCATCGCGGTCACGAGCGGGAAGGGGGGCGTCGGCAAGTCCACCGTCACCGCCAATCTCGCCGTCGCCCTCGCCGCACGCGGACTCGCGGTCGGCCTCATCGACGCCGACGTGCACGGGTTCTCGATCCCGGGTCAGCTCGGCCTGGTCGGCCCCGACGGGTCCGTGCCGCAGCCCACCCGCGTCGACGACCTGATGCTGCCGCCGGTCGCCCACGGCGTGAAGACGATCTCCATCGGCATGTTCCTGCGCCGGAGCGGCGGCGACTCCCCGCTCGGCGCGGTCGCGTGGCGCGGGCCGATGCTGCACCGGACGGTGCAGCAGTTCCTCACCGACGTCTTCTTCGGCGACCTCGACGTGCTGCTGCTGGACATGCCGCCGGGCACCGGCGACGTGGCGATCTCCGTCGGACAGCTGCTTCCGAACGCCGAGGTGCTGGTGGTCACGACGCCGCAGACCGCGGCCTCCGATGTCGCGGTCCGCAGCGGGCTGGTCGCGCGGCAGACCGGGCAGCGGGTCATCGGCGTGGTCGAGAACATGGCGGCGATGACGCTCCCCGACGGGACGGTGCTCGACCTGTTCGGCCACGGTGGCGGCGCGGCCGTGGCCGAGGCCCTGTCCGGGTCCGGATCCGAGGTCCCGCTGCTGGCCTCCGTGCCGCTGAGCCCCGTGGTCCGCGCCGACGCCGATGCCGGCGTTCCCGCGGTCCTCGCGCATCCGGACGATCCGGCCGCGCGCGCCATCGCCGACATCGCCGCCGCGCTCGCCCGGTTCCCCAGAGGCCTGCCGGGCCGCTCCCTCCCCTTCCGGCCGCGCTGACGCGGCCGGCCGATCAGGTGGCTTCGCTGTCGAAGGGCGTCGGGCCGTCGTCGGGGCCGCGGAAGGGCGATCGCACGGGCGTCGTGGGCGGCACCGGTGCCGCCGCCTGGGTGCGCACGGTCTGCGCCGGAGCGTCGTCGAGCAGCGCCTCGCGGATGATGCGCCGCGGATCGTACTGGCGGGGGTCGAGCGTGCGCCAGTCGACGTCGTCGAAGTCCTCGCCCATCTCGTCTTTCACGCGGGTCTTGGCCGTCGACACCCACTCCCGCGCCCGCCTGGTGAACTGCGCGAGCGACTCCGCGTAGCGCGGCAGCCGCTCCGGCCCGATGATGAGTGCCGCGACGAGTCCGATCAGCAGGAGCTTCTCGATCGTGAGGCCGAAGATCATGAGATCAGGTTACCGCCGCGCCTGTGCTGCCAGCGCCACGGCGCCGCGTAGGCTGGCGGCGGAGGGATGCCGATGGGAGAGCACGACGCGAACCAGCGGTTCGTCGACGAGGTGACGAACGAGCCGGATCACATCGCGCGGGCCCGCGCGCACGCGCTGGAGCTCGGTGCGGCGCCGATCAGTCCCGCGATCGGGGCCCAGTGCGCCGTCATCGCCGCCGTCTCGCAGGCGCTCAACATCGTCGAGATCGGCACCGGCGCCGGCGTCTCGGGGCTGTGGCTGCTCCGCGGCTCCCCGCGCGCCACTCTCACCACGATCGACAAGGAGCCCGAGCACCTCGGCGCGGCCCGCCAGGCGTTCGCCGAGGCGCGCATCCCGCCGGCACGCGCTCGCTTCATCACCGGCCGCGCCGCGGAGGTCCTCCCCCGCATGAATGAGGCGTCCTACGACATCGTCCTCGTCGATGCCGACCCCGACGGGGTGATCGAGTACGTCGAGCACGGCCTGCGACTCGTCCGCGCCGGCGGGACCGTCCTGGTCCCCCGCGTTCTCGCAGGAGGAGCGGTCGCCGACCCCGTGCGGAGGGATCCGGTGACCTCCGCCTACCGCTCGCTGATCCAGGAGACGCAGAGCTCCCCCGCGGTCATCGGCGCCCTCTCCATCACCGGCGAGGGGCTGCTGCAGCTCACCACCGTGCCGACGACCTAGACGACCCGGACAGACGCGAACGGCCGGTCCTCTCGGACCGGCCGTTCGCGCAATGCTTCTCAAGCGGCGTTGACGACGCCCCCCAGGACGTCGTAGAGCTCCTTGGCCTCAGCGTCGTTCACCGAGACGACCAGACGACCGCCTCCCTCGAGCGGCACGCGCACGATGATGAGTCGACCCTCCTTCACGGCCTCCATCGGCCCGTCTCCGGTTCTCGGCTTCATGGCTGCCATTGCGGCTCCTTTTCATCGATGGTCTGCGCCTCAAGTTTATCGTGAGGCATGAGTGAACGGGCACGCCTGGGGAAAGCGGCATCCGTCGTCCCCGGTCACGGCACCTGCCACGTGTGGTTGCCGAGGGCGTACATGTTGTAGATCCACCACCACTGCCCGATGAGGCACGCGAGCAGCACTCCGATGCGCCACAGCCGCGACCGCGGGACCGCGAACGCGCCCCACAGCGGCGAGAGCGGCAGCAGGAGTCGGAAGATGCTCGACTGCGGGAAGAACACCAGGAGGAGGTAGACGAGGTAGCTGGCACTCCACAGGCGCAGCTCGACACCGAGCCTGCGGACCTGGGGCAGCAGGAGGAGCGCTGCAGCGACCGCCACCACCCCGATGGCGAGAGCGGCATAGCCGAGCCAGACCGGCAGGTTCCACATCGTCCCGAACCAGAACGCCGCTCCCGACAGGAACGGCTCGAACGGCACGAACTCGGCGTCGCCGGGCACCCAGTTCCGGCGCCACGCGAGCTCGGTGGCCAGATACGCGTCGGGCACGCCGGTCACCCACCCCGCGATGACCTGCCATGCGAACCCGGCGACGGCGGCGAGCAGTCCCAGTGCGACGATGTGGACGATCTCGGGCGTGCGCAGCGGCTCGCGTGCGCGGCTCCGCCACCGCCAGATCCCGAAGAGCGCCAGGAAGAGGGAGAAGGCGAGCACCCCGGGACGCGTGAACGCCATGAGCGGGATCAGCGCGTACAGCCAGACGTAGCGCCGGCGCATCACGCACCACAGGGCGCAGAACAGCCACAGCAGGTTCAGCGCCTCGGCATAGCCGACGTGGAAGAGTGCGGCCAAGGGGCCAGCCGCGCAGAACGCGACAGCCCACAGCGCCGCCTGATCGTCCAGTCTCGGACGCAGCAGGTGATAGAGGACGACGGATGCCCCGTACCCGGCGAGCAGCGACACGATCAGGGCACCCGCCGGCCACGCTCCGAACGGGAGCGAGACGAGCTGGGCGAGCAAGGGGTATAGCGGAAGGAACGCCCAGGCGTTCTCGGCGACCTGCCCGGTGTCCGTCAACGGCAGCTCGGCGGGATAGCCGGAGTACGCGATCAGCCAGTACCACGAGCCGTCCCAGGCCACGACCGTGTCCATGATCCCGGCGTCGGGACCCATCCGGGAGCCGAACCCCGACAGCTCGGCGGCCACGAAGAGCAGCAGGGCCGTCACGGCGCGCGCGCCGAGGTAGATCGCGGCGACGAGCACCGCCGTGCGGGCCGCGGAGCGCGGCGCTGCGCGCTGCGTCAGCTCGTGGTCAGCCACGCGCGCAGGCCCCGCTCGACCGCCTCGATCTGCGCGATCGCCACGCGCTCGTCATCGTGGTGGGCGAGGTGCGGATCACCGGGACCGTAGTTGACGGCCGGCACGCCCAGAGCGCTGAACCGCGCCACGTCGGTCCACCCGTACTTCGGACGAGGCTCTGCGCCGACAGCCCGCAGGAACTCCTGGGCGAGCGGCGCGTCGAGGCCGGGACGGGCACCGGCCGCGGCATCGACGATCTCCACGTCGAAGCCCGCGAACACGTCGCGCACGTGGCGCTCCGCCTCCGCGACGTCGCGGCTGGGGGCGAACCGGTAGTTCACCTCGACCTCGCACAGATCGGGGATCACATTGCCGGCCACGCCACCGCCGATGCGGACGGCGTTCAGGCCCTCCCGATAGACGAGTCCCTCGACCTCGACGTCGCGCGGGCGGTAGTCGGCGAGGCGCCCGAGGATCGGCGCCGCCTTGTGGATCGCGTTCTCGCCGATCCACGCGCGGGCGCTGTGCGCGCGGACGCCCGTCGTGCGCACCATCGCGCGCAGGTTCCCGTTGCACCCTCCTTCGACCTCGCCGTTGGACGGCTCGCCCAGGATCGCGAAGTCGCCGGCGAAGAGGTCGGGGCGGGTGCGCGCCAGGCGGGTGAGGCCATTGAGGTCGGCATCCACCTCCTCGTGGTCGTACCACATCCAGGTGACGTCGACCCGGGGCGCCACGAGCTCCGCAGCCAGCTTCAGCTGCACCGCGACACCGGCCTTCATGTCGACGGTGCCACGACCCCACAGGAACGGCTCACCGTCGACGGTGATGTCCTTGGTGGGGACGTTCCCGTTGATGGGGACGGTGTCGATGTGGCCGGCGATGACGGCGCGCTGCGCGCGGCCGAGATTCGTGCGGGCAACGATCGTATCGCCGTTTCGGTACACCTCGAGATGGTCGAGCGGCGACACGGTGGCGAAGATCGCGTCGGCGAGAGTCCCTTCGTCACCGGAGACGCTCGGGATGTCGCAGATGGTGCGGGTGAGGTCGACAGAGGAGACGGAGAGATCGAGCGTCGGCATCCCCCGAGTCTACCGACGCGACATAGCGCCTTAACGCGGAATGGCCACCCTGCGTTGGGTGGCCATTCCGTGTAATGGGTGTCCGGCGGTGTCCTACTCTCCCACAGGGTCCCCCCTGCAGTACC
>NZ_JBSHLB010000013.1:0-7518 GCF_053619935.1 Microbacterium sp. NPDC055455
GGAGCCGTGGTGCCCTCATTGTTGGCGGCCACCGGCTCGGTGGTGGTCTGCTGCTGCGCCGGAGCCGTGGTGCCCTCATTGTTGGCGGCCACCGGTTCGGACGGAGCCGTGGTGCCGGTCTGCTCGGCGGGCGGAGCCGTGGTGCCCTCCTGGGCGGCGGGAGCCGACGGAGCCGTGGTGCCGGTCTGCTCGGCGGGCGGAGCCGTGGTGCCCTCCTGGGCGGCGGGAGCCGACGGAGCCGTGGTGCCCTCCTGGGCGGCGGGAGCCGACGGAGCCGTGGTGCCGGTCTGCTCGGCGGGCGGAGCCGTGGTGCCGGCCTGCTCGGCGGGCGGAGCCGTGGTGCCCTCCTGGGCGGCGGGAGCCGACGGAGCCGTGGTGCCGGCCTGCTCGGCGGGCGGAGCCGTGGTGCCCTCCTGGGCGACCGGCTCAGCCGCCGCGATGCCAGCCGTGGCGAGCGCACCGAGAACGCCAGCCACGCCCCCAGCAGCGACCCGCGCACCCAGGCGCATCTTCTTGTGCTTCACTTTTTATATCCCCTTTGGCGATTCCAGTTTGGAGGTGGAAAACAACCCGCACTATCCGGGCTGTGCAGCTTGTTGACACAACGACAAGCACGTCACAAACGCACCATTGGAGAACAAAAGTACCGCTAGGTAACACATGTTCCCCTGTGTCAACTTGCTACCACAAATCATACTAGTTGTACTATATTGGCGCAATACCCGGTACCATTACAGTCAGTGAGAAAATTCCATGTCGATCCTCACCAGGCCCCCGATCGCCACTTACCTCCTTGCAGCGACCCCAACAGATAGACTTATGCCCATGTCTCACGTCGCCGCCCCCCTTAGCGAACTTGTCTCGGCCCGCCGCGCCGAGCTGAAGCTGAGCCTGCGTGACGTATGGGCGAACGGTGGGCCTGCCGTGGCGACGCTGCGGAATATCGAGAGCGGCAAGGCGATCAGCTTTCGGGGGGAAACCCTCGACAAGCTCGATCAGGCGCTCCAGTGGCCCCCCGGAACTGCACGCCAGGCGGCAGGGGTGACCCCCGCCACCGTCGCTACCGACGGCCCCAAGGCGCACCCCTCCCCCGGCCATCCCCCCTCATACCTCCGGCTGGTGCCAGAAGAGCTTTCCGATCTCATTACCTGGACGAACCACGTCGGAGCAGTCCTCAAGGCCGTCACGTCCCGCAGCGAGCGCAGCCTGACCGTTGACGAGCTCGAACGGCTCGTCACGGCTCATCACGAGCAAAACGTGTGGGTTTCCGTCCTTGCCGGCGAATGGTTCGACGACCTCATCGAGCGGGACAAGGGAGACAAGACCCGCGAGCTGATGCGCAACGTTTTGCGCCAGGTTCCAGTCGAACCCGGTGCACCCTACGAGGATGTTCGCCGCGAACGTCGTCGCGCCCTCGGGATAGACCGGTAGGGCATCGTTACACTTTTACTTAATTAGAATCTCTGAGGCGCTTGTCCAGCGGCGGTGCTACTATCTCCCGCATGACACACGCTCTTGCTGACGAGCAGCGCACGACCCAGGAACTGTCCATCTCATCGCCCCAGGACGATGAGATGTCTACCCATGTCGCAGCGCTTGCGTCGCTCGTCCGCTCGCTCAGCGGCGAATGCACGGTCCTCTTTCGCGGCCAGCCCTCACCCGGCCTGCTTTCGGCCGTCGCCAAGGTCCAGGACGAAGCCCGCGTCGGCTAGATCCCGCAGGATCACCACCCACGCATAGCGCGGAGAAGCCATAGCCATGCGGTCGAGCCTTCTCGTTGACCCTCCCGGCAGGCTCAACCACTGTGCGACGAGACTCCTCTCAACGTCGTCCCCCCGTCGTGCTCTTCGCCATGTCACGGACGCGGCCATGACGACGATCGCCGCTGCAACGAGCGTCACCGCGAATACCCCGGCATCAGGCCGGCCAGGTGTCAGGTCGTCGGCCGCAATGTCCACGAGCATCTTCCCTGCCAGCGTGGACGCATCTACGGCAAAAGCGCCGAGAACGAGCGTCGGAACCACAGCCGAGGGCCGCGATCCCCACCCGCGCCCTGCTCGCCACGTCGAGACTGCGGCAGCGACCATAAGACCCGCTACCACTCCGGCGAAGGCAATGAAGTAGGCAGCAACGGCAGGCCCAGGAAGCGTCTCGACCCCCTCCTTGCCAGCCGCTGCGCCCGCCGCCAGCAACCCGGAGCCAACTACGCCGATTATCCCGAACAGCCGACGGCGCTGATGTTTGGTCGCCAGGCCGACGTGGGTCGCTTCAAAGACCGCTTGATAGAGCAGTGAAGCCGCCACCAGGCAAAGGACATGGACGACCGCCCTCCTTCCGCCAGCCGGTAGTCCATCCAGCAAGGGATCTTTAATCGCTTCCGCAACGGTAGCGACAGTCAGCGAGCCGACGAACAAGCGTTCATGCCGGCGCTGCGCGTTCCGCCAGGCAATTCCGCAGGCCAGCAGAAGCCCCGCGAGGATAACCAGATGCACTCCACCAGGAATTGCGGTTGTCACGACAGCACCAGTCCAATCAGCGCCGCAGTTCGCGCCGCCCCTCGTTCTTCCAACTTCTTCATCAGCTCGGACACTCCCCCGCCAAGAGCTGCCGACAGCCACCGGGCAGCCACCAGCTCCGCGTCCTGCTCCTGCCACGGGATGCCGCACTCAACATGCCCCAGCACCAGGTGCGCGACCTCATGGGCGACGACGACCTCACGCGCAACTCCAGATGCTTCCGCAGGAACCAGAACCGTCGCTTCCCGGCCAGTGCGCACGACCGCGCCCTCCGTCGTTGAGATTGACCCCTCAAACGTCTTGACCACGATCGGCCCGCCGAGTTTCGCCTGCCCCCACGCTATGCACCACGTTTCAAAATCCCCGGCAAACTGACGTACCGCACGCTCACCCTCGCGCGCGCACCACATCGCCCGCGACCTAGCCAAGATCGGCCGAAGCCGCGACGACGAGCCGACGGACGGATGCTTCATCCCTAAATCCTTCCAGAATCCACGCGGACGTGCCGAAACGCGAACTTACGATCCCGCTCGCGCCGATTTCGACCCTATTCCGCCGCCAAACTGGATCACCAACTCCGAACGCCGCACAAACAACCGCAGCGTCATACGCCGGAAACCGTCCACTGGGCTGCTCCCAGCGAGCCGACGAGCGCCGCCCGTACTCCATTGAGGCCCTACCCAGCCACGACCCAGGCAGCGGATGAACCATCGTCACCCCAGCAGCGACACGCAGCGGCACCCACCAGCAGTTCGGAACCTCCGCAGCTGCGGCAACGTCAGCCAAAACGTTCGTGTCTCTTACGCCGGCGGGACACCCCTGCACGCCACCGAGCGCCACCACCGCCCGCTGCGTCCCTTGCCAGTTCGTTAACGGCCCCAGCGCCGCCACCGGGCCACCGACCGACTCCGCTACCGAGCGCGAGAACGGCCGCGAACCGGGCAGACTCACTCGGCCACGCATTCCACCCAGACCGTCTACTCCGTGACCCCCCTGAGGACTCCACCCGTGCGGGTCGCGGCCGACCCACAAATTAACACTCGCGGCCCCCAGACGATCAAGCACGTACCCGGCGCTGCGGTATGCCTCATGTGCCGAAACATTGCCTCCAACCGTTGACACGCTCGTCACTCCCAGACGCACGGCAACTGCCAATGCCACCGAGTCATCCAGTCCACCGTCTGTATCAATATGACCGGCCATGTGCTACCTCTGCTATCGTGGAATCGCCTACCGACAACGGATTCTCGCCTGACGCGCCACTCTATGCGATGATAGGGCAGATTACGTCCTTGTCATTTACAGGAGGTCGCGACTCTAAACGTTTCTGACCAGCAGTAACGAAGCTACGCAAACTTCATATGAGGGGTCACCCACTCAGGACTTCGAGGAAGCGCCCGACCAAGCACTTCCACCGGTTCACTTTCTACCCGTGAACTACGCGAGGACATGAAAAAAGCCCCGGTTACCAGCCGGGGCTTCTTTTCGAAAGAGAGTGGGGGAAGAAAGCGCCAACTTCCTTCCGCGATCCCTCCGACCAAAGAGGGAATCAGTTGCAAACATCTGATGCCCAGGTTAGCCGTACCCATTTGCCAAGTGCAAGCGGAAACGCCGCGAACCTGGCTTTTTCATCTATCCATGCAGGTACACGTCCTGCCGTTCCCCCGCGACCAACCCAGCGGGAGCGCTACGAGCGTCGTTTGGCGTCGCTTTTGTTGCCGCGTCATACGCCGGCCAACGGCGAGTCCTGGTCACTGGATGAACTGGCCGCACCACTGATTGCGGCAGAAACTCACCTCACGGCTTCAAAACAGCCGGGGCGCTCCGAAGCCGAGCGCGGCCCACAGCGCGGCGACGCATTCATCCTCACCGCCCCCGCGACGCGCCCACGCGGATGGAGCAGCAGAAGCCGGTGGCTCCTCGCGGTGGCTGCCGTCCTCGCGACCGAGAAGGGCATCAGCGCCCGCGCTGGCCGCGTCTCCGTCGACGTGTGCCGTCGGGTAGCTCAGGTCATGGCGGAGGCCGCTGATGGCCGCACGGGGGCGCACAGCGCCCTCTCCCGCACGACTATCGCCAGTCGCGCCAAGTGCTCGGTGCGGGCCGTCCAGTACGCCAGGAGCGCCCTGTCGCAGCTCGGACTGGCCGTGGAGACCGTTCGGGGCCGTCACCTCACTCGCCTGGAACGAACCGCAGCCCTGCACCATCACGGACGTTTCCAGATCAGGGCTGCCTCGACATGGACGCTCCAAATGCTGCGGGAGCACGCAAAAGCGCTGGCTGTGGACACTTGCACCCCACCCCGTAGGGGTTCTACCCCTAGTAATTCTTCTTCTTTTCACTACTCACCAAAGACGGCGAAACGGGAAAACCCGCGAGAAACACCGTCCCTCCCCGCGCAACGGCTCGCGGCGAAGGTCATTGACCGCGCCCCGCAGCTTTGGAGGGGGCACGCGAACGGGCTGGCGAGGATCTTCGACACCTACGGAATCGCGACTTGGAAGCTCTCGGCCCTGTTCTGGATGCTCGACACGGATACACGCGACCGTGGATGGACTTCTCTTGCACGAGTGGAACGCCCCCACGGGTGGTGGCGCTGGAAGCTCGGTCAGTGCTCGGAGCGCATCGAGCGGGGCATCCCTGCCGACCTCGTGTACGCATCATGATATTGACGCAATGGCGGCATGGCGCAATGCCGCCAGGCGCAAATGCGCCAGCCAAAAGAAGTGCTAACGCGGGGGCAGGCCCCCTTGTTCAATGACCCTTCACTGCCGACCGGGCGAGATGATCTGACTCGATCCGTCAGTGCGACAGAACTACAGACACTACCCCCGTTCTGTGCCGTCATTGCGGCATGGCGGCATCCCGTCATGTCGCCAGGCGTTATGTCGTCATGCCGTCATCGCGGCATGGCGCATTGGGGGCACTGCGGCAACGCGGCATTGCGGCTTGGCGCAATGCCGCCTACGATAAAGACCATCCGAAGCGAAGTGGAGAGGAGCGAACATGATTATCGCCGTGGTCAACACCAAGGGCGGTGTCGGCAAAACGACCAGCAGCATCTACCTGGGCTTGGCGCTGACCGAAATGGGCCGATCCGTACAGGTGATTGATGCCGACCCGCAGGGCACTGCGTCGGCATGGGCCGACCGTGCGGCCGAGTCCGGGGAACCCCTGCCGTTCAGGGTCTCTCCGTCGAACAACCACATGCTGCGCAGGCTCGGTGCGGCAAGGCCCACCGAGGACGTCATCATCGACTGCCCGCCCGGGAACCCGGAAACGATCAGCGCGGCCGTCACTGCCGCTGACGTTGCAATCGTCCCGACCGCGCCGTCAACCGTCGATGTGGATCGGCTGTGGCCCACGCTCGACGGGCTGGGCGATGTGCCGGCGATCGTCCTCATCACCTCAGCGCGACTCGGGACGAAGCTGCTTGACGATGTGCGACAGGTACTGGACGACGAGGAAGTCAACTACTTTCGCGCCGCGATCATGATGCGTGAGTCCATCCGTTCAGCGCACGGCTCGCGCCCCAACCGGCTCGAAGGCTACGCCGACGTTGCCGACGAACTCGTCAACGTCGAAAACATTCTGATTGGAGAGAGCAATGGCGATTAAGCGCGAGAACATGAGTCGACTCAAGCCCAAGAACCGTGGAGGAGAGTCCACGCCGAAGATGGAGGAGGTGTTCAGGCCACCGCAGAAGCTCGTGAAGCTCAGCGTCCGAATCGACTCCGACCTGCATCGCCGATTCAAGGTGGCACTCGCAGCCAACGAGGAGTCGGCCCAGGAGATGCTGGAGCGGGCGATCATCAACTACATCAACGAATCGACTACGTAGCGCCATGCCGCATGGCGCATTGGCGCAATGGCGGCACTACAAGTCAGCTAGGGGAACATCATGACCAGCTACACCGGCATCGTCTCTCGCGTCGGGCGCGTTAACGCGCTGCCGTCGGGAAGTCCGATCGTCACCCACACCCTCATCGTTCCTGCCCATGCGGGCGGAGGAAAAGGCTACCGGCTCGAAGTCACCGCAGCCGGCCGAGCAGTCGAAGAGGTCGTCGGCATCGCAACCGGCGATCGTCTGACCGTCGAGCTTGAGCCGGCATCGCTCCGGCACGTTCTCAAGCCCCCTCGAATTGACCATCTTTACGCGGGAGTTCAGTCGTCCGAGGACGGCATTCGGATCATCAGCCAGCAGAACGGGGCGATCACCATCAGCCCCGAGGAAGCCCGGAAGATCCTTGATGGGCTTCTCGGAGTGCTCGACCCGAGGGGAACCATGCTGTCCAAGCGAATCGCCACCGAGGGGCATCTCGTGAAGGTGCTCAACCGTCAACCGGTCGAAACGGAGTAAACCATGTCCACCATTCACACCACCGAACCGCTGACGCAGTACGTCGAGGTCGTGCCCGACCCAGAGTCGGTCGGGCGCGAGCTGGCCAAGATTACCGTCGAAGTCAGTCCAGACGGCGTATCCGTCACCTCGACGCTGCCGGACGCGATCACCGAGCTGACTGTCCTTCAAGCGCGCCGATTTTGCGACGCATATAGTCGCGCTTACGAAGCATCGCTTTACTACTACAACGACCTCGACATAGCCGGCGTTCCGCCGAGCTAGGAAAGAGAGAGCCATGCTGGGAGTGTTCCTGTTCTTCTACTTCTACGTCGTCCTGATTGCGGTCGTCGTGGGAATCGCCAAGCGCTCTTGGCTGGCGTTCTTTCTCATCCTTGTTCTCGGCCCTGTCGGCCTTGTCGCGTTCATCGCTATCGCCGCACTTTTCGGCATGGGCCAGCAGCAGCGGAACATGGTGCATTACAGCAGTCACGACTGGGTTTCTAACGCGCCGCAGCGCTGGTGACCGTGTTGTCGTCCCACGGGGCGAATTCTCCCGACTAGGGAGACGTGAAAAGGCCCGGCCCCGTCAGGGGGTCGGGTCTTTTTGGCATGGACAAGAGGGGTGGGCGGGGAGCCGAGCCAGGCCACCATCCCGCGACCGGC
>NZ_JBSHLB010000014.1:0-5148 GCF_053619935.1 Microbacterium sp. NPDC055455
AACCAGGTTGAGGGAACCTTTGGGCGCCTCCGTTACTTTTTGGGAGGCAACCGCCCCAGTTAAACTACCCACCAGGCACTGTCCCTGAACCGGATTACGGTTCGAAGTTAGACATCCAGAGTGACCAGAGTGGTATTTCAACAACGACTCCACGAATACTGGCGTATCCGCTTCACAGTCTCCCACCTATCCTACACAAGCCACACCGAACACCAATACCAAGCTGTAGTAAAGGTCACGGGGTCTTTCCGTCCTGCTGCGCGTAACGAGCATCTTTACTCGTAATGCAATTTCGCCGAGTTCGCGGTTGAGACAGTTGGGAAGTCGTTACGCCATTCGTGCAGGTCGGAACTTACCCGACAAGGAATTTCGCTACCTTAGGATGGTTATAGTTACCACCGCCGTTTACTGGGGCTTAAATTCTCCGCTTCGGCCGGCAAAACCGGCCTAACAGGTCCTCTTAACCTTCCAGCACCGGGCAGGCGTCAGTCCGTATACATCGACTTACCGTCTTCGCACGGACCTGTGTTTTTAGTAAACAGTCGCTTCCCTCTATTCTCTGCGGCCACATCACGCCGTCCGCCGTAAAGGCATAGACATGACGAGGCCCCCCTTCTCCCGAAGTTACGGGGGCATTTTGCCGAGTTCCTTAACCACAGTTCACCCGATCGCCTTAGTATTCTCTACCTGACCACCTGTGTCGGTTTGGGGTACGGGCCACACAACCACTCGCTAGAGGCTTTTCTCGGCAGCATAGGATCACCAACTTCCCCACTACGGGTACGCATCACGTCTCACCCTTCAATTGCGGTCCGGATTTACCTGGACCACGGGCTACACGCTTACACCACCATCCATCAGGTGGCACGGCTACCTTCCTGCGTCACCCCATCACTTGGCTACTACCAGATCAGGTCCCCTGCATCCACAACCAGACACCACCCGAAGGTGATGAAAGGATGCTTCAGGAGGGTTAGTATCACTGATTCACCATGGGCGCGATTGTGCGGGTACGGGAATATCAACCCGTTGTCCATCGACTACGCCTGTCGGCCTCGCCTTAGGTCCCGACTCACCCTGGGAGGATTAACCTGGCCCAGGAACCCTTGGTCATCCGGCGGAGGAGTTTTCCACTCCTCATTCGCTACTCATGCCTGCATTCTCACTCGTGTCCACTCCACCACAGGTCACCCCGCAGCTTCACAGCCGAACACGACGCTCCCCTACCCAACCAGCCACAAGGACTGATTGCCGCGGCTTCGGCGGTATGCTTGAGCCCCACTACATTGTCGGCGCAGGACCACTCGACCAGTGAGCTATTACGCACTCTTTCAAGGATGGCTGCTTCTAAGCCAACCTCCTGGTTGTCTTCGCGATCCCACATCCTTTTCCACTTAGCATACCCTTAGGGGCCTTAGCCGGCGATCTGGGCTGTTTCCCTCTCGACTACGAAGCTTATCCCCCGCAGTCTCACTGCCGTGCTCTAACCTCACCGGCATTCGGAGTTTGGCTGATGTCGCTAAGATGATAGTCCCGCTAAACCAACCAGTAGCTCTACCTCCAGGAGGAAACACACGACGCTGCACCTAAATGCATTTCGGGGAGAACCAGCTATCACGGAGTTTGATTGGCCTTTCACCCCTACCCACAACTCATCCCCTCAGTTTTCAACCTAAGTGGGTTCGCGCCTCCACAGAGTCTTACCTCTGCTTCACACTGGCCATGGGTAGATCACTCCGCTTCGGGTCCAGGACACGCCACTAAACACACTAGTTAGTATTCGCTTTCGCTACGGCTACCCCACACGGGTTAACCTCGCGACGTGCCGCTGACTCGCAGGCTCATTCTTCAAAAGGCACGCCATCACCCCACAAAGAGGCTCTGACGGATTGTAAGCACACGGTTTCAGGTACTATTTCACTCCCCTCCCGGGGTACTTTTCACCATTCCCTCACGGTACTATCCGCTATCGGTCACAGGAGGTATTCAGGCTTACCGGGTGGTCCCGGCAGATTCACAGCAGATTTCACGGGCCCGCTGCTACTCGGGGACAAACGCAACCAACAGGCCATGGCTTTCACGTACCGGGCTCTCACCGTCTACGGCAGGCGATTCCACGCACTTTCCGCTAACCACAACCACTGTCGGCGCACAGCTGGCAGACCATGCACGCATAAACCCCACAACACCACACACGCAACCCCTGCCAGGTATCACACGCATGCGGTTTAGCCTCATCCGCGTTCGCTCGCCACTACTAACGGAATCACAATTGTTTTCTCTTCCTACGGGTACTGAGATGTTTCACTTCCCCGCGTAACCACCAACCAGACTATGAATTCATCTGGCGGCGACCGCCCATAACGACGGCCAGGTTTCCCCATTCGGACACCCTCGGATCAACGCTTAGTTGGCAGCTCCCCGAGGCATTTCGCAGCCTCTCACGTCCTTCATCGGCCTCCTGATGCCAAGGCATCCACCGTGTGCCCTTACAACACAACACACAAAACGACCAAACAGAATAAACTGTTGGAACAAATCTACAGAAAAATCAAGATGCTCGCGTCCACTATCCAGTTCTCACACAACACCAACCACCACCACCAACCAGACAACAAGCCCAGCCGGCAACGATGACCGCAACAGGAAAAAACCACAACCCACCAACCACACCAAGGACCAAAGCCCCACGCGTGACAGCAGGCGGTGTCTTCCCAGACACCCGACAGCGCACCGATGCACCACACACATTCATGTTGACGACCGCACCATGCGGCCAGCAAGCGTCCACCCAAAAAATGCGGCCCGCCACCAGCTCCACAGGAACCTACGATGACAAGCCGACTTCAATAATAAAAGCTCCTTAGAAAGGAGGTGATCCAGCCGCACCTTCCGGTACGGCTACCTTGTTACGACTTCGTCCCAATCGCCGATCCCACCTTCGACAGCTCCCCCCACAAGGGTTGGGCCACTGGCTTCGGGTGTTACCGACTTTCATGACGTGACGGGCGGTGTGTACAAGGCCCGGGAACGTATTCACCGCAGCGTTGCTGATCTGCGATTACTAGCGACTCCGACTTCACGGGGTCGAGTTGCAGACCCCGATCCGAACTGAGACCGGCTTTCAGGGATTAGCTCCACCTCACGGCATCGCAACCCACTGTACCGACCATTGTAGCATGTGTGAAGCCCTGGACATAAGGGGCATGATGATTTGACGTCATCCCC
The DNA here is from genome assembly GCF_053619935.1 of Microbacterium sp. NPDC055455. Classification (NCBI taxonomy): domain Bacteria; kingdom Bacillati; phylum Actinomycetota; class Actinomycetes; order Micrococcales; family Microbacteriaceae; genus Microbacterium; species Microbacterium sp. NPDC055455. The sequence continues at coordinate 3,229 of NZ_JBSHLB010000014.1, forward strand.
ACCTTCCTCCGAGTTGACCCCGGCAGTTTCTCACGAGTCCCCACCATTACGTGCTGGCAACATAAGACAAGGGTTGCGCTCGTTGCGGGACTTAACCCAACATCTCACGACACGAGCTGACGACAACCATGCACCACCTGTATACGAGCCACAAGGGAAGGACCATCTCTGGCCCGGTCCCGTATATGTCAAGCCCAGGTAAGGTTCTTCGCGTTGCATCGAATTAATCCACATGCTCCGCCGCTTGTGCGGGCCCCCGTCAATTCCTTTGAGTTTTAGCCTTGCGGCCGTACTCCCCAGGCGGGGCGCTTAATGCGTTAGCTACGGCACAGAAGTCGTGGAAGACCCCTACACCTAGCGCCCACCGTTTACGGCATGGACTACCAGGGTATCTAATCCTGTTCGCTACCCATGCTTTCGCTCCTCAGCGTCAGTTACTGCCCAGAGACCCGCCTTCGCCACCGGTGTTCCTCCTGATATCTGCGCATTTCACCGCTACACCAGGAATTCCAGTCTCCCCTACAGTACTCAAGTTATGCCCGTATCGCCTGCACGCCCGGAGTTAAGCCCCGGAATTTCACAGACGACGCGACAAACCACCTACGAGCTCTTTACGCCCAGTAATTCCGGACAACGCTCGCACCCTACGTATTACCGCGGCTGCTGGCACGTAGTTAGCCGGTGCTTCTTCTCCATCTACCGTCAGAAAACCTTCGTCGATGGTGAAAGGAGTTTACAACCCGAAGGCCGTCATCCCCCACGCGGCGTCGCTGCATCAGGCTTCCGCCCATTGTGCAATATTCCCCACTGCTGCCTCCCGTAGGAGTCTGGGCCGTGTCTCAGTCCCAATGTGGCCGTCCACCCTCTCAGGCCGGCTACCCGTCGCCGCCTTGGTAGGCCATTACCCCACCAACAAGCTGATAGGCCGCGGGCCCATCCCACACCGAAAAACTTTCCACCACACCCTCACGGTGCGGTCCTATCCGGTATTAGACCCAGTTTCCCAGGCTTATCCCGAAGTGCGGGGCAGGTCACCCACGTGTTACTCACCCGTTCGCCACTCGTGTACCCCAGCAAGCTGGGGCCTTACCGTTCGACTTGCATGTGTTAAGCACGCCGCCAGCGTTCGTCCTGAGCCAGGATCAAACTCTCCACAAAAGCTAATTCAGTGAAAAGCCCAAAACCGGCAAAAAACAAACGACAAACCAACCACCAAAGCGGTCAGCCTGGCATTCATTATCCGAAAAACACGCGCACCCACCCCGACAGGGTGAAGGAGCAGGCACGCGAAAAATTGGTTAAATTTTCAAGAGCAACCAGAAACTCCTGGCACTCGCCTTAAAAATCAACACAAAAAATAGTACATCGGCACACTATCGAGTTCTCAAAAAACACCAGCACACCCTCCACAACCGGGCACTCCCGGCCGCTTCAAGCAGCAAGAGAAGAACTTAGCACATCCGATTTCAACCGCGCAAACGGCTTCGACCGGATCGTTTCAGGTCTTCCCCCAGCGCCAGCTTCCGTGTCGCCTTGCGGCGTCGGCCTCGCTGACTCCCAGAACATTACACACGCCGCCGAGAACAACGCAAAACGCCACGTCAACCCACGGAAAGCACGCCCAGTGTCACGTGCCTCCGGCAGTCATCCGCCGATCATCGGGCCCTACTGCGCCCCAGTTCCCCGCTACCTTCGCCCCGCGCGCCCCCACCCAACGACTTTCCCGCCGCCACGGCCGAAGCACCGAGCACGGCACCGGAGATGACGAACACCGTCGCCACTCCCGCACTCGCCGCAAGGGCACCGGCGGCGGCCGGCAACGCGACCTGCGCCAGACGATTGCCCATCAATCGCACGGACAACGCGATCGCCTTATCCGTGTCGGGCACCAGCGACGACACCCATGTCATGGTCATCGGC
>NZ_JBSHLB010000015.1:0-4221 GCF_053619935.1 Microbacterium sp. NPDC055455
GCCGGTCGCGGGATGGTGGCCTGGCTCGGCTCCCCGCCCACCCCTCTTGTCCATGCCAAAAAGACCCGACCCCCTGACGGGGCCGGGCCTTTTCAGACCTCCGCGTTTGCGGAGAGGGATTACTGCGAGCAATAAACCAGGGGAACCGGGTTCAGGCTCATCCCCGCTGTCGCGGGGAATGGCTCCTAAGGAACCTAGAGACAGGATACCTGCTGAACATCCATCGCGCCAGGGACAATCGCCGTAGGCGACTACCCCCGCTCGGCAGCGTCGATCCGCGCAGGAGCAGCAAGGGCGAAACCAGCGGTACAGACGATACCGGCGAAGGTAACCAACGTGGTGAAGTCACCAGAGAAAAGGCCGGCCATGACAACCCAAGCGATTCCAGCCACTGACGCGAGCGCGACAATCGCAATCGTGTACAGCGATTCGTTCGATGTGCCGGCGATCGGAATGTAGATCAACCCCACCGCAATGCCGATCAATGCGGACATGGCAGCCCAGACGAGCGCGGTTTCCGTGCCTGCTGGCGGAGTTGCCATGATCTGCGAAACGATGAGGTCAACTGCCCACACAACACAGAACGTTACGACAGCGCCAAGGAGCGCGAGTATCGTCAGATTGATGGCCAGGGGCTTGGCCTCGTAGCGGTCAGCTATAAGCGCTGGGCGGGTACTTTCGACGTAACCGCTGTCTCGATATTCGGTGTGCTGCTGCATTGCGTTTTTCCTTCTGGTCGTGGGAGACATGTACCATAGTTGACTATGGCGCAGATTGTGAAAACTCTGATGATTGACGATTTGGACGGAACGGTTCTGGACGACACGGGAGAAACCGTGCGCTTTGGCCTGGACGGCAAGAACTACGTAACAGAACTTAGTGCAGAAAACGCGGAACAGCTGCGCGCTGCCCTTGCTCCGTTCATCCGTGGTGCTCGCCGGGACAAAAGCTCGCGGGGGCCGCGCCGAAAGACGACGACGCGCCGCGAGAAGCTCGACGCTATGCGCGCGTGGGCGACGGAGCGGGGCCTGCCCGCTCCGACGCGAGGACGCTTCCCCGCCGAGCTAGAGCGGCAGTTCGATGCTGAGCAGGCCGCGTAATCTCGCCCGGTCACGTCTCGGCTCCAAGAATGCGGTAGATGCGGGCCTTGGTGATCCTCGACGCTTTGACCAGATCGACCATTCGGGCACCGTCCATCCGGTGCCTGCGAAGTAGGAAGTCTCGCTCCTGTTCCAGCTCGCTACGGCGGCGATCCAGCTCCTCGATCTCGCTGGCGATTTTTTCCACGTCCGGGTAGTCCATCGTTTCATTCCGTTTCAGGTTGGGCGGGAATTCCCCGCAGTCGTTCGTTCACTTGTCGCAGACGATTCCATGCCGTCCGCTGTCTAGATCCTTCCTCAACCAGCTTGTCGAACAGATCACTTTCCGGCGCTGCATCCGCCACCATTGCGAGACGCTCGGTCATGGCTCGAAACTGGCGGCGGTACGACTGCGAGATGATTTGAGCAGCGTAGTCGGCAGCAAAGAGCGGATCGGCCCCGAGAGTGACCAAGCCGCGCAGCGCGTCGCGCAACGCATCTCCGGCAACCCCTAGCTCGTCTCCTGCCCTCTCCACGGCGCTATGCAGCGATGCCGGGTCATACGGCCGGCCTTCGGCGTGGGCGTCGCGGATTTGCTCAAACAGGGCACGCTCCACGGGTTTGGCGAAGTCAGAGGGGGCGAGGAGGGTCATTATCTGATCGACAACGGCGCTACGCCGATTCCACATCAGGGCACACAAGAGCATCGGCTCGGGCGCGACCTCTCCTAAGTAGTCAGGAACCGAGTCCTGCATCAACGAGGTAATGTCGTCCATGATCCCTTCGTCACCCTTCAATTCTCAATAGCGTCGGAACTACATGCGCGTGATTGGGGAATGCGCGCCCCTCCCCTGCCGGATTAGCCGAAAAGCACCTTGCCGAAGATGCCGAGCTGGACGATCTGGTCAGCGATTCCCGCGTCAATGTCGCCCGCGTCGAACTCGCCGTTCCGCACTCCACGGACGGCGCGCTCGCCGTACTCCGTCCACATGTCGGGCGACTTCGCGTACAGGTTCCAGCCGCGCCGCACGGTCTTGTCGGTGATCTTGACAGCCAGTGCCGTGTCGCCGTTGCGGTAGACGACCCTGCCGGGCTTCTGCTGCGGGTGAAGGTCACCCTTGTCGAAAGCCCCGTCGTCCTCGATCGGGATCACGACCGCCGACGGCATCTCCTCACGAGTGAAGGAGTCGTCGTTTCGGCCGTTCTTGTATCGCACGACCTCCCCCCAGTAGTTGATTCCCCCGGCGACGGCAGTGTCGAGAATGTCGGCGTAGAATTCCTCGCGCTCGGTGTAGGTCTTGGCGATGTTGATGGTCATGGTGCTCCCTTTCGGGTTGTAGGTGCCGGGGCGGTTCCTTTTCCGTTCCCCGTTAATTAAGAGTATACCGGGTATACGGTTGGGGGTCAACCCATATCGGGAAATTGGTCAATCTTTTTCTGTGTGATCCCGGTCACATTCCGGGGTTTTCGTGCGGGCGGTGATGGGACATGCGCAGCATCCCTGCTTCGTTGCCGTGGCCGGGTACGCGCTCGGGCCGGTCGCGGGATGGTGGCCTGGCTCGGCTCCCCGCCCACCCCTCTTGTCCATGCCAAAAAGACCCGACCCCTGACGGGGCCGGGCCTTCGACGCACTCGAACTACTGGATGATGTTCAAGTCTCCCTCGCAGCATTCGATTCGTGCCCCATATGGGTCTGTGGCTTTCCACCAGTAGTCCCCCTCCACGAATCGAATCTCCCACCCTGCATCCGATAGGCATTCAGACAGTGAAACGTCTCCGTGCTCGATCGGCGCGAAGGCGCGGCACGATTCTCCGATCCAGTAGTGCGAATAGGAACGCGCCATGTCGATGATCGCCATGACCGTCCGCGCTTCCTGGGCGCGGGCATAAAACTCGGCGGCGGCGGAGGCGTAAGAATGCTTTCCGGGTGCGGCATTCATGGTGCTCCCTTTCGGGTTGAAGGTGTGTGATTGTGCGCGTGATTGGGGAATGCGCGCCCCTCCCCTTGCGTCCGGCTAGTCGAACATCACGCGACGAAATGCCCCGAGCTGCACGGCGCGGTCAGCCATGATCGCGTCAATGTCCTCGTTTCGGAAGCGGCGCGTTCGGCGCAGTTCAACCATTCGTCGGCCGGCATCGTGCCACACGCTCGGGTTGCGGGTGTAACGTCGCCAGCCACGCCGAATGGTGTCCTCCGTGACGAGGATGAAGAACCTGTCCGGCTGCCCTTCCTTGGAGACGGAACGCCACGCCTGACTGGGATGAAGATCCGACTCGTTGAATGAGTCCGACTTGATCTCGACCGAGAAGGGGAAGAAGATGCGCGGGCGAATCCGGTATCGACTGTTTCGCTTCTCCCACCCGCTGACCACTCCCCAGGACTCCAGCGCCCCTTGTGCGGCCGTTTCATGCAGGGTGGAATAGAACGCTTCGTTCTTAGCTGCTCGGCGGGCCGACCGGTCATAGTCGTCGAAGTACATGGCGATTCCCTTTCGGGTTGTGGGTGTGCGGTTGTGCGCGTGATTGGGGAATGCGCGCCCCTCCCCCGCCCAGATTAGGCGATGAAGAGTGGCGTATCGCCGTCGTCCGGATGCTGGCCGTCCGGGTAGTAGGCGATGCGTCCGTCGTCCTGCTTGACCTGGGTCACCTCGGAGTCGTTGAACGCCCAGTCCTTGATGAACTCATGGGCCGTGTCGCTGTTCCCGGTGTCGATGAGGTGCCGGACAAAGACGGCGGCTTCCCCGGCATTGAGGACTCGCGCAATGGCGTCGCGAGTATCGCATTCAGCCAGCAGCTGGTTGATCGTCGGGGGCTTGTGGTCGAAGGTAATCATGATTCCCTTTCGGGTTGAAGGTGCCGGGGCCGTTCCTTTTCCGTTCCCCGTTAATTAAGAGTATACCGGGTATACGGTTGAGGGTCAACCCATATCGGGAAATTGGTCAATCTTTTTCCGTGTGATCCCGGTCACATTCCGGGGTTTTTGTGCGGGCGGTGATGGGACATGCGCAGCATCCCTGCTTCGTTGCCGTGGCCGGGTACGCGCTCGGGCCGGTCGCGGGATGGTGGCCTGGCTCGGCTCCCCGCCCACCCCTCTTGTCCATGCCAAAAAGACCCGACCCCCTGACGGGGCCGGGCCTTTTCA
>NZ_JBSHLB010000016.1:0-1741 GCF_053619935.1 Microbacterium sp. NPDC055455
GGTGCGTCCGATCTTTGAGAACTCAACAGCGTGCACTTGTCAAATGCCAAATTTATTTCTCTGTCGACCAGTTTTCTGGTTGGTGGGGGTCTTTTTTGGATCAATTCATGGATGTCAGTTTGATATTCGTTTTTGGTCATGGTTGAACTCGCTGCTTGTGACCTGTTTTCCCGGGTTGTGGGTGGTATTCATTTTTTATGGAGAGTTTGATCCTGGCTCAGGATGAACGCTGGCGGCGTGCTTAACACATGCAAGTCGAACGGTGAAGCCCAGCTTGCTGGGTGGATCAGTGGCGAACGGGTGAGTAACACGTGAGCAACCTGCCCTGGACTCTGGGATAAGCGCTGGAAACGGCGTCTAATACTGGATATGAACCACGAAGGCATCTTCAGTGGTTGGAAAGATTTTTCGGTCTGGGATGGGCTCGCGGCCTATCAGCTTGTTGGTGAGGTAATGGCTCACCAAGGCGTCGACGGGTAGCCGGCCTGAGAGGGTGACCGGCCACACTGGGACTGAGACACGGCCCAGACTCCTACGGGAGGCAGCAGTGGGGAATATTGCACAATGGGCGGAAGCCTGATGCAGCAACGCCGCGTGAGGGATGACGGCCTTCGGGTTGTAAACCTCTTTTAGCAAGGAAGAAGCTTTTGTGACGGTACTTGCAGAAAAAGCGCCGGCTAACTACGTGCCAGCAGCCGCGGTAATACGTAGGGCGCAAGCGTTATCCGGAATTATTGGGCGTAAAGAGCTCGTAGGCGGTTTGTCGCGTCTGCTGTGAAATCCCGAGGCTCAACCTCGGGCCTGCAGTGGGTACGGGCAGACTAGAGTGCGGTAGGGGAGATTGGAATTCCTGGTGTAGCGGTGGAATGCGCAGATATCAGGAGGAACACCGATGGCGAAGGCAGATCTCTGGGCCGTAACTGACGCTGAGGAGCGAAAGGGTGGGGAGCAAACAGGCTTAGATACCCTGGTAGTCCACCCCGTAAACGTTGGGAACTAGTTGTGGGGTCCTTTCCACGGATTCCGTGACGCAGCTAACGCATTAAGTTCCCCGCCTGGGGAGTACGGCCGCAAGGCTAAAACTCAAAGGAATTGACGGGGACCCGCACAAGCGGCGGAGCATGCGGATTAATTCGATGCAACGCGAAGAACCTTACCAAGGCTTGACATACACGAGAACACCCTAGAAATAGGGGACTCTTTGGACACTCGTGAACAGGTGGTGCATGGTTGTCGTCAGCTCGTGTCGTGAGATGTTGGGTTAAGTCCCGCAACGAGCGCAACCCTCGTTCTATGTTGCCAGCACGTAATGGTGGGAACTCATGGGATACTGCCGGGGTCAACTCGGAGGAAGGTGGGGATGACGTCAAATCATCATGCCCCTTATGTCTTGGGCTTCACGCATGCTACAATGGCCGGTACAAAGGGCTGCAATACCGTGAGGTGGAGCGAATCCCAAAAAGCCGGTCCCAGTTCGGATTGAGGTCTGCAACTCGACCTCATGAAGTCGGAGTCGCTAGTAATCGCAGATCAGCAACGCTGCGGTGAATACGTTCCCGGGTCTTGTACACACCGCCCGTCAAGTCATGAAAGTCGGTAACACCTGAAGCCGGTGGCCCAACCCTTGTGGGGGGAGCCGTCGAAGGTGGGATCGGTAATTAGGACTAAGTCGTAACAAGGTAGCCGTACCGGAAGGTGCGGCTGGATCACCTCCTTTCTAAGGAGCACCTCGACCCGTATG
>NZ_JBSHLB010000016.1:1838-4184 GCF_053619935.1 Microbacterium sp. NPDC055455
TCGGTGGTGGGGGGTGCCGCCCGTACTTTGAGAACTACACAGTGGACGCGAGCATCTTCAAGATGACCTTTCGGGGTTGTCTTGTGTAGATGATCTTAAAGATCATTAGTCAATTTCAGCCCGGACTTCGGTTCGGGTTCGATTCTTGATGAACTCATGTGATTTCAAGTCTTTAAGAGCAAACGGTGGATGCCTTGGCATCTGGAGCCGAAGAAGGACGTAGCAATCTGCGATAAGCCTCGGGGAACTGATAAGCAAGTTTTGATCCGAGGGTGTCCGAATGGGGAAACCCCGCTGGGCGGCGTGCCGACCTAGTGACTCCCGCCTGAATATATAGGGCGGGTAGAGGGAACGTGGGGAAGTGAAACATCTCAGTACCCACAGGAAGAGAAAACAACCGTGATTCCGTGAGTAGTGGCGAGCGAAATCGGATCAGGCTAAACCTCATGTGTGTGAGAGCCGGCAGGCGTTGCATGTGGGGGGTTGCGGGACTTTCCTGACCATTCTGCCGAGTGGTCGACGTGACAGAAGCGTATAGACGAACCGTCTTGAAAGGCGGGCCAGAGTGGGTGCCAGCCCCGTAGTCGAAATGCGTGTTCTGACGTGGAGAGTATCCCAAGTAGCACGGGGCCCGAGAAATCCCGTGTGAATCTGTCAGGACCACCTGATAAGCCTAAATACTCCCAGATGACCGATAGCGGACAAGTACCGTGAGGGAAAGGTGAAAAGTACCCCGGGAGGGGAGTGAAATAGTACCTGAAACCGTTTGCTTACAAACCGTTGGAGCACCCCTGGTAGGTGTGACAGCGTGCCTTTTGAAGAATGAGCCTGCGAGTTAGCGATATGTGGCGAGGTTAACCCGGGTGGGGTAGCCGTAGCGAAAGCGAGTCTGAATAGGGCGATTCAGTCGCATGTCCTAGACCCGAAGCGAAGTGATCTATCCATGGCCAGGCTGAAGCGACGGTAAGACGTCGTGGAGGGCCGAACCCACTTAGGTTGAAAACTGAGGGGATGAGCTGTGGATAGGGGTGAAAGGCCAATCAAACTTCGTGATAGCTGGTTCTCTCCGAAATGCATTTAGGTGCAGCGTTGCGTGTTTCTTGCCGGAGGTAGAGCTACTGGATGGCCGATGGGCCCTACAAGGTTACTGACGTCAGCCAAACTCCGAATGCCGGTAAGTGAGAGCGCAGCAGTGAGACTGTGGGGGATAAGCTTCATAGTCGAGAGGGAAACAACCCAGACCACCATCTAAGGTCCCTAAGCGCGTGCTAAGTGGGAAAGGATGTGGAGTTGCTTAGACAACCAGGAGGTTGGCTTAGAAGCAGCCACCCTTGAAAGAGTGCGTAATAGCTCACTGGTCAAGTGATTCCGCGCCGACAATGTAACGGGGCTCAAGCACGCCACCGAAGTTGTGGCATTGACATTATTGGTAGGCCTTCGTGGTCCAGCCGTGTTGATGGGTAGGAGAGCGTCGTGTGGCGAGTGAAGCGGCGGGGTGACCCAGCCGTGGACGCTACACGAGTGAGAATGCAGGCATGAGTAGCGAAAGACGTGTGAGAAACACGTCCTCCGAAAGACCAAGGGTTCCAGGGTCAAGCTAATCTTCCCTGGGTAAGTCGGGACCTAAGGCGAGGCCGACAGGCGTAGTCGATGGACAACGGGTTGATATTCCCGTACCGGCGAAGAACCGCCCCAACCAATCCAGTAGTGCTAAGTGTCTGAATCCCACTGACGGATCCCTTCGGGGTGATGCGGTGGGCCTAGCGCACGACCCCATGCTGAGGCGGTTAGCGTATTAACAGGTGTGACGCAGGAAGGTAGCCCATCCCGGGCGATGGTTGTCCCGGGGCAAGTGCGTAGGCCGGGGGATAGGCAAATCCGTCCCTCATTCAGGCTGAGACACGATGCGGATGAAAAGTGGGTGATCCTATGCTGCCAAGAAAAGCATCGACGCGAGGTTCTAGCCGCCCGTACCCCAAACCGACTCAGGTGGTCAGGTAGAGAATACCAAGGAGATCGAGAGAATCGTGGTTAAGGAACTCGGCAAAATGCCCCCGTAACTTCGGGAGAAGGGGGGCCATCCACTTATATGAGCTTGCCTCAAAAAGGGTGTGGTGGCCGCAGAGACTAGTGGGTAGCGACTGTTTACTAAAAACACAGGTCCGTGCCAAGTCGCAAGACGATGTATACGGACTGACGCCTGCCCGGTGCTGGAAGGTTAAGAGGACGGGTCAGCCGCAAGGCGAAGCTCAGAATTTAAGCCCCAGTAAACGGCGGTGGTAACTATAACCATCCTAAGGTAGCGAAATTCCTTGTCGGGTAAGTTCCGACCTGCACGAATGGCGT
>NZ_JBSHLB010000017.1:0-2804 GCF_053619935.1 Microbacterium sp. NPDC055455
CCGATATGGGTTGACCCCCAACCGTATACCCGGTATACTCTTAATTAACGGGGAACGGAAAAGGAACCGCCCCGGCACCTACAACCCGAAAGGGAATCATGATTACCTTCGCTTCTTCCGCAGAGCTGGCAGAGTTCAAGACGTTCTGCCTGTACGACGGAATCTCGGCGCTGATCTTCTGGCGAAACGGAAGCTCCGACTTCTCGGCCTGGCAACTGTCCGAGATTCAGGGCAATCTCGCCACCAGCCGCGACATTCCCGCCGAGCACATCGTGCGCGCATGGAATGATCTGATGGACTCCACGAATGGAACCGCAATCGCATCGCTGATCGCGGACGGGCACACGATGGACGAATGCGAGAAGATGGACACCGCAACCATCGCCCTCCGGGACGAGGATGAGCAGCACTGCGGATACTGGGTCAACAACTAGTTGGCCGGGGAGGGGCGCGCATTCCCCAATCACGCGCATTAACTTCCACCTTCAACCCGAGAGGGAATCATGAGCGTCATCATTTTCACCCAACCTGGCTGTGGCCCCTGCCGTTCCGTCAAGCGTCGCTTGCAGGGACTGGGGATCGCATTCGAGGAGCGGAACCTGGCCACCGACGATACGGCACGCGAATTCCTCGTATCGCTCGGCATTCGTTCAACCCCTGTGGTCGTGGCTTCGGGTGTCGATCCCATCGTTGGAATGCGGGAGGATGAACTGAGCGCCCTAGCCGACTATGTGCGGAACATGTAGAGCTAATGTCATAAGATATATTATCGGCCATTTTTCGGAAGGGGACAAATGCTGAACTGGCTCCGCAGGACGCGACACGACGCAAATGCCGACGGGCCGATCTGCGGCTGCGGATGGGACACCCGCGACGGTGCTCATGAACTGCGCTGCATCCGCCCGCCAGGATGGAATACCCGCCGCGAATGCCCCGGCCACTCCGTGAGTGGCTACCAGCCCACGGCCTACGGCCGCTGACTCTGACCAGGATCGAGAGGATAGGAACCATGCAGAAGTACACCACCCGCCACGACGTGGACGCTGAAATCGTCGCGGCAATCGAATCCGGGGGCAGCGCGTTCGCTGACGAGTATGACCTCGACGCAATCGCGGACGAGTGCTACCCCTACAACCCGGGGCAGCAGGCATTCGTCTGCACGGCCACGACCGACGAGTTCTGGGCGAGCGTTCAGCGCAACGCACGGGCGCTGAAAGGCCCGCGCCTGATCGCGCCGACCGAAGGTGAACTTGCGAGCTTGAAAGAACTCGTCAACGTCCGAGAGCTGGAGTCCGAGTATGGCGTGAAGGAAGTGTTCACGCGACGAGAGCAGATCGAGGGTCAGGTGGCCATCGTGATCGGAGCCGACGACAGCCAACTCGTCTATCAGATCGAGGTCAGCAACGGCACTGCGGGGGCACGCATCGAGTCCTGGAGCTACACCGCTTACGACCGCGAAGGGAACATCCAGGACGAAGGCGAAGAACGGGTCACGCGAGAAACCGTAGCCAGCATCCACGACACGGTAGCCCTGTGGGCCGGCCAGAGACTCGCGGCGGACCACGAGGAAGGTCGAGCGGCCTATCATGCACGTGCCGTCCGTGATCTGATCGAACTCGCGCGGCGCGTCAAGGCCGGCACCGAGAAGCGGGACGTACAGATTCAAGACCCGACCAAATGGCGCATCGGGCACAACATCATCCCCTGGGCAATCACGCTGCCCGACAGAAAGCGCGCCGTCGATCCTTCCGAGCTTCGCATTGAGTGGATCAATCCCGCAAGCCGTCCCGACGGGCCCAACGAGTCGGAGGAAGCAACGGAGATCATTACCGTGGAGGATGCCCAGCGGATCATCGACTGGTGGAGAGCGTAAACGAGAGGACAGGGAGGAGCGAAAAATGGCGAAACGAAACAAGGGCAAGATCACCCCATACGATCTGCCGCATCTGCGAGACCAGATGATCGAGTTGTCCGAGTTTCTATCGGTCGAAAATCCCATCGAGAATGATCCCCTGCCGACGTTCGCCCGCGAGCTTGAGCGATCCGAGATGACGTGGGTGTCGAGAGACATGACCAAGCTTGCGCAGGCCGCAGCAGAAACACTGCCGGAGTGGACTCCGGCTGAGGTGATGCCGCACAAGTCCGGCTTTCTCATCTGGGGAGGGGAAACGGGATGCTCCGTCACGGTCGAAGGTCATTGTCTCAGGACGGTCGGCGTGACCTGGTACGTGCGGCGCGACGGTGCGCTGATCGTCAACACCCTCACCGACGTACCGCCCCCGTACGCGGAACGAACTCCCGTCAATAGCCGCATCCGCTCGGCAGCGTCCATGACGCTTGATCCAACCCGCGAGGGGTCGTCACTCGTTGACGGGCCGTGGGCTGACGAGCATGGCCTGGAGTCCGAAGATGCCGCGAGAGAATCGGGCGCGATGCTCGCCTTGCTTGGCGCGACGTGGCTGCTTGCCGAGCAAGACGGCGTGTCTGACAGGGAGGTCGTCAAAACCACGCCCACCAAACGGCGGAGGGTTGAGCGGTCCGCGCTGACACGAATGCTGCCGACCAACGTTCAGCTGATCGAGCTTCGACGCCACGAAACGGTGAAGCCCTCCGGCCAACGCCGGGCCGTCGAATGGAGCAGCCGCTGGCTCGTTGGAGGGCACTGGCGGCAGCAACCGTATGGGCCGGGACGGAAGCAGCGCAGGCCGGTCTACATCGCCCCCTACATCAAAGGCCCCGACGACAAACCGCTGAAATCTGAGCGCGTCAATGTCTGGAGAAAGTGAAAGCGATCGGCCCCGCCC
>NZ_JBSHLB010000018.1:0-1651 GCF_053619935.1 Microbacterium sp. NPDC055455
GCGCTGGCGCGCGCCCTGCGGCCCTGGCGGGCCGCTGCTGTGGTGACGTTTTCGGGGCGGGCTGACGCTGTGCGCGTGGTCGTGGTCGGGTGTGCGAGGTCGGGTGGTCGGCCGTGCGGATGGGGCGAGCGCGGGTGCGCTCGCGGGGGCGGTGTGGCAGGGCTGGCCGGGGGGTCTGGATGCCCGCTGCGCGGCGCTGTGCGCCTGCGTGCGGGCCTGGCTCCGCTCCCCCGGTGTGGTCGCCTCGAGGGCGCCTCGCCGGCCGCTCAGCGCGGCGTCTGCCGAGGCCGGGTGCGCAGCTGCGCTGCGTGGCCGGCGATCGCCTCGAGCTCGAGGTGGCCGGGCGCTGCCGAACGGCTCAGATCAGGCCGGCCGTCCACAGCCGGCCTGCCCGGGCGGCATCCTCGATCCGCGGGAACCGGTAGACCGTCACGTCGCCCTCGACGTACACCGCCAGCGCGAATCCGAACCCCTCGCCCGCGGCCGCGGCATCCGGATCCCGATACGCCACCGCTCCCGCCAGACCCGGCCGCACCCACTCGTTGCTCGGCACCGGCTCGAACCGCTCCGCGAGATCGGCAGCGCCCACCACGGCGAAGAACTCGCCCACGCTCACGTACGCTCCCGACCACATCGCCGGGGCCGCCTCACGCGCCGTCAGCGCGACGTGAGCTCGGAAGTTGCGCGGCGTCGTCATGCCCCCATCCTCCCCGGCTCATCCCACCGCGCAGCACCCTGCTCCCGCATCAGCGCCTCGAACTTCTCCTCCGACAACCGCGGCAACCGGCGCGACTTCGGCAGCGCCCGCGGCTTCCACGACCGATCATGCTTGCGCGCCATGAACTCATCCACGCTCTCCCGCTGCGCGCCCGCCGGCTTCGGCCACACCTCGTCGAGCTCGTAGCGCCGCTCCACCTCGAACAGGAACATCACCCGCTCCACCTTCCGACCCCGCGCCCGCTCCTCCACCACCGGGAACCCGAACCCCACCCGCACCGCCTCAGGCTCCCCCGGACGCCACCCCTCGCCGCGGCCGCGCTCCACCGCGCCGATCACACCCTCCCCATCCGGCGTCACCACATGCCGACCCACCCACAACCCCCGCACCGAGATCACCGCCGCCACGCTCACGCCGCCACCCCCGGCTCATCCAGCCGCGCCAGCGCCGCCCGTGCGTGCTCGATATCCGCCTCGCTGTAGAAGCCACCCTCGGTGCCCCGCACGATCCGCGACTCCAACTGCGCCCGCCGCACACCCACCCGAAACGCCTCACGCGCCGCCACAACCTCCGGCAACGCCTCGAACCGCTCCCGACGCTCCTGCGCCGCGATCCGACCCAACAACGCACCCGAACTGATCCCCCGACCCCGAACCCCATACCGACCAGAAACCATCACCACCACCTCCCAAAACTCTGTATCTCTGACAGTTACAAACTACCGCACACCCCCGACACTCCCACCCGAAATCTGCTTGCAAAATGCAAACAACATTCACCCCGAAACCCGCTTGCAAATTGACAGCACAATTCACCCCCTGCCAAGACACCCCACAGCACCCCAACCAGCCGCCCATGGTCCCCAATGTCTGACCCCCCTCGTAGTCTGTAACTGTCAGAGATACAAACCCCAGGAAGGGACACACCATGACC
>NZ_JBSHLB010000019.1:0-1368 GCF_053619935.1 Microbacterium sp. NPDC055455
CGCGGGATGGTGGCCTGGCTCGGCTCCCCGCCCACCCCTCTTGTCCATGCCAAAAAGACCCGACCCCTGACGGGGCCGGGCCTTCGACGCACTCGCTTCGAGCTATCCGGCGAGGGCTTTTCGGCCACTCATCGCGGTGCCGTTCCGACGGGCCGCTTCCCGCCCCGCTTCCCGCCCTTCATTGAACGAGTTGCGGTCGCGGATCATCGGCCCCTTCCGTGGTTGCCCAAGGACGGGGTGAGCCATTGCCAGGGCTTCCTGCGCTCGCGTTTTGTCGTCCACCAGGCAGAGATCCTTGCCGGATTCCTGCTCGACGGCTTCGACCGTGCGGCGCTCGACCTCCACGAGAACATCCTTCACGCCCTGCATGAAGCCGAGCATGACGGAGCGTCGCTGGGTTGCCGTGGCCGGCTCCCAGTGGTGCTCCCGCTTGACCTTCGCCGCGAGCGCGAGCATCTGCGGGGCGAGAACGTCGAACAGAAACGTCACCCGCTCGACATGCGCCTTCCGGCCGAAGATTTCGATCTTGCTGATCCTGCGGCTGCGGTTGACCGTATGGACGACGGTCATGCAGTGCAGTGCGTCAGCCATCATGCTCATCAGGTATGAGCGGAGATCGCTGTGAACGCCGCCGAGTTCCACGATGGACTGCACGATGTCGTCTCGCTTCTCGTTCTTGGCGAGCGCCGCCTCCTCGATGCCATAGCGGGCGATCATCTCGAACGCCTTGGCGCGGAACGTCTCCCCCTCGGGCGTGCCCTCCTGGTCGTGAGCTTGCGCCAGCAGCTTGCGGACGCGCTCCTCGATGTTGGCCTTCTTGGTGGTCGTGGTGGTCGTGGTGGTCATGACGTTCCCTTTCGGGTTGAAGGTGTGTGGTTGTGCGCGTGATTGGGGAATGCGCGCCCCTCCCCTTGTGCGGGCTTAGATCGGCCCCTTCAGCCAGTGGTAGTCCTGGTGATGGGTCACCATGCCCCCGTCGAACTGAATCGCCGAGCCGATCCGAGTGCCCTTGATCATTGCCACGAACGAACCCCAGCCGAACGACTCCACCTGCCAGGCATTGGCCTCGAGCACCGCTTCGAGAAGGACGCAGCCCCATCGGACGGGAACGTCGGTGTCCCACTCCCCCTTGTACTGCTCGATGATTTCGAGCATGTCCTCGACGCTGGTGGCCTTCGCCGCCCGCGTGAAGAATTCCGCGGTTGCGATCTGGCCATTACTGGTCATTTCGGCATTCCTGTGCATGATGTTCCCTTTCGGGTTGAAGGTGTCGGGGGCGGTTCCTTTTCCGTTCCCCGTTAATTAAGAGTATACCGGGTATACGGTTGGGGGTCAACCCATATCGGGAAATTGGTCAATCTTTTTCTG